>NZ_JAIGPJ010000035.1:0-364 GCF_019719005.1 Pseudomonas cichorii
AGCAGTGAAACGATGCATCGCCGATGGTAGTGTGGGGTTTCCCCATGTGAGAGTAGGTCATCGTCAAGATTCAAATTCAGAACCCCCATCTGCGAATGCAGGTGGGGGTTTTGTCTTTAAGTAGAAGTCACTCAATTTTGCTGACACGTTACCTTGTAACGGATCGGCCACAGAATTTCTTGACGACCATAGAGCATTGGAACCACCTGATCCCATCCCGAACTCAGTAGTGAAACGATGCATCGCCGATGGTAGTGTGGGGTTTCCCCATGTGAGAGTAGGTCATCGTCAAGATTCATTCCGAAACCCCAGTCTTGTTGTCCCGGAGCAGGGGGTTTTTTTTTTTGTTCTTTCTAAGGAGGTT
>NZ_JAIGPJ010000035.1:374-64591 GCF_019719005.1 Pseudomonas cichorii
GTGGGTCAGCCAAAAATTCCTCCCCACCCCCCCTGTCTGCTGCCGCAGACATGGGTTTTGTCTTTCTGCTTCCTGCAAACGTGTACTCAATCAGCGCCCATGAAAAAGCCAGCCTCCATTGTCGAAGGCTGGCTGCTGAGTAAGAGCGGCTGTTTAGAACTGATAACTCAGGGTCGCACTCACATTTCGCTCTTCGCCCATGTAACAGAAGCTCAGGCTTGCGCATGACGCCACATAGGATTCGTTGGTCAGGTTGTTGGCATTCACCCGCACATCAACACCTTTCAGCCCGACCTTGCTCAGGTCATATCCCACGGATGCATCCAGCAATGTGTAAGCCGGGACCTTCATGGTGTTTTCAGCGTCCGCCCAGCTATAGCCGACATACCGCACACCACCGCCCAGACGCAGCCCGTCGAGAGCGCCGCTGTCGAATGCATAATCACCCCAGATCGAAGCCATTTGTCTGGGTGCCTGCGTAGGAGAGTTGCCTTTGTTCTCGATGAGATTGGTGGCGGTACTCAATGTGCTGATCATCGACTTCGAGTATTCGATGTCCGTCAGTGTGTAACTGCCCAGCACCTTGAAGTTGTCGGTCAGTTGCATATGCGCTTCAAGCTCCAGCCCCCGGGAACGTACCGCGCCAACAGGGCGATAGAAGTTCTCTTGAGGCAGCTTGGAAGCCAGGTTCTCCTGATCGATATGGAACACCGAGGCGGTAAACAGATTCTCGGTACCTGGCGGCTGATACTTGATCCCGGCTTCCCATTGGGTGCCGTCCGTGGGTGCCAGCGGGTTACCGCTGCTGTCGGAGTAAGAGTTCGGGTTGAATGACTCGGAATAACTCAGATACGGCGCAATCCCGTTATCGAACAGGTAAAGCACACCAGCCCGGCCAGTGAGCTTGGTCCGCTTGTCACTGATTTCGGTCCCTGCCGGACGCCCGGTCTCGGCCAGTCGGTTCTCGTCCGAGGTTTCCACCCAGTCCTGGCGCAGTCCCAGGGAAAAACGCCACTTGTCCAGCTCGATCAGGTCCTGCACATAAAGGCCTGTCTGTTCCAGGCGACGCAGGTAGCTGGTTGGGCTGTAATAACTGATGGCGGAATTGCCATACACGGGATTGAAAGCATTCAGGGGGGCTGCCTGGCCGCTGGTCCAGTCAACCACGGTCTTGCGCCGTTGATAGTCTATGCCGAGCAATGTCGTGTGCTTGGCCGAGCCGGTAAAGAACTCCGCCTGCAACATGTTATCGACGATGAATGCATGCAGACGCTCATCGCCTCCCGAGTAATAACGGTTCAGTTCATTGCCCGTCGCACTGGTCCAGCCATAGGCGTAAACCTGGTCGTTCTTCACTTTGGAGTCCAGGTAGCGAAAGTTCTGCCGGGCTGTGAAGACATCATTGAAGCGATGCTCGAATTGATAGCCGAATGACTGCTGGTCACGGCTGAAACCATCCACGCCTGGCTCGCCATCGAAGAAGTTCTGTGAAATGCGCTGGCCGTTGCGTTGATGAAGTGCGCCATCTGCCGGCACACCACCGTGATAACCGCCTTCGGGATCATGCTGCAGATAAGCTTGCAGTGTCAGCGACGTGTCTTCGTTGAAATCGATGCTGACGGTGGGGGCCAATGCATAGCGCTTCTCCTCCACATGATCGAACTGAGTGTCGGATCTGTCGGTCAGCCCGATCAGACGATACGCAATGCGTTTGTCTTCATCCACTGGGCCACTGAAATCGAAGGCCAGGCCTCGCTGACCTTGTGTGCCGGCAGTGGCCTGGATCTGGTGATAGGGCTCATAGAGAGGTTTCTTGCTGGTCAGCGCCACCAGACCGCCCGGTGAGCTTCGGCCATAAAGTACCGATGAAGGACCCTTGAGGATATCGACCCGCTCAAGGAAGTACGGATCGACCTGCATGGTGCTGTAGGTCCCGCTATCCCCCATGGACTTCAAGCCATCCAGATAGATGTTATCCACAGACCCGTCATTGAAACCGCGCATCGCGACATAGTCGTATCGATGAGTAGCGCCATAGGGATTGGTCAGTACGCCAGGTGTGTAGCGCATGGCTTGGGAAACCGTCTGCGAACCCTGGTCGTCCATCTGTTGACGGGTGACCACTGAGACAGACTGTGAGGTCTCCAGCAATGAGGTGCTGGTCTTGGTGGCGATCTGGCTGTGAGTCGCGTTGTAGCCTTCCATGCTGCCCAAGGCATTGCCCAGGGCAAACCCGCGAATGTCCGTATCTGGCAGCGATAACGTCTGCTCTTCAGCCGCACGTAATACATAAGTGCTGCCATTCTGTGACACGGCCTGCAAGCCGCTGCCACCCAGCAGAATGCTCAATGCCTGATCGACTGAATAATTACCCTGCAATCCTGTTGAGCGGGCTCCTGCCGTTTGTGCCGGTGTAGCGGACAAGGTGATGCCCGCCTGCCGGGCGAATTGATTCAGTGCATCACCCAGCGGTGCTGCCGGTATGGAATAGCTGCGTATGGCACTGGCTGATGAGGCGCTTTCCTGAGCCTGCACCTGAAGCGGCAGGACCGCTGTGCCCAGAGTCATGGAGATCAATGCTGCCCGAATGGCCATGCGCAGCGCTGGCGAGTCGGATGAGTGCGATATACCTTGAGGCCGTGTCATGGGAGGCAGTTCCGTCACGTTCAATCAGAAGAGGAGGGTTACTGATCTCCATGCCGGACACCTGAGCCAGACCCGCCAAAAATAATCAGGCCTGACGCTGCAATGTCACCCACCAGCGTGTGCGGTAACTGAGTTTCACAGGAAGTGTCTGAGGCAGAACCTCCAGCAACCTGTCGGTATCTTCCAGCCTGAACACACCGGAAAGACGCAGATCGGCAATGTCATCCGCACACCCAAGGTAGCCACGGCGATAGCGTCCGACTTCCGCGAGGAAATCTCCCAGGCGCATCCCCTTCGTCACGATCAGACCATCGGCCCAGGCGCCCGCTTCCATATCCAGTGGCGGCAGCAGGGTAGCGCGCTGTCCGGAAACCGAATAACTCTGGCCGGCCTTCACGTCTACAGGTGAGGTGGCAGGCGAACGGATAATCAGGCTGCCTTTCGTCACGCTGACCCGGGTGCTGTCCTGATCCTGACGAACAACGAAGCGTGCGCCGATCCCTTCAAACAGAGCATGGCGGCTCTGCACCCGTAACGGCCTCGGAGTGACACTGTGCGAGTCGGCCCCGCAGGCAACCAGAATCTCTCCGCGCGTGAGGTTTATCAGGCGATGCCGGGCATTGAAGTCCTGATCCACCGCGCTGTCAGTGTTCAATTGCAGGTCCGTGCCATCCTGCAATCGATAGCTGTTGCGCTCGCCCACGCCGGTCGCAAAGTCGGCCTGCCATTGTTGCCAGGGCGCGATATCACGAGAGAGCCAGGCCGCGGAGCCCAGCACTGCGATACCGGACAGTAATTTCAGGGTTTGCCTGCGTCCCAGTCGCTGCGCACTTTTCTCAAGTGCCTCGAAGGCGGCTCCCGATCCGGGCAAGGCCTGGAAGCTGCTGTTCAGCTCATTGCTCAGGGTCTGGATACGTTGCCAGGCACACTCATGATCGGCGTGCTCGGTTCGCCACTGTTCACATTGCTTGCGCAGATCCGGGTCGGCTGACGAGACGTTCAGGCGCATTGACCACTGGATGGCCTGCCTTACGACCTGCGGCGAAGGCTGGTTGTGGCGAGACGGCTGCAAGGTACGGCTCATGCGTCGTATCGCAGCAGATAGCAATGATAAAGGGCGTCGGCGATGTAGCGTTCGACCGAGCGCAGGGAGACACCCATCTGGGCGGCAATCTGCTTGTGTGGCATTCCCTCGCATTGAGCCAGCAAAAACGCCTGCCGGACTTTGGGTTTGAGGCCGTCGAGCATTCGGGCAATGCTTTCCAGCAGCTCGAAAACCAGCTCGCGGGACTCGGGCGACGGGGTTTCGCTGGGTGATAAATGAGCAATGGCTTCCAGGTAGGCCCGCTCAAGTTCTTCACGGCGCCAATGGTCGATGACCAGGCCTCTGGCAACGGTGCGCAGGAAGGCTCGCGGGGTTTTCAGCTCAAGCAGTTCGCTGCGATTGAGCAGCCGTACAAACGTATCCTGGGCGAGGTCGGCGGCATCGGCGCCATTGCCCAGTTTGCTGCGCAGCCATGAATGGAGCCAACCATGGTGATCGTTGTAGAGCGTATGCAGGGCTGAGTGCTGAGAAGGCATGGGGATGCGCCATCCCGGCGCCACACAAATGATAATGAGTCGCATTGTGTTAAAGCGCCCACCAATTTGCAACCGCCCATATGCCTCAACCCGCTCAGGCTTCTGGCGCTGAGCGGGTCGGTTCACGCAAGTATCAGGCAAACAGGCTGCGCACGTTACTCATGGCGCTGTCAGCGAAGCCCTGTAGAAACTCCTGAAAGCCTGGCAGGGCTTCAGGGCCACCCTGATCGGGTTCGGCAATGATCGTCCATGTCGCAACCGAATCGTTATCGCCCGTGGATTCCACAGTCATCGCTGCCCACAGGTTGCCCACCGGCAGGCTGGTGTAGATCAGCGACCAGGTCATGAAGCGGGCATTGTTGTCGTGAGAGTTCAGTTGTTCGATGGCGACGTTGCCGTCCTTGAACAGTTTCTTGCGCACCGAACGGACGCCTTTCCCCGTCACCTCAGTGCTTTCCAGCGCCGGGATGAAGGCCTGGAAACCGCCAAAGTTACCGACGATCGCCCAGACGCTATTGGCATCGGCAGGAATTTCCACGGCCGATACGACTTTACACAGCGAAGGGTTCTTGATCAGCGTGTCCGGTTGCAGAGTGTTGATTGAGCTCATGTGATTCTCCATGTATTTCACGTTGGGTTGGGGATGCTTCAGATAAAGTCGATTTCTTTCAGGTAATCGCAGCCCTTGCGCAGCAGCGCCGGGGTTTTCTGCGGGTAGTGCTCGCCCATGTGCCGGATACCGGCCAGAGCGTTCTGGTACTCGATCATCGAGATGTCGCCGATGTCTTCCTCGAAACCGTCCAGATAAAAACCCAGCACGCCGAATAACGCGTTCTGGCTGTCGACCCGGTTGAGCTGGGTCTGCCAGTGCGCCACGCTGACCATCTCGAACTCACGCCCGGCCTCGCGGAATGCATCCACGTAGCTGTTCCAGCTCAAGGGTTCGGGGTTGTGCAGGTTGAATACCGCACGGTTGGCCTGATAGCGGCTGGCATGGAAGCCGATGAAACGGGCGAGGAAATCCACCGGCATCAGATCGAAGTTCATGGCGAACTCCGGGACCTTGCCCAGTTGCAGCGAGCCCTTGAGCATCAGCATCAAGCGGTTTTTCTGTGGCTGGCACACGCCGGTGACGCTGTTGAAAGCGATGTTGCCGGGGCGATAAATGTTCACCCACACGCCTTGATCCCTGGCCCGCTGCAGCACGCGCTCGGCGACCCACTTGGACAGGTTGTAGCCGTTCTTGATGTAGATCGGCGGCGTAGCGGCGGCCGGTTGCTCCAGCACGCTGCCGGCTGCATCCACGGCGCTGGATGCCGATAGCGTGGAAACAAAGTTGAAGATCTTCTTGCTGCGCCCCTCGCACAGACGCAGGCATTCAAAGACCGGTGCCACGTTGTCGCGGATAAGGGTTTCGTAATCCTGGACATGGTTCACATTGGCCGCGTTATGCACCAACGCACCGAAGTCCCGGTCCAGTCGCTCATACACCTCATCGTTCAAGCCAAGCTGCGGCTGGGTTACGTCGGCGGGATAGACCGTCACCCGACTCAGGTCCAGATGCTCCAGGCGATTTTCCCGCAGCGACTGAACGAAGCGTTCGTGGGCGCTTTGTCCCGTGCCTTCGCGCACCAGACAGGCAACTTCCGTTGCTCCCCAGGCCAGCAGCGCTTCGACGATATGCACGCCGAGGAAGCCATTGGCGCCGGTCACGATGACTTTGTGAACATCGCCCAACTGGCTGATCGGCAGCACCGGTATTTCCAGTTCGGCATTGGCGTCCAGCAGCGCTTGCGGGCTGACGGTATAGCTTGAGACGCCTTCGCTTTCAATGAGGCTGGCCAGTGTCAGCACGGTAGGAGCTTCGATAAAACGGTTGATGGGAATACTGCGCCCGAACCGTTCGCGAATCCCCAGCAACATGCGCGACAGCAGGATCGAGTGGCCACCCAGATTGAAGAAGCTTTCGTCGGTGGAGATGTCCCCGATGGGCAGCTCAAGCAGTTCGGCCCACAGCTCAAGAAGCTTTTGCTCCTGCTCTGTTTCCGGCAAGCGACGGGGTTGCTGGTCAGCGAAACTCACCGGTATTTCCAGCAAGGCCTTGCGGTCGATCTTGCCGTTACTGGCGAATGGCATGTTTGCCAGAACCGTATAGGCGCCGGGATGCATGTAGTCGGGCAGCAGGCGTTGCACATGGGCTTTCAATGCCTGCAAGGCGACTTCTTCAGCTTCATGTGGCTGAGCGGCAAACGCCAGAATGCGGCGTTGGGCATCCACGACCACGGCAACCTGACGATACAACTGGCTGCTGCGCAGGCAATGTTCGATTTCTTCCGGCTCGACCCTGAACCCACGGATCTTCACTTGATTGTCACGACGTCCGGCCAGCTCGATGCCGTCAGGAATCCACTTGCCGATGTCCCCGGTTCGGTAAGCGCGCAATGGCTGTCCGTCCGGCAAGGTCAGCGTCACATAGCGTTCGGCCGTCAGCTCGGGATTGTTCAGGTAGCCCAGACACACGCCGGGGCCCGCGATGTACAACTCACCCTGAGTTTCTTCCGCTACCGGCTGCAACTGCTCATCCAGAATCCAGACCTGGCTGTTGGCGATGGGGCGTCCCAGATTGCGGTTGCTGCTGCCGGGCTTGAACTGTCCGGCGGTGACCAGCACCGTGGCTTCAGTCGGGCCATAGAGGTTATGAAAGTGGCACTGTCGGGTCAGGTGCTCGATGACATAGGGCTCGCAGACATCGCCGCCGGTCATCACATGCTCAAGGCCCAGCGGCTCGTCCAGCGGCAGGATGCTCAACAATGCCGGCGGCAGAAACGCATGGCTGATGCCGTCTTTCAGGAGGCTGACCAGTCGCAGGGGGTCGCGGCGTTGATCGTCGTCCGGGATCACCAGTTCCGCACCGCTGAGCCAGGTCGGGAAGATATCAATGACAGACGAGTCGAAGCTCAGTGTCGAGAACTGCAATACCCGACTGTGCTCCGACAGACTGACGTACTCCGCATACCAGGCGGTGAAATGGCTGAGGTTACGCTGACTGAGCAGCACGCCTTTTGGATGGCCGGTGGTGCCCGATGTGTAGAGCGCCATGCATGGCGAGTCGCTGTCAGGTCGCAGACGAGTCAGTGGCTGATCCAGCTCTGTTGCCTGGATCGAGCTGATATCCAGCGCAGGAAACTCGGCTTTGGCCAAGGGATGCGAGCCGTCATGCAACAACAGCAGGGCGCCCGAGTTTTCCAGAATGTATTGCTGGCGCTGGACAGGCTGACTCGGATCCAGCGGCAGATAGACTGCACCACTGCCAAGAATCGCCAGAATGCCTGCATACAGCGCAACCGACTTGGGCAGGCAGATGCCGATGACCACCGGCGTACTTGCGTGCTGCCGGGCTTCGATCAGCGGCCGCAAATGACGCTGGATGGCGACAGCCTGCGCGTACACCTCGCGATAGCTGAGTACCTGACCGGCAATCGATAGCGCCGAACGCTCCGCGAAAGTCTGAAAACTTTGCTCCAGCCGCTCCACCAGCGGCGTATCCGCCAGTGCCAGCAGATGCGGCTGGTCAGTCTGATTCAGACGATGCCTGAACAACTGATGGTCTATGGTCTGCAGGCCTTGCTGCCATTCGCTTTGTGCGGGAGCGGTGGTGGCCAGGGTGCTGAAATACTTCTCGTCCCTGGACAGGCGACTGATCAGCAGCGCTGCCTGATCGACAAACTCCGCGATGGCCACATCACGCAACATGCGGCCGTTGCCCGACTCCTGAACGGGCAGCCACTCACGGACGATCAGATGCTGAGCCGTTGTGGAGCCGTGCCAGCACAGCAACTCCAGACGTGGCAGACCTTCCGGTACATTCGGGCTCAAGCCGACCCGCAGGCTCAAGTGATCGGCGCTGCCGAATGCCTTGAGTCGTTCACCGCTCAGCTCCAGACTGCCATCCTCGACCAGGATCGAGGCGTTATCGACAGCGTTCGCCTGCAGTCCGTCCTGATCGCTCAAGTGATGCACCGAGTGTCCGTGCGCGAGCAATTCTGTGTGCAGTTCGCTCAGGGTCAGGCTCTGACCGATGAGCACGATCTCCAGGCGTTTCATTGGAGGATTCCCTGGGCTGGCAGGTAGTCGGCCAGTGCCCGCTGCACGCAAGGCGCTTCAAGCATCGAGCTGGTCTTGAAGAAGCGCACGATATTGCCAATCAGAGGATGATGGCGATTGATGGGAAAGCTCACGGCCATGGTTTCATCCTTGAGCGCCTGCTTCACGGACGGCGCGACCTGCAGATTGTCGATCAGGATGAAATCGAAGCCGTGCTGGATGTCATTGGTCAGATATTGAGCAATGAACACCGGCATGATGCGCGCGATGCACTCTCGATCCGCTTCGGGGGCGGTGTGCCAGTAGATACGCACCAGCCGCGCCCAGAACCCGGAATGGCGCCCCTCGTCCAGCAGGTGATCGGCCATCAGCCCCTTGACCGACTGCTTGACCGAGTCGTCCTTGGCGAAGGCCGCTACATCGTTGGTGACCGTGTTTTCCGCAATGGCCACGCAGATCAGTTCCACGGCGCTGCGCAGATGTTCCGGCGCCAGGGCCAGGGCGGCAGGAATGGCGCGGCTCAGCTCGATCTCATCGGGCAGGCGAATCGGTTCGATCCCGGTCAGAGCGATGGTCTGCTGCATGAAGTCCATCGCCACCAGAGCGTGGTAATCCTCATCGACGACCACGGTCATGGCGTCGTAGCGGCAGGCGAAAGGAAAGCGGATCGCGAAGTTGTTCTTGGCGATACTGCGCGCGGTCTTGTCGACGATCTCGGTTTCAAAGATCACGACATCGTTGATGAACTTGTAGAGGCTTTGCACCAGCGCGTAATCGCGCAGGTGCGGACACTCACGGGTGAAGGTTTCGCTCAGCACCAGAGGCTGGCGACTCAGGGGATAGATCAGTTTTTCATCGTTTTCGACGATCCGGCGTGGGCGAGTGCGAATGGTGGCGCGACCTTCCCAGGCATCAATGAACGAGCTGTAGTCTTCTGCTTTCATGATGGCTTCCTTGTAGAGGGGCTTGCGGCGCGAGGTCAGGCGCTGGCTTGCATCAATGGCGAGCGCATGCTCATGCGCAGCGTGTCCCACAGCTCGACCCGGCTATCCACGGCGGCGATGGCGGCCTGATACACCTCGCGCTGGCGCTGCTCGTCGCCGTTGACTAGCCTGGCCAGCAACTGCTCGGCCGCCGGGCCGTGGTCTTCGGAGTCGACTTCGATGTGGCGCTCTAGGTAGTAGCGAAAGGTCGGTGCCTGATCGACGGTGATGCCCCATTCATCGAGGATGCTCTGGAACATCATCGGGATAACGCTTTCGCGACCATGCAGGAAAGCTGCTGCCACGCTATGGGCCGGTGCATGCAGCGCTGTATTGAGTGTGTGGGTCACGAATACCGAGGCGGCCTGACCGGCGTTGACGCGCTGCAATGCGGTTGTGTAATGCACGCCCTGTTTCTGCAGCTCGACGAAGCGTTCGATCTGCAAGGTGCTGGCGCCAATCTCGCGCATGGCATCCAGGTACAGCTCGAAGTGGCTGTAGTGGCCGTGGCTCAGCTTGTCGTCGGATTCTTCCCCGAGCACGATTTCGTTGATCAGCCTGGCGGCCGATGCATCCCGAGGCGGCAACCAGGGCAACTGGGTGCAGGTCAGTTCCTGCTGTAACCGCTTGGTCAGTGACATGAAGTCCCAGACGGCGAATACATGGGTTTCCATAAAACGTTTAAGCACTTCCAGTGAATTGATTTCAGCAAAGATGGGGTGTTGGCTAAGTTCTGTTTTCTTGAGGTCTAGTAGCGTTTTCTGACAAGGCATGGCGATATCCCGGTAGTCTTAAATACAAGTTTTGTCTGTAACGTGTAGCCGAGTTACAGTTTTCGTTTTCGAACAGTCGGCAGCGGACCTGAATAACAGGCAAGCGAGAGCCTGTTAGTTGAAACGATCAGTAACCGTTAACGTCAGGTATTCCGTTGCAAGGTCCTTTGCAGAGCCATGGTGCTATAAGCAGCAGCCTGTGCGGGCATGGCCGGACAGCCTGGGGGTGCCGACCATTGATACGGGCTGCAAATAAAAGTTAAAGCACTTGTAATGTAATGCGCAATTATTTTTTAACATTATTTTAGTTGCTGTTTTTCGAGGATGTAAGTTGCTATATAAAACTCTTTCGGTGAGTTTTATAGGGATGTAAGCAACCCTTTCGGTGGATAAGCACCAAAATTATAAATAATGAACGAATGCCTCGCTCAGCGTTGCTGTTATGCAAAACAATCCAGGTTTTGTGTTTTTTGCGGGCACGATCGGAAACGACTTCCAATGCCTTGTTGCCCTTGCAGGAACTCCTTTCTCAGTACGTTCAAAGGAACAGATCGCTGCCCTGCACCTGACGGGCAGTTCAAGAGTGACCAGGGAGCAACCCTCCGGTAGGGTCCCGCCTTGGTCACGACCGAGTTTGCCTTATTCCTGAGACAGACCAACCCGATGGTTCAGGAAAACAGACATAAAAGCGCTGCCCGCGAGCAGATAGCTCGCAGCGCACGAGTGGCAGCGTGAGGGGGAAGGGGAAGCGTCAGGCCGCGCGGGTCAGACGATCAACCGCGATTGATTCAGGCGATGCTTTTCTTGCGTTGGCGTGCCGGTGTTTTTTCCTGCTCGGCCTTTTTGCTGTTCAGGTATTGAGTGATGGCTTTGACACCTCGGTTGAGGTGGTTCTGCAGAGCACCCACGATCTCTTCAACAGCCTTTTCTTCGGCAAGACGCAGCAATTCCCAGTGATCATCCTGAGACAGCTTGCCAAGGCCCATTGATGAGAGGTTGAAGCGCAGAAAGCGCTCCTCTTCGTTCAGGCCTTCTTCAACCAGACGCATCAGGCGCTTGTTGGGGGTCTTGGCGTAAAGCGCCATGTGAAACAGGCGGTTGAGAGTGCCCATCTTCGAGTAGTCGGTTTCAACCTCAAGGGCCTCGATGCAGCGCCGTGCCGTGGCCAGGTCTTCTGCATCCAGTAACGGAATGGACAGGCGCAGGGCTTGGGATTCCAGCAGGATACGCAGCCCGTAGGCGTCCACGGCATCTTCTGTGATCAGCGGGGCGACCACAGCACCTTTATGGGTTTCGACGCGCAACAGTGACTGGGCTTCGAGCTGGCGCAAGGCCTCGCGGACCGGCATGCGGCTGACACCAAAAAGCGTGGCCAACTCCTGTTGGCGCAGCGCTGTGCCGCTTGGCAGGCTGCCATCAATGATAGCGTTGCGCAGTTTTTCCTCGATAACAGCTCTTGCAAGGTGCGCGGGAGGCTGTTCGTTCCCCAGTACCGAGCACAAGAAGGCTTCTCTATCAGTTTTGCGCATTGCCATACTTCTTCATCAACCTGGCTGTATTGGATTCATGGTTGCCGACAAGCAGAGCCGGGTCTGTTCGCGTTTCGGCACAAGCCGCATCGCGGCAGTTACAGAGCATCTTAGCGCTCCTGTCGGCAACATGTTGAATGAGCATTTATATACACGCGGCTTTTTAAACGCTTTTTGAGAACATCGCGAGCATTTGCCGATGGCCTGCTCGCGATGAGGCTCCCAGAGCGCCCTCAGCGTGTCAGGCGCCCCGAAACAAAATGCTGCACATCATTGAAGCCGGCAGTCGAAGCGTGGCCCGGTATTACCAGCGAGTCGATGAAGGCTTCGTCCTCGGCACTGATCTTCACTTCCAGCGCTTTGGTGTAATGTCCCCACTGTTGCTCGGTACGCGGCCCGACAATCGCCGACGTGACGGCCTTGTTGTTGAGCACCCAGGCAATCGCGAACTCCACAAGGCCGACGCCTTTGTCCTGCACATAGGCCTGCAATTGCTGGGCGATGCGCAGAGACTCCACACGCCATTCCGTTTCCAGAAGACGCTTGTCCTGACGCCCGGCGCGACTGCTGCTGTCAGGTGTGACGTCGGGTGCGTACTTGCCGCTGAGCACGCCACGCGCCAGTGGGCTGTAAGGCACGACACCCAGGCCATGAAACGCGGCGGCAGTGATCTGCTCTATCTCGGCCTGGCGGTTGACGATGTTGTAGAGCGGCTGGCTGATGACCGGTTTGTCCACGCCCAGGCGCTGGGCGACGTTGACGATTTCCGCGATGCGCCAGCCGCGATAGTTCGACAGGCCCCAATAGCGGATCTTGCCCTGGCGGATCAGGTCGCCAATGGCAGACACCGTGACTTCCAGCGGCGTGTCGTGATCCTCTTTGTGCAGGTAATAGATATCCACATAGTCGGTATCCAGCCGCTGCAGGCTGTTTTCAATGGCATTGAAGATGTGTTTGCGATTCAGGCCGGCACGGTTGGGAATGCCATCGCTCGGGCCTACCGCGACCTTGGTCGCCAGCACCCAGTCACTGCGCCGCGAAGCAATGGCTTCACCGACGATCTCTTCGGAGCGCCCGCCATTGTAAACGTCGGCAGTATCGATGAAGTTCACGCCCTGATCCCATGCCTGATCGATGATGCGCAGGGATTCTTCGGTGCCGGTCTGCTCACCGAACATCATTGAACCGAGGGTCAGTGTGGAAACCTTCAGGCCTGACTGGCCAAGCGTTCTGTAAATCATGCTCAACATCCTCCATGTCATTGAAAGCGGGATCAGGAGGGCATACTGGCTTGTTTATGGGGGCGTTGAAAAGGCCCCTATGAGAATGCGACAGGCTAAAGACAGTTGAGGGTCTTCCTGCCGACGGGCAGGAAGACGCTGCATCAGGCCTTCCTGGGCAGGCCCCATGCCTCAAGCGGGAAGTCTTCCAGCGAGGTCAGCAGCAGGTCGGCATGTTCGTACTGTTCGACCGGCATGTGCGAGTCGGGTACTGCCACGGCGTACATGCCCGCAGCCTTGGCGGCGGTGACGCCGAATGGCGAGTCCTCGAACACCAGACAATCCTCTGGCGAAACGCCCAGGCGACGCGCTGCGACCAGGAAAATATCCGGCGCAGGCTTGGCGGCACCGACTTCAGGGTCATCGGCGGTCACGACGGTATCAAACAGCTCGAACCAGGCGCGGTGCAAGGTGGTCTTGGCCTCGAAGTAATGCACCGAAGAGCTGGTTCCGACCGCGATGGGAATGTTGTTGGCCGCCAGATGCCTTACCAGCGCCTCGGCGCCCGGCATTGCCGGAGCAAGAGGGAAGCGCTCTTCAAGCATGGGCTCGCGCACTTCCAGAAACTCGTCAATGGAAATGGGCAGTTCCAGCGCCTGGATAACGTAGCCTGAAAAGTCACGGGCGCCACGGCCAATGGTGTGCTGCTTGATTGACCAGTCGAAGGTTTTTCCATAACGGCTGGCAATCAGATGGGTGACCTCGGTGTAGACCCCTTCGGTGTCCAGCAGCAAACCATCCATGTCGAAAATCACGGCCTTGATCGGGCCTCGCTCACCTTGCTGTTCACTCATGTCGTCAGATCCCCCGTTTCTCAGATTCGATTCGATATCAGCCTAACGCCTACATCAAGACTGTGGCTACCCATGTGTTGAGTACCTCCCTGCAACGAAAGTGCATTCAGGTTTGTCTGAAGCTTCCTGAAAAGGCGTAATACCCGTGCAACCGGCCAACAACGCTGGGCGATGACAAACGCTCAATGCTAATCTCTCGCGACTTTTCGGCAGTGACACAGGCTGCGTCTACTCCGCTATCAAGGCGCGGCTGCAAGCTGTCGGGGCGCAGGGAAGACTTTCAAATCATCAGAACGGACATCGTTGAGTCGCTATGAATAAATCAGCAGGTATCGCGGTAGGCGTCATTGTTGTGGCCGGTGCATTGGCAAGTGCTGGCGCCTGGTACACCGGCAATCAACTGGAAGGCGTGCTCAACGAGTCGATCCGGACTGCCAATCAGGAACTCAAGGAGTCTCTGGAAGGCACCGACAACAGCATTACCCTGCAACTGGTTTCGCTGGAGCGCCACTTCTTCAGCAGCACGGCCCATTACCGCGTGGATCTGCAAGGCCCGGACCTGTCCCGCGATGGCCAGGATCCGCAGTTCCTGTTCGTTGATAACATCGAGCACGGGCCGATTCCGCTGTCGCGTCTGAAAGCGTTGAAGCTCATGCCGGTCATGGCCCAGAGCAATTTCGAGATGGAGAAAAGCACGTCTTCGGAAAAGTGGTTCGCCATGAGCGGTGATAAAACGCCACTCAAGGGGCAGGCGAGTATCGGCTATGACCGTTCCACCAGCGGCTGGCTGAAAGTTTCGCCGCTGGAGATGGTTGACGCAGACGGCACGTTCAAATTCTCCGGGCTCGACATCAACGCCGAAGCATCCGCCGATGCCGAGAAGCTCAAGGTCACGGGCACGCTGGACAACCTGCAACTCAATGTGGCGTCAAAAGAAGGTCCGGTGAGCATCGATATCAAGGGCCTGACCTTCGATACCGGCGGCACCAAGGGCCAGTCGGGTCTGTATCTGGGCCACAGCAACCTGAAAATCGACAATGCCGGCTTCCAGATAGTCGGCAAGCAGCCGGTGCTGATCAAGGACTTCGTCAATACCAACCTTGCTCAGGAGGAGGGCGGGAATCTGGCGATGCAGATCAACTATGATCTGGGCATGATTTCCTACAGCGGCAAGGACATTGGTTCCTCACACCTGGGTTTCAGGCTTTCCGGTTTCAACGCGCTGTCGACCAAGACCCTTTATCAGTTCTATCAGGAGCAGGTTCTGCCACAGCAACAGGCTGCTGCACAGGCCAGGCTTCCCTTCCAGCTGAAACTCAGCCCTGCCGACGAGCAACTGATGAAGAGCGAGCTGAGCAAGTTTCTGGCTGGCAAGCCTCATATCGAGCTGGAAAAGCTCTCGCTCAAGACCGCCAATGGCGAAAGCCACATGAGCATTGCCGTGGACCTGACCGATCCGGGCTCCATTGATCAGCCAGGCAGCGACACGGTGATAAAGACCATCAGCCAGCTCAAGGCCCGTGTGCTTTTGTCCAAGCCCATGATCAACGATGTGGCGACCCTGCAGGCAGGCTTTGACGGGCAGACCGACGCCCAGGCCATCGCTGATCAGGCCGCTGCCGCCAGTGACATGCTCAGTGCCATGGCCACCATGCTGCAACTGGCCAGGGTCGAGGGCAACAACATCGTTTCCGACCTGCACTACGCCAACGGCATGGTCGACTTCAACGGGCAGAAAATGACCCTGCAACAGTTCCTGGCCACAGTGATGGTCAAGGTAGGGGTGTTGAGTCAGTAACAAGGTTTGCCATCAGGGTTATTGCGTCAGAGGGCGCAATAACCTTGCAAGCCGGTAATTCGCAGGCAACAAAAAACCCGCCGAAGCGGGTTTTCCCAAGACCATTCCAACTCCCTGTCGGCAGCCTTCCCGGCCATGGTCGATCGTCCCTGATCCTGGTGAACTCCCTGCTCACCACTTGTTGGATCCAATACTACGGGCCTTGTGGCAGTACGAAAATAGCCATTCACCGGCGTGCGTGTAAGCCTTTGGCTATTCGTAGGCTTTTTCGCGAATGAATTCGCTCCTACGGGCGAGGGAGCGAATCGGGCGGCGCTCCGCTCATTCGCGAAAAAACCTCGGGTTTGCACGTTTTCGCAGGCAATAAAAAACCCGCCGTAGCGGGTTTTTCCAAGACCATCCCAACTCCCTGTCGGCAGCCTTCCCGGCCATGGTCGATCATCCTTGATCCTGGCGAACTCCTTGTTCGCCACCTGTTGGATCCAATAGTACGGAGGTTACCGTAGGGTAAAAAGAGCCAAATGCCGTCAGCGCGTGTAAGCCTTTGGCTATATATGAGATTGAGATTTAATCTCAATAATGATTTCAGGGGGTAAAGGTCGTCATGGCTTCGCAATAACGCTGAGCTGTATTTTTGCTTTCTTCGTTGCGATCCCGCGCCGCACGCTTGTTCCATTCCCGGCACTCTTCCTTGAAAAACACTTGGGCAGAAAGGCGGCATTCACGTCTTTCCACTGAGCGATTGAGGAAGTTCTCGCACACGCTGTCGCCGTCGATACGGTTTTCGTAGAGGCGCCATTGCGCACGATAGCGGCCATTGCCATCCCATTCGCGAATCGACACGGTGGCAACCGTATGCGGCTTCTGCTGGCGTGCAGGCGCTTTGCGTGAGGCATCGGACTTGAAGTCCGCCATGTAGCTGGCAGACACCATGCCTGTTGCAGGTGCAGCCTGAGCAGGGCGCGAAGCCTGGCCGAAGCGGCAGTTCAGAACACTCTCATCAATGACATTGCCATCCTTGATGCAGTTATCCAGAGGCTGGGCTATGGGAGCTGATTCCTGAGTGGCGGCCACAGGCGTCGGAACAACGTAGGGTTCCACCCGCAAAGCCGGACGTGCAAGCTCGTTGGCGACTTGAAGGGGCGTTTCATCGACGGGGTCAGGCCCGGCTGCAGGCTCTGGTTGTTCGAGTGCGATCAGCTGTACAGGCTTGGGGGTGCTGGTTCGGGTGGCCAGCCCCACTGCCAGCACTGCAAAAATGCCCACGCAGAGGAAAGCCAACACGTAGCCACGTGATGATTTACGAGGCTGGACGATTCGCTGTTTTCCGGGGTGCGAGCCCAGCACCACATCGACCTGACCGGGGACAAGGCGCTGAATGCGAATGATCCCGTCGTCATCCTGTGGCTTGGTGGAATCCATCCCTGCTCCTTGAGTGCTGATCGATAGGCAACGCGTAATTTTTCTAGACGGCGTTTCGGCAGAGACCTGAATTCCTGAAGGGCATATTTCTGCTTTTTAGCGGCTCAACGAAAACTGGCCGCTTTTCAGGGCGGCCAGTCTGGTATTGCATAGCTTGATCAATCAACGGTGACGCCAGTCACGACCGTGTTTGCGATGGCCGTAATGCTTGCGATGGCCATGGCCGCGGTATTCGCGACGATCGTCACGACCATTGCGATAGCGGCGATCGTCTTCGCGGCTTTCGTTACCCATGTAGTTACCCAGGGCACCACCTGCACCGCCGCCAGCGGCTGCGCCGACAAGGCTACCGGTGTTTCCGCCTACGCTGCGGCCGATGACGTTACCGCCGGCTGCGCCCAGGCCGCCACCGATGGCAGCTTCTGTACGGTTACGACGGTCTGCGCCAACCGCACTGCCAGCTGCGCCGCCCAGGCCTGCGCCAATCGCAGAACCCGTGCTGCCGCCGATCTGTTGACCGACAGCCGAACCCAGTACCCCACCCAATGCACCGCCTACGCCCGCTTCAACTGTTCCGCCTGCCGAGGCGAAACCGCTTGCGAGAGTAAGAGACAACAACAGTATCGAGGAATACTTCATGTATGGAATCTCATAGGGATGACGGCGCGATCCTGATATGCCGCAAGGAATGTAGCAACGAAATTCCGACGAGTAACACGACTGCAACACAAATAGCTAAGTTACTGTTTTACATAGGGAACTTAACTTGAAAAAGACAGTCTGAGCTTACTTGATACAGGCCCGGTTCTTACGAATCCGGGCCTTTTTCATGGGTAGCAGAATCAGATGATTCGTGCCGACTCGCTCGAACGTTCCAGGCGTATTGCCACGAATTTCGAGGTGGGGGTATGGCTGCCTTCGCCAACGCTTTCCAGCGGCACCAGCGGGTTGACCTCTGGATAGTAAGCCGCCGCCTGACCTGCCGGGATATCGAACGGCAAGAGGGTGAAGCCCTTGACGCGACGTTCGTGGTTATCGCTCCAGATCGAGATCAAGTCTGCTTTCTGACCCGGCTGGAAGCCCAGGCGGATAATGTCGGCTTCATTGACGAACAACACGTCACGTTGCCCTTTCACACCGCGATAGCGGTCGTCCAGGCCATAAATGGTGGTGTTGTACTGATCGTGGGAGCGCATGGACTGCATGATCAGGTCCGGGGTCTGGCCCGTGGAACTGATGCCCTCATGAATCAGGCTGAGCGGCAGTGCATTGGGCTTGAAGTTGGCGCGTGTCGACGCCGTGTTCCAGCGGCGGGCACCTGCGGCATTGCCCAGATAGAAACCGCCAGGATTCTTGACGCGCTCGTTGAAGTCCTTGAAGCCCGGGATGGTGTCGGCAATCAGATCACGAATACGGCTGTAATCTTCGATCAGCCATAGCCAGTCCACCGGCTGCTTGCCTACGGTCGCGTTGGCGATACCGGCGATGATCGCAGGCTCCGAACGCATCAGCGACGAAGAGGGCTGCAACTGGCCGTTGGAGGCGTGGACCATGCTGAACGAGTCTTCCACGGTGACCGCTTGCGGGCCGTTGGCCTGGATGTCGATGTCGGTACGGCCAAAGCACGGCAGGATCAGCGCTTCCTTGCCGTGGAACAGGTGGCTGCGGTTGAGCTTGGTGCTGATCTGTACGGTCAGGTCGCAGTTGCTCAGTGCTGCAGCAGTGCGCGGGCTGTCGGGTGTTGCCTGAGCGAAGTTGCCGCCCAGAGCGATGAACACTTTAGAGCGACCTTCGGCCATGGCGTGAATGGCTTCGACCACGTTATGACCGTTCTCGCGAGGGACCTTGAACTGGAAGCGTTTTTCCAGAGCGTCGAGCAGGAACACCGGTGGGCGTTCGTTGATGCCCATGGTCCGGTCGCCTTGCACGTTACTGTGGCCGCGCACCGGGCACAGGCCTGCGCCCGGCTTGCCGATATTGCCGCGCAGCATCATCAGGTTGGCGATTTCCTGGATGGTCGCTACCGAGTGACGATGCTGGGTGATGCCCATGGCCCAGCACATGATCACGTTCTGGCCTTTGGCGTACATGCGGGCCGATTGCTCGATATCGCTCAATGGCAGACCGGATTGCTCCAGGATTTCTTCCCATGAGGTTTCGTCGATGGCCGCCAGGTAATCCAGAACGCCCTGGGTGTGTTCGTTGAGGAATGCATGATCGAAAACGGCGGGTGCATTGTTGAGCTGGGCTTCGCGCTCCCATTGCAACAGGAACTTGGCCATGCCGCGCAGCAGTGCCATGTCGCCGCCCAGGGCCGGACGGAAATACGCGGTGTTGGTCGGGCGATCGCCGTTGGTGAGCATTTCCATCGCATGCTGTGGATGCTGGAAGCGCTCAAGACCACGCTCCTTGAGCGGGTTGACGCACACGACCTGAGCGCCACGCTTCACCGCATCGCGCAAAGGATCGAGCATGCGAGGGTGGTTGGTGCCCGGGTTCTGGCCCAGTACGAAAATCGCATCGGCGTGCTCGAAGTCATCGAAGGTCACGGTGCCTTTACCCACGCCCACGCTTTGCGACAGCGCCACACCGCTGGCTTCGTGGCACATGTTCGAGCAGTCCGGGAAGTTGTTGGTGCCGTAGGCACGGACGAACAACTGATACA
Organism: Pseudomonas cichorii; assembly: GCF_019719005.1. Taxonomy (GTDB): domain Bacteria; phylum Pseudomonadota; class Gammaproteobacteria; order Pseudomonadales; family Pseudomonadaceae; genus Aquipseudomonas; species Aquipseudomonas cichorii_E. The sequence continues at coordinate 19,950 of NZ_JAIGPJ010000035.1, forward strand.
GATAGGCCGCTTCGTTGCTGGCCCGACCCGAGGTATAGAACTCGGCCATGTTCGGGCTTGGCAGGTTGTTCAGGTGCTTGGCGATCAGCGCGAAGACATCGTCCCAACTGATGGGCTTGTAGCGGTCGCTTTGCGGGTCATAGACCATCGGCTCGGTCAGGCGGCCCTGATATTCCAGCCAGTAATCGCTTTGCTCCAGCAGTGCGCTGACGCTGTAGCGGGCGAAGAACGCAGGATCCACGCGGCGTTTGGTGGCTTCCCAGTTGACCGCCTTGGCGCCGTTCTCGCAGAACTTCACCATGCCGCTTTCCGGCGAGTCGCCCCACGCGCAACCAGGGCAGTCGAAGCCGCCGTTCTGGTTGGTCTTGAGCATCATGCGCAGGTTCTTCAGCGCGTTGTCACTGCCCAGCCAGGCCTGTGTCACGCTGATCAGTGCGCCCCAGCCGCCTGCCGGACCTTTGTAAGGCTTGTAGCGAGGCGTCGGGGTTTTGTCGGCTTGGTGATGAGTGCTCACGCTTGAATCTCCATCGCAGGGCTATAGACCCGCGGCGCACTGTGCTGCGGCAGGTGAATTAGATTGAGGTTATGACGGCGCGCCCATTGCAGGGCCAGGCCGGTGGGCGACGACAGGCTGACCAGCGTCTGGATGCCGGCGCGCAGGACTTTCTGGATCAGTTCCAGGCTGCAGCGGCTGGTGACGATGGCAATACCGCCTGTCAGGGCAATGTTCTGGCGGGTCAGGGCGCCGATCAGCTTGTCCAGGGCGTTGTGGCGTCCGATGTCTTCACGGCCCAGCAACAACTGGCCATTGCTGTCCATGAACACGGCAGCATGGACGGCACCGCAATGTTGGCCCAGTGGCTGGAATTCACCGATGCGCTGGCGCAGGCCTTGCAGCCACTCGGCAGGCGGCAAGGGCGCGCCGGGCAATACGTTCAGCTCTGGCAGCGCCTGCTCGACCGCTTCGACGCCGCAAAGTCCGCAACCGCTGGTACCGGCCAGTTGCCGACGCTGCTGCTTGAGGTTCCAGAAGGCACGGCTGGCGATCTCGACCTCGGCCTGCATGGCCGAGCCGCAACCGTTGAGCTTGAAGTCGTAGATTTCGTCCGCTGAAGCAATGATGCCGCTGCCCAGGCTGAAACCGACGATGAAGTCTTCCAGATCCGTGGGGCTGACCAGCATTACCGCCTGGCTGATGCCGTTGTAGGCAATGGCGAGCGCTACCTCTTCGGCAAGCGCATTGTGTGCCGAGTCATTGCCCTCGAGATTCGAGTAGCTGTAAGACTGGCTTGCTTGAGGCGCGTGCGCCTGAAGAGCGGGCGCCGCGCTGGCCGTGCGCTTGGCGTGCATGGACTGATTACCGGCAGTTTGATAGCGCTTAGCCTAGGCCTCTTGTCGGATATCGTCTAATCGCTAGTTCCAATGCTCTGATAGATGACGTCGATCAATACTTATTTCTGGTTTTCTGCCAGAAGCGTGAAGCAGGCCTCCGCCAGGGCCGAGCGCGGCGCGCTGCGGCGCATGATCAGGCCGATGGGCGCCAGCGTGCGTGCATCGGCGATGGGGTGCAGGCCCAGATGTTCGGTAAGCATGTCCAGACCGCCGTCCAGCGGCATGATGGTGCAGCAGAAACCGCCATGCACGGCCTGCATCAACTGGTGAACGGCATCGGTTTGCAGCAGTGGCTGCGGATGCAGGCCGCGGCTGTGGAAGTTGTGATCGATGGACTGGCGAAAATGCATGCCGCTGGTCAGCGCGCCCAGTGGCAGTTCGACCAGCTCGCTCCAGGTCAATGGCTCTTCGCCAAAGCTGAAGTGGCGGCGGTCATACAGCAGGCCCATGCGGGTTTCGTCCAGAGTCAGGGTGTCGAAGCGTTCGTTATCCAGGCGCTCCAGATACGACACGCCCAGATCGATGCGATTGCTCGCCAGTTGTTCCAGAACCTGCTCGGAGCTGAGCGAAGACAGCTCGAAGCGCAGATTGGGGTGGATCTGATGCAGCCGGTGCAACAGCGAGAGCGGATCGAAACTCGAAAGCGGCACCACACCCAGGCGCAGGGTCCCGACCAGATGCCCACGGCAGGCCGCTGCTTCAGCCTGCAAGCCGTCATAAGCCGAAAGAACGGTTCTGGCCCAGGCCAGCACCCGCTCACCGGGAGCGGTAAAACCTTCAAAACGCTGCCCGCGCATGACCAGCGGCAAGCCCAGCTCTTCTTCAAGATTGCGCAGGCGCATGGACAGTGTGGGTTGGGTGATATTGCAGCGTGCTGCTGCCTGGCCGAAGTGACGAGTCTCGTCGAGCGCGATCAGGAATTTCAGTTGCTTGATGTCCATCTTCACTCCGATAGGCGAGGCAGGGAATTGATTCTACGCGTTCAACGAAGCCTGTGGGGTGGGCAACGTTGGTCGGAACTCCGCAAACCCACGGTTACGGGAGCTATGGTTAATCCTTGCGGGCGTGGCAACAACCGTGAAGGAGAATGAGCAATGAGTCTTTTCGAGTTCTTGAAAACGGCAGGGGAAAACATCCTCGATGCACTGACACCAGGTACTGCCAATGCCGATGAAGCCCTGAAAAAGCGTATTTCCGAGTTTGGATTAGGTAATCCCGATGTTCAAATCACGCTGGATGGCAGCAAGGTCACCGTCACAGGAGAGGTATCCAGTCAGGAAGAAAAGGAAAAGATCTTGCTGGCACTGGGAAATATCTCGGGCGTCGATACCGTGGACGATCAACTGACCCTCGCGGCCGGTGCGCCTGCAACAGCGGCTGCCCGGTTCGTCACGGTGGAAAAGGGCGATACCCTGAGCGCCATCTCGAAGCGGGTGTACGGCGACCCAAACAAGTACCAGAAAATCTTCGAGGCCAACAAGCCGCTGCTCAAGGATGTGAACCATATCTATCCGGGGCAGCAGTTGAGGATTCCTGATTAGGCCTTGAAATGGAGTGGGAGCGAATTCATTCGCGCCTCTTCGCGAATGAATTCGCTACAAACCCTTGATCAGCTCCAGATAATCCTTCACTGCCTCGAACTCTTCTGTGTCCTTTGGCCCTTTCTGGCTATTGGGTTCGCTGACTGCCAGCAAGTGCGCCACACCAAAGCGTCCGGCACTGCGCAGGATCGGCAGGGTATCGTCGATAAACAGGCTGCGCGCCGGGTCGAACGCGGTGTCGGCCTGCAAGGCGTCCCAGAACTGCTGGTTTTCCTTGGGGAAGCCGTAGTCATGGGAGCTGATCAGGCGCTCGAAGTAGGGTGCCAGCTCAATCCTCTCCAACTTCAATGACAGCGAATCGCGATGGGCGTTGGTGATCATGATCACCCGCTTGCCGGCTTTCTGAAGTGCAGCCAGAAAGGTCTGGGCATCAGGTCGCAAGGCGATCAGGTGCGCGGTTTCGAGTTTCAGGTCGCGCACCGACAGCTTCAACTCCGTGCTCCAGAAGTCCAGGCAGTACCAGTTGAGTGTTCCCGCATGGCGCTCGAACAGCGGCTGCATCTCCAGCAGAGCCATGGCCAGACTGACGCCATGCAATTCGGCATAGCGCTGGGGCAAGTGCTGCATCCAGAAGTGGTCGTCGTAATGCAGGTCGAGCAGAGTGCCGTCCATATCCAGCAGGACGGTATCGATATCGCTCCAGGGCATTGAAAGCATTCTGGCCTCTTCAGGAATTGATGGCGGATGTAAGCATATCCGAGACAGACAATCGGAAAAGCCACGGTATAGTACCCCGTCATCGCAAAGGAGCCTGTCATGCGCCAGAAACCTACCGTCCTCGCCCGCGAAATCGTCGCCAGCAGTCGCCTGTTCAGGGTCGAAGAGCTGCAATTGCGCTTTGCCAATGGGGTCGAGCGTACTTATGAGCGGCTGGTCGGTCGTGGGGCGGGATATGGCGCGGTGATGATTGTCGCCATGATCGACGCCGATCATGCGCTGTTGATCGAAGAATACTGCGGCGGCACGGACGAATATGAATTGTCCTTGCCCAAGGGCCTGATCGAGCCGGGCGAAGATGTGCTGGCGGCAGCCAATCGCGAACTCAAGGAAGAAGCAGGCTTCGGTGCCCGCCAACTGGAACACCTGACTGAGCTGTCCTTGTCGCCCGGTTACATGAACCAGAAGATTCAGGTGGTGCTGGCCACTGATCTTTACGAAGAGCGTCTTGAAGGCGACGAGCCCGAGCCGATTCGTGTAGACCAGGTCAACCTGCGAGAGCTGGCCAATCTGGCCCAGAACGCCCAGTTCACTGAAGGCCGCGCCCTGGCGGCGCTGTATCTGGCGCGCGACCTGTTAACCCAACGTGGATTTTTCCTGCCATGACCGATGTGTTCGACAATCTGCCGCATCCGCTTCTTGCTCCTGTGATCGATCTGGTCCGGCTGGCGGGTGAGGCGATCCTGCCGTTCTGGCGCTCGGGCGTCGCCGTGACCGCCAAGGCCGATGATTCCCCTGTGACCGCTGCCGATCTGGCGGCTCATCAGGTACTGGTCGAGGGGTTGCAGGCGCTTGACCCTTCGATTCATGTGTTGTCCGAAGAAGATGCCGACATTCCCCTGAGCGAGCGTGCAGGCTGGGAGCGCTGGTGGCTGGTTGATCCGCTGGACGGCACCAAGGAGTTCATTTCCGGCAGCGAAGAGTTCACGGTCAATGTCGCGCTGATCGAGCGTGGGCGTGTGGTGTTTGGCGTGGTGTCCATGCCCACCAACAACCGCTGCTATTTCGGCGGTGCCGGGCTGGGCGCATGGCGCAGCGACAATGACAGCCACATTGCGCCTATCGTGGTGCGTAACGAGCCGGGTGTCGGGCAGGAATTTACCGTTGTCGCCAGCCGTCGCCATTCCAGCCCTGAGCAGGAGCGCCTGTTGTCTGGGCTTTCCGCCGGGCTGGGAGAGTTGCAACTGACCAGTATCGGCAGCTCATTGAAGTTCTGTCTGGTGGCTGAGGGCGCAGCCGATTGCTACCCGCGACTGGCTCCGACTTCCCAGTGGGATACTGCTGCCGCTCAAGGTGTGCTGGAAGGCGCTGGCGGCGAAGTGCTGCAACTCGATGGCGAAGTGTTCAGCTATCCGGCACGCGAGTCATTGCTCAACCCGTTCTTCCTGGCCTTGCCTGCAAAGGCCAAATGGCGTGAAAAACTGCTGGAACTGGCTCGGTAGGAGCGAATTCATTCGCGAATGCCGGTTCACCGATGCAGCACAAACTGCCCGGTAAACCTCACGGCCTCCGCTTCGCTGTCCTGAGCCGTGATGCGGGTCTGCAAGGTCAGGCGCGCACGGCCGCGGCGTTGATAGGTGGCGATGAATTTGTCCCACTGTGCATCATCCGGTGCATCGCACAGGGCAATGGCGTCGCTGCGAACCGGTAGCGGATAACTGATCTGTCCGTCCTGAATCACGATATGCCCATCGTCAATCCCGGCTTCCTGCAACCGCAGGTGCAGCCAGCCCCAGCCCGCCAGTACCGCGCCGCAATACAGGCTGCCGCCGAACAGCGTGCTTTTGTGATTGATATTGGGGGCCAGCGGCAGATGCAGGCGCAGCCTGTGGTTTTGCCAGTCGATAACCCGCATGCCCATTTCATGAGTCAGCGGGATGTCGTGGTGCAGGACGCGCTCCAGCGTCTGTGCGGGCGAGTTCCGTTCAGTCGAGCTCATCGGCTGCTCCCGTGCTGTCGCCAAAACTCAGGCCGTGTTTGCGCAGCTTGTCGTGCAAGGTCTTGCGCGGCAGCCCCAGCGCTTCGGCGAGGCTGCGGACCGAACTGTGCGGGCGTGTCAGTTCGGCAGCAATCAGGGCGCGCTCGAAACTTTCCACCTGATCGCTCAAGCCGCCGCTGACCGGCGCGGCGTCCGGCGTGGTGCTGCCTTCCAGCTCCAGCTCCAGTCCCAGAGCGAAGCGCTCGGCGGCGTTCTGCAGTTCGCGCACATTGCCCGGCCAGTTGTGGCGCAGCAAAAGAGCGCGTTGGCCCGGCGTGAGTTCATGCTTGGGAATGCCGTGGCGCATGCTGGCGGCATCGGCGTAATGCTCGAACAGCATCAGCGCGTCTTCGCCTCGCTCTCGCAGCGGCGGAATGCGCAGCGAAGCGACATTCAGCCGGTAATACAAATCCGCCCGGAAACGCCCTTGATCGGCGGCCTGACGCAAGTCTTCCTTGGTGGCGGCAATCACGCGGATATCCAGCGGGATCTGCTGGTTGCTGCCCATGCGCTCGACCACACGCTCCTGCAACAGGCGCAGCAGTTTGACCTGCACGTCCATGCTCATGCTTTCGATTTCGTCGAGAAACAGTGTGCCTCCATTGGCGAACTCGAACTTGCCGATGCGGCGCTTTTGCGCGCCGGTGAAAGCGCCCGGCTCATGACCGAACAGCTCGCTTTCCACTACCGACTCTGCCAGCGCCCCGGCGTTGATCGCCACGAACGGGCCGTTGCGACGGTTGGACAGGTCGTGCAAGGCTCTGGCAACCACTTCCTTGCCAGCGCCGGTTTCACCCAGGATCAGCACGTCCGCCCGGGTCGCCGCCAGTGCGCCGATCTGTTCGCGCAGGCGCAGCATCGGCGTGGACTGGCCCACCAGCCGGGTGCTCAATTGCTGGCGATCACTCAAGGCCAGCCGCAGACTGCGGTTATCCAGCACCAGTCGGCGCAAGGCCAGAGCCCGGCGCACGCTGTCGAGCAAGGCATCGCTGGCGAACGGTTTTTCGAGGAAATCATAGGCTCCGGCGCGCATGGCCTGGACCGCCAGCGGGACATCGCCATGGCCGGTAATCAGCAAGACCGGTAATTCCGGGTCCTGGCTGTGCAGGTGACTCAGCAGTTCCAGGCCATCCATGCCGGGCATGCGGATATCGCTGACGATGACGCCCGGCCAGTCGCGACCGATGCGGCTGGCCAGCCCGTTGGCTTCGGTCAGTGGCAGGACTTTCAGGCCCGCCAGGTCGAGCGTCTGGCTCAAGGCCTGGCGCAGGTGCGAGTCGTCGTCGATCAGCACCACTTGAATCTGGCTGTCGATGGCGGTATCCGAACTCATGCGGAAAGATCCTCTGGCGGTTGAAGGTTGGCCCCGGACGAACCGGCGCGCAGACGCAGGGTGAGCAATGCCCCGCCGGTCGGGTGATTGGCGAACAGCAGCTCGCCGCCCAGGGCGCGCATCAGCGTATCGCAGATCGCAAGCCCCAGCCCCAGCCCCTGAGTACGGGTCTTGGTGGTGAAAAACGGTTCGCGTGCCCGTGCCAGTGCTTCTGGAGTAAAGCCCGAGCCATTGTCGCGAATGTACAGGTTGACGCCTTCGCTTGTGGCTTCGGCACTTATCCACAGCCTGCGGGGCGGGCCTTTTTCGGTCAGGGCATCCAGCGCATTGGCCAGAAGGTTGCCCAATACCTGCCGCAACCGGGTTTCACCGGCCTGAACCCACAGGGTCGCGTCCGGCAGATCGCGGATCAGTTCGACTTCCATGGCGCGACGCCGTTTGGCCAGCAGCGCCAAGGCATCGTCCAGTGCCGGTTGCAGCGCAACGCTTTCCGGTGCATGCCGGTCCCGGCGAGCGAAGGCGCGCAGGTGGGCGATGATCGACGCCATGCGCCCGGTCAGCTCGCTGATCAGTTTCAGGTTGCCTCGCGCGTCCTCGGTGCGCTGGTGATCGAGCAGCACTTCCGCGTTTTCGGCATAGCTGCGGATCGCCGCCAGCGGCTGATTGAGCTCATGGCTGATACTGGCCGACATGGTGCCCAGTGCTGAAAGCTTGCCGGCCTGTACCAGCTCATCCTGGGCGCGCACCAGTTCCTGCTGAGCTTGCTCGCGCTCCAGAACTTCCTGCTTGAGTCGGCTGTTGAGGCCTTCCAGGTCGCTGGTGCGCTCCATGACGCGCATTTCAAGTTCTCGTCGGGCCTTGGCCTCGAAGGCGATGCGATCCAGATAGTGACGACGGCGCTGCATCATCAGGCCCAGCAGCGACATCAGCACCAGCAGGCCTGCACCACCAATCGCAACCACGGTGCGCACCTGCCGGTCGAGCAGCACACGGGGCGCAAGGATGCTGACGTTCCAGTCGGTTTCGGCAATCGAGCGGGTCTGGGTCAGCCAGGCACGGTCATCGAGCTTGAGCGGCTTTGGGTCGCGGGTCGGGTAAGGCTGTATGGCAACGATGGCTTTCTTTTCTTCCTCACTCAATTCGCGGGTCGCCCGGAAGCGCCATTCCGGGTTGGAAGTCAGGATCACCACGCCATTCTGGTCGGTGAGCAGCAATTGCTCTGGCGTCTTGCCCCACAGGGTTTCGGTGTGGTCCAGATCGACCTTGACCACCAGCACGCCTGTGACTTCGCCGTTGTCACTGACTGGCGCGGCGAAAAAGTAGCCACGCTTGACCGACGTTGTACCCAGGCCGAAGAAGCGCCCCAGTTTCCCGGCCAGCGCATCGCTGAAGTAAGGCCGGAACGAAAAATTGCGGCCTATGAAGCTGTCATGCTGCTCCGAATTGGAGGCCGCTATGGTCAGACCATGGCGGTCCATCAGGTACATGACGTCTGCGCCTGTTTGCCGGACGATGTCCTTGAGCAACTGATTGGCGTGTTGCTGTGTTGCCTGATCGCGAGGCTGGGCCAGGACTTCGTGCAGGGCCGGCAGGTCGGCGAGAATCTGCGGCAGGGTTTCGTAGCGATGCAGCGTGCCCAGCAGGCTGGCCACGTACAGGTCCAGGGTCTGGCGATTCTGGCTGGCCAGTTCGCTTCGGTAGTAGCGTTCGGCAAGGTGTTCGAGGGGCCACAGCATAGGGGCCAGGCACAAGGCCAGAAGGGCGAGGCTGCGCCAGCGGGGACGATTTGGAATGGCGGCTTTGGTAGTCATGTCTGGGCGATGGCCGAAAGTGTGCTGGCCTGTCTGTCGCGAATGAATTCGCTCCCCTGTTTGCTGCGAGACAGGTAGGAGCAATTCATTCGCGAACCTTACGATCGCGTCAGAGCAGGCGTCTCAGAAGGCTGCATTATGCATGCCCCTGAGCCGACAGGCACTCATGCAAACAGGTCAGCGTCTTTCAGACTCTTGCCCTGCTGGTCCTTGGCCGACAGTTGCGGTGCGTCGGTCAGCTCCCAGTCGATGGCCAGGTCGGCATCATCCCAGCGGATGCAGCGCTCGGCGGAAGGGGTGTAGTAGTCGGTGGTCTTGTACAGGAACTCTGCGTAATCGCTCAGCACCACGAAACCATGGGCAAAGCCTTTGGGAACCCACAACTGGCGACCGTTTTCAGCCGACAGGCGTACACCTGCCCATTGGCCGAATGTCGGAGAGCTGCGGCGGATATCCACGGCGATATCCAGCACTTCGCCAGCCGTGACCCGCACCAGTTTGTCCTGAGCGTTTTCGATCTGGTAATGCAGGCCACGCAGTACGCCTTTCTGCGAACGCGAGTGGTTGTCCTGGACGAAGTCCGGCTTGATGCCGGTCGCTTCGAAGAAAGCCCTGGCGTTGTAGCTTTCGTAGAAGAAGCCGCGCTCATCGCCGAACACTTTGGGTTCGATGATCAAGACGTCTTGCAACTTTGTGGCTGTCACTTTCACTTACGTTCCCCTGCAAGTTGGAACAGATACTGGCCGTAACCGGTCTTGCCAAAATAATCGGCACGGTGCAGTAAATGTTTACAGTCTATCCAGTCATTCTGATAAGCGATTTCTTCAAGGCAGGCAACCTTCAGGCCTTGTCGATGTTCGATGGTCTGCACATACGCCGAGGCATCGAGCAGGCTGTCATGGGTCCCGGTATCGAGCCAGGCAAAGCCCCGCCCGAAACGTTCGACCCGCAACTCGCCGCGCTGCAGATAGGCGTTGTTCACATCGGTGATTTCCAGTTCGCCGCGTGGTGACGGCTTCACGTCCCTGGCGATCTGGATCACTTCGTTATCGTAGAAATACAAACCTGTGACCGCGTAGTTGGATTTTGGAGCCTCGGGTTTTTCTTCGATGGACAGCGCACGGCCTTCATCGTCGAAATCGATGACACCGAAGCGCTCCGGATCTTTTACCCAGTAGCCGAACACCGTGGCACCTTTGGTATTTGCCGCGGCTTTTTGCAGTTGCTCGCTGAAATGCTGACCGTGGAAGATGTTGTCCCCCAGAATCAGGCACACCGAGTCATTGCCGATGAACTCTTCCCCGATAAGGAACGCCTGAGCCAGACCATCGGGCCTGGGCTGCTCGGCGTAGTGAAAGCTTACGCCGAACTGACTGCCGTCGCCCAGCAGTTTGCGGTACTGCGGCAAATCCAGAGGCGTGGAGATAATCAGGATTTCCCGAATGCCGGCCAGCATCAGCACTGAAATCGGGTAGTAGATCATCGGTTTGTCATAGACCGGCAGCAGTTGCTTGGAGATGCCCAGCGTGATCGGGTGCAAGCGTGAGCCCGAGCCACCGGCCAGTACGATTCCCTTGGTCATGCGATCAGATCCTTGTGGTCAGTGAAGCCCAGTCGCTCTCCTTGATAACTGCCATCCTGAACCCTGCGGCACCAGTCCAGGTTATCCAGATACCATTGCACGGTCTTGCGCAGCCCTGAGTCGAAGGTTTCGACAGGCGTCCAGCCCGGCTCGTGTTCGATCTTGCCCGCATCGATGGCGTAGCGTTGATCGTGGCCGGGACGGTCGGCCACGTAAGTGATCAGGTCGCTGAAGTGCCCTACACCCGCGGGACGTGCCGGGGCCAGCTCTTCCAGCAAGGCACAGATGCCGCGAACCACATCGATGTTCTTCTGCTCGTTATGCCCGCCGATGTTGTAGGTCTCGCCGACCACGCCCTCGGTCACCACCTTGAGCAGCGCCCTGGCGTGGTCTTCGACGTACAGCCAGTCACGCACCTGCAAACCGTCGCCGTACACCGGCAGCGGCTTGCCTGCCAGCGCATTGAGAATCATCAGCGGGATCAGCTTTTCGGGGAAATGAAACGGCCCGTAATTGTTCGAGCAGTTGGTCACGATCACCGGCAGCCCGTAAGTGCGATGCCAGGCCCGCACCAGATGGTCCGATGCCGCCTTACTGGCGGAGTAGGGCGAGCTGGGCGCATAGGGCGTGGTTTCGGTGAACAGATCATCGACGCCATGCAGGTCGCCGTACACTTCATCGGTGGAAATATGATGGAAGCGAAAGACCCGGCGTTCGGCCTCGGGCAATGTCAGCCAATAGCCGCGAGCTGCTTCCAGCAGGCTGTAGGTGCCGACGATATTGGTCTGAATGAAGTCGCCCGGGCCATCGATGGAGCGGTCCACATGGGACTCGGCCGCCAGATGCATGATGGCGTGGGGCTCGAACCGTTTGAGCACCGCACTGACTCTGGCCTGATCACAGATATCGGCCTGCACGAATTCATAACGTGTGTCGGTCGCGATGCAGCTCAGTGATTCAAGGTTGCCCGCGTAGGTCAGCTTGTCGAAGTTGAGGACTTCGTGCTCAGTGTTCTGTATCAGATGTCGGATCAATGCAGAGCCGATAAAGCCTGCTCCACCGGTCACGAGTATGCGCATGATCGGGTCTTCTCTGTAGTAGGTCTTGATCGTTATGCAGCATAGCCTGTCGCATTGCGACGTGCGGTATGCAGACAGCATCGGACAATATCCGGCGCACACGTAATGAAATAAATTGATAGACCACAGCCCCGTCGCCATAAAACCGCCGTCCGTTCAATGAACAGAAGTTGGTGACGTGGATCAGGCACCCTATAGTTGCTCGATTGGAATGCCGCTGCCGATCTGGCCGGGGATCATAACAAGAACGAGGTTGTTACATGCCGCTCGCTACGCTTATCCGCCGCTCCAGCCTGCCTTGTCCGCAGGTCGATACTGATCAGGCCCTGCAACTGCTTGAGCAGCATTACGGGTTGAGCGGTGCCCTGAAAGAGCTGGGCAGTCAGCAGGATCGCAATTTTCTGCTTGACGCCGGGCAACGCCGCTATGTGCTGAAAATCTGCCACGGCGATTACTCCACTGTGGAACTGGACGCCCAGCATGGGGCGTTACAGCATCTGGTAAGCCATTCGGCGGTGCGCGTGCCGGGCGTGATCCGCGCCAACAGCACCGAGCAGTTGCTGTCTCTGGAGGTCGATGGCCGGGCGGTTCATGTGCGTTTGCTGGAGTTTATCGACGGCCAGTCTCTGGGCCATGTCCAGCATCTGAGCCATGAGGTGGTGACCCGTCTCGGCGAGCTGTGCGCTCAGGTCGATCAGGCGCTTGCGGCATTTGAACACCCCGGTCTTGAGCGCATCCTGCAATGGGACCCCCGGCATGCCCAGGCCCTGATCAGGCACCTGCTGCCGGTGATCTCGAACGCCAATGAGCGTCTCTGCCTCATGGAGGCCGCCGAGCAGGCGCAGAAGCGTTTGTTGCCACTGATTCCGGAACTGCCGATCCAGGCTGTTCATCTGGATATCACCGAGCACAATGTGGTCTGGACTCGGGATGCGGAGCGGCGCTGGCAACTGCAAGGCCTGATCGATTTCGGCGATCTGGTCACTACCTGGCGAGTGGCTGATCTGTCGGTCACCTGTGCTGCGCTGCTGCATCATGCCGAAGGTGATCCGTTCTACATACTGCCGGCGATTCGCGCCTACCACGCCATCAATCCGCTGAAGACCGCAGAATTGAAGGCCTTGTGGCCTCTGATCGTCGCCCGCTCGGCGGTGCTGGTGCTCAGCAGTGAACAGCAGGCCAGCGTCGAGCCGGACAACGCCTATATCCAGGCCAATCTGGAAGGCGAGTGGGGCATCTTCGAGGTAGCGACCTCGGTGCCGATGCAATTGATGGAGGCTGCGATTCTTCAGGCGGTCGGTATCGAGCCGGAGGCTGCTGCACAGCCGGTCTATTTCCCACTGCTGCCCAGTCTGGCTGGCCGTGAATTCCAGATCGTTGACCTGGGCGTGCTCAGCGAGCACTTTGTTGCCGGGAACTGGGAACAAAGCGGTATCGACGAACGCTTGCTGATGGAAGCCGCCGCCTGTACCGGACAGGCCTCGAGCCGCTTCGGCGAGTATCGCCTGTCACGCACCTTGCCCGACAGCGCCACAGAGCCTGACACCTTTGCCTTGCACGTCGAACTGCATCTGCCAGCCGAAACGCCTCTGCACGCCCCCTTCAATGCAACCCTGCGCCTGACGGCCGATGCGGCGTTATGGCTGGTGGGCGACTCGCTGAGCGTGAGGTTGTGGGGTGCCGTGACAGACCTGAAGCCCGGAAGCCTCGTTGCGGCGGGTGATGTGATCGGGCAGGGCGGTGGTTCCCTGCTGTTGCAACTGTGTACCGATGCCGAACTGAGCCCGCCGCTGTTCACTACCGCGTCACGGGCTGCTGCATGGCGAGTGCTGAGCCCGTCGCCCGCGACCTTGCTGGGGTTCGATTGCGATGCGCCTGCCGTTACGGACGCTCCCGGACTGTTGACCCGTCGCGATGCCAGCTTCGCTCGCTCGCAGAAGCATTATTATCAGGCTCCGCCGCAGATCGAGCGGGGCTGGCGCAACCACTTGATCGACATGCAGGGCCGTTCCTACCTGGACATGCTCAATAACGTAGCGGTGCTGGGCCATGGTCATCCGCGCATGGCCAAGGAAGCCGGTCGCCAGTGGTCGCTGCTCAACACCAACTCCCGCTTTCATTACGCCGCCATCGTCGAATTCTCGGAGCGTCTGCTCAAGCTGGCACCCGAAGGGATGGACCGAGTGTTTCTGGTCAACAGCGGCACCGAGGCCAATGACCTGGCGATTCGTCTGGCCTGGGCCTATAGCGGCGGGCGCGACATGCTCAGCGTGCTGGAGGCCTATCACGGCTGGTCGGTGGCCACCGACGCCATCTCTACCTCTATTGCCGACAACCCTCAGGCGCTCAGCACCCGTCCTGACTGGGTGCATCCGGTGACTGCGCCCAATACCTACCGCGGCCCTTATCGCGGCAGCGACAGCACGCCGGACTATGTGCGCAGCGTCGATCAGACGCTGGCAACGCTGGCCGGACAGCAGCGGCAAGTGGCCGGGTTCATCTGCGAGCCTGTGTATGGCAATGCCGGCGGGATTTCCCTGCCGCCGGGTTATCTGCAACAGGTTTATCAGAAAGTCCGTGAGCAGGGCGGCGTGTGCATCGCGGATGAAGTGCAGGTGGGTTATGGACGCCTGGGCCATTACTTCTGGGGCTTTGAAGAACAGAACGTGGTGCCGGACATCATCACCATGGCCAAGGGCATGGGCAACGGTCATCCGTTGGGTGCCGTCATTACCCGCCGCGAAATTGCCGAAGCGCTGGAGGCCGAGGGTTATTTCTTCTCGTCATCCGGTGGCAGCCCGGTCAGTTGCCGGATCGGCATGGCGGTGCTGGACGTGATGGAAGAAGAAAATCTGTGGGAAAACGCCCGCCAGGTCGGCGACCACTTCAAGGCGCGGCTGGAGGCTTTGGCCGATAAACATCCGCTGGTGGGTGCCGTGCATGGCATGGGTTTCTATCTGGGTGTCGAATTCGTCCGGGACCGTCAGACCCTGGAACCGGCCACTGAAGAAACCGCACAGTTGTGTGACCGCCTGCGCGAACTGGGCATTTTCATGCAGCCGACCGGCGATTACCTGAACATTCTCAAGATCAAGCCGCCGATGTGCACCACTCTGCAAAGCGTGGAATTTTTTGTCGAGAGTGTGTCCGAGGTGTTGAGCGAGTTGGAGTAAAGTCGATGGGTATCGGCTTAAAATGGGTTTTTATTTTAATTTGAGCGGTTATCCACTTTAAAAGCCGATTTTTATCCGTTATAAAGCGGCAACTGATACCTGATATCTGTGGGAGCGAATTTATTCGCGAATAAATTCGCTCCCACAGAGTTTTCAAGTCATCCATGATTTTCATGAGTCCGCCCAGGAGGCATTTCCATGAGCCGTATCGTCACCGTCGCCGCCACCCAGATGGCCTGTTCCTGGGATCTGGAATCCAATATCGAAACCGCTGAAAAGCTGGTACGTGAGGCCGCAGCCAAGGGCGCGCAGATCATCCTGATCCAGGAACTGTTCGAGATGCCGTACTTCTGCCAGAAGCCCAACCCGGACTATCTGCAGTTGGCAACCAGCGTGGAATCCAACGTTGCCATCAAACACTTCCAGAAGATCGCCAAGGAGCTGCAAGTCGTCCTGCCTATCAGCTTCTTCGAGCTGGCCGGGCGTGCGCGCTTCAATACCATCGCGATCATCGATGCGGACGGCACCAACCTGGGCATCTACCGCAAGAGCCACATCCCGGACGGCCCTGGCTATCACGAGAAGTATTACTTCAATCCGGGCGACACCGGCTTCAAAGTCTGGCAGACCCGCTACGCGAAAATCGGCGTGGGCATTTGCTGGGATCAGTGGTTCCCGGAGTGCGCCCGCAGCATGGCGTTGCAGGGTGCGGAAATCCTGTTCTACCCGACTGCCATCGGCAGCGAGCCGCATGACAAGACCATCAGTTCCCGCGATCACTGGCAGCGTGTGCAACAAGGCCATGCTGGCGCCAACCTGATGCCGCTGATCGCCAGCAACCGCATCGGTAACGAAGAGCAGGACGGTTACGACATCACCTTCTACGGCTCGTCGTTCATCGCCAACCAGTTTGGTGAAAAAGTCGCCGAACTCGATGAAACCGAAGAAGGCGTGCTGGTCCACACCTTCGACCTGGACGAACTGGAGCACATCCGCAGCGCCTGGGGCTCGTTCCGTGACCGTCGCCCGAACCTGTACGGCGCGATCAAGACCCTCGACGGCTCGCTGGAGTCCTGATGGCCATGACGACGCTCAAGAGCACGCCACGCGCTGACGGCTTCCACATGCCCGCCGAATGGGCACCGCAGACTCAGGTCTGGATGGTCTGGCCGGAGCGTCCCGACAACTGGCGCCTGGGCGGCAAGCCCGCGCAGGCTGCCCACGTTGCCATCGCCAAGGCGATTGCCCGTTTCGAGCCGGTCACGGTTGCGGTTTCTGCCGGCCAGTATGACAACGCCCGCGCCCACCTCGACATGCCCAACATTCGTGTGGTGGAAATCAGCAATGACGATGCCTGGGTACGCGACACCGGCCCGACCTTCGTCATCAACGATCAGGGCGAAGTGCGCGGCGTGGACTGGGACTTCAATGCCTGGGGCGGTTTTGACGGCGGCCTGTATTCGCCGTGGAACCTGGACTCGCAACTGGCGAGCAAGGTCCTGGAAATCGAGCGTTGCCCGCGTTATGTCACCGAAGGCTTCGTGCTTGAAGGCGGCTCGATCCATGTCGATGGTGAAGGCACGTTGATCACCACTGAAGAATGCCTGCTCAATCGCAACCGCAACCCGGATCTCTCCCGTGAGCAGATCGAAGCGGTGCTCAGCGACAACCTTGCAGTGGACAAGATCATCTGGCTGCCCGATGGCCTGTTCAACGACGAAACCGACGGGCATGTGGATAACTTCTGCTGCTACGTGCGCCCCGGTGAAGTTCTGCTGGCCTGGACCGATGATCCCAAAGACCCCAACTACACACGTTGTCATGCAGCGTTGAGTATTTTGGAAAACACCCGTGATGCCAAAGGACGTGAAATCACCGTCCATAAGATGCCCATTCCCGGTCCCTTGTTCGCGACCGAAGAAGAATGCGCAGGCGTCGACAAGGTGCACGGTAGCCAGGAACGCGACCCTTCGGTGCGTCTGGCGGGCTCTTATGTGAACTTCCTGATCGTCAACGGCGGCATCATTGCACCGAGTTTCGACGACCCGATGGACGAGACAGCCCGTGAAATCCTGCAGCGGCTGTTCCCGGAGCATGAGGTAGTGATGGCACCTGGCCGTGAATTACTGCTGGGTGGAGGCAATATCCACTGTCTGACGCAACAGCAACCTGCTCCACGGAAGGCACTTCCGTAACATTTGCTTACATGCGTAACTGGCAAATGGTCCTGTTTTTGCTGCACTGAGCCTATCAACCGATAGGCTTTTTTTTGGGTAACGCTTTGTAGCAATTACCTTGAGTCTGGCCCGACGGTGGGTAAATAGCGGGAGGTTTTTTTCGTTCTTCTGTCACAAAGCGTCCGTAGATTTAGCCCCTCATGGCTCAAGAGGTTGTCATTATGAACGCAGGTATCAACCGGCATAATGCTCGTGGTTTGTCTGCTAGTAACGAGGCTCGCCAGATGATGGCGGATTGGTTAAGGACGACCAAACTCCCGAAACCCCGACCGGATGTGCGAGCAATGCTTCTGCAGCGATATCCGGCAGGTCTGTTCAACGATGCGGAACTAGAGGCTCTGTTGGGCGTACTGAAAGACTGATTATCGCGTAGGACCCTTCTAAGACGGCCATCTCCATGTTTGACACCCCTCAAGCCTTGGGACTAGGATTCACGTCCCACCGCTTGTGGCTATACGCCATGTACGTCCATCCGTAGTCCGCTGCGATGATTTCGTTCGGTCTTCTGTACTTTCGCCCAAAGTCAGAAACCCTCGGTCGCCCTCTCTCAGGGAAGCCGCCACGGCGCGTGTCAATCCGTAAAGAAGGAAAACAAGATGTTTAATAAACGTATCGGTTTGCTCGCTCTGGGCATTATCAGCGCCAGCCAGGCAATGGCGCAGGGGCAAGCAGATTCCAAGGGCTTCATTGACGACAGCCACTTGACCATCAATCTGCGCAACGCTTACATCAACCGCGATTACAAGAACAGGCAGCAAGACAAGGCTGAATGGGGCCAGGCGTTCATCGGTAACTTCACGTCCGGTTTCACCCAGGGCACCGTGGGTGTTGGCGTTGACGCATTCGGTCTGTACGGCCTGCGTCTGGATGGCGGTAAAGGTCGTAGCGGCGCTGGTGGTATCGACTTCTTCAAGCAAGGTAGCCCGGACGCAGATGGCACCAATGGCTCAGCGGCCAATGACCTGGCTCGTGCTGGCGCAGCGGTAAAATTCCGCGTTTCCAACACTGTGCTCAAGTACGGCGATCAAATGCCTCAGCTGCCAGTGCTGAGCTACGATAACTCGCGCCTGTTACCAGAAAGTTACACCGGCACCATGATCACTTCCAAAGAGATCGAAGGTCTGGAAGTCGTTGCTGGCCGTTTCACTCAGGAAGCCCGCAAGAGTGCTGAAGGTCGCGACAGCGGTGGCTTGAAGAGCATCAACGTGTTCGGTGGTAGCTACAAGTTCACCGATGCGTTCAGCGCAGCGGCTTATGCTTCCGACAACGAAGACGTCTTCAAGAAGCAGTACCTGAACCTGAACTACGTCTTCGCTCTGCCACAAGACCAGTCTCTGACTCTGGACTTCAACGGCTACAAGACAAAGCTGGACAAGGACTACTCGGCTGCTGCAGCCGCTGGCGCACGTGACAACAAGATCTGGAGCCTGGCGGCGACCTGGGCTGTGGGTATCCACTCCTTCACCCTGGCTCACCAACGCAGCAGCGGCGAGACTGCCTACAACTACGGCGGCTATAAAAATGCCCGTGGTTTCGGTGATGGCGGCAACACCATCTACCTGGCCAACTCCTACTGGTCTGACTTCAACGGCAAGGACGAGCGTTCGTGGCAAGTTGCCTACGGCGTCGACCTGTCCAGCCTGATCACTCCAGGCCTGAGCTACAAGACTGCCTACGTTCGCGGTGACAACATCGATGACGGCACCCCAGGTAGCGGCAATGGTACAGAGCGCGAGTTCTTCAACCAGCTGACCTACGTTGTACAAGGTGGCCCGGCCAAGGACTTGTCCGTTCGCCTGCGTAGCTCGATCCTGCGTGTTTCCGCTGACGCTCAGGATTACAACAGCGAAGGTAACGAAGTCCGTATCTTCGTTGACTACCCAATCAACGTTTTCTAATGACGTGATTGTGTAACCGCTGTCTGAAAATGCCCCGTTCCCTGGATCGGGGCATTTTTTATGGGGCCGATCAACGTTGTCGGCTACCCTGGACCGACTCCCGCACAAGTCGGTCAGCCGGATTGCCCATATACGCCCAGTAGCTTCAGCGACATGTTCCATCGTGAGCAGGGCATGGCACCTTCGCACTATCTGTAAGCGCGATTCTGCTCGATACACCGCAAGGCCTGGCCAGCCAAGTCAACGAAACCTTCAAGGGCGGTGCAGACGTGATCTTCGACACCACCGACTTCTGGCTGCCCACTGCTGTAGCGGCACTGGCCACCTTCGGCCGGTGGTCGGCATCAACTCGTTGCTCTACGACTGCCAGGCCTGTGCCGGGATGCTCAACCAGTTCGGGCAGTTCTTCGATCAAGGCTTGCCGGAACTGCCGAGCGGGCTGCTTGAGTCGCCCTTGAGCGAAGGGCGGGCGCGTTACATCAAAGTGAACGAGGGCAGGGGAGAGAAGGTCATCCTCATCCCCTGACGCTTCATGACACCTTGAAGCGGGTCACCATCTTGTTCAAGTCCACTGCCAGGCGTGACAGCTCATGGCTGGCAGTGGTGGTTTGATCGGCACCGGTCGTGCTCTGCAATGAAAGATCGCGAATATTCACCAGATTGCGATCAACCTCCCGCGCCACTTGTGCCTGCTCCTCGGCAGCACTGGCGATCACCAGATTGCGTTCGGAGATTTCATTGATGGCCTTGGTGATCTCTTCCAGTGCCTGGCCAGCACTCTGGGCCACATTCAACGTTGCCTCGGCTTTGGAGCTACTGTTCTGCATCGATATCACGGCCTGTTCGGTATCGTTCTGGATACCTCCCACCATGACTTCGATTTCCTGAGCCGATGTCTGGGTACGATGGGCCAGCGCCCGAACCTCATCCGCTACCACCGCAAAACCTCGGCCTGCCTCACCGGCACGGGCCGCTTCGATTGCCGCGTTCAAAGCCAGCAGGTTGGTTTGCTGCGCAATGGCCTGAATCACATCCAGCACTTTGCCAATCGCCTGGGATTGTTGAGCCAGTGAGCGGACCTGATCGGATGTCACCGCCACATCCCGTGTCATTTGCTGAATCGACGACAGGGTTTCACTGACCCGGTTACGTCCTTCCAGCGCCGAATGGCTGGAAAGGCGTGATGCTTCGGAGGTCGACACCGCATTGCGCGCCACTTCCTCAACTGCCGCAGTCATTTCATTGACCGCCGTGGCGGCCTGCTCGATCTCGTTATTCTGCTGCTGAAGCCCGCGGCTGCTCTCATTGGTCACGGCATCCAGCTCTTCTGCCGCAGAAGCCAGTTGGGTGGCGGACCCGGAAATCTGCTGGATGGTCTTGCGCAGATTGAGCTGCATACCGCTCAAGGCCTGCTGCAAGCGTGAAATCTCGTCGTTGCCTTGCACGACAACGTCTTTGCTCAGGTCGCCCGCCGCCACATCTTCCGCCACCTGGACTGCATCCTTGAGCGGACGCACGATACTGCGAGTCAGCAACACCGCCAGCAGAACCGTCAGCAAGGCCGCCGCAATAATCATCCCCACAATGATGAAGCGAGAGTTCTGGTATTGATCGCTGGCATCTTCCACGGCCTTGTTGGCACCGGCGGTATTCAGGGCAATCAGCTTTTCGAGAATCGGTGCCATCTGGTCCGAGTAGACTTTCAGATCACCGACAATCAAGCCATTGATCTGATCGGTTTCACCCGCCAACGAAATCTTGCGCAGACGGTCCTGCGCTTGCAGATAGCTCTGCAAGGCACCCTTGAACTGCTTGAATGTCTCGGCTTCTTCCGGGGTACTGATCAGCGACGTATAGCTATCCGCAATCTGATTGGCCTTTTGCGTCAGCGTATTGAGCCGAGCCTCGGCTTTATCGACATCAGCCTTGGAGCGATTGACCAAGATGAAATACGACATGGTACGAAAGCGAGTCGTGGTGTCCGCCATTTCGCCCAGCAACCGCGTACTGGTCAGCCAGACCTTGCCGATGTCACTGCTTGATTGATTCAACGACTGCAATTTCTGCAGGCTCAACAGCCCGAGCAGCACCACGATCAGAGCGATCAGCGCAAATCCCAGAGTGGCCCTTGATGCGATACCCAGGTTTCGTAACGACATTTTTGTGTTCTCGTAAGAGCCAGGAGAATTTGTAGTAACCCCTCTATATCGGTCGTTGTGAGTGTTTCTTAATGTTTCGGTGATACCAAATAGGTATCAGTGCTGTTTTCGTTTGAAGTACAAGACATCGACGGCAAGCAATTGCTGGTGATAGAAGTGCCTTCCGGCAAGGACGTTCCATACGCTTTTCGCAATGACATTTACATCCGCCACCCGCAGGCACGGGTACGGGCTGTTTGTTATAGCAGCAAGAACGCCGATGAATATCAGGATTTGCAACACTTTGCTGGCCCTATGGCTGAAGTGATTGAGCAACTGTTCACGTTCATCATGCGTAATACGCCATCGAGAGCGCGCTTCAGCAACGACAGCACCCAGCGTGAAGATATTCCCCTGTACCCCGAAATGGCGATCCGTGAAGGCATCGTCAATGCTTTTGCCCACCGTGACTACAGCAGTTTCTCCGGGGCATCAAAGTGGAAATAAGCCCGGTACAGGTTCAGATCTGGAATTCGGGGACGCTACCTGAGGGTGTCAGTGCAGATCAATTGCAGCATGGGCATATTTCAGTGCTGCGCAACCCGGACATTACCCATGTTCTTTACCTGCTCGGCTATATGGAAAAGCTCGGGCGCGGCAGCGTATTGATCTGTCAGGCATGTGAAGAGGCGGGGCTTCCTGCACCTATCTGGCATTGCGAAGGATCTTCCGGGGTCACGCTGACCTTCTTCGCCCCGGAAGTCACCCCGGAAGTCGAAAGGCTCGTCCTGGCCCTGAAGGGTGACGTGAGCCGCATGGATATTCAGCATCAATTGAAGCTGAGCGATGCCGAGCACTTTCGCAAACAGTATCTGGTTCCGGCCCTGGAGCAGGGGCTCATAGCCATGACCGTTCCCGACAAGCCCACCAGCCGTAACCAGAAGTACCGTCTGACCTCTCTGGGAGGGGCGATCAGGCGTCGTCTGGAAGATAAGCGGTAGATATCAGCGTAATTGTCTTGGGAGCCGTATTTCATCTGCACAACGGATTCCCAAGCTCCCGCTTTTTACCGCACTCCAATGTCACTGAATTCAAGTGCCCTTCATTTAAAGCCTGGCTCGACAGCAATCGTTATAAAGTCCTTATCATTAATATAAGTGATAAAGAATTTTACACATGCTGCTGCGAACGGCTTTCTGTGACTATGGTCATATGCTGCTCGTTATGGGGTTCAGTTTATTCCGAGCCTCGCTTACAAACATGTTCTTTCAGCAGCGCGATCCCAGTACATTTTGCGCCCAGGCACTGGCGGTATCCATGCCTGCTTGGGCGCGACCAAGGCGCGGAGTACCCGTACCCGAATCAGGACGTTTGCAAAATGAAGCTGTTAATTTGTTTTCAAAGGATTTAAAGTACTTACGCAGAGGTAAGTATGGGTAAAAAGCTAAAGATTGATACAAGCTTTGTAAGAAAATATTTCAGAGTGAGAAGTTAGTAAGGGAAAATAAAAAACTTCCAATTACTCATTTGTGGGCAATAAAAATCAAGACATATTTTTCAAATTATCCAATATAGAATTTTCATTACATTTTTAATTTCTGTTCATTATTCTTCGGCAAGGATCTGGCTTTCTCATGGATAAGGTCTCCTTGACCGAGGTAATTAAAAATGGACAAACGAACTGCTAGCCCGCTTTATTTAGTCATCCCTTTGATAGCCGGAGCATTGGCACTGATTGCCAGTGAGCCTGTGCTGGCAGACACACGTGCGCTACGCATCGACTTGCCCGATCCACTTCCCCACGTTCGGGTACTGACCGTTCTGGTAGGCCTTCATCTTCTCGGCCTGTGTTTCGGCCTGGGCGGCGCGACCATGCTGGATTACTGGATCCTTCGCTGGATGCGCAAGGGCAGTTTGCCGGTTGAAATCAAGAGCACCTTCACTTTCATCAGCACAGTGGTCGCCATAGGCCTCGGCCTGCTATGGCTTTCCGGCCTGGGATTCCTCGCTCTCTACGGCCTGGAGTCTCCGGAAAAACTCAGCAACCCCAAACTCTGGGCAAAGGTCTGCATAGTCGCGGCCCTGACCCTCAACGGCATGCTTATCCACGTATTCGTATTGCCCGTCGTGTTACGCGACATGAGCCAGCCGATTCTTGAAGGCGTTTCGCGTAGCCGCATCGCCATCTTCCTGGTATCAGGCGCACTTTCTGCAATGTCCTGGTACACCGCGTTTGCCCTCGGCATCTTCCGGGAGCTGAACAACGGCGTCTCTTTCAACTTGCTGATCGCGTTGTGGCTGACTCTGACTGTCTCCGCCTCTCTGGCTGCCAGCCTGCTCTGGATGCAGCTTCGTGATGCGCGGAAGCGGAAGTCTGTGGGCACGAGTGCTGCTGCGGTTGATGTAATTGACGAGGCCAAGGTTGAGAGGATTGTTGTTTCTTGATTGGTTGGGCTGACACCTTTCGCTGTCAATCAGGAGGGTGGCGACTGTACGCTGACCGTAAATAACGGTTGCATCAAAATTGACCTGTGGCTAACCTGATTATCGTAAATTATAGATAATCCCCCAATGCGAGGGTAAAGGAAAAATGGCACTTCAGTTCTTTGATAGTCCGTTCCACGCAACGCACGATGCCGAAACGGCAAGCAAAATGGCGGTGAAGATGGATCTGTCCATCTTCATCACAGATTGCATAAAAAAAATGGGCCTCAAACAGAGTGAGGCCGCTGAGAGGCTAAACGTGGCTCAATCCCGTGTTTCAGAGCTAGCAACGGGCAAAATAGAAAAATTCACAATCGACGCCATGATGGACATGCTCGATAAATTAGGCTTTCAGATCAATTTCACCTTACCCAGCGAAGTCGCTGGTGATGAAGCCCAGATCGTGATTTCTCAGCGTTCTAGCATTTGATTCCTTGCTTACGGAGCTCAATTTTGAAATCCGTAAGCCGCTGCTCTGCTACTTTCATCGCCTGTTGATCTGTACCGTTTGTGGTTTTCACAAACGAGTGGAGCACAATGACAGTATCCTCATACTTGACGATGTAGATGCATCGGAAGGCTGGGCTCCCGTTGATAATCAACTCCACTGCGCCAGGACCAACAGAGTTCGTTAAGTGCTTGATAGCGAGCGCTGGCTCTGCGCCATACTGAATGCGCCTCAGATCCTTGCCGAACTCATCTTGCACCCATTCGGGCAGATCCTTGTACTCACGCGTTGCGGCTTCATTCACAAAAGCAAATTTTTTAATAGAACAGCTCCCTATGCATGAAAATGAATTGCCGCAGCCGGCACTCTTTTAACAGTAGGCATCCATCACAGGGCGCGAACTCATACGGACTTCATCCCGCCGTCTGCCTCTCCTCCAACCCCGCCACCGAAGCCTCAACCAGCGCCCGCGCTGCCTCTATCTGATGCACTACCGCCTGCGCCAATGGCCGGAACTCCTTTGTACTGTTATCCGCCGTCTCGTAAGCGGTCGCCGCTGCGCAGAGCAGATATTCGGAAGCGAGCACCAGAGCATCCTCGATCTTGATACCAGGCTTTACATTGAAAAAGCCGATATTGAGATCACGCGTCGTTGCTTGAGTCTGGGGTGGATGTGGTGTGGATCTGATCATGCCGAATCTCCCTGATTGATTGAGACGACACCCTCTGCTGTCAATCAGAATGGTGGCGACTGTACGCGGGTTGACAGACCAGGAATCAAGGAACCCGGCGCACACGAATGTGCCCCACGCACAGCCGCCATAGCACACCAGCGGATACAAGGTCTGCTGGCTGATTGCGGGTGTTGCGCCTCGATTGTACGGCCTGTCAAACCGGTCGCTTTGTTCCGCGACGCAGGGAGGTTAGGCCTTGATTTACGTGAGGCGCAAGACGGCCAAGAGGATATCTCTAAAGTTCAGAAGCGTCCTACAGCTTGATGGGGTTTAGAAGGGAAGGTTGTTTCAGTTTGTTTGCCGTAGGGCAGTGGTCGGTCTGCTTTATTTGTGACAGGCCACGATTTTTTGTTTGAGTGATCAAGCAAGACATTAATCGTGGTCCATTTCTGTCTTCCTTACTCCAAACACCAGTTTTCAATCCGCTGTTGCTGGACGTCATCAGCTTGATGGCTCTTTTTTATACGATCTACCTCACGTCCAAGTTTGTTTCGTTCCTTGCTCAGTTTATCTCGCAGGGGACGCAGTAGATCCGAATGTAAATATGACGAGGAAAAGACGGACGCACCAGCTATCCAGCCAGGCCCATACTTAGGGCTCATATGATTGCTGATAGTTGCTCGTATGGCGTCCGATGGCATTCATGGTGATGCGTCGCAATGAACCGTCGAAGCGGTAGATGTCGACGACTGCTTTCAGAGTGCTACCTGGCTTGAAGGTGTGTTCCGGGTCTGGCTCCTGGAAGGGGCGCATGTAGGGGCTCAAGCGAAACAGCGTGACCACTTCAAGAAAGCGCATAGCCCGATCATCGTTGGCGACGTGCAGGCCTCGTTGCTTTAGCAGTTCCAATTGCTGTTCTACGCTGAGGGCCGGCTTGTCGAAGGGCCTCATGTAGTTTCTCCAGGCAAAAAAACTGCACGATTTGAGCTTGCTGAATGGGTCAACCTAGGCTTGGCGGGTGTGTTGGGGCAGTATAGGTAGGTGTGAGAGCCCGTCAACGTCGCTCTGGCGTGACATTTTAACGGCAGGGCGTGCGGGCAATGTGGCAACGTCCTGGAGAGTTTCCAAACCTCGGAAACAACAAAACCCTCGTATTTCTAAGAAGGATTGAGTTCAGAAGATTCCTACAGCGTTGGGGGGAAATGTTGATGGGCTAGCACTTCAATGGCCTAGTCGTGAGCAAGCTCTCTCCCCCCAAAAACGTGCCATAAACAAAAAAGACCCACCTTTCGGTGAGCCTCTCCTGGTACTTCGTATGGTGCGGCACCAGAAGTCGAATAAATGCATAAGCATTTGATTTTAAATAATATTTTTTGGCGTAATGCTGACTCTTACCTCAAAAAATATCTCAAGAAGTGCTTCGTTTTTTGCACAAGACCGAACTGCATACCGCGGCGCTCTCGGTGTGGCGCCCTAACGAACATCTTAATCAAGCGCGGCATCAGCCGACTGCCAGCACCGGTAATCCAGTGCACTGGAGCTTTGAGACAGGTGTGAGCTATCATTGCATCTATGCTAATCGACCACGAACGCGAAAAACTTATCGAAGCAGTTAAGTTTTTTGCGCAAAACACCCGAAAACTAGGGAAGACAAAGCTTTTCAAGCTCTTGTATTTCCTAGACTTTACCCATTTCCGTGATACTGGACGACCGGTCACAGGACTCGAGTATTTTGCATGGCCGATGGGCCCGGTTCCCACCGAGCTCTTCGAGGAGCTCAAGCGTCCTGACCAAGACTGGGAAGGAAATTGCTCCTTCGAGTTCACTCCTACTGCCAGGGGCCATATGCTTCGAGTTGACGCCTTGAGCAAATTCGATCCATCGCACTTCTCAAAACGCGAGCTTCGCATCCTGCACAATCTGGCAGATCAGTTCAAAAATACTGATGCAGAACAAATGGTGGAAGAAACCCATCTAGAAAATCTGCCATGGCATCAAGTTTATGAAGTAGAGGGACGGAAGCAAGCGAGCATCCCGTACCGAATGGCCGTACGTAGTCAGGAAGAAGACGCAGTTATGGGGCTCGCCGCTGAACGAGCAGAAATGGTCGCAACTCTAAGGAAATAATGTGACCCCTGGGACCATCTACCTCCATAAAGAGTTTGTGTTCGCTGACGGTTCAACCAAAGATAAGTTCTTGGTTGTGCTCGGCAACTTGAACAATGGAGTAGTTTTGGTTGCAAAAACCACTTCTCAAGGTCATCACTATCGAAATGATTTCGGCTGTCAAAGCGCAAACAGATTTGCTGCTTTCTTTTTCCCTGCGAACTCTACTTGCTTTCAGAAAAACACATGGATTTGTCTAAGTGAATTTTATGAGCTTAGTGAAAATCAGCTAACACAAGGGTTGGCTACGGGGGGCGTTTTCAGGATTGGTCACCTTGGAAACCCTTTCACACGAGATGTACAATTTTGTGCTAAAGGCTCTGATGACATAAGCGCTGTTCAAGAATCTATAATTGAGGGCAGTCTAGCTCCAGCTGAAGCTACCTCGTGATCGTGAAAATGCTATAAAACATTAACCACCTGCTTTTGTCCAGAAAAATTAAGCTTGACAGCTACGAACTTCTATTTACCCCAAAAAGGACTAATGATTCGCAATACCATCAGTCCTTTCAGAGAAAAATCAACTTACAGCAAAAAAGCGCCACCACATCAACACATAACAGTCACTTCAAATTCGTTTTTTTAACATCCTGGCTTCAATCCCACTTAACCTGCTTAGGATCCCAGGATTACGACTAAGGCGGTCCTTAATAGATTCGATTGTTGTGGCCCCATTCAAAACTCCCGACACTTGGACTATTATAGATCTAGGTATGCCAGCATCAGCCAAGAGTATATCTTGCGGCTCAGTACTTCCATACTGAAGCTTGGTAACAAACAATGCAAAAGATATTTTTTCCGAATATACAAAATTAACTATATTCTCAAGCGCAGATATATATTTAGGGAGAGAATATTCAAAATATGTATATATCAGATCGAGAACATTTCTAATCCTCGTGTCCTCCTTCACCGCGTGATGCTCTCTTATCAGCTGTTTTATAGACGGACTGTGATACACGTGATACTTAACGAATCTCGAAATATTCCCGGTACTCCAATTGTCTCTCTTGTCGGAGTCAGAATAGAGAAAATCATGGACCAGATGAATTATTAAATCGACTTGCTCTTTTCGTGGCGGGTTGTGTGCTCCTAGCAGTTCCCTCCTGATTGAGGGATTTTCTCTGAGGTGCATTATGAGCCGGATTTGATTATCAAGCGACACATACTTATTCTTCTTTAGTACCTCTAGAGGAATCATCAAGGAGTCAGCAAGGTCATTAATTCGCTCTCTTTGATTACGCCCAGCGTCATTCAAATCATCTAGCGATATCTGAATATTGTCTTCTTCTCTCAAATTTTCTGAATCAAATATAGGAAAAGAAATCTCTTCGATATCATCTTGCTCAGCGTGAGGCTCCAAGAATACCGCACGCCCTACGAAATGCTGACCAAATCTACCTGATCGGCCAACTACATTCTTAACCTCGAATCCAGTTAAGCTTTGATCGGCCTTTGTGGTATCAAAGAAAACAACGTTTTTCGCAGTGGTATTCACCCCTTCTGTTAATGTGGGCGTACAAACAATCACATCGAGCTCCCCAGCATTAAACAAGTCAACTATCTCTGACTGTATATATTTTGGGATGCCCGCATGATGAAAAGCGACTCCTGACTGCAAAAAATCAATTAGCCTCCACTCCGTGGATATCGTTTTTTTAATATACTCAACAAGCTCTTCTACTGAATCGCTTTTTTGCCGCAACGCCTTAGACTTTATCTCATGGATTATTTTTGCTCGGGTTTCTGCGGTATCCTTACGACCCACATATACAATGGTAGGCCCATCGATTTTTTTTAGGACTTGTTTTAGCCTCGCATCTTTACCAACTCTCACAGGAAGTGTTATTTCTCGATAGGTCGGCGACCCCCCATCAAAATAGCTTATGATTTCTTTTTGCACGATGTCAGTCTGATATCTCTCAAAATGCCCAGACGTCCTCTCCAAGTATCTCGTGCTAAAACTTTTGAAGTAAGGGCCAATCAGATAATAATCACACTTACGCTTGTACGCCTTATATAAACAATTTGAGAATACAGAAGAACGCCCATCATAGTTGCCGACCTTATACACCTCATCAAACACAAAGAAATCAAACTGTATTCCATGCTCGTCCGTATACAAATCAAACTTTTCAGGCGTAAATATATAAATAGTTCTCCCTTCTGGGGGGTCAGTATGAGTTGAGAACACCAAAGAATACTCAGAAAGCCCTCTATCCTCTCTAAAAGCTTGATAGGTTTCATTCAATAGAGCATTGGTGGGTACGATCATTACTACACACTGATAGGAGCTGTGAGAAATAATTTCTCTGACAATGCGAGACTTCCCAAAGGATGTAGGCGCACTAATCACTAACCGCCTTTTTTTCAAGAAAAGATCATATAAATCTTTTTGCTCTTTGGTCAAAATTACATCACTCTCCAAAGAGTAAAATGCCTTTTGAGCCACCTCTAAGAAACCTTCAGCCGACGGAGCATACTGTAATCGTTTCCGCAGCATTTCCTCATATAAAAATATACGAGATGAATTTATACACTGTTCTAGTAGAGCAATCACCATTGGTTCGTTTACTGCGGCCTCGCACGCAAAACAAAGTTTCTGCACACCGAATGTATAGTACTTGGGGGATTGAAGTACTTTGTATATGTCTTGAACATGCCTGGCGAAGATTTTTGAGTCGCAAGCGAGAGAAATAGCTTGCTCGTCATTTTGCAGTCGTTCGTGCGCTCTATCGGCAATCCTTTGCAAGAAATTCATCTGTAAACCGCCTCAATTTGTTCTAACTTGCTCTTTATTGAATCGACATCCGACAGCGGGAGTAACAAAAAGAACACTTCGACATTAGGTGGTATAGTGATATCCCTAGAATTTATGAGATCATACTTTTTCTCAAATTGTTTCTTTATGCTATTTTTGAAACCTTGATCGATGGATGTGTGCGCTTTAAGGACTGCAGTCTCATAAGTAACCAATGCAGGAATGACTATTTTAACGTCATCTAGCGTAACCGTACCATCTAAAATGTCGACTACGGAATTCGGAATATCTACACCGCCATTAAACTCTACATTTGGGCAAAGAATTGAAAACTCATTTTTTAAATACTCGCCCTTTGTGTGCGCAATAATTTCTTCGACAACGTCATCTAGAGCGCCAGAAAAGGACTTATAAAATTTAACTTCACCCAGCCAGAGAAGAGGTTGTCCATCATCACCAACTGTAAAATGAGCGCAGTCAAACCCCTTTATTTGGTCTTTCACCGAGCTTCTCAGCTTGACCTTTGTGACTAATCGTTCGGTATTATAGAATGACTGCAACAACAAGAATAATAGAAGCTCTCCATAGTCGCCCTTCTTATCTTTTTTTGCTTTTGATATCCTAGAGAATGCAAGCCTATACATCTCATCAATATCGTCCTGCTCTTTTAATCTGCTATATTCTTCTGGTGTTAAAGCAAAGTGCGGCATTGCACCACGAATAATTTTAACAAGATCAGACTCTCTGTAGACACCACTTTCATAATTCAAATGATAAGGATGCTTACCAACACCGCTGTCTTCGATATCTTCATCGAATCTGAATACAAGCTTAGTGAATCGCGTGTATATCTTTTTCAATCACAAGCCTCCACACAGACAGCCGGACTGGTGGGGGCGGCACAGACACAAGCCACAGCACTCATTTGGACTTCCCTTCCGATGGAGCATAGCGGGCGACGAGCGCAGAGGCATTTCGTCATCTAGACCTGAGATTACCAGCTTGAGCGCGCTATCGGAATGCCACCACCGATGCTTTTCATCCAAAAGCACAGACCTTTTTATCCTTAAAGGCGGCCGACCATCAGCCAAGTATCAGCCTATTTCAGGGATTCAATCTCTGCCGGTGGGCGAGCCGAATACATAGACTTACTGCTTGAATATCCATGGTTTTCTAATCGATGCACGATTAGTTGTACCGTCAGGTGGTAGTAATATCGTGTCGCCTCGCTGTTCCGGCATAGGCGAATTTCGAGAAACCAAACCAAGTGCTTTCTCTGCCAAGTCCAAGGCGATCCCCGCTGCCAGCGCTCCGCAATCTCAGCCTGGATGATTTTCGCTTGTCGCACATGGCGTTGCCGAGTTGGGTGCGAGCCCGTCAGCACCGCAGCCAAGAACAGCTCCATATCGAAGACCTTACTCATCTGAGACCTCCTGCGTAGGAAGCGACCACATCGATCCGAGCGTGTCCCAGCTCTTGGCTGATTTGTCTCCGGGCCTGAAGATCAAGCTTCCTATCTAACTGGCAGCAGTGGCCGCCATTGATAGGCGCGTGGTGTTGGGTGATTTGCTCATAGCGCTCACATGCGTAGGCCGCTCGTAGCTCATGGAAACCTTTGAGGTTGTGTGCATGCAGGATGTCTCGTGCTGGGCGGATGGTTTCCTGCAGCACACCAAGATAGCTTTCGTGTGGAGCAATCAGATTGCGGCTACCAACAGGCGACACCTGCTGTGCAAACCCGAGTGCCTCGCGAACATGGTCGTCCACCACAATCCAGCGGGGTGCCGAGGCACCTGCGCGGCCGCCTTTGGTGCCATCCTGAATATTGATCCTGCCTAGGTCGCTAGCCTCACGGCTTAGCCGTGACAGGTCGGCCAAGATGGCCTCACGCAGGCGCATGCCGGTGGCTCGCGCCAACAGGACGATAGCTGCGACCCGTCCACAGAAGGTTCAACAGTGTGGTCTTTCCTGCACCGGCTTCTCCGGTGGCTTCCAGGAACGGGAACGACTGATGCCGAGCACGGATCTGTTCGCAGAACAGAGATGGTGTTCTGCCGCGAACTGGCCGCCGTGCTGGCCAACCCGTTGCCGATGAATATGCGTCATGCAGATCTGCGCGCCGTGCTGGCCGACATCAGCACAAAGACCGGTCTGCGTTTCCGTGTGCCGGACAAGGCCTACACCCGGACCAATGTCGCCTATTTCTACAGCCTGGCGGCTGGGTATCAGGCCCTGGACAGCCTCGGGCGGGTCTTCGGGATCGAGGACTTTATCTGGCAGCAGCAGGGCGATGGAGAGGTGTTTGCCGGATCCTGGGCTGACAGCTTCTTTGGTGCTCGATCTGCACTCCAACTACCTGTCAGCCTGTTCGACGGCTACCAGGGCAATCAAAGCGCAATGATCGCGGCTCTCCCTAGGCTGCGACCGGGCGTTTCATTCAACAACGGCGAGCGGATCACGAGCGTGACGCTGGCCGGCACACAGATGGCCATCAAATGGACGACGCAATCAAGCGCGGTGTAGAACGCCTTTTTCCTGAACTCACCGGCGGCTACCATTTGCCGCGTTTTGGCCGTGTGGTGTCCGTTCCGGACGCGCCGGCCGGAGCTGGCCTATGCGACGACTTTCGCCCGCGCTACGCGGTCGATATCGAAGTGCTGGCAGCGGACGGCGAGCCGGATCCGGATCTGCCGGTGCTGGCCGGCGTGCCGTTACCGCTGGCCAACGGCGGTGATGAGATGGGCATGTTTGGCTTTCCGGAGGAAGGCACGCGAGTCGTCGTGTGCTTCGCTTACGGCCTGCCCAGCAGCCCTTATATACAGTCGATCCTGCCGCATGGCCTGAGCCTGCCCAAGGTGCCGCAAGGTGACCAGGTATGGCAGCACAGTGACGCTGTGCAGCAGCGTGTGGATGCGGACGGCAACTGGCTGCACAAGACGGATGGCAAGATCAGGAACGAGGCCATCGAGCGCGAGGTCGAAGCCCTGGGCAATTCGGAGCAGTTCCAGAGCCACACACGGAACGTGGACGATCATTCAACGGAGACGGTCGGAGGGATCAAGAAGATCGAGGCGCTGGGTGCGCTGAAGTTGCAGTCAGGAGGATCTGCGAGCCTGGTAGCGGTGGACGACCTGCACATTGCAACTACGCGGGATCTGAACCTGGTCGTGGCTCAAAAGCATAACGCAACGGTCCGTGGCGACATGCAGGAGCGGATCGAGGGGCTGCGTCAGAGCATTGCCCAGGAAAGCCAGCGCCTGCAGGCTCCAAAGAACTGGGTAGGCTCCAGCGGCGTGAACATCTTCAAGGTGCTGTGCGACACCCTGGATCTGCTGTATGAGATGAACACTCAGATTGCGGCACATGTGCATGGGCAGTCGCCCCCGCCGAGTAATGCGGCGGCCTTCACGGCAGATGCCGCCAAGGCTGCACTGCTTTCCGCAACGCTTGGAGCGGTTACGCTTTGAGGGATCGAGCATCCAGCGTAAAATTGATAGGCTAGTTGAAAGCTCCCCATGAAACAAGAAGGCCGCCATACTAAGGCGGCTTTTTTGTTTTCTAAAGCTGTATGGAAATTGGCAGGAAAAAGCAGGCTATTTAGTTTCACCTTCGAGTGTATAATATTTTTGTAATTCGGCTCGAATTTTTTTTATGTCGATCAATGCTGTATTGATCTTGCTAAAACATTCTTCTCTATAGCCATCAAAATCCGAAGTGTAAATCAGTTTGTTTCCGTTGATATCATATGCTCTTTGATTAAGACCTCTTGCAGTTGCGCATCTTTCAAGTTCAGATGACAGAAATCTTATCTCCTCGTGTCTAGATGACATATCCGTACTAAGTGCTTGGGTAATGAGACGCCTTTCAGCAGCTTCAAGACTTTTAGCTTCCAGTATCGCCAGTTCTGCTTGTGCTTTCGCGGTGGCTTCTTGGTGCTTGGCACTATCTTTAAGTGCTTGCTTTGTTTCGCTTAGCTCTTCTTTTTGCGCCAAATAAGTTTTAATCAGGAAGTATAACGCCATTAGTGAGGACAATGGATTAATCAAACCTCCAAAGTAGTCCCCCATTGCCCCCCATTTCGATGGGTCCTCCGAAAAACTATAGTCATGGAATTTTGCAAGATAGGAGCCCCCAATTAGAATCATATATAAGAATATTAAAATCCAAGGCCATTTGTGCTTGACTGATTTTGTGGTTGACATCTTTCTTCCTTAAAGTACATGGTTTCAGAGCGCGCAATTTAAAATAACAATCATTTTTGGGTTAACATTAGTTTCTTTCTAGTCTCATAAAGACCCGCTAAGAGAGGCGCTCCGTAAAACATGCTAACCCTATTGAGAGTCCCGTTCATAAGGTCATCAGTGTTTTTTTGGTTGAAAAATTCCTCGTGTACAGAGTCAAGCCAAATGCAGTCAGCAAGATTTATATTTTTCACATTTTCTATCTGGCACGTGGTATGGGCCGCAGCATAAAGATGGGCTACATTACTGAGTGGCCCATTCTGGGCATTGGAAAAATGAATCGCATAAATCAGATTTATTGTTTTTATCTCTACGCCACTATTAAGTAAGAATTTTTCATATGGTAGCGCCTTCGTTATTGGAATTAACGAGTTTAAGTACATCGATTGCCAATGCATCCTAGCAATCCCCTTCAGAATATCCTCACTCATCTCATTAAATATCAGTCTAATATCGCCAGCAATATTGGTGATTTTCGTAAACTCCCGGCCGTAATCTGAAATGTTCGGGTTCGTGTTTGGGATTTCAATAATAATCTCCGTAAGTCTCTGGCAGAGCTTTTCACATTCGTTGAAAAGAACAAGCTGCCGATCTTTTAGCTTAGAGTCTCGGTACTGCTTAAAGCCTATATAAAAAGCGCCTGCAGTAGCTATCTGTGCTATGGCGGCGATTACGTCTGAAAATTTCAACACCCAAAATTGAGATCTAAAATCCACGAACATGTATATCGCGATCATCAGCACCATTACAAAAGTTATAACCGCCAACGGATGATCAGAAAAGCTATCACCTGTTTTTTTCTTGATTCTTTTTTGATAAAGCATGAATCATTCCCCCATTGTGAACACATGGCATCTATGTTGTGTTCCGAGATCAATTGCGCTATCGACTGGTTTGCTTAGATGAAAGCGAGGGTGCCGACTTTCTTTGGAAATCGCCTGTATCTCTCGTGATGCAAGGTAGGGGATGCCATTGGCGGTGAAAGCTTTGTTCAGGCTTGTCCAGTGCAGAGCAAGCAACTGCTCTGGCTTCTTGGAGTGATTGAACGGCACACGCAAGTCCTGAAGCCGCTGCAATGCAGCCCAAAGCGGTGCTAGGCGCTCCTCGACACCAGATGTACCGACGCCAATGTCATTGATCGCTGGTACCGAAAGCCCCTGTTGTTCCGAAACCTGTGCGACCTGTTCATGTAGTGCAGCACGGAGGCCGTTGTCGCGAGCTTTATGCAGCTCCTTCAACAGAGCAATGCGGTGCCTGGACAAAGCCAACTGTTGGTTGACGTTGGTGCTGCCGGGCCTTGAGGCACTGCCCTTGGTCCAGTAGTCCCAAAGTGCATCGTCGCATTCTTCCTGGTAGCGGATGATCTTGTCGCGCAGCTCGGGCTTCACTTTGTTCGGGCTGATCGAGTAGAGCCAGGCCGGGAGCTTGCGAAGCGGGAGGCAGATCATTCCACGCAGCTTTCCATCCTCTGCAACTGTGTCGATTTCCGACACAGTTGAATCGAATTTCTCAACGATTTTGATTCGCTGTGCTGACCAAGCGAGGCCCATATTCTCAACGATTGGCCGCATAGCGACATATGGTTCATTGCCTTGGCCAACTAGGACTACGGTGTCTTCGTAAAACGGGACCGGCATCAATTGTGGGTGCATATCAAATCCTTGTGTTCGGCGATCAGGTGTCACCGTAATGGTGATAACTGGCGGTCAACTGAGGCGGAAATGACTGCAGTTGACCAAGCAGGTGTGGCGGAGATCGACAACAGCTCTATCGAGCCGAAAACGTCCGTCCGACGGCCTGCAGCACCGTTGCCATGTCCTCTTCCGTCGTCTCCAGTGAGGCCGACAGCATCTGTGGGGTCAGTGTACTGGCCCTTTGATGCTCTTCAAGCAGAACCATCAGTGTTTTGATCGTGAGCTGTGCCCTGTGGAGCACGTGGTACTCGTCCTCTGTCACTCGATACCCGGCGCTCATTGGACACCGCCTTGCGTTTCCAGAACGCGAACGATGGCCATGTGGTGGTTGTAACGAGAGAGGCGGGTCGCGAGGGATGAATCAGCGTGCAGCGCGGCAAGGGCCATGCGGCGGTGCGCTAGGGCGCGGATCTTGGACGGAATGAGGGCGGTCATGGTGAAGCTCCTTTACAAGGCTGGAGCTGCCACGTTCGTTACCAAGCGAATGGGTGGCAGCTGTGCACAGGTTGGTAAACCGGGGTAAAGGAGCCCGGCAGGCCCGAAGACCTCCCACGCACAGCCGCCATAACACAGAGCTGCAGACACAAAAAAAGCGCCTGCAATCGTGATGGGGGCGCTGTTGCGCCTTTACTGATCGGGTTACCAAGCCCGTTCGCTGAATTTGCAGCGACAGCCGGAGAATAGGGCGTGGTGCCCTATTCGTCAATAAAATCGGCGGCAGCAAAAAAAACGCGAAGGAAATTCACTTATCCCCCTCCCGCCGACGCGCTTTGCGTCCGTTTTTTGTGCAAATCCTAATGTAGTGCAAACGAACCTGCAGCCCAGGCGGGCCGTGGGCTTCTGTAGGTGATCGGCCATTTCATTGTGTGAAAGGTTTTGCAGAGAAATGAAGCGCGATTGCACAGCGGCGCTGCAGGCGGTCATGGACGGGGGAATGCTGGAGTGCCCGGATTCATTGGGTGAAAAATTGAAAAACCGGCGAAAGGGTGGGTTTTCAAAAACAGATCGGCTCTCGAAACACTGCACCAGGTTATTGCCGGTCAGATCCACGCAAAACGATGGAGGCAAGGCGTATCAAGGCTATCAGCCGCTTTCGGTGCTGCTGGGGGCTTGCACAGCGGTGCATAGCTCGCGACGAGCTTGCAGTATGGAATTTAAAGCTGATGGATTGGTAGCCCACACCTGGTATTCGTCCCAAGTGAAACCCAAGTACTCATGAAGCGCCATGTCTTCCCCGACAAGCCCAGCGTGCCAACTCTCGACAAGTGCATCGAGTTGATCATTTTGCACCTCACCTCTGAGGCGCATCTCTACGAAACTCATTCTGCTTCCTCGTTACCCACAGGGAATACCGCACTCATATCTCCCAAAAATACCTGAAAGTTTTCGGGCTGTCAGATAGCCATTTCCAGTTGAGGGCTGGGGAAAAGGTAATTTTGGTTAGGAGGGCGGCGAGCGTGGTTGCAGGCCTTGTAAAGCGGGGCTTTGAGCAATTACCAGAGAAGGTAATTTAGGGTAATTGGAAAGGTAATTTTTTTGTAAGTTACTGATTTTAAAGGACTTTATGAGTGGCCGATATGACCATAGTAAAAGGTAATCTGATTACTAAGAAATTACCCTATTATTACCGTTAAGGAATCCTGCTAAGACATTGATTTTAAAGGCCTTGGCGGGTCCATGAAAATCAAATTACCAAAATTACCTTTTCCCCATGGGTCAACATAAAACGTGGAATGGGCGTGTGCGTGGGTCGCTCAAAGGCGTGCTCTTGCAGCCAGGCTCATGGCCTCTTGTTACGTGGCTTGTTACGTCTGGTACAAAAAACAAAGGCCTGCATCGCTGCAAGCCTTTGATTTATATGGTGCCGGCACCAGGAGTCGAACCCGGGACCTACTGATTACAAGTCAGTTGCTCTACCAACTGAGCTATACCGGCGTAATGGGCTGCGAGTATATAGAGTCTGTTGCGCTTGTAAAGCCTAGCTGTCTGATTCGGTTGAAAAAAACCGAGGAGTGGTGTGGCTTGTGGTCTGAATGCAGGATTGCTACAGGTCGATGCGTAGGGGATTTCCCCGGTTGTTGGGCGATGGGGCTGGAGGGTGGTGTTGAAAGCGGGGCGGTTGGGCGTTGTATTGGCGGCTTGGTGTTGGGGCTGATGCTTGCCTGGTATTCGGACGTTTTGAGTAGGCCTTTTGAATCAGGTACTTGAGGGGTAGTGGCCATTCGGACAGGTTTTCCTAACATGATAGGTATTGGCCATTTGCCCCCATTTGCGGCGCTTCGGGTGCTTGCATAAGCTTGGTTTCAACGGCCCGGACCACTGGCAACACGGAAAGGGTTGTTGGCTTTTCAGCTGACAGGACAAGGATTGTCATGAGTATTCGAGGGATCGAGACCTTGCCACGGTATGCAGTAAATCGCTGGTCGGGGGTTGTCTGAAAAGTGGTCATTTTTAATCTGAACTCATGCTTCAAAAATGCCCGGGTCCAAGGATCCGGGCATTTCAGTCTGTCTGCTGGACACATGAGACTGATGTAAGAGCAAATCTTGCCGATATAGAGCTTGTTAAGTGGCATGTCGCCATGGATTGCAAGACATATGCAGAGAACTCTTACTCATTACGAGCAGCTCAAGGTCGCTCGCGATGCCACACCTGAGCAGATCAAGAAGGCCTATCGCAAGCTGGCC
This sequence comes from Pseudomonas cichorii, assembly GCF_019719005.1. Taxonomy (GTDB): domain Bacteria; phylum Pseudomonadota; class Gammaproteobacteria; order Pseudomonadales; family Pseudomonadaceae; genus Aquipseudomonas; species Aquipseudomonas cichorii_E. The sequence continues at coordinate 58,044 of NZ_JAIGPJ010000035.1, forward strand.
CAGCAGTTGCACCCGGACAGGAATCCGGCGCCCGACGCTTCAGACCGGATGGGCATTCTCAATGCCTCTCATGATGTGCTCGCAGATGCTCAAAAGCGTGCGGCCTACGATGCGCAGCTCGCTTATGAGGAGCAAAGAGCCCAAGAGGCCTATTTGCGCAGCCGGCAATTGCAAACGGCTGGTGCGCGCGCTGCCAGTGCCTATGCAGCGGCTGCACCTGCCACCCGGCCTGCGCAACCTCGTGCGGCGCAGGCGAATGCTGCTCCGCAGTCTCCCGGGCCATCCTCAAGAGCGTCGGGTCGCAAGCGTCGGCGCAGTGTGTTGCGCTGGGTGCTGGTGTTCATGATCTTTTGCGGGGCCGGTGTCTGGATGGGTTATGACCCGAATGCAGGCAAGGCCTATGTACCGACCGAGTCCTTGCCGGTTGCTCATACCTGGGTCAAGCCTGCGCCCGTACATGCACCCGCAGAAGCGCCAATAGGGAATCCGATCAAGCTGGTGGATCCGGCACAGCCCGAGTGCGTGATTCCGGATCTCGACCCGATGGGCGCTGCCTGGCCGCAGAAGGCGGGCTATGTGAAGGACATGCCGCTGCGCAAGGACAACGGCTGGTCGCAGATCATTATCGACAACACGGGCGGTGAGTCGGCGGTTTACGCCAAGGTCACGGATGCGGTGGGCCGCAATGCCTTTCGGCATGCGTACGTTCCGGCCGGAGCGGTGTTCGCTTTTTCCAAAATGGATGCCGGCCTGTACCTGCTCAAGTACAAGATGCTCAATACCGGCTGTGCGTTCGCCTCCAACCGGATTCTGCTCGAAGAAACGCCCATGGGCAGTCAGGTCAAATCCAGTGTCTACAAGCTGACACTGCGCAAGCTACAGAACCGCAACTCGCAGTTCTCCAACCTGAAAAACGATCAGTTCTGACGCCTTATCAGTTTTTCTTTCTGATGAGCTTGTTCAGGTAGTACCTGGGGTTTATGAGGTCTTTGGGCCTTGGCTTGTAGTGGGTCTTGTTTCTTTGGTTGGGGTCGACTGGCCCCTTTGATGCGGTGTAGTAGTAAAGCGCAACCGAGCGGCGAGTGATGTGCTCCGGCGTCGTCAGCGGTTCCGGGTGGCCGTGGTTACTGTCGGCGTCGGTGTTGAAGATCACGCAGCGGTTGTAGATGGGCAGGACTTTTTTCAGGCATGTGCGCATGTCCACATCCCAGAGTTCCAGGTTGCCGCCGTATTCCTCTTTCCAGTCCGGGTTGAGGTAAATGATGGCGTTGATGCGGCGGTCGATATTGAGTTTCTTGTTCAGCCTGAAGTCCGAGTGCACGCCCAGGAAACCGCCCTTTTTGGTTTCATGCAGGCCGCCGCCGGAGAAGTACGGGTCAGGTATCAGGCCTTCGATGCCGGTGAGCTTTTCAAGAAAGTGCAGCATGGGGGCCGAGTTGAAGGCGCTGAAGATCTTCTTCAGGTGAGGGTCGCATTCATTGGGGCTGATCTGTCTTTTGTGCTGCCCTTTGTAGCCGCGCTCGTAGAGCATTTCGTTGTCGGTCGGCTCGGCGGGGAAGTGTTCGCAGATGCTGGCGATCAGATCAGGCGGTAAAAAGTCGTCGATTACGATATGCGCGAATGGTGCGGCCTGGGTGTAGCTATCGGTCAGCGACTGACCCAGCTCGCCAGCGGCTGCCAGGTCGAAATCAAGCTCTGGAGCCAAGGTAATGGGCAGTGTGTGGTGAGTCGCAGTCATTGCCGCTCCAATAGTCGGAAATTCATCAGGTGTTCATTGTCGGCGCATCTTGCCTGCGAGCGTTGTTCTTGTTGATGCGCTCCAGGATCTCGTTATACATCTTGACCCGGCGATGCGTCGTGTCATAACCACCGGCTGCCGAGACAGTACCCGCCTGGATGTGATCCAGGTAGCTGAAAATCTTGCGCGGCGACAGAAACTCGATGTCATAGCCAAGCTCGACCATGGTGTCCTGCAGGGTATAACCCGGCACCCGATCATCCATCTGGAAGTGCAGCCCGTGCTGCTTCATCAGCTTGGTGTTCCACAGGGTGCAGAAGCTTTTCAAGTGCGCTTCGCGGTAGGCCTTGGGCTGTTTGGAGCGCAGGCCCAGGGCGAGTTTCATGCGACGGAAGTGATGCTTGAACAGGCGGGAGCTGAAGCGCCAGATGGTTCTGGCGGTGCCACGGTTCAGCTGCTCCACACAGCCGACGGCTGCAACTTTCGGGTTCTTGATGCACTTTTTCAGCATCATGGAAAACACATTCTTGTCGAAGATGAATGTGTCGGTGTGCAGCAGGAACAGGTAATCGGTTTCGGTCCGCTCCAGGATCATGTCGAGGGCTTTGCCGTGGGCGATATGGCCGCACTCCGGTCCGGGGCTCTTGCGCTCGATCAGGTTGATCCAGTCCAGAGAGCGCAGGTATTCAGTGCTGTCATCGGCGGAATCGTTGTCCACCACCCAGACCTGGTGCGGGGTGTTGCCCAGATGCTGGTGCAACAGATCCAGGCATATCTTGGTAATTTCGAGGGTCTTGTAATTGACTATGGCAATGCTGAAGGTAGGTGTTTTATCAGATACAGAATCAGAATTGCTCATCGTCATGTACTCATTATTCGCTTGGACGCAGGCGCAAAAAGCGGTCTCGCATTTAATTGTTTCTTTATATTTCCTGAAAGGCGCCCACGCGCATAATCCATGGCTATCTAGAATCAATAGCCATGCAACGAGGGTAATATCCATAGGCAACTAGCAGGAAAACTAGCGGGGCTTATCCTATAATCCTCCGCCCGATACGTAAACCCTAATGGTTGCTGGCGCCCCATCCTTCGCGCACGGCTGTTCTGATCCCCTCCAGCAGCATCGCAAACGCCGGATTGTCGTTGTTTTCGGTCCAGATCAGATGCAGTTCGCTCTGCACGCCTTCCCCCAGATCGATATCTCTGAACACCACGTTCTTGAAGACCACGCTGGTTGCGCAACGCGGGACCAGTGCCAGTCCCATGCCCGCATTGACCAGCGCCAGAATGGTCAGTGACGAACCCAGCCATTGCACATACTCCGGGGCAACCCGGGCCGAGCGGAGCATTCCGGTCAGCAGTTCGTTGAATGGCGGGTAGGCCGAGTGGGAGTACATCAGGAACGGTTGCGTATCGAGGTCCTGGACCGACACGGTTTCGCTGCTTGCCAGACGATGGCTGCTGGGTACAGCCAGCACGAAGGGCTCGCGCACCAGGCATTCAGTGGCGTAACCGGGCTCCAGCAGCGGAGTGCGCACGATGCCCAGGTCGATGCGGCGCCCGCGAAGGGCCTCGTGCTGCTGATAGGTGTTCATTTCCGAGAGGTTGATCCTGACGTGTGGCTGCTTGAGCCGTGCTTCAGCGATGACCTTGGGCAGAAACTCATACACCGCACTGCCGACGAAGCTGATATTGACCGAGCCGATATCGCCCTCGGCGAAGCGTCTGGCCGTGACGGCTGCTTGCTGGGCGCGCTCCAGCAGGTACTGGGCTTCGACGAAGAAGGCTCGGCCTGCGGCGGTCAGGGCCACGTTGCGAGTGTTGCGGGTAAACAGATCGACACCCAGATGATGCTCCAGCAACTGGATCTGACGGCTGAGGGGCGGTTGGGTCATGTTCAGCCGTTCTGCGGCGCGACGGAAGTTGAGTTCGGTCGCGACGGTGGTGAAGCAGCGTAGTTGGTTAAGCTCGAACATTGATTTAATCCGGGTATCAATCGTATGCCAAGTTAGATTAGACGGTAACAATCACTGCGTCCATGATCGACTTGTCCCTACAAAAACAAAGAACGGGAGTCGCATCTTGAAGAATCTCCAGAGTCCCTCCGACCCTGCCGTGCTTGCCCGGGCAGCGGCCAAGGTGAAGCGCCATGTGCTGCCGCTGTTCGTGGTGATGTTCATCGTCAACTACATCGACCGCGTGAACATCGGCTTCGTGCGCAGCCACCTGGAAACCGACCTGGGCATTGGTGCAGCGGCCTATGGGCTGGGTGCCGGGTTGTTCTTTGTCGGCTACGCGCTGTTCGAAGTGCCGTCCAACATGCTGCTGCAACGTTACGGCGCTCGCGTCTGGCTGACGCGCATCATGTTTACCTGGGGCGCCGCAGCCATGGCCATGGCGTTCGTGCGCGGCGAAACCAGCTTCTATGTGCTGCGCTTCATCCTTGGTGCGGCCGAAGCCGGGTTTTTCCCCGGCATCATTTACTACTTCACCCAATGGCTACCGGCTTCCGAACGCGGCAAGACCATGGCGGTTTTCCTCAGTGGTTCAGCCATCGCTTCGGTGATCTCCGGACCGGTTTCCGGCGCGCTATTGCATATCTCGGGGCTCGGCCTGCATGGCTGGCAGTGGATGTTTCTGATCGAAGGCTTTGCCTCCGTGCTGCTCTGCGGGTTCGTCTGGTTCTGGTTGCAGTCCCATCCGAGGGAAGCGAAATGGCTGAGCGAGGAAGAAAAAAACGTACTGATTGCGGCCATTGCCCAGGAGCAGCGTGATCGTGAGGCTGTGCAGGTCGCCAGGCCTTCGATGTTCAAGCTGCTGGCCGACCGGCAGATTGCGCTGTTCTGCTTCATCTACTTCTCCATCGCCCTGACCATCTACGGCGCGACCTTCTGGTTGCCCAGCATGATCAAGAAAATGGGCAATCTGGGCGACTTCCAGGTTGGCCTGTTCAACTCGGTGCCCTGGATCATTTCCATCGTGGCGATGTATGGCTTTGCCGCCATGGCCAGCAAGTGGAAGTTTCAGCAGGCCTGGGTTGCGCTGACCCTGGTTATCGCTTCGTTCGGCATGTTCATGTCGACAACCGGCGGCCCGGTCTTCGCCTTCGTGGCCATCTGTTTTGCCGCCATCGGCTTCAAGGCTGCATCGGCGCTGTTCTGGCCGATTCCGCAAAGCTATCTGGACGCCCGCATCGCTGCGGCGGTGATCGCGCTGATCAACTCCATCGGCAACCTGGGCGGCTTCGTCGCGCCTACGACCTTCGGGATTCTGGAGCAGACCACAGGCTCCATCGAAGGAGGCCTGTATGGCTTGGCGGCAACCTCGCTGCTGGCCGCCGTGGTGATCTTCTTTGCCCGCACAACGCCCGCCAGCCGACAGGGCAAACCTGTCGAAGCGGCAGAGCCTGAGCGTGTTGCAACACATTGATATCTGATCGGGAGCATTACCTTGAAAATCAAAAGAGTGACCGTGACCCCCATCGCCTTTCGCGATCCGCCGCTGCTCAATGCCAGTGGCATTCACGAGCCTTTCGCGCTGCGCTCGATCATCGAGATCGAGAGTGACAACGGTTACATCGGCCTGGGCGAGAGCTATGGCGATGCTCCGGCGCTGGCGATTCAGGAACGTGTGAAGGATCAACTGATCGGCCTTGACCCGTTCAACCTCAACCAGTTGCGGGCCATCGTGCAGGCCACTGTGGCAGCCAACAAGACCGACAGCCTGGCGGGCGCGGAACTGGCGCCCGGCTCTCATGCCAGCAAGGCAGTCAGCAACGCTTACTCGGCTTTTGAAGTCGCGTTTCTGGACCTTCAGGCCCATTACCTGAACGTGCCGCTGGTAGATCTTCTGGGCGGCGCGATTCGTGACGAGGTGCCGTTCAGCGCCTATCTGTTCTTCAAGTATGCGCAGCATATCGATTCGCCTTACAAGCCGGACAACTGGGGCGAAGCCCTGAACGAAGAGCAGATCGTGGCTCAGGCCCGGCGCATGATCGAGGCCTATGGTTTCAAGAGCATCAAGCTCAAGGCCGGTGCGCTGGAGCCCGAGCATGAAGTCGCCTGCATCAAGGCCCTGAAAAAGGCATTCCCCGGTTACCCGCTGCGTATCGACCCCAATGCCAACTGGTCGCTGGAAACCTCCATCCGCATGGCTGAATTGCTGGGCGATGACCTGCAATATTACGAAGACCCGACGCCGACGCTGGAAGGCATGTCCGAGCTGCACAAGCGCACCGGCTTACCGCTGGCCACCAACATGGTCGTGACCGATTTCGACGAGTTCCGCCGTAGCGTTGCGCTGAACAGCGTGCAGATCGTCCTTGCCGACCATCATTACTGGGGCGGGCTACGCGATACCCAGGCCCTGTCGAAAATGTGCCAGACCTTTGGCCTTGGCGTGTCCATGCACTCCAACTCGCACCTGGGCATCAGCCTGATGGCCATGGCCCATGTTGCCGCTTCGGTCCCCAATCTGGATTACGCCTGCGACACCCATTACCCCTGGCAGGAGCCGGATGAAGAAGTGATAAAAGGCGGCAAGCTACCCATCGTCGACGGCTGCGTAAAAATCACCCGCGCACCGGGCCTTGGGCTGGAGCTGGATTACGACCAGTTGGGCAAGCTGCACGACCAATACCTGAGCTGCGGCATCCGCCAGCGTGACGATGTGAAACAGATGCAGCGCTACAAGCCAGACTGGAAGACCGTCAAACCAAGGTTTTGAGGCCTTCGCGAATGAATTCGCTCCTATGTATGGACTCGCCCCCACTGTCAACCCGCTTTGCTTTTGAACACCGCTACCCGGTTGC
>NZ_JAIGPJ010000036.1:0-62446 GCF_019719005.1 Pseudomonas cichorii
CTACAAGCTACAAGCTACAAGCTACAAGCTACAAGCTACAAGCTACAAGCTACAAGCTACAAGCTACAAGCCTGCAATTGGTTTGAGTCTTATAGCTTGCCGCTTTCTTACCTGACTTTAGACGATTTTGTAATCGGGGGACTCTTTAAGCACCCAGATATCACCGTAGACCCTGAGGAAAACCCGGATCTTTGCTGTCTCTCCGGGCTTGAATCTTCCGACGATCTGTTCTTCTGTCACAGTATCAATCGAGGCTTGTCCCGATATGAATGGGATCAGGCTTGCGTTGGTTATGGAGCTATAGTCCAGGGTGGAGAACGTGATGAAAAGTTCATCGAAAGTCTCATCCTTGAAGGCAGGAAGTACCAGAGTGAACCCTCTGTTGGCAATACCTGCATCCAGCTCCAAGGTCTCGCCTGCTTCGCGTATATGAGGCATAGGTACAGCCTCGGATGGCTTGGCGTTACTCAGATTTATTTGCAGAGATATGGTTTCTGTTTTGCTTGCGGTAGTATTCATTTTAATATCATTTTTAATTGATTTTATAAAAAGTTTATGGTGTGTTTGTTTTTAATTGATATCTATGTGGCGGGTTTCCTTATATTTCTAAATCTTCGAGCAAGGTTAAGAGTCTCTGGGTAGGTATGTCTATTTTTGTTTGTGACAGAAAACGACAGTTGAGCTTATATGTGATTAATAGTTTCAGGGTGTTGGTGTTTGTTTTGCGAGAAGTTACAGGTTGCAAGCTGCAAACTGCTGAGGCTTATAGTTTTAAGCTTGTAACTGCCGCCACCTATCCGAGTCTTTGCACCGGCCAGCAGGTGTTGAGCTAGCCTTCAAGCAGGTGCTCGCAGAGGTTCATGCCATGGATTGGCAGTTCGCCAACTTACATCGATACACGCCGACACTCGCGATTGTTGATCCGCGTCGCTTGGTCGTGCGCTCTGTCGCCTGGTACCGCAAGCAAGCCAATGATGCGCCTGTCGTGCGTATCCATCGCTCGATCTTTGATCCTGCCGGTCGGCCGATTGGCAGTCACGATCCCAGGCTCTGGGAAGGTGACGCGCCGGCCAACCTTGTCAATATTCACTCCCTCAGCGCTCAGGTCCTGTTCTGCGAAAGCGTCGATGCCGGTTGGCGGGTTTCATTGCCGGGCGAACATCGTGAATCGGTGCAAACCTGGGACGGGCGAGGCACTGTTCGGCGCCTGGCGCATGATGGTCTGCTCAGACCAACAGGTGTTTTTGAAAATGACCAATGTATCGAGCGCCTGACCTATGGCGAGGTTGATTCGGCTCCCCGCAACCAGTGCGGCCAGTTGATTCGCCACGACGACCCGGCAGGCACGTGTTTGAATAACGAGTTTGCTCTGACCGGCGGAGTGATCGAGCAGACGCAGCACTTCCTCAAGGACCTCACTCAACTCGACTGGCCCGAATCAGAGGTCGAGCGCGACGCCTTGCTGGAGACCGGCAGCGGCTCGACCACGAGCTGGGCCTATAACCCGCTCGGCGAGGTCATCGGACAAACCGATTCGCAGGGTAATGTTCAGCGCTTTGCCCAAACGGTGGCAGGTGAGTTGCAATCCTGCCATTTGCAACTCAATGGGCAGCCGGAGCAGATGCTGGTCAGCGATATTCGCTACGACGCCCAAGGCCGCGTCGAGTCGGAAACGGCAGGGAATGGCGTCATCACCACTGCGCGGTATGGCGGTGAAGATGGTCGGTTGCGTGAGCTGAAAGCGGCCCGCAACGCTGGCGAATCATTGCAGGATTTGATTTACGACTACGATCCGGTGGGCAATGTCATCCGCATCGAAGACCGCGCCCAACCTATCCGGTATTTCGCCAATCAGCGCATCGAGCCGGTATCGGTGTATCAATACGATACGTTATATCAACTGACAGAAGCCACGGGACGAGAGTTGTCGACGGCCAATCACGGGCCAGTCTTCGCAGATTTTCAGAGCCCGCCAGATCCCGCACAACTGGCCAATTACACGCAAACCTACGATTACGACGCGGGTGGCAATCTTCAGCAGTTAACCCATGTCGGGTCGCAAAACCATTCCCGTACGCTGGTGACCGCCAGGCATAGCAATCGAAGCTTGCCAGTAATCAACAACCAACCGCCCAGCGAAGAAGAGATTGCCGCAGCGTTTGACGCCAACGGTAATCTGCTGGCACTGCAAGCCGGGCAAGCCCTGAGTTGGGATTTGCGTAATCAGTTGCAGGAAGTAAGGCCGGTGGTGCGAGAGTCCGGCCTCGACGACAGCGAGCGCTACATCTACGACGCCAGTGGTCATCGCCTGCGCAAAGTGCGCACGACCCATGCCAAAGCCGTCACCCATCTGGCTGAAGTGCGTTACTTGCCTGGGCTGGAGATTCGCACCGATACGGCGACCGACGAAACCTTGCAGGTCATCACGGCACAGGCCGGGCGCAACAATGTCCGGGTGCTGCACTGGCAGGCCGGAAAGCCGCCCGAACTGACCAACGATCAATACCGCTACAGCCTGAACGATCATCTGGGTTCAAGCACCCTGGAACTGGACAAGGATGCTCAGATCATCAGCCAGGAAAGTTATTACCCCTTTGGCGGCACCTCATGGTGGGCAGGCCGCACTGCGATTGAAGCCAACTACAAGGCTGTGCGTTATTCCGGCAAAGAGTGGGATGCAACCGGGCTGTATTACTACGGTTTGCGTTATTACGCCCCCTGGTTGCAGCGCTGGATCAATCCTGACCCGGCAGGAGCTGTGGATGGGTTGAATCTGTTTTGTTTTGTGAGAAATAACCCATGCAGCGGTTTTGATGATGGAGGTCTGGTTTATCAAGGGATTAACGATGCCGTTGAGAAACAGGTAGAGAAAGATAAAAAGATTAGATACCGAGGCGTGGAGGATATGCAAAAGGCAGGTGAGTACCCATTGATATTTACGCTTGATGTTGCAATAGAAGAAAGCCTGTCCGGGATGAAGGGTGAGGTTGAGCGGTTGAAGAAAAATGATGTAGCCGCCCTCTATAAATTTCTGGGCGTTTCTCCCCCAATAAACTCTGAAGTTTCAAATGCTTTTGCGGCTTATGTCGCTGCCGGTTACGAAAAACTGATCAACGCAATGTCTCGTTATCAGGACGGGGGGGATTTACGTGACCAACTCGTTTTTGTTGAAAGTGCGCAGTACGGGACGCAATTGAAAGAGGATGCATTTGTGATCGGCGGAGACCCACAAAAGCGCTTGTTTTTTACCGGTCAGCTCAGGGCGTCTAATATCGTGTCGAGGGTCAGCACGTTGATTCACGAGTTATCGCATCTCGAATTGGAAACCAATGACGATTTTTACTATGAAGGATTTGATATAAAGACGGATCTTTCTCCCGAGATGGCGACCGGGTATTTGAACTTCAGTGTGAAAGAGGCAATTCAGAAGAATATCAATTTGCGGGCAGGTTATAAATCATGGATGCATGGGTTCAAGTCGTTTGAGACGTGGCTGACCAAAGTAGCAGATTTCTGGGGCACCTATATCGTGACGCAGATATCGTCCGAAAAAAGCATGAGCTTGCATGAAATGTCTATTGAACGTTTCAACCCGACAACGGGTACTAGTAGCGGCTTTTCATTCAACCTGCACCGTAGGGGCGGATTGAACCACTAAAACCCCCGGCAACACCCTGCGGATGGGGATACGCAGGATGTTGCCGAGGGCCTGTTGCTCTGTCAGCGACAAGTTGCAAGCTACAAGCCTCAAGTTACTTGAAGCTTGCCGCTATCTTTTACCGTGCAATCGTCTGGGTTTTCACGCCTGCTTCCAGCTGATTGAGCGTCGAAGCAAAAACGTTTCAACTAATCGGTGTCAACAAATGCCAAGCAACGTTACCTGAACCTCGAGTGGGGATAAACAAACGGATTACTCTATGGGTAGTTCGGTCATCGATCCGCGTCGTCTGGTTGTGGGCAGTGGCTTGTTATCGCCTGCACGTCAATGAGGGGCTTGCCAGACCCACCGCTAAGTTCGTCAAGCAGTGAAAATACCCTAAATAGAGAACTGTAACGATCAGGGACGAGTTGTCAGGCATAGCCCATGCCTTTGATATTGCCAGTATGCTTTGACTGGCCATGAAAATACTGGCAAGTATGGAAGTAGAACTACTGAGGCTTGTAGTTCCTGGCTTGCTGCTATCTCCCTCCTGCTGCTAAGCCATATCGAAGTGGATGAAGGCGATTCGGCAGTACCGGTGCCAGGGCATTTTCACTTGGAACACAATAATTATTACCCTATAAAGTTGCTGTGGAATACTTCTGCTCATGGCGTGAGATACAGAGTCTACAGGTGGTTCACTCTGATGGCAGAAGTCACCGGTACTGAATATCAGCCAAATGTCCAAGGCTTTCATCGTTTTCATTTAAAAGCGGTTGATGCTGTGGGTAGGGAATCCAAAAGAACCGGACATGTGTTCTTTTATCCACCCGGTTAGGGAAGAGGTTGAAAGTTAGGAGCTATCAGTGATTTGACGTTTGCAGCTCACAGCTACTCAAACCGGTTATCCGAGGCTTTTGGCTGCCTACAGGTGCTGAGCTAAGCTTCAAACAGTGACTCGTAGAGGCCTATGCCATGGACGGACAGCCCGACAACTTGCATCGATACACGCCGACACTCGCGATTGTTGATCCGCGTCGCTTGGTCGTGCGCTCTGTCGCCTGGTACTGCAAGCAAGCCAGTGACGCGCCTGTCGTGCGTATCAATCGTTCGCTCTTTGATCCGGCTGGTCGGCCGATTGGCAGCTACGATCCCAGGCTATGGGAAGGCGGCGCGCCGGCCAACCTTGTCAATATTCACTCCCTCAGCGCTCAGGTGCTGGCCTGCGAAAGCGTCGATGCCGGTTGGCGGGTTTTGTTGCCGGGCGAGCATCGAGAGTCGCTACAAACCTGGGATGGTCGAGGCACTGCCCGACGTATGGAATACGATGCGTTGCTCAGGCCAACGGGCGTTTTTGAAAATGACCAATGTGTCGAGCGTCTGACCTATGGCGATGTGGATTCGGCTTCCCACAACCAGTGTGGCCAGTTGATTCGTCACGATGATCCGGCGGGCACCCGGTTGAATGCCGAGTTTGGTTTGGCTGGTGCAGTGTTCAAGCAGACGCAGCATTTTCTCAAGGACCTCACCAGCCCCGACTGGCCCGAATCAGAGGCCGAACGCGACGCCCTTCTGGAGACCGGCAGCGGCTCGACCACAAGCTGGGCCTATAACCCGCTCGGTGAAGTCATCGGGCAAACCGATGCGCAGGGTAATGTTCAGACATCGGCGTATTCCGTTGCCGGCCAGTTGCAAGCGTGTCATTTACAACTCCAGGGGCAAGCGGAACAGACGTTGGTCAGCGATATCCGTTACGACGCCCAAGGGCGTGTTGAGTCTGAGACGGCTGGCAATGGAGTTATCACCAGCACCCTGTATGGTGCTGAAGACGGTCGCCTGCTGGAGTTGAAAGCGGCCCGCAACGCTGGCGAATCATTGCAGGATTTGATTTACGACTACGATCCGGTGGGCAATGTCATCCGCATCGAAGACCGCGCACAACCTATCCGGTATTTCGCCAATCAGCGCATCGAGCCGGTATCGGTGTATCAATACGACACGCTGTATCAACTGACAGAAGCCACGGGACGAGAGCTGGCGACGGCCAATCACGGGCCAGTCTTCGCAGATTTCCAGAGCCCGCCAGACCCCACACAACTGGCCAATTACACACAGACCTATGACTACGATGCAGGCGGCAACCTGCAGCAATTAACTCATGTCGGGTCGCAAAATCATTCCAGAACACTGGTGACCGCCTCACATAGCAACCGCAGCCTGCCCGTGGTCAACAACCAGCCGCCTAGTGAAGAAGAGATTGCCGCAGCGTTTGACGCCAACGGTAATCTGCTGGCACTGCAAGCCGGGCAAACCCTGAACTGGGATCTGCGTAATCAGTTACAGGAAGTAAAGCCGGTGGTGCGAGAGTCCGGCCTCGACGACAGCGAGCGTTACATCTACGACGCCAGTGGTCAGCGCCTGCGCAAAGTGCGTACGACCCAGGCCAAAGCCGTCACCCATCTGGCTGAAGTGCGCTACTTGCCTGGGCTGGAAATCCGCACCGATACCGCGACCGGAGAAACCTTGCAGGTCATCACGGCACAGGCCGGGCGCAACGGCGTGCGTGTTCTGCACTGGCAGGCCGGAAAGCCAGCCGAACTGAACAACGATCAATACCGCTACAGCCTGAACGATCATCTGGGTTCAAGCACCCTGGAACTGGATGCTCAAGCGCAAATCATCAGCCAGGAAAGTTATTACCCGTTTGGTGGAACGTCATGGTGGGCAGGTCGCACTGCGATTGAAGCCAACTACAAGACTGTGCGTTATTCAGGCAAGGAGCGGGATGCAACCGGGCTGTATTACTACGGTCAACGGTATTACGCGCCATGGCTGCAACGCTGGATCAATCCTGACCCGGCGGGAGCCGTGGATGGTTTGAATCTGTTTGGTTTTGTCCGGAATAACCCGTGTAGCGGGTTTGATAGTGATGGACGAGGTTATAAGGGTTTTAATGATTTGCATGAAATGGCTCTTAAATATTATTGGGGTCTGAATGTAAAATACCGGGGGATTGAGGATATGCAGAAGGCGGGTGAACACCCTTTGGTATTTACCCTTGATGTTTCCATCAATGAAAGCCTGAGAATGATGACGCGTGAAGTAGAGCGTTTGAAAGCAAATGATGTAGCCAGTCTCTATGAGTTTGTGGGGGCTCCGGTCCCAGATAACACCCATAATGATGACACGTTTGTGAACTATGTGGTCGCCGGTTATGAAGAGCTTATCAAGGGTGTCTCTCGCTATCAGGAGGGGGGAGATTTGCGTGAGCAACTCGTTTTCCTTGAGTATAAACAAGGAGATAAAACATTTTCGGATACCAAAGCGCTGGTTTTTCCATATGATTCAAAGAAACGCATATTTTTCACTCAGAATTTTAGAGAGCAAAATGTCATGGGGCGCATGACTGATTTGATACATGAAGCCTCGCACGCTGTATTGAATACTTATGATGAGTTCTATTACAGCGGGTTCTCTACTCGTGCTGATTATCCTGCCGAATATACGCGCGATGAATTAAGCCGCTATAAGGAAAGGACGATTGAAGAGAATGTCGCTATGCGCGAGGGCTACAGATCCTGGGCTCATGGATTCAAGTCATTTGAAACATGGCTGGCTAATAATGCTGATTTCTGGAGTTTTTATGTCGGTCTTCAGGCGTCATCCGATGAGTACGAGAATTTGCATAGAGTGTCCGTGGACCGTTTTGATACAAGAGCGGGGATACCGAACGACTATTCATTCAATGATCATTTAAGGAGAATGGAAAAAATTTATGGAAGACGGTTTGGCCAGTAATAAAAACCCCCGGCAGCCTCCTGCGGATGGGGATACGCAGGAGGTTGCCGAGGGCTTGTTGCTCTGTCAGCGACAAGTTGCAAGCTACAAGCCTCAAGCTACTTGAAGCTTCCAGCTTGAAGCTTGCCGCTATCTTTTACCGTGCAATCGTCTGTGTCTTCACGCCCGCTTCCAGCGCACCGGAACGGCCATACACATCTTCGTAACGTTCGATATCGTCTTCACCCAGGTAGCTGCCGGATTGGACTTCGATGATTTCCAACGGGATCTTGCCCGGGTTTTTCAGGCGATGGACCGAAGCGATCGGGATGTAGGTGGACTGGTTTTCAGTCAGCAGGAACACGTTCTCGTCGCAGGTAACCTGAGCCGTACCGGATACCACGATCCAGTGTTCAGCGCGGTGGTGGTGCATCTGCAGCGAGAGGCTGGCGCCCGGTTTGACCGAGATGCGCTTGACCTGGAAGCGGCCGCCCATGTCCACCGAGTCGTAGGAGCCCCACGGACGATAGACTTCCAGATGGTTCTGGGTTTCGCTGCGGCCCTGCTCGTTGAGGGTGTTGACCATCTGCTTGACGCCCTGAACCTTGTCCTTGTGGGCAATCATCATGGCGTCCTTGGTTTCGACAACTACGATGTTGTCCAGACCGATCACCGAAACCAGTTTGCCGTTGCCATGGATCATGCAGTTGCGGCTGTCCTGGATGACGACGTCGCCTTTGGTGACGTTGCCGTTGGTGTCTTTTTCATGCACTTCCCACAGCGACGACCAGCAGCCGACATCGCTCCAGCCAGCCGACAATGGCACGACGCAAGCGCGTTGGGTTTTTTCCATGACGGCGTAGTCGATGGAGTTGTCCGGGCAGCAGGCGAAGGTCGCGGCATCGATTTCTACTGCACCGGCGTCTTCCTGGCTGCGCTCGAGGGTCAGCAGGCAGGTGTCGTAGATGTCCGGATCGTGTTTTTTCAGCTCTTCCAGGAAACGGCTGGCGCGGAACAGGAACATGCCGCTGTTCCAGTAGTAACCGCCTGCTTCGACGAATTCGGCAGCGCGTTTTTCGTCTGGCTTCTCAACGAAGTGCGATACGCGGCTCACGCCTTCAGGCAGCAGGGCATCGGCGGTGGACTTGATATAGCCGTAGCCGGTTTCAGGCTTGTTGGCCGGTACGCCGAACAGAACCATTTCGCCACGCTCGGCTGCGACAGTGGCCAGGGCCAGTGCGCGCTGAAGGGCTTTCTGGTCTTCGATCACGTGATCGGCCGGCATGACCAGCATCAGCTCGTCGTTGCCTTCATTGACCAGCATCATCGCAGTCAGTGCCACGGCGGGTGCGGTATTGCGCCCGAACGGCTCCATCAGGATGGCCTGGGTGTTGAGGTCCAGTGCTGCCAACTGCTCGTTTACGATGAAACGATGCTCCTTGTTGCAGACCACGATGGGCTCTTGCATACCCTCGAACACCAGACGCTCCAGCGTTTGCTGGAACAGTGTGTGTTCGCCTGTCAGTGCCAGGAATTGTTTAGGGAATTGTTTACGCGAAAGCGGCCAGAGTCGTGAACCGCTACCGCCTGACAAGATCACTGGAATCATTTTGTTTCTCCAATAGCATTCAATAAGTCAATAAGGGCTGTACGTGGTTTCTGTCGTTTCTGTCTTGTTCTTGTACTGCGCTAGCGGGTCCGTGGCTGACAGAGGCCATGAACCCGCCAACTTGATCTTTAGCGAGTTGCTACTGGTGGCTTGACCCACACTGGCGAGAGGTTGCTGCCGCTGCCGGTGATGTACAGCACGGCGGCTTCGCCACGCTCCAGGGCCACAGGCTTCACGTCAGTGACTTTCTTGTCGCCGTCGTACAGCGCCAGGCTGACTTTGACCGGGTTGATTTCACGCTCGCCGGTGCCTTTGGCTCCTACGGTCTTGACCACTTCGGTCTTGCCGTCGGCAGTCTTCAGAGTCAGCGACTTGTCGCTGAGGTTCTGTACGCGAACCAGAGACTTCTGCTTGTTCTTGAACGGAGCTTCTTCAACCAGTTGCGGCTTGCCGCTGGCGTTGTTGACGATGGTGTAATAGTGATCACCCGCCAGTTTCACCGGCAGGGTCTGGCTGCCCAGCTTGGCGGTGTAGTCGCCCTGTGGCATGAAGCTGAACGCGGTGCTGCCCAGTGGCGCGACTTCGTTCAGGTTGGTGTTGCCGACGCTGGCGCTGATCTCGGCGTTGCTGGCGTTGTAGACGCGCACGAAGGTCGAGCCTTTCGGTGCGGTCGGGCCGTAGAGGGCGGAGTCACCGGCAAAGGCTTGCAGGGACATCAGGCCCAGGGTTGCAGCCAGCGCGCAGGTTTTGAACAGGCTTTTCTTGGCCGAACGATTTGGAGTGTGCTGTAGGGTCATAATTGAGTCCTCTCAGTTTTGCGCCTGGTCAGGCGACTCGGATTGTTTGGTGTTAAGGGCCAGGTTCTCTTGGCTATCACGTGACTTTTTCAACTCGGCGATCCACTTTTGATCGAACTCGCCAAGGTCGTTATGAGCAGGCAGATAACGCTCCGGGAACTCCCAGATAACCACTTGTGGTGGAGTGGTCTTGAACGCATCGGTTTGCAGATACTTGAGCATCGGCAGAATTGGTCCGTGACCGTCTTCTGCATAGTTGACGACGTCGCTGCGTAGTGCCTGCTTCAGTGCGCCGACGAAGTTCCAGTTGGGGTTGGCGCTGTAACTGGTGCCAACCAGGCCAACGGGAATTTCGGTGTCTGCAAACAAGGCATCATCACCGGCAGCAGTTCCTTCGACAGGATTTGTGCTGCGTTGTTGCAAATCATCTGGCTTTGGAAGCAAATTACTGAACAGCGGATCCAGTGGCAGGAAGTTGGTCAGGTCGCCTTTGTAAGGTGTTGCTTCTTTGGCCTGAGTAACGAATTGCTCGGGTTCACCTTCCAACGGAGTCTTGCTGGAAATCGCGACACCCAGTTGCTGCGCGGCCACTTCTGCACCCAGCGGAGTCCAGTGAGTGTCGGTGCGCAGGAACACCTGGCCTTTCTGCTTGGCGGCCTGCAACGGCGCCAGCAGGTCAGGGGCGAAGATGCCGGCTTGCGCGACCTGCGCATGGAATTGCTGGTACAGGTCGGTGTGCAAGGTGGCCGGTTTTTTATCGCCCATGTGCTCGGGATACAGACGGGTCTTGGCTGGAACAATCGCCAGTACCAGTTCCGTACCCTGCTTTTTCAGCTCGTCGCGTACGCCCTGGATAATTGCCAGGTTGTCCGCTTCGTTTTTCTCGCTATTGGCAATGGCATCGAACTCTTCGTCGGTGTAGAGCCACTGGTCCTTGCCGACCACGACGCCTGGACGGCCTTCGTTGAACAGCTTGAAGTCCAGGGCAGCCCAGAGGTTGGTGCCCAGGCGCTTGATCGGGAACTCATCGTCGTAATGAGTTTCCGCCGCCTTGGTCCACTTGCCGTCGAGCACGGTGGTTTCAGCCGAGGTCGAGAAGTTGCTGAAACTGCGCAACGACCAGATACCCAGGATCACCAGCAGTGACATGAACAGCGTGACGTAGAGGATTCGTAATGAACGGGTCATGTCAGGCTCCTCAGAACTGGAAGTAAAGGAACGGCGAGAAGCTCTGCGCCGAAAGTTTGAGAATCGAAGCGATGAACAGCAGCAGGATCAGCGCACGCATGGCGTAGCGAGACCAGTCGGCAGTCCAGTAGGCCGGTTGCACCTGGGCGTTGGTACCGACGGTGTAGCCAGGCAGGTTGATGCTGCCAGGCGCGTCGCCAGGTACTGCCTTGATGGTGCCGGGCTCTGCGGTCGCCGGGCCGTCTGCCTTGGGCTTGTCGCTTTCCGAGCGGCCCTGGTAGAAGTCGCGCAGACCGAAGAACGCCAGAGTTGCGTAGGCCAGGATCAGCGTTGCCACTTGAATGCCGGTCAGGCTTGCACGGTTGAGTTCCGACAGGTTCCAGTCGCCGAAGCTGAACATGGCGCTGTACATGCGGCCTGCAACGTGCAGGTTTTCAGCACGGAAGATGACCCAGCCGATAACTACCAGCAGGAAGGTCAGCGCCCAGCGGATCGGGTTGAAGCTGTAAGGCTTGGTGTTGATGCCTACCGCTTTTTCGATCGCCAGCCACATGCCGTGCCACGCACCCCAGATCACGTAAGTGATGTTCGCGCCGTGCCACAGACCACCGAGCAGCATGGTCAGGAACAGGTTGCGATAGGTTGCGATTTTGCCGCCACGGTTGCCGCCCAGCGTGATGTACAGGTAGTCACGCAGCCAGGTGGAAAGGCTGATGTGCCAGCGACGCCAGAACTCGGTGATCGATTGGCTGATGTAAGGCTGTTTGAAGTTTTCCATGAAGCGGAAACCCATCATCAGACCCAGACCGATTGCCATGTCGCTGTAACCGGAGAAGTCGAAGTACAGCTGTGCGGTGTAGGCCAGTGCACCCAGCCAGGCATCGCCTGTGGTCGGGTTTTCCAGCGCGAAGCAATGGTCGGCGACAATGGCCAGGGTGTCGGCGATGAACACTTTCTTGATGAAGCCCTGCATGAAGCGCGTGCAGCCTTCGGAGAACTTGTCCAGCGTGTGCGTGCGGTTGTTGAACTGGTCCGCCAGGTCACGGAAACGCAGCACGGGGCCGGCGATCAGGTGCGGGAAGATCGCGACGAATGCAGCGAAGTCGATCAGGTTGCGCGTGGCTGGTGTATCACCGCGGTAGACGTCGATGATGTAGCTGATGGACTCGAAGATGTAGAACGAGATACCGATCGGCAACAGCACGTGGGTCAGGATGAAAGGTTCCAGGCCCATCGAGGTCATGGCAGCGTTGATGCTGTCCACACCGAAATTGGCGTACTTGAAGTAGCCCAGGATACACAGGTCTACGCCCACGCCGAGCAGCAGCCAGCGCTGCGCCGGTTTGGTCCTGACTCCGCTGGCCCCGATCTGCAGGCCGATCCAGTAGTTCCAGACAGTGACGGCGATAAACAGTGCCAGGAAGTCTATACGCCACCAGGCGTAGAAGATGTAGCTGGCGATCAGCAACAGCAGGTTGCGGTAGCGTTGCCCGCTTATGTAGTACAAGCCGAAGAAGATCGGCAAGAACAGAAACAGGAACACGTTGGATGAGAAAACCATCCTTATCTCTCCGTTTGTCCAACATTCAAGGGCTCAAAGCCCCCCCAAACCCCCCATGAAATTCGGGGGGTAAAACACTCACGCTACCTATCCTGTAGGAGCGGATTCATCCGCGAAGAGGTCAGTCCCTCCAGCACATCGGCTGCGTCTGAATCCGTCTTCGCGAATGAATTAGCTCCTACGGTTTCAAGTCACGAACCGCCTTTGTCACCTTTTTCATGGGACGGGTCGTAGACTTTGGTCAGGTCGCCGCCCAGACGGAACGTCTTGAACGGTTGCATCTCATGCTTGTGTTCGATCACATCCGGGCTGCAGTTGTAGAGTGAGCAGAACGGTTCGAGCCAGGCGAATTTCGGATCTTTTTTCAGCTCGCTCATGTCCTGCTTCACGCCACCGCGGGAAGAGAAGTTGTCAGGGTCTTTGACGCCGGCGAGTACCAGGTCACCCAGGCGTTTGAGCGCGCCGTTGTTTTCGTTACGCAGATCGATGCCATTGGCCAGGGAGAAGCTTGCGATCATGGCCAGTGGCGGCAGGGCGTAGTTGTGATACGCCAGTGCGCGCTGACGACGCTTGACTTCGTTCGGCAGGAAACCGTCCTTGTCGATCTGGAAGGCAGCGATCTTGTATTCCTTGACGGCCCAGTCGAACAGGTCGCGGCGGTTGGTGGCGACAGCGGTCGCCATCACCGACCAGGCGGCCCAGTACGAGTGGTTGTTGATCTTCTCCATGGGCAGGTTGCTCCAGTCACTTACCACCTGGTCGGCCAGCTTGCTGAACCAGGCTTCGATGACTTGAGTCTGCTGCTGACGGTTGGCCAGCGGGCGCGACTCGGAGAACTTCAGGTGCAGATAGGACGAGGCCATGCTGCCCAGTGCCCATTTGCGCATGGACTTGCCGGTGTGGTTGAACTCACGGGACTCCAGCGCATCGGCCTGGGCCCAGGTGGTGAGCATGTTCAGCGCACAGTCGAGTTGTTCCGGGCGGCCGTCACGC
The DNA here is from genome assembly GCF_019719005.1 of Pseudomonas cichorii. GTDB lineage: Bacteria > Pseudomonadota > Gammaproteobacteria > Pseudomonadales > Pseudomonadaceae > Aquipseudomonas > Aquipseudomonas cichorii_E. The sequence goes on from NZ_JAIGPJ010000036.1 coordinate 13,566, forward strand.
ATGTACTGCATGACGACTTTGCTGATACCGCGCTCAAGTGTCGTGATGTCTTTGGTTGCATCGCGAAATGCTTCTTCGGACTCTTCATTGAGCGTGGCCCGAGCCTTGTCGGAGCCCTCGTACTTGCTGCGAAACACCAGCTTGTCGGTGTAAGGCTTTGGTACGGCATCACACTGGAAATCGTGGCTGCCGGTTTTCATTTTCTCGATAGGCGCCAGGTAACCCTGGGGGGGAACCAGCGCTGTGGTGGCGGATGCGCCCGATACCCATGCCATCGATGACAGGATTGCCATCGACAGCAGGGTAGGGCGTATCAGTTTCGGAGTCTGCATAAGTCACCTCATAGTCCGGCTTGAGCGGTGTGTTGCGCGCTGCCTGGGAACGCATTGCGCTTGCATACTTTTGCTTCGACTTTCAGTGGTTCTGTTCCGGCTTCCGGGCCCTGGATTTCAAGAGCGAGCAATTGTTGGTTTGCCCAGTCTTCGTCCTCACGCAATTCAAAGGCGAAACGTCCGTCGGTATCGGCGGTGTCCGGCTTCTCGATTTTCAGGTCCTCGTGACGACCGTTCATGTACCAGAGTCTGGCCTGAAGGGTTTTCACCGAGGTGTCATCGAACCGGATATCGATCTGGTTCTGGCTGTTGCGGATGTCCTTGATGCCATTCTTGCCGTTGACCAACACTTCGTTGTTGCCCGGCTTGAGAGTGGTGCTGGCGCTCATCACCGCAGGCTTGCCTTCGCAGCCGTTATCCAGCAGTGCCATCATCTGGCGGTAGATGGTTTCCTGGTCCAGGCGATACAGCGGCGAGAATTCCCAGATCAGGATCTTCGGTGGACGCTGCTGGAAGTCTTCGCTGCCCAGGTACTGCAGCATTGCGCCTTCCAGACCGCCACCAGGGAACGCCACGTTCAGCACATCGGCACCGATGTATTCCTGGAGGAATCCACCGAAGTTGTAGTTCTTGCCGCTGTGACTGGTACCGACCAGGGTGATTTCCGGGTTACCGGAATCGCCGAACAGATCGCCGTCACCTGCTTCGCCCTTGGGCTCGGTGGTGAACTGATCCATGTACTGAATCGCGTAGCTGGTGCCGCACAATTGACCAGCCATGTTGTGCAGGGTTCCGGTCTTGCCCATGCGTCCGGACTTGTGACTCTCGAATTCACGCTTTGGAATGTCGGCGTAGCCCGGGACTTTCTTCACGGTTTCGGCAACGATTTTCGCAGTGCGTTGTGCGCCGTAAGGTGTCCAGTGCTGGTCGCCGCGGAAGTAGAAATCATGGGCCTGTTGCTCGTTGGTCAACGGCGACAGGTCCGGCACCCAATAGCCCATCTTGCTGAAACGACCGAGCATGGCCTGATAGTTTTTCAGGGCCTTATCGTAGTCGAATTTGTCGCGATCGGCCGGAAACAGTTTGTTGCGATCTACCAGGCCGCGAGTCGGCTGATAGACCATCACCAGTTCCACACCCTTGCTCCTGAACGCTTCGTGCAGTTCTTTCAGGCGACGATAGCCGGCGGGCGTCGTGTCGAATTCGGTACGCAGGTCTTCCTGGGTACGGAACAGCCAGTCGCCCTCGGCCTGGATCAGGGTGGTGAAGTTCTGCTGATAGCGCGTGGTGTAGTTCTTCGCGTCATGGGCAGCAGGGCACAGGCTGCAGCAAGGCTCGGCCGTAAAAGTCGGCGCTTGCGAGTCATCCGCGCGAGCCGCACCAGCAGCGGCCATCAAGGCGGCGGTCAGGCTGGAGAGGCTCAATAGCTTGATCAGTTTGGCGTGCATAAAAATACCTTTCCTCATTCCCGCAGTTCGGTCTGGCTTTCAACGGGGTCGATCAATACGGCTTTCTTCTGACGTATCAGCAGGTCAAGGATCTCGTCCTGACGCTCACCCAGAATGCCATTGAGGCTGATGCCTACTTGCTTGGTCGGGGCGAGCATCGATACGCGATAAAGCTCCACGCTCAGGGGCGAGTCGATGGACAGCGGGCCGGAGCCGTTGCTGGTCAGCTCGCCACCTACCAGGATCAGCGACACTTCGGCGTCGAAGGGGTCCAGGGCGATGTCGCGGTCGGTATTGGTCAGGTCCTTGATGTGTCCGTAGACGCCCATCAGGCCGTTGGCCATGGCAACGTTTTCATAGAGCTTGATATTCACGCTGTTACGCACGCGGATACCGTGGCGGCGGTTGGCGATGACGCGGTTGCCCCACAGCAGGTTGTTGCCGCTTTCGTACAGGGTGATGCCGTCAGTGTGGTTCTGGTAGATCTCGTTGTAGGCAACGATGTTGTTGACGCTGTTACGGTCCAGTACCACGCCCGAGAGTTTGTTGTTGTGGCTCTTGTTGCGGAAGATGAAGCTGTTGTCCACTTCCCGGGAAATGATGATCCCGTGCTTTTTGCGTGTCCCGTAGACTTCGTTCTCGGCAATGATCAGGTTGTGCGAGCGGTCATGGGGGTCAATGCCATAGACGATGTTGTCTTTGTAGGTATTGCCCTTGACCACGAAGTCGCGAGTCTCGTAGCAGTAGAAGCCGTACCACAGGTCAAAGAACTCCGAGTCGACAATCCAGCCGGTCGGCTCGGGGCGCTTGAGGATCTTCGCGGTGTTGGGTGTGTACTGGGAAATACTGATGCCGTAGGACTTGCTCTGGTCATAGCCCATGCTCGACATCTTGGTATTGGCGATCCAGGTTTCGGAGCCACCCCAAGTCAGCAGGAACGGACGGAACTCGTCAGGCTTGCGATACAGCGCCAGGCCGTTGCGTTCTTCACTCCAGGCGTCGACCTTGGTGTGAGTGATCAGCAACTTGCCTTCGCTGACCAGGAACGACCCCTTTTCCTGAGACAGACGCAGCTCTTTGGTTCTCTTGTCGATCTCGAAGATGCCGGTTTCCTTGACCAGAATCGGCAGACGAGCGATGTACACGCCTGGCGATACTTCGTTCAGAAACTGCTTGGGCACTTTCTTGGCCAGGTCCTGCAGGCTTACATAGCCGTCGGAGATCATGATGGCTTGCGGGATGCCGCGCTGGCGGGCAACCCATTCGGCCATCTTGTTATCGCCGCCGATGAACTCCTTCAGGCCCGTTTCTTCCATCATGCGCGCCACGGTGACTTTGCCTGGCTTGCTACGATCGATCTTTTTCAGGGCCGCTTCAGCGGTGTAGCCGCTGATGTCCGGCAGTACAGGCTTTTCCATCGCCAGCGGCTCGATGGGCGCGCTGCTGACGGTGTAGCTCTTGGCCTGTTGCAGTTCCTTGACGATCGCCTGGGAGGCGACCGGCGCAGTGTTGGCCAGCGCAGCAGTGCTGGCCAGCAGCAGCGCGCTGCTCAGCACTGCGCTTTCGAGCAGGGCGTGAGGCCAGGTGCGGTTACGCACATTGCTTGCTTGACTGTTCATCTCATCGCACTCCTTTGGCGGTTCGCATCAGAAGCGCCAGATGACGTCGACAATGGCGCGGTGCATATATTCATCCACGCCGTTGTGGTAAGCGTCGCCGGGCTTGAAGACACCAGCACGCAAGCGCACCAGTGCCGAAGGTTCGTCGATGGACTGGCTTACCGACGCTGGCAGCAGGCCCTGTTTGAAATACTTGGTGACGACCAGATCCATTTCCTGACCCAGATCCTTGCGACCGTCTTCCAGCGGCAGGGAACTGAAGGTGTTGGTCGGTACGCCGTTGGCATCGACGATTTCGCGATTCGGGTTGACGCCCGCGCCGCCGATACCCGAGTTGCCGTCTACGCGACGGAACTTGTGGTAGATCAGGGAAGCATCGTATTCATCGTTCATGCGCCACGAAGCGAACAGCGAGCCGGTTTCCACGTTGGCCATTTCGCCCTGGAAGGCTTCACCGAAGCGATGAATCCGCGAGCGGGTCCCGGTCCAGTTGGAGCGGTTACTTTCCAGACCGTTCTGGACGTAGTCCTTGCTGGCGCGCGAGTAGGCGGCACCGACTTGCCATTGCGGGTCGAGACGCAAACGAATACCCAGATCAGTGGCCCAGCCATTGAGGTCGTTGCTGTTTTTCTGGCCTGCGAGGTACTGGTCGGTGGCCTGGTTGTAGATGGCGCCGATTTCGTCGCGATTACCGGTCATCGCGGTCAGGCTGCCCCAGTAGTTGACGGTGTTGGTATTGCGATGGTTGTAGGCATCGCTGTCAGCCGTCAGACCCAGCCAGGTCAGGTCGCCATTGGAAGTCTTGTCCAGATCGTCCAGGACTTCGTTCTGGTTCTTGAGCTTGCCGTCGTCATGGCTGTGGTGTGCGCGAATACCCACCCATTGGCCAGGTGTCCACTGGTAGCTGGCCGAGCCGAAAAGGTGCAGGCGGTCTTCATCGTCCGGAGCCAGTTCGGTCAGGTCGGTGCGGTATTCGCTGAAGCGCTGTGCGGCGCCCAGTTCGGCACGCAGCAAGGTGGTGTCGAAGGTCCAGTTGATGGCTTCGATGTTGGTGTCGTGCCACTGACCGTCATCGTTGCGCAGACGCTGGCGACCCACCTTGAGGATTTCGCCAGGGTAGGGCGTGAAGCCGCTGTAGCCGATCCAGAACTCACGCAGTGCCGCGTAGCTCTTCTCGACTTCACGGTCGCTGGAGTTGCCACGGGAACGCTGGGTGCCGGTTTCGCCATTGTTGGAAGTGGTGGTCTGTTCCAGCGGGTCAGTCTGGATGGTGTCGGTGGCGGTAACCACCTGGCCCATGGCGTAAGCGCTCCAGTTGCCGCTCTGGCCGTAAACCCATGGACGCAGGTCCAGACCCAGGCCCTGTACGTCACCGCCGGAGCGGGTGCCCAGGTCGCGGTCGTCTTCGGACTGGGCGCTGACCTTTACTTCGATACCGAAATTCTGTTCTTCAGTCAGTGCAGCCAGTGTCGGGCAGGCCCACAGCAGAGTAAAACCTAGGCCCATGCCGGCGGCCATCAGGGGATTCAACTTCATAGCGCTTCCTCACCGTCTTTTTCTTCTGTCAGGGTCTGAACCAGTACGTTCTGTCTGGCTGTTACGCCCCGAACCTTTTGTTCGCGTTGCAGCAACCCTTGGGCGGCGGCGCGTTTTTCAGGCGGTAGTTGAGCATCCAGTACCTGGGCAAGCTCGGTGGCTTGCGGTGTGCCTTGAGCCAGTGCCAACTGGCCGAAGACCCATGCGTTGACCGGATCGGGCTTGGTGCCCTTGCCTTGGGAGAACAGTTGCGCGATGGCGAAATCGGCGCTGTTCTGGCCGCCACGGGCGGCGGTCAACAATTCATCCAGAGCCTTCTGTGGGTAGACTTCACCCAGATAGCCGCGACGGTAGATCTGACCCAGGTAGTAGTGGGCGGAGAGTTCGGTCGCTGCGGCTTTCTGCAGGTGCTCTTCGGCTTTCTTCGCGTCGGCCGGAACCCATTTGCCTTCGTAGTAGAGACGGCCCAGCAGCAGTTCGGCGCGGGGTTGATCCGCAGCGCGACCGTTGTCCAGGTACTCCATCATCTTGTTCACGTCACCCAGTTCAGGGAAGTCGTAAAGCAGCTTGGCCAGGGTGACCCACGAAACTGGATAGCCGGGCGCGATATCTTCCAGCAGTTGCTGGGCAGTCTTCTCGTCCGGAGTACCGATCTGGCTGTCACCCAGCACACGGGCTACGCCGTCCACTCGCTGAGCACCGACGCGACCTGAGGCATGTGCGCTCTTGAGTTGCTCGATCAGTGCTGCCTGCTGCTCGGTCTGGCCGCGTTTCTGGTAAACGGTGGCCAGTTCGACGTAGCAGATATCGGTGCTGTTGAGTGCCTGCTTGCAGATGCTTTCGACTTCATCCAGATGCTGGTCATAAGTGCCCTGGGTGCGGTACAGCAGCACCTGGGCCAGACCGGCTTCCGGATAACCCGTGGCGCGCCACTGGTTGATCTTCTGCTGGGCATTCACATTCGGGAAGCTTTGCGGGTATTGCAGGTAAAGCATGGCCAGCGGCAGCAGGGTGCCCGACTCACCATTGGCGAACGCCTTGGTGAGCAGCGCTTCTGCTTCGTGGTGCTCGGCCACTGTGGCATCGGGCTTCACGGCCAGCAGACGCCCCAGACGCGATTGCGCCCGAGGTGACGTTTGGGCAGCGGCACGATAGGTGGCCTCTGCCTCTTTGAGCTGAGCCGGATCTCCGGTGCTGACCTGGATGTCGGCCAGGCCGACTTGTGCATCGCTGTAGCCCAGGTCCGCCAATTGCCGATAGTTCTGCTGCGCCAGTGCGGTGTCGCCGTTTTTAAGGGCTTCATTGGCGAGGCGTTGATCGGGCAGGCCGGCACAGCCGCTCAGGCCGATCGCGACGGCGAGGCTCAATAGCGTGGGGGTCGACAGGCGTCGTAGTGGGCTGTTCATGATTACAGACCCGCAGCCATGGCTTTATCGATCAGCCAGTTGACGGACGGGCCACGGTCGCTGACGACTTCGACAGGACGGCCAGCCAGGCTGCTGCTCAGGCTTTCGTCAGGCTGGATCTGTACACGGATGTCAGTGGACAGGTCGGTGTTGCTCAGGTTGCTGCTGCTGATGATCTTGCCGGTACGCAGTTTATCTTCGCCAGCGATCTGGAAGCTCACAGGAGTGCCCGGCTTGACGTCGTTGAACTGGCGATAAGTGAAGCGCGCTTCAACAGTGGCAGGTGTGTTACGTGGCACCAGTTGGAAGATCACCTGGCCTTTGGAAGCGAACTGACCATCGGCAACCAGTTGACGAACCACGACGCAATCGCAAGGGCTGGTCATGGTGCCGCTCATTTGCTTGCCATACAGCTCTTCGATCTTGGCCGGTTGCAGGTCTTCACCGGTCAGGCTGCCCTTGAGCATTTCCAGCATGCTGGTGTTGAAGGTTGCCAGCGGTGCGCCTTTGGCGGCTTCGCCATTGGTCTGAACCAGGCTTTGCACAGTACCTTCGCGAGGCATGGTCACGTCCATGCTCGGTACCGATACCAGGCCGGCCGAAGCGTGGCTGACGAAGTACAGGCCGTAGACAGTCTTGAAGATGAAGCCGAAGGCCGCCAGACCGACGATGAAAATACCCAGGCTGAAGGTCACTGCACGCAGACGACCCAAGGCGCTCATGCCCGTGGTTTCTTTCTTGTTCTTGCGAGCCTTGGTGAAGTTGTCACGCTGCAGGGTAGCCAGTACTTCACCCATGCTGACGATGTCGCCGCTCAGGTGGGAAGTGATGATGTGGCGCAGGGTGGCGATGTCTTGTGCTTCAAGGTTCTGGAACTGGCAGCCGATGCGCCCGCTGGAGCTGATGGAGCGCACTTGCATTTCGACGTCCATGGCCAGGCCGAGGTTGTCGATGAGGAACTGCAGGCGACCCTTGATGACTTCGCCTTCGGTGATTTTGACGTTGCTTGGGGCAACGAAGCTGAGACCACCGGCTGACAGGTCTTCGACCCGGACCAGAGGGGCATTCTGCTCACCGTTGAGCAGGCGCAGCTTGGCTGGAACCTTGACCCGTGCGTGTTGGCGCTGGGCTTCGGATTCATGTACGACGTTCGCATTCACGGCTGTATTCATGGCTAATTTTCCTACTTGAGCAATTGATTCATTGGCCCGGTCACACCATCGTCAGCAGTACTGCGACGAAGATGGTGCCAGCTGAAAAAGTCATGGTTCGGGACGACCAGGTGTTGAACCAGCCCTGAAAGCTGGCCATGTCGCGGCTTAGTTTCGTGTCCTGACGGGTCCAGGACTGTCGATCCAGGCGGAAGAAAACGTAGATCTTCATCAGGGCGCCGACGATCTGGTTGTAATAGAGAATGATGGGGTAGGCAGGCCCTATCCTGTGTCCCGAGCAGGACAGCAGCAGTGTCAGGATCAGGCGGGTCATGCCGATCCACAGCAGGTACATCAGGATGAATGCGCCGCCATACTTGAAGCTGGCGATGATGGCGACGGTCAGGCCCAGGATGGATGTCCACATCGACACACGCTGGTCGAACAACACAACGCTGGTGAACAGACCCAGGCGACGAACGCCCAGACCCAGTGCGCGGGAGTTCTGACGCAGGTTGTTGCCGTACCAGCGGTACATCAACTTGCGACTGGCCTTGAGGAAGCTTTTTTCTGGCGGGTGTTCAACGGTGTTGATGGCGGCATCGGGTACGTAAAACGTGTCGTAGCCCAGACGCATCAGGCTGAACCAGCTCGACTTGTCGTCACCGGTCAGGAACTTGAAGGTCCCCAGACGCCAGTGATTGAGCGAGTCGCTCTCCACGTCGGCAATGAACTCCGGGTCGGTTACCACGGTGGCGCGGAATACCGACATGCGACCGGTCATGGTCAGGACGCGCTTGGACAGGGCCATGGAGCACATGTTGATGTGGCGCTGGGCGAAACGCAGCTTGTGCCATTCGCTCATGATGTAACCGCCACGAACTTCACAGAACTCGTTGGTGGTCAGGCCGCCGACGTTATCGAACAGGTGGAACCACGGAACGGTCTTGCTGACGACGCCTTCATTGAGCACGGTGTCGCCGTCGATCACTGCGACCACTGCACGATCATCGGGCAGGTGACGCGAGATGGCGCGGAAGCCATAAGCCAGGCCGTCGCGCTTGCCGGTGCCAGGGATACGCACGAAGTCCAGCTTCACGCGCTCAGGCGGGTTCATCTTGGCCCAGAGACTCTTGACCAGCAGCTCATCCGACATTTCCACCAGCGAGCAAACGATGGTGGTCGGCAGACCGCAGTTGATGGCTTCACGAATGACCGAGCTGTACACCTGGGCGGTGGTCAGGGCTTCGATACGAAAGCTGGTGACCATCAGAAACACATGGGATGGATCTGCAGCCTTGCCCAGCTTTTTCAGCTTGCGGCGCAAGTGTGGGTAGACCACATACAGAAACAGCATCCCCCGCACAAAGTGCGTGATGCCCATGGAGTAGCGCCAGATGCCGACGGCGCCAATCAGGAAAATAAAGTTCCTCGACTGTGAGTCGAAGATGCTTGTAGGCAATGCAGTTGCGATGCCCATTAATAAACTGAGGTAAAACAGCCAGCCCGCGGCCTCTAGTAGGCCGTGCTTTAGCCTGTCCATATCCATGATCTGTATCCCAAAGTCAGTTGCAAGCACCAAGCCCCAGGCTGCAAGCGGTAACGCTTGAGCTTGTGGCTTGGTGCCTGGCGCTTGCGGCTGATTTACCAGCAGATACCTTCAGCGCGACCGTCTTCGCTGGTCGGCTTGGACATGAAGCCCACCAGGTCTACAACGTGCTTGCCGTGTGGAGTCTGGTCGGCCAGGGCGCGGAAGCGCTCGTCACCGTTACCCAGGATGATCACGTCGGAGTTGTTGATGACCTCATCGAAGTCCGAGTTCAGCAGGGACGACACGTGAGGGATCTTCGACTCGATGTAGTCCTTGTTGGCGCCGTGTACGCGAGCGTATTCGACGTTGCTGTCGAAGATGCTCAGGTCGAAACCTTTACCGATCAGCATTTCGGCCAGTTCGACCAGCGGGCTTTCACGCAGGTCGTCGGTGCCGGCCTTGAAGCTCAGACCCAGCAGGGCGACTTTGCGGGTGTCGTGGCTGGCCACGATGTCGAAAGCGTTCTGTACCTGGGAGACGTTGCTGCGCATCAGGGAGTTGAGCAGCGGTGCTTCCACGTCCAGGCTGCCTGCACGGTAGGTCAGGGCACGGACGTCTTTCGGCAGGCAGGAACCGCCGAAGGCGAAGCCTGGGCGCATGTAGTACTGGGACAGGTTCAGTTGCTTGTCCTGGCAGACCACTTCCATCACTTCACGACCGTCGACACCGACTGCCTTGGCGATGTTGCCGATTTCGTTTGCGAAAGTGACCTTGGTGGCGTGCCACACGTTGCAGGTGTACTTGATCATTTCGGCAACGGCGATGTCCTTGCGGATGATCGGTGCGTCGAGCTCTTCGTACAGCGATTGCAGAACGTCACCGGAAGCCTTGTCGAACTCGCCGATAACGGTCATTGGTGGGTGATCGTAGTCTTTGATCGCGGTGCTTTCGCGCAGGAACTCAGGGTTCACTGCAACGCCGAAGTCGACGCCGGCTTTCTTGCCGGAGCAGTCTTCCAGGATCGGGATCACAACGTTTGCGACGGTGCCCGGCAGTACGGTGCTGCGGACCACGATGGTGTGACGGGAAGTCTTGTCACGCAGGACATAACCGATTTCACGGCATACCGACTCGATGTAGTCGAGTTCCAGGTCGCCGTTCTTCTTGCTTGGCGTGCCTACACAGATCATCGACAGGTCGGTGGCGCGAATGGCTTCGGAGAAGTCAGTGGTGCCGCGCAGTTTACCGTTGCGAATACCCTGTGCCAGGAGGTCTTCCAGGCCTGGTTCGACGATAGGCGATTTGCCGCTGTTGATAAGGTCGATCTTGGTGTTGGAAATATCCACACCAACAACATCATGACCACGTGCAGAAAGGCAACCGGCACAGACTGCACCGACATAACCCAAACCAAAGATGCTGATACGCATCGTACTCTCCTCGATTTTTCACGCCATAAAGTTGGCTGGATATTAATTTTGGCCAGCAGATGTCACACGCGAGTCAGGAGGGCTTCTAAAAGCCACTGAACTAACGCAGGCATATTTAATTAATGAGTGCCAAACAAAGGTGGCAAACTCAATGACACTAAGTGCAAGTGGCAGGTCCCCTGATCGGGCCGTGCTCTCTTGTGTGTGGCAAACCACTCCTTGTATAGCGATCCTCGGCAGGTCGATCTGCAAGCCTTGGCTTTGACGATCTGGAGCCCTGCTCTATACACCGTTCACGGTGTTCGCTTGTCTACCTGACTCAATTAGTGATGTGAGTTTAAGTTCAGAGTCTTGAGTAGTGATTCCGCAGAATTACACTGGATCTCTGGCAACTTCCTTTTGCTCTCGCTGCGCTGTAAGTGATCTCTTACAGGGTTGTCGAGAATTGTTACGGGATGTAGGAGCCTATGCATTCGGGATTAGTTCCGGGCCGCTCGTCCTGTTTTTGAGAATTTTTCCGATCTGCTTTTTGCAGTCCATACTTTCAAAATGATGGCACTTTTGTTGGAGGCCTTATCAATAAAGGGGTTCCCGAGTGGCGATATTTTTTTGCCATTACAGAAGAAAGGCGCTGTGCCACTGCTCAAAAAAGTTGTCTTTTTTTCGAGAAAGTTCGTTTTGAAAATGAACGCCGCGTGGAGTGATGTTTATCTGGCGTCACAAAAATGGCGTAAGGGGGTTGAGATAGAGCGGCTGGCTTGCGTAGCGCCCCTGGCACTACGCAACATTGACGCCATCACTGCTCTGGAGTGTCGCGCAGGAAGACCAGTTTGTCCGTGGTCGATTGTTCGGCGCTGTAGCGGTAACCCTGCACATCGAATTCCCTCAGTGCTTCGGGTGTGTTGATCTGCTCGGAGATCACAAAACGGCTCATCATGCCGCGGGCTTTCTTGGCGTAGAAACTGATGATCTTGTACTGGCCGTTTTTCAGATCCTTGAACTCGGTATCGATGATGCGGGCTTTTAATGACGAGCGTTTGACTGCGGAAAAGTATTCGTTGGATGCCAGGTTCAGCAGCAGGTCATCGCCCTGATTGGCCAGGGCCTGGTTCAGCCATTCGCTGATGCGCGTGCCCCAGAAGGCATAAAGATCCTTGCCACGGGCATTGGCCAGCTTCGTCCCCATTTCCAGGCGATAGGGTTGCATCAGGTCCAGAGGGCGCAGCAGTCCATAAAGACCGGACAACATGCGCAGGTGATCCTGGGCGTAGGAAAGCTGGGCATCGGTCAGTGTTTCGGCCTGCAGCCCGGTATACACATCGCCCTTGAATGCCAGCAGCGCCTGTTTGGCGTTGTCGGGCGTGAAGGCCGGCGTCCAGCTGCCGAAGCGCGCCGCGTTCAAGCCCGAGAGTTTGTCGGACAGGTGCATCAGCTCGCCGATCTGTGCGGGTGTCAGCTCGCGAAGCTGAGTGATCAACTCCTGGGAGTGATCCAGATATTGCGGCTGGGTGTAGCGTTCGGTGGTCGGCGGGGTCTCGTAGTCGAGGGTTTTCGCTGGGGAAATCACCATCAGCATGAAGTCGTCTCCTTTAATCGTCGGCCGATTCTATGAGGTGATGGCCGATGACTCCAGCTATGGTGGCGATAGATGTGTTCATAGGCCGTGGCTTTGTAACGCGCCGGACATAAGACAGTGCCCCGGATCAGCTATAGTGCCGCGCGGGTGATGGCGTTGATATTGGATCGAGAGGGCATTGGTTTTGCGTATCGTTTTAGCAGTTTGCGCGTGTCTGTTCTGGTTTGAAGCTCAGGCGGCGGTGCCTGAAGTTGCCACCATTGATCGCAGCGTATGGCCCGAGCGTCTGGAGACGCCGGCTTTGTTCGATGTTGCCTCCCGTGCCGAGATCCTGGCTTTCGCCCATGCCTTGTCTGTCAGTGAAACCCTGGGCGAAGAAGGGCTCAAGCAACGCCTCGGGCTTCGTTATATCAACGTGCCGTCGTTGAACGTGGTTCGCCACCGCCTGTGGCTGCGCCTGCTGGAGAACTATCAGGCGGCTCAGAAGAGCTGTGAGGAAGATGCGAACTTCTGTGTGCTGGTCGAGGACATGGAGCAACTGCGCCAGCGCGCCGAGGAATATCAGGTTTCACCCGATTCCTTCTATACCGCCTGGGCCAGACCCAGTTCGGTCTTCCACGAGCGCTATCTGAACGAATTGCTGTACATGGCCGCCCTGTTTCCGCAGACCAGTAGTGAAATCGAGCGCTACAACTCTGATGAAATGAGCGGCGATGAAATGCCAGATCGCACCTTTGTGCTCAATTTCGACAGCGGACCGAGCCCGGCAGATGGCAATACGGACTGGCTGGCCGACTTCATGCGCCAGCAAAAAATGACGGCGACCTTCTTCGTGCTGGGTAAAAGCCTGCAGGCGCGCCTGGAAAGCAGCTCGGCCGCCAGTCTGCAGGCGCTCTACCGGCAGCAGTGCGTGGGGATTCAAGGCTGGGAGTATCGCTCCCACAGTAACTGGGTCGACTGGCAGGATTCCGTGCAGCGCAGTGCCGCCCTGGTCCAACAGGTTCTTCCAGACAACTTCGTACCGCTGTTCCGGCCGCCTTATGGCCATCGTCGCGCTGACAGCGGCGAATACTTCCGTTCGCAGCACTTGCGGGTGTCGCTGTGGAATATCGACTCCCAGGACGCCATGGGGCGCCTCTCGGCCCAACAGGCGGGTGACCGGGTGCTGACCCTCATGCTGCTCTGGCGCAAGGGCACAGTGGTGTTCCATGACATGGGCAACAAGGCGCAGTCGGCGTTGCCGTTGCTGCTGGCCAATACCGCACAAAGCGAACTGATCTGGGATGACTGCCGGAATTTCTCTGAAACCCAGGAGGAATAAGGGGTTGAGGGTATAAAGCGGAGAGTGTGGGGCAGGTTTTTTCGGCCAATCCGGCCTGAGGTGACTTCCGACTGTAAACGTGCCGACGGCACTCGCCAAGCGCTATTCGTCATACTGTGAAATAAACTTCAAAAAACTGTCAAAGAGCTTTTTTCTGTCATCGGTTTTGCTGTATTACGAGAACAGACCGCCGAAACCTGCAACACAGGTGGCGTCCTCAACGACCCATCTTGAGCAACATTCTTCCCTGCCTCAAGGGAAGGAACCGGCGGCCTTTTCGTGGCGCAGCTTTGTAGTGGTTCTGCGCCACCTGGCTTCTATAAAGGTGAGCGAGTATGGATGATCACGGACGCAACCCTTCCACTAACCAGCCTATCCTTTACGTGCTCGATACCAACGTATTGATCCATGATCCAAACGCACTGCTGAATTTCGAAGAACACCGCGTAGCCATTCCGATGACGGTTCTGGAGGAACTGGACAAGCTCAAGGACGGTAAGCATTCAGTCGCTGCGGAGTGCCGGCAGGCGATCCGCCTGATCGACAAGACTCTGGGGGAAGCCTCCCCGGAAGAAGTCGAAAAAGGTGTACCTATCGACCGTGGCACGGGCGTATTCAAAGGCTTCCTGTCGATTCTGATGAGCCGACGCGAGGAGCCCAACAGCCTTCTTCCCGAGCATCTGAACGACAACATCATCATCAACCAATTGGTCGACCTGCACGCCCGCGACAAGGACTTGCGTCTGGTGCTGGTGACCAAGGACATCAACATGCGCCTCAAGGCGCGAGCCTGTGGCATTGCCGCCGAGGATTACAGCACCGACCAGTTGGTGGATGACGTCTCGCTGCTGTCGCGTGGCTACCACGATATTCCGGGCTCGTTCTGGGACCGGGTCAGCAAGGTCGAAACCCGTCAGGATCATGGCCGCACCTGGCATCGCGTGCAGTTGAGCGAAAGCCTGCCTGCGGTTCACATGAACGAGTTCATCATCGACGAGCAAGGCTTCGTCGGCTGGATCAAGGGCGTGCGCAGCGACGAGCTGCTGATTCTCGACATGCATCAGGAACCCTTGCTGCATCAGGAAGCCTGGGGCCTGAAACCTCGTGATATCTACCAGGGGCTGGCGCTGTTCGCGTTGCTCGACCCGGATATCCATCTGGTCAACCTGTCCGGCGCGGCAGGTTCGGGCAAGACCATCCTGGCGCTGGCCGCTGCCATCGAGCAGACCATGGTCAGCAAACGCTATCGCCGCATCATCGCAACCCGCAGCGTGCAAGGCCTGGATCAGGAAATAGGCTTTCTGCCCGGCACCGAAGCGGAAAAAATGGAGCCATGGCTGGGGGCGATCACCGACAACCTCGAAGCCCTGCACATGGATGACGAAAACACCCATGGCAGCGTTGATTACATCCTCAGCAAAGTGCCGTTGCAGTTCAAATCCCTGAACTACATCCGGGGCCGCAGCTTCCAGCAAAGCCTGATCCTGATCGACGAGTGCCAGAACCTGACGCCGCACCAGATGAAAACCATCATCACCCGTGCCGGTGCCGGTTCCAAAGTGGTCTGCCTGGGTAACCTGGCGCAGATCGATACCCCCTACCTGTCAGCCACCAGCTCGGGGCTGACCTACCTGACGGAGCGCTTCAAGGATTTCCCGAATGGCGTACACATCACCCTGCAAGGGGTGCCACGCTCGGTACTGGCTGAATATGCGGAGAGTCATCTGTAAGCGGTAAGTTGTAAGCTGCAAGCTGCAAGAGAAGCCAGAGTGTGGTTCGCTTGTAGCTTGCAGCTCTTGCCGCTTGTAGCTTGTGCCCTTGGCTAACTACAATCGCCTCTCCTGTTCAGGAGTAAGGCTGTGCTGACTCATCTCGATTCCCAAGGTCGCGCCAATATGGTCGATGTCACTGATAAAGCAGTGACGTCCCGTGAGGCTGTGGCTCAAGCGCTTGTGCG
Source organism: Pseudomonas cichorii (assembly GCF_019719005.1). Lineage (GTDB taxonomy): Bacteria > Pseudomonadota > Gammaproteobacteria > Pseudomonadales > Pseudomonadaceae > Aquipseudomonas > Aquipseudomonas cichorii_E. The sequence continues at coordinate 28,873 of NZ_JAIGPJ010000036.1, forward strand.
CATGTTGCCTGAAACCCTGCAAATGATTGTCAGCGGTGGTCATCCCAAAGGGGATGTGTTTGCCGTTGCGCGTATTGCCGGTATTCAGGCCGCGAAGAAAACCAGTGATCTGATCCCGCTCTGCCATCCGTTGATGCTCACCAGCGTCAAGGTCGAACTCAGCGCCCAGGGTGACGACGCGGTATTGATCGTTGCGCGCTGCAAGCTGGCCGGGCAGACGGGCGTGGAAATGGAAGCCCTGACCGCTGCCAGTGTGGCTGCGTTGACCATCTATGACATGTGCAAGGCGGTTGATCGCGGCATGACCATCGAGTCAGTCAAGCTGCTGGAAAAACTCGGCGGCAAGAGTGGTCACTTCATCGCTGATGAACCGGGAGCTGCGCAATGAGCGTGCAGGTTCAGTATTTTGCCCGCTACCGTGAAGCGCTGGGGCTGGACGGCGAGCGTGTCGAGGGCACTTTCGCGACCCTGGACGATCTGCGCCAGCACCTGCTGCTTCGTGGTGAGGCCTGGCAAGTGCTGGCCGAGCAGAACCTGATGTGCGCCCGCAATCAGGAGCTGTGCCAGCTGGATGAGCCGTTGGTGGATGGCGACGAAGTGGCGTTCTTCCCTACCGTGACCGGAGGCTGAACATGGTGATTCGCGTGCAAGCGGAGGCGTTCGACCCTGGTGCTGAAGTCAATGCGCTGCATGCGGCCAATGTCGGCATCGGTGCGGTGGTGAGTTTTGTCGGTTACGTGCGCGACTTCAACGAAGGGCGTGAAGTCTCGGGCATGTTTCTGGAGCACTACCCAGGCATGACCGAAAAGGCCCTGGCAAAAATTGTTGCAGAAGCCGAGCAGCGCTGGCCACTGCTCAGGCTGGAAGTGCTGCATCGGGTCGGCGCCCTGGAGCCCGGCGAGCCTATCGTGTTTGTTGGCGTTGCCAGTGCCCATCGTCAGGCCGCGTTCGAGGCCTGCGATTTCGTCATGGACTACCTGAAGACTCGCGCCCCGTTCTGGAAACGCGAAAACACCGCCGAAGGCCCGCGCTGGGTAGAAGGGCGGCATAGCGATCAGGCAGCTGCTGATCGCTGGAAATGAGTGGTGGTGTTCGCGAACAAATTCGCTCCTACAGTGGGAGCGGATTTATCCGCGAAAAGGCCTCAGGCCTTGCGCACCACAGCCCGCAACAACTCGGTCGGTGGCATCTCGCAGCTGATCTTGTGGCCCAGTTTCTCTTCGATGGCCGGGAGCTGATAGGAATCGTCTTCCCCGGCAAAGCTGATCGAAACGCCATCGGCGCCCGCACGGCCTGTACGACCGATCCGGTGTACGTAATCGTCCGGCACTTCCGGCAGGGTGAAGTTGATCACGTGGCTGATGCCATCGATGTGAATACCGCGGCCTGCGACATCGGTCGCCACCAATACCCGGATCTTGCCTTCACGGAAGCCTTCCAGGGTCTTGATCCGTTTGTGCTGAGGTACATCGCCTGACAGTTGCGCGGCGTTTACGCCGTCACGTACCAGACGCTCCTCGATGCGGCGCACTTCGTCCTTGCGGTTGGCAAAGACCATCACCCGTTCCCAGCCGTTGTCGGTGACCAGGTTGTAAAGCAGCTTGTACTTGTCGGCTGAAGCGACCGCGTAGATATGCTGTTCGACGTTGCTGTTGGCGACGTTCTCGGCTTCGATTTCGACGATGGCCGGATCGGTCGTCCATTGCTTGGCAAGGTTCATCACGTCATCGGTGAAGGTTGCGGAGAACAGCAGGGTCTGGCGCTCGCCCTTGTGCGGGGTCTGGCGAATGATCTGGCGGACCTGCGGGATGAAGCCCATGTCCAGCATGCGGTCGGCTTCGTCGAGCACCATCACTTCGACCATGTCCAGATGCACTTCACCGCGCTGGTTGAAGTCCAGCAGGCGTCCCGGTGTCGCAACCAGGATGTCGCAATGGCGTGCTTCGAGCTGCTTGAGCTGCTTGTCGAACTCCATGCCGCCCACGAACGTCATGACGTTGAGGTTGGTGTACTTGGTCAGCGCCGCGGCGTCCTTGGCGATCTGCACCACCAGTTCGCGGGTCGGAGCGATGATCAGGGCGCGAGGTTCGCCCATGTAGCGCTCTTTGGGCGGTGGTGTCTGGGTCAGTTGCGTGATGATCGAGATCAGGAACGCGGCGGTCTTGCCGGTGCCTGTCTGGGCGCGGCCGATGGCATCCTTGCCCTTGAGGGTGTAACCCAATACGCCCGCCTGGATCGGCGTGCAGTACGGGAAGCCCAGGTCATGGATCGCGTGCATCAGTTCGGGGGCCAGGTCGAAGTCATGGAAGCGGCTTTTGCCTTCCTGGGGTTCGACGGCGAAATCTTCTAGCTTCCAGGCGACGACCGGCGGCTTGGGCGCGCGCTCTCGACGTGGACGTTCTGCCTTGGGCTTGTCGCTTCGGGCCTGCGCGGGAGCCGTGGGCTCCTTTGCCAGAGCTGGAGACTGGGCTGCACGATGCTGTGATTCGCCTTCAGTGCTAGTCGGGGATACGGGGCTGGATGCTGCGTGGTTGGGCGCGAGCTGCTCAGCCTCGCTTTTACCGAACATCTTTTTAAGTGCTTTGAGCACGGTCATCTCGTCAATTGATTAAGGAATGTACGCCGAGCAGTGTAATGCAAGAATCGGGCGCGGCGTAGTGTCATCCTTGGTTCGCTACAAAGGTATCCGATCAGGCCGGTTCAAAGCTCTATTAAAGAAGACGTTACCGAAGTTTCTCGGCCAGCCAGATCTGGATGTCGGAAATTTCCTGGGGTAACACTTGATGACCCATTGGGTACTCTTTCCATTGTGCGGTTACACCCAGAGTCTTCAGGTACTCGTAAGCGGTTCGCCCCATGGCGTTGTGGACCACTTCATCGTGAAAACCATGCAGGCACAAGGCCGGAATGCGTTGCTGACTGGCTGACAGCGTCATCTGGTCATTGAAGGTCGGCGCGTAAGTGGAGAGCGCCAGCACGCCGCCCAGCGGACCCTGCCAGCGTTTGTAGGCCGTGTGCAGCACCACGGCGCCGCCCTGAGAGAAACCGGCCAGAAAGATTCTTGCGGGGTCGATGCCGCTGTCGCGTTGTTGTTCGATCAGGCTCAGAACCTGTCGGGCCGAGGCTTCCATCTCATCGTGATCGATGGAGCGGGCTTCGGAGGTCATGCTCTTGATGTCATACCAGCTCGGCATTTCATAGCCACCGTTGACGGTGACAGCGCGTTTCGGGGCCTGGGGCAGTATGAAGCGTGTGGTGCTCAGTGTTTCCTGCAGGGCCTCGGCGACGGGCAGGAAGTCATAGCGGTCGGCTCCAAGGCCGTGCAGCCAGATGACGCAGGCATCGGGTTCGGCGGTGGGTTGCAGGATCAAGGACTCGCTCATGAGTGCTCCAATAGTGTGCATTGGTTGTTTTTCTACGCATTAATTAAGTGCGTACGCAGTTTAAAAATGAAAGAAGATGTCGCAAGGTTACAAGTTTTCGACTTGACCTGTCGCTAATTCGACATCGCCAGCATGATGGTACGGCCTTTGCTATGAAACGTGTGGAGTCAAAGCGCTCACATCGATCGGTAACACTATTAGGCTACTACTTGTGACGATCGAAGGCAGCACGGGAGTCCATGCGTCAGGACTCTTGCCATGATTGATCCTGTACCGCTCTGGTCCGGGGAAAATACGGGGCTTTGGTAGAAGGGCTATAAATGAAGGGTGAATGCGAGTGATGAGAGGTTCTCATACTCGATTCATGTTTAACGCCCAGCGTCGCATGACCCAAAAAAAAGCCAGCACGGGTCATTAATGCCTCACAAGGGTGCGGCGTGACTGAAGACCCACACAATAAAGAGCACACTGGAGGTTTGAATGAAGATGTTGAAATCCACACTGGCGGTCGTGACAGCTGTAGCAGCACTCGGCGTGACCGGTGCAGCTAACGCCGGTGCCACACTTGACGCTGTCCAGAAGAAAGGTTTTGTTCAGTGCGGTGTCAGCGATGGCCTGCCAGGGTTCTCCGTTCCAGATGCTACAGGCAAGATTACCGGTATCGACGCAGACGTGTGCCGTGCCGTAGCTGCTGCCGTTTTCGGTGACGCGACCAAGGTAAAATTCAGCCAGCTGAACGCCAAAGAGCGTTTCACCGCGCTGCAATCGGGCGAAATCGACATTCTGTCGCGTAACACCACCTGGACCAGCTCCCGTGATTCGGGCATGGGCCTGGTATTCGCCGGCGTGACTTACTACGACGGTATCGGCTTCCTGGTAAACAACAAGCTGGGCGTCAAGAGCGCCAAGGAACTGGACGGTGCAACCGTTTGTATCCAGGCTGGTACTACCACTGAGCTGAACGTCTCCGACTACTTCCGCTCCAACGGTCTGAAATACACCCCGATCACTTTCGACACCTCCGACGAAAGCGCCAAGTCGCTGGAAGGCGGCCGTTGCGACGTGCTGACCTCCGACCAGTCGCAGCTCTACGCACAGCGCAGCAAGCTGGCCAAGCCTGACGACTACGTCGTTCTGCCAGAAGTCATCTCCAAGGAACCTCTGGGCCCGGTCGTGCGTAAAGGCGACGAAGAGTGGTTCTCCATCGTTCGCTGGACCCTGTTCGCTCAGTTGAACGCTGAAGAAGCAGGCATCACTTCCAAGAACGTCGAAGCTGAAGCCAAGGCCACCAAGAACCCTGACGTTGCCCGTATGCTCGGCGCCGACGGCGAATACGGCAAAGACCTGAAGCTGCGCAAGGACTGGGTTGTTCAGATCGTCAAGCAAGTAGGTAACTATGGCGAGATGTTCGAGCGCAACCTGGGCGAATCGACCCCGCTGAAAATCAAGCGTGGCCAGAACGCACTGTGGAACAAAGGTGGCATTCAGTACGCTCCACCAATTCGCTGATTGACCCGGCGCCCGACAGGCTTTCAAGCCTGTCGGGCGTTGTTCTGTTCGATTTTTCCTGGGGCATTTCATGGAAAAGCAAATCGTCGCACCAAAGCAAAAGCTCTCTTTGAGCGACCCAAAAGTGCGCGCGTGGTTATTTCAGATCATCACCGTAGTGGCGGTGGTCTCGTTGGGCTGGTTCATGTTCGACAACACCCAGACCAACCTGCAGCATCGTGGTATCACATCGGGTTTCTCGTTTCTTGAGCGCAGTGCCGGTTTCGGTATTGCCCAGCATCTGATCGATTACACCGAAGCGGACAGCTATGCCCGCGTTTTCGTCATCGGCTTGCTCAACACCTTGCTGGTATCGGTCATCGGTATCTTCCTGGCAACCATTCTGGGCTTCATCATCGGTGTCGCTCGTCTGTCCCAGAACTGGATGATCAACAAGCTGGCGACCGTGTATGTCGAAGTCTTCCGCAACATTCCGCCGTTGCTGCAGATCCTGTTCTGGTACACCGCCGTCTTCCTGACCCTGCCCGGACCACGTCAGGCTCACGGCTACCTGGACATGTTCTTTGTCAGCAGCCGCGGGTTGAACATGCCCAAGGCTATTCCTGCCGAAGGCGCATGGGCGTTCCTGATCAGCATTGTCATCGCCATTCTGGCTGTGATCGCCATGGTACGCTGGGCCAACAAGCGCTTTGAACTCACCGGCGAGCCGTTCCACAAGTTCTGGGCTGCTCTGGGTCTGTTGCTGGTCATTCCAGGTCTGAGCATGCTGATCTTCGGCAGCCCGGTACACTGGGAACTGCCTCAGCTCAAAGGCTTCAACTTCACCGGTGGCTGGGTACTGATCCCTGAACTGATCTCCCTGACCCTGGCGTTGACCATCTACACCGCGGCGTTCATCGCCGAAATCGTGCGTTCGGGTATCAAGTCGGTCAGCCATGGCCAGACCGAAGCAGCTCGTTCCCTGGGCCTGCGTCCTGGTCCAACGCTGCGCAAGGTCATCATTCCGCAGGCTCTGCGAGTGATCATCCCGCCGTTGACCAGCCAGTTCCTGAACCTGGCGAAGAACTCTTCGCTGGCCGCAGCCATTGGTTATCCGGAAATGGTTTCGCTGTTCGCCGGTACGGTTCTCAACCAGACCGGTCAGGCCATTGAAGTCATTGCCATCACCATGAGTGTGTACCTGGCGATCAGTATCAGCATCTCCATGCTGATGAACTGGTACAACAAGCGCATTGCGCTGATCGAGCGGTGAGGAAACGCGCATGACGACTCATACTTTCAAACCTGACATGCCACCACCGACCAAAGTATTCGGCCCGGTTGCGTGGATGCGGCAGAACCTGTTCTCCAGCTGGATCAACACGCTGCTGACCTTGTTCTCGTTCTACCTGATCTACCTGATCGTCCCGCCGATGATCAGCTGGTCCCTGCTGGACGCCAACTGGATCGGCACCACCAAGGAAGACTGCACCAAGGCAGGTGCATGCTGGGTATTCGTCCAGCAGCGTTTTGGCCAGTTCATGTATGGCTACTTCCCGACCGAACTGCGCTGGAGGGTCGACCTCACTGCAATCCTGGCGATTGTCGGTGCAGCGCCTCTGTTCATCTCGAAGTTCCCGCGCAAGGCGTTCTACGCCATCGGCTTCCTGGTGCTTTACCCGGTCATCGCGTTCTACCTGCTGCATGGTGGCGCGTTTGGTCTGAGCATTGTGGCAACCAGCCAGTGGGGCGGCCTGATGCTGACCCTGGTGATCGCGACCGTCGGTATCGCCGGTGCATTGCCGTTGGGTATCCTGCTGGCGCTGGGGCGTCGCTCCAACATGCCGGCCGTGCGTGTGGTGTGCGTGACGTTCATCGAGTTCTGGCGCGGCGTGCCGTTGATCACTGTGCTGTTCATGTCCTCGGTCATGCTGCCGCTGTTCATGCCTGAAGGGATGAACTTCGACAAGCTGCTGCGCGCCCTGATCGGCGTCATCCTGTTCCAGTCGGCGTACATCGCCGAAGTGGTGCGCGGTGGCATGCAGGCAATCCCTAAAGGTCAGTACGAAGCGGCCGCGGCCATGGGCCTGGGCTACTGGCGCGCAATGGGTCTGGTGATCCTGCCGCAGGCGTTGAAGATGGTTATCCCCGGCATCGTCAACACCTTCATTGCCCTGTTCAAGGATACAAGCCTGGTGATCATCATCGGTCTGTTTGACTTGCTCAACAGCGTCAAGCAAGCCACCGCCGACCCGTCATGGCTGGGTATGGCCACCGAAGGCTATGTCTTCGCGGCCCTGGTGTTCTGGATCTTCTGTTTCGGTATGTCCCGCTATTCCATGCATTTGGAACGTAAGCTGGACACAGGCCACAAGCGTTAGGAGTTTTGTGATGAGTGAAGTTATCAGTAAGCCTCTGGGCGCTGAAGGCATGATCCGGATGGAAGGCGTACACAAGTGGTACGGCCAGTTCCATGTATTGAAAGACATCAACCTGAACGTGCGTCAGGGCGAACGTATCGTATTGTGCGGCCCGTCGGGCTCGGGCAAGTCGACCACCATTCGTTGCCTGAACCGTCTGGAAGAACACCAGCAGGGTCGCATCATCGTCGATGGCACCGAACTGACTTCTGACCTGAAGCAGATCGAAACCATCCGCCGTGAAGTCGGCATGGTGTTCCAGCACTTCAACCTGTTCCCGCACCTGACCATCCTGCAGAACTGCACGCTGGCTCCGATGTGGGTTCGCAACATGCCGAAGAAAAAGGCCGAAGAAATCGCCATGCACTACCTGGAGCGCGTTCGCATTCCAGAGCAGGCTCACAAGTATCCGGGTCAGCTTTCCGGTGGTCAGCAACAGCGTGTGGCGATTGCCCGTGCCCTGTGCATGAAACCGAAAATCATGCTGTTCGACGAGCCGACCTCGGCACTCGACCCGGAAATGGTCAAGGAAGTACTCGACACCATGGTCACCCTGGCCGAAGAGGGCATGACCATGCTCTGCGTAACCCACGAAATGGGCTTCGCCCGCACCGTGGCCAACCGCGTGATCTTCATGGACAAGGGCGAGATCGTCGAACAAGCCGCACCTAACGACTTCTTCGACAACCCGCAAAGCGACCGTACCAAACTGTTCCTCAGCCAGATCATTCACTGAGTCTCAGATGCTGCATGAAAAACCGGACCTTGTGTCCGGTTTTTTTATGCGCTGCGATTTTCATCGCAGACAAAGGAGGCGCTGACTAGAGGTAACCGCGTTTTCTTCTTTCAGTGTGTAGTCCGTATAAAAATATACCGAACAAGATAATCCAAAGCGTTCCGAAGATGATTTTTCGATAAAAAATATCGACGTCAATAAATTCTATGAGAGCCAGACAAATAAGCCCGGAATAAAATGTCGCACAACAAATGCTCGGTATCAAGAGGCTAAATAAGGGTGATAAGAAGTCTGTGATGGGGCTTTTTAGTGTGTAGCTATAGTGAGGATTAAAAGAAATGGGTAATGAAGCCTTTCTTGAAAACCAGCGTTTAGGCAGGGATTCTCTGGGGAGTGAAATAATGTGTGCCACTGCCATGAAAATAGAGAACCATTGCAGCAAAGGGCTCGCTGGTGTTCCTGAAAAAGGTACCTCAGCCGTTTGTACCAACTGCCAATTGAGAGCTGAAAAAATAAAATTATAGATAAATGCGATCAAGAATCTATCGCCGGAGTAACCATCACCACTCCATCTGGACTTGGCCCATAGAGAGGGAAGGAAGAACAGGATGCAGAGTGAAATGATACTGGATTGATAGGCGAGATCATTCATTTTTAAGTCGTAGGCCATGGGTGTTGTCGTTTTCTGGCTTTGACAAAGGCTGCAAAAAAATCGTTTTGCAAGTGGACGCGTCAAATCCATCGTTTTAAGTTTCTTTCTGAAGGGAGCGCGTACAGGTAGGCAAAAATCATGAAAAAAGAAAGCCACTCAATGGAAGACTCCTCTCGTTGCCCGATAAATGGCAGTTGGCTATTTTTTACAAAGTCGAAATGAATGAACATGAATATATAGTTGTACAGCATTGCTCCCCATAGCTTGTTTCGGGAAAAGTCAGTGCCTGAAAATGAAGCTCTTGCCCATAGTGAGGGGATGTACAGCAAGATACTGGCCACGGTAAATGCTGAGTTGAATATTATGTCATTCATTTTTATTGCCCCATTCCTCTGCCATGCCCTTTATCGTTACCCCATCCGAGACCCTGTCGAAAAGAAAGGCTCGCCTGGATGTAGCCTCATACGCTCGAATATAATCGGCATCGATGTATCTAAATAATCGCCAAGAGTCCTTTTTCACGACCAATCTTACAGTCCCGTAGCCGGACATAAGAAGATCAGCGCCGCCATATGCCATATTGCCCTCAAATTCACTGCCTCCAAAAAACTTGGAAATACCTTGATAGGTCTTTCTGACGTAACCCTGTGTATCTGATCTGCCTTCCCATAAATTACGCCCGTTTTCATAGACATTGTTCGCGCCATGAGTAGCCATCAGGACACCCAATCCGCAGCCCAGCCCGAATGTCCCCCCACACATGGCTGCGCCACCTGTAATCTGTAATCCTCCTGCAACAAGTCCAATGCTTTGTTGTGCAATGGTGAGTGATTGCTTGCTTAAGCTGATTTGCTCTTTCTTGAGCGCTTTCAGTCCTTCATCGACACTTTTGCGGCCTTGGTCAACATCCCTGACAATCTCTCGTGCGTAATAAGCAACCTCCTTGTTGAATTGAATGCGTAGTGTGCCGTCTTTTATGTGTCGAGCACTGATTGTGCAGGCATGGCCAGCCAGGTAAGACGCAGCTTGGCTGACCTTACTGAGTTTATTGCTGCTACTGATTGTTTTATCAACTTGGTCTTGCTTCCTCATATCTTTTCTATCCATGAGGCGTAGCCAATGGTCCCTGCCTTATGGTGTGTCCAGATGATGTCTCGATAACTAATAGCGATGTGTTCCAGCGGGGCGCTATCGTTCAGCTGGATTGAGTGGGGGATATCCACACTCAGATCTGCGACGAAGCCTGCTATTAATTCGACGGTGTAAAATTTTTCCAGTTTGCCGTGAACGGAGTTACGGAAAAAGTCGATTTTGCAGTTGATCTCTTCCCTGTTTGCCAGCGCTTGAGCCAATAGAGGGGAAGATTTATCAATGTTCTTCGTGATGACAACAGGTTGGTGCGTGGCGTGTCGGATGTTTCCGATGTTGCTCATGTTGTGATTGAACGAAAGCACCATGATTTCATCTGCGTGTCCATCCTGACATTTGTTGCCGATGGATTCCTGTGTAGAGCAACCCGCCGAAATGTGACCTTGGGTTTCACCTGTGATTGTCATGTAACCGTGATGTGCCATACATAATTGTCCTGAAGGTAGGCAATCATCTTATTAAGACGGCATCTAACAGGCTGTAGGGCGTTTCTGAAAATAATGCAGTTTATGGGAGGAGGAAGGCGCACATTTCGTTGGTAATCAGAGCGAACTTGTATTCAGCACGGTTCTCCAACAGGATGCACACCCTTTGCGCACTGCGCTGTAACACATCCTGCCCACGAGAGACTCATGACGACCAAGGCGCCTCAGGCGAGCACGACCCCGACTCAAGACACTCCCATCCTCAAACGCCCATGGCTGCTACTGCTTGGCCTGGTGCTGGTTGCCCTGAACCTGCGGCCTGCGCTGTCCAGCGTTGCGCCACTGCTCAATGCGGTGTCCGACAGCCTCGGGCTGTCTGCGGCCAGGGCCGGGCTTCTGACGACGTTGCCGGTGTTGTGTCTGGGCCTGTTCGCACCACTGGCACCGAGACTCGCAAGACGTTTCGGCAGCGAACGGGTGGTGTTGGGGATTCTGTTGGTGCTGGCCACAGGCATCCTGCTTCGCAGCCACTTTGGTGAAGTCGGGCTGTTCGCCGGAAGCCTGCTGGCCGGGGCGAGCATTGGCATCATTGGTGTGTTGCTGCCGGGTATCGTCAAGCGCGACTTCCCGAAGCAGGCCGGAGCCATGACGGGCGTCTATACCATGGCGCTATGTCTTGGGGCAGCAATTGCTGCGGGCCTGACGGTGCCTTTGACCCAGTATTTCGATAATCGCTGGAGTGTCGGCCTGGGGTTCTGGATGATTCCTGCGGTACTGGCCGCGCTCGTCTGGTTGCCTCAGGCTCGCGAGCTGCATGCCCATCATCAGGTGGCCTACCGCGTTCGCGGACTGTTGCGTGATCCGCTGGCCTGGCAGGTCACGCTGTATATGGGCTTGCAATCCTCTCTGGCCTATATCGTTTTTGGCTGGCTGCCGTCAGTGCTCATCGACCGTGGCATGACGCCGACTCAGGCTGGCCTGCTGCTGTCTGGATCGATCATCGTGCAACTGATCAGCGCTTTGAGCGCACCCTGGCTGGCGACGCGGGGCAAGGATCAGCGGCTGGCCATTGTGCTCGTCATGTTGATGACCCTTGGCGGGTTGTTCGGTTGCCTGTATGCGCCGCTGGAAGGGTTGTGGGGCTGGGCCATTCTGCTGGGTCTGGGTCAGGGCGGTACGTTCAGCCTGGCACTGGCGTTGATTGTGCTGCGCTCGCGTGACTCCCATGTTGCCTCCAATCTGTCGGGCATGGCTCAGGGCATCGGCTACACCATTGCTTCCATCGGCCCGCTGGCGGTGGGCGTGGTGCATGATGTGACCGGAAGCTGGGACTCGATTGGCTGGATCTTTGCGGCATTGGGGCTTGGGGCCATTGTTGCCGGCCTGGGTGCCGGGCGAGCGTTGTACGTGAATGTCGTCAGCGAGAAGGTTTGAATCTGTGCTGTGTGGGAGCGAATTCATTCGTGAACAATATTTATCCTGCGAATGATGATGGCAAAGTGTCGATTTGCCGCTTATCGTGCATCATCTTTTGCCTCCAAACGGACCTGCATGCATGAGCAACGAACAAATAAGCCAAGCCAACAGCGCATTGATTACCCGCTTCTACGAGGCCTTTGCCCGCCTGGATGCCGAAGGCATGGCTGCCTGCTACAGCGATGACGTGCTCTTCAGCGACCCGGTATTTGGCGAGTTGCGTGGCAAGCAGGCCGGTGACATGTGGCGCATGCTGACCTCCCGCGCCCAGGATTTCTCGGTGGTTTTCGATAACGTCCGCGCCGATGAGCGCAGCGGCGGCGCCCACTGGAAAGCCACTTACCTGTTCAGCCAGACCGGGCGCACCGTGGTCAACGACATCCAGGCTCGTTTCGTCTTCCACAATGGCAAGATCACCGAGCACCATGACAGCTTCGACCTGTGGCGCTGGTCGCGTCAGGCGCTGGGCACCAAGGGCCTGCTGCTGGGCTGGACACCACTGGTGCAGAACGCGATTCGCGCCCAGGCTCAGAAAGGGCTCAAAGTATTTACAGAAAAACGCCATGCCTGACGTTGTGGATGCCGCTGTCGATGTCGCAGCACCTGTCGGCAAACCCTGGTTTGTCTATCTGGTGCGTGCGGCCAATGGTTCGTTGTATTGCGGCATCAGTGACGATCCTTATCGACGCTTTGCCGATCATCAGAGTGGCAAGGGCGCACGTTTCTTTCATTCCAGCCCGGCAGTCGCGCTGGTCTATGTCGAGGTCTGGGACAGCAAGGGCGAGGCGCTGCGTCAGGAGCGTCTGATCAAGAAGTTGCGCAAGAGCGCCAAGGAAGTACTGGCGGCCAGCTATGCGGGTTCGCCGATCATTCTGCGTGATGCCGTGCCATCAGCCTGAGCCTGTAGGCTGTCCGGGTGCTGGGGGTTAAGCTGTTGCTTTCCCTGCGCCCAAGAGGCCAAAGCATGTCAGAGCTGATTCTTCATCATTACCCTGCATCGCTGTTTGCCGAAAAAGCCCGCCTGATGCTCGGCTTCAAGGGGCTCTCGTGGCGCTCGGTGACGATCCCGCCGATCATGCCAAAACCCGACCTCACGGCCCTGACCGGTGGTTATCGCAAGACGCCGGTTCTGCAGGTCGGTGCGGATATCTATTGCGACACCGCACTGATCGCGCGGCGTCTGGAGCAGGAAAAGACGTCGCCTACCTTTTACCCTGAAGGCCATGAATTCACGGTTGCCGGTCTTGCTGCGTGGGGCGATTCGGTGCTGTTCATGCATGTGGTCAGCCTGGTGTTCCAGCCTGCCTCCCTGGCCGTGCGCTTCGCCAGCGTGCCTCCTGAAGCGGTCAAGGCCTTCGTTGCAGACCGGGCAACCTTGTTCGATGGCGGAAGCGCATCACGCCTGCCGCTGGAACAGGCTCAGCATCAATGGCCAACCCTGATGGCGCGGCTGGAGCAACAGTTGGAGCGCAACGGTGACTTCCTGTTTGGTGAGCCTTCGATTGCTGACTTCTCTGTGGCGCACACTCTGTGGTTCCTCAAACAGAGCCCCGTGACTGCGCCGCTGGTGGATGACTACCCCGCAGTATTGGCCTGGTTCGAGCGTGTGCTGGGCTTCGGGCATGGCGCGCATAACGAGCTCGCTGCTGCCGACGCCATACAGATCGCCGTGGATGCGACCCCGGCAGCACTGCCTGATGAAGTCTTTGTCGACCCCAATGGTTTCAAGGCTGGTGACCGAGTGGCTATTTCAGCTGTGGATTACGGTGTGGATGCGGTGGAAGGGGAGTTGGTGTTCAGCGGTCTTGAAGAGCTGATCCTGCGCCGCGAAGACCCGCGTGCAGGCTTGGTGCATGTGCATTTTCCGCGGTTGGGGTTTCGGCTTGTAAAACGGGCTTAAGCGAATTATTCGCGAGATGCCGTTACATCCCCCCAAAAATGCATCGTCTGAAATGCCGTCTTGCGGATAAATCCGCTTGTACGGCTTTTTCAGGGAAAACTTCATGGCCGCTTAGTTATCACGGTTTATCCAAGGGCCACCATTCGAGACGCATTTGATAGTTTCGTATACATGCTGATTAGCTATTAGCCGTTCGATACATGATTCAATAGGGTATGAAGGGGCTCGGGTTTTATCGTTGAGTTTTCATGTTGCCTGTGCTTGACTGTTGTAATGAAACTAAAAAGTTTTTGCGTGCATCAGGCCAGGGAAAGTGTGCTGCACGCAATTACTCGTGGGTAATACAGACTTGCGAAAGCCGGATAATGGATTCTATCAGGATGTACCAATACAGGAGTTTATCAATGAAATCTCAGGGCTGGAAAATTGTCAAGAACGAGTGGGGCGATTATGTTGAGCTTCACTTGGATGTGCCTCTGCCTGTCAGCAGCAGGTACCCGACTTTACTCATCGATGGGCTGGAGTACGAAGCGATACTTTCGGAAGATCGTAAAGTGCTAAGAACGACTGTCCCTGTTTTTGAAGTTGAACACGTGAAAGAGGTAACGAGTCCAGAGCTGTTTCTTTCGTGCCAGAATAAACATAATAAACCTTTTAAAAAAAGCAAAAGAAAGACTTCCGAATCGGCCAGGCTGGCTGCGCCTGATGCACTCTCCGTGGGGCCGTATGCTGTCATTCGCTATGATTATGATTACGGCGATGAAGCATTGGAGCTCCCGGACGGATGGTCAGGCATTGAGTTTCGAGCCGCGGTGTATATGCCTGACTCACAAGGCGTGTACCCGGTAATTATTCTTTTGCATGGGAGGCACTCCACGTGTGAGTTTCCGAGTGATACCTATTGGCCTTGCAGAGGAGAGGCGCAGCCGATTCCCAGCTTTGAAGGGTATGGTGCCGCAGCAGAAGCACTTGCCAGTCACGGCTATGTAGTTGTCTCGTTATCTGCCAATGGCATCACGGCCTACGAGTCGGTCGGTTTCAGGGGAAATGCAGACCGGGCGCGAGGGCATTTAATTCTGGCGCATCTCGATTTACTGAGTGAGGCAAATAAAGGGAGCCGTCCTGAGCTTTCATTACTGGAAGGCAGGCTGGATCTGGATACTATAGGCCTTATGGGGCATTCGCGTGGCGGATCCGGTGTAGCGTGGGCAGTCACCTTAAACAGGTTACTTAATAAAAATCATGGTATCCAGGCTGCTGTCCTGTTAGGCAGTACGACGTTTGACGATATCGCCATTCCCGGCACGCATACGGCTGCCATCCTGCCATTTCTGGACGGCGACGTAGCCTGGTTAGACGCGCAACGTAACTCCGATATCTCTCGCTTTGCATTTGAAGATGACGTGTTTCGAAGTTCTGTACTGCTGTTAGGGGCCAATCATAACTACTTCAATACAGAATGGTCCCCCGGGAGCCGTTCTGGAGGAGATGATACCGAGGGGTTCTGGGGAGATATTGAAGTCAGTCGCCATCGACCTATAGAGCAGCAGCGTCTCGGTGCATTTTATCTGGCTGGATTTTTTCGCTTGGTCTTAGGGAGGGAACAGGAATTTTTAGTCCTGTTTGACGGTTCTCCAATCACCATCCCGACGCTTCCACGGGCGTCAGTACAAAGTACAGCGTATTTTCCGGCGTCAAGCCGTTATACCGTTCAAAGCTTTGAAAATATGCACTCTCATGACACCTTGTTGATGCCTGGAGAATGGGATTGGACTATAACTGAAGGTGTTGGAGAGGTTGTCGCGGCTCCCTTGCCGAAGTTTGGCGGGCTGCGGTCTACGCATCATCGACGTCACGGTTTTCTAAATCTCAAGAGCCTTGGCTTTCAGTCGCCAGCCGAACTGGAACTGCATGTTCGTGACGTGGGAAGCCCTGTTGATTTGTCACTTTACACGCATTTGAGTTTTCATATCGATTACATGCAAGAGGAGAGCGCTGTAGAGTCCGTTGAGCTGCAGGTTACTCTGGATGGCGTTACAGTGGATCTTACCGCAACGCTACAGGAGAGATGGCCGCTTCCTGAGATAATTAATGGGGTTGAAACGTTTCTTCAGCGACAGATATCTGTGCCGTTAACGGCGTTCTCTTTGAAGGGGCCTGTGAGCGCGTTGACTTTTACCTTGCCCAGCGGCGGAGACATTGGCTTGTCCGATATTGTCTTCGTGAAACCTTCACTCGGAAAAAACGAACCCTTGAGGTTGCCGTTCGTCAGCGCGATGAAAGATATTTTTGTTGTCGCCACTGGCCAGGAACAAACGTTGGAAGTTGAAGTTTTTTTATCAGAGGCCAGTTTGGTTCGGGTGCCGATGTGGGTGAGTTTCAGAATAATACATAGAGTGTTTGGTGAGATGTATTTTGAAGAACCTCTGGTATTTGAACCCGGCGAGCAATCGAAAACGGCCAGGTTTACTATTCTGGCAGGTGGCTTCAGATCGTTCCTGGGTGGGGAGGTTGAGGGGCGTCCTTGTTATATCGTGCCTGTCAAGCTTGAGGCTCTGGCGAATGCATTATTTGCTCGTCCGGCCATGCAGTTCCAGGTACTGCCGTTTCCCTGAAATAATAGCCAAGGGTTTCGCGCGAAGAGACTTTATAAAAAGTCCGCATGAGAAACGATGCTTTCGTCTTGTTAACATCTGAATGCAATCTCTGCAGGCGCTGCCTCCGGCAGCTCCTGCGGGTACTCTTCTGTCACTTCAGCGCTGCCAATATTGCCTCTTCGCTGAAGCCTCTGATAATCGTGCCATTCACATCAATCAACGGGATCCCGCGCCCACCCAGAGCTTCATAGGCTTTGCGGCCCTCTTCTGACTTCTCGATGTCGTATTCCTTGAACGGGATACCTTTGCTGTCGAGAAAGCGTCGGGTCTGTTTGCAGTAGCCGCACCACTCGGTGGCATACATCACCACGCGGGCTTGCGCCTGAGTCTGCGCAGGGATCGCATCCGCCGGGTTGAAGAAGTGCTCGATCTTGCCCCAGTTCTGATAGACCACGACCACCAGCATGATCAGCGCGAACTTCTTGAGGGTACGCAGCAGCATGTCGGTTAGCGCCGTTTCAGCTGGTCGGTGAGCTGGGTTGGCAGGCCCTTGATGATCAGGGTGCCGGCTTGTTCGTCATATTCGATCTTGTCTCCCAGCAGGTGCGCCTCGAAGCTGATCGACAGGCCCTCTGCGCGGCCTGTGAAGCGCCGGAACTGGTTCAGGGTGCGTTTATCCGCAGGGATCTCCGGCGACAGGCCGTAATCCTTGTTGCGGATGTGATCGTAGAACGCGCGCGGGCGGTCTTCGTCGATCAGCTCGGACAACTCTTCCAGGCCCATGGGCTCGCCCAGTTTGCTCTGGCTGCTGGCGTAATCCACCAGGGTCTTGGTTTTCTCGCGAGCGGACTCCTCCGGCAGGTCTTCGCTTTCCACGAAGTCGCTGAACGCCTTGAGCAGGGTGCGGGTTTCGCCGGGGCCGTCCACGCCTTCCTGGCAGCCGATGAAGTCGCGGAAGTACTCCGAGACTTTCTTGCCGTTCTTGCCCTTGATGAAAGAGATGTATTGCTTGGATTGCTTGTTGTTCTGCCATTCCGAAATGTTGATCCGGGCAGCCAGGTGCAACTGGCCCAGATCCAGGTGCCGGGAAGGGGTTACGTCCAGTTCGTCATTCACCGCCACGCCTTCGCTGTGGTGCAGCAGGGCGATGGCCAGGTAATCGGTCATGCCCTGCTGGTAATGCGCAAACAGCACATGACCGCCCACCGACAGGTTGGATTCTTCCATCAGCTTCTGCAGATGCTCCACCGACACGCGGGAGAACGCCGTGAAATCGTTTGCGCCGTCCAGGTATTCCTTCAGCCAGCCGCTGAACGGGTGAGCACCGGATTCGGCGTGGAACAACCCCCAGGCCTTGCCCTGTTTGGCGTTATAGCTCTCGTTGAGGTCCGCCAGCATGTTCTCGATGGCCTGGGACTCGGCGAGTTCGGTATCGCGAGCGTGGAGAACTGCGGGCGTACCATCGGGTTTCTTGTCGATCAGGTGGACGATGCAATGACGGATCGGCATGGATATCTCGGCTGGTAATGAGGAAGAGCGGACAGCTCGTGCAAGGCCGTCAGTGTAACGCAGGCCTGCGAAAAATGGCCTTGCAGAGCCCGGTTTTCCATTCGACAGGATATTTTATGATCAATTTTTGAGCGATTACCGCTTAAACCTGACCAAAAGGATAGGTAAGGGCGGATATTTGCCCGGCTCTGTGCTAGTTTTGCCCGGTCTTGCGCACTCAAGCGCGCCAAGCATGCAGATCGTCTACGTGTGGGCCGAACCAAATCCCGGTTTAAGTATCTACATTTCGCGATTTATCGTGGCTGCCAGCGGAGTCTGGTTCATTGCCCGGCCTTTGGCCGACGTTACGTTCTGCAATCCAAATGAATTTGATAGGGAAGGAACACCACCATGGCTCTTACCAAAGACCAATTGATCGCCGATATCGCTGAAGCTATCGACGCGCCAAAAACCACCGCGCGTAATGCTCTGGAGCAGTTGGGCCAAATCGTTGCCGACCAACTGGAAAACGGTGTTGAAATCACCTTGCCAGGTATCGGCAAGCTGAAAGTTGCTGAGCGTCCAGCTCGCACCGGCCGCAACCCTTCGACTGGCGCTGCCATCGAAATCGCTGCCAAGAAAGTCATCAAGTTCGTACCGGCCAAAGTGCTGAACGACTCGATCAACAAGTAAGCTCACGCTTGCTGTGAAAAAGCCGTGCGCCGGATAACCGGGCACGGCTTTTTTGATTCTGTGGGAATCGGGCGGCGCTCCGCTCATTCGCGAAAGAGATCTTCGCGAATAAATTCGCTCTACATGAAGCTCCAGGCCACAAAGCGGCTTTGCTTCTGGCCCTGGCCCATTTCCACGATCCGGCTTTGCAGCACGCCGGCTCGTGTCAGCGCAGCCTGAATGGCAGGCAGGTTCGAGGCCTTGGACACCAGGGTGCTGAACCAGCGCACCTGTTCAGGCACCTGAGAGCTTTCGTGGATCAACTGTGTCACAAAGCCTATCTCGCCACCTTCGCACCACAATTCCTGGGATTGCCCGCCGAAATTGAGCACCGGTAGCTTGCGCTTGGGGTCGGCCTTGCCCAGTGCCCGCCATTTACGCTGACTGCCGCGCTGAGCCTCTTCCAGCGAGGCGTGGAAGGGCGGGTTGCACAGGCTCACCTCGAAGCGTTCGCTGCTGTCGAGCAGGCCCAGCAGGATGTGCTTGCGATTGGTCTGCTGACGCACGCTGATGGCCTTGCTCAAGCCATTGGCCTTGATGATGGTCGTGGCAGCCGCGATGGCGGTGCTGTCGATATCCGAGCCTACGAAGTGCCAGCCGTAGTCGCTATGGCCCAGCAGCGGATAGATGCAGTTGGCACCCGTGCCGATGTCCAGGGCCTTGATCGAAGCGCCGCGCGGAATCTCGCCATTGTTCTCGCTGGCCAGCAGGTCGGCGAGAAAGTGCAGGTAATCCGCACGGCCCGGAATCGGCGGGCACAGGTAGTCAGCCGGAATATCCCAATGGGCGATGCCATACAGCGCCTTGAGCAACGCCCGGTTGAAGACCCGCACGGCCACAGGGTTGGCGAAGTCGATGCTTTCCTTCCCGTAGGGGTTGAGAATCACGAACTCGGCCAGTTCCGGGCTGCTTTTGATCAGCTTGGGAAAGTCGTAGCGACCCTGATGGCGATTGCGCGGGTGCAGCGTGGCCTTCTCGCGAGGTTCTGCGGGCTTTGCAGGACGCTGGGGCTTCTTGCGGGGTGGTTTGGGTTTGTCTGGCGTGGTCATGAGGAGTCGTTCTGAAGATGCGAATGCTGCGCCCTTTAGGAGCAATCGGGCGGCGTTCCGCTCATTCGCGAGAGGCACATCTGAAGAAATGTATAACCTTCAATGACGTCTCGCGGATAAGCGGAGCGCCGCCCGATCCGCTCCTACCAGCACATAGGGCTACAAGCTGGCGATACGTGCGTGTTGCTCGGCCAGTTTGCTCAGGGCCTGTTCGGCTTCGGTCAGCTTGGCGCGTTCCTTGGCGATGACTTCAGGCGGAGCCTTGTCGACGAACGCCGCGTTGGACAGCTTGCCGCCCACGCGCTGGACTTCGCCTTGCAGGCGCTGGATTTCCTTGTCCAGACGCGCCAGCTCGGCACCCTTGTCGATCAGGCCGGCCATGGGCACCAGCACTTCCATCTCGCCCACCAGACCGGTCGCGGACAGCGGTGCGTCTGCACCTTCAGCCAGTACGGTGATGGATTCGAGCTTGGCCAGTTTCTTGAGCAGGTAGTCGTTCTCGCTCAGGCGACGCTGGTCTTCGGCGTTGACGTTCTTGAGGAACAGTTGCAGCGGTTTGCCCGGGCCGATGTTCATTTCGCCACGGATGTTACGTACCGCCAGCATCAGCCCCTTGAGCCATTCGATGTCGCCTTCGGCAGCCGCATCGATGCGTGCTTCATTGGCCACCGGCCAGGCTTGCAGCATGATGGTCTTGCCGTTGATGCCGGCCAGCGGCGCGAGGCGCTGCCAGATTTCTTCGGTGATGAACGGCATGAACGGATGCGCCAGACGCAATGCGACTTCCAGCACGCGAACCAGTGTGCGGCGAGTGCCGCGCTGACGTTCGATCGGCGCGTTTTCGTCCCAGAGCACAGGCTTGGACAGCTCCAGATACCAATCGCAGTACTGGTTCCAGATGAACTCGTACAAGGCTTGAGCCGCGAGGTCGAAACGGAACTGATCCAGTTGGCGGGTCACTTCGGCTTCGGTGCGTTGCAGTTGCGAGATGATCCAGCGATCAGCCAGCGACAGCTCGACTTCTTCGCCGTTCTGGCCGCAGTCTTCGCCCTTGTCCAGCACGTAGCGTGCTGCGTTCCAGATCTTGTTGCAGAAGTTGCGATAGCCTTCGACGCGGCCCATGTCGAACTTGATGTCGCGACCGGTGGACGCCAGCGAGCAGAAGGTGAAGCGCAGGGCGTCGGTGCCGTAGCTGGCGATGCCGTCGGCGAATTCCTGACGGGTCTGCTTTTCGATCTTCTTGGCCAGTTGAGGCTGCATCAAGCCGCTGGTGCGTTTCTGTACCAGAGTTTCCAGGTCGATACCGTCGACGATATCCAGCGGGTCCAGGACGTTGCCCTTGGACTTGGACATTTTCTGGCCCTGGCCATCACGCACCAGACCATGCACGTAAACGGTCTTGAACGGTACTTGCGGCGTGCCGTCCTCGTTTTTCACCAGGTGCATGGTGAGCATGATCATCCGGGCGACCCAGAAGAAAATGATGTCGAAACCGGTGACCAGCACGTCGGTGGAGTGGAAGGTTTCCAGTGCCTTGGTCTTTTCCGGCCAGCCGAGCGTGGAGAATGTCCACAGGCCCGAGCTGAACCAGGTGTCGAGTACGTCGTTGTCCTGTTGCAGCGCAACGTCCGGCCCCAGGTTGTGCCTGGCGCGTACTTCGGCTTCGTCGCGACCGACATAGACCTTGCCGGACTCGTCGTACCAGGCCGGAATACGGTGGCCCCACCAGAGCTGACGGCTGATGCACCAGTCCTGGATGTCGCGCATCCACGAGAAGTACATGTTTTCGTACTGCTTGGGCACGAAGGCGATGCGGCCGTCTTCCACGGCGGCAATGGCAGGTTCGGCCAATGGCTTGGTGGACACGTACCACTGGTCGGTCAGCCACGGCTCGATGATGGTGCCGGAGCGGTCGCCTTTCGGGACTTTCAGGGCGTGGTCATCGACGCTCACCAGCAGGCCGGCGGCATCGAATGCGGCAACGATTTGCTTGCGGGCCTCGAAACGGTCCAGGCCTGCGTATTCGGCAGGCAGGCGGCCGTCGACGGATTCGTTGAGCGTGCCGTCGAGGTTGAACACTTGTGCGGCAGGCAGCACCGAAGCGTTCTTGTCGAAGATGTTCAGCAGCGGCAGGTTGTGGCGCTTGCCGACTTCATAGTCGTTGAAGTCGTGGGCCGGGGTGATTTTCACGCAGCCGGTGCCGAATTCAGGGTCGCAATAGTCGTCTGCAATGATCGGAATGCGACGGCCAACCAGTGGCAGCTCGACGAACTTGCCGATCAGCGCCTTGTAGCGTTCGTCTTCAGGGTTTACCGCGACAGCGGCATCACCGAGCATGGTTTCAGGACGTGTGGTGGCAACGATCAGGTAATCCAGGCCTTCAGCGGTTTTTGCGCCATCGGCCAGCGGGTAGCGCAGGTTCCACAGGTGACCTTTCTCGTCGTGGTTTTCCACTTCCAGGTCGGAAATCGCGGTGTGCAGCTTGGTGTCCCAGTTGACCAGACGCTTGCCACGGTAGATCAGGCCGTCTTCATGCAGACGGACGAAGGCTTCCTGTACGGCGGCGGACATGCCGTCGTCCATGGTGAAGCGCTCGCGGCTCCAGTCCACGGACGAGCCCAGGCGGCGGATCTGACGGCTGATGTTGCCGCCGGACTCATCCTTCCACTCCCAGATTTTTTCCAGAAACTTCTCGCGGCCCAGATCGTGACGATTCTGGCCCTGAGCCTCGATGCGGCGTTCAACCAGCATTTGCGTGGCGATACCCGCATGGTCGGTACCCGGCTGCCACAGGGTATTGCGGCCCTGCATACGACGGAAACGGATCAGCGCATCCATGATCGCATTGTTGAAACCATGACCCATGTGCAGGCTGCCGGTCACGTTCGGCGGCGGAATCATGATGGTGTAGGAGTCACCCGCGCCCTGCGGAGCGAAATAGTTTTCGGACTCCCAGGTCTGGTACCAGGAAGTTTCGATGGCGTGCGGCTGGTAAGTCTTGTCCATGCGCGGCGGGACCCTGTGGCATTGATTCAGAAAAGCCGACAAGTATAGACCGGGGGGAGGCTGCAAGCTACAAGCGCAAAGCCGCGAGCTTTTTCTTGCAGCTTAAAACTTGCCGCTTGCAGCTGAGGCGATAAGCCTCTCTACCCTTGCCTCAAGCCGGCGCTTTATCTCCGTCTCGATATGCGGGGCAAAGTCGTCGATCACGTCTTGCATGATCAACTGCGCCGCGGCCCGCAGTTCTCTGTCCAGATGCAGCAGGGCATCTGGGTTTGGGAGAGCTTCGGGTTCGGGTTCGGGAGCGGGTTGAGGCTCTGCTGCTTGTTGCACGGGCATGTCGGGCAGCAGCGTCGGAATGTCCGGATTGTCGTAATCCGCTTCCTGTGTTCTGTCGGGTTTGTTGCCGACAACGTCGAACAGCAACGGGATCTGGACTTCGCGGTGGATCGTGTCCGTCAGCAGGGGCGGTTGCAGGTTGTCATCGCCGAGCAGTTGGCGGATCGATTCGAGGTCGTCCAGCAGGAGCGCAGGTTCAGCTTTTTTTGAAGTATCCATCGTGTACTCAAAGACGCTGTAGTCGGTGATCTTGCGGAGGATAACCCTGTTCGCGGTACGAGCGGAAACTCTCTCGTGCCGCCAGACGTATTGCAGGCTCTTCCACGACCACTTCCGCCACCCTGGCGAAACGCTTGAAGAAGGCCGGGATACGGAGGTCAAGATTGACCAGCAGGTCCTGGTGTGGCCCAGGATCGTCCCCAAGGCCCAGTACAACCGGAGCCTCGTGATCGCTTTCGGCTTCGCCATGGGGCAGGAAGACTTCGCCCTTGAAGCGCCACAACCGGGCGTCGAGGTCTTCACGCTGGGCGGCGTCGCTGCAATGCAGGTAGACCTTGTGACCCAGGCGCCAGGCTTTTTCCGTCAGCTTGCAGGCGAAATCCAGGCGTGCCGCAGGATCGGCGCTGGGGAGAATGTAAAAGTCGACTTGAGTCATGTCTGTTCCAGAGCAGGCGGCGTATCGACCGGCAAGGCCGATACGCCGCCAGGCATCTTATGCGCCAGCGCGGTCGAGCAGATATTGGGTCAGCAGCGGAACCGGACGACCGGTTGCACCTTTTTCCTTGCCGCCGCTCAGCCATGCCGTACCGGCGATGTCCAGGTGCGCCCAGTCATACGCCTTGGTGAAGCGCGACAGGAAGCAGGCTGCGGTGATGGTGCCGCCTTTCGGGCCGCCGATGTTGGCGATGTCCGCGAACGGGCTGTCCAGTTGCTCCTGATACTCGTCGAACAACGGCAGTTGCCAGGCGCGGTCGTCGGCCACTTTGCCAGCGTCCAGCAGTTGATTGATCAGCACGTCGTTGTTGCCCAGCAGGCCGGACGTGTGGCCGCCCAGTGCAACCACGCAGGCGCCGGTCAGGGTCGCGATGTCGATGACTGCCTGCGGCTTGAAGCGCTCCGCGTAGGTCAGTGCATCGCACAGCACCAGACGGCCTTCGGCGTCGGTGTTGAGGATTTCGACGGTCTGGCCGCTCATGGTCTTGACGATATCGCCCGGACGGGTCGCGGTGCCGCTTGGCATGTTCTCGGCGCAGGCCAGGATGCAGACCAGGTTGATCGGCAGTTGCAGCTCAAGCACGGAGCGCAGGGTGCCGAACACGCTGGCTGCACCGCACATGTCGAACTTCATTTCGTCCATGCCCGCAGCCGGCTTGATGCTGATGCCGCCGGTGTCGAACGTGATGCCCTTGCCGACCAGCACGAAAGGTTTTTCGCTTTTCTTGCCGCCCTGGTAGTTCATGACGATCAGGCGCGGTGGCTGGGCGCTGCCCTGAGCCACAGCCAGGAACGAGCCCATGCCCAGTTCGGCCAGTTTCTTCTCGTCGTGTACTTCGACTTTGAGATTCTTGTGGGCCTTGCCCAGTGCCTTGGCTTCTTCGCCCAGATAAGTCGGGTGGCAGATGTTTGGCGGCAGGTTACCCAGGTCGCGGGTAAAGGCCATGCCCTTGGCGATGGCCTGGGCGTGGGTGGCTGCGCGCTCTACATCGGCGACGCTGGCCTTGGCGGTCAGCAGGGTGATTTTCTTCAGGGCGCGAGGCTCGGCTTTCTGGCTCTTGAAGCGGTCGAACACGTATTCGCCGTCAGCCAGGGTTTCCACCAGCAGGCGGGCCTTGCCGTAAGTGTCGCGATTTTTTACCGCGACCTGATCCAGAGCGATGGCTGCATCGCTGCCGCCCAGGCCCTTGAGCGTCGAGAGTACGCTGCTGATGACTTTCTTGAATTGACGGTCCGACAGCTCGGTTTCCTTGCCGATACCTACCAGCAGGACGCGCTCGGCCTTGAGGTTGGGCAGGCTGTGCAGCAGCAGACTCTGGCCAACCTTGCCAGCCAGGTCGCCGCGCTTGAGAACGGCGGCAATGGCGCCGCCGCTGAGCGTGTCCACGCTTTGAGCCGCGGTGCCCAGAACGCGATTTTCGCCCACTGCAACCACCAGGGTGGCGGTCTTCAAGGTTTCTGGGCTTACGCTTTTAACAACCAATTCCATGTCGGGTCCCCGAATAGACTGCGAGCTTTCGCAAAATGAATGATGTGAGCGGCAAGTCGAGGCCTTGTGCAGCCGACGCCAGCGTCAAGCCTTGCAGTTTGACCCTGCTTTGCAGCCGCTGACAACCCCGAACAACCGCTCTTACGGTCCGTGTAGGAAGTTGTTGTGAGAACTATCCAGACCGCGCAGTGACAGGAACACTCAATCACAGGATAATGCCGCATATTTTTTGGCGGCTCGCACCTTTGCCGGGTGTGAATGTCTGGTTGCCGTGGCTCATTTTTCCTTGTTCGGCTGCCTGAGCCTGACAACTCTGGAGTGTCTGGTTTGATTGTCTTCCGTTATCTGTCCCGAGAAGTGCTGGTCACCTTGAGCGCGGTAAGCGCTGTATTGCTGGTGATCATCATGAGCGGGCGCTTCATCAAGTATCTGGCCCAGGCTGCTTCGGGTGCGCTCGATCCGGGCGTACTGTTCCTGATCATGGGCTTCCGTCTGCCGGGCTTCCTGCAGTTGATCCTGCCGTTGGGGCTGTTCCTTGGCATTCTGCTGGCGTATGGCCGTCTGTATCTGGAAAGCGAAATGACTGTGCTCGCCGCTACCGGCATGAGCCAGCAGCGTCTGCTTGCTATCACCATGGTACCGGCTGGCGTCGTGGCGTTGCTGGTTGCCTGGCTGAGCTTCAGCCTGGCGCCGCAGGGTGCAACCCAGTTCTCGCTGCTGATCAACAAGCAGGATGCGATGACCGAGTTCGACACGCTGGTGCCGGGGCGTTTTCAGGCGTTGCGCGACGGTTCACGGATTACCTACACCCAGGAACTGTCCGAAGACCGCACCAACCTGAGTGGTGTGTTCATTTCCGAGCGGCGCATTTCCACCGACAAGACCAAAGAGCCGAGCATTACCGTGCTGGTGGCCGACAAGGGTCACCAGGAAGTGCGTGCTGACGGCAGCCGTTTCCTGATCCTTGAAAACGGCTACCGCTACGACGGTAATCCAGGTCAGGCTGATTATCGTGCGATCAAGTACGACACCTATGGTGCGATGCTGCCCAAGCCTGAAATCAGCGAGGACGTCACCGACCGTGAAGCCATTCCCACCAGCGAGCTGATCGGCAACGACACGCCACGCTACCGGGCCGAGCTGCAATGGCGTATCTCGCTGCCGATCCTGGTCTTCATCGTGACCCTGATGGCCGTGCCGCTGGCACGGGTCAATCCTCGTCAAGGGCGCTATCTGAAGCTGCTGCCGGCAATTCTGCTTTACATGTCCTACCTGACCATCCTGATTGCCGTGCGCGGCGCCCTGGAGAAAGGCAAGCTGCCGATCGGCCTTGGCATGTGGTGGGTCCACGGGATTTTCCTGTTGATAGGCATGGCGTTGATTTACTGGGAGCCATTGCGGCTGAAAATGGCGAGTCGCCGTAGCGTAGCGGAGGTGGCTCGTGGTTAAGCTCGATCGATACATTGGTAAAAGCGTATTCCTGGCGATCCTTGCGGTGCTGGGGATCATTCTGGGCTTGGCTTCCCTGTTCGCCTTCATCGACGAGATGGGCGATATCAGTGACAGCTACACCCTGATGGATGCTGGCAGCTTCGTCCTCATGACCGCCCCGCGGCGGGTCTACGACATGCTGCCGATGGCCGCCCTGATCGGTTGCCTGATCGGTCTGGGTACCCTGGCCAGCAGCAGCGAACTGACCATCATGCGGGCCGCCGGTGTGTCCATTGCACGCATTGTCTGGGCAGTCATGAAGCCCATGCTGTTCCTGATGGCTGCCGGTGTGCTGGTGGGTGAGTATGTTGCGCCCTACGCTGAAAACCAGGCCCAGGCCGCTCGTTCGCTGGCTCAGGGTAGCGGCGACTCCCAGAGTGCCAAGCATGGCTTGTGGCACCGTCAGGGCGATGAGTTCATCCACATCAACACGGTTCAACCCAACGGGCTGATGTATGGCGTGACGCGCTATCGTTTCGATGAGCAGCACCACATGCTGACGTCGAGCTTCGCCAGACAGGCCAACTACATGACCGATTACTGGGAGCTCAAAGACGTCAGCACCACGTATTTCCGTGATGGCAGCACCGAAGTCATCAAGACGCCGGTGGAGCGCTGGGAAGTCTCCCTCAGCCCGCAACTGCTGAGCACGGTCATCATGCCGCCCGAGTCGCTGTCGATTTCCGGTCTGTGGAGCTATGCCCACTATCTGGCGGATCAGGGCCTGAGCAATGGCCGTTACTGGCTGGCTTTCTGGACCAAGGTCCTGCAGCCGCTGGTGACGGTGGCGCTGGTGCTGATGGCAATCTCGTTCATCTTCGGCCCGCTGCGTTCCGTGACCCTGGGGCAGCGTGTCTTCACGGGTGTGCTGGTCGGCTTTACCTTCCGCATTATTCAGGACCTGCTGGGCCCGTCGAGTCTGGTGTTCGGCTTCTCGCCGCTGTTCGCGGTACTGGTGCCGGCAGCCGTCTGTGCCCTGGCGGGTGTGCTGTTGCTTCGCCGCGCTGGATGATCATCCAGTGATTTGAAAAAGCCGACCTCGAGTCGGCTTTTTCATGGGCGCTATTTCTGTTTGGGGATCTTTACCAGCAAGGTGCCGGAGTACATGTCATGCCAGGTACGCTGCTGCTTGTCGAACAGGCACCAGACAAAGCCCAGCCCCAGGCACAGCCATGAAGCGATGGAGACGATAAAGCGCAGCAACGCCTGCATCAGGCTGATGGCAGTGCCGTCGGCGTTCTGTACGCGAATGCCCCATACCTGCATGCCCAGCGTCTGGCCGCCATGGGTCCAGAACTTGGCGAAGAAACCGAAGGTGACCAGCAGGAGAATAGAGGAGAGCAGGGGGTCGCCATCCAGCGAGCCGGATTCGGACAGGACGCGTA
This sequence comes from Pseudomonas cichorii, assembly GCF_019719005.1. GTDB lineage: Bacteria > Pseudomonadota > Gammaproteobacteria > Pseudomonadales > Pseudomonadaceae > Aquipseudomonas > Aquipseudomonas cichorii_E. Next base: position 56,786 of record NZ_JAIGPJ010000036.1, read on the forward strand.
GTCTGGCCTCGCCGATGAAAGCCATCAGCACCAGCTTGTAGACGAAGGCGGTAACCAGTTGCAGAGCGAAGCAGAGGAAGGCGTCGTAACAGATGGCTGCCAGGCGTCGAGCAAGGCCAGCGGGGGCGAAATCGCCTTGCGGTCGAAGCAGGTGTCTGGACATTGCGAAGCTCTCGATTACGGGCAAGACCGCATCTTACGAAATCGCGTCCATAAAAAAGCCCCTGAGATCAATAAAATCAGGGGCTTTTCGGGCTTTGGTTAATTAACCTTCGGCCTGTACTTCATCAGCCTGCATGCCTTTTTGGCCCTGCACGGCGATGAAGGTCACTTTCTGGCCTTCTTTCAGGCTCTTGAAGCCGTTACCTTGAATTGCGCGGAAATGTACGAACAGATCCGGACCGCTTTCTGGAGTGATAAAACCAAAACCTTTTTCGTCGTTGAACCACTTGACGGTGCCGCTCTGACGTTGGGACATTTTCTTATTTCCTTGACGCTTGAATTGGTGACAGCCTCTTTCACACGAAAGAGTACTGGGGCTGGTTGCAAGAAGTAAGAAACGTAGAACGGGATGTAGCAACGCTTTGAGCTACTGCCCAGGTCCAGATTCAGCGACCTATGCAAACACAGTCAGGAAACTCTACGCCAACTCTCGTTACAAAAACAAGCCCCGCTTTGCCCCTTGTTTTCATGCTCGTCAGAGAGTTGCCGGGATCTTTCAGTCAGGGTGTAAAACTGCCCGTTTATGGACCGTTTATGCACTTTGTCGGGGCATTTTTTCGACGACAAAAACCCTGTTGCGCAGCTCTGTGAAAGAGCCATGCAACAGGGCAATTGTGCCGTGAATAATTGCTGTTTTTTTGACGCTGTTTTCAGCCGCGGAAGTAACGTTGCGCAACAAAAGGCATTTTGCTTACCCGCATCGGGACTTTCTTGCCGCGCACTACTGCCCAGACTGGCGTATCCAGCGCAGTGAAGTGGCTGTCCAGATAGCCCATCGCCAAGGGGCCGCCCAGTGTCGGACCAAAACCGCCACTGCAAACGCTGCCGATTGTCTGGCCTTCTGCATCGACGATTTCGGTGCCTTCACGCACCGGCGTACGTTCCTGCGGCAACAGACCGACACGTTTTTTTTCTACGCCGGCTTGCTGCTGGACGAATATTTTTTCGGCACCGGGGAATCCGCCTGCACGAATACCTTCGGCACGCCGGGCCTTGGAAACGGCCCACAGCAGGCTGGCTTCGACGGGGGATGTCTCGACATTCATGTCGTGGCCGTACAGGCACAGGCCGGCTTCCAGGCGGAGCGAGTCACGCGCACCCAGGCCGATTGGAGCTACTTCCGGCTCGTCCAGCAGGCGACGCGCCAGGGCTTCGGCCTGTGCGGTCGGAACCGAAATTTCATAACCGTCTTCGCCGGTATAGCCCGAGCGGCTGACATAGCATTCGCTGCCCAGCAGCGTGACACGGGTGAACTGCATGAACGTCATGCTCGCCACTTGCGGAGCCAGGCGTGCGAGCACGGTAGCCGCCTGCGGACCTTGAAGGGCGAGCAGGGCGCGTTCTTCAAACAGGGGTTCTATGGTGCAGTGCGAAGCCAGATGCTTGCGCAGGTGCGCCAGGTCTTCGTTCTTGCAGGCGGCATTGACCACCAGCATCAGTTGATCGCTGCCCAGGTTGGCAACCATCAGGTCATCGAGGATGCCGCCGTTTTCGTTGGTGAACATCGCATAGCGCTGCATGCCGACCGGCAGGTCGATGATGTCCACCGGGACCAGGGTTTCCAGTGCCTGTGCGGCGCCTGCACCGGTCAGAAGAATCTGGCCCATGTGCGACACATCGAACAGCCCGGCTTTTTCGCGGGTATGCAGGTGTTCTTTCATCACACCGGCCGGGTATTGCACAGGCATGTCATAACCGGCGAAGGGCACCATTTTGGCGCCGAGTTCACGGTGCAGGGCGTGTAGCGGGGTGGTCAGCAATTGTTCTGTGGGCATGAGGATTCCTTTAAGGGAGGAGGCCTTCGCGAATGAATTCGCTCCTACGGGGGAGCGTTTTTCGCGAAGGCTGGGCGATCACGCCTCTTGATAGCTTTCGATGGACGGGCAGGCGCAGACCAGATTGCGATCGCCGAACACGTTGTCGACACGGCCCACAGGTGGCCAGTATTTGCCTTCGATCAGCGACTCGACCGGGTACACGGCCTGCTCGCGGCTGTACGGATGGCTCCATTGACCGGCGATTTCCGCAGCAGTGTGCGGCGCGTTTTTCAGCGGGTTGTCATCCTTGTCCAAGGTGCCGTTTTCGACCGCGTGGATTTCCTCGCGGATCTTGATCATGGCCTCGCAGAAACGGTCCAGTTCTTCCTTGGACTCACTCTCGGTCGGCTCGATCATCAGGGTGCCAGCCACCGGGAACGACATGGTCGGTGCGTGGAAGCCGAAGTCGATCAGGCGCTTGGCGACGTCATCGACGCTGATGCCGCTGGTTTCCTTGAGCGGGCGCAGGTCCAGAATGCATTCGTGGGCCACCAGACCGTTGCTGCCGGTGTAGAGCACCGGGTAATGATCTTCCAGGCGACGGGAGATGTAGTTGGCGTTGAGGATCGCCAGTTGCGAAGCGCGCTTGAGGCCTTCGCCGCCCATCATGCGAATGTACATCCAGGTGATGGGCAGAATGCTCGCGCTGCCGAACGGTGCTGCGCAGACTGCGCCTTCCTTGCGCTCCATCTGGCCGTGGCCGGGCAGGAACGGTGTCAGGTGCGATTTCACGCCAATCGGGCCGACGCCCGGGCCGCCACCGCCATGGGGGATGCAGAAGGTCTTGTGCAGGTTCAGGTGCGAAACGTCGCCGCCGAACTTGCCTGGTGCGCAGAGGCCGACCATGGCATTCATGTTGGCGCCGTCGATGTAAACCTGGCCGCCGTTGTCATGGATGATGCCGCAGATTTCACGGATGCCTTCCTCGAACACGCCATGGGTCGAGGGGTAGGTGATCATCAGTGCAGCGAGTTGATCGCGGTGCTCGACGGCCTTGGCGCGCAGGTCTTCGATATCGACGTTGCCGCGAGCGTCGCAGGCGGTCACTACCACGCGCATGCCTGCCATGTGGGCGGTAGCCGGGTTGGTGCCGTGGGCAGATGACGGAATCAGGCAGATGTCGCGGGCTTCATCGCCACGGCTCTGGTGGTAGGCACGGATCGCCAGCAGGCCGGCGTATTCACCCTGAGAGCCCGCATTGGGTTGCAGGGAAATGGCGTCGTAGCCGGTGGCGGCGCAGAGCATCGTTTCCAGTTCGCTGGTCAGTTGCTGGTAACCGGCGCTTTGCTCGGCAGGCGCGAACGGGTGCAGGTTGCCGAACTCGGCCCAGGTGACCGGGATCATTTCGCTGGCGGCATTGAGCTTCATGGTGCAGGAGCCCAGCGGAATCATGGTGCGGTCCAGCGCCAGATCCTTGTCGGCCAGCTTGCGCAGGTAACGCATCAGCTCGGTTTCGGAGTGATAGCGATTGAAGACCGGATGGCTGAGGATCGCCGATTGACGCACCAGGGCCTTGGGCAGATACGACTTGGCACTGGAAGCCAGGGTTGCGAAGTCCGGCAGGGTCTGACCGTCGGCAGCAAAGATCGTCCACAGGGTTTCGACGGCCGACTGCGAGGTGGTTTCGTCGAAGGACAGGCCCAGATATTCGGCGTTGATTTCACGCAGGTTGATATGGTGTGCGCGCGCCTTGGCGTGCAGCGAGGCGGTTTTGGTGCCGGTGTTGATGGTCAGGCTGTCGAAGAAGAATTCCTGCTCGACTTTCAGACCCAGCTGGCTCAGGCCTTCTGCGAAGATCGCAGTCATGCGATGTACGCGGTTGGCGATTTGCGTCAGGCCGGCAGGCCCGTGGTAGACGGCATACATGCTGGCGATGTTGGCCAGCAGCACTTGCGCGGTGCAGATGTTGCTGGTGGCTTTCTCGCGACGGATATGTTGCTCGCGGGTCTGCATGGCCAGGCGCAGTGCCTGCTTGCCGTGGCGATCCACCGATACGCCGACCAGACGGCCCGGCATGTCGCGCTTGAATGCATCGCGGGTGGAGAAGTACGCCGCATGTGGACCACCGAAGCCCAGCGGCACGCCGAAACGCTGGGCGCTGCCGATGGCCACGTCGGCACCGAATTCGCCCGGTGGAGTCAGCAGCGTCAGGGCCAGCAGGTCGGCGGCAACCGCCACCAGTGCGTTGGCGCTGTGGAAACGCTCGATCAGTTCGCGATAGTCGAACACATCGCCATTGCTGGCCGGGTATTGCAGCAGCGCACCGAAGTAGTCGCTGACATCGCCCAGTTCCGCTTCATCGGCTACCACAACGGTGATGCCCAGCGGCTCGGCGCGGGTGCGCAGCACATCCAGGGTTTGTGGGTGGCAGTGAGCCGACGCGAAGAAGTGCTGGCTGCCTTTGTTCTTGCTCAGGCGCTTGCAGAAGGTCATGGCTTCTGCGGCGGCGGTGGCTTCGTCCAGCAGCGAGGCATTGGCAATCGGCAGGCCGGTGAGGTCGCTGATCAGGGTCTGGAAGTTGAGCAGCGATTCCAGGCGGCCTTGGGAAATCTCTGGCTGATACGGCGTGTAAGCGGTGTACCAGGCCGGGTTTTCCAGCAGGTTGCGCAGGATCGGAGCCGGGGTGTGAGTGTTGTAGTAACCCTGTCCGATGTAGGTCTTGAACAACTGGTTCTTGCTGGCGATGGCCTTTATCGATGCCAGGGCATCGGCTTCGCTCTGGCCGGCGGGCAGGTTCAGGACGCTGGTGCCCTTGATGCTCTGCGGGATCACGCTTTCGCTCAGTGCCTCGATAGAGTCGAAGCTCAGGGTTTGCAGCATGGCCTGTTCGTCGCTGGCGCGAGGGCCGATGTGGCGGGCAATGAATTCGTTGGCGGTATTCAGGTCAGTCATTGCTCGCTCCTCAAGCTTCGGCGTTGGCTTTGATCAGTCGGTCGTAGGCGTCCTGATCCAGCAGGCCGTTAATGGTATTGGCGTCTTGCGGGATGAAGCGAAAGAACCAGCCTGCGCCAAGCGCATCTTCGTTGACCAGTTCGGGGGTGCTGTCGAGTTCGGAGTTGACGGCGACCACCTCGCCATCCAGCGGCATATTGATGCTGCTGGCGGCTTTCACCGATTCCACGACAGAGACTTCGGCGTGTTGAGTGTAGGTCTGTAATTCCGGAAGCTGCACGTAAACCACGTCACCAAGGGATTCCTGTGCATAAGGCGTGATGCCTACCGTGACACTGCCATCGGCTTCGGCCCGCAGCCATTCGTGTTCAACGGTGAATCGCAACTCGCTCATAACAACTCCTCAAGGGTAAAGACCGCGGCTGGTGCCGGCATAATGAAAAGCTCAGTAGCAATTTTGCGGCCAATATAGATTTATTGTTTTAAATCAATGGCTTGAGTTGTTTTTGAAGACGGAGAATTTAGAGGGGTGTAGCGAAATCGATACAGTGATGGAGGGCTATAAAATCCCCATGGGATCAAAGCCTTGCTGGCTGGGGATTGGAGATGGTTGGAGTGAATTCGTTACGGTGGAATGATTTTGTTACGATTCCTGCGGCGTAATCAGATGGACTCGCCCCCGCCGAGGCGTCTATGCGCCACGGTGGCATCCTATAGATGTCAACGACAG
>NZ_JAIGPJ010000037.1:0-56665 GCF_019719005.1 Pseudomonas cichorii
ACACATCTTGTTGATATCACCCTCCAAGCCTAGCCTCTCTCGTTGGGTGCAGATCAACATACAAGGAGCGAATTCATTCGCGAAGGGCATCGCGAATAAATTCGCTCCTACGGGGTTTGAGGCAGGCGGTTGGCATACATCCGGCACTCAGCGATCAGTGCCAGCAGGTTCGGGTCCCGTTCTCTGGATTTGAGAAACACCAGGCCGATGTGTTGTTGCATGCGGTAGCGCTCTTGCAGCGGGATCAGCCGCACGCGGTTTTCATAGACCGCTGCTATGCGCCCCGGCAGCAGGGCGTAACCCACGCCTGAGCTGACCATGCTCAGCAGGGTGAAGATGTCGTTCACCTGCATCGCAACCTTGGGCTCGAACCCCGCCTGTTGAAATACCCGTATGCCGTCGCGGTGGGTGGCGAAGCCTTGGGTCAGGGTAATGAAGGTCGATTCGCACAGGTCGCTCAGGTCCACTTCCTGATGATGGGAGAAGGGTGAGTCGGCCGGTACGGCGAGGAAGATATCGTCGGAAAACAGCGGCAGGTGCTCGCAGTCCGTGTCATTGAGACTTTCATCCAGCGAGACCAGCATCGCATCGACTTCCATGTTCTTGAGCTTGTAGAACAGGTCGATGTTCGAGCCCAGGATCAGGTCGATATTCAGTTCGCTGCGGCGGATCTTCAGGCCCATGATGAGCTGCGGCACCGTCTTGACCGTCAATGAATACAACGCCCCGAGCTTGAAACGTGCAGCCGAAAAGCCGGCAGCCTGGCGGGTCGCTTCAACGGTACTCAGCACATCCTGGATCAGCTTCTGTGCGCGCTCTTCCAGCACATAGGCGCTTTCCAGCGGCGTCAGGTTGCGGCCCTCATGCTTGAACAGCGGGCAACGCAAGGCATTCTCCAGGGAATGAATGGCGCGATGCACGCTGACATTGCTGGTCTGCAATTCCGCCGCCGCCCGCGCCAGATTGCCGGTGCGCATGAAGGCCAGGAAGATTTCAAGTTTTTTCAGGGTCAGCTCGTCATCGATCTGCATGTCGTGGCGCTTGTTGTTGGTGTGCGGTGATTGTGCCTGACCCCGAAGACGATGACTGCTGCAAATATCTGCATTGCGCTTTACATCAATAACCGCGAGCCTCTAAAAAGGTGTTTCTTGCAGCCAGAGGTCATGTGCGGATGTACTACGGAGAAAAATTCAACGCCTGGTCGCATCTGGTGGGCGCTGTATTGGCGGCTGTCGGTGCGATCTGGTTATTGGTGGTGGCGAGCCTGCAGGGCGATATCTGGAAGATTGTCGGCGTGGCCATCTACGGCCTGTGTCTGGTGAGCCTGTATAGCGTTTCGACGGTGTATCACAGCGTCCGCGGACGGGCGAAAGTCATCATGCAGAAGGTCGATCACTTTTCGATCTACCTGATGATTGCAGGCAGTTACACGCCATTCTGTCTGGTTACGTTGCGCGGCCCGTGGGGCTGGAGCCTGTTTGGTGTGGTCTGGGGACTGGCGCTGATCGGCATCCTGCAAGAGATCAAGCCACGCTCCGAAGCCCGGATCATGTCCATCGTGATCTACGCGGTCATGGGCTGGATCGTGCTGGTGGCCGTCAAACCGCTGTTGGCGACACTTGGGTTGGCGGGTTTCATCTGGCTGGCAGGCGGTGGCGTGTTGTACACCGTGGGCATCATTTTCTTTGCCTACGACCACATTCGCCACTGGCATGGCATCTGGCACCTGTTCGTGATTGCCGGAAGCCTGATGCACTTCGTGGCCATCTGGTTTTACGTGCTGTAGGAGCGAATTCATTCGCGAAAGGTCGCGAATGAATTCGCTCCTACCGGATTTAGAAATCCCCCCATAACTGCTGCGCTACGCTCAACGCCACCACCGGTGCTGTCTCGGTGCGCAGCACGCGGGGGCCGAGGCGGGCGGCGTGGAAGCCTGATGCTTTGGCCTGCTCGACTTCTGCATCGTTCAAACCGCCTTCAGGGCCGATCAGAAAAGCCAGGGTCGTCGGTTTTTCATGACTGGTCAGGGCTTCGGCGACCGGGTGCAGGACCAGCTTGAGGTCGGCCTCGGTCTGCTTGAGCCAGTCGGCCAGCGGCATCGGCGGATGAATAACCGGCACAACCGAACGGCCGCATTGCTCACAGGCGCTGATTGCGATCTGTTGCCAGTGCGCCTGGCGCTTTTCGGCGCGCTCGTCTTTGAGGCGGACTTCGCAGCGCTCGCTGACGATGGGCGTGATTTCCGTAACACCCAGCTCTGTGGCTTTCTGGATCGCCCAGTCCATCCGCTCGCCACGAGACAAGCCTTGGCCCAGATGAATGCGCAGCGGTGATTCGATCTGCCCGGCCAGGCTTTCAGTGAGCTGGACGCGCACGCGCTTCTTGCCGACTTCCACCAGCGTGCCGCGAAACTCCGTGCCCGAGCCGTCGAACAGTTGCAGCGCATCGCCCTCGGCCATGCGCAGGACGCGACTGATGTAGTGCGCCTGTGCCTCGGGCAATTCGTGTTCGCCCAGGCTCAGGGTGGCGTCGGTAAAGAAGCGGGACAGTCTCATGGTGGGTCTCTGGGTGATTATTTTTTAACAGGTGCAATGATGAAAACAAAACAGGAATTTCCGTAGGAGCGAATTCATTCGCGAAGGGCCGGTACATCCCCTACAAATTCACTGCCTTGAATGACGTCTCGCGAATAAATTCGCTCCTACGGTTCAACGGGGTTTAGCCCGGATCACGAAAATCCGGATGGAAATTCTCGCGCACGGCCACGCTGATGCTGCTGCGGGTCGCGATGTCGATGCCTTCGCTGGCGACTTCGGCCAGGAAGTCGATCTGCTCGGGAGTGATCACGTAGGGCGGCAGGAAGTACACCACGCTGCCCAGCGGCCTCAACAATGCGCCGCGCCCCAGAGCGTGCTGGAAAACCTGCAGGCCCCGGCGCTCTTGCCACGGATAGGCGGTTTTGGTCGCCTTGTCCTGCACCATCTCGATGGCCAGCGCCATGCCGGTCTGGCGTACTTCGGCTACATGGGGATGATCCACCAGATGCGCCGTGGCAGTGGCCATGCGTTGTGCCAGCGCCTTGTTGTTTTCGATGACATTGTCCTGCTCGAAGATATCGAGAGTCGCCAAGGCCGCCGCACAGGCCAGCGGATTGCCGGTGTAACTGTGGGAGTGCAGGAAGGCGCGCAGTGTCGGGTAGTCGTCGTAGAAGGCGTCGTACACTTCGTCGGTGGTCAGGCAGGCGGCCAGTGGCAGATAACCGCCGGTCAGGGCCTTGGACAGACACAGGAAGTCCGGGCGGATACCGGCCTGTTCGCAGGCAAACATGCTGCCGGTACGACCGAAACCCACGGCGATTTCATCGTGGATCAGATGCACGCCGTAACGGTCACAGGCCTCGCGCAGCAGTTTGAGATAGACCGGGTGATACATGCGCATGCCGCCTGCGCCCTGGATCAACGGCTCGACGATTACGGCTGCAACGCTGTCGTGATGTTCGGCCAGGGTCTGTTCCATGGCAGCGAACAGGTTGCGTGAGTGCTCTTCCCAGCTCATGCCTTGTGGCCGGTGGTAGCAATCCGGACTCGGCACCTTGATGGTGTCCATCAGCAACGCTTTGTAGGTTTCGGTGAACAGCGGCACGTCACCCACCGACATGGCGGCCATGGTTTCGCCGTGATAGCTGTTGGTCAGGGTGACAAAGCGTTTCTTGTCCGGCTTGCCGCGGTTGAGCCAGTAGTGAAAGCTCATTTTCAGCGCGACTTCGATGCAGGACGAACCATTGTCGGCGTAGAAGCAGCGTGTCAGCCCTTCGGGTGTGAGCTTGACCAGTCGCTCGGACAGTTCGATCACCGGCTGGTGGCTGAAGCCTGCCAGGATGACATGTTCAAGCTGGTCGACCTGATCCTTGATCCGCTGGTTGATGCGCGGGTTGGCATGGCCGAACACGTTGACCCACCAGGAGCTGACGGCATCCAGATAACGCTTGCCTTCAAAGTCTTCCAGCCAGACGCCTTCACCGCGCTTGATCGGGATCAGTGGCAGGTTTTCGTGATCTTTCATCTGCGTGCAGGGGTGCCACAGGACCTTGAGGTCACGTTGCATCCACTGGTCATTCAGGCCCATTGGCAATCTCCGGGTAGCGACTCGCATGACGCGAGGGCGAACAATCGCGCAAGCCTATGCAATGCATGGCTGTGGGACAACCATTTGTATCGCTTTGAACATCGCTGGCGGGCATTTTATGGCTGGCGTATGCTGCGCGCCTCTTCTTTGTTTCTGGCAATTTTCCCCACGTTTTCGGAGTTCGCGGAATGCTTTCTGGGTGGCTGCGCGCGTGTGCGCTGATAGTGATAGGTCTGGTCAGCGTTTCGACGTTCGCCAATGAAAAACAACGTACAGCCATTGTCGTCGGAGGCGGTCTGGCCGGCCTGACGGCGGCTTATGAATTGCAGAACAAAGGTTGGCAGGTCACGCTGCTGGAAGCCCGGCCCGTTATCGGCGGCCGTTCGGGGCTCGCCACCAGTGAGTGGATCGGCAACGCCAAGGCGCAGCCTGTCCTGAACCGCTATCTGGACAGCTTCAAGATCCAGAGCGTGCCGGCTCCCGAGTTCGTGCGCACCCCCAGCTACCTGATCGACGGCGTGCATTTCACCCAGGCCGACCTGGCGCTCAAGCAACCGGCGACTGCCGAAGCTATCAAGCGTTATGAGGAAACGCTGGATAACCTGGCCCGCTCCATCGAAGACCCGGAAAACCCGGCTTCCAACAGCACGCTGTTCGCCCTGGACCAGATCAACGTGGCCAACTGGCTGGATCGTCTGAACCTGCCTGCGACGGCGCGCCAGTTGATCAACCAGCAGATCCGCACCCGCTATGACGAGCCTTCGCGTCTGTCGCTGCTGTATTTCGCCCAGCAATCGCGGGTCTACCGTGGCGTGGACGAGCGCGATCAGCGCGCTGCACGCCTGCCGGGCGGCAGTGCGGTACTGGCCCAGGCTTTCGTCAAACAGCTCAAGACCATCAAGACCAGCTCTGCTGTCTCGGCCATCGTGCAGGACAAGGACAGCGTTACGGTCAAGGTCGGCAGCGTCGGCTACAGCGCCGATTACGTGGTGCTGGCCGTGCCTTTGCGCTCGCTGGGCAACATTCAGATGACCCCGGCGCTGGATGCCCGGCACCTGGGCGCCCTGAAGGGCACCAACTATGGCTGGCGCGACCAGATCATGCTCAAGTTCAAGACGCCGGTCTGGGACAGCAAGGCGCGTATGTCGGGCGAGGTGTTCAGCAATACCGGCCTTGGCATGCTGTGGATCGAGCCCGCGCTCAAGGGTGGCGCCAATGTGGTGATCAACCTGTCTGGCGACAATGCCCGGATCATGCAGGCCTTTGGCGACAAGCAACTGGTGGATCAGGTGCTGATCCGCCTGCACACGTTTTATCCACAGGCGCGTGGCGCCTACACCGGTTATGAAATCCGTCGCTACAGCGTCGATCCATCCACCGGCGGTTCTTACCTGGCCTTTGGTCCCGGCCAGATCAGCAAATACTGGCGTCTGTGGGAAAAGCCCGTGCAGCGTTTAGCTTTTGCGGGCGAACACACTGACGCTCTGTATCCGGGCACACTGGAAGGTGCTCTGCGCAGCGGTCAGCGTGCCGCCAGTCAGGTACAGGATCTGGCGGCTGGCAAGTCGTTCGAGCCGGTCAAGGTGGTTCCACCTGTGGCACCTGCGCCTGCGCCAGCGGTGAAGAAGTCGGAAGGTGGTTTCTTCAGCAACCTGTTCGGTTTCGGTGATTCTTCCGACAAGCCTGCTGAAAAACCTGCCGAGAAGCCGGTGGAAAAAGCACCCGAGCCAGCTCCAGCTCCAGTCCCGGCGCCTGTGCCAGCGCCTGTTGCTCCGGTTGTTGCACCAGCGGTTGAGCCGGCCAAGACGCCTGCCAAAACCGAGCCTGCCAAGAAAGCTGCGGCCAAGGCCGAGCCAGCCAAAAAGGCACCGGCAAAGGAAACCGTGAAAAAAGAGCCTGTGAAAAAAGAGGCCGCCAAGAAAGAAGCGGCGAAGGAAAAGGCACCTGCCAAACCGGCTGCTGCCCCGAAAACACCGGTTAAAACCGAAGCAGCACCGGCCGACGTCAAGAACTGAAGCCATGGCTGACAGAAAAGGCGCGGATAAAACCGCGCCTTTTTTTATGGGCGATCGATTCGTTCTTTATAAAACCTTGCAGTGGAACCTCAACAATAGTGCCGTTCATCGCCATCGAAATGCCGACGGTCATAGCACAGTGTTACTGAGCGGAATTTATCGAGATGCTGCGCCAGCAGAACCGCCAGCGGTCCTCAAAAGGGCGCTGGTGAAATCGAAAGATCGAGGATGGAAAAGTCTTCATCATGTTTTTCGATGGTTCAGAGCAAAATTTTGCGCTTTCAATCGATAGATAAAAAGCTAGTCTGGTAACACTTCTAACAGGGTATTTGCGATGCAGTTACGTAATTCATCCTCTCGCTACGGTCTGGTCGGCATGGTGCTGCATTGGGGCGTGGCCGTTGTAGTCTTCGGGTTGTTTGCGCTTGGGCTGTGGATGATGGGGCTGGATTATTACGATACCTGGCGCAAGGCCGGGCCTGATCTGCACAAGAGCATCGGCCTCACGCTGTTTGCCGTGATGCTGTTTCGAGTGGTCTGGCGCCTTATCAGCCCGCCACCTGCGCCGTTGGCCAGCTACAGTAGGTTGACGCGCCTCGGAGCTGCATTCGGTCACTTCTTTCTGTATGCCGCTCTGTTTGCCGTGATGTTCGCCGGTTACCTGATTTCCACTGCCGATGGTGTCGGGATCCCGGTCTTCGGCCTGTTCGAGGTTCCAGCGCTGATCAGCGGCTTGCCTGGACAGTCGGAGACAGCGGGCTGGATTCACTTTTATCTGGCATGGACCATCGTGGTTTTTGCGGGGTTCCATGGCCTGGCTGCACTGAAACACCACTTCATCGATCGCGATGTGACCCTCAAGCGTATGCTGGGTCGTAACTGATTGTTCAACCAAAACGGGAATAAAAGCATGTTGAAGAAGTCTCTCGCCGCTCTGGCTCTTGGTACTGCTCTGTTGTCTGCCGGTCAGGCGATGGCTGCCGATTATGTGATCGACAAGGAAGGCCAGCACGCTTTCATCGACTTCAAGATCAGCCACCTGGGCTACAGCTTCATCCACGGCACTTTCAAGGACTGGGACGGTACTTTCAGCTTCGATGCTGCCAAGCCTGAAGCCAGCAAGATTGCTGTCGAACTGAAAACCGCCAGCCTGTTCACCAACCATGCCGAGCGCGACAAGCACATCCTCAGCAAGGACTTCCTGGACGCTGGCAAATACCCTGAAGCCAAGTTCGTTTCCACCAGCGTCAAATCCACCGGCGCGAAAACCGCTGACGTCACTGGCGACCTGACCCTGCACGGCGTCACCAAGCCAATCGTGATCAAGGCCACCTTCAACGGCGAAGGCAAGGATCCATGGGGCGGCTACCGTGCCGGCTTCAACGGCACCAGCACTCTGAACCTGAACGACTTCGGCATCAAAGGCCCAGGTCCGACTTCTCAGACGCTGGACCTGGACATCACTCTGGAAGGTATCCAGAAGAAGTAAGCGCTGCCTGATCGACGGAACGCCGACCTTGTGTCGGCGTTCCTGTTTTTGCAGCACATACAAAAACGCCCCGAACCAGTCGGGGCGTTTCTGTGTCAGCCGTGCTGTCAGCTATCGCGGTTGCGAGTCAGCAAGGCCGGTTTCTCACCGCGTGGGCGGCTTGGCAACTGATCAAGCTGCTCGGCAGACGGGAACCGGTCGATTTTCGATTCCTTGTGCACGATTTTCGGCTGCGGCTGCTGACCTTCACGGGAGCTGCGAACGGCCGGTTCCTGACGTGACTGATCGTCACGTGCCGGACGGCGATTGCGTGGCTGACCTTCACGGGCACCTCCACCAGTGCGCGGGCCGGAACCCGAGCCATTACGCTTGGCGGGTGCGCCGGTGCCAGTACCTGCGCCTGAGCTGCGTGGGTTGGCCGGGCGGCCCGAACCTTGCGCACGTCCGGCGCCAGTTGGTGCTGCGCCTGGAGCGGCAGGGGCTCCGGGACGACGGCCACGGCCCTGGTTCTTGCCTTGATAAGGGCTTACATAGTCAGCGCGGTTGCCGAAGTTATCCACGTCGTCATCCCGAAACTCGTCAGGTGCGCGATCAGGCGATGGACGTGGTGGTTGCGACTGACGTTGCTCGCGTGGCGTGCCTTCGCGAGGTTTTCTTTCACGCGGCTGGCGTGCCGGACGTTCGCCGGACGCTGCGGCTGCTGCCGGCTTTTCCTTACCTTTGTCCTTGCCCTTGTCGCGACGACCGCCGTTGTTGCTGCTCTTTTCGCCTTCAGCACGCGGAGCACGGGCTGCGCGTGGGTTGCGAACGTCCGGACGCTCACGAACTTCAGGTTTTTCAGCCTCGACTGCAGTGATGTCGAAACCCATCAGGTCGCCGTCAGGGATTTTCTGACGGGTCATGCGCTCGATGCTTTTGAGCAGTTTTTCTTCGTCCGGGGCGACCAGCGAGATGGCCTCGCCGGTGCGGCCTGCACGGCCGGTACGACCGATGCGGTGTACGTAGTCTTCATCGACGTTTGGCAGTTCGAAGTTGACCACGTGTGGCAACTGGTCGATATCCAGGCCGCGGGCGGCGATATCGGTGGCGACCATGATCCGTACGTCACCGGCCTTGAAGTCGGCCAGGGCTTTGGTACGGGCGTTCTGGCTCTTGTTGCCGTGGATCGCGACAGCGCTGAGGCCGTGTTTGTCCAGGTACTCGGCCAGGCGGTTGGCGCCGTGCTTGGTGCGGGTGAAGACCAGAACCTGCTCCCATGCGCCCTGAGTGATCAGGTGGGCAAGCAGCGAACGCTTGTGGTTGGCTGGCAGGCGGAAAACCCGTTGCTCGATACGCTCGACCGTGGTGTTCGGGGGCGTGACTTCGATGCGCTCGGGGTTGTGCAGCAGCTTGCCTGCCAGGGCGGTGATGTCGTTGGAGAACGTTGCCGAGAACAGCAGGTTCTGGCGCTTGGCCGGCAGGCGGGCAAGGACCTTTTTCACGTCGTGGACGAAGCCCATGTCGAGCATCCGGTCTGCTTCATCGAGCACCAGGATTTCAACGTGGGACAGATCGACGCTGCCTTGTCCGGCCAGGTCGAGCAGGCGGCCCGGGCAGGCCACCAGCACGTCCACGCCGCGAGCCATGGCCTGGACCTGCGGGTTCATGCCGACGCCGCCGAAGATGCAGGCGCTGACGAACTTCAGGTCGCGGGCATACAACTTGAAGTTGTCATGCACCTGGGCAGCCAGTTCGCGAGTTGGGGTCAGGACCAGTACGCGGGGTTGGCGCGGGCCATGACGCTGGGATTTGTCCGGGTGACCGTTGGGGAACAACCGCTCCAGAATCGGGAGGGCGAAGCCACCGGTTTTACCAGTACCTGTCTGTGCCGCAACCATCAGGTCGCGACCTTGCAACACGGCGGGAATGGCCCGCTGTTGCACCGGAGTAGGCTGGGTATAGCCCGCTGCCTCGATGGCGCGGACTAAAGCCTCGGAGAGACCGAGGGAAGCAAAGGACATGAGTAATCCTGTTCTGTTGGAGCTTGAGCTCAAGGGATAGTCTGCCTGGCGCGAATGACGTTCAGCTCTTGTAGAAGCGGCCAATCGCTGGATTGCCGACCTTGTGTACGAAGACTGAGAAGACGCGATCCCGTCCGGTCCTGCAGGGTCTTTGATTCATCTCGTGTCATCGGCGCGGGTTGGAAATGCGCTGTTTTCGTGATCGAGATGGCTTCTGCAAGACCGAGCGTCCGGGCGTAAGCCTGGCGGGAAGGCTGGAGTATAACAGAGCAAACGCGCTGCGCTGCTTTCATGCTGCCCAACGGTTTGTGCTGCAGGATCTTTCGCACGGTAGTCGCCGAAAGACCCTGTCTGGAGAATGGCCTGTCAGCGTGGCAGCTTCAGGTTGTTCCAGATGGCCAGGCTCGGTTCTGCCTGGTTGAGCGTGTAGAAGTGCAGACCCGGTGCGCCGCCTTCGAGCAGGCGTTCGCACATTTCGGTGATGACCTGCTCGCCAAACGCCTGGATGCTCTGGATGTCGTCTCCATAGGCTTCCAGTTGCTTGCGAATCCAGCGCGGGATTTCCGCACCGCAGGCATCCGAGAAACGGGCCAGCTTGCTGTAGTTGGTGATAGGCATGATGCCCGGCACGATCGGCAGGTTCGCGCCTTGCTTCTGGACACGTTCCACGAAGTGGAAGTAGCTGTCGGCGTTGAAGAAGTACTGGGTGATCGCACTGTCTGCACCGGCGTTGGCCTTGTGCACGAAGTTTTTCAGGTCGTTTTCGAAGTTGTGAGCCTGAGGGTGCATCTCCGGGTACGCCGCCACTTCGATATGGAAGTGATCGCCGGTTTCTTCGCGGATGAAGGAAACCAGGTCGCTGGCGTAGCGAAGTTCACCGCTGGCCATACCCATGCCGGACGGCAGGTCGCCGCGCAGGGCGACGATGCGTTTGATACCGGCATTCTTGTACTGAGCCAGCAGCTCGCGCAATTCGGCCTTGCTGTCACCCACGCACGACAGGTGCGGTGCGGCAGGGATTCTGACTTCGTTTTCCAGCTGCAGCACGGTGTTGATCGTGCGGTCACGGGTAGAACCACCGGCACCATAGGTGCAGGAGAAGAAATCCGGGTTGTAACTGGCCAGCTGACGCGCAACGGTCAGCAGCTTTTCATGCCCAGCGTCGGTCTTGGTCGGGAAGAACTCGAAGCTGAAACGGCGGTCTTGGGACATGGTGGAGGGAGCCTCCAGCGGCAAGCTTCAAGCTCCAGGCTGCAAGAGGGCTGTGCGCCTGTCTCAAGAGTCTGGAGCTTACAGCTCACGGCTGCATGAATAGCGATAAAAGGAGCAGGCTTCAGGCCCGGGCAGCAAGCAAACGGAATGCTTTTACTTGCTGCTTGTGGCTTGCAGCTTGCCGCTACTTAGTAACGATAAGCGTGTGGCTTGAACGGGCCTTCGACGGTCACGCCGATGTAGTCGGCCTGGGTCTTGGTCAGTTTGGTCACGACGCCGCCGAAGCCGCGGACCATTTCCAGGGCCACTTCTTCGTCGAGTTTCTTCGGCAGTACTTCAACGGTCAGGCGCTCGGCTTTCTGGGCTGGCGACAGGTCGGCGTACTTCTGGTCGAACAGGAAGATCTGAGCCAGAACCTGGTTGGCGAACGAGCCGTCCATGATGCGGCTCGGGTGGCCTGTGGCGTTGCCCAGGTTAACCAGACGGCCTTCGGCCAGCAGGATCAGGTAGTCGTCGTTCTGTGGGTCGAAAGCGCCAGCGCCGGTGCGGTGGATCTTGTGAACCTGTGGCTTCACTTCTTCCCATGCCCAGTTCTTGCGCATGAAAGCGGTGTCGATTTCGTTGTCGAAGTGACCGATGTTGCAGACCACAGCGCGCTTTTTCAGCGCCTTGAGCATGTTCGCGTCGCAGACGTTGACGTTGCCGGTAGTGGTCACGATCAGGTCGATCTTGCCCAGCAGGGCCTTGTCGATGCTGGCCTCGGTGCCGTCGTTTTCACCGTCGATGAACGGGGAAACCAGCTCGAAACCGTCCATGCAGGCTTGCATGGCGCAGATCGGGTCGACTTCGGTGACCTTGACGATCATGCCTTCCTGACGCAGGGACTGAGCCGAGCCCTTGCCCACGTCACCGTAACCGATGACCAGCGCTTGCTTGCCGGACAGCAGGTGGTCGGTACCGCGCTTGATGGCGTCGTTCAGGCTGTGACGGCAACCGTACTTGTTGTCGTTCTTGCTCTTGGTGACCGAGTCGTTGACGTTGATGGCCGGGATTTTCAGTTCGCCCTTGGCCAGCATGTCCAGCAGGCGGTGTACGCCAGTGGTGGTTTCTTCGGTCACGCCGTGGATGCGATCAAGCATCTGTGGGTATTTCTTGTGCAGGATCTCGGTCAGGTCGCCACCGTCGTCGAGGATCATGTTGGCGTCCCATGGCTGGCCATCTTTCAGGATGGTCTGCTCGATGCACCACTCGTATTCTTCTTCGGTCTCGCCTTTCCAGGCGAAGACAGGAATGCCGGCAGCGGCGATGGCGGCAGCGGCCTGATCCTGGGTGGAGAAAATGTTGCACGACGACCAGCGAACTTCAGCGCCCAGTGCGACCAGAGTTTCGATCAGCACGGCAGTCTGGATGGTCATGTGGATGCAGCCGAGGATCTTGGCGCCCTTGAGCGGTTGCTCACCGGCGTACTTGCGGCGCAGACCCATCAGGGCAGGCATTTCGGATTCGGCGATGATGGTTTCGCGACGGCCCCAGGCAGCCAGGGAAATATCGGCCACTTTGAAATCGTTGAATTCTGCAGGCGTGATTACAGCACTCATTGAGAGTCTCCATTCCATAAAAATGCGAATGGGCGCCGTTGTGCGTTTAAGGCTTGACCAGTGGACCGGCCAAACAACGCCCCATCCGAGCCTGACAGGGAAAACCTGCTGCAGCGCCCCTCGGACAGGTGGCGGGAACGGTATCAAGTGAAGATGACCGTTTTGAAACGGTTGGCAGTATAGCTGCGCTGGCGATTCTTCCCAAGGTTTTCTATCGGTGAAATCCCGGACACCGGGTTTTTAGGTATGCTGCCACGAAGACAGGCATCCATTGACAGTCGCTCAGGAGTGAATATGAATTTCCACACCCGCAAGTGGGTCAAGCCCGAAGACCTCAACCCCAACGGCACGCTGTTCGGCGGCAGTCTGTTGCGCTGGATCGATGAAGAGGCGGCGATCTACGCCATCGTCCAGTTGGGCAATCAGCGTGTGGTGACCAAGTACATCTCGGAAATCAACTTCGTCAGCGCTTCGCGCCAGGGCGACATCATCGAGTTGGGGATCACCGCCACCGAGTTCGGGCGTACGTCGATCACTCTGATGTGTGAGGTCCGTAACAAGATCACTCGCAAGAGCATCCTGACGGTAGAGAAGATGGTATTCGTCAATCTGGGCGACGACGGATTGCCTGCACCCCATGGCCGCACTGAAATCCGCTACATCAAGGATCAGTTCGACATCCCGGAAGAATAAAGAGAAGCGTGCTGCCTCCAGCGCCTGGGGCAGGGCGGGCAGCGGGCAGCCCCGCAAATGGGGCCGCCACGCCCGACCCTCCCTGGTATCGCCTTTCGGACGATATTCGCAACCGATCCAGCCTTTATAGCCCAACTGGTCGATCACCTCGAACAGGTGCGCGTAGTTCAGCTCGCCCAGATCCGGTTCGTGACGATCCGGCACGCCCGCGATCTGGATATGGCCAATCCCTGCAAAGTCGCGACGCAGCTTAGCTGTCAGGTCGCCTTCGACGATCTGGCAGTGGTAGCAGTCGAACTGGACCTTGAGGTTGTCGGCACCCACCTGACGGCAGATATCCTGCGCCTGATCCTGACGGTTGAGGAAGAAGCCCGGCATGTCGCGGGTGTTGATCGGCTCGATCAGTACGGTGACTCCGGCCTTTTTGGCTTGCTCGGCCGCAAACCCAAGGTTTTCCAGGTACACCGCCTGATGGCGTTGACGCAGGTCTTCGCTGGGCAGCAGGCCTGCCATGACGTGAATCCGGTCATTGCCCAGCACTTGCGCGTATTCCAGCGCCCGTTCGATGCCGCTGCGAAATTCAGCCTCGCGGCCCGGCAAGGTGGCGATGCCTCGTTCACCGGCGGCCCAGTCTCCCGGTGGAGCGTTGAACAGCGCCTGCACCAGACCGTTGTCGCTCAGGCGTTGCTTGAGTTCCTGCGGGCTGTAGTCGTAGGGAAACAGATACTCGACCGCGCCGAAACCATCGGCAGCGGCTGCGGCGAAGCGCTCAAGGAAATCATGCTGTGGGTACAGCATGCTGAGGTTGGCGGCAAAACGAGGCATGTTAACTCCAGTCTCTAAAGGTCAGACGAAGGGCCAGAGCAGCAGGGTCAGGACAAAGCCCAATGTACCCAGCAGCGTGACCAGTACGGTCCAGGTGCGCAAGCCGTCGGCGACGTTCAGGCCTGCCAGCTTGGTGAACATCCAGTAACCCGCATCGTTGATGTGCGACATGGCCAGACCGCCACCGCCCATGGCCAGGCAGAGCAGGGCCAGATGGTTGGCGCTCAGGTCGAGCGTCGCGATCAGCGGGCTGAGAATACCGGCGGTAGTCACCAGCGCCACAGTGGTGGAGCCCTGGACCGCACGCAGCAGCATGGTCAGCAGGAAGCCCAGGGCCAGAACCGGCAGGCCGGTATTGCGCAAGGCTTCGGAAACCACCGCACCAATTCCGGTATCGACCAGCACTTTACCGAACACGCCACCGGCACCGGCGATCAGGATCACCATGGCCACGCCCGGCAGTGCCGAACCGATGACGTCCGATACTTGCGAACGGCTCCAGCCGCGGCGTGTGCCCAGCAACCAGGCGCACAGCAGAGTATCGATCAGCAGGGCAACCAGTGGCGCGCCCAATACAGTCAGAACACTGCGCAGTGTCGAAGTCACAGGCAACATGGTGGTGGCCAGCGTACCCAGCAGGATCAGCACGATAGGCAGCAGAATCAGAGCAATGATCAGACCGAAACCCGGTGCAGGTGCTGGCGGCAGCTTGCTTGCCAGGCTGCTGGCACTTTCTTCGCCGCCCATGGACTTGGCGTGAGTCGCTTCGCGAACAGTGGAGTAGTCGTTGCGCGCCCAGGCTTCCAGGTCTTCGTTGGTGACATGCGGGCCGTAGACTTCGGCACGGATATCGTCGGTCATCGGGTAGGTCTTGCGGGTCATGCGACCGGCCACGAAGTAACCGATGATGCACAGCACCGCGACCATCGGAATACCCAGCATCAGCACACGACCCAGGTCTGCGCCCAACTGGCTGGCAGCGGCGACGGCACCCGGATGCGGCGGCAGGAAGGCATGCACGGCCAGCAACGCGGCGCACATCGGCAAGGCAAAGATCAGCAGCGGTTTGCGCGCTGCACGGGCCACGCCGTAAGCCAGTGGCATGAGGATGATCACGCCCACTTCAAAGAACACCGGAATGCCGACCATGAAACCGGCAACGGTCAACGCCAGTGGCGTGCGCTTGTTGCCGAAGCGGTCGATCAGCGTCCTGGCCAGTGCTTCGGCACCTCCCGACAGCTCGATGATGCGCCCGATCATCGCGCCCAAGGCAATGATGATCGCGATATGGCCGAGGGTCTTGCCCATGCCGCCTTCGATGGTCGCGACCAGATCGGCCGGTTTAACACCGGCGACCAGCGCCACGATGATGCTGACCAGCATCAGGGCCACGAAAGGCTGGAATTTGTATTTGAGAACCAGGAACAGCAGCAGGGCGATACCCGCGCCCGCGATGGCCATCAACATGAAGGGAGTCATGCCTGTACACTCCGGCGAAGGGTGAGCGAGACAAACGCTGAGCAATAGCTGACAAAAGCGGGATAGGGATGATTCATGCTCTTGAGTCCTGTTGTTATTGTGTGTGGTGATGCTGTCGTCGGTCGGGAGTCGCCAGGCAACTCCCGATCAATACTTGCGAGTTACCACTTCGCGCCGAAGACCTGACGCAGCTCTTCGAGGGCTGCCGGGTCCAGTGGCGCAGGCTTGGGGTTGGTCATCAGCCACAGGCGAGCGGTTTCTTCGAGTTCTTCCAGGGCGTAGCAGGCCTTGGCGACCGAGCTTTCCCAGACCACCGGGCCCAGTCGCTCCAGCATCACGCCGCGCACACTGTTGGCCAGTTGGGCGACGCGCTCGGCGACTTTCGGGGAGCCCGGACGTTCATAGCCAATCAGCGGGATATGCCCGACTTTCATGACCTGATACGGGGTCAATGGCGGCAGGATGTCGTCTTCTTTCCAGACGCCAGCCAGGGTCAGCGCCACCAGATGCGTGGAGTGGGTATGCACCACGCCGCCCACTTCAGGGTTGCGGTCATAGACCTCGCGATGCAGGGCCAGGGTCTTGGACGGCTTGTTGCCGGACACCCATTCGCCCGCCAGATTGACCTTGGCGATATCCGCCGGGTCCAGACGGCCCAGGCAGGCGTCGGTCGGAGTGATCAGCCAGCCATCGTCGAGGCGGGCGCTGATGTTGCCGGCGCTGCCGACCGTGTAGCCACGGCCATAAAGCAGCCTGCCGACATCGCAGATTTCTTCGCGCAGGGCTTTTTCGCTGCTCATCAAGCTTCTCCTGCCAGTTGTTTGAGGGCCTTGGCGAAGAAGTCACGGGCACCGAAGTTGCCGGACTTGAGTGCCAGCGCCAGCGGTTGTGCGCCGCTGCTGACGGTCGCCGGAACGCCCGGATCGATCTGTGCGCCGATCTGCAGCAGTTGCACGCCCAGCGCCTGAACCACGGCACCCGACGTTTCGCCACCGGCGACGACAAAGCGACGCACGCCAGCGTCCAGCAAGCCTTTGGCGATCTGGCCCAAAGCCTCTTCGACCATGGCGCCGGAGCGTTCGACACCCAGCTCCTTTTGCACGGCCTTGACTTCATCCGGCGTGCTGGTGGCGTAGATCAGAACGGTTTGCCCGGCATCGCGGGCGAAAGCCAGGGCCTGCTCGACCACCGGCTTGCCTGCCGCCAGCTCCAGCGGATTGATGCGCAGCGCAGGGCGGTTGTCTTCCAGCCAGGCCGCGACCTGACCATTGGTGGCCACCGAAGCGCTGCCTGCCAGTACGACTTCGCCACCGCTGACGGCGGCCTGTTTTGCAGCATCGATATCGCGCAGCTTGCCTGCCTTGCGGAAGTTGCCCGGCAGGCCCAGTGCCAGACCCGAACCACCGGTCAGCAGCGGCAGGTCGGCACAGGCTTCGCCCAGCACATAGAGGTCGGCATCGGACACGGCATCGGCAATCGCCATGCCCACGCCATCGGCGCGCAGCTCGGCGATCTTGCTGCGCACGGCTTCTGCGCCCTTGGCCACGGTGTCATAGCGCAACAGGCCGACTTTCTTGCTGGTCTGTTCCTGCAGGACACGCACAAGGTTGGCGTCGGTCATGGGTGTCAGCGGGTGGTTCTGCATGCCGGATTCGTTGAGCAACTGGTCCTGAACAAACAAGTGGCCACGGAAGATCGTGCGGCCGTTTTCCGGGAACGCAGGGCACGCCAGGGTGAAGTCGCTGCCGAGTTTTTCCAGCAGGGCTTCGCTGACCTGGCCGATGTTGCCAGCGGCTGTCGAGTCGAAGGTGGAGCAGTACTTGAAGAAGATCTGCTCACAGCCGCGTTCACGCAGCCATTGGAGTGCAGCCAGCGATTCATCGATGGCTTCGGCGGTTGGTGTGGTGCGTGATTTGAGCGCGATCACGATAGCGTCGGCATCGAGACCGGCCGCCATTTCAGCGCTCGGGATGCCGATACTTTGCACGGTGCGCATGCCGCCGCGAACCAGCATGTTGGCCAGGTCTGTGGCACCGGTGAAGTCATCGGCGATGCAGCCCAGCAACGGGCGAGAGGAAGTCGAAGTCATGGGGCGCTCCTCAGGCTTGTTCCGGTTTGGCTTTTGGCAGTTCGATGCCCGGGAAGATTTTGATCACCGCGGAGTCATCTTCACGGCCGAAACCGGCGCTGGAAGCCTGCATGAACATCTGGTGAGCGGTGGCCGACAGCGGCAGCGGGAATTTGCTGGTGCGGGCGGTATCCAGTACCAGGCCCAGATCCTTGACGAAAATGTCCACCGCCGACAGCGGGGTGTAATCCGCGTTGAGGATGTGCGGCACACGGTTCTCGAACATCCACGAGTTACCGGCGCTGTTGGTGATCACTTCGTACAGGGCGTCGGCATCGACACCTTCGCGCAGGCCCAGGGCCATGGCTTCGGCGCTTGCCGCGATGTGTACGCCAGCCAGCAGCTGGTTGATGATTTTGACTTTCGAGCCCAGACCATGGACATCGCCCAGGCGATAGACCTTGCCCGCCATGCCGTTGAGCACGGCTTCTGCCTTGGCGTAGGACTCGGCCGGGCCGGAAGTCATCATGGTCATCTGACCGGCTGCTGCCTTGGCAGCGCCGCCGGAGATAGGTGCATCGAGGTACAGCAGGCCTTGATCGACCAGGCGCTGGCCCAGTTCGACTGCGAAGGTTGGAGCGACGGTGGCGCAACCGATGACCAGGCTGCCGGGACGCAGTGCGCCGATGGCACCGTTCTCGCCAAAGAGGACTGTTTCAGTCTGTTCGGCGTTGACGACGACGGTAATGATCACATCACAGGCCGCGGCCATGCTGGCAGGCGAGTCACAGGCAACACCGCCTTCCTGAGCGAACGCTTCGGTCACGCTGGTGCGAACATCGCAGGCATGGACATTGAAGCCGCTGCGCAGCAGCGAACGGGCAATGCCCAGACCCATGGCACCCAGGCCGATAACGCCAACATTCTTCGTAGTCATGATGCAATCCTCAAGTCAGTGCCGATGCCTGTGGAGCTGGCAAACGGGCGATATTGTTCTGATCTGTGAATCTGATAGTGAATCAGTGAGTAGATAATGTGAAGTATTTTTTTTTAACAAAAGTTCACATTGGTCGGGCTTTTTTCATCGGGCATAAAAAAAGCCCTCGAAAGGGCTTTAGGATGGTTTTCGCTAATCTACCGGTGGCCGCGTAGGAGCGAATTCATTCGCGAAATACAGACATCAAAACGAATGGTTCTGCTTGCGCCTGCGCCATTGGCCCAGGGATTCCTCCAGGCGGGCGGGACTGTCTATGCCCTGGCGGCGTGCATGGCTGAACAGGATCAAGGCCAGTTCAGCCGTGACCAGCGCATCGGCGCTGGCATGGTGACGCTCTTCGGCGTGCAGCCCGAAAAAGTTCGTCCAGTCGTCCAGGCCAGCCTGACGCAGGTTGGCGTCCGGGCAGAGCATCGGGGCGATTTCAGCGACATCGAAGAACGGATGCTGCAAGCGATAATCCAGGCTGTCCTTCAGGGCGCGGGACAACATGTGCTGGTCGAACGGTGCATGGAACGCCAGCACCGGGCTTGAGCCTGCGAACTCCAGGAAGTCCAGAAAAGCCTCCACCGGCTCGCTGCCCGCGGCGATGGTGCTGGGTGCCAGACCGTGAATCAGCACGGCCGGGCTGACCTTGTGATCGACGCGTAGAATCGTGCGCTCGAACTGTTGGCCCAGATCGATGGCACCGTCTTCTATCACCACGGCACCGATGGACAGGACCTGATCGCGGTTCATGTTCAGGCCGCTGGTTTCCAGGTCGAGCACGACCCAGCGCTGCTTGCGCAAGGACTCCTCGTTCAGCGGCGCGAAGGCTGGCAGCTCTGCCAGACGCTGCAGGTGCTGCTGCTCCAGCGGCGTCTTTTTCGGTCGTGGTCGTAGCCACTCGAACAGATTCATAGTTGATAACGCATGGTCAGGCTGGTTTGCAGGCGCTGTGCCTGGCGAAATGATTCGCGCAGGATGCGCCGGTCCAGGTGGTTGAGGGTGTCCGGGTCGATGCGGTTGGAGTACGGCAGGTTCTGACGGCTTTGCAACTGATGTTGCAGCATGCGGGTCTGCTGGATGAAGTGATAAGCCTCTTCATAGGCGGCGCCGTCCAGCGGGTCGATGACCTCGCGCTCCACCAGTTGCCGCAGTCGCTCCAGTGTGTTGTTGGCACCGATGCCATTGGCCAGCGCAAGCAACCGTGCGCCATCGACAAATGGCGTCAGGCCTTCGGTTTTCAGGTCCAGAGTGTCTTTGTCGCTGCCTTTGCGCGCCAGCACGAAATCCTTGAAACGCCCGACAGGAGGGCGCTGCCGTAGAGCGTTATCGGCCATCATGCGCTGGAACAGGCGATTGTCTGCGACCTGATCGAGAATGCCGCGGCGTAATTGTTCACACCCGGCTTCGTCGCCCCAGACCACTCGCAGATCAAAGTAGATACTCGATGCCAGCAGGTTTTCAGGCGTGGCTTCGCGCACGAAGGACGAGAAGCGTCTGGACCATTCGCTGCGCGACAGGCACAGGTCGGGATTGCTGGCCATGATATTGCCTTTGCACAGGCTGAAGCCGCACAGGGCAAGGCTCTGATTGATGCGTTCGGCGATGGGCAGCAACAGCGTGCGTATTTCGGCTGCCTGCACGGCATCGCTGGCTTCGAACAGAATGCCGTTGTCCTGATCGGTGTGCAGGGTTTGCTCGCGCCGTCCCTCACTGCCGAAACACAGCCAACTGAAGGGCACGCCGGGGTCGCCTCTTTCTTCCAGGGTCAATTCGATGACCCGGCAGACAGTATGGTCGTTGAGCAGGGTGATGATCTGGGTGATCTGGGTCGAAGAGGCGCCGTGGGCCAGCATGCGGTCGACCAGTTGCACAATATCGCCGCGCAGATTGGTCAGTGCTTCGATCCGTGGTGCATTGCGAATGGTGCGGGCCAGATGCACCAGATCCACACGTTGCAGGGAAAACAGGTCGCGCTCCGATACCACGCCGCACAGGCGTCCGTTCTTGACCAGACAGACATGGGCAATATGGCGGCCGGTCATGGCGATGGCCGCATCGAAGGCGCTGGCGTCGGGGCTCAGGTGAAACGGCGCCTGGCTCATGGTGTGCCTGATGGGCTGGCTGAAGTCGGCATTCACGTCGGCAACCGCTTCGCGCAAGTCCCGCAGGGTGAAGATCCCGAGCGGTGCCTGCTCCTCATCGACAATCACGATGCTGCCCACTTGCTGCTCATGCATCATTTTCACAGCTTCGCGCATCGGCGTTTCAGGGCTGCACATCACCGGATGGCGCATGGCCAGTTCGCCAAGACGGGTATTCAGGGAGTATTGAGTGCCCAGGGTTTCCACGGCGCGTTGCTGGACTTGATGATTGACCTGATCCAGCAGGCTGCTGACGCCGCGCAAGGCGAAGTCCCGGAAAGTGGTGGACAGTGCAAACAGCTTGATGAAGGCCTGCTTGTTCAATTGCAGGCAAAAAGTATCTTCGGCTGCCAGATGTTCGGTGCGTGTGGCCCGTTCGCCCAACAGAGCCGCCAGCGGGAAGCATTCTCCAGTGGTGATTTCAAAGGTGGTTTCGGTGCCACCTTTTGCCGAATGTGGTCGTTCCCCTACCACTCGGCCTTGCTTAACGATATAAAAGTGCTCTACTGCACCATCTGCCGGCTTGATGATGCTCTCGTCGCAGGCGTAAAAACGTAGTTGGCACTGTTCAACCAGATATGCCAGATGGGCGTTTTCCATCTGATTGAATGGCGGGAATCTTTGCAGGAACTGCATGGTGCCGTGGATGTTCTGCAACACCGCAGTTTTGCCTGCCTGGTTGAACGCGTCGGCTTTGTTCATGACTTGTACCGCGTTTTTGTTATTGGTTGTCATGGTCGACCGCTTGGGCCGTAGTGCCCATTGGACGTAAGTCTTACGCTGACAGGTAGTGCCCTGATGCACAGGTTTGTGTAGAACTGTTTTGACGAACGCATGGGATCGCGCTCGAATACCCGGCTGGGAGGCCCGTAAAGTGCGCTGCAGATTTAACCTGATCTGCTGTAGGAATTAGTCCAGGGAATGATGAGACTGTAATGAGTGACCACGACATCTTGAGCGATGAAGAGCGCGACGCCCTTACAGAGGTCATGCTCCAGTCCAATCGTGACTTGCCGCAACGTGTGCTGATCGTCGATGACGACAGCGACGCCCGTGAGTTGCTGGCAGAAATTCTTAGTCTCAATGACATCAGTTGTTTGACGGCTGGTGGCGGCAACAGCGCCATGGAGCTGCTTGAAACCCGTCAGTCCATAGGCCTGCTGATCACCGATCTGCGCATGGCGCCTTGCGACGGGCTGGACCTCATCCGCCAGGTCCGCGACTCCGAACGCGCAGCTTTGCCTATCATCATCGTTTCAGGCGACGCCAACGTGCGCGATGCCATCGATGCCATGCATTTGAGTGTGGTGGACTTCCTGCTCAAACCGCTCAATACCAAGCAGCTTGTGAGGTTGGTGAAGCGTGAGTTGGGGATGGCCTGAGCCTGAAGTCGCTCTCGGCTCGTAGGAGAGATTGAGCTACAAGCTTCAAGCTGCAAGAAAAAGCGGGCGCTGTGCTCTTAGCTTGTAGCTTGTAGCTTGTAGCTTGTAGCTTGTAGCTTTCGCGACTTCAGTCGCGAAAACCACTACCTGCTTTGAGCCTTGAACTCCCGACGACGACGATGCAGCACTGGCTCGGTGTAGCCGTTAGGCTGTTTAGTGCCTTGTACCACCAGCTCGACGGCGGCCTGGAATGCGATATTGCTATCGAAATCCGGGGCCAGCGGGCGGTATAGCGGGTCGTTGGCGTTCTGACGATCCACCACCGGTGCCATGCGCTTGAGACTTTCCAGCACCTGCGCTTCGGTGACCACGCCATGGCGCAGCCAGTTGGCCATGTGCTGGCTGGAGATGCGCAGCGTGGCACGGTCTTCCATCAGGCCGATGTCATTGATGTCAGGCACTTTCGAACAACCCACGCCCTGATCGATCCAGCGTACGACGTAGCCAAGAATGCCCTGGGCATTGTTGTCCAGCTCGTTCCGAATTTCTTCAGGCGTCCAGTTGACCTGTGGGGCCAGCGGGATGGTGAGGATGTCGTCCACCGAAGCGGGCACTCGTTGCGCCAGTTCGGCCTGACGCGCGAACACGTCGACCTTGTGATAGTGCAAGGCGTGCAGGGCGGCAGCGGTAGGCGAGGGCACCCACGCGGTATTGGCACCTGCCAGCGGATGGGCGATTTTCTGCTCCAGCATCGCGGCCATCAGGTCCGGCATGGCCCACATGCCCTTGCCGATCTGAGCCCGGCCTTGCAGGCCGCACTTGAGGCCGATATCGACGTTGGAGTTCTCGTAGGCACCGATCCACTTCTCGGCCTTCATCTGCGCCTTGCGCACCACAGGGCCCGCTTCCATGGAGGTATGGATCTCGTCGCCGGTGCGGTCCAGGAAACCGGTGTTGATGAACACCACACGCTCGCTCGCCGCCTGGATACAGGCCTTGAGGTTGACCGTGGTGCGGCGCTCTTCGTCCATGATCCCGACTTTCAGTGTGTTGCGCGGCAAGCCCAGCACCTGCTCTACGCTACCGAACAGTTCATTGGTGAATGCGGCTTCTTCCGGGCCATGCATCTTGGGTTTGACGATGTACACCGAGCCGCTGCGGCTGTTGCTGCGCGACGTATTGCCCTTGAGGTTGTGGATCGCAGCAAGGCTGGTCAGCAGGCCATCCAGAATGCCTTCCGGCACTTCGTTGCCCTGTTTGTCCAGAATCGCATCGATGGTCATCAGGTGACCCACGTTGCGGATGAACAGCAACGAGCGGCCATGCAGCGTGACTTCATTGCCTTCGGGCGTGGTGTAGACGCGGTCGGGGTTCATGGTGCGGGTAAAGGTTTCGCCGCCCTTGGAGACTTCTTCGGCCAGATCGCCTTTCATCAGGCCCAGCCAGTTGCGGTACACCACGACCTTGTCGTCGGCATCGACTGCGGCGATGGAGTCTTCGCAGTCCATGATGGTGGTCAGCGCGGCTTCCATGAGGATGTCTTTCACACCTGCCGGGTCCGTCAGGCCGACCGGGCTGTAAGCATCGATCTGGATCTCGAAGTGCAGGCCATTGTGCTTGAGCAGAATGGCCAGCGGTGCAGAAGGATCACCCTGGAAACCGATCAGTTGTGCGTCATCCTTGAGGCCGGTATTGCTGCCGCCCTTGAGGCTGATGACCAGTTTGCCATCGATCAGCTTATAGGCCGTCGAGTCGACGTGCGAACCGGCCGCCAGTGGCGCGGCTTCGTCCAGGAAGGCGCGGGCGAAGGCAATCACCTTGTCGCCGCGGACCTTGTTGTAGCCCTTGCCCTTTTCGGCACCGCCTTCTTCGCTGATGGCATCGGTGCCATAGAGCGCGTCATACAGCGAACCCCAGCGTGCATTGGAGGCATTGAGGGCGAAGCGGGCGTTCATGACCGGCACGACCAGTTGCGGGCCTGCCATGGTGGCGATTTCTTCGTCGACGTTTTGCGTCGTGATCTGGAAGTCTGCCGCTTCTGGCAGCAGATAACCGATTTCCTGAAGGAAAGCTTTGTAAGCCGAGGCGTCGTGGGCCTGTCCGGCATTGGACTGGTGCCAGGCATCGATTCTTGCCTGCAAGTCATCACGTCTGGCGAGCAGGGCTCTGTTCTTTGGCGCAAGCTCATGGATCAGTTTGTCAGCCCCGGCCCAGAACACTGCGGCATCGATGCCGGTTCCCGGGGTGGCTTCGTTCTGCACGAAGTCGAACAGGACTTTGGCGACCTGCAGGTCACCGACTTGAACGTACTCAGTCATTGCACTTGCCTCACTCTGCTCAGCAGGTCGAGCTCACTCAAGGAGCGCTCTGTTATTGGTTTCGGTGTTATGTAGTGCGCGCCGCGGAATACTACATGAGCAGCAGCGATGGGGGATGAATATGTCACCAAACGACTGAAGTTTCACGACCAGTCACGCTGCCGAGCCGGATGTTCTCAAAAATGACGTCGATTGTTCCAGATAATTATCAAAATGGTACACGTTCTGTGCTTTAGGGTGCCTGCGTGAACCTTGCCTATACTTTCGCGACATCCGCCGGGGTCTGACGGCACCTTTTTGAACGCAGAGGAAGTCACCTGTGAATCATCTCGTAGTCACTGTGGTTGCACCCGACAAACCGGGCCAGGTCGACGTATCGCCCAATGCATCGCTGATCATGGCGGCAATTGGCTGGAGAGCCGCATGTCCCGGATGGCCGGACAGTTCGCCGGTATCCTGCGGGTCGGTGTCCCTGCCGAAAGCCACGATGAACTGATCCAGGCCTTGCGAGTGCTGACGGTCCACGGCATTCATGTGCAACTGGCCGAAAGCACCGCCGAAGCCCTCGGCTCCTGGAAAACCATCAGCATGCAACTGGTGGGCAATGACCGGCCCGGCATCGTGCGCGATATCACCCGCTTGCTGACCGGACAGGGCGTCAACGTCGAAAGCCTGATCACCGACATCTCCCCGGCACCCATGAGCAGCGAACTGCTGTTCCATGCCGATGCCGTACTGGGCGTGCCTCTCACGCTTTCACTGGACGATCTGCAGGCCCGGCTGGAAACCCTGGCGGATGATCTGATGGTGGAGTTGGTGTTGAAGACGGATATTTGAGTAGCTGCTACCGCACTACTGCAGGTTATCCAGATTAACCGTGCACCCGCCTGTGGATAACCTGGGGAGATTGCCTTGTGCGCCTTGAGAGGCAAGGCTTTGCAGGGATTGATCAAAAATTCAACAGTTTCAATGGCTTGTGCACAAATAAGGTGAACCTGCCTGTGGATAACCGTTGGAGAACCCTTTGCAGGCCATGTAGAACGTGGCGTGCAAAGGGTTGTATGTTTTTTGATCAGGTGCGGCGGCGCAGGCTCAGCCAGGCATCGACGCTGTAGATCGCCAGTCCTGCCCAGATGCAGACGAAGGTGATGATGGTGCTGATGTTCAGGTGCTCGCCATACAACAACACTGCAAGTGACAGAACCAGGGTCGGCGCTATGTATTGCAGAAAGCCCAGTGTGGTGTAGGGCAAGTGGCGGGCGGCGGCATTGAAGCAGACCAGAGGCACCAGCGTCACCGGACCTGCCGCTGCCAGCCACAGTGCCTGGCTGGTGGTCCAGAATTCAGGCTGTGCGGTCTGGGCCATCGGGTTGAGCAGCAACCAGGCCATGGCCAGAGGGACCAGCATCCAGGTTTCCACCACCAGACCGGGCAGTGCGGCTACCGGAGCTTTCTTGCGGATCAGGCCGTAGAAACCGAATGTCAGAGGCAACAGCAGCGACACCCACGGCAGATTGCCAACCTGCCAGACCTGCTGGGCCACTCCGGCGGCAGCCAGCAGTACCGCCAGCCATTGCAGACGTCGCAGGCGCTCGCCCAGCAGCAACATCCCGAGCAGCACATTGACCAGCGGGTTGATGTAGTAACCCAGGCTGGCCTCGACCATGCGCCCGTTGTTCACGGCCCATACGTAAACCATCCAGTTGCAGGCAATCAGGCTGCCGCTGAGTGCCAGTACCGCCAGCCGTTGCGGGTTTTCCCGCAGCTCGCGCCACCAGCCGGGATGTTTCCAGAACAGGAGCAGCAGGGAGCCGAACAGCGCCGACCAGATCGCCCGGTGAATGATGATCTCAAGGGCAGGAACCGCGGCCAGGAGTTTGAAATACATCGGGAACAGGCCCCAGATGATGTAAGCACTCAGGCCAAGAATGTATCCACGGCGTGGGTTGGCAGCTTGCATGTAGCGTCCTTGTACTCAACAACAGGTTTCAGAACAGTTTCAGAGGTTCTTCGTTAAGGGCTGACAACTGTTCACGCAGGGCCAGGATATGGTCGCCCCAATAGCGTTCGGTGCCGAACCACGGAAAGCTGCGCGGGAAGGCCGGATCGTCCCAGCGTCGCGCCAGCCAGGCGCTGTAATGCATCAGGCGCAGGGCGCGCAACGGCTCGATGAGCGCCAGTTCGGCGGGATCGAAGTCGTGAAACTCGTTGTAGCCGTCCATCAGTTCCGACAATTGTCCCAGACATTCCTGGCGATCACCTGCCAGCATCATCCAGATATCTTGTACGGCGGGTCCCATTCGGCAGTCGTCCAGATCGACAATGTGGAACATTTCGTCGCGGCACATCATGTTGCCGGGATGGCAGTCGCCATGGATGCGGATATTGCTGTGGGGTGTTGCGGCGTAGACATCCTCGACACGCTTGAGCAGGTCCCGGGCGACGGACTCGTAGGCCGGGAGCAGGCTGCGCGGAATGCAATCGTTGCTCAGCAGGTAGTCGAGGGAATCATGGCCGAAGTTTTTCACGGCCAGGGCTTCGCGATGCTCGAACGGCCGGGTTGCGCCCACTGCATGGATGCGCCCCAGCAACTGGCCCAGTCGATAGAGCTGATCGAGGTTGCCCGGCTCCGGCGCACGTCCGCCACGGCGCGGGAACAGCGTGAAGCGGAAGTCACCGTGCTCGAACAGGGTTTTACCGTCATGCACCAGAGGGGCTACGACTGGCACTTCGACTTCTGCCAGTTCGAAGGTGAAGCTGTGTTCTTCAAGAATCGCTTCGTTGCTCCACCGTTGCGGACGATAGAACTTGGCGATCAAGGGCTGTTCGTCTTCGATACCGACTTGATAGACCCGGTTCTCGTAACTGTTGAGGGCCAGGACACGGGCATCACTGAGAAAGCCGATGCTTTCTACGGCGTCGAGAACGAGATCGGGGGTGAGTGTTGCAAACGGGTGGGCCATGCTGACTCCTGCGCGCAGCAAGTCGCCGCGTTGGACTGCTGATGGTAACGCAGAGTGCTCGCAGTTTTGCCGTAGGAGCGAATTTATTCGCGAATGGAGCTTCTCGCGAATAAATTCGGCTGGAATCAGGCGCCGATAATGCCGCCATCTTCACGGGTAATCACCATCACCGAAGAGCGGGGCTTGCCGTTGGGCTGGTGCTCGGGGAAGGTGGAGCCGCCGTTTTCGCCCGGGTGCTGGATGCCGACGAACATCGTCTTGTAGTCCGGCGCGAAGCTGATGCCGGTCACTTCGCAACCAATCGGCCCGACCAGAAAACGACGGATCTCGCCGCTGTGCGGGTCGGCGCAGAGCATCTGGTTATTGCCCATGCCAGCGAAGTCGCCCTTGTTGCTGGAGTCGCCATCGGTCTGTATCCACAGGCGACCGGCCTCGTCGAAGCTCAGGCCGTCCGGGCTGTTGAACATGTTCTGGGCATTGACGTTGCTCGACCCGCCTTGTGGCTTGCCGGCATGCACCACCGGGTTGCCCGCAACCACGAACAGGTCCCACTCGAACTCCATGGCCGAGGCGTTATCTTCGGCTTCTTTCCAGCGCAGGATCTGCCCGTACTGGTTCTTGGCCCTCGGGTTCGGCCCGCCGACCGGCTGGCCGTCATCGCCGCGCTTGGCGTTGTTGGTGAGAGTGCAATAAACCTGGCCATCCTTGGGGCTGACCACGATCCATTCCGGGCGGTCCATGCGTGTGGCTTTTACCACGCTGGCGGCCAGACGTGCATGAATCAGCACTTCAGCCTGGTTGTTGAAACCGGCAGCGGCATCCAGGCCGTTCTTGCCGTGGGTCAACTCGATCCACTGGCCTTTGCCTTTCGGACGATTCGGGTTGTTGTCGCCGCCATCGAACTGCGCGACATACAGCGTGCCGTGGTCCAGCAGGTTGCGGTTGGCCTTGTGATCCTGATGGTCGATCTTGTCGCGGCTGATGAACTTGTAGATGAACTCGCCACGCTCGTCGTCGCCCATGTACACCACGACACGACCGCCCTTGGTTTCGGTCAGGGCGGCGTTTTCATGCTTGAAGCGGCCCAGCGCAGTGCGTTTGATCGGCGTGGATTTCGGGTCGAACGGGTCGATCTCGACCACCCAGCCATGACGGTTGACCTCGTTGGGGTTCTTGGCCACGTCGAAGCGTGGGTCGTGTTGATGCCAGTTGATGTCCTTGCTGGCAGCCACGACGCCATAGCGCTTGAGGCCTGCATCGAATTTCTGTTCTGGATTGCTGCTACCGAAACAGTCGGTGAAGTTTTCTTCGCAGGTCAGGTAAGTGCCCCACGGCGTCTTGCCGTTGGCGCAGTTCTGGAACGTGCCCAAGGCATGCTTGCCCGCCTTGTCGGCGTCGGTCTTGAGCCATTCATGACCGGCAGCCGGGCCGCTCAGGTCGATGGGCGTGTTGCCATGAATGCGGCGGTTGTACCTGGAGTCCTGCACGAACTGCCACTGGCCGTTCTTCTGCTGGACTTCAATCACCGATACGCCTTCAGCAGCCAGTGCCTTCTGCACTTCTTCGGCCGATTGCGGCTCCTTGCCGTGATCGAAGAGGTAGCGGTAGTTGGTGTATTCGTTGTTGATGGCCATCAGTGCACGGTCTTTATGGCCGGGCATCGGGAACAGGCTCATGCCGTCGTTGTTGTCGCCGAACTGCACTTCCTGCGCCTTGGCAGTGCCTTTGCCGCTCGGGTCGAAGGCCGGGCCGCCTGCCTGCAAGGGCTGGCCCCAACTGATGAGAACCGAAGATTTGTAGCCTGGCGGCAGGCTGATGGTGTCGGCGGTGGCGGCTGGAATGCTGTCAAAGCCCAGCAGCTTGCCCGAGGCAGCGCTGACGCTGGTGGCCAGTGCGCTACGGGTCAGCAGGTTGCCGCCCAGAAACATTGCGGCACCGCACAGAGCACCTGCGCCGATGAATCCACGGCGAGTGAGGCCGACCATCTTTTCGAGGTCGGTTGATTGATTTTCTTCTAATAGTTTCATCATCACGGCTCCCACAGAGGTGGCAGCCACGATAATTGCCGCATATGACGAAATTGTGTCGCCGGGATGACGACACAGGCGCTTACAAAGGTGTACCCAGCAAGACCTGAGATGGCGCGAACCTGACCTGCACCCGACTGCCCGTTCCCAAGTGCAAGGCCTGAAGCTGTGCAGAAGGCGTCAAGGCGCACAGCGTCTGGCCTCCGGGCAAACTGATGCGGACTTCAGAAGGGCCGTCTTTGGCGTCGAGAATGCTGTCTATCAGCCCGAACAGGCAATTGTTTCCATTTGTTTCTTTGTGTCCGTGGGGATACAACTCAAGCCAGCCCGCCTTGATAAGAGCGACCACATCCGTGCCGATGTGCAGGTCCAGACGCTGGGTGCTGTCATGGGTAATCTGCGCCTCGATGAACACCTCGTCGGCCATTTGCAGACGAATATGGTCGTTGTGCCCATGTCGCGTGATGCTCACGATGCGGCCCAGTAACTGGTTGCGGGCGCTGGTGCGCAGGGTCAGGCGACTGAGCAGGTCCAGGTCCGTGCTTTCTTCGGTGGCCTCCAGCACCTGGGCTTGCAGTGCCTGCAATCGCTGATAAAGACGCAGCACACGCTCACCTTCGGCAGACAGTTTCGCACCGCCGCCACCACGCCCGCCGACACTGCGCTCCACCAGAGGCTTTTGCGCCAGATTGTTCAGCTCATCGATGGCATCCCAGGTCGCCTTGTAACTCAGGCCTGCGCTTTTGGCGGCCCGTGTGATGGAGCCTTGCTCGGCGATGTGTTGCAGCAACTCGATACGCTGTGGGCGACGGACCATGTGTTGCGTCAGCAGAGTCGGTAAGGGCATGGCGACGGATTGAGTGGCGGATGGGAAAGGCGAGTGTAAGACAAGTCGGCGTCCAGAAGCAGATCAGCCCTCCGGCCTGGGCGTTCTGGCCAGGCAATAGACATCCACCCGCCGGGCACCGCTCCTGAGCAAGGTGCGGGCAATCACATCGGCTGTGGAGCCTGTGGTCAGTACATCATCGACCAAGGCCAGATGTTTGCCTTGCATCCAGGCCTCATCGACTACCTTGAAGGCGCCGTTGAGGTTGCGTTTGCGGGTTTTGGCATCCAGTCCTTGCTGGGCTGTTGTCTCACGCGTCCTCAGTAACCGGTGTTCATCCACGGGCAGATTCAGGGCTTTGCCCAGCCAGCCGGCCAGCATGCCTGCCTGGTTGTAGCCACGCTGGCGCAGACGCCGGGTGGCCAGTGGAACGGGCAACAGGCAATCGGGTCGGGCCAGGCCTTCGTCAAAGCGGTGCTGCAGAAACTGCCCGGCCAGCTCCGCCAGCAAGCGCCCCATGGGCCAGCGGCTCTGGTGTTTGAAGCGCGTAATCAGGCTGTCCACCGGAAAATCGTACAGCCAGGGCGCGATGACTTCCGTGAATGCCGGTGGTCGTTTGAGGCATTGCCCGCAATTCATGCCGGAGACCGGAAGCGGCAGGGCGCATTGCAGGCACTGATCCCCAAGCCAGGGCAACTCGGTTTCGCAGGCCACACAAACGGGAAAAGGCGCATCGCTGAATTCATCGCATAATAAACAGATATGTTTACTTTTTAACCAGATGTAAACCTCGTGGTTGTGATTGGGTTGACAGTGCATGGCTCTTCCTTAAATATGCCGAACATCCGTGTAGCGCTTGTGGGCTTTCCTCGCCTGGGCGCACTGCCTGAATAAAACCAAGGAGCCGCCCGATGAGCGCCAGCACCACCGCCACTCTGCGTCACGACTGGACTTTAGCCGAGGTCAAGGCGCTGTTCGTACAGCCATTCAATGACCTGCTGTTTCAGGCGCAGACCGTGCACCGCGCTCACTTCGATGCCAACCGCGTTCAGGTTTCCACTCTGCTGTCGATCAAGACCGGTGCCTGCCCTGAAGACTGCAAGTACTGCCCGCAGTCCGGTCACTACAACACCGGTCTTGAGAAGGAAAAGCTGCTGGAAGTGCAGAAGGTTCTGGAAGAGGCCGCTCGCGCCAAGGCCATCGGTTCGACCCGTTTTTGCATGGGCGCAGCCTGGAAGCACCCATCGGCCAAGGACATGCCTTACGTGCTGGAAATGGTCAAAGGCGTCAAAGCCATGGGCCTGGAAACCTGCATGACCCTGGGGCGTCTGGATCAGGATCAGACCGAGGCGCTGGCCCAGGCCGGTCTGGATTACTACAACCACAACCTGGACACCTCGCCGGAGTTCTACGGCAGCATCATCACCACCCGCACCTACAGCGAGCGTCTGCAGACGCTGGCGTATGTGCGCGATGCAGGGATGAAGATCTGTTCCGGCGGGATTCTGGGCATGGGCGAGTCGCTGGACGATCGCGCTGGCCTGTTGATCCAGCTGGCAAACCTGCCTGAGCACCCGGAGTCGGTGCCGATCAACATGCTGGTGAAGGTCGCCGGTACGCCGCTGGAGAACGCCGAAGACGTCGACCCGTTCGACTTCATCCGCATGCTGGCCGTGGCCCGTATTCTGATGCCGCAATCCCATGTGCGTCTGTCGGCCGGTCGTGAGGCGATGAACGAGCAGATGCAGGCCCTGGCGTTCTTCGCCGGTGCCAACTCGATCTTCTATGGCGATAAGTTGCTCACCACCGCCAACCCGCAGGCTGACAAGGACATGCTGTTGTTCTCGCGTCTGGGTATCAAGCCCGAAGCCCGTGAAGAGCACGCCGATGAAGTGCATCAGGCCGCCATCGAGCAGGCGCTGGTCGAGCAGAAGAGCAGCGCCATGTTCTACGACGCGGCGTCTGCCTGATCCTCGTGACCGGGTCGCCTGCGAGCGGCCCGGTTTGAATCATCTTTTCCGAAGACCGGGGCTTGCATGTCTTTCGATCTCCGCACGCGCCTTGAAGCCCGTCGCGCTGAACATCTCTATCGCCAGCGCCCGCTGCTGCAAAGTCCGCAAGGTCCGCAGGTAACGGTGGATGGCCAGCCGCTTGTGGCGTTCTGCAACAACGATTACATGGGGCTGGCCAATCATCCCGAAGTGATCGCCGCCTGGCAGACAGGCGCAGAACGTTGGGGCGTGGGTGGCGGCGCTTCGCATCTGGTGATCGGCCACAGCGGCCCGCATCACGAACTGGAAGAAGCCTTG
Source organism: Pseudomonas cichorii (assembly GCF_019719005.1). Classification (GTDB taxonomy): domain Bacteria; phylum Pseudomonadota; class Gammaproteobacteria; order Pseudomonadales; family Pseudomonadaceae; genus Aquipseudomonas; species Aquipseudomonas cichorii_E. The sequence goes on from NZ_JAIGPJ010000037.1 coordinate 32,453, forward strand.
GCCGAACTCACCGGCCGCCCGCGAGCGTTGTTGTTTTCCAATGGCTATATGGCCAACCTCGGTGCCGTCACGGCGCTGGTGGGGCAGGGCGATACGGTGCTGGAAGACCGGCTCAATCATGCGTCATTGCTGGATGCCGGCCTGCTCAGCGGTGCGCGCTTTTCCCGCTACCTGCATAACGATGTGGCCAGCCTGAGTGTCCGGCTGGAAAAAGCCATCGGCGATACGCTGGTGGTGACTGATGGCGTGTTCAGCATGGATGGCGATATCGCCGACCTGCCTGCACTGGCGCAAGCCGCAAAAGCCAGAGGCGCCTGGCTGATGGTGGACGACGCCCATGGCTTCGGACCGCTGGGTGCCAACGGTGCGGGTATCGTCGAGCACTTTGGCTTGAGCATGGAAGATGTGCCTGTGCTGGTCGGCACGCTGGGTAAGTCATTCGGCACTTCGGGTGCTTTTGTGGCGGGCAGCGAGGAGTTGATCGAAACCCTGATCCAGTTCGCCCGGCCCTACATTTATACAACCAGCCAGCCGCCCGCGCTGGCCTGCGCCACGCTCAAGAGCCTGGAACTGCTGCGCACCGAACATTGGCGTCGCGAGCATCTGGGGCGCTTGATCCAGCAGTTTCGACGTGGCGCCGAGCAGATCGGTCTGCAACTGATGGACAGCTTCACACCGATCCAGCCGATCATGATCGGCGATGCGGGGCGCGCCTTGCGCCTGTCGCAGATGCTGCGCGAGCGGGGCTTGCTGGTGACGGCGATTCGCCCCCCGACCGTGCCCGCTGGCAGCGCCCGTTTGCGGGTGACGTTGTCTGCCGCGCACAGTGCCGAGCAAGTGCAGCTATTGTTGAATGCACTGGAGCAGTGTTACCCGCTGCTGGGCGCAAGTGAATCGATGGAGTCCGAGCATGCGTGATCGTTTGATCCTGCTACCCGGTTGGGGCCTTGGGGTCTCGCCACTTGAGCCGCTGGCGGCCGCCTTGCGCGGGCTGGACGAGCATTTGCGGGTCGAGATCGAGCCCTTGCCGGAACTCGACAGCAGCGACGTTCAGGAATGGCTCGACGAACTGGACGCCAACATCCCGACCGGTGTCTGGCTGGGCGGCTGGTCGCTGGGTGGCATGCTGGCTGCGGAGCTGGCGGCACGACGCGGCGACGATTGCTGCGGCCTGCTGACCCTGGCCAGCAATGCCAGTTTCGTGACCCGTGGCGCGTGGCCCAATGCGATGGCGGAGGGCGAGTTCTCGGCTTTTCTGGCTGGTTGCTCGGCTGACGCCGAAGCGACTTTGAAGCGTTTCAGCCTGTTGTGTACCCAAGGCGCTGAAGACCCGCGTGGCTTGTCACGGCTGCTCAAGGCCGGAGCGCCACAGACGTCGACGACTACGCTGGTCGATGGCCTGAAAGTCCTCGGGCAGCTCGATACCCGCAGTGCCTTGCAGACCTATCGCGGGCCGCAACTGCATCTGTTTGCGGGGCACGATGCGTTCGTGCCAGCCGAGGCTGCGGGTGATCTGCTGGCGTTGCTGCCGGATATTGAGGTGGGTCTGATTGAACAGGCCAGCCATGCCTTCATTCTGGAAAACCCTCACGGCGTGGCGGCGGCGATCCAGGCCTTCTTGCATGAGTCGGACGATGACTGATCTTTCTCACGTGAAATTACCGGGCGGCCTGCCTGACAAGCGTCAGGTGGCCGAATCGTTTTCCCGGGCTGCCGGCAGTTACGACAGCGTGGCTGATTTGCAGCGCGCAGTCGGTCATGAGCTGTTCGCCCGTTTGCCTGAAACACTGAGCCCTTCGCGCTGGCTGGATCTGGGGTGCGGCACGGGTTATTTCAGCCGGGTGCTGGGACAGGCCTTCCCGCAAAGCGAAGGTGTTGCACTGGATATCGCCCAAGGCATGTTGCGTCATGCCCGTCCCTTGGGCGGCGCCTGTCACTTTGTGGCAGGCGATGCCGAGCGCCTGCCGTTGCAGGCGCACCGTTGCGAACTGGTGTTCTCCAGCCTCGCGGTGCAATGGTGTGCAGACTTTGCTGCCGTGCTCGGTGAAGCCAGTCGTGTCTTGCAGCCGAGCGGTGTATTCGCGTTTTCCAGTCTGTGCGTCGGCACACTTCAGGAGTTGCGGGAAAGCTGGCAGAGCGTCGATGGCCTGGTACACGTCAATCGCTTTCGCGAGCAGGATGACTATCGTCAGTTGTGCGCGGCCAGTGGCTTGAGGGTGCGCAGTCTTGAGGTTCGGCCTCACGTGTTGTATTACCCGGATGTGCGCAGCCTGACCCATGAACTGAAAGCATTGGGCGCGCATAATCTCAATCCCGGACGTCCCGGTGGCTTGACGGGGAGGGCGCGGATTCGTGGTTTGGTCGAGGCGTACGAAAGGTTCCGTCAGGAGCCAGGGCTGCCCGCGACTTATCAAGTGGTCTATGGGGTGCTGGAAAAAAACTGATGGGCTTGCGAGACAAGGGAAGGATGCCGAGATGAGTGCTGCGTATTTCATCACTGGAACCGATACGGACGCGGGGAAGACCACTGTCGCCGCTGGCCTGCTGCATGCGGCCCGACTGGCCGGGCTGAGCACGGCGGCGGGCAAGCCTGTCGCTTCCGGTAGCGTCATCACTCCCCAAGGGCTGCGCAATGCCGATGCCCTGGCTTTGCTGGCCGAATGTTCGCTGGAGCTTGGCTACGACGACGTCAATCCCTTTACCTTCGAGCCCGCCATCGCGCCGCATCTGGCCGCCCGGGAGGCCGGTGTGTCGCTGACGGTCAATGCCTTGCTGCAACCCATGCGCCGCCTGCTGGAGCGAAACGCGGATTTCACCCTGATCGAAGGTGCGGGCGGCTGGCGCGTACCGCTGGCGGACCAGAGCAACCTTTCCGATCTGGCCATGGGGCTGGGGCTGCCGGTCATTCTGGTGGTGGGTGTGCGCCTGGGCTGTATCAACCATGCACTCCTGACTGCCGAAGCCATCGCCCAGGACGGGCTGCAACTGGCGGGCTGGGTCGCCAATATCATCGAGCCCAAGACCTCGCGGCTGGAAGAAAACCTTGCCACCCTGTCCGAGCGTCTGCCAGCACCCTGTATCGGGCGTGTGCCGCGCCTCAAGAAGGCGAGTGCCGAAGCCGTTGCGGAACACCTGCATCTGGAGCTGCTCGACTGATTTTGAAACACATTCACTATGTCGCTGATACACAAGGCGCTTTTGCCCGGTTCAAGGCATAACCTATTATCCGGCTATGTGCCATTAGTCTTTTTGTCGAGTATTCCGCTGCATTTACTGGTTCAATAGCACTTGTTCGCTATTTGAACTGAGGACCGGCTTATGCAAATCACCATGAACAATACTCTCTATCCAGGCCTGAGCGCGATTCAGGTTGGGCAGGAGCGTGTCGATCAGGCGGCCACCCAGATCGCCAGCACCAACATCGAAGTTTCCGGCAGAAGCCAGTCTTCGGATTTCCAGCTCGAAAACCTGCGCTCTGTCGACCGTAGCCAGCGTTCCGACCTGCCCGCCAACATCGTTGAGCTGGCCGCTGGCAAAGAACAGATCCAGGCGGGTCTGGCAGCTCAGAAAGCCAGCGATGAAGCGCTGGGTACACTGATCGACACTTACGCATGATCCCCAGCGCCGTGCCTTCCGTGCACGGCGTCATTTTCTGAATTTCCCCCTATCAGCAGCCTGTATCGCCTGCGCAACCTCTTTTCCCTCACCTAGACTCACAGTATCGTTTTCTCGACGCTGTATGCCTTTGCGTGCGCGGCCGGTAGCGTATTGATGACAAACGGTGTGTGAAGCGCTATTGACAAGATTTAGGCGTAAACGTATGTTTCAAACACCTGTTTGACCGTAAGGCATACGAGATTGTCTGGTGCCTGGGAGTATGCTCCCGGCGACCGCCCGGTCATTCGTTCCAGGATTCATCAGCAGAGGTTTATCGCTATGCCTGAATACAAGGCCCCCTTGCGTGATATTCGTTTCGTTCGTGATGAGCTGCTCGGTTATGAGGCGCACTATCAGAGTCTGCCGGCATGCCAGGACGCAACGCCAGACATGGTCGATGCCATTCTTGAGGAAGGTGCCAAGTTCTGCGAACAGGTACTGGCTCCCCTGAACCGTGTCGGCGACACCGAAGGTTGCACCTGGAGCGAGTCGGGCGTTAAGACGCCGACCGGCTTCAAACAGGCATACAAGCAATTCGTCGAAGGCGGCTGGCCGAGCCTGGCTCATGACGTCGATCACGGCGGTCAGGGTCTGCCCGAGTCTCTGGGCCTGGCCGTCAGCGAGATGGTTGGCGAGGCCAACTGGTCATGGGGCATGTACCCGGGCCTTTCGCACGGCGCGATGAACACCATTTCCGAGCACGGTACGCCTGAGCAGCAAGAGGCTTACATGACCAAGCTGGTGTCCGGCGAATGGACCGGCACCATGTGCCTGACCGAGCCTCACTGCGGTACCGACCTTGGCATGCTGCGCACCAAGGCCGAGCCTCAGGCCGATGGTTCCTACAACGTCACCGGCACCAAGATTTTCATTTCCGCTGGCGAACACGACATGGCCGACAACATCGTCCATATCGTGCTGGCGCGTCTGCCGGATGCTCCGGCGGGCACCAAAGGTATTTCGCTGTTCATCGTGCCCAAGTTCCTCCCTGCCGCCGACGGCAGCATCGGTGAGCGCAACGCTGTGACCTGCGGCTCCATCGAACACAAGATGGGCATCCACGGCAACGCCACCTGCGTGATGAACTTCGATTCGGCCAAGGGCTTCCTGATCGGTCCGCCGAACAAGGGCCTGAACTGCATGTTCACCTTCATGAATACCGCTCGTCTGGGGACCGCATTGCAAGGTCTGGCCCACGCCGAAGTCGCGTTTCAGGGTGGCCTGAAATACGCTCGCGACCGTCTGCAGATGCGCTCGCTGACCGGCCCGAAAGCGCCCGACAAGGCCGCTGACCCGATCATCGTTCACCCTGACGTGCGCCGTATGCTGCTGACCATGAAGGCTTTCGCCGAAGGTACGCGGGCTATGGTGTACTTCACCGCCAAGCAGGTCGATATCGTCAAGTACAGCGAAGACGAAGACCAGAAGAAAGCCGCCGACGCACTGCTGGCGTTCATGACGCCGATTGCCAAGGCCTTCATGACCGAAGTGGGCTTCGAAGCCGCCAACCATGGCGTTCAGATCTACGGTGGCCACGGTTTCATCGCCGAGTGGGGCATGGAGCAGAACGTTCGCGACAGCCGTATCTCGATGCTGTACGAAGGCACCACCGGCATCCAGGCGCTGGACCTGCTGGGCCGCAAGGTCCTGATGACTCAGGGCGAAGCGCTCAAGGGCTTCACCAAGATCGTCCACAAGTTCTGCCAGGCCAACGAAGGCAGCGAAAGCGTTCAGGAATTCGTGACGCCACTGGCGGCGCTGAACAAGGAATGGGGCGAGCTGACCATGAAAGTGGGCATGGCCGCCATGAAGGATCGTGAAGAAGTCGGTGCCGCTTCGGTGGATTACCTGATGTATTCCGGTTATGCCTGCCTGGCTTACTTCTGGGCCGACATGGCGCGTCTGGCGGCCGAGAAACTGGCAGCCGGCACATCCGAGCAAGCCTTCTACACCGCCAAGTTGCAGACTGCGCGTTTCTACTTCCAGCGCATCCTGCCGCGTACCCGTACTCACGTCGCCGCCATCCTTTCCGGTGCTGGCAACCTGATGGACATGAAAGAGGAAGACTTCGGCCTGGCTTACTGACAAGTCCGGTCGTAGCTCAAAGCCGTCTGGCCCTTCGGGGTCAGGCGGCTTTTTCGTAGGTTGATGAAAAAGCGTGAGAAAGCGCTTTCTTGCTCAAGCAATCAATAAACCTTTTCGGTCTCCTGCCGTTACAGAAAAGTAGCCAGCTATCAATCCTGCTGTATGCATTGTTCACTGGAGAAAGGCACAATGCCATTACTCCAGATATTCACTCCGATGCCGAGTAGGAGATATTCCCCTTGTTGCGTCCATCTGCTGCACGATTGAGTCATTTTCTCCCTTCTGCAGCGTTGTTGTTTGCAGGGCTGGCGGCTGCCTACGTCAAGGACCTGAACGTTTTCTTCACCTCCCTGTTCAACGTGCTGCCGACATTGGTGCTGTTGCTGGGCGGTGCGTATTGCGGTGTGTACCGGCGTCAGCGTGAGCTGTTTCTGATGATCACCGTCTACGTCGCCTACTTTCTTCTCGACACTCAGACTGATTACTACCGCGATAATGGCAAGGTTCGCGAAGATGCGGCGGTGATCTTTCATCTTGTGTGTCTGCTGTTGCCGTTGATGTTCGGGCTTTACGCGGCCTGGGAAGAGCGTACGCACCTGTTCCAGGATCTGGTGGCGCGCATTGCGGTGCTGCTGGCCGTGTGCAGTGTGGCATTCGGGCTTGAGCAAAGTTATCCCGTCGCAGTGCAGACCTGGCTGGCGGATATCCGCTGGCCTGCGCTGCATGGTTCGTGGATGAGTCTGATCCAGCTGTCGTATGCGATGTTTCTGGGGTCGTTCGGTCTGTTGATCTGGCAATACCTGGAAAAGCCACGGCCTTTGCATGCGGCGCAGATCGTCGGTTTACTGGGACTCTTCTGGGCATTGCCCAAGACCTTCATCCTGCCGTTCACCCTGAATATCATGTGCAGCCAGGTGATGCTGATGATTGCTGCGGCGGTCGCTCACGAGGCCTATCAGATGGCATTCCGCGACGAGCTCACCGGTTTGCCTGGGCGTCGGGCGCTCAACGAGCGCATGCAGCGCCTCGGGCGCAATTATGTGCTGGCCATGAGCGACGTCGATCACTTCAAGAAATTCAACGACACCCACGGCCATGATGTGGGCGATCAGGTGCTGCGCCTGGTGGCCAGCAAACTGTCGAAAATCACCAATGGCGGCGGCAAGGCCTATCGCTATGGCGGTGAAGAGTTCGCCATCGTTTTCGCTGGCAAGACCCTGGAAGAATGCCTGCCTCATCTGGAAGCCATTCGCGAGAGCATCGCCAATTACGAAATCCTGCTGCGCAACAAGGACAATCGCCCCAAGGACGACCAGCAAGGTCGGCAAAAACGGGGAGCGACAGCGTCCAACAGTGTTTCGGTAACGGTGAGTATCGGAGTTGCCGAGCGTCAGCCCGAGCACCGCACGCCCGAAGAAGTTCTCAAGTCTGCCGACCAGGCGCTGTACGCCGCCAAGGGCGCGGGCCGCAACTGTGTCATTTCCCACGGTCAGCAGAACAAGCGCGGCGCGGTGCGTACCGCTGACGCCACAAGCTGATTTAGATGAGCGGTGCAGGCTGCGCCGTGTCGTTTCGTCTGTCAGACAAGTTTGTGACTTTAATTTAATTTATAGTCACACCTTGACCCTATGTCTCTGAATCGTTGTTCGGTTAGACTCGCGATCATTGCCACCTGATCCGGGCATACAGCGTGCCCGTATCTTCTTTCAGGTTTTTCTTGCTCCCTGCTTGTGAGGTTTGCCATGGCTGACTACAAAGCCCCGTTGCGCGATATGCGTTTCGTCCTCAATGAAGTATTCGAAGTTTCCACACTCTGGGCTCAACTGCCCGCGCTTGCCGAAACTGTCGATGCCGAGACGGTCGATGCGATCCTCGAAGAGGCAAGCAAGGTCTGCAGTAAAACCATCGCTCCGCTCAGCCGCAACGGCGATGAAGAGGGTTGCCACTGGAACGATACCGTCGTCACCACGCCTGCGGGTTTCCCCGAAGCCTACCGGACCTATGCCGAAGGCGGCTGGGTCGGTGTTGGCGGCAACCCGGATTTTGGCGGCATGGGCATGCCCAAGGTGGTGTCGGCCCAGGTCGAGGAAATGCTCAACTCTGGCAGCCTGGCGTTCGGGCTGTACCCGATGCTGACCACCGGCGCCTGCGTCTCGATCAACACCCACGCGAGCGAAGAACTCAAGGCGATTTACCTGCCGAACATGTACTCGGGCGTCTGGTGTGGCTCCATGTGCCTGACCGAAGCCCATGCCGGCACCGACCTTGGCATCATCCGCACCAAGGCCATTCCTCAGGCAGACAACTCCTACAAGATCACCGGCAGCAAGGTGTTCATTACTGGCGGCGAGCACGACCTGACCGAGAACATCATCCATCTGGTACTGGCCAAGCTGCCGGATGCGCCTGCAGGACCTAAAGGTATTTCCCTGTTCCTGGTGCCCAAGTTCATGGTCAACGCGGATGGCAGCCTGGGCGAGCGCAATACCGTCAGCTGCGGCTCCATTGAGCACAAGATGGGTATCCAGGCTTCTGCTACCTGTGTGATGAACTTCGACGATGCCGTCGGCTATCTGATCGGCGAGCCCAATAAAGGCCTGGCGGCCATGTTCACCATGATGAACTACGAGCGCCTGGGCGTTGGCATTCAGGGGCTGGCTTCCGGTGTGCGCTCTTATCAGAACGCCGTGGAATATGCCCGCGACCGCCTGCAAAGCCGTGCGCCCACCGGCGCGCAAAACAAGGACAAGGCGGCTGACCCGATCATCGTTCACCCGGACGTGCGTCGCATGCTGCTGACGATGAAAGCCTTCAACGAAGGTGGTCGGGCCTTCTCCAGCTATGTGGCCCTGCAACTGGATATCGCCAAGTTCAGCGAAGACGATGCCGCTCGTCAGCGCGCCGATGATCTGGTCGCACTGCTGACACCGGTCGCCAAGGCATTCCTGACTGATATCGGCCTGGAAACCACGGTTCACGGCCAGCAGGTGTTCGGTGGCCATGGCTACATTCGCGAATGGGGCCAGGAGCAACTGGTACGTGATGTGCGCATCACCCAGATCTACGAAGGCACCAATGGCATCCAGGCGCTGGATCTGGTGGGTCGCAAGATTGTCGGGTCGAACGGTGCGTTCTATCAGTTGTTCGCCGACGAAGTGCAGGCCTTCATCAGCGAATCCGACAGCTCACTGGCCGAGTTCGCCAAGCCTCTGGGCGCTGCGCTGGACATGCTAAATGAGCTCACTCGCTGGGTACTGGACCGCGCGCGTTCCAACCCCAACGAAATCGGTGCGGCCTCGGTCGAGTACCTGCACCTGTTCGGCTACACCGCTTACGCCTACATGTGGGCGAGGATGGCCAAGGCAGCGCTGGGCAAGGAAGGGCAGGAAGAGTTCTATGCCAGCAAGCTGGGTACTGCGCGTTTCTACTTCGCCCGCCTGCTGCCGCGTATCCACTCTCTGGATGCCAGCGTGCGTGCGGGCAGTGAGTCGTTGTATCTGATGGATGCTTCACAATTTTGAAGGTAACAGTCTGTAAGCATTTGCTTACACAACGTGTTGGCTTTTTGCCTCTTCCCTCAGAATGGATCCAAAGTTACTCTAAATCCATGGACGTAGCGCAGGATGCGCAATAAGACATAACAGGGACACGAAGGGATACCTGCCAGGATGGCGGGACGAAAGGGATATCAGGGAAACAGTCTGGAAAGCCCCGCTTAGGCGGGGCTTTCTTTGTTCCTGCGATTTAATAATGGCTGTGTGCCAGATCGCGTGGAACCCTTGCTGATGCTCAGGGTCGATTAGCTACCAGGCCTGCAAAAGGTCATCCACTAGGAGCTTGCCCATGGACATCATTCGTATCATCTTCGCTATCCTGCTGCCACCACTGGGCGTTTTCCTGCAAGTCGGCTTCGCGGGTGCCTTCTGGCTGAATATCCTGCTGACACTGCTGGGCTATATCCCGGGCATCGTGCATGCCGTTTATATCATCGCCAGTCGTAAGTGATTTGAATCCCTTCGCGAATGAATTCGCTCCTACGGTGAACTCATTCGCGAAATGCATCCCGGTAAAACTGCCATTCGGCTTCCAGCGCATCGGCCAGGTTTTCGGCCTTGCGAAAGCCATGGCGTTCGTCGGGGTAGAAATGCGCATGGGCCGGGATGCCGTTGTCCTGTAAGGCCTTGAGCATGGCGCGGGTCTGTTCGGGGACTACCACGGCATCCAGCTCGCCCTGAAAGAAAATCACCGGAACGCTGATGCGTTGCGCATGCAGCACAGGCGTTCTGGCCTGATAGCGTTCGATATCTTTCACCGGGTCGCCGATCAGCCAGTCCAGGTAATCACCTTCAAACTTGTGAGTCGCCTTGCCTAGGGCGATGGGGTCGCTGACGCCATAAAGGCTTGCTCCGGCGCGGAAGACCTTGTGGAAGGCCAGAGCGCAGAGTGTCGTATAACCGCCTGAACTCCCTCCACGAATGAACGCCCGATCCTTGTCGATCAAACCTCGTTGCGCCAAGTGCTCCACGACCGCACAGGCGTCTTCTACATCCGCAACACCCCAGTTCAGATGCAGGCTTTGTCGATAGTCGCGGCCATAGCCCGTGCTGCCGCGATAGTTGAGGTCGGCGACGGCGAAACCGCGTTGGGTCCAGTACTGGATGCGTGGGTCCAGCACCGGGTAGCAGGCCGAGGTAGGACCGCCATGGATAAACACCAGCAGCGGCGGTTTTTCGGTGTCGTCCATGGCCGGGTAAAAATAGCCATACGCCTCGGCCCCGCCACTGGCGTAACGCAAGGATTGCGGGCGACTGATGCGCTCGGGTGGCAAGGGCGCGACACCGCCCGCCAATACCTGTGTGCTGCGGTCCTTGCGGGAAATGGCCAGCACTGCCGACGGGCTGGTGGCTGACGCTGCGATGCAATAGATGAACTGCTCATCAATGGCCAGACTGCGGAACCGGGTGTAATCGCCGCTGAAGTCTTCGACCGAGCCATCCTGATGGCGCAAACCCAATACGCCAAAGCCGTCTTGCGACCAACTGGCGAGGTAGCCGCTGTCCACCGGCAACCAGGTGCAGCCGCCCAATTGCCAGGGGGCCGGTGAGTGATCGGCAGCCGCGGCGGGGAAGGGCGCAAAACCTGAAGGTGTCTCACCCCAGGGCTGCCAGAAGCCATCACGATCCGTCAGGCAGCACAGCCGCCCTTGGGCATCGAAGCGCGGTTGTTGCAGTGATTCGTCCTCGGAGCCGTCGCCTGCCACGCAACGTTCCCTGGACCAGCCGCCATCGCTCAGCCGCTCGGCACACATCAACCGGGTTCGGGTCCAGGGCTGGTGCGGGCGTTGCCATTCAATCCAGGCCAATCGTTGCTTGTCGGGACTGAGGACAGGCGACGAATAGAAGTCCGCACCTTCGGCCAGCAGATGACGCTGGCCGTCAACCAGATCAATTGCCACCAGACGATGAGTGGCGCGATCTTCCTCTACCGCCAGAATCTGCCCGTCAGCGAAATGCACCGCGCCATAACGTCGCTCGCCATGTGTAAGCTGAAAGGGCGCGCCAGCGTCCAGTGCCTGTCGATAGAGCTGCTGGTCGCGTTCATTGACGAAGACCACGGCATCGTCGGCAATGCAGAAGGCTCCACCGCCGTATTCGTACACCCGGCTGCGAACGCTGAAACCTTCGGGCGTCAGGCAGCGGGCATGGCCTTCGGACCAATGCCAGATCCGGCTGGCCGCATCCTGCGGGCGAAACTCGCTCCAGAACAGGCCGACCAGGCTTGCGGCCAGTTCGGCATAGTCGACACCGGCAGCAACGGCCTGAGCGGCGCTGAACAGATCAGGACTTGGCGATGAGGCGTGAGTTTCGTTCATTGCGAAAGGCCAGTTCTTCGATGGTTTGGGTCGCTGTTTCAGCTTCGTCACGGGCCTGGGTGATCATTCCGTGATGCGGGGATTTACTGCACACCGGATCGGCATTGGCGGCATCGCCCGTCAGCATGAAGGCCTGGCAACGGCAGCCGCCGAAGTCTTTTTCCTTCTCGTCGCAGGAGCGACAAGGTTCGGGCATCCACTCGTAACCACGAAAGCGATTGAAGCCAAACGAGTCGTACCAGATGTGCTGCATGCTGTGGTCGCGCACATTGGGAAACTCGACCGGTAACTGACGCGCGCCATGGCAGGGCAGCGCAGTGCCGTCCGGGGTCACGGTCAGAAACAGCTTGCCCCAACCGTTCATGCAGGCCTTGGGGCGTTCTTCGTAGTAGTCCGGCGTGACGAAGATCAGCTTGCAGGGATGTTTTTCGGTCGCCAGCTTTTCCCGGTACTGGTTGGTGACGGCTTCTGCCCGTACCAGTTGATCCTTGGTGGGCAGCAGACCCACACGGTTCAGGTGCGCCCAGCCATAGAACTGACAGGTTGCCAGCTCCACGAAGTCGGCTTCCAGCGCCAGACACAGCTCGATGATCCTGTCGATCCGGTCGATATTGTGCCGATGGGTGACGAAGTTCAGCACCATCGGGTAGCCGTGCTTTTTCACTGCACGGGCCATTTCCAGTTTTTGCGCGAAGGCTTTTTTCGAGCCCGCGAGCATGTTGTTCACCTGCTCGTCGCTGGCCTGGAAACTGATCTGGATATGGTCCAGGCCTGCTTCCTTGAAATCGATGATTTTCTGTTCGGTCAGGCCGATCCCGGAAGTGATCAGGTTGGTGTAGTAGCCCAGTCGTCGGGCTTCAGCGATCAGCACGGCCAGATCCTGGCGCACCAGCGGTTCACCGCCGGAGAAACCAATCTGCGCCGCGCCCATCTGTCGTGCCTGTTGCATGACCGTGAACCACTGCTCGGTGCTCAACTCCTGGCCTTGTTTTGCAAAGTCCAGCGGGTTGGAGCAATACGGGCATTGCAGCGGGCAGCGATAGGTCAACTCCGCCAGCAGCCACAGTGGCAGCCCCACAGGTGGCGTTGGCGGAATGAGGACGTCCCCGGTTGTGAGCCCTGTCTCAGTCAAGGTTGATCCAACTCTCTTTATGAGCGACGCTCATGAAGTCTTCAACATCGGTGCCCAGCTCCGGAATGTTCGGGAAGCGTTCCTGCAACGATGCGATGATCTGCGCCACATTGCGTTGCCCGTCTACCAAAGCGCCGATCAGGCCTGCACTTTCATTCAACTGGATCATGCCTTCGGGATAAAGCAGCACATCGCACTTCTGCGCAACTTCGTGCTGGAAGCGATAACCCTGACGCCAGGAGGGGACTAACTGTCTATCGAATCTCATAGGCTGATTCCCTTATGCCATACGTTCTTGTTGGTGACGCTGTGATAAGGCGGGCGGTGCAACTCGTACGCCATGCTCATGGCGTCCAGCATGCTCCACAAAATGTCGAGTTTGAACTGCAGAATTTCCAGCATGCGCTGCTGGCCTTCATGGGTGGTGTAGTACTCAAGTGTAATCGCCAATCCATGTTCAACATCGCGACGTGCCTGACCGAGGCGAGTGCGAAAGTACTCATAGCCTGCCGGATCGATCCACGGATAATGCTGCGGCCAGGTGTCCAGGCGCGACTGGTGGATCTGCGGCGCGAAGAGTTCGGTCAATGAGCTGCTGGCCGCTTCCTGCCAATTGGCGCGTCGGGCGAAGTTCACATAGGCATCCACGGCAAAGCGAACACCTGGCAGCACCAGCTCCTGCGAGCGCAGTTGGTCCGGGTCCAGCCCCACGGCCTGGCCCAGGCGCAGCCAGGCTTCGATGCCGCCGTCTTCGCCGGGGGCGCCATCGTGGTCCAGCAGGCGCTGAATCCACTCGCGGCGGATTTCGCGATCCGGACAGTTGGCCAGAATCGCCGCATCCTTGAGCGGGATATTCACCTGATAGTAGAAGCGGTTGGCGACCCAACCCTGAATCTGCTCGCGAGTCGCCCGGCCTTCATACATCGCCACGTGGAACGGGTGATGAATATGGTAGTAGGCACCCTTGGCGCGCAGGGCCTGTTCAAATTCGGCGCGCGACAGCGCAACTTCGCTCATCTTGGCTCCTAAAGTTCGATGCTCATGCCGTCATAAGCCACTTCGACATCGCGGCGAACCAGCTCGGCGCGTTCCGGGGAATCTTCGTCGAGGATGGGGTTGGTGTTGTTGATGTGGATAAGTACCTTGCGCTGCTTTGTAAAGCCTTCGAGCACTTCCAGCATGCCGCCCGGGCCGTTCTGGGCAAGGTGGCCCATTTCCCGGCCTGTGCGCGTGCCGACGCCGCGGCGCTGCATTTCGTCGTCGTCCCACAGTGTTCCGTCCACCAGCAGGCAATCGGCGGCGTGCATCTTTTCCAGCAGCGCCTCATCGACCTTGCCAAGGCCTGGCGCGTAGAAGAGTTTGCCGCCGGTTCTGAGGTCTTCGACGATCAGGCCGATGTTGTCGCCCGGATGCGGGTCGAAGCGGTGCGGCGAGTAGGGCGGTGCGGCGCTGCGCAGTGGGAAGGGCGTGAAGCGCAGGTCCGGGCAGGCGGGAATGACGAAACTGCCTTGCAGCTCGATACGGTTCCAGTTCAGACCGCCATTCCAGTGCTTGAGCATCTCGAACAGCGGGAAACCGGTGCTCAGGTCTTCGTGGACCATGTCGGTACACCAGACCTGATGCGGGCAACCTTCGCGCAGGCTGAGCAACCCCGTGGTGTGGTCGATCTGGCTGTCCATCAGCACAATGGCGTTGATGCCGGTATCGCGCAGTGCCCGGCCCGGTTGCATCGGCGCGAAACCTTGCAGTTGTGCCCGGATGTCCGGCGAGGCGTTGCACAGGACCCAGTTGACGCCATCGTCGGAGATTGCGATGGACGATTGGGTGCGTGCCCTGGCGTTAAGGCTGCCATCACGAAAGCCTGCGCAATTGACGCAATTGCAGTTCCACTGGGGGAAACCACCGCCGGCAGCGGAACCTAGAATCTGGATGTACATGTCAGCTCCATACCGCGTGACCTGAAACGCTGAAATAAAAATGGCCCGGCCAATAAAAAAAGCCCCGGCGAACCGAGGCTTTGCACCGCATGTGTATCAACGGCTTGCGAAGTACATGGTGACTTCAAAGCCGATACGCAGATCAGTGTAAGCAGGTTTGGTCCACATGGGAGACTCCTTCAGATGATTGCAGCGGTTGGTGACTACATCTTAGTGCGTACGCGCGTGCATACGTTCAGATGCTTAGGGAGCTATCTTACTTAATTTAACGATTTGGCAGGGTGCGAGTTTCATGAAAGATGCCTGTCACAATCAGCGGTTGCCCGTTCAGGCCGCAGGAACAGGGCGGTTGGACAGAATGAGCCACCCTGCGCTGGCATCGTTCAACTGACCGGCGGCAGCGAGTAACGAGTGTTTTTCCAGATGTAACAGTGCTTTTTTAAGCGGCTCGGGACCGCTCTTTTCATGCCCGGCCAAGCGAGCTTGCCACAGCAATTCTGCCGTCTGTTCATGGGGCATTGTCGCTGTATCGAACTGCCCGGCCAGTGTCTGCCGCAGTCCCGGAAGGTCGGCGTCGTCGATCAGGTCTGGCAGCTCACCCATGAACGTCTCGATGTGCCGGACAATCTGCCCGGCGCTGCATGTGGGCGATTGCACGCCAAACAACAACCCGGTTCGTCCGGCGATTTGCCTCAGGCCGCTGAAAACGGCGTAGCCCAGTTGCAGTTCGACTCGCAGGCGTTGATAGAAGGGAGCCTGTATCAAGTGCGCCAGCAGACGCCAGGCTGCTTCATCTTCCATGGACAGGCCGGGAGCGGTGCAGAACACCAGCACGGCATCTTCCGGCGAGCCTGATTCCTGCGTGTGCCAGCGCTTGCCGGGTAGTATTGAGGGCGCTTCAGTTGCCGTGTCATCCACTGCGCCAGGCATGTCCTGTAATGCGGCATTGACGAGCGCCAGGCTGTGGGCGGGCAGGCCAACGACAAGGCTGATCCGTCGGGAACTGGCCCAGACGGTCTGAATATCATCACTGCATTGCCCGGCAGTCATGTTCAGGAACTGATCGGGAAGCGCCTTGAGCAATTCTCGAATCGGAATCAGCGCTGGCCCGCTGTGCGCCTGAGCATGGCGCGGGTCGGGGTGCAGCAACAATTGCCGGGCGTGTTCGATGATGGCTGGCATCGGTTCGTGAATGCCGCTCAGCCTGAGCTCCCAATAAGTGCCGTAGGCGCTGAAAGATACTGTCACACCGGCTTGCCGAGCCTGTTCGATCAGGTTCTGCAGGCTGCCATTGAGCATCCGCCACAATCGGAGTTGTGGGGCCTGCAACCGCCAGCGCAGAAAGAGGGCCGCTTCGGCACTGTCGGTGCTTTCGACCAACAGCAAAGGATTGGCGGTCGGCAGGCGCCATTCGATTTGTCCGCAGGCCGGGTTGTCCACAGGCTGTGCGGTGAGAAGGGTTTCGGGTTTCAGTTGGTCGAGCACTGCACTCAGTGCGTGCAGGTCGTCACCGGACGCATTGCGGCAAAAATGATGCGCCAGCTCCAGGGCACCACAGGTTTGCAGACGCCGTTGTTGCAGGCGACGGTATTCATCGATCAGCTCGGGCCAGCGGGTCTTGAAGAAGGCGAGCCAGTCGAAAAACAGCGTGGCCAGGGTGCCGGATGAATCAGGCGCTGCGCCAACGCACTCGATATCAAGCAGCAACTGACCCTCGAATTGATACAGCGGCGTGGCCTTGAGCGAGTCGATCAGCCCTTGGCTAATAAGTGCTGCAACCAGCCCGCCCCTCTGGGGCTCCATCAGCCAGTGGCAGAAAAATGCGACAGCCTCTTCGGTGTTCGCCGGCAAGCCTTCGCAGGCAAAGAGCAGATGCGTACCGGTTGTTTTGTGATCAGGTCGTTTATCGATCAGGCGCGGCGGCGTTTGCTGCGTGACTCTGCTCCCGGCGCTGAGGAGCGCACCATGCTCTGCGGCCAGGTCCTTCAATTCAGCCAGCGATTGAGGGCCGCTCAGGCACAGAGTGATCTGCCTGGCTTGATAGAAGCGCTGATAAAACTCATGAAGCGCCTGCTGAAACGCCGGGTTAGGCACTGAAAGGCTGTAACGGTTGCCCGCATGAAAGCCACGAATGGGATGCCGCGGGTTGATGGGTTCAAGCAGGCTGATCTGCTGGCGGGCCTTGGCATCCTGAGTCCAGGCGATGAATTCGGCATGCAGCACTTCACGCTCGCGCAACTGATCGGGCAGTGACATGCGCGGGTGAGCGAGCATATCGCACAGCCGTTCCAGCCCTTGGGCGAATGCAGCGGGAGGCAATTCAAAGAAAAAGTCTGTGGTGCGTTCGCGGGTGCTGGCATTGATCTGCCCGCCATGGCGTTGTACGAAAGCCATGAGGTTCTGGTCGGCAGCGAAGCGCTCGGTGCCCAGAAAAAACAGATGCTCCAGAAAATGCGCCAGCCCCGGCCACGCCTGTGGAACATCATGGCTACCGGCCGCAACCCGAAGCGACGCCGCACAACGCTTGAGCCGTGGCGCATGACACAGCACCACGTTCAAGCCATTGGGCAGTACAAGTCGCTGAATATCAGGCATGACCGTTTCCACGGAAAACAAGTCGTCATGCTAACGGATATTTCTGGCCTCTTCGCGACTGAAGTCGCTCCCACGGATTTTGAAGGAGCGAATTTATTCGCGAAAAAATGTGTGTCAGCCTGCCAACAACCAGACACCCGTTGCCGCCGAAGCCGCACCGGCAATCCGCACCAGCGGCGCAGCGGCTTGAGGCAATACGCGCACGACGGCGTAGCCAGCCGCATGCAAGGCCGCCGTTGCCGCGACGAAACCGGCTGCGTAAGCCCATGGGCTGGACATGTCCGGCAGCTCAAGGCCATGGGCCACGCCATGGAACATCGCAAATACGGCTGTGGCCACGACGGCCAGTGCCAGCGGTGGACGAACAGCCAGCGCAACGGCCAGGCCCAGCGCCAGTACCGAGGCCGAGATACCGCTTTCCAGCGCAGGCAGTTCCAGACCGGCAAAGCCCAGCAGGCCGCCGATCAGCATGGTGCCCACGAAGGTGCAAGGCAGTGCCCAGCGGGCGGCGCCTTGCTGTTGCGCGGCCCACAAGCCGACCGCAAGCATGGCCAGCAGGTGATCCAGACCACCGACCGGATGGCCGAGGCCCGCGATCAGGCCGTTATCGCCATGGCCTGGGTGTGCCAGAGCCAATGTAGGAGTGAGCAGCAAGGCGAGGACGCCGAGGGCTTTTTTGTAGTTCATTGACAGGTTTCCTTGGAGGTTTGAATTCAGGCGTTGATCGTCAGCAGACCCTGGCGCTCGATAATGGCAATGATCTCTTCCAGACCCTGGCCGGTTTTCTGGTTGCTGAACACGAAAGGCTTATCGCCGCGCATCTTCTTCGTATCGCGATCCATCATTTCCAGAGAGGCGCCCACCAGTGGTGCCAGGTCGATCTTGTTGATCACCAGCAGATCGGATTTGCAGATGCCGGGGCCGCCTTTGCGCGGCAGCTTGTCGCCCGCCGAAACGTCGATCACATAAATCGTCAGGTCCGACAATTCAGGGCTGAAGGTCGCCGACAGGTTGTCGCCACCGGACTCGACAATGATCAGGTCCAGGCCCTCGAAGCGGCGGTTGAGCTGGTCAACGGCTTCCAGGTTAATGGAGGCGTCTTCGCGAATCGCCGTGTGCGGGCAGCCGCCGGTTTCCACGCCGATGATCCGTTCCGGTGCCAGTGCTTCGTTGCGTACCAGAAAGTCGGCGTCTTCACGGGTATAAATATCGTTGGTCACGACCGCCAGGTTGTAGCGCTCACGCAAGGCAAGGCACAGAGCCAAAGTCAGTGCGGTCTTGCCGGAACCGACCGGACCACCGATACCGACGCGCAGAGGTTGGCTGTTCATTGAGTTCTCCATGGATTCTAGGACCGGAACAACCGGCTGTATTGACGTTCATGGGCCATGCTCGCCAGTGACAGACCGAAAGCGGCGCTGCCGATCTGTTGGCTGTCTTGAGCAGTGGCGTTCTGTTGGGCCTGCTGCAACAAGGGCAGCAGTTCACTGGTCAGTCGTTGTGCAGCTTGCTGGCCCAGCGGCAGGGTTTTCATCAGCACTGCCAGCTGGTTTTCCAGCCAGCTCCATAGCCACGCAGCGAGTGCGTCCTGCGGGCTGATCTGCCAGGCCCGTGCCGCCAGCGCCCAGCCCAGAGCCAGATGCGGCTCGCCGGTCTGTTCCAGAAAGCGGCGGGCAGGGCGATCCAGCTCCGGCAGGCCATTGAGCAACTGTTGCAGCGAATAGCCCATCTGCCGGCTTTCCAGGTGCAGCTCACGGGTTTCCCGGCTGGCGCGGTGCTGCTCGCTCAGTTGCAGCAACTGGCCCCAATCTTCCTCAGCGGCGGCTGTGCAATGAGCGAGCATCAAGGGCGCTTCGAAACGGGCGAGGTTGAGCAGCAATTGATCACCGATCCAGCGCGCAGCAGTTTGCGGATCGACCACGATGGATTGCTCCACAGCCATTTCCAGCCCTTGTGAATAGCTGTAGCCGCCAATCGGAAGCTGAGGGCTGGCCAGACGCAGAAGCGCCCAGGCACGGTTCACTTGCGCACGCCGAACTGGTGCAGGCGCGGTGCGTAATTGAAGTCTTCCTCACCGGCCCGTGAATGGTGATGACCACCGCCGTAGGCACCGTGCTCCGGCTGGAAGGGCGCTTCGATGGTTTCGGTGGTTGCTCCCAACTGATCGAGCATGGCCTTGAGCACGTAGTCGTCCAGCAGGCGTAGCCAGCCGTCGCCCACTTGCAGAGCGACGTGGCGGTTGCCCAGGTGATAGGCCGCACGGGTCAGCTCAAACGTGCTGCTGCAGGTTACGTGCATCAGTTGTTCTGGACGTGCACAGACCCGAACGATGCGGCCATCTTCGGCCTGTAGGAATTCACCGTCATGAAGAGGCGGCTGGCCGCGTTGCAGGAACAGTCCTACGTCTTCGTTCTCGGCACTGAAGCAGCGCAGGCGGCTTTTGCTGCGGGCCTCGAAATTCAAATGCAGCTCGGCGGCCCATTCGGTTTGGGGGTCGATTCGTTTATGAATCACCAGCATCAGGAAGCTTCCAGCTAATTGCGATGCTTCAAATCAGAGCAAGGGGCTTGCCAACAGTGCAGGAATCATAAAAAGACAGGCGTGACGGGAGGCCTGAACAAAAAAGCGTCAATTGATTGCTCTGTTTTGGTGCGAGTGTTTATTTGTGTTTCAAGCTGGTGCGATTTTTCTGACGGAGATATCAGTCATTACTTCCAAGACCTTTCCAGTGCTTGGCGCCCATGAAGATAAAGCGCAGTTGCTGGGTGATCTTGGCCTGGGGAGTGAGATGGGCCGCGAGGGTGGCAGCAGGCGGGTCGATCAGCTCGGGCAGCATGGCGAAGACGCTCTTGACCACCAGGTCGGCAATCACCGACAGCGCCTTGATATCGAGGTGTTTCCATTTGGGCATTTTCGCCAGATCGGTGGTCAGGTCGGCGCTGATGCCTTCGCGCAAGGCCCCAAGCGCCTGACGCACCTTGAGAGAGCCGCCATATTGCTCACGGGCCAGAAACAGGAACTGCGAACGGTTGGCTGCCACCTGATCGAGAAAGATCTGCACCGAGGCATGAATCAGCCCGCCCATGACCAGCTCGTTATGGCGCACAAGGCGAATGGTTTCGCGAAAGGTCTGGCCCACTTCACTGACCAGTGCCAGTCCCAACTGGTCCATGTCTTCAAAGTGGCGGTAGAAACCGGTCGGTACAATGCCTGCCGTGCGTGCGACTTCCCGCAGGCTCAGGCTGGCGAACCCGCGCCCGCTTTCCATCAACTGATGTGCGGCGTCCAGCAAGGCTCTTCGGGTCTGTTGTTTCTGTTCGGCGCGGGGCAGCATGAGGTAAAAAATTCTACGATTGGACTATGTTGCACTCTAGCAAATGAGCTTTGCATGCGTCGAAAGGCTTTTTGCCGGGATGGCCTGACGCGGCTACCTTTTCCATTGAATGGAACCTGTTGGGCTATTTACCTATCACAGCAAACCCTCGGCGCTTTTGTCAGTCGAAGGAACATGTCGTATTCAACGCACCATGGCCGGTGCGTTGGTTTTTGGAGTGACGTGCGATGACGCGCAGCCGCAAGATTTTCGCCTGGACAGGCGCCACGTTGTTACTGGTGCTTGCCGTATTGGTCATTGTGATCGCCACCTTCGACTGGAACCGCATCAAACCCACCCTCAACGAAAAAGTCAGCGAAGCGCTGCATCGTCCGTTCGCCATCAACGGTGACCTTGCCGTGCTCTGGCAGCGTGAACCGGAGTCCGGTGGCTGGCGCGCCTGGGTGCCATGGCCGCATTTCGTGGCTCAGGACTTGAGCCTGGGCAACCCCGAGTGGTCGAAAACGCCGCAAATGGTCACCCTCAAGCAAGTCGAGTTTCGTCTTGCCCTGCTGCCTTTGCTGGTGCAGGAGGTTGTGATCCCGCGCATCGACCTGACCGGCCCCGAAGCCCGGCTTGAGCGCCTGGCCGATGGCCGCGCCAACTGGGTCTTCGACCTGCCCAAGTCCGACCCCAATGCCGAGCCTTCCAACTGGGTGCTGGATATCGGCGCGATCAAGTTCGATAAAGGGTTGGTCAGCTTCAATGACCAGATCCTGAAGACCCAGCTGGATCTGGTGATCGACATGCTGGGCAAGCCGATCCCCTTCGGTGACATCGTCGGCAGCAAAGAGGCGAAGAAGGCTCAGGACAAGGGCGCTGTTCCGCAGGACTACGCCTTTGGCCTGTCGGTCAAAGGCCAGTATCACGAGCAGAAGTTGAGCGGTACAGGCAAGGTCGGCGGTTTGCTGGCCTTGAAGGACGTCACACAGCCGTTCCCGGTGCAGGCCGACTTGAAGATCGGCGATACGCAAATTGCAATTGCCGGCACCTTGACCGATCCACAGAACCTCGGTGCGCTGGATCTGCGTCTGAAACTGTCCGGCACCAGCCTGAGCCATCTCTATCCATTGACTGGCGTTGCCTTGCCTGACTCGCCGGCCTATTCCACCGATGGCCGACTGATCGCCAAACTGCACGACGCTGCCGGAGCGAATTTTCGCTACGAAGGCTTCAACGGCAAGATCGGCAACAGCGATATTCATGGCGACCTGAGCTTCGTGGCCAGCCAGCCACGTCCCAAGCTCAGCGGTGTGCTGGTTTCCAACCAGTTGCTGTTCAGCGACCTTGCGCCGCTGATTGGTGCCGACTCCAATGCCGCGCAGAAAAAGCGCGGTGGCGAGAGCAAGCAGCCCAAGGGCAAGGTCCTGCCCGTGGAAGAGTTCCAGACTGACCGCTGGCGGGCGATGGATGCCGATGTGGAATTCACCGGCAAGCGCATCGTCCAGAGCCCGGACTTGCCCTTTACCGATCTGTATACGCATCTGTTGCTCAATGACGGCCAACTGAGCCTTCAGCCGCTACGCTTTGGTGTGGCAGGCGGCAAGCTGGATGCCGAAATCCGTCTTGATGGCCGCACCCAGCCATTGCAGGGCCGCGCCAGACTGTCGGCGCGCAACTTCAAGCTCAAGCAACTGTTCCCGACCTTCGAGCCCATGAAGACCAGCTTCGGTGAGCTCAATGGCGATGCCGATATCAGCGGTCGCGGCAACTCGATTGCAGCCTTGCTGGGCACCGCCAATGGTGACTTGAAAATGCTGGTCAACGACGGCGCCATCAGCCGGGGCCTGATGGAAATTGCGGGGCTCAACGTGGGTAACTACGTGGTCGGCAGGTTGTTTGGCGACAAGGACGTGAAGATCAACTGCGCGGCGTCGGATTTCGGCATCAAGGACGGCCTGGCCACCAGTCGCCTGTTCGTGTTCGATACCGAGAACGCAATCATCTACATCGACGGCACGGCGAACTTCAAGACCGAACAACTGGACCTCAAGATCAACCCAGAGTCCAAGGGTTTCAGGGTGTTCTCGCTGCGCTCGCCACTCTACGTGAACGGCCCGTTCGCCAGCCCCAATGCAGGCGTGCAATCAGGCCCATTGCTGTTGCGCGGCGCGGGCATGGTGTTGTTGGGCGCTACGGTCGGTCCGGCGGCGGGGCTGCTGGCACTGGTCGCTACGGGTGACAGCACACCGAATCAGTGCGGGCCATTGCTGGAGCAGATGAGGGCGGGCAAGGCGCCCAAGACCGTGAAATAAAACTGCAGGCTATGTAGGAGCGAATTCATTCGCGAATGAATTCGCTCCTACGCGGTGGATCAGAGGTCGTTCAGGATATCGGCCATGTCATCCGCATGCTCTTCTTCCTGTGCCAGGATGTCTTCGAAGATACGGCGGGTGGTCGGGTCGGATTCGCCGATGTACTGGATGATTTCACGGTAGCTGTCGACGGCGATGCGTTCGGCAACCAGGTCTTCGTACACCATTTCCTTGAGGGTATTACCGGCAACGTACTGTGCATGCGAGTGCTTGGTCAGCAGGTCCGGGTTGAACTCCGGTTCGCCGCCCAGTTGCACGATGCGCTCGGCCAGCTTGTCGGCGTGCTCCGCTTCCTGCTGTGCATGCTCCAGAAACTCCGCAGCAGCCACGCTTGCCTTCAGGCCGTTTGCCATGAAGTAGTGACGTTTGTAGCGCAATACGCAGACCAGTTCGGTTGCCAGCGACTCATTGAGCAGACGCAGGATGGTCTCCCGGTCCGCGCTGTACCCTTCGGTGACGGCACCGTTCTCAACGTTGTGACGTGCGCGTTCACGCAGGCTGCTGACATCGGATAGCTGGGGTGCAGAAATCATGATTTATCTCCATGGTTCATCAGGTTTTCGTCCCGCTCTTGGTGAAGGGCTCGGCGGGATCGTCACTAGGTGTGAGTGATGAACAACGAGAAAGTTTTATCGAATTTTGGATAACCCGACCTTTGCAGTCGATGTAAAAAATATAAGAAACGACTGCAAAACACAGTGGTCCCTAACTTGAGGCATTCATTTATGGAGAGACAAAATGCTCAAGTTTCTAGGTGGCACCGTCGGCATCATTTTCCTGATCGGTCTGATCGTGGTCATTGCGCTGTTCAAGCTGGTTTTCTGATACCCGATAGATAGCTCGCTGCTCCCGGCAGCGAGCTTTTTGATGGCTACTGGCATCAAGCCTTGATGCGCAAATTCTTGCGCACCCCTCTTTGACAAATCCCCCTCAAAACCTCTGCCAGGCCTTATGAGCCAGGCGCTTCCGTCGTCTGGGCAACATCTTGCGCAGGTGCGCAGCGGCTTGCGCACTTTTTCATGGTTTTTGTACGAAAAATAACCATTTCTGAAGAGGTAAATTCTTAACTTATTGATTTATATATTTAAATTAAAGAAGGCATGACTCTTGATGCAAGCCGCACCCAGGCACGAGCGATGTTGCTCGTCACCACCACGGGCGCGACACATGACTCACAAGCACGGCACCCTTCAACAACGGCGTGCAACCCGCTTCGACAAGACACCCTCAACCGGCACCAGTCTGTG
>NZ_JAIGPJ010000038.1:0-9637 GCF_019719005.1 Pseudomonas cichorii
AGACTTCGACACGGCCAAGCTTTTTAGCGAAAAATACCGGCTAAAAGCTTGACCGTGAACAGAGTATCTACACCGGGAAACTATCCAACAATCGCTCGCACGATGAAGTACAGCAGTGACGGCCCCAGCAGGCAGCCAAGCCCGGTGTGGAAGGTGGCGGTCAGTGCGCCGTAAGGCACCAGGCGCCGGTCGGTCGCGGCAAGGCCAGCCGTCACGCCGCTGACGGTGCCG
The DNA here is from genome assembly GCF_019719005.1 of Pseudomonas cichorii. Taxonomy (GTDB): domain Bacteria; phylum Pseudomonadota; class Gammaproteobacteria; order Pseudomonadales; family Pseudomonadaceae; genus Aquipseudomonas; species Aquipseudomonas cichorii_E. Next base: position 232 of record NZ_JAIGPJ010000038.1, read on the forward strand.
GCCAGGCCGCCGAAGACCATCGCGGAGCGTGGGTTGTCCAGGCCCATCCAGCGGGCCGCCATGGGTGTGCCGACCATCACGACAATCGCCTTGATCAAACCGGTGGCAATGGACAAGGCCATCACATCCGAGGTTGCGCCCAGGGCAGCGCCCGTCACCGGACCCACAATGTAGGTGACGGCGCCCGCGCCGATGGTGGTCATGCTGATCGCGTCGCGATAACCGAACACCCAGGCAACGCTCGCCCCCACGATGAACGGTAGGATAGTGCCCAGGAACAAGGCAACCGCGCCGATCATCCCGGCCTTGCGTGCTTCGGTGGCTTGCACCTCGAAGGCCGTGGCGACGATGGCGAAGTCGCGCAGCATCGCACCTCCCATCAGGCCGATTCCGGAGAACAGCGCCATGTCGGCCAGGCCTTTTTGCCCGCCGGTCAGCGTGCCACCGACCCAAGCCAGTATCAGGCCGATGACAATCGCAATGGCCGAGCCATGCACCCGCCCAAAGGTGAGTCGCTTGGACAGAATGACCGAAATCCACATGATGACGCCGACGAAGGCGAAGGCTGTGATCAGACCGTTGTGTTCCAGGCCTTTCTCGATGAGATCCCACATATCAGCGACCTCCCACAGGGGTTGCAGTCGGGATCACGTCCGGCTCTTCCTTGGGCAGCGGCTCACCCCGGTTGGTACGGCTGATCAACGCAATGGTGCAGGCACACAACACCACCGAACCGATGGCTGCCAGCACGGCAACAGGTCCGCCCTTGAGCGCAGTCACCACATTCTGCTGGGCGGCCATGGCCACCACCACCGGAATGTACATGGCGCCCCAGAAGCCGACGCCCAACTCGCATTCCTTGCTCATGCCGCCGTTTTTCTCCATCCACAGGCGAGCACAGATCAACAGGATCATGGCGATACCGACACCGCCCACATTGGATTTGACCCCCAGCAGAACGCCGAGCATGTCACCTAGAATCACCCCTGCAAGGGTGCAAATAGCCAGCAAAGCCACACCGTAGATAATCATTGTTGTTATTCCTCAATTGCGTTGCCGAAGTTGTTGTTTTTGTCCTTCGCAGCAGCATTGCACTCACACTTTATGGATTGCGGGTTCCCTCCTCTCGCGACAACGCGACCAGACTGTCCAGGCGAGCGCCTTGAAAGGCGACTGCCGTTCCTTGTTCGAACACTTTGCGCGCCAGCCCCGTCAGCACGGTGCCGGGCGGTAACTCGATCTGCAGCCGCACGCCACGTTCGTAGGCGGTCTGCACGGTGCTGCGCCAGTCGATGACCCGGCACATGTTGAAGGTCAGGTCATCGCGCAGCTTTTCAGCGGTCACGATGGGGCGCGCTGTACTGCCGCTCAGATAACGCACCTTGGGCGTTTCAAGGCGAACCTCAGCGAAAGCTCTGGCCAGCACATGCGCCGGTTCATCCAGCAGAGCGCAATGGGACGGCACGCTCACGGCCAGGCGTTTGACGGCGGCTGCGCCGGCCTCTTTTGCCAGGCGTGCAACCTGCTCCATCGCCTGGCTGCTGCCTGCGATGACGCATTGGTTATCGGAATTGATATTGGCCAGGAAAACCGGCGTCTCCTGGCTATGAATCCGGTCAATCGATGCCTCGATGCAGGCTTGATCAAGACCGATAATGGCGGTCATGCCATAGCCTTCGGGGTAAGCGTTCTGCATCAACTCGCCGCGCAAGGCCACCAGTCGAAGCGCATCCTCAAAGGCCAGCGCCTTGGCGATTACCGCAGCCGGGTAAGCGCCAATCGACAGGCCGGCGACGTAATCAGGCTGACAACCGTGTTGCTGTAAAACACGGGCGTAAACCACTCCGGCGATCAACAGGCAAAGCTGAACAGCACGGGTCGATTGCAGGGCCTCGGCGCGGTCCAGCGCCAAGACATCTTCGCCCAGAACCTCGGCAGCTTCGTGCAGGCAATCACGTACCAGGGGCGAGTCCGGCAACTGATGCAACATGCCCACCTGCTGCGCGCCCTGGCCGGGAAACACCCAGACGCTGCTCATGCGCTCACCCCAGGCTGCTGCCATGGATCGCTGACCAGTCGGGTATCTGTCGAACTTTTGAGCAGAACCTCGCGGGAAGACCCGGCCCACTCCTTCAAAGCCACTGCCCCTTCGGCCAGTTGCAACTGAACATCGACCCGGCAGATGGCTGTTTCCAGCGCCTCCACCAGTTCAGCAGCCCAACCGCGACTCACAGGCTGCGGCGTGCGCAAAATCAGATCCAGATCGCTGCCCTGATGCAGCGCGGCAAAACCACTGGCCAACTCGAAGCCTGCACTGCCACTGACGCCCCAGCTCAAGTCCAATACGTCCATTACCGGACGCACCTGACCCAAAGCCTCCAATGCAGGCCAGCGCTGGGGATTTCTGTCAGTCAGATGAGTCAGTTGTTCAGGACGTACATGACGCTCGATGGCCGAGCACGGCATGGTCGTGGCATAGCGCTGTTCGCGACGTGGCCCGCGAATACCCACCGCCACCTGCCCTGCCGCAACAGCACCACGGCGCACCACCACTGGCTGGCCCTGACTGATCACTTCAAATACCCAGTCAGGGGCATCCCCAGGCAAGCCGGACAGGCTCATGCCCCACAACAAATCATGGGGCAGCACCGCCAGCGGGGTATTCATTACCACTGAGCCCGCAGCAGTTGGCGCACAGTCGACGAAGCCGCGCGATTGCTGGCGCCCAGTCGACTGCTCAGGTCAGCACCTGTGGCCTGAACATCCTTGATGGCGCTGCTCAGCACATGCTGAACCTGAGCGACATCATCGGCCGCCGGTTGCTCGATCTGGCTGACCGACAAGGTTTCCCACAGCAAACCCAGGCTCGCGTAGTTGTCGATGTCATAAGCCATGGGCGGGATGCTGGCGGCGAGTTTTTCCAGTTCCTCGACGCTGCGCAGCGTCACACGGGCGGCGGATGCCTTGCCCATGGCATGCACCATCACACCCGGATCACGCAGGGCAATCAGCCGGTTGGCCTGATAACCATGAGCCAGAAAGGCACCGGACATGGCTTTGCCCACCAGCAGGCCAATCACCGGATGCCCGGCCAGTCGGGCACGAGCATAGCTGTCCACAGCGCCTGCAAGTGCCTGATGAATCCCCAAGGCTTCCTCACGGCGACCATAAGCCTGGCTCGGCACATCGATAATCGCGATCAATGCACGCTTGTGCTCAGCCTGACGATCCAGTTCGATGGCATCGTCCACGGCCTTGGCCAGCCCCCAACCTTCCAGCAAGCCGACTTCACCCTGACGCGCACGAGGAAAGCGGTTATCGGTGTCAGCGACCACAGCCAGGAAACGTACCGGCTGATGACCAAGGGTGCCGTCCGCAGCTTTCACCGAAGCGGGCAAGCCCACCACTTCCCGGGCCTGGGCGCTCAAGGCATTGAACCAGTTCAAACCACGTGGGGAATCACTCATAACTTGGCTCCTTGATAGAGGTTGCGCACCGCCTGCGGATCGATCTGCGCCGTGGTGTCCAGACGCGAGAGGCGTTGCAGGAACAGGTCGTACTGGCTGCTGCGATGCTGGGCAGGGATGCCGTCACCGAGCCAGCCGCTGACCTGCTGCCGGATATCCGCCACATCGTCAGCGGCAAAGCCGTCTACCAGTTCGCTGGCGAAACGTTGTTCGCCGCCGGTCAGGCTCCAGATAAAAGGCCTGTCGCGTGAGTCGTATTCTTCGATGCCCGCTTCCTGCTCGATGACCTGCGGACCGTTCAGGCCAAGGCGCGCTTCCTGTGTCACCAGCAGGTAGCTGCACAAGCCTGCCGCAATCGACATGCCGCCAAAACACCCGACACTGCCCGCCACCACACCGATCACCGGCTGGTACTGACGCAGGTCGACAATCGCGGCGTGAATCTCGGCAATCGCGGCCAGCCCCAGATTGGCTTCCTGCAAACGCACGCCACCGGTTTCCAGCAACAGAATCGCTGCGGTCGGAATGCCATTGCGGTTGTCTTCGGCAGCCAGCTCCAGCGCACCGGCCATTTTCGCGCCGCCCACTTCACCCATGCTGCCGCCCTGAAAGGCACCTTCGATGGCCGCGATCACTACGGGGCGGCCATCGACCGTGCCTTTGGCAACCACCACACCATCGTCGGCCTGCGGCACAACACCCTGGCGCGCCAGCCAGGGCGACATGACGCGAGCAAAAGGATCCAGCAACTCACGAAAGCTGCCGGCATCCAGCAAGGCGCGGGCACGCTGGCGAGCGCCAAGTTCGATAAAGCTGTGCTGGCTCAGCAAACGGTCGGTATCAGTCATGGCCGATCTCCTCGAAACCTTGCTCCAGACGCAAACGCACCACGCCCGGTGTTGCACCGAAATCGTGAATGTCGATGCTCAGGGCTGGGGGTGTCTGGCCATCGAACATGCGCTCGAACAGATGCTGCCAGCGCGCCGACGCGCCATTCACCGAGGTCACCACCTGGATCGACAATTTGCCCGGCAAGCCTGGCTCCAGCAGCACTTCCAGGTCGCCCGAGCCGACACAACCCACCAGCGCACGGCCTGTGGGCGGCTGCCCGGCAGGAAATTCAAAAGACAGGGTTTCCATGATCAAAGACTCCTCGATGAATGGCCGAGCGCAGGCTCAAGGCTATCGATAAACAGGCAGGCGGCGAGCAGATCGGCAGCGCCGCCAGGCGATGCGTTCAGGCTCAGCAGCTGCAGATCCAGCTCTTGCAGATAACGACGCCCCGCCAGGCTTGCGCAGCCACCGGCGTCGAGCACCCGTTGCGCGCCCCGCTGCATGGCTTCAAGACCGGTCATGCCGGAACGGTGCAGCACGCAGGTGTCCGCCAGCGTGGTCATGATCGCCAGCAAGGCATCGAGCCGGGCATTCTGTTCGCCACTGCCCGCCGCCCGGCTGTGTTGCAGTTGTGGCAGACCGAAACGGGTAACCGCCGGGAAGCCAAGCTGCGCCTGCTCCCGAGCGCCCATGGCACCGTAGCGGCGTGCAACTTCACGGCCATGGCTCGGTTGAGCGATTGCATGACGATCTTCGATCAACGCCAACTGCGCAGCCCGCAAGCAGACAGCCGCCGGTTTACAGTTTTCGGGTTCCAGCGCCGCAGCCGCCACCAACAGGCCCAAGGCCCAGATCGCGCCGCGATGAGTGTTCACACCGCCCGTGGTGCGCAGCATGTCGGTTTCCCCTTCACGCCCAAGCCTGCCCAAGGCTTCGCGCAACGGTTGGCCGACTTCACCGAACTCCAGAGCCGCATCGGCCATTTGCTTGAAAGCCGGCCAGAGCGACAAGGCCGACGCATGCATCAACCCAAGGTGCAGATCGGTATGCGCGCCGCTACCGCGACGGTCGACCAAGGCCGGCTTGGGCGACAGATCGGCTTCGTCGATCAGCGCTTCCACAGCCAGATCGGCCAGGTGCTCGCCAAGGGTAACGGGCGGCAAATCCAGTTTGAGTGCGCGCATCACCAACTCCTGAATTTCGCAGGTGGGCTGTACAAACCGCCAGACCACTGGACCAGCTCAGCGATGCTCTTGGCGGCCAGCAGTTCGCGACTGGCATCGGTGCGACGAATCCCCAGATCCTCAGGCAGCGCAATCAGGCCTTCGCGGCGCATGCGGGCGGTGTCCTTGGGGTTGTGGCGCATGCCGATCACGGTCACGCCTGCCACGGCGGCAATCATCGCCTGACGCTCTTCGAGGCTGCGCGCCTTGTACAGATACGCGATGCCTTCCTCGGTCAGCAGGTGGGTGACGTCATCGCCATAAATCATGATCGGTGCCAGCGGCATGCCGCTCTTTTTCGCCACTTCCACCGCATCGAGGGTTTCGACGAAAGTGGGTTTGCCGCCTTCCTGAAAGGTCTCGACCATCTGCACCACCAGCTTCTTGCCGCGCTCCAGATAAGCCTCGGGAGCATCGCCACTCTGCTGGCGCATATCGAGCCAGGCCGGTGTGGCATGACGGCGACCGCGTGGATCGTGGCCCATGTTGGGCGCACCGCCGAAGCCTGCCAGCCGGCCGCGAGTCACGGTCGAAGAATGGCCGTCGCCATCGACCTGCAAGGTTGCGCCGATAAACAGATCCACCGCGTACTGCCCGGCCAGTTGGCATAACTGGCGATTGGAACGCAGCGAGCCATCACGCCCGGTAAAGAACACATCGGGCCGGGCCGCGATGTAGTTTTCCATGCCCAGTTCGGTGCCGAAGCAATGCACACTTTCGACCCAGCCGCTCTCAATGGCGGGGATCAGCGTCGGGTGCGGGTTGAGTGTCCAGTTGCGGCAGATCTTGCCCTTGAGCCCCAGGGATTCACCGTAGGTCGGCAGGATCAGCTCAATGGCGGCGGTGTTGAAACCAATGCCGTGGTTGAGCGACTGAACGTTGTGTTTTTCATAGATGCCGCGAATCGCCATCATCGCCATCAGCACATGCACGGGCTTGATATGGCGCGGGTCGCGGGTGAACAGCGGCTCGATATAGAACGGCTTGTCGGCCACCACCACGAAATCGACCCAGGAAGCCGGGATATCGACACGCGGCAACTCGCTGACGTCGTCCACCAACTGATTGACCTGCACGATGACAATACCGTCGCTGAAAGCTGCGGGCTCGATCAACGCCGGAGTGTCTTCGGTGCTCGGGCCGGTGTAGATATTGCCTGCCCGGTCAGCCATGAAACCGGCGGCCAGCACGACGTTGGGGATCAGGTCCACCACCAGTCGCGAATAGAGTTCGATGTACGTGTGGATGGCACCGATTTCCAGCAGCCCGTCTTCAAGCAACTGGCTGATGCGCAGGCTTTGCGTACCGGCGAAAGAGAAATCCAGCTTGCGGGCGATGCCCTGTTCGAAAAGGTCCAGATGCTCGGCCCGACCCACGCTGGGCATGATCATGTGCAGGTCGTGAACCTTGGCCGGATCGACCTTGGCCAGCGCACGAGAGAGAAAGTCCGCCTGCTTCTGGTTATTGCCTTCCAGCACCACCCGGTCCCCGGAAACCAGCAAGGCCTCCAGCGCCGCGACAATCTTGTCAGTCGGCAACACCACACCATCGGCGAGGGCTCGCACCTGTTCGAGTCGCCGCTGTTTCTCACTGCGACGACGCGACCAGCGCGGGTCGGGGTTCATTATTGTTGTCATGATCACTCCACGATTTCGCTGTCGTGGATCACCTTAGGAGCGAAGGGTGTGGAGCATCAATCAAGCAGGGCGCGGAATTGTTACGGTTGGAGTAATGAATCGGCTGTGGAGCTGTTTTTCGCGAATGAATTCGCTCCTAAATGGGTATGAATATTGCCAAACAATATATCTGAGCGCACTCACTCAATGAGGGGCCAACTAAACTACATAAAACAAAAGGAGCAATATAAAAAGGAGCACGACAATGAACACCCCTTCTTACCGAGCCCTTTCATATAAAACCACCCGCTTATGTCTTCAATCAATCGCCACCCTGTTGTTACTGGCAACGAACATCGCTGCTTATTCCGAAGACGAGGCGATCCATGACAATAAAGAAACCCTGATACCCTCGGTATCGCCTGGTAAAAAAATCGACACATCCCAAGCCTCTATACAAGGTGTACTTGGCGAAGTTCTTATATGGCAATTACGGGCCGGCGAAATATATGGAGGGGGAGAAAACACATACAAAATCCCCGTCCTTGAAGAGCAAGAGAATGAAATGAGCCGTGTAGGAGGATGGCAACGTAGAAATATTTATATACCCACGCATGCTTATCTGGAGGCCGGCGATGAGATAACCCTGGACGTAAAAAACTACCCCAGCCTGCTCACTCGCTGCTCTGCCTACACCTTCGCCAACTTTGACAAACCTTATGGGCCGGACGCAACGAACAGCATGGGGTTAAAACAAAATACACAACAGGTTTATAAAGCCACTATTCCTGGCATGTTGATGCTTGCCTGTGTGGACCAGGGCAAGAATATGAATAACTGGAACAGCTGGGGCACTACCGTCACTATAAGCACTTCTCCACCCCCTAAAAAAACTTCACTGTATGTCTATGGAGCCACGCCATCCGGCGATTGGCCCTCCCTTGCAAGATCGCCAGACCCTTCTGGTCAGGTGTATCTATTCAATGGCCGCACCGTCATGAACTTTCCGGCGGCCGTTGCTCTGGCGCACGCCGACCAGAATATAGATGCCATGATGCGAGAGCATCTGATCATTACGACCCGTTATGACCAACTCAATGGTTTTAGCTGGCAAACCGAAAGGCCACTGGATACGTTGGCACTCTCAATGTATCAAGCGAGCTTCAATATCTGTTGCATGTCTCATTACTACAACGGACTCATCGGTATAAATTTTGGCGGGGACCGGGTAAACAGCCATTGGGGTGATTGGCATGAATATGGCCATCAAAATCAATTGTCATGGAAATGGGGTCACCTTACAGAGATCAGCAATAACCTGTTCTCACTAGAGGCCTGCCGGATGCTGACAGGTAATAACTTATCCGACTTCAGCAGATGCCACCCCAATCTGTCGTTCATTACTCCCGATCCAGAGGCTGTCGGGACATTTCTGAAAATGGACGGAATACCCGAGATCCCACCGGATGTCCCTTCAAATCGCACGTTGTTAATGCTGGCGCAGTTATATACCTCTTTCCCGGACTGGCACGCACAACTCGCCAGGGACTTCCGGGTGGCCTATGCCCGTGGCGACAACTCCGAGGACTTCTCGACAGACCAGAAAAAGATGGACTGGTTTGCACTCAATAGCAGCAGGATCGTTGGCAGGGATTTACGCGGTTTCTTTGATAAATGGGAGTTCACTTACAGTGCAACGGCCCGGCAAGCCATCGCAGACCTCAACCTTCCAGCACCCATCAAACCCAGTGTGCAGTACTCGTCGGAATGGACCATCTCTACCAACCATACGCTCGAAGGAACAATCCCGGTGCCTCTCTTGAGAAACACCATTGGCCTTGTGGCTTACGGCAAAGAGGAAGGACCGACATTGCTTCAATCGGTTGAAGATGAAAGCTATACAAAACTGACAACACTGGTTGTAGGCACCAAAAGAGTGCCTTACCCCGTCGTCCTGCGGGGCACCCTCAAACATGGAGAATGTCCAGGTGAAGGACCTATGCATGACATTAGTACGTGTGCTGGCATTGACCATAACGTCTATTGGAAACTGCACTATGAGCCTCTGGACAACTTACTGCCACTGCCCGACGACAATTACGAAGGCGTACTAAGACTGGGCATAAGGGCTGCCTACGATCAGAGCTGGGGAGGAACCTTGACTGTTCCGATCAAGTTGAACATCTCGAAGAGTCAATAACACGGGATTCATGAAGCAAAACGCCCCCTCTACCCGATGAGTTCTATCGCCTAAACCCACACACCG
>NZ_JAIGPJ010000038.1:9647-56174 GCF_019719005.1 Pseudomonas cichorii
CAGGAAGCGAATAAGGGGCTGTACGCAATACCGCGAACCCTATCATTACCCTGAAAGTGGTGTAACAAACCCATCTACCGCAACGATCGCTCCAGCAGTGTATTGGCCATCTCGATCAAATGAACCACAGAAAACGCCAGATCACGCGGCGAGCCGCTGAGGCTGTCGCCGCATTCGTATGCCGTGGCCATGGCGCAACGCAACAGATCGGAAGCACGGATAAGTGCTTCTTCGTAGCTCAAGGCTTCGTTGGCGATGAAGTGGACGGTGGGGATAACGGGTGGGTCGGGGGTGACTTTGAGCATGGTGATAACTCCTACGTAAAGTTAAGGAGCCGTCACCCTCGCTACCAAACGGCGGGTGGCGGCCGTACGCAAGTTGGTAGAACCGGTCGTAGGCGCCCGGTGCGTCCGAAGACGCCATGCGCACGGCCACCAAAACGCAGGCCGTAAAAAAGCGCCTCGCAGAAGGTGGCGCCTTGCGCCTACGTAACTCAGGTCTACCAAACCTGATCGCTGATTTTGCAGCGACGGCAGGAGGGTAGTGACCCGAATCACAGGGCGCAAGCGGTCAGGATTTTCTCGGAAATTTCACTCAAGGGAAAGGGAGGCGTCTTGCTATCGGAGGCAGAACGAGGTGGATAACAATCTTGCGGGTAATAAACATCTACCTAAAAAAGCGGGCTGCTCTTGATAGATTTCACCCCATTCAGTTCTTCTGAGGGCGCCAGAACCATGATGCATTCAGATCATGTGCGCTACCTGGAAACATAAGCGGACTATCTTCGCGAGATAGAAGAAGGAATTGCCGATGCAGAAGCAGGACGTCTTACCGATCTTGATACAGTGAAGGCCAGGTGGGATGGCACGGTACGTAGCTGAGCGCGGGCAAATCCCATTCAAGGCCGTTCTGATGAAAGACGAGGATAAGGCACTCCTCGCAACCGTTCGCGAGCGTTTGGCCAACACCAGCGAGTGAGAGTTTCGCTGGATGATCTATAGCCTTGAGTTCGATACACGAGCCTTGAAAGAGCGGCACAAACTGGGGGGACACCAGTACGCCCTAACGAGAAACACCGCCAATTGATCGCGAGAAAGGCTGATCATTTAACCCCAACTCACCTCATACCGCGTACTCCGCCCGCCTCCCGGCAGCTTCTGCAAACAGCCTTTTTCCAGCAGGTCGGCCAGATGCCGGGTGGCCGTGGCTTTACTGACTTTGGCAACGGCCTGGTATTGCCCGGCGCTGATGCCTTCTTCAAAACCTGGCTTGTCGGCCAGCAGGTTTCCATCCAGCAAACGGTTCAGGACTTTGATTTGCTCAGGTGCCAGACCTTTATCGCGGTGCTGTTGCCAGAAACGCGCCTTGGCCAGAACCCGGTCGATACGTTTGATCGCTTGTTGCAGGGTATGCAGCAAGGTCTGGAGAAACCATTGCAGCCATGACGTGATATCCAGGCCATCCTTCTGGGTGCGTTCCAGAATGCGGTAGTAATCCTGGCGAGTAGCAAGAATGCTGGCGGACATGGCGTAAAAGCGAATGGACTGATTTTCCGCCTGAGCCAGCGCCAGATCAGTGATGGCCCGAGTAAGGCGTCCATTGCCATCGTCGAAAGGGTGAAGCGTCACAAACCAGAAGTGCGCCAGACCCGCACGCAACAGAGGGTCAAGGCTGACATCGGAACGACTGGCATTGAACCAGCTCAGGAATGCCCGCAGTTGCGCTTCCAGACCTTGGCGTGGCGGTGCTTCAAAATGCACAGTGGGTTGATCGATGCGCCCCGAAACCACTTGCATGGGCTCTTCGCCTCGCAAGCTTCCCACTCGAATAGTGTGAGCCATGAGCGATTGCGGCTCTGGAAACAACAAGGTATGCCAGTGCAATACCCGTTCAAGGCTAAGCGCTGGCTGATGTTGTTGCGTGGCATCGAGCATCAGTTCTGCCAGGCCTTCGCTGCGCGGGTTGGCCTGTTGACCGCCTTCAAGCCCAAGCCGCTTGGCAAGCGAAGAACGCACCGAACCGACATTCAGCTGCTCTCCCTCGATAGCCGATGAAGTGATGATGTTTTGCAGCAAAGCATCCAGTTCCGTCTGAGCGCTGGTATCCGTACCGGCTGCGCTCAGCATGCCCAGCAACTGACCCTGAGCTTGGGAACACGCACGTAACAACACCGCCAACGACTCCGCCTGCCAACGAAAATGCGGCCAGTCCGGGTGCTGCCAGATCCAGTTCAGGGGTTCGTTCATGGGAAGATTCTCTGGGTGTGAGCCGAATAGTAGCGCTATTCGGCTCAGCATATGAGCCGAATAAGCAAAATAATCGGCTCATGAGCACCAGAAAACGACAATCATCCCATCCTCATGACACGCCGACATCACGCGACTGCCCTGCAATAGCCTCACCTGTCCCTGAAAGTCACCCACCTCATGTGACGCATATCAAATCCATTCTCATTTTTATCTGTCAGCACATCCCCACAGCCCGAGGCAGCAGTAACGGCTGTGCGAGTTGTAAAGCCTCTGGAAATCGAATTCATCGTCGTTTGATAAGCGAAATTCTTCCTGGACCGGTACTGATCTTCAGTTTCGCCGTGCTTTTTACTTCCGCAGCATTCGGTATTTAATCCGCTCTCGGTAATCTCATAGAATTTGCTCCCAAAACCAAGAAGCCGGTCGTACATACTGATCTTTTCGAGTAACCCACTCGGGTCGTTTACAAGCTTCACATCTCGAGAGGCAATAAACGTTGCTGAACCCTGCCCCCCATAAAAATAGGTCACCAGAACAAAGGGTTCTTGAGGATACTCAAACCTGGCCTCATTACGGACCGGCGCAACAATTTTTACTCCAAAGTTTTCTTCAAACGATTTGGTATTGGCTCTTGAAGCCTGGAGAGTCCGCATAAAATCATAGCGCCAGCCTTCGTATATAATTCCGGCCTTTAGATGTGTATTACCATCGTGTCTTTTATAAATATAACTATTATCAACTTTGAGCCTGACCAGACGCTCAAGAAAACGCTGCCGATGCTCTTCATCACTCAGCACCTTCCCTTCCGCAAGACAAAGCGTCGCATCGGTCCAAAAGAGCCGGTAAGCCGCAAAACTTCCGGGTACGGCTATCAGCAAAAAGATGACAGCCAGCACAATGAATTTCACATCGCCCCACAATGTTCTTTTACCCGCAGCCATACCTGGACTTCCTGTTGAGCATTCACAGCAATGCCCGGGAAATTATGCTCCCAGGCCAATAATGGAAATGTGTAGTGCTATCGAGCTTATGCCTGCCGATTGAGGCTGCGCTCACCTCGCAAGACTTCCAGCGCCTCGAAGGAAGTGCGGGTCCAGCATTCTATCCGGTCCTTGAGCAGGTCGGTGGCCTCGCGATGTTTATCCCGGCTGTCGGCAACAAATACCTGACCCGGTTGTTTGGCGTGCTGGACCGTCGCCAGCAGCGCCTTGCTGCATTGCGCAGCATCAAGCCCGAAGAAGTCCGCCAGGTGCCCTTGCATCGCCCCGGGAAGTTCCCGGTAGTTCACCGGCAGGCCAGCAAAGACGCGGCAGTATTCAAGACCGAAGTCGAGAATCCGGCCCAGTCGCTGGGCAATGTAGTCTTCCCGGACATTGCCCTGACTTTCCCCGTCCAGTGAGCTGGGGCCAATGATGCCGGGCACCATGTGCATGCCTGCACGGCGTATGTGGGAGACGGCAATTTCCAGAGGCTCGCGATACACAAACATCCACGGCACGTCAGGAAAGCACTCTCGCAGCAGCGGCAGTTCGCCGATGTTCCACGCATCCAGTTTGATCACCAGCTTTTGCTCGGTGCCGCGTCGGATCTGGCCATAGGCGGCGAGCAGGCCACGCAAGGCAGCATTGCGCACTTCGGGGTCAAGCGTGCCGCGCAGCAGTGCATCGAGCGGCGGCGGCTCGGAAATCACTATCGCTTCGTCGAGCTGCGCCAGCATCTGGCCGATCAGGGTCGAGCCGCAACGGGAGGCGTGATAAACGAACGCTGTGGGTTCAACGGCAGGCATCTGCCATTCACACAACACGGCAAGAGGTGTTTTGCGGCGGAACGCCTGGTTGAAAGGCAGGCGCAGCGCTTCGTCCACCGCATCGCGAAAGAAGGGTTGATCGAGTTTTCGCTCGCCAAACCAGCACCAGTCCACCCGCCACTCTTCAGCTTCCTGCCAGATGCGGATCGGCAGCCAGTCTTTCAGGCTGTCCATTGTCGGTTCCACTGGTTGCGGCCATGACGCATCGCAGCGCGTACATCTTCACGACCAAATTGCAGGCCACGTTCGGCACCCAATGCCAGGGTCCGGGCAATAAAGGCTTCGCTGTCCGGTTCGGACTGCAAGGCGTGGCACAGCAGCGGCTCGTGCTCCAGCAAGGCCCTGAATTGCGCAAAGGCTTCGGCCGCTCGGCCAGGACCGGCTGGCGGTGTTGTTGGCAGACCGGCTTCGATCTGCTGTTCCAGCCAGGCATTGGGTCGACAGTCGAGCACCAGATGAATCCGCTCTTGCTGCCCCCAGTTATCGACACTGTGAGGTCGGGCCAGATCGAGAAACCAGCACTCGCCCGCATTCATCGGGATACGCTGGCGGTCCAGCATGAAGTCCACGTCCGGCGAGCTGAGCAAGGGGATGTGCAGACGACGATCAGCCTGTGGACCATCGAGGTCGTAATCGCGGTGTTCGTGTATTCGGCTGCCCGGCCCGAGACGCAGCAAGCGGGCGCTGCGAATATCCAGCGGCAGGTCGCGCAGGGCAACAGCCCAACGGTCGTCGGTTCGCCATGGCTCTCGGGGGATGGGTTCGCCTGCGCCTGAGGACAATTCGGTCAGGGCATCGGTAGCGGAAATCAGCGCGACACCGGACCACTGCCCTTCGTAGTAACCGGCATTGAAGTGCGCGGTCCAGGCCGTGTCGGCAATACGCGAGAGCGCCTGTAACAGCAGAGGCAAATCCACTGTTACAGGCAGGCGGGAAAAGGCCGGAAGCACGAATCCGCTTACTTGGTCTGTACTTCAGCCGCTTTCACAGGCTCGGCGATATTACCCGCCGACCATTGGTTTTCACGGGATGCCAAGGCACCTGCGATCACTTGAACGTCGGTCGAAGGCAATTGCTCCGGCAGTGGGTCAAGCCCGGCACTGGCGAAGATCTGGCCATAGGCATTACGCAGGTCGGCGTAGGCCAGGTCACGGCGCAGGTCGGCTTGCAGGGTGTTGAGTTCGCCCTGGATCAGGTCAAGTTCGCCAATGCCTGCGGCCTTGTAGCGGTTGCGTAGTTGACCGACGATTTCACCGTCGATGTTCGACAGTTGCTGGCTGGTCTTGAACTGACGCATGGCTTCGCGATAGTTGGCGTTGGCCACGTAAAGCTGGGCAAGTACGGCAATCGACATGGCCTGACGACGCGCGGCTGCGACTTCTTCACCGGCCTTGGCAACGTTGATAGCCGCGGGCGCGGAGATCACGTTGAACAGGTTCCAGGTGACCTTGACGCCCATGTCGGCCCATTTGTCATTGACCAGGAAGGAGTTGCTGTCGTAATGACCACCGGCAGAGAATTCCAGGCCCGGCAGCAGGCGCAGCATGGCCTTGCGGGTTTCGGCAGAGCTGATGCGGGTCTGGTAATCCTGCTCGCGCAGTTCCGGACGGCTGGCCAGTGCTTCGTGTTCGAGCACGCTCATGTCGACTTTGAGTTCCGGGATCGAGTAATCGTCCGGGGTCGCCAGGGTCAGTTCACTGCCCAGCGGCAGGTTGATCAGGGTTGCCAGCTCGGTCTTGGCCAGGGACAACGCTTTGCGCTGTTCTTCAAGCTGACGGGTCGCCTGGATCAACGAGCGCTGGTAGCTCAGTGCCTGAACCGGATCGCCGACGCGCTGTGCGCTCATTTTCTGGCTGTTGCCCTGAGCCTGCTCGACGCGGGCCATCAGGCTGTCGATCTGTTTCAGCAAACGTTCGGCGGCCACTGCGCGCCAATAGGCCGAGCGCACGTCCTGAACGATGGTGTTGACGACCTTGCGGCGGCGCTCCTGAACGATCAGGCGCTGGTCGCCCTGCTGCTTGGCGCTGATGTAGCTGACGCCGAAGTCGAGGACGTTCCAGACCATGGTGAGGTCGGCAACGCGACGGCTGCGATCCTGAGAAGTCGAAGGTTCCAGAGACTGAGTGCCGGTTTCGACACTTTCACTGCTCGACGCGCTGACGTTGCTGCGCCCGGCGTAACCTGCGGACAGGGCCATGCGCGGCAGCATGTCGAAGCTGGCAAGGTCGAGCTGACGCTTGGCCAGGGCTTCTTCCATGATTTTCAGGCGAGCTTCAAGGTTGTACTTGACCGCACGAGCCATGGCCTGGTGCAGAGTCAGGGGGCCGCTCAAAGGCTCCTGATTCTTGTACATATCCTGCAGATCGCTTTGTGCGCGCTGCTCACTGACACTACGGTCGATTGGCTTGCTGGTGACAGCACAACCACTGACGACCAGCGCCAGCAGGCTGACACTGAATAACTTCCGACTTCTATTCATCCTTCGACCGCCCCTGTACCACATTCTTTTTTATAAGCGCCGGGATTTGCCGGCGCCTGACTCACACCCTGTTTCAAGCCTGCACTTCACTGATACCGGCTTTCCCCAAAGCCCATGCTAGTTCATGCAGTTGTTTCTGCTCGCCGTCTTTGAGCAATTGCAGTTGTTGCTCCAGGGTCAGCGCGCCAAAGCTGCCGCGAATGCCTTGCGACGAATCGCTCAATCCACGGCTGCTCCCACTGTCGAAAGCACGTTGCGACGAGGTGTCCGTGGAGGACTCGCGATTGAAAAGCGTCGACAAGGTGCTGTTGCCGAATACACCGCCTTCGCCGCTGCCAAAGCCCAGGAAACCGCCAGTGGCACCCGTGCCGCCAAGCTCATTCGAGCTGAAGACCTGTGCAATGAAACTTGGGGCCAACGCGCCATTGCTGATGAAGATGTTACCCACCGGCGGCAGACCATTGCCTGTGGTGCGCACTTCAAACAGCGGCGCGAAGCTCAGCGGCGAACCGATGTTGCCGGTAGGCGGGCCAAAGAGCGTTGGCTGCAATGGCAGGTTTGGCTGGCTGGTCAGAGGCACCGAATCAGTGATCCGGAACTGCGGATCGCCACCTTGGGAAAGGGTCGTGACCGCGTAACTACCGGAGTTTGTAATACCGATACCAGTATTGCCTGCCAGGTCCGAGACATTGCTGCTGTCGAGCGTGATGAAGTTGCTCGGAGCCTGCGTATTGGCTGTCGGGGTCAGGGTCGCGGTCCAGGTCAGGCCGCCATCGTTACTGGCCAGATTGGACAGGGTGCCGTTGGCGACGCTGAGGTCCGAAAGATCGAAGTTGCTGACACGCTCACTGAAGGTGAAGGTCACCTGAGTGGTCTGGCCCGTGGTCAGGTTCGGGTTGGCAAGCACAATGCTCGAAACGCTTGGAGCCTGACCGTCAACAATGTAGTTGGCAGAGTTGATAACGCCGCTACCTGCGTTACCCGCCAGGTCCGTGACGTTGCTGGTGTCCATGACAACAAAGTTGGTCGCATCACTGATATTCGCCGTTGGCGTCAGGGTTGCGGTCCAGGTAATGCCGCCGTCGCTACTGGCCAGATTCGACAGAGTACCGCTTGCTACGCTGAGGTCCGACAGGTCGAAGTTAGTGACCGCTTCACTGAACGTGATGGTCACTGGCGAGGTTTGACCGATGCCCAGCGTGCTGTTGGCAACCACAATGCTCGCAGTAGGACGCGCGGTATCGATAGCGTAGTTGTTGGAAACAGTCGTGCCGCTGCCGATATTGCCGGAAGCATTGGCAATGCCCGTGTTATCCAGGGTGATCAGGTTGGTGGTGTCGGTCACGTTTGCGGTCGGCGTCAGGGTGGCCGTCCAGGTGATACCGCCATCGCTGCTGCTGACCGCGCTCAAGGTGCCATTGGCAACGGTCAGGTCGGCGTTGGTGAAACCATTTACAGCTTCGCTGAAGGTGATAGTCACCAGGGAGCTTTCACCGATAGCCAGTGCGCTGTCTGCTACCACGATGGTCGCGGTCGGCTGCCGGGTGTCGATGGTGAAGTTGCCCGAATTGACGATACCTGTCCCGGCGTTGCCAGCCAGATCCGTCACACCCGCGCTGTTCAGGCTGATCACGTTACTGGTGTCAGAGCTATTGGCAGCCGGTGTAAAGGTCGCCGTCCAGGTGATACCGCCATCGCTGCTGCTGACCGCGCTCAAGGTGCCATTGGGGACTGTCAGATCGGCGTTGGTGAAACCGGTGACCGCTTCGCTGAAGGTGATGGTCACCAGCGAGGTTTCGCCTACTGCGAGAGAGCTGTCTGCCACCACGATACTCGCTGTGGGACGCTCGGAGTCGACAGCGTAATTGCCCGAAGTCGTGAGGCCGGTACCCGCGTTGCCAGCCGCATCGGTTACGCCTGCGTTGTTCAGGGTAATGACATTGCTGGCGCTGGTGAGGTTGGCAGTCGGCGTCAGGGTTGCGGTCCAGGTGACACCGCCATCGCTGCTGCTGACCGCGCTCAAGGTGCCATTGGCAACGTTGAGATCGGCATTGGTGAAACCGCTCACCGCCTCGCTGAACGTAATGGTCACCAGCGAGGTTTCACCCATGGCCAGGGCGTTGTCGGCAACCACAATCGTTGCGGTCGGGCGAACGGTGTCGATGGCGTAGTTGTTGGAGTTGGGGAATTCGCTGCCGACGTTGCCGGAAGCATTGGCGACGCCCGTGGTATCCACCGTGATCCAGTTGGTGGTGTCGCTCACGTTGGCGTTCGGCGTCAGGATGGCCGTCCAGGTGATACCGCCATCGCTGCTGCTGACGGCGCTCAAGGTGCCATTGGGCACTGTCAGGTCGGCGTTGGTGAAACTGTTCACCGCTTCGCTGAAGGTAATGGTCACCAACGAAGTTTCACCGATCCGCAGTGCGGTGTCGGCTACCACGACGGATGCAGTCGGACGCACAGTATCGATGGTGTAGTTGTTGGAGTTGGTCGTGCCAGTCCCTGTGTTGCCAGCCAGATCTGTCACGCCGGTATTGTCCAGGGTGATCAGGTTGGTGGTATCGGCAACATTGATGTTCGGCGTCAGGATTGCCGTCCAGGTGATACCGCCATCGCTGCTGCTGACGGTACTCAAGGTGCCATTGGCCACGCTCAGGTCGGCATTGGTGAAACCGGTCACCGCTTCGCTGAACGTGATGGTCACCAGTGGAGTGTCGCCAGCGATCAGCGTGCCGCCCGTCACGACGATACTCGCAGTCGGGCGCGCAGAGTCGATGGCGTAGTTGCCCGATGTCGTGACACCAGTGCCCGCGTTACCTGCCTGGTCGGTCACACCCGCATTGTTCAGGGTGATGACATTGCTGGCGCTGGTGATGTTGGCAGTCGGTGTCAGAGTCGCGGTCCAGGTGATACCGCCATCGCTGCTGCTGACGGCGCTCAGGGTACCATTGGCCACGGTAAGGTCAGCGTTGGTGAAGCCCGTTACAGCTTCGCTGAACGTGATGGTCACCAGCGAGGTTTCACCAATGGCCAGTGCGTTATCGGCAACCACGATGGTTGAGGTCGGACGCACAGTGTCGATGGCATAGTTGTTGGAGTCGGTTGTACCGCTGCCGGTGTTGCCGGAGCCATTGGCAAAGCCCGTGTTATCCAGCGTGATGCGGTTGGTGGCATCGGTCAGGTTCGCGGTCGGCGTCAGAGTCGCCGTCCAGGTGATACCGCCATCGCTGCTGCTGACGGTACTCAAGGTGCCATTGGCCACGCTCAGGTCGGCATTGGTGAAACCGGTCACCGCTTCGCTGAAGGTGATGGTCACCAGTGAGGTTTCACCGACTCTCAGCGCACTGTCAGCGACCACAATGGTTGCGGTCGGCTGCAGGGTGTCGATGGTGAAGTTGGCCGAGTTGGTTATGCCGGTGCCGGCATTGCCGGCCAGGTCGGCAATGCCCGAGTTGTTCAGGCTGATCAGGTTGGTGGTGTCAGCCACATTGATATTCGGCGTATAGGTCGCGGTCCAGGTAATACCGCCATCGCTGCTGCTGACGGAGCTCAAGGTGCCATTGGGCACTGTCAGGTCGGCATTGGTGAAACCTGTCACCGCTTCACTGAAGGTGAAAGTCACCAGGGAAGTTTCACCGACCGAAAGGGCGGTATCGGCCATTGTAATGCTGGCCGTCGGACGCAAGGTATCGATCGCGTAATTGGCCGAACTGGTGATACCGGAGCCCGTATTGCCATTCGCATCAGCCACGCCGGTGTTGTTCAGCATGATGATGTTGGTCGCACTGGTGATGTTGGCCGCCGGTGTAAAAGTCGTGGTCCAGGTGATACCGCCGTCGCTGCTGCTGACAGCGCTCAGGGTGCCATTGGCAACGGTCAGGTCGGCATTGGTAAAGCCGGTCACCGCCTCACTGAAGGTGAAGGTCACCAGCGAGGTTTCACCGATGCGCAGAGCGTTGTCGGCGAATGCGATGGTTGCCGTCGGGCGTACGGTATCGATGGCGTAATTGTTGGACGTGAGCGTTCCGATACCCGGGTTGCCAGAAGCATTCGCGACACCTGAGAGATTCAGAGTGATCGCATTGGAGACGCTACTCACGCCCGAGCTCGGTGTGAAATTCGCTGTCCAGGTGACACCGCCATCACTGCTGCTGACCGAACTCAGGGTGCCATTGGCCACCGTCAGGTCGGCATTGCTGAAGCCGGTTACGGCTTCTGTGAAGGTGAAGGTCACTTGCGGGGTATCACCAATCACTACAGAGGTGTCAGAGATAACGACCGTCCCGCTCGGGCGCACCGTGTTGATGGTGAAGTTGGCCGAGTTTGTCGTACCGGTCCCGGCGTTACCCGCCAGATCTGTATAGCCGGCGTTATCCAGGCTGATCAGGTTGGTGGTATCGGATACGTTGTTGTTCGGCGTATAGGTTCCCGTCCATGTGATACCGCCATCACTGCTGGTGACGGTGCTCAAGGTGCCATTGGGCACGCTCAGGTCGGCATTGGTGAAGCCAGTCACCGCTTCACTGAACGTGATGGTCACCAGCGGGGTTTCACCTGCGGTGATGTTGGTGTCGGAAATACTGATAGTGGCAGTCGGACGAACAGTGTCGACCACATAGTTATTGGAGTCAGTGGTGCCTGCTCCGGTATTGCCTGCCGCATCCGTGACACCGGTATTGTCCAGGGTAATGAGATTGGTGGTATCGCTGATGTTGGCGGACGGCGTGAAAGTACCCGTCCAGACAATGTTGTTGCTGGTGGTGAGCGTACTCAGGGTGCCGTTGGCAACGGTCAGGTCAGCGTTAGTGAAACCGGTCACTGCTTCACTGAAGGTAACGGTCACCGCCGACGTTTCACCGATGCTCAGGGTAGAGTCAGATACCACGATGGTTGCGGTCGGGCGTGACGTGTCGATTGCATAGTTGTTGGAAGTGGTAGTACCCGAACCCGGGTTGGCAGACAGATCCTGCACGCCAGCCATGTTCAGGGCAATCGAGTTGACGGTGCTGGTCAGGTTGGCCGTCGGCGTCAGGGTTGCTGTCCAGGTTCTGCCGCCATCGCTGGAGGACACCGCCGTCAAGGTGCCATTGGCAACGCTCAGGTCAGCGTTGGTGAAACCCACGACTGCTTCGCTGAACGTGATGGTCACCAGCGAGGTTTCGCCAGCGGCCAGGGCCGTATCCGCAACCGTAATGGTCGCGGTCGGGGGCACGGTATCGGCGACCGTGTAGTTGTTGGAAGTCCCAGTGCCGGTGCCAATATTGCCCGCCGAGTCCTGCACGGCCGAGCCGGCCAGGGTAATGACGTTGGAAGAATCCGAAATATTGCTGGCCGCTGTCAGTGTGGCCGTCCAGGTAATGTTATTGGTGGTCGTGAGGCCCGTCAGGGTGCCGTTTGGAACGGTGATCTCGGAAATATCCAGGCCGAAGACCGGCTCGCTGAACGTGAAGGTCACAGTCGTGGTGCTACCCGAGCTCAGGGACGGGTTGGCAATCACGATGCTGGAGATGGTGGGTGACGTCACGTCAGCGCTATAGCTGACATTCAACGATCCGCTATCGTTGAAGATGTTATTGACCGCCGTTGGCGAAGTACCGTTTGTACCACCGCTGGTTGCCTGACCACCCGCCCCGCTGGCACCTACGTTACCTGACATGGCCGCGTTGTTGGTTGACGTGATATTGAGCGCGCCCTTGTTCCAGATGGCACCGATACCCCGACCGCCGTTCCCGCCGATGGTACCGCCACCACCACCGCCACCGCCCGCGCCGATATTGCTGCTGATGGTCGAGGTACCAATGATCGCCAGGGTGCCCGTAGAGGCGTTATAGATACCGCCTACCGCCGAACCGCCCCTGCCGCCAGTGGCATCAAAGCCTGAACCGCCACCGCCGCCGCCGATGGTCCGTCCGCCAGAAGTCGCCGTACCGCCTGCGCCACCGTTGGTATAGCCAGAAGAACCAATGCTACCGGCACCGCCACCGCTCGCATTACCGCCACGCCCGCCCATATAAACCGTGTTGAAACCAGCACCGTTACCGCCTGTGTTGGCCGAGGGCGCTGTAGGGACATAGGACCCGGCACTGCCGCCGGTTGCGCCATTCTGTCCACCGATACCGCCACCGCCACCACCGCCGCCACCGACGTTCGGGGATAGCACACCACCGCCGCCGCCACCGCCTGCAGCCGAGTTGGCTGTCACGGTGACGTTACGCAGCGTGAGGTTACCGGCGTTATTGATACCGCCACCCACGGCGTCAGCCACCGCAATCGCTGAACCGCTATTGGAGCCCGAAGTACTGGCCAGGCCTCGCGTAATGATCAGGCCGTCAAAGGTGGCAGTCGTGCCGGAGGTCACCCGGATCACACTGGTCCTGTTCTGGCCATCCAGCGTGACATCAGCCACGCCGTCGTTGTTCAGGTCGCCATCGATGGTGATGTTTCTGTTGACCACCAACTGGGCGTCAAGCGCAACCGTCATGCTGCTGGAGAACGTTACGATATCGCCGTTCTGGGCGCTGGCCAGGGCTGCACGCAAGGTGCCTGCGCCGGTACTGCTGCTGGAGGTAACGGTGAAAGTCGCCAGCCCCCACTGGTAAGAGTCCATCGCCTGCTGCGACAAGGCTCCGATGCTTTCGATGCTGCCGGTCGCGATTTCCAGCGTCCAGTCACCACCCACGCCGGTGCGGTTGGTCGATGCTGCAATGTCGCGCCCGGTAAGGCTTGCCAGTGAGTCAACGAAGCTCAGACCCAGCTCGCCTTCGGCGGTATTACAGGCGTAAATCAGAATATCGCCACCCGCGACCATGTCATTGCCGATCTCGGCCAGCAAGGCACTGCGCTGGGCAATGTTGTCAGCCGACAGGTAGCTGTTGCCCAGCCACAGATCACCCGAGTTGCCGTGGGCGATGATCTGTACCGAACTCACGCCCTGATGGGACTCCAGGTAATCGGCAATCTGTTGCAGGCCGTCTTTGGTGGCGTCGAGCATGACCACCTGAGCACCGGGCGCAACGCCAACGAGCAGGCTGTCGGCATCCTTGACCCGGGAATCGACAAAGACCACGGTGCTGCCTGTCACGGCAGCCGGCGTGGTGGCGATATCAGCCGTCGCAGCCGACTGCGCATGGCTATCGCTGCTGCTGTCTTTGGCGCTGGCCTGATCGGTGGTCTTGGCAGCCTCGCTCGTCGCGTGGCTATCGGGCTGAGCGGCATCGGCCACGGTGGCCGCCACCGCGCCATCGAACAGCATTCGTGGCTCAAGGAACATGATCATGGGGGAAGCGGAGGATTTAGCATCCACAGATGCCCGCTGTACAGTCGGCGATTTTTTCTTATTCCACCACATGCTGCTCACCAGAGATCGAACGTTGTAACACTGATATGGAAAACCGCGATCAACTGACCGCGGCGTCTGATTTCATGCGGATGACGTTGGCAGCGCTTGCCGAACCGTCATTCCAGAACGACAACTTTGAATACTGCTCAAACAGGTCAGGCGGCAGGATCGTGTGCCTGCTTTCAAAGGCGACACGGGGTTTTACCTTGTGCAGACCGGAGACGCCCAAGGCATCGTCGAACTGCGGCGCGTCATAGGAAAGGTTGTTGAAATCGTGCTCGAACCAGGGCTCGCCGATGAATTCATACACCAGACGCATGACCCGATCCGGTGCCTGGGAAAGCAGGTCGTAATCAATCAACAGCAACGAGTCGGCATGCTCGCCGTAATAGGCTTCCTTGAGCGAAGCCCAGGCAAAACCTACCAGGCGATTGCGTTGCGCAAGGGTCTCGACCCGGCTGTAAACGGTGTTGCGCTCGGCATCATCGACAAACAGCTTGGTGTTCTCGAAGGGATTATTGCGATACACGCGCTCGATGCTGTCCATGACCCAGGCCACATTGCGCACACAGGCAATGACCTTGGATTTCGGGAACAGATCCTTCAGTGCCGGCAGACTCGACGTCCAGCCACGGCTCGTATCGAACACGATGGATTTATCGGTCTTGTCGGCGTAATAGGCATCGAAAATCCCGCGCAGCAGACGACGGCGGGCGCTGGTGTCGATGATCGAGGCGAATTCGCTGCCAGCACTGCACTGCCCAAGAACGCTGGAAAACAGCGAAGCGACCGGGCTACTCATACCAGCATGAAAGCGGGGGTTTTGCAGAAGGATGGCCGACAACAGGGTAGAACCCGAACGTGGCAGACCCGATATGAAGTGGAAGTCGTGCATCCCGTGCCTACCTGTTCCTGTCCGTCTGGAAACCGATGTCAGCCTAACGTAACAAAATGTACTCGAATAGTAGTACTTCGACATTAGTTCCCTGAACTTGAACCGATATTGTCAAAAAACACGCACACTCAGCCAAAAAAGCCTTGATTTCGGGGCTTTGCCGATTTTTAAATGACAGTTATCAGATGAACGGTCAGCAAGAAAAGCTGAAACCTCTGTCGTCCTGTTCCCGAAAGGATGGAGGAAAGAGCATCAGGGTCGGTACATCCCATCAAAATGTTTCAATCACGACATGCATGTGTAAAAGCAAAGCAGTTCATGAAACACCGACTACGCTCTCATCTTGCCACTACTACAGGCAGAAGCCTGGGTGGCTCACGCATTACCCATAACATATGAAGGATGAGGGTTTATGGAAGTTTTTATGGGCTCGATCATGACGTTCGGCTTCCCCTTTGCACCCAATGGCTGGGCGCAATGTAACGGCCAGACGCTGAACATTAGCCAGTACAACGCCTTGTACGCGTTGCTGGGCGTCATTTATGGAGGCAATGCATCACAGAACTTCATGCTGCCCAACCTTCAAGGCAGGGTGCCAGTCAACCAGGGAACCGGTCTCAACCTGACCAACCGAGTCATCGGCACTGCATCGGGCGTTGAAAAGGTCACTGTCGCCATCGCCAACATGCCGGCTCACGTACACCAGATGAGCACGCTGACCGCAACGACCACCATCAATCTGGGCGCCAAGCCGAGCGCCACCGGATCCATCGTGCCAACGGCCACCAACTGCTATGTCGGAGGCACAACAGCCGGCCCGACTTCCGCCAACATGTTTGCACCGGACCTGGGGACCGACGCGCCTATCGTGCAGAAAGGCGTCTCGACAGCCATCACCGGCACCATGCAGCCAGTCGGAGGCAGCCTGCCTCTCGACAGCATGAACCCTTTCCTGGTCGTGAACTTCAGCATTGCCCTGCAGGGTCTTTTCCCTACTCGCAACTGATACGCCCGAGCCCAGGGAAGGGCTCTTCCCCTTGCTGGAGTCGTTCCATGCTGCAAGACATCACTGTCGAACATTTCCGTCCACTGCTGGGCAGCACCTGCTCGCTGCAACTGGACGATGGCAGTCAGTTGCCGATTGCCATCTCTTCCATCGATGAAAAACCTCTGGCACGCCTGTCCGACAATCAGCGCCTGCCCTTTAGCATCAGCCTCAACTCACTGGAGCCCAGCGCCTTCGTCGATGGCCTGTGCGCCCTCGAACTGCCGGAACTGGGCAGACTGGAAGAAATCTTTGTTTCCCGAGTGCCGCCCATGGGACGCGATGCAAACCTGGCTTATTACTGCATCAGCTTCAACTGATCAGCCTGCCTTGGCCTGGCCCGGGTACCAGACCAGACGCTCCGCCGCTACATCCCGCTCTTCGACCTGAAACCCAAGCGCCAGATAATGCTGGCGCGCATGGGGGTTATTGGCCCAGACCACCGTCGCCACCGGGCAGCAGACTTTTTCGGCAGCTTGCTGCACACCTTGCAATACCGTGCGCCCGTAGCCCTTGCCCCGGGCTGCCGGAATGAACGCCAGATACAGCACACGGATTTCATTGGGGCCGAAGTCCACCACCAATGCGCCGATCAAGGTGCCAAGCTTTTCGATCACGTAATGCATCGCGTTGGGAAACTCGCCACCCATGCCGGTTTCCTGCACACGAAACTGCTGGGCAATGACCTCTTCCACCAGATCACGCTCGCCATCGATCAGTTGCAAATCGGGCCTGGCCGAATGGTAGAGCGACTGAATGAACGGGCTGTCCGTATCACGTGAAGGCCTGACTTCAAGCCCGTCTGCATTGTTCAACATCAGTGTCGTCCTCTTTCCCTGGAAACCACTTTTTCAGAAACCGCTTTCACGAACCCCCAGGGCCGCCAGCCTGCGCCAGGTTGCACCCAGTAGCGATTCACTTCGACCCTGCAACACCGCAACCCCGCGCAACGGCTGGGTGGGTGCTTCGATATCATCCAGCACTCTCAGGCGCACACCGTATTGCGCCTGCACCGGCTCCGCACGCTGGTTCTCGTCGCGACGCACGGCAATCGGCCCGTGGTGATCGGACGCCAGGGCTTCCTGATCCAAATAGGACACACCGTTGGCATCCACATCCAGCAACTCGACCTGTATCGACGAGCGCATCGGGTCATCAGCGATGAAACGGCCCTTGTCGCCCGGAGCGATACGCCATAAGGCATCTTCGGCCAGATACCCCCGAATCCGGGTGCCACCCTCGACGACACGGGCCAGAGGCGCCTGGGTCGAAACCCAGCGGCCCGGAGCCAGTTGCGGCATGAGGTCGCGAACCTGACCGGCCTTTGGAGCACGCACCAGCAAGCGCTCACGCTGGGCTGCCAGACCGCGATACTCCGCCACGGCGCTGGCCAGACGCTGCTCGATGATGCCCACATCCGCCACCGTCTCGCTGCGCCCTGCCTGACGACGGATCTGCAATTGCAGAATTTCGATTTCCCGACGCACGATGGCCTGGCGCGAATCGACGTCCGGCGACTCCAGTTCCACCAACACGGCGCCCTGCTCCACTGTCTGGCCGTCCTGCACGTTCACCTGCCTGACCCGTGCGGCAACCGGCGCATGCAGAGCCGTCACCCTGCCCGCTTCCAGCATGACCGGCAGCTCGACACTGCTATGCCAAGGCACCACCAGCAGCAACACCAGCGCCAGAAGCCCTGCGCCACTGAGCAACACACGCGGCGTATGGGCCTGCTCGCGATTCGCCCACCAGTGACGCGCTTCCTTGAAGATCGGCAGAAAGATGAACCAGCCCAGTTCCACCAACATCAGGAAGATCCCCAGCAACTTGAAAAACAGGTGATAGACCGCCAGCGCGATCCCGAAAAACAGCACCGCACGCCACAGCCAGGACAGATAACCCCACCACAACAGACGCCGCTGCATGGTTGGCGTCCAGGGTTCGGGCGCTGGCAGGCCGTAACCGAACAGGGCTTCGCGCAAGCGCCAGCGGCACAGGGCAAAGGCCCGGCCTTGAAGGTTATCCACTTCCCACAGGTCACTGATCAGAAAGTAACCATCGAAGCGCATGAACGGATTGAGATTGACCACCACCGTCGTCAGCCAGGTCGCACTGGCCAGCATGAACGCAGCCGTGCGTGCCGGCCCGTCGGGCAGCAACGACCAAGCCAGCAACGCGATGCAGGCCAGCAGCATTTCAGCCAGCACACCGCCTGCGCCGATCAGCAGACGAGCACGTCGGTCATTCACCCGCCAGGCATCGCTGACATCGGTGTAGAACAACGGCAGCAGCACCATGAACGCAACGCCCATGCTCTGCACGCGACACCCGGCCCGCTTGGCCATGAAGGCATGGCCAAACTCATGACAGAGCTTGGCGAAAAAAAGTGCCGAACCGAACGCCAGCGCACCGCCGAGGCTGAACAGATGCGGGAAGGTGCCGATGAAGCGCTGCCAGTCCCGCGCCACCAGAAATATCCCGAGCCCAAGCGTGGCAGGCAGGCCATAGCGCAGGATGCCGGGACCAAAGCGCCTCAACCAGGGCCAGGCGCGATTGAGAAATGCATCAGGACGCCACAGAGGAATGCGGAAAAACAGGTATTGATGCAGCAGCATCTGCCACAGCCCCTGACGCGAAGCCATGGCCTTATAGGCATAGCTGGCGCGCTGATCCGGGTCAGTGGAAGCGATCAGGTCATGACTGCGCAGAAAAATCAGCAGCTCTTCAACTTCGTTGTTGCCCAGCGGCAGACCGGGCTCACGGTTGGCGGCCTGCAACACCTGAGAAGGATCACCCAGCGACCAATGCCGCAACAGGCGGATAGCCTGGGCACCCAGCTTGAAATAACGGCCACGTATGGGATCGGCCAGCGTCCAGCGCGGCGACCCGTCGAGTGCCGGGGCCGCTGAAGTGAGTTGCAGATCCGCCCGCAGGCTGGGCAGCGCCATTTACAGGCCTACGCTCTGGCGCAGACCTGCCAGAGGCCGGCGCAACAGATACAACGCCAGGGGCGCTCGCTCGCCAAAAACCTTCGCGGTGCCGCGCAGACCGATACGCGGAGGCGGTGAATCCAGGAAAGTGGCGTCAAGGCGGTAGGCCAACTGGCCGCCAGGTGTCGGCTGAGCCTCATAGGCTGCACGTTCCAGGCGAGCGGAGTGACGATGCAAGGGATCGCTGTCCAGAAACAGAGCGATTTCCGCATCCGGCTCAAGAGCAATGGCATCACCCACTGCCAGTTCGATACGCAGCTCGGCCTGGGACGGATCGGCGATTTCCAGCAGGCGCTCACCGGTCTGGACCGGTTTGCCTGTCCAGCGCTGGGCATCGGCGAAAACCGCAATCCCGTCACGCTCGGCGCGGACTTCACTGCGCTTGAGCAATTCACGTGCGTAATCGCGCTCTGCACGCTTCTGCTCGACGCGAGCGGCCAGCAAATCGACCTTCGAGTTTGACTCGGCATCGGCAAACGCACGTTGCGAATTGGCTTTCAGCTCGGCTTCAGCAACACCCAGGGTGCGCTCGGCCACGTCGGCCTGAGCCTTGAGCGTGGTGTTTTCAAAACGCACCAGCAGGTCGCCGGTCTTCACGGGCTGGTTGGGTTTGATCAGAAATTCGGCAATCACGCCGTCCAGCGGCGCAGCCACCACACGACCGGCCAATGGCACGACTTCAGCGGGCGCCAGAACCGACTGGCGAACCGGGATCAGCAGACTCAGCAGCGCAAGAGCCACCAGCAGCACCTGACGCTTGCGACTCCAACGCAGACGCCAGTGCTTGCGCGGCTGCAAAGCCAGCCACGCATGGCTGTAGGTATCACCCAGTTGCGAGAGCAGAACCTGCTCGGGCGCAGCCCAGGGTTTGTCGCGGGCCAGCCACAGGCCGCCGAACACCTCGCCCTTGTGGTCCAGCAACGGCAGCCAGAACACATGAATGGCCGACAGGCTTTGCCAGTCTTCGCGTACCGAAGCGCTGAGCGACTCCATCGCCACAACACTGGCCGGCTTGGCCTTCTCCAGCTTGAACAACTGCGCAACCGCATGCTCGACGAACGCGACAAAAGGCGCATTGGGGTCAATCACGCTGACGCCGGTCACTGCCCGCACCTTGCCGGCAATCACCAGCGCGGCATGACGAAAGCCAAACAGTGGCTGGCCGTCATTCACCAGGCTGTAAGCCAGTTGATCGGTCGTGCGAGCGGCACGGGTCAGACGCTCAAGGTCGAGGAACTGGGCAAAGACCCGCTCCACCACGCCGGGCACAGAGGCGTTCACTTAAGCTCCGGGAAACGCGCGGTTCCGCTCATGCCCGCCAGCAGACCTTCGGACTTTGGCAGACCGGCCACCAGCAGCAAGGTCTGGCTGCCTTCATCGATTCGCGCACCGAAGCGCTTGATAGTGGCGGTCAGTGGCTTGCCGGTTTCGTCAGGCACAAAACTGAACGTCTGCCCGGCCTTGAGCTTGCCCATCCAGCGGGACGGCACCAGCAGGTGGATTTCCAGAGTACGGTTATCGACGATCTCCAGCAGCGGCGTGCCGGGGGAAACGCTTTCATAACGCTGGACCTTGCGCTCCACGACCTGCCCGTCATACGGCGCAATCACGCTGCAACGTTTGACCTGAACCTGAAAGACACTGGATTGCGCCTGGGTTTCGGCGACACGGGCTTCTGCACGTGCGACCTCGAAACGCCCTACCGAATTGAGCGAAGCCAGTTGCCGATTGTGAGCCAGCTCTTCACTGGCACCGCGACTGGCGGCCTGGGAGGCATTGAGCTGGGCCTGATAAGCCGAGCAGTCGAAACGCGCCAGCATATCGCCCTTGTTGAAAGTTTCACCTTCGCGCAGCGGCAGATCGACAATGCGTCCGGCCAGCTCACTGGCAAGCACCGCCTGATCCTGCGCCCGCAACACCCCTCGCGCCTCACTGGCAGAAGCAGGCTGGGCACCTGCAGATGCAGCGTTATCCAACAACGGATCAACCTCGGCCGGCGTTTGCGCCTGAGCGACACACACCACACCCATCAACCCGAAAAACAAACCGTGCAAAAACCGCATACCGGAGACTCCTTGTCGGATGAAGTCAGTCTACGGCAGCCGTGATAAGCGTCAAGCCAATAGCCAGTATCTTTGCCGGGGGGAATTTGATCGGCCAAACCTGTAGGAGCGAATTCATTCGCGAGAGGCCCTTACATCCGAAGAGAATCTATCGTCTTCAATGACGCCTCGCGGATAAGCGGAGCGCCGCCCGATCCGCTCCTACCAAATCGCCTCAAACCAGCCCCGCATCCACCACCCGCTGCTCAAGCGCCACGAGGTCGGGAATGCGGGCCACGCTGTCTCCGGCCTGGACGGCGGCCAGTTCCAGTTCGGCGAGGGGCACGTCCACGTAGCTCAACTGGCTGTCGACCTTGAATGAGCGAGGAATACCCTGGGTCAGCAAGGCGATGAAGCGGACTTCATTGCGCCCACCCAAGGCGTTGAGGACGACGATGCGCGCACGGCCTCCAACGCGAGGTCGACCGCCGCAGGCGGCTTCGAAGCTGATCAGGGGCAGTTTCAGGTCACGCCAGCTGATCGGCCCCAGATACCACTCGGGTGCGTCAGGTTCGGCGGTGCAGTCCTGGTAGTCGATCAGTTCCGCGACCGCGACATTGGGCAGCAGCAGGGAACGGTCGCTCAAGGGCAGGAGCAGCCCGGTCAGGGTGGTGAGGCGGCTGCTCTGGAAGGTTCTTTCAGGCATTGACCTGGCTCCAGTGGGCAATGCTCTGCAGCAGTACCGACTCTTGATAAGGCTTGCTCAGGTAGTCATTGACCCCGATGGCCATGGCCCGATCGCGGTGTTTCTGGCCGGAGCGGGAGGTGATCATGATGATGGGCAGGTCCTTGAGCTGTGGGTCGTGGCGAATCTGACTGGCGACCTCGAAGCCGTCCATGCGCGGCATTTCGATATCCAGCAACATCACATCCGGCGTGTGTTCCTGCAACAGGCTCATGGCGTCGATACCGTCCTTGGCGGTCAGCACATGCATGCCGTGGCGCTCCAGCAAACGGCTGGTGACTTTGCGTACCGTCACCGAATCATCCACCACCATGATCAGCAGAGGCCGGGTGTGTTCGATTTCGCTGAAGGCCGACGCGACCAGTCCTTGTGCCTGCTGCATCTGCGAGCGGCTTTGCAGGACACGGATCTGTGCCAGCAGATCGAGAATGAAAATCACCCGGCCATCGCCCAGGATGGTCGCGCCGGAAACCCCCTGAACCCTTGAGAATTGCGGCCCCAGGTTCTTGACCACGATTTCCCGGGAGCCTGCCAGCGCATCGACCTGCACCGCCAGCCATTGCTCTTGCAGATGCACCAGCAACACAGGCACAGACTGCAACTGACCGGCAAACCTGGGCTTGCCGCTATTAAGCAGTTCGCCCAGATAGCGCAGTTCATAACTGCGCCCGCCGTAGTGATAGCGCGGCGGGCTACTCTGGTAACAGGCTTCCAGATCGCTGGACATGACCTGCACGATGCCGTCGACGGTATTGAGCGGCACCGCATACTGCTCTTCGGCGCACTGCACCATCAGGGCACGGTTCACTGACACCGAGAAAGGCAGGCGAATCCGGAAGCGGGTGCCCTGCCCCGGCACCGAGTCGATGACAATCGAGCCACCCAGTTGCTTGACCTCGGCATGCACCACATCCATCCCGACACCACGCCCGGAAATCTGGGTGATGATTTCGGTCGTGGAAAACCCGGCCTGAAGAATGAAAGGCAAGACTTCGTCGTCGGAGAGCTGCGCATCTTCCTGAATCATGCCGCGCTTGATTGCCTTGCGGCGCACGGCAGCGATATCGACACCGGAACCGTCATCGCTCAACTCAATGACGATATCGCCGCCTTCATGCATCAGGTTCAGCTGGATATGGCCCTGCTCCGGCTTGCCGGCAGCGAGCCGTCTTTCGGTACTTTCCAGACCATGATCCACCGCATTGCGCAGCATGTGTTCCAGCGGCGCAACCATGCGTTCGAGGATCGTGCGATCCATTTCGCCGTCGGCATTACCCACGTCGAAACTGACTTTCTTGTGCAGTTGCGCAGCAACCTGACGCACCACCCGACGCAAGCGTGGCACAAGCCGCTCGAAGGGCACCATGCGGGTCCGCATCAGGCCTTCCTGCAATTGTGTGTTGACCTTAGCCTGCTGCTGCAAGAGGTTTTTTGCATCCCGTGCGCGACTGCCCAGGGTTTCCTTGAGGTCCATCAGGTCCGAGGCCGACTCGAACAAGGCTCGCGACAATTGCTGAAGCTGCGAATGCCGATCCATTTCCAGCGGATCGAACTCTTCATAACCCAGGCGCTCGGCCTGTACCTGATCGCGGCTGAGAATGCGGCCCTGGGTTTCCATATCCAGACGGCGCAACTGGTCGCGCATACGCTCGATGGTGGTTTCCATCTCCACCAGCGTGATTTGCGTATCGATGATCTGCTGTTCGATACGCCCACGGAAAATCGAAGTTTCACCTGCCAGATTGACCAGTGTCTCCAATTGTTCGGCGCCGACCTTGACCATTTCCGGGCCACTGCGCTCGGCTTCCGGCTCGGTATTGGCCGGCGTCGTAGTCAAAGACGCGGGCTCGGGCACCTCGACAATCGGCGTTTGAACCACAGGTTCAAGGCTGGCCAGTTTCCGAACGTTCTCGATCAACAAGGCAGCGCTGGGCAAAGGCTTGTCCGCACGTACCGCATCGAGCATGTCGACCAGCAGGTCATGGCCGCTTTGCAGCAGGCTGATCATCAGCGGGCCCGGCTGCATATCGCCACGTGAAAGCCCTTCGTAAAGGGATTCAAGTTCGTGGGCCAGATCGCCAATGGGGGCAATTTCGACCATGCGCGCCCCACCCTTGAGGGTGTGCAGGTCACGCAGCAGGTTTTCCACTTCCAGCAGGTTCTGCGGATCGGCCTGCCAGCGCGCCAGGGCAGCGCCCGAGCTTTCGCTGAGGTCGTAGCCTTCTTCGAGGAAGATTTCCAGCAGTTCCGGGTCGCGCTCCGGGGCATCCTCAGCCTGGGGCTCTGCCGGTTCGCACACCTGCTCGGCCTCGCTGTCTGCGGGAACGAAAGTGCCCTGACGAAAACTGCCGATGGCTTCGATCAGTGGCGCAGGGTCAGTGAGCCGGTGATGGTCCTGCAGTTGCTCCAGCATGCGCGCCAGATGGTTGTGGCTGGCACGCAACAGACCGGCCAGTTCCGGTGAATAGCTGTAGCGCCGGTCGATCAGGCCTTCGTAAAGAACTTCCAGCTCATGACCCAACGCCGCCACCGGCACGATATCGGCCATCCGCGCACCGCCCTTGAGGGTGTGCAGATCGCGCTGCAAGGAAGGCAACGGCAATGGGCTTTCGGGATCTTCCAGCCAGCGCTGAAGTGAATGCCCGGCGCTTTCGAGGATATCGACGGCTTCTTCGAGAAAGATTTCGACGATCTCGTCGTCAAAATCTGCCACCTCGGCACCTGACGCTTCACCGGCCAGTTGTGCGGTGGCTGCATCGAATTCCGTAATGCTCGGCGCTTGCACACCGTCACTCTTGATCAGCCCCATGGCGGACGGGTCCAGCGCCTCGTCGAGCAGTTCGTGCAAGGCTCGAATGCATTCGGGACGCGGGTCGACATTCTGACCGGCCGCCACCTGATCGAGCATGTTGATCAAGGCTTCATGGGCATTTTCGGCTTCGCTGAAAAAGCGCTCACTGACCGCAAGACTGCTTTCTTCCACGGCGCCATAAAGGTCCAGCAAGGCCTCGCACAGCTCATCGACCTGAGGCAGATCAGCCAGATGAGCGCCATGGCCAAGAGTGGTCAACTCGTCGAGCAATGCGCTCAGTTCCTGTCGCTCGCCAGGGTGCTCGCGCCAGCGCTGCAACAGGCTCTCGGCATCCAGAACAATGTCCATGCCTTCGGCCAGGAAGGTGGCGATCAGCTTGGGGTTGTGATTGATGCGCAAGCCGCTGTCCGACTCACGCAGCGCACTGGTCAGCCGCTCGTTGAGCAACGTATGAGCCGCCTCGATCAATCTGGCAGCCCCCGGAATCTCGGCCAGCGGCTTGCTCTCCAGTTGCTCAAGGCCCTTGCGCAGCAACGGCTCGGCATTGCCCAGCAGCTTGAGCTCAGGCGCGCCGATGGCGATCAGGTTGGCCTTGTATTCGCGCACCAGTTGATCCAGCGGGCTCGCCAGTTCGGCAATCGGCAAAACGCCGGCCATGTGCGCACTGCCCTTGAGGGTATGCAGCGAGCGCAGCAAGGCATCGGTAATGGAGGGCGAAGCACTTTGCGCGGCCTGATCGAGAAAGCGATTGAGCGCCCCAAGATGCCCATAGGCTTCCTGACGGAAAATCTCCAGCAATTGCGGGTCGAGCGTTTCTGCGCCCTGGCGGGGCGTCGTGATGTACTGAGGGGGCTCAAGACCGTTGGCCAACGCATGGGCGCGGGCGGCCAGGGTATCCACATCGTTGCGCTGGCACTGCGCATCACTGGCAAAGTCGTCGATCACCGAAGGCAGCAAGGCAAGCACTTCAGTCAGCAATTGCTGCACTTCCAGGCCCGCAAGGACATCGCCTTCAAGGACCCGGTTAAGCAGGTTTTCAACCGACCAGGCCAGTTCACTCAAGACCAGAGCGCGAACCATGCGTCCGCTGCCCTTGAGGGTATGGAACGCACGGCGCACTTCGGTCAATGCGCTGCTATCGCCATTGCCGGGAGTGCCAAGCGATGCAAACCAGCGCGGCAGGTATTCACGCAACGCATCCAGCACTTCCTCGGTTTCTTCAAGGAAGACTTCGCGCAACTCTTCGTCCACGGCCTCCTCGCCCTCGGGCGGAGGCAGCAGGCTGGCGGGGATATGGCGAGCGGGCGGGTTGACGGCAGACACCGGGCTGGCCAGGACTTGAGCGATGGTTTGCGTCGGGCTGACCAGCACTTGCCGATCATCCAGCTCCAGCAATTCGTCCTGAGTGATGACTTCGTCCAGCAGCGGCACATCCAGCGTGTCCGGTGCTGGCGAGTAACCCAGCCGGGCGAGGCTTTGCTGGGCCAGGTCCAGAATCTGGTTACCCGGCGCCTCATGATCCTCGCCCATGCGCTCCAGGTAATACTCGACTCCGGTCAGGGTATCGGCCAGGCAATCGAGCTGGGTCCACGAAGGACGGTTTTCGTCTACCAGCAATTGTTCGACGATGTATTCGTTGCAGGCGGCCAGCAGGCTCGCCGCCCTGGCCAGAGGGATCATCGCCAGCGCGCCACGCACCTGGATCAGCAAGGCACACAGCGGCTCAAGCCGCTGGCGATCCCACTCGCCATCGATGTAATCAAGCACCACATCCTTGGCCTGCTGCAGGACAATCCGCGCTTCGCGGATCACCAGTTGGTGAATCTGCATCAGGTCAGTGGTGGGCAGGCGGCTGTCTTCCTGGTTGGTCTGCTCGGTAGGACCGATCATCCCGGCCAGTGTCGACTCGACGTACAGCAAGGCACCGGCCACATCCATCAGCGCGGCATCATTGGGTTCACGCTGCCCCTGAGCGAGCCCCTGAACCACCGCCAGTTGATCGATGATGACTTTGCGCGGCTGACCAAACCCCAACACCGCCAAGGTATCGGCAATCTGGCGCAATGGCGGCAGCAGCGGATTGAGCTCGCTGACGTGCTGGCGGTCACCGCGCACGAACACATCAAGCCGCTCCTTGACCCGCACCAGCCCTTCGCACAGCGCAACGATCACCGAACGCATGGCGTCGCGATCCGGCCCGGCCATGCGGGCGCGCTCTTCATTGACCACGTCATTGCCGGGCAAGGCTTCCGCCAGGGCGTACTGATCCTTGAGGTCCTGCATCTTCGGCGCCTGACTGTCGGACTTGGCGATGTAGAACAGCAGGCTTTTCAGCAATTCTTCAGGCGCTGGCTGGTTGATGCCGTCGATACCCTGCTCCAGCAGGCGCTTGAGTTCCTTGTCTGCGTCTTTGAGCAGGCTGCGCAACGCCGGGCTGTTGGTGAAGTTGCCATTGAGCATGGTTTCGACCAGCGCCGAAGCGATTCGCCACAGCGGCCCAAGCGGCGCGTCTTCACACAAAAGCTCCAGGCGTGCGAACACCTTGGCCATGAAACCCAATTGAGCCTTTACATCCTGCTCACGCATCAGGCCCACCAGAGCCGCTTGCAGGGTATGGCGCAACTTGCGCAGCAGCTCGGGCAATTCCGCTGTATTGCGCTGGGCCAGTGTCTGGGCATCGAGCGGCGGGACGACGACCAGTTGCGGGGCAAACAGGCTGGTTTCAGAGAGCAGGCTTTCACCACGGGCGCTGCGCAAGTCGTTGAGCAGCGGCAAGACCACCAGCGGCAGGTCACGCCGGGCGGAATGAACCCGCTCCAGATAGACCGGCAACTGGGCCATGGCCTGATCCAGCAACTGCATGGACTCGGCCTGCTGACTGACCCGATGCTGTTGCAGGGCCAGAACCAGTTGTTCGATCTCCTCGGCGAGCAGGGCCGCGCCATAGAACTCGATCATTTGCAGGCTGCCGTGAACCTGATGCACAAGGTTCAGGCATTCATCCAGGTCAGCCGTGTTCGCTGGCTCGCTGGCGAATGCGTCCAGCGCCTGACGGGCCTGCCTGAGTGTTTCGGCTATCTCGCC
This sequence comes from Pseudomonas cichorii, assembly GCF_019719005.1. Taxonomy (GTDB): domain Bacteria; phylum Pseudomonadota; class Gammaproteobacteria; order Pseudomonadales; family Pseudomonadaceae; genus Aquipseudomonas; species Aquipseudomonas cichorii_E. The sequence goes on from NZ_JAIGPJ010000038.1 coordinate 37,135, forward strand.
CTTGAGCCATTCCAGAGCGACATAATCGCGGCGGTCAGCCATGAGTCCTGCCTCTTACCCGATCAAGACTGTTCATTTGCAGGGCATCATCCGATTTCTCTGGATGGCGGCAAGGTAAATCCTGACACCGAGCGGCGCATTTCACTGGCCATTTTCGCCAGGTTGCCGATGCTCTCTGCGGTCGCGGCAGTACCCGAAGTCGTTTGTGTCGAGGTTTGCTGGATCACGGTCATGGTCTGCGAAATCTGCCCGGCCGACGAGGCCTGCTGGCGAGCCGCGTCGGTGATACTTTCGATCAGTTCGGCCAACACCCTGGAAACACCTTCGATCTCTTCCAGCGCCACACCGGCATCCTGCGCCAGCCGTGCGCCGCGCACCACCTCGCTGGTGGTCTGCTCCATGGAAATGACCGCTTCATTGGTGTCGTTCTGGATGGCCCGCACCAGCATTTCGATCTGTTTGGTAGCGGACGACGAGCGCTCGGCCAGACGCTGAACCTCGTCGGCAACCACCGCAAAGCCGCGCCCGGCATCACCCGCCATGGACGCCTGAATGGCGGCATTGAGGGCCAGGATATTGGTCTGGTCGGCAATGTCATCGATCAGGCTGACGATATCGCCAATTTCCTGCGAGGACTCGCCCAGGCGCTTGATGCGCTTGGAGGTGTCCTGAATCTGCTCGCGAATGTTGTCCATGCCATGAATGGTGTTGTGCACCACCTCGTTGCCCTTGTTGGCGATGGTGACCGAACGCTCTGCCACCGCCGAGGATTCCGACGCGTTGGCGGAAACCTGATCGATGGAAACCGCGATGTCGGTGATTGCCGCCGATGCGGCGCTGATCTGCAGCGCCTGATGCTCGGACGCTGCCGCCAGTTGCGTGGCGGTGGTCTGGGTCTCCTGCACCGCTGCCGCGACCTGCTCGGCGGTGAGGTTGATGGTCACCACCAGTTCGCGCAATTGATCGATGGAATAGTTGATGGAGTCGGCAATCGCACCGGTGAAGTCCTCGGTCACTGACGCGGTCACGGTCAGGTCGCCATCGGCCAGGTTCTCGATTTCATCCAGCAGCCGCATGATCGCGTTCTGGTTGCGCTCGTTTTTCTGGGCGGTTTCGCGCAACTGGCGATTGGTTTCGCGCACCATCACCAGGCCGATCAGGATGATGGACATCAACGCCAGCAGGCCGAGCACGTACTCGCCGATGGAGTTGGCCGAGCGGGTGGTTGCCAGGTTTTCCAGGCCGCTGGCCAGCACCGACGCTTTCTCCAGCAGGGTCTGCGAAGTATTGAAGATATTGCCGGACGCTTCACGGACCTGAAACAGCTCGGAAGACGTTTCGAGGATTTCGTCGACTGAACCGGACACGAACTCGAACAGTTCAGAGATTTCCGCCAGACGCGCACGGGCATCACGGTCCTCGACCTGAGCGATGCGCATGCTCGAATTACCTTCGAGCATGCCGTTGAGCACCCGTCCGAACTGGCTGGCATCACGGCCAAAGGCATCGGCGGCCTGCACAGCGGTTTCGTCACCGGACAGCACGATATTCACTGCGCCGAGGATTCTTTCCGCCAAGAGGGCCTGACGTTGCGCCAGAACGACCTGACTGGCCGGAGCGTGGCTCTTGAGCAGGATTTCAACGACCTTTTCGTACTCGACCTGCAATTGCGGGATGGTTTCGGACAAGGTCGCGGCCACCTGATGCAGGGACAGCACCGTCTGTTCGCTGGCCAGAATCACATCGGCACTCTTGCGCAGGTTCTCCCAGTCGTTCTGCACGGCGCGCAACTCATCCCGAACGGCCGAAGGCGCAGCCGGCAGACCGGTGGACGGATCACCTTTCTTGAGATAGCCCCAGCGCAGGTCGAAATCGTTGCGGGCATCGGTCAGCAACTTGAACGCCTGGGCCTTGCCGGCCGCAGCTTCGGTGGCGTTCTTGGCAATACGCTGGGACAACACCCGCAGTTCACCGGCATGACCGATGTACTGTTTGTCGTAGTTCGACTGGGTATTGAGATAAGTGAAGTTGGCGAACAACAAAATGATGAAAACGATGAGCGCGACGAACAACAGAATAATCTGAGCCCGGCTCTGTGCGCCTTCCAGTGACCTGCCAGTCTTACTCATTAATCAGGCCCCCGCCTGGACCAACCGCGATTCGTGAAACAAACACGCCCGACCAGATCGGGCGGACCGACCTGCCACTTACAATGCCACGTCCATGAAATCAGGAGATTGCGTCAGCGCCCAGGGGCTGAATACCAGCCAGGCCTGCTCCCGCAGAAATTGCCCGCGCAGGAACGGCACCACGGCCATGTCCGGCGCAACAAGGGTTTCGGGCATCAGGCTCAACTGACTGAAATGTTGCATACCAAAGACTTCATCCACCACCAGCCCCGCAAACACGTCCTGATGCTCAACGACCAGCACCCGCCGTTGCTTGCGAACCGTGGACAGTTCGTGCCCGAAGAAACCGCACAGGTCCATGAGCGGCAACAGCCGCCCGCGCAGATTGGCCATGCCGACCACCCATGGCTTTACGCCGGGCATCACGGCATAACGTGGCTCATGCAGGATTTCAGCGATTTCGCCCATGGGCGCCACGAAGCGTTGCTCGCCCATGCGAAAGCCGATGCCGCTCCAGTCCTGCTGGTGGGTTTCCTGCAACGGCAGACCTGCCGCCAGCGAGCGACACCGCTGATCGATATCGAGCAGCAGTTCAAAGGCAGTACGTGGCTCGACCATGGAAAGCCCGGCTATCAGCCGGCCAGCACCGCGTTCAGGGTTTTCATCAGGGTTTCTTCATCCACCGGCTTGGTCAGGTAATCCCTGGCGCCCTGGCGCTTGCCCCAGACCTTGTCGGTTTCCTGATCCTTGGTGGTGATCATGATCACCGGGATCATGTTGGTGTCGGCATCCTTGGTCAACTGGCGCGTGGCCTGAAAACCGTTGAGCCCGGGCATGACGATATCCATCAGCACGGCATCGGGTTTTTCCTGACGGGCCAGGGCAACGCCATCGGCGCCATTTTCAGCCTTCAGCACCTCATGGCCGTGCTTTTCCAGCATGCCGGTGAGTTTGTACATTTCGGTCGGCGAATCATCGACGATCAATATTCGAGCCATGGTGTTCCCCATCAGGTGCGAAGCCGCGATCAGGCGCGGGCCTCACGAAATTTGTTGTTCTACCGCAACGAAACCGGGCACGTGGGCCTTGATGGCGTTCAGTAGCTCTTCCTTGCTGAAAGGCTTGGTCAGAAACTGGTCGGAACCGACGATCCTGCCCTTGGCCTTGTCGAACAATCCATCCTTGGAAGAAAGCATGATGACTGGAGTCGACTTGAAAGCCCTGTTGTTCTTGATCAGTGCACAGGTCTGATAACCGTCCAGACGCGGCATCATGATATCGACGAATATGATTCGCGGATGATTATCGGCGATCTTTGCCAACGCATCGAAACCGTCTATTGCCGTGATGACTTCACAGCCGACGTTCTTGAGCAGCGTTTCGGCGGTACGGCGAACGGTCTTCGAGTCATCGATGACCATGACCTTCAATGCTGTGGCGTACTGTTCCATATCTGTTCTTCCGTCGCCGCAGCGATTTTCTGCGTGTTCTGCGTGGCACTGGCGCCGGACCGTGGCGTTTGGCCGACCCATGGTGCAGAAGAGCGGATGTCGAGCCTTTTTAGCACACTCTCCAGACTCAATCCATAAAGCGCTGCCCCTTGACCCGAAGCAATCGGAGCGCCACCCTGACGCCTATTTCAAGGCCATCATGGCCGTTATCGATCAGAGGATATTACCCATGAGCGTTCGCTTAGGGATTGTCATGGACCCCATTGAGCGCATCTCCTATAAAAAGGACAGCTCGCTGGCCATGCTGCTTGCCGCACAGGAACGTGGCTGGTCGCTGTTCTACATGGAGCAGAAGGACCTGTACCAGAACGCTGGCCAGGCTCGCGCGCGGATGAAACCGCTGAAAGTCTTCGCTGACCCGGCGCACTGGTTTGAACTGCAGGACGAAATCGACACCGGCCTTGACGATCTGGACGTGATCCTGATGCGCAAGGACCCGCCGTTCGACATGGAATTCGTCTACACCACGTACCTGCTGGAACAGGCAGAGCGTGCAGGCGTGCTGATCGTCAACAAACCCCAGAGCCTGCGTGACTGCAACGAAAAGCTGTTCGCCACGCTGTTCCCGCAATGCACCCCGCCAACGCTCGTCAGCCGTCGCCCGGACATTCTTCGTGAGTTCGCCGCGCAGCACGGCGATGTGATCCTCAAGCCGCTGGACGGCATGGGCGGCGCGTCGATCTTCCGTCATCGCGCAGGCGACCCGAACCTGTCGGTGATCCTGGAAACCCTGACAGCCCACGGCACCCAGCAGATCATGGCCCAGGGTTATCTGCCGGCAATCAAGGACGGCGACAAACGCATCCTGATGGTCGACGGCGAACCCGTGCCTTACTGCCTGGCGCGTATCCCGGCAGCGGGCGAAACCCGTGGCAACCTGGCCGCTGGAGGTCGTGGCGAAGCTCGTCCGCTGACTGAAAAGGATCGCTGGATCGCTGAGCAGATCGGCCCGACCTTGCGCGAAAAAGGCCTTATTTTTGTCGGTCTGGATGTGATTGGTGAGCATCTCACCGAAATCAACGTCACCAGCCCGACCTGCATCCGCGAAATCGACAATGCCTTCGGCACCAACATCGGCGGCTTGCTGATGGACGTGATCGAGAAGAAACTGCAGGCTCGGTAAAGGTGCATTTCGCGAATGAATTCGCTCCTACGTGAAGTGGGTTCATTCGCGAAGCAATAATGATGAAACGGATTTTGAACGAGACACTGAACCGCCAATGACATCCATGGCCAGAAACGACCTGCCCCTCGAACTCTCGACAGTTGGGGTGCGTCCAGCGGATCGCCTGGGCTTCACCATGATGATCGCCGCGCTTATTCATGCCGCGGTGATTCTTGGCGTGGGCTTCACCTATGTAAAACCCGAGCAGATCTCCCAGACGCTGGAAATCACCCTCGCCACGTTCAAAAGCGAGGAAAAACCCAAGCAGGCGGACTTTCTGGCCCAGGACGATCAACAGGGCAGCGGCACCCTGGACAAGGCAGAAACCCTCAAGACCACGGAAATCGCGCCCTATCAGGACACCAAGGTCAACAAGGTGACGCCACCACCGGCCAACAAGCCTGTGGAAAAACAGGAAGCACCGAAAACCGCGGTAGCCACTGTCGCCCCTTCCCCGCAGCACACGGCCGCCAAGCGTGAGGAAGTCAAACCCGAGCCGGCCGCCAAGGAAGCGCCCTCCTTCGACAGCTCGCAGTTGAGCAATGAAATCGCCAGCCTGGAAGCCGAACTGTCGGCCGAACAGCAGCTTTATGCCAAGCGGCCGAAGATCCACCGCCTCAATGCGGCCTCGACCATGCGCGACAAGGGCGCTTGGTACAAGGATGACTGGCGCAAGAAAGTCGAGCGGGTCGGCAACCTGAACTACCCGGAAGAGGCGCGCCGCCAGCAGATCTACGGCAACCTGCGGCTATTGGTCTCGATCAATCACGATGGCTCGCTCTATGAAGTGCTGGTGCTGGAGTCATCGGGCCATCCATTGCTGGATCAGGCCGCACAGCGAATTGTACGTCTGGCAGCGCCATTTTCGCCGTTCACCGGCGATCTGGCTGACATCGATCGACTGGAAATCATCCGCACCTGGAAGTTTGCACGGGGTGACAAGCTGTCCAGTAACTGACCGTTCCTTCACAAATCGCAAGGCTGCCATAACTGACAGTTGTCAGGTCTGCCCGGCAGCGCCACACTAAGGCTCATGAAAAAACTATCCCCGAGCTATCTCAAGCATCAGTTCCTGATCGCCATGCCTCACATGCACGATCAGAACTTCGCGCAAACCTTGACGTATATCGTCGAGCACAACGCCAATGGTGCAATGGGTCTGGTGATAAACCGCCCGCAAAGCCTGAGTCTGGCCGATGTGCTTGAACAGTTACGCCCGGAGCTGCCCGCTCCCGTGCGCTGCCAGCACATCCCCATTCATTCCGGTGGCCCGGTACAGACCGACCGCGGGTTCGTGCTGCACCCAAGCGGCCAGATATTTCAGGCAACGGTCGAGCTGGGCGGCATTTCGTTGTCCACCTCACAGGATGTGCTGTTTTCCATCGCGGACGGCTACGGCCCTGATCAAAATGTGATCGCCCTGGGCTACGCCGGCTGGGACGCGGGTCAACTGGATGCCGAAATGGCTGCCAATGCCTGGCTGACCTGTCCTTTCGACCCGGCCATCCTGTTCGAAACTGACAGCGAACTGCGGCTCGACGCTGCGGCAGCGCGCCTGGGGATCAATCTGAATCTGCTCTCGACCCAGGTAGGTCACGCCTGATGGCTGCATTGCGCCTGCTCCTGGGTTTCGATTACGGCACCAAACAGATCGGCATTGCGGTCGGCCAGGCCATTACCGGTCAGGCCCGCGAGCTGTGCACGCTCAAGGCACAGAACGGCGTCCCGGACTGGGACAAGGTTCAGGCGCTGATTACCGAGTGGAAACCCGATGCCATCGTGGTCGGCCTGCCGCTGAACATGGACGGCACGCCCAGTGAGATGAGCGCCCGGGCCGAAAAGTTCTCGCGCAAGCTCAATGGCCGCTTCAATATCCCGGTCTACACCCACGACGAACGCCTGACCACCTTTGAAGCCAAGGGTGAGCGCATGGCGCGTGGCGGTCAGCGCGGCAGTTATCGCGACAACCCAGTGGATGCCATCGCCGCCGCGCTGTTGCTGCAAGGCTGGCTCGATGCCAATCCCGAACTGCTGAATGCGTGACTTTTCAGGCCAGAACAGCTTCGAGATACCCGACTTCACGTTTCCGCCTGAGCAACGCGCCCGATGGACAGTGCCCAGGCCTTTAAAGGAGCAATCATGAGCTTGCCCAACCCCAGCGATCTGATTCGTCAGATGGCTACCGACCTGAGCGCTCACCTGAGCAAGCGCGGCATCAACGACCCTCGTTTCATCGGCATCCGCACCGGCGGTGTATGGGTGGCGCAGGCGCTGCTAAAGGCTCTGGAAAACGACGCGCCCCTCGGGACGCTGGATGTGTCCTTCTATCGCGACGACTTCAGCCAGAACGGCCTTCATCCTCAGGTTCGGCCATCGGAACTGCCTTTCGAGATCGAAGGCCAGCATCTGGTCCTGATCGATGACGTGCTCATGAGCGGTCGCACCATTCGGGCAGCCCTCAACGAACTGTTCGATTACGGACGCCCGGCCAGTGTCACGCTGGTCTGCATGCTGGACCTGGACGCCGGTGAACTGCCGATTCGCCCCAACGTGGTGGGCGCATCGTTGTCCCTGGCACCCGACGAGCGCGTCAAGCTGACCGGCCCCGAGCCGCTGGCGCTCGAGCTTCAAGACCTTTCCACCGCTTCAGCCCTTTAAGAGTCCCTTGCGATGACGCCTCTCGACGCCAAGCGCCCGCTGCAACTCAACCATCAGGGTCAGCTGCGCCATTTTCTGTCTCTGGACGGCTTGCCCCGCGAGCTGCTCACCGAAATCCTCGACACGGCTGACTCCTTCCTTGAAGTCGGCGCCCGTGCGGTGAAGAAAGTCCCGCTGTTGCGTGGCAAGACCGTCTGCAACGTGTTCTTCGAGAACTCGACCCGCACGCGGACCACTTTCGAGCTGGCAGCCCAGCGGCTGTCGGCGGACGTCATCACCCTCAACGTTTCGACGTCCTCCACCAGCAAGGGCGAGACGCTGTTCGACACCCTGCGCAACCTGGAAGCCATGGCTGCCGACATGTTTGTCGTGCGCCACGCCGACTCCGGCGCAGCCCACTTCATTGCCGAGCACGTGTGCCCGGAAGTGGCGATCATCAACGGCGGCGACGGCCGTCACGCGCACCCGACCCAGGGCATGCTCGACATGCTGACGATCCGTCGTCACAAGGGCAGTTTCGAGAACCTGTCGGTGGCCATCGTCGGCGACATCCTGCACTCGCGAGTGGCGCGCTCCAACATGCTGGCCCTCAAGGCACTGGGTTGCCCGGACATTCGCGTCATCGGACCGAAAACCTTGCTGCCCATCGGCATCGAGCAATACGGGGTCAAGGTCTACACCGACCTGACCGAAGGCCTGAAGGATGTGGACGTGGTCATCATGCTGCGCCTGCAACGCGAACGCATGACCGGCGGCCTGCTGCCCAGCGAAGGCGAGTTCTACCGTCTGTTCGGCCTGACCACTGCACGTCTGGCCGGCGCCAAGCCTGATGCCATCGTCATGCACCCAGGCCCGATCAACCGGGGCGTGGAAATCGAATCGGCAGTCGCCGACGGCGTGCATTCGGTCATTCTCAATCAAGTGACCTACGGGATCGCCGTACGCATGGCCGTGCTGTCCATGGCCATGAGCGGACAAACCGCACAACGACAATTCGAGCAGGAGAACGCCCTGTGAAGCTCAGCATTCTCGGCGCTCGCGTCATCGACCCGGTCAGCGGCCTGGATAAAGTCACGGATCTGCACCTTGAAGCGGGCAAGATCCTCGCCATCGGCGCTGCACCAGCAGGCTTTGAGCCCAGCCAGACCATCGACGCCAACGGTCTGGTGGCCGCACCCGGCCTCGTGGACCTCAATGTCTCCCTGCGCGAGCCGGGTTACAGCCGCAAAGGCACCATCGCCAGCGAAACCCGTGCTGCCACGGCAGGCGGCGTCACCAGCCTGTGCTGCCCGCCGCGCACCAAACCGGTACTCGACACATCGGCAGTGGCCGAACTGATCCTGGACCGCGCTCGCGAAGCCGGTTACAGCAAGGTTTTCCCTATCGGCGCCTTGAGCAAAGGGCTGGAAGGCGAGCAACTGGCCGAACTGATTGCCCTGCGCGACGCTGGCTGTGTGGCGTTCGGCAATGGCTTGAGCAGCTTCAGCAATACCCGCACCCTCTGCCGGGCGCTGGAATATGCGGCGACCTTCGATCTGACGGTGATTTTCAACTCTCAGGATCGTGACCTGGCTGAAGGCGGCCTGGCCCATGAAGGACCGACGGCCAGCTTCCTGGGCTTGGCCGGCATCCCGGAAACAGCTGAAACCGTAGCACTGGCCCGCGACCTGCTGCTGGTGGAGCAAAGCGGCGTGCGTGCGCACTTCAGCCAGTTGACCAGCGCCCGTGGCGCAGCCCTGATCGCCCAGGCGCAAGCCCGCGGCCTGCCGGTGACCGCCGATGTGGCCTTGTATCAGTTGATCCTGACCGATGAAGCCCTGATCGACTTCTCCAGCCTGTATCACGTCCAGCCGCCACTGCGCACCCGCGCCGACCGCGACGGTCTGCGTGAAGCTGTGAAATCCGGTGTGATCCAGGCCATCTCCAGCCATCACCAGCCACATGAACGTGATGCCAAGCTGGCACCGTTTGGCGCGACCGAGCCGGGCATCAGCAGTGTCGAACTGCTGCTGCCGCTGGCGATGACGCTGGTTGAGGATGGTTTGCTTGACCTGCCAACCCTGATCGCCCGCCTGAGCGCTGGCCCGGCAGCCGCCTTGCGCCTGCCAGCCGGACAACTGAGCGCAGGCTCGGCGGCCGATCTGGTGCTGTTCGACCCGGCAGCCTCGACGGTTGCTGGCGAAAAATGGCTGTCCAAAGGCGATAACTGCCCGTTCCTCGGCCATTGCCTGCCGGGCGCGGTGCGTTACACGCTGGTGGATGGGCGGATCAGTTACAGCGCCTGACCCGGTGAAGCCTGTGTGGGAGCGGATTCATCCGCGAAGGGTTCGCGAATGAATTCGCTCCTACCAAAGGAGCGAAGAACCTCAACCGCGCTGCGCGTTCTTGATGGATATCTGGTTATTCATCGTCCAGAAATCATAAAGCACGCCCAGCAGGAACAGCCCGCCTGTCAGCAGATAGATAAACCCGGTAATCCACTTGCCCTGATACATGCGGTGAACACCGAAAATGCCCAGGAAGGTCAGTAACAGCCACGCCACGTTGTAGTCGGTCGAGCCCTGATTGAAGCGCAGGTCGGCTTCGCGATCCATGGACGGGATCAGAAACAGATCGATCAGCCAGCCAATCCCCAACAAGCCGAAAGTGAAGAACCAGATAGTCCCGGTCACCGGCTTGCCATAGTAAAAACGATGCGCCCCCAGAAAGCCGACAATCCACAGCAGATACCCCAAAAGCTTGCTGTGCGTATCCGGACGATAGCTGTTCATTTCTTACCTCTTTGAGCTGATAGAAAAAAATATGTGTGAGTTTTGTGACTTCCACGAGGTGTTCCGACGTATGGCAGTACGTCGCTAGTGGATGAGCCAACCCCTTGTCAGCAAAGGGATTGAGCCGAGAACCGAAAGAGTGTGTCGCACAAAACGTAACGATGCGAGTGTGATCGGGTCGACAAATGGGGTCAGGTTTGATCGAAAAGCTGTTATAAAGTTGCGCGCTGACCACTATGAGCCTTGCAAAATGCGTCCCTTTTTCAAGACATGGCTAACCATTTGCCTTTTTATGCCTCTGGCCGCCCACGCCACCAACCGTGAGCAACAGCTTCCTGCGAGTTTCACCGGCTATACCGCCAAGAGCCACTTTTCTCCAGTCATCACACCTCGCACCATCCCACTGGAAGCCTCTATCCCCCTCAAGTTCCAAAGTGCCACCGACACTCAGATACCGGCACCAGGAAAGAACTCAGCCAAGTCCGTCAAAGCCACCAAGGCCGTATCGACCGCCAATGCCAAACAAGGCAATGCTGTCGTGAAGCGTGCTTTGCAAGCGGTCGGCACCCCTTATCGCTGGGGCGGCAACACGCCGGGCAAAGGTCTGGATTGCAGCGGGCTGGTGAAATACGCTTTCAATGATGTGCAGGAAGTCGATCTGCCGCGCACCTCCAATGCCATGGCTGAAGGTCATGGCCAGAAGGTCGATCGCAAGGATCTGAAGCCGGGCGACCTGCTGTTCTTCAACATCAAGAGCCGCAAGATCAACCATGTGGCCATCTATCTGGGCAATGATCGCTTCGTTCATGCACCCCGTCGTGGCAAGGCCGTGACTGTCGATACGCTGAAAAAGCCGTACTGGAACAGCCATTACAAGATCGCCAAGCGCGTGCTGCCAAAACAGACAGCTCCGATACACCTCGCCCAGCGTTAAGGCACGAGGGCCTGTCTCACCGACAGGCCCCTCAATCAGAAATTATCCGGTACCTTGGCCCGCTCCCGCGCACTCTCGCGGGTAATCAGCCCTTTCTTCACCAGATCCGCCAGACACATATCCAGCGTCTGCATGCCCACCGATCCCCCCGTCTGGATGGCCGAGTACATCTGCGGCACCTTGTCTTCACGGATCAGGTTACGAATCGCGGGCGTGCCCATCATGATTTCGTGAGCTGCCACACGCCCACCGCCCACTTTCTTGAGCAGCGACTGCGAAACCACGGCATGCAGTGACTCGGAAAGCATGGAGCGGATCATGGATTTCTCTTCCGCCGGAAACACGTCAACCACGCGGTCGATGGTCTTGGCCGCCGAGGTGGTGTGCAAGGTGCCAAAGACCAGGTGGCCGGTTTCAGCGGCAGTCAGCGCCAGGCGAATGGTTTCCAGATCGCGCAGCTCACCCACCAGAATCACGTCAGGGTCTTCACGCAGGGCCGAGCGCAAGGCCTCGGAAAAGCCCAGCGTATCGCGATGCACTTCACGCTGGTTGACCAGGCACTTCTTGGATTCGTGAACGAATTCGATAGGGTCTTCGATGGTCAGGATATGGTGATGCTTGTTGCAGTTCAGGTAATCGATCATCGCCGCCAGCGTGGTCGACTTGCCCGAACCGGTCGGCCCGGTCACCAGAATCAGGCCGCGAGGCACGTCGGTAATCTTGCGAAACACTTCCCCCATGCCCAGGTCTTCCATGCTCAGGATCTTGGAGGGAATGGTACGGAATACCGCGCCTGCGCCACGGTTCTGATTGAAAGCGTTGACCCGGAAACGGGCGACACCCGGCACTTCAAAGGAAAAGTCGGTTTCCAGGGACTCCTCAAAGGCCTGACGCTGCTTGTCGTTCATGATGTCGTAGATCAGCGCCTTGACCTCCTTGGCATCCAGCGGCGGCAGGTTGATCCGCCGCACATCGCCGTCCACACGGATCATCGGCGGCAGCCCCGCAGAGAGGTGCAAGTCCGACGCGCCCTGTTTGGCACTGAAAGCCAGCAGCTCGGTAATATCCATACAGCTCCTCAATCACATAGAATGCCGCAGACTTTAGCCCTGCTGGCGCAAATCAATGTCCACGATAGCAGCGAACATTTCAACGCTCGAAGAACGAATTCGCGCAGCGGCACACGCCGCTCAACGCAACCCGTCCGCAATCGGCCTGCTGGCCGTCAGCAAGACCAAGCCGTCAGGCGACCTGCGCGAAGCCTTTGCCGCCGGCCTGCGGGATTTTGGCGAAAACTATTTGCAGGAAGCACTGGGCAAACAGCAGGAATTGACCGACCTGCCCTTGTGTTGGCATTTCATCGGCCCCATTCAGTCGAACAAGACGCGCGCTATCGCCGAGAACTTCGCCTGGGTACATTCCGTGGACCGCCTGAAAATCGCTCAACGCCTGTCCGAGCAACGCCCCGAGCACCTTGAGCCGCTCAATATCTGCATTCAGGTTAATGTCAGTGGCGAGGCGAGCAAGTCCGGCTGTACGCCCCAGGACCTGCCAGCCCTGGCGGCAGCCATCAACGAATTGCCCCGACTGAAATTGCGCGGGCTGATGGCGATTCCCGAACCCACAGATGACAGCGCCGAACAGAACGCTGCCTTTGCTGCTGTCCGTACACTGCAAGAACAACTGAACCTGCCACTGGACACACTTTCCATGGGTATGAGCCACGACCTGGAAGCCGCCATTGCCCAAGGCGCGACCTGGGTGCGGATCGGCACTGCCCTTTTTGGCGCCCGTGACTACGGCCAGCCATAACCCACATACAAGGATCTCTTTCATGAGCAAGACTCGTATCGCCTTTGTCGGCGCCGGAAACATGGCAGCCAGCCTGATCGGCGGCCTGCGCGCCCAGGGCGTGGAAGCCGCACTGATCCGCGCCAGTGATCCGGGCGCCGAAACCCGCGAACGCATCGCAACCGAGCACGGAATCACCGTGGTCGCCGACAACGCAGAAGCCATCGAAGGCGCAGATGTGGTGCTGCTGGCTGTAAAACCGCAAATGATGAAAGCCGTCTGCGAAGCCTTGCGCCCAAGCCTCAAGCCTCAACAACTGATAGTCTCCATTGCCGCAGGCATCACTTGCGCCAGCATGACCCAGTGGCTGGGCGAGTCGCCTATCGTGCGCTGCATGCCCAACACGCCAGCCTTGCTGCGCCAGGGCGTCAGCGGCCTGTATGCCACCGACAAGGTCAGTGCCGCACAACGCGAACAGGCCGAGCAACTGCTGTCGGCGGTGGGTATCGCGGTCTGGCTGGATGAAGAGAAACAACTGGATGCCGTGACTGCTGTCTCCGGTAGCGGCCCGGCGTATTTCTTCCTGATGATCGAGGCAATGACGACGGCGGGCGTAAAACTGGGGCTACCCGAAGACGTTGCCAGGAAGCTCACCCTGCAAACCGCTCTGGGTGCCGCGTTAATGGCAACCGGCAGTGATGTGGATGCCGCCGAATTGCGTCGCCGCGTGACCTCACCTGCAGGCACCACGGAAGCCGCCATCAAGGCGTTCCAGGCGGGCGGTTTTGAAGCACTGGTAGAAACGGCCCTCAGCGCCGCTGATAATCGTTCGGCAGAATTGGCCGAATTACTGGGTAAATAATTTTCCAGGCTTTCCGGAGCAGATCGATGATTGGATTGAACACCGCTGCAATTTACGTCCTGCAAACCATTGGCAGTCTTTATCTGTTGATCATCCTCTTGCGCTTCGTGCTGCAACTGGTACGGGCGAACTTCTACAACCCGCTGAGCCAGTTCACCGTCAAAGCCACACAGCCATTGCTCAAGCCTCTGCGCCGGATCATCCCGAGCGTTTTCGGCCTGGACATGTCTTCCCTGGTGCTGGCGATCATCGTGCAACTGATCCTCATGGCCCTGACCCTGCTGCTGAGCTACGGCACCACCGGTGACCCGCTGCACCTGCTGATCTGGGCGATCATTGGCGTGACGGCGCTGTTCCTGAAGATATTCTTCTTTGCCCTGATCATCAGCGTGATCCTGTCCTGGGTCGCACCGGGCAGCCACAACCCGGGCGCAGAACTGGTCAACCAGATCTGCGAGCCTGCACTGGCACCGTTCCGCAAGTTCCTGCCCAACCTGGGCGGCCTGGACCTGTCGCCGATCTTCGCCTTCCTGGCCCTCAAGCTGCTGGACATGCTGGTCATCAATAATCTGGCAGCCATGAGCATGATGCCGCAGGTTCTGCGCATGCTGATCTGATGGTTGTTCGCTCCCACATACAACCTGTGGGAGCGGATTCATCCGCGAAAAGATCTACCGCTTTATTTCCTCTGTTGCCGCTACCCCCCGCGATCTTTAGACTTACGCCTCATTCAAGCGAGAGCAGGGTCGATGCCCACGGTCTTTCCCCACGATTCTGTCGGTCTGGTCACACCACAACTGGCGCACTTCAGCGAACCTCTGGCACTGGCCTGCGGTCGTTCTTTGCCAGCCTACGACCTCATCTATGAAACCTACGGCCAGCTCAACGCTGCGCGCAGCAACGCCGTACTGATCTGTCACGCACTGTCCGGACACCATCACGCTGCGGGTTTCCACAGCACTGAAGACCGCAAGCCGGGCTGGTGGGACAGCTGCATCGGTCCCGGCAAGCCTATCGATACCAACAAGTTCTTCGTGGTCAGCCTGAACAACCTCGGCGGCTGCAACGGCTCGACAGGCCCCAGCAGCATCGACCCGGAAACCGGCAAGCCCTTCGGCGCCAATTTCCCTGTCGTGACCGTGGAAGACTGGGTCAACAGCCAGGCACGTCTGGCGGACCTGCTGGGTATCGAGCAGTGGGCAGCCATTGTCGGCGGCAGCCTGGGCGGCATGCAGGCGCTGCAATGGACTATCAGCTACCCGGATCGCGTGCGCCATTGCCTGGCAATCGCGTCGGCACCCAAGCTGTCGGCACAGAACATCGCGTTCAACGAAGTGGCCCGTCAGGCGATTCTCACCGACCCTGAGTTCCATGGCGGCTCCTTCCAGGAAGTGGGCGTGATCCCCAAGCGCGGCCTGATGCTGGCGCGTATGGTCGGGCACATCACATACCTGTCCGACGACTCCATGGGCGAGAAGTTCGGCCGCGGTCTCAAGAGTGAAAAACTCAACTACGACTTCCATAGCGTGGAATTCCAGGTCGAAAGCTACCTGCGCTATCAGGGCGAAGAGTTTTCCGGGCGCTTCGATGCCAACACTTACCTGTTGATGACCAAGGCGCTGGACTACTTCGACCCGGCCGCGAACTTCAATGACAATCTGGCGCAGACCTTCGCCAGTGCCAAGGCGAAGTTCTGCGTGATGTCCTTCACCACCGACTGGCGCTTCTCGCCTGCCCGCTCGCGCGAACTGGTGGACGCCTTGATGGCGGCCCGCAAGGACGTCTGCTACCTGGAAATCGACGCGCCTCAAGGGCACGACGCCTTCCTGATCCCGATCCCGCGCTACCTGCAGGCTTTCGGTAACTACATGAACCGAATTTCGTTGTGAGGACGCCATGAGAGCCGATCTTGAGATCATCCAGGAATGGATCCCCGCAGGCAGCCGCGTGCTCGACCTGGGTTGTGGCGATGGCGAGCTGCTGACCTGGTTGCGTGACAACAAGCAGGTCACCGGCTACGGCCTGGAAAACGACCCGGACAACATTGCCCAGTGCGTGGCCAAGGGCATCAATGTGATCGAGCAGGACCTGGACAAGGGCCTGGGCAACTTTGCCAGCAACAGCTTCGATATCGTGGTCATGACCCAGGCCCTGCAAGCCGTCCACTACCCGGACCGCATCCTCGACGAGATGCTGCGCGTCGGTCGTCAGTGCATCATCACCTTCCCGAACTTCGGCCACTGGCGCTGCCGCTGGTACCTGGCGAGCAAGGGCCGCATGCCAGTATCCGAGTTCCTGCCGTACACCTGGTACAACACGCCGAACATTCACTTCTGCACCTTTGAAGACTTTGAAGAGCTGTGCCGCGAGCGCGAGGCACAAGTGATCGACAGGCTTGCCGTCGATCAACAGCACCGCCATGGGTGGGCCAGCAAGCTATGGCCTAATCTGTTGGGTGAAATCGGCATTTACCGGGTCAGCAGCCCCGGTCTGCCGGAACATCAGGTCGCTGTCTGATTCACAGCTTCTGGAGGAGAACGAACATGAGTCGCCTGGCCATTTTCCTGCTGACTGCCTGTCTGGGCCTGCCTGCGCTGGCAGCCGATGCCATCAAGGGCGAACGACAGGAAAGGTTCGGTGACACAACCGTTCACTACTCCACCTTCAACTCGACCTTCCTGCAGCCGGAAATCGCCAAAGGCGTCGAGCTGATCCGCAGCAAGAACCAGGGCGTGATCAATATTTCCGTGATCAAGGATGGCAAGCCACAGGCGGCACAGGTCAGCGGTACGGTCAAAGACCTGACCAGCGCCTCGATCCCCTTGAGCTTCAAGCAGGTCACCGAACCCGGCGCGGTCTACTACATCGCGCAATACCCTGTACCGCAGCAGGAAAACCGGACCTTCGACATTCACGTCAAGACTGGCAGCGATACCCATCGCTTCAGTTTCAATCAAGAGCTTTTCCCGGGCCAATGATGAACCTCACGCAACTTGTATTGGCCAGCCACAACGGCGGCAAACTCAAAGAACTCCAGGCCATGCTGGGCGACAGCGTGCAACTGCGCTCCGTGGGCGAGTTCAGCCACGTCGAGCCGGAAGAAACCGGCCTGTCCTTCGTCGAGAACGCGATTCTCAAGGCCCGCAATGCCTCGCGCCTTTCCGGCCTGCCGGCACTGGCCGACGACTCGGGGCTGGCGGTGGACTTTCTCGGTGGCGCACCTGGCATCTATTCGGCCCGCTATGCCGACGGCAAGGGTGACGCGGCCAATAACGCCAAGCTGCTGAACGTCCTGAAAGACGTGCCCGACGAGCAACGCGGCGCGCAATTCGTCTGCGTGCTGGCACTGGTTCGCCATGCCGACGATCCCTTGCCGATCCTCTGCGAAGGCCTGTGGCACGGGCGCATCCTGCATGCGGCCAGCGGCGAACATGGCTTCGGTTACGACCCTCTGTTCTGGGTGCCCGAGCGCAACTGCTCCAGCGCCGAGCTGAGCCCGACGGAGAAAAACCAGCTCAGTCATCGCGCTCGCGCCATGACCATATTGCGTCAACGCCTGGGCCTGAAATGATCCACGATCCACCTGCGCAGCCGCTGTTTCTGGGCGAGGCTGGTTTTTCGTCCGAAAGCCCACGGGCTGCCCTGGCGCAACTGCCACCCTTGTCGCTGTACATCCATATCCCGTGGTGCGTGCGCAAATGCCCGTACTGCGACTTCAACTCCCACACCGCAAGCCCGGTGCTACCGGAGCAGGAGTACGTCGATGCGCTACTGGCGGACCTGGATCAGGACCTGCTGCATGTTCATGGCCGGGAGTTGCGTTCGATCTTCTTTGGCGGTGGCACACCCAGCCTGTTCAGCGCTGAAGCCCTGGGTCGCCTGCTGGCCGGTGTAGAACAGCGCATCCGGTTTGCCAGTGACATCGAAATCACCCTGGAAGCCAACCCCGGCACCTTCGAGCAGGTCAAATTCAGCGCCTATCGCGGGCTGGGCATCAACCGGCTGTCCATCGGCATCCAGAGTTTTCAGGAAGCCAAGCTCAAGGCGCTGGGGCGGATTCATAACGGTGACGAGGCGATTCGCGCTGCCGACATGGCGCGCAGGGCCGGGTTCGACAACTTCAACCTGGACCTGATGCACGGCCTGCCGGACCAGTCTCAGGACGAAGCCCTGAACGACCTGCGCCAGGCTATCGCACTGGCGCCGACGCATCTGTCCTGGTATCAGCTGACGCTGGAGCCCAACACGGTCTTCTGGAACCAGCCGCCCGTTTTGCCCGAAGACGATATCCTCTGGGATATTCAGGAAACCGGTCAGCAACTGCTGGCAGACAGCGGTTATGCGCAATACGAAGTCTCGGCCTACGCGCAGCCCGACAAGGCTGCGCGGCACAACCTCAATTACTGGAGTTTCGGCGATTTCATCGGTATCGGTGCGGGCGCCCACGGCAAGCTCAGCCATCCGGACGGTCGGATTGTCCGCACCTGGAAGACGCGTCTGCCCAAGGATTACCTCAATCCGGAGAAGCCGTTCCAGGCCGGCTCCAAGCTGTTGAGTGTCGAGGAATTACCCTTTGAATTCCTGATGAATGCGCTGCGTCTCACAAATGGTGTGGACGCTGCATTATTTCGCGAAAGAACAGGTCTAAGCGTCGATTCACTGGCCAGCGCCCGCCAGCAAGCCGAACGACGCGGCCTGCTGCAGGCCGACCCGGCACGCTTGGTCGCGACCCCGCAAGGCCAGCTGTTTCTCAATGACTTGCTGCAATATTTTCTGATCTAAGGACCCTGCATGGATCTCATACTCGATCTGCTCGCCACCGTCTCGCGCTGGAGTCGCAGCAATCTTTCAGAAATTGCACTGGCGCTGGTGGGCTGCCTGCTGGTGCTGTTCGGCTCGGACTTCAAGGTGTGGATCGAACAGCGCATCAGCAGCATGACAGGTGCATTGCGCATCCCGCTTCTGGCGCTGCTGTGCACCATCGGCAGTGGTCTGGCGCTGATTTATGCCACGCCGTGGGTGGTGCGCGGCCTGAGCCAGTTCAACAACTACAGCCTGGCACCGGTACTGTTGGTGGTGCTGGTGTTGATCGGCGTGATTGCAGATCGTAAATAGCTTTTCTTCGCGGATAAATCCGCTCCCACATCATGAACTGCCCCCCAAAAGTTGGACGGTTTCAGCCAGCAGCCTGAGCCCTGTAGTCGACAGGGCTCAGGCCA
>NZ_JAIGPJ010000039.1:0-52580 GCF_019719005.1 Pseudomonas cichorii
TGGCCTGAGCCCTGTCGACTACAGGGCTCAGGCTGCTGGCTGAAACCGTCCAACTTTTGGGGGGCAGTTCATGATGTAGGAGCGAATTTATTCGCGAGACGGCATTTCAGGCGATCCATTTTCTTTGGATCCATTCGCGAATGAATTCGCTCCTACTGGGTCAGGTGCCCATCAGACGGTACCCAACCCCGGCTTCGGTCACGATAAAGCGCGGGGCGGCGGGGTCATCGGCCAGTTTCTGGCGCAGGTGCCCTACCACGATCCGCAAATAGTGGCTGTCTTCGGTGTGGGTCGGCCCCCAGATGTCCTTGAGCAATTGCTGCTGGGTAATGACCCGCCCCGGATAACGCGCCAGCTGTGCAAGCACCGCGTATTCCTTGCGGGTCAGCGCCACCTCGACACCGTCCAGCAGCACACGACGATACGCCAGGTCCACGGTCAGCGGGCCGATATTGAGTGCCGATTCCGTCTTGTCGCCGACCGGCACCTGACGCAGCAACGCCCGAACCCTCGCCAGAAACTCCTGAATGCCAAAGGGTTTGGTCACGTAATCGTTGGCACCGGCATCCAGCGCCTGGACCTTCTGGGTTTCACTGGCACGGACCGACAGCACCAGCACCGGCACGCTCGACCACTCACGAAACTCGCTCAGTACCTGCTGGCCGTCCATATCCGGCAACCCCAGGTCGAGCACCAGCAAGTCCGGTTTGCTCAAGGCGGCCTGGCTCAGGCCGTCGATGCCGGTGGCTGCCTCAAGCACTTTGTATCCCTGCGAGACAAGACTGATGCGCAGGAACTTGCGAATCTGCGGTTCGTCGTCGATCACCAGAATGGTCGAGGTCTGACTCATGATGTCCCTGAGTGTGCAATGGCCGGATTGGCCACAAGCCTAACGTAAAGCGCCCTCAAGGCAACGACTCCGTTTCGGCTTCGGGCTGTGTTTGCAGTGGCAGGTGCAAGGTGATGCAGGTGCCTTGCCCGTCAATGCCAGCGCCCACACTGACCCGGCCGCCATGGGCACCGACCATGCCCTGACAGATCGCCAGACCCAGCCCCGTGCCCTGCCCGCCACGATCACCCCGGGCAGCGGTGTAGAACATGTCGAAAATCTTCGCCCGCTCGCTCTCGGGAATCCCCGGCCCTTCATCACTCACGGCAAAGACCAGTTCGCTGTTCTCCACCGTGACCGCAACCTGCAAACGGCCATTGAGCGGCGAAAAGCGCGCCGCGTTTTCCAGCACATTGACCAGCGCCTGCTCGATCAGCGCGGCATGCACATACAGCAGCGGCAGTTCGGCAGACACCTGAGCCTCGACCTGCAATGGAGCCATCACCGCACGCAAGCGACTGAGGGCACTGCCGACGATATCGCCGGGCGATACCCAGTCCCGGGACAGTTTCAGTGCGCCGTGGCCCAGACGGGTCATGTCCAGCAGGTTCTGAATATAGCGGTCCAGACGCTCGGCCTCGTCCCGGGTGCCTTCCAGCAGTTCTCGGCGATCCTCCAGAGAAATGGCCTCGCCCAGCGCCAGCAGGCTGTCGATGCTGCCGCGCATGGAAGTCAGGGGCGTGCGCAAATCATGGGACACCGACGCCAGCAAGGCGCTGCGCAGTTGTTCGGTTTCCCCATGCAGGCGTGCGGCTTCAAGATCCTCGGCCAGTCGCGCACGGGCCAGCGCCTGGGCCAGTGGCTGGCTGAGAGCGATCAACAGACGGCGACGCTGGGCAGTGAATTCCTGACCATCGCGCGGGCACACGCCCAGCAAGGCCAGCGGCCCGTTTTCACCGGACAATGGCCACCACCACCAGCGCCCGGACGGCAAGGTGCCGGTGCCGTAGCCCGCCGCCTGATCATGCTGCCAGGCCCAGTCTGCCGCCGCACGCTCCGATTCGGACAGTGGCGCAATATCGTCGCTGAGTTTCCAGCCACCCTGCCCGTCGCGGTCCAGCAGGCAGACTTGCAGTTCCTGCCAGCCATTCAAATGATGTTCGGCAGCGCTGAGCACGGCCTGACGATCCGTCGCGGCAGTCATCTTGCGGGACAGGTCCAGCAATTCGCTGGTCTGTTCCTGAGTATCGCGCAAGGCTTCCAGTTGCCGACGCTGGCGGGCGGCCAGATTGCCGGTCAGGGCAGACATCAACAGAAAGAACAGCAAGGTCAGCACGTCTTCTTCGCGCTGGATGACCAGAGAAAAACTCGGCGGCATGAACAGAAAGTCATAGGCCAGGAACGACAAGACTGAACAGGCCAGCGCCGGGCCCATGCTGGTGCGTATCGCCACCAGCAGGACAGCCGCCAGAAACACCAGCGAGATATTCGGCAGATCCAGTACGTTCGACACCGCCCAGGCCACGGCACTGGCCAGTACGGTCGCAATCAGGGCCAGGAAATAATCGAACCATGGCGCAGGCCGGGACGAGCGAACCCGTGGCTGATCCGGCAATGGCTCGCTGTCCAGCACACTGATTTCAAGACCATGGGCCTCACGCAAAAGGCGCTCGGCAACCCCGCCGCCGAACAGGCGACGACGCAGGCGCGGTTGCGACTGGCCAACCAGAACAACGCTGGCCCGGCGCTCGGCCGCATGCTGAATCAGGGTTCTGGCCACTTCGCCTGCACGCAGTTGCACCACTTCCCCGCCCAGCCGCTCGGCCAGTTGCTGGGCACGTTGCAGGCGGGCGCGGGACTGTTCGTCGAAAGGCCGGCCATTGTCCACATGCACCAGCGTCCAGGGCAAATGCCGACGCTGGGCAACACGGCTGGCATGACGCACCAGACGCTCGGCATGCATGTCGCCATCCACACAGACCAGCAACCGCCCGCGCACCGCAGGTGCGTCCTGCCCCAACTGGCGGTAGCCCTGGGCCAGATCGTTATCCACCTGGGCCGCTGCCGTCTGCATTGCCAGCTCACGCAAGGCCGTGAGGTTGGTCTGGGTAAAGAACGCATCGATGGCGGCCCGCGCCTGCTCCGGCACATAGACCTTACCGTCGCGCAGACGCTCCAGCAGCTCGCGGGGCGGCAGGTCGATCAGCACCAGTTCATAGGCTTCCTGCAACACCCAGTCAGGCAGGGTTTCGCGCACCTGTACGCCGGTAATACCGCGCACCTGGTCGTTGAGGCTTTCCAGGTGCTGCACATTGACGGTGGTGTAGACATTGATGCCTGCGGCCAGCAGTTCCTGAATGTCCTGCCAGCGTTTCGCGTGGCGACTGCCCGGCGCGTTGCTGTGGGCCAGTTCGTCCACCAGCGCCAGTTCCGGGCGCTGTTTGAGCAGGCCGTCGAGGTCCATTTCTTCCAGCGTAACGCCACGGTATTGAGAGCGCAGCAAAGGCTGTTGCGGCAAACCGCCCAGCAATGCCTCGGTTTCTGCGCGACCATGGGTTTCAACCACACCGGCCAGCACTTTGACGCCTTGACGCAACTGGCCATGGGCGGCCTGCAGCATGGCGTAGGTCTTGCCGACGCCAGGCGCAGCGCCCAGAAACACTTTCAAACGCCCACGCCCGGCTCTGGGCATATCGGCTAACAAGGCATCGGCACGGCCGGAATCACTCATGGTTGGTACTACTCACTCAAAGTTGTGCCTGACGTTGCGCAGACGTTAACTGATTCAGGGCACGATTCAAGTCCAGCACATTAACCACGGGCGGGCCAATCAGGGATCGCTCGGTATTGGCCTCGATCAACGCCTGCACCTGCGCCAGCGGCAGATTGCGCGCTGTCGCGACCCGTGCGGCCTGATAAACCACGGCGGACGGCGGCAAATGCGGATCAAGGCCACTGCCGGAAGTGGTCAGCAAGGCCAAAGGCACCGCGCCCTGCCCCGCGACCGCCAGTTTGGCGGCATCGTCAGTGACACGGGTCACCAGGGCCGGGTTGCTTGGGGCCAGGTTGCTCGCGCTGCTGGAGACCGTGGCGAAGGCACCCGCCGAAGGACGCGACTGGAACCATTCATCTCCGGTGAAGGCCTGGGCAATCAGTTCCGAGCCTTGCACCTTGCCGCTGGCGTCGTAAACCAGGCTGCCATTGGCCTGCTCGGGGAAAGCCACCTGAGCCACACCGGTCACGGCCAATGGATAAGCCACACCGGTCAGCACAGTCATCAACACAATCAGGCTCAAGGCCGGACGCAATACAGTGGACATCATCAGTTCCTCATAGTGAGTTGCAACACATTGGGTCCGGTTTTACACCAGCCCCAATCCAACCAGCAGCATGTCGATCAACTTGATGCCCACGAACGGCACGATAATCCCGCCCACTCCGTAGATCAGCAGGTTGCGGCGCAGCAGATGGGCAGCGCTGGCGGCCTGGACCCGTACGCCGCGCAGGGCCAGCGGAATCAGCAGCACGATGATCAAGGCGTTGAAGACGATGGCCGAGACAATCGCGCTTTGCGGGCTGGCCAGTTGCATGATGTTCAGCACGCCCAGTTGCGGATAGATCGCCGCGAACAAGGCTGGCAGGATCGCGAAGTATTTGGCGATGTCGTTGGCGATGGAGAAGGTCGTCAGTGCGCCGCGAGTCACCAGCAGTTCCTTACCGATCTGCACCACGTCCAGCAATTTGGTCGGATCGCTGTCCAGATCCACCATGTTCGCTGCTTCACGCGCAGCCTGGGTGCCGTCGTTCATCGCCATGCCGACGTCCGCCTGAGCCAGTGCAGGCGCATCGTTGGCACCGTCACCACACATCGCGACCAGACGCCCTTCGTTCTGCTCGGCGCGAATACGCTCCAGTTTCTTCTCCGGCGTAGCCTCGGCCAGCACGTCATCCACACCGGCTTCGGCGGCAATGGCCGCAGCGGTCAACGGGTTATCGCCGGTGACCATGACGGTGCGAATACCCAGCTTGCGCAGTTCGGCGAAACGCTCGCGAATGCCCGGCTTGACCACGTCCTTGAGGTGAATCGCGCCCAGCAGTTTCTTGTCGACACACACCAGCAACGGCGTACCGCCGGTCTTGGCGATATTGTCGATTTCCCGGGCCAGGGCAGCAGGCAGGTCGCGACGTTGCAGATCCACAAAGGCCAGCAATGAATCCACGGCACCCTTGCGGTACTGGTGACCTTGATAATCCACGCCGGACAAACGGGTTTCGGCGCTGAAAGGCACAGCCGTCAGTTCCGAAGGTTTTGGCTCGCTGATCGGGTGCAGATTACGCAGGTATTCGACGATGGATTTACCTTCAGCGGTGTCATCGGCCAGGGACGCCAGCAAGGTGCCGTCGCTCATTTCCTTGGCTGTCACGCCCGCTGCGGAATACAGCGCGCTGCAACGACGGTTGCCGAACGTGATGGTGCCGGTCTTGTCCAGCAGCAGCACGTGCACATCACCGGCAGCCTCAACCGCGCGCCCGGATTTGGCGATCACATTGAGGCGCACCAGACGGTCCATGCCGGCAATACCGATGGCCGACAGCAGGCCACCGATGGTGGTCGGGATCAACGTCACCAGCAGCGCCACCAGAAACACCAGCGGCAGGCTGCCACCGGCAAAACGGGCGAACGGTTGCAGGGTCACGACCACCAGCAGGAAGATCAGGGTCAGGCCGATCAGCAGGATATCCAGTGCCACTTCGTTGGGCGTTTTCTGGCGTTTGGCACCTTCGACCAGGGCAATCATGCGGTCCAGGGTCGATTCGCCGGGGTTGGTGCTGATCTGTATCAGCAGCCAGTCGGACACCAAGCGGGTATTGCCGGTCACGGCCGAACGGTCGCCGCCGGACTCACGGATGACCGGAGCCGATTCGCCGGTAATCGCCGCTTCGTTGACCGCAGCAATGCCTTCGATGACTTCACCGTCACCGGGGATCATTTCCCCGGCCTCGACGCGCACCACATCGCCTTTGCGCAAGGCGCTGGCGTTGACCATGCTGAACGCGCCGGACTCATCGCGACGACGCGCCTTGAGCCCTTCGCTTCCCGCCTTGAGGCTGTCGGCACGCGCCTTGCCGCGCCCTTCGGCCAGGGCTTCGGCAAAGTTGGCGAACAACACGGTGAACCACAGCCACAGGGCGATCTGCACCGCAACGCCGGTCGATACAGCCGGATCGGGGATCAGGCACAGAACCGTGGTCAGGATGGCGGTCAGTTCCACCACCAGCATCACTGGCGAGCGGGCCAGTTGGCGAGGGTCGAGTTTGACGAAGGCTTGCACCAGCGCACCGCGCCACAGCGACGAGAAGCTGGTTTTCGCCGGATCGGCCACTGCTGGCGTTTCAGACGGCTTTGTCACAGGAATCTGCATATTCATCATCGGCTCCTCAGAAGCCCAGGCTCAAATGTTCGGCAATCGGACCCAGTGCCAGGGTTGGCAGGAAGGTCAGGCCACCGACCAGCAAAATGGTCACGGTCAACAAGGTCACGAACAGCGGGCCATGGGTCGGGAAGCTGTTGAGGCCCTGCGGCGCGGCCTTTTTCATCGCCAGGCTGCCCGCCAGTGCCAGAACCGGCACGATGTAGCCGAAACGCCCCAGGAACATCGCCACGCTGAGCATCAGGTTGTGGAACACGGTATTGGCGCTGAAACCACCGAACGCCGAGCCGTTGTTGGCCGTGGCCGAGGTGTAGGCGTACAGCAACTGGCTGAAGCCATGGGGGCCGGGGTTGCTCACCGAGGCCAGCGGCCCTGGCAGGCTTGCCGCCACGGCACCGAGCACCAGCACGCCGACCGGCATGACCAACAGGGTCGCGACCAGCAGGCGGATCTCTGTCGCTTGCAGCTTCTTGCCCAGGTATTCCGGGGTGCGGCCAATCATCAGACCGGCCAGGAAGACGGCGATCAGCACGTTGAGCAGCATGCCGTTAAGGCCGACACCCACGCCACCGAAGATCACCTCGCCGACCATCATGTTGACCAGCGTGACCATGCCGGTCAGCGGGTTGAGGCTGTCATGCATGGCGTTGACCGAGCCGTTCGACGCGGCAGTGGTCGCCGTCGCCCAGAGCACAGTGGCAGTGGTGCCGAAACGGCTTTCCTTGCCTTCCAGCGGTGCAGTCTGCTCGACACCGGCAATGTTCAGCGCCGGGTTGGGCTGATACTCGGCCCACAGCGAAACAGCGCCGCCGATCAGCAGCATGATCAGCATGCAGGCCATGATGGCGCGGCTCTGACGCATGTCCTTGACGTAATGGCCGAAGGTGAACACCAGCGCCGCCGGAATCAGCAGGATCGACACCAGTTGCAGCAGGTTGCTCAAGGCAGTGGGGTTCTCGAACGGATGCGCCGAGTTCACACCAAAGAAGCCACCACCGTTGGTGCCCAGTTGCTTGATTGCGATCTGGCTGGCGGCAGGCCCCATGGGCAGGCTTTGGTCAGCACCTTGCAGGGTGACGGCATCGATGTAGTGGGCAAAGCTTTGCGGCACGCCCTGCCAGACCAGCAACAAGGCCAGCACGATGCACAGCGGCAACAGGCCGTACAGGGTGACGCGGGTCATGTCGGTCCAGAAGTTGCCGAGATTTTCGGTCGAGCGACGGCTGATGCCGCGACAGAACGCCAGCAACACGGCAATACCGGTGGCAGCGCTGACAAAGTTCTGGACGGTCAGGCCGACCATCTGGCTCAGGTAACTGAGCGACGCTTCGCCGCTATAGCTCTGCCAGTTGGTGTTGGTGACGAAACTCATCGCGGTATTGAACGCCAGCGACCACTCCATGCCCGGCAATTGCTGCGGGTTGAGCGGCAATGCACCCTGCCCCAACAACATCGCGAACAGCAGCACGAAACCGGCCAGGTTGAACGCCAGCAAGGCCCACAGATAGGCCTTCCAGTTCTGCTCGACCTTGGGGTCGATGCCCGACAGGCGATAGCAGATATTCTCCACCGGCCCCAGCACCGGGCTGAGCCAGGTGCGCTCGCCTTCCACCACCCGATAATAGAAACGCCCCAGCAAAGGCGCGGGCAATACGACCAGCACCAGAAAAGCCAGAATCAACAGATAGTCATAACTGTGCATGGCAGCTCCTAGTTCCGGCCTGCGCGCAGCAGCGCAACCAGCAAGTAAATGAACAGCCCGACTGCCAACAGCAGTGACACCCCATCCAGAACGCTCATCAAGATTCTCCGTCGCTACGGCGGTTGCCGCTTGGGAGCAATTGTCCTCAGGAGGGGTGTAAAGGAACGAGAGCAACAGGTAACGAGGGGCGTAAAGACGGCGTAAAGAATGGCGCGGCAGCACTGCGGCGGGAGCGAATTCATTCACGAGACGTTATTGAAGGCGATGGATTGGCATTGGCCGCGTCGGCGGCAAAAAGTATTACAGGCAGGCTCCGCTCTTTTGTACCAAGATCAATACATTCAGGACATGCCCACGACATTCTCCCGCGACACCCTTTCGCCGCGCCCCGTGGCGAAGTAGCATGACGGGAGCGTTGATCCTCAACAGCGGCCAGTGATGGCGGCATCACAAGGCAGCAGTCGCACTATGCACCCCATCCCAGACAGCAACACCGATCAATCCTCATCCGAACAGCGCTGGAACACCCGTGCATTGATCGTCGATGACGACGTGGCCATTCGTGAACTGCTCTGCGATTACCTGTCCCGTTTCAATATCCAGTCCAGAGGCGTCACCGATGGTACGCAGATGCGTCAGGCCCTGACCGAAGAAACCTTCGATGTCGTGGTGCTGGACCTGATGCTGCCCGGCGAAGACGGTCTTTCGCTGTGCCGCTGGCTGCGCAGCACGTCGGATATTCCGATCCTGATGCTCACCGCCCGCTGCGAACCCACCGACCGTATCATCGGCCTTGAGCTGGGTGCCGACGACTACATGGCCAAGCCCTTCGAACCTCGCGAACTGGTGGCGCGTATCCAGACGGTCTTGCGCCGTGTGCGTGACGAACGCAGCGAACAGCGCACCACCGTCCGGTTCGATGCCTGGCGACTCAATAGCGTCCTGCGCCAACTGATTGCTGCCGATGGCTTGGTGGTGCCGCTCTCCAACGCCGAGTTCCGACTGCTGCGGGTATTTCTGGAACGTCCGCACCGCGTGCTCAGCCGCGAGCAACTGCTCGATGCCGCCCGTGGCCGCTCCATCGAAGCCTTCGACCGCAGCATCGATCTGCTGGTCTCGCGTCTACGCCAGAAACTGGGAGACGATCCCAAGAATCCCCAGTTGATCAAGACGGTGCGCGGCGAAGGCTACCTCTTCGATGCCAAGGAACTCGCTTGATAAGATCAGCCGATACACTCTTCGCACGACTTTTTGGCGGCGCGCTGATTGCGATCCTGCTAGGGCATGTACTGGCATTTATCTGGTTCACCCAATACGGGCCACCGCCTCCTCCGCGGGAAGTAGCGCCCTCGGCGCAGCAGCAGGCCAATGACTCGCCTCAGGATCGTGAGCGCCGCAGACCCTCGTTCTGGCGTGGCCCGCTGACGGTCATGGGCTTTCAGTTAGTCACACTGGTGATCGCCGCCTGGTTCGGGGCCAAGGCCCTGAGCCGTCCCGTGCAGCGCATGAGCGAAGCCGCCGAGCGCCTGAGCGAAAACCTCGACAGCCCGCCTCTGGAACTCACCGGCCCCCTGGAGGCGCGCAATGCAGCTCATGCCTTCAATCTGATGCAGCAGAAGATCCGCGAGCAGATGCAACAACGCGGACGCATGCTGGCAGCTGTCTCCCACGACCTGCGCACACCGCTGGCACGCCTGAAGCTGCGCGTCGAAAAGATCGATGACCTCAAGCTGCACGACCAGATGACCCAGGATCTGGATGACATGATCAACATGCTCGACGCGACCCTGAGTTACCTCAATGAGCATCGCAAGAGCGAAGAACTGCAACAGCTGGACCTGCAGGCACTGATCGAATCACTGGCCGAGAACGCTCAGGACAATGGCGACGACGTGCAGTACCAGGGCCAGTGCAAGCCACTCAGAATCCAGCCCATGGCGCTGCGCTCCTGCCTGCACAACCTCATCGACAATGCCCTGCGCTATGCAGGCAGTGTGCGCATCGATATCGAGGATCAGCCCGGTCGCGTGAAGATCTCGGTCATCGATCATGGGCCGGGTATCGCCCCCGAGTTTCACGAGACGGTTTTCGAGCCCTTCTATCGACTGGAAGGCTCGCGCAATCGCAACTCAGGTGGTGTCGGCATGGGCATGACCATCGCCCGGGAAGCAGCCTTGCGCATGGGCGGCGAGTTGTATCTGACCCAGACGCCGGGCGGCGGCCTGACGGTAGTGCTTGATCTGCCACGAGTCTGACGACCGCGTATCCCACCCGATACAAATCCCACATCCCCACGACAACTGCCACCCCGAGGCTTCATAAGCCGGTGCACCGCCATCGGCTCTATAAACCTCAGGGAGTCAGTCCAATGATCAGTGGCATCAGCAGCAGTTATTCGAGCTACACCAGCTCGACCAGTTTGACTTCAGGCACCAACAGCAAGAAATTTCAGGAAGAGTTGCTGGCAAAGCTCGATACCGACGGTGATGGCAGCATCAACAAGGACGAACTGAGCTCGGCGCTTTCCTCCGACAAGAAAGACGGAATTACCGTCAGCCTGAGCGAAGCGTTCAGCAGCCTGGACAGTAACGATGATGACAGCCTGGATGCCGATGAACTGGCAGCGCTGACTCCACCGCCGCCTCCACCCGCAACGGACCTGGCAGAAGACCTGCTCAGCTCGCTGGACACTGACGGCGACGGTTCGATCAACAGCGACGAGCTGACCACCGGCCTTACCAATGCGGGCAGTACGGCAGACAGCACTAAAGTGTTCGATGCACTGGACACCAATGAGGACGGCACTGTCAGTCTTGAAGAACTGACCGCCAGCCTGCAACCTCAACAGCCACCCGCCGGCCCGCCGCCTGCACAGAATGCCAATGTCAGCAGCATCGACAGCGAGCAGACCAGCGCCAGTCAGGTGACTGCCCAGGCCTTGAGCAAGATGATTGCCGCATTGGGCGAACGTTATGACACCGAAGGCAGCAAGCCTGTCGGCAAATACCTCGACACCGCAGCCTGACCGGAAAACCGCCGCTGACAGGCGTCATGCGGCGGAATCTTCTAGCGATGATTCTTGATGATTCGCTCACCGGCGACCCAGTCGGTCAACAGGCTGTAGGCAACCGCCAGTAGCGTCGGCCCGATAAACAGGCCGATAAAACCGAACGCCAGCAAACCGCCAAATACTCCCAGCAGCACGATCACCAACGGCAGGTTGCCGCCACGGCTGATCAGGTACGGCTTGAGGACGTTGTCCACGCCACTGATGATGAAGGTGCCCCACAGACCCATGAACACCGCCATGCCATATTCCCCCTGCCAGACCAGCCAGGCAGTGGCCGGAATCCAGACCAGTGGCGGCCCCATGGGAATCAGGCTGAACAGGAAGGTCAGGATGCCCAGCACCAGAGCACCGGGAATGCCTGCGATCAGGAAGCCGATCAGGGCCAGGATGGCCTGGGCTGCCGCGGTGCCGATCACGCCATTGACCACACGTTGCACGGTAGCAGCCACCAGATCCAGATAATACTGGGCCCGGTCACCGATCAGACGCTCCAGCAGGCTGAGCACGAAGGCCGCCAGCCTCGGACCGTCGCGATAGAAGAAAAATGCGAACACGATACTCAGGGTCAGCTCGAGAATACCGCCACCGATCTGTGCGCTACGGGCCAGCAGCCAGTTGCCGACTTCCCCCAGATAAGGCCTGGCAGCAGTAATCAATGCCGCACCTTGCTGATCGATGGTGTTCCACATACCGACCAGCCGCTCGCCCACCAGCGGAATCCCCGCCAGCCAGGCCGGAGGATCGGGCAGCCCGTCGACCTGAACATCCTTGATGAACGCCGTTGCATCGCGCACATGATCGGCGAGGTTGAACCCCAGCCACACCAGCGGCGCGGCCACCAGCAGCAGCCAGCACAGACTCATCACCAGAGCGGCCAGGGATTCGCGGCCCTTGAACCAGTGAGTCAGCAAACGCATCAGCGGCCAGCTGGCAAACGCCAGCACAGCACCCCAGACCAGTGCCGACCAGAACGGGGCCATTACCCAGAGACAGGCACCCAATAGCACCAACAACAGGATCTGCACCAGCAGGCGGTCGTTATTGAACATGGAGGACACCTATGAAAACGAGAAAGCGAACGGCTTGTACAGAGAGACTAGCGGATCACTTCGATCACAAGCCCTGCCTTATCGACACTCCCCGTCTCCAATCGTGCCGTGCGCACGCCCTTGGCAACCAGTGCTTCGCGCCATGCATCGGCATGGGCACCCGAAACCGTGGCACGCAAGGTGCTGTCCAGATTCAGGCCGCGAGACAGTAGAGTGACCCAGCGCTCTTCGGGCTCGCCACCAAGCCGTGGCAGATCCAGCCTGCCGGTGCTTCTGAGCTGGCGTAGCAAGGTGGCGGACGTCGGCAGTAATTCGCCCAGAGGTGCGGCGGCCGTGAATTGCTCGACATGCAGGTAAGCGCGGCGATTGCCACGAGTGATGCCGTACAGGGCCACCAGGGTTTCGCTGTCAGGCTCGGCCAGTCTCAGCAGCAGATAGGCTTGCCTGTCATCGGCACCATAAAGCTTGGAGTTGCCAAAAACATCATTGGCCCACAGGCTGCTTTCGCCGCAATCGCGGGCCTGACACCAGAACAACAGCTCGGCACCCTTCTGCTGCAAGGCTTCACGGGCAGCCGTGAAGGCTTCATCGGACGTGTGTTCGACAGGCAACTGATAGGTAACCGAGGTAAGGCTGCCACGGGTGTTGACCTGACCGTCAAAACGCAACTGGCCGCTGATCTTGCGGATCGACCCCATCGGGTAGACACGTTCCAGTTCGGCAGCAGGCCGGTAATCGACTATTTCCGCGTCAGCCAGACGCGGCACGATGCTCAGATCGTGGCTGTCCGGCACATCCGCGGCAGACACCAGAGCGCTGAACAGTGAAGCTCCCAGCATGACAAATGGAGCACGGGATAAACGCATGGATGCTCTCATCAACTTGCAAGGGATGAAATGGAATGGACAACGTCGCCACTGAGGCGAATATACAAGGCAATAGGTTGGTCCATCATGACTGACTCCTGTTTCGATCCTTGCAGCGTCGACAGTTGCCTGTTGCAAGTCAAGGCGCAGCGAAGAAGCGATTGAAACAGTCTGCAACAGAGCCTGCGCCCTCTTCGTCATTCAAGTGCAGATGATGCCCGCCGGGCAAGCTTTTGACCTGAAATGGCAGCCCTGACAACAGCTCCCGATTCCTGGCCAGCATTCCGTCTTCAGCCATTACCAATTGTGTCGGACACTGGATTCCAGCGACAAAATTCATGGCCTGCTGATGACTGAAGCGCATGGCCGAGGGCAAGGTCAGGCGACTGTCGCTGCGCCAGGTGTAACCGCCGGGCACCGGCATCAGTCCACGCTGGGCCAGCAATTGCGCCGCTTCACGACTGACGGCCACCATGCCTTTCATACGCACTTCTACTGCGCGGTCCTGATCCGGGTACACCGGCTTTTGCTTGCCGGGCAAGGCCAGTTGCGCCTCGATGGCCATGCGCATGCGATTCACTGCCTCGTCGGCTTCGCCGGTCAGCGGCAGCAACCCGTCGATCAGGGCCAGACGCTGCACTCGTTCAGGCATCGAAGCCGCCAGAATTACCGAAATGATTGCCCCCAGCGAATGCCCCAGCAGGGAAAAGCGCTGCCAGCCCAACTGCTCAGCCACCTGCAGCACATCAACTACATAATCAGCCAGATTGTAGCTCGCCCCTGCCGGACGATGATCGGAGTGACCATGGCCTGCCAGGTCCATCGCAACGATGCGCAGACCTTCAAGCCGCGGAGCCAGCCGGGCAAAGCTGTTGGCGTTATCGAGCCAGCCGTGCAAGGCGATCACCGGCTGCCCGTCTTCAGGTCCGAACAGATGAGCGGCCAGTTCGATATGCCCCAGACTCAGGCGAACTTCTTCTACTGCATGGCTCATGGGCCAGTGACCTCAATGCGTCGGGCGTCCCAACGGGTAAACAATAACTTGAGCATCTGCGCTGTTTCGGTGGGCCGCTCCAGAGGAAACATGTGCCCGCCTGGCATCGACAGGTATTCACCGTCTCGCAGACGCCTGGCCTGATAACCATGATGGGGCAATACCACCCGGCTGTGCTTGCCGCGCACCATGGCCAGCGGCACGCTGAGCTGTCGCGACGGCTTGGGGCTGGTGTGCGGAATACTGCGATAGATGCTGATTTCCGTTGCCGCATCGAAACGCAGACGCAACTGTTCGCCATCGGCTTGCAGGCCATGCTGCAGATAGGCATCGAAACAGTCCGGATCAAAACGGCGGAACAACGTCTTGCTGGCGAAATAATCACGGGCTGCTTCAGCATTGCTGAAGGCTTCGCGACGCCCCAGGGTACGACCTGCGGGCGTGATGCGATCGATGAAACCGAAACGCTTGGCGGCGCGAATCATCCATTGATCCACCAGACTCAGGACCGGCGAATCGAGCATCACCACACCTCGATACAGCTCCGGGCAGCGCAATGCCGCATGAAAGTGCAGCACACCACCCAGTGAATGCCCGACACCCCAGACTGGCGACGGTTGTTCGCGCAAATGGTGGATCAGTTCATCCACCAGATTCAGCCAGTTGTCATCGACCGGGAAACGCGGGTCGTGGGCATGCTGCTCCAGATGGGCAACCGAGTACTCCGGTGCCAGCGCGGAGAACAACTTGCCGTAGGTCGCCGACGGAAAACCGTTGGCGTGAGCAAAGAAGATATGTTGCGACATGCCGACGCACTCGATGGCCGAATCTGTGACGATTGTGCGCACCCCGTCAGGGCTACGGCAACGATTGGAAGTGCCATCGAAGGTGACACTCCGGCCATAAAACTGGCCGGAGTGTCGGCATTCAACGTGCAGGCGGTTCCTGCCCATGGGGAACGACCGCGACGGTCAGGCGGGAGATGCAGCACAGCTTGCCCTCCTCGTTACTGATGCGGATATCCCAGACATGGGTCGTGCGACCGAGATGAACAGGACGCACTACGCCCGTTACACGACCACTTCGCACGCCACGCAGGTGGTTGGCGTTGACCTCCAGCCCCACACAAAAGAACTTGCTGCTGTCGACCACCAGAAAACTGGCCATGGACCCAAGGGATTCCGCCAGCACCACCGACGCTCCGCCATGCAGCAGGCCGAAAGGCTGATGGGTACGCTGATCGACCACCATGCTGCCGGTCAGGGAATCTTCGGTAAACGAGTCGAGGCGAATATCCAGCACTTCGCCAATGGTGTTCTTCTGGCCTGCATTGAGGCTTTCGAGATTGGGGGTTTCACGCCATAGGGTCATGTTCAATCCTTTTTATAGATGCACTCAATCATGCTGTGTGGGAATTTATTCGCGAAACGGGCTGTTCGCGAATAAATTTGCTCCCACACACCTCCGTGATTCAAACGTGACGAACACTCAACAGTCTCATGCCACCCGCCGTTGCAAACTCGCCTTCCAGTTCAGCAAGGCTGGCGGTGCTCATGGGTTGGGCGTGTTGATAGCTCCCCTGCTCCAGTAAACCGATCAAGGCGCCAACCAGAGGCTGGTGACTGACCAGCAGGACGTCGTCGTCAGCCTGAAGGTCAAGATGACTCAGGACCTGACGCGGATCACTGTCGGGAGTCAGCCAGGGTACGGTCACGATCGGCTCGCTGAAACCCAGCGCATGGCGAACCAGTTCGGCAGTCTGTTGCGCCCGCACGTAAGGGCTGGCGACGATTCGTTGCAGCGGCTTGCCTTGCAGATGCACAGCGCTCTTCAGCACCTCTTCGCGGCCATGGGCCGTCAGCTCACGCTCGGCATCACTGCGCGCCCGGGATTGCGCCTCTCCATGGCGCAGTACCCAGACCTTCACAGTTTTGGCTCTTCATCGCGCACCGGATGCGGTGCAGGATCGACACGATGCGCAGCCTCGCCATCCGGAGCACGCGGCGTCGGCCAGTCGGCGAATGGCCAGGGCTTCTGGTCGCTGTGAAAAGTCCCGAAACGGCCGATCTGCGCCAGAAACTGGCTCAGGCTGTCACCAAAGTTCATCAGGCTGCCACTGGGTGCGCCATAAATCAGGCGATAGACCAACTGCACCAGCACAACACCTGCAAGGACAATCTCCGCGACCTGCCAGGCGATGACGAACAGCAGCATCCACAGAATGCGCAACAGGATCGACTCGTTCTTCTGGATTTTGGATTCGTTCAAGCTCTTCTCCCTGATGAAATGGAATTCAGTTGAAACCCGTGGTGGAAATGAAGTCGACGTCTGTCTTTGGCTCTGCGCGCATCAGCGCTTCGATGACCTGATTGAGCGTACGACCTTCAAAAAGAATTGCATGCAGGCCCGCGACCAACGGCATATAGACCTGAACCTGCTGCGCCTTGACCTTGAGCACCTTGAGGGTGTTCACGCCCTCGGCCACTTCACCCAGCCGGCTCACGGCCTCGTCCAGGGTCAAGCCCTGGCCCAACGCAAAACCGACCTGATAATTGCGGCTCTTGGGCGAGGAACAGGTCACGATCAGGTCACCGACACCGGCCAGCCCCAGGAACGTCATGGGGTTGGCACCCTGGCTGACCGCAAAGCGGGTCATTTCAGCCAGGGCGCGGGTAATCAGCATGCTCTTGGTGTTTTCACCCATGCCCAGCGCCACGGCCATACCGGCGATGATTGCATAGACGTTTTTCAACGCACCGCCCAGTTCGACGCCAAACCGGTCGTTACTGGCATAGACCCGAAAGGTACGGCCATGCAACGCGGCCTGAACCCGCTGGCACAGCGCTTCGTCTTCGCTGGCGACCACCGTCGCAGTCAGCGCATCCTCGGCGATTTCCCGGGCCAGGTTGGGACCGGACAACACACCGATGCGGGCATCGGGAACGATTTCTTCGAGAATCTGGCTCATCAGCTTGAACGTCTGGGCCTCGATGCCCTTGGTCAGGCTCACCAGCATCTTGCCGTTCAAACGCTCGACATGGGGCGCCAGCACGGTGCGCAAGGCACTTGAAGGCAGCGCGACGAAAATCAGCTCGCACGCTTCGACGGTTGCAGTGAGATCGGTGACAGGCTCGACTTCAGGCCTGACCTTGATGCCCTTGAGGTAACGAGGGTTTTCACGGTTGTCGCGAATCGCTTGAGCCTGCTCCGGGTCGCGCATCCATTGACGCACCTGATGACCGTTCTGTGCCAACAGGTTTGCAATGGCAGTGCCGAAGCTGCCGCCACCAAGAACCGCTACAGGTTGCTGTATGGTCATAAACCAATCCATCCAGGGCCATTCAACTGGCGATGACGCATTATACGGAGCGCTGACGCATCGGCCAGCGACAAACGTTTTCAGAAACACCATCAATCATTGACCTGAGCACATTGAAGTCACACAAGTTCCATGGAAATCGCTGTCATCTCGGTTAACATGCGCCGATGCAGCATGGATTATCGTGGCAAACGGCTTTTATGCTGTGCCGATGCAAATGCTATGACCCGAACCACAGAGCGCAGAAGCATGGACGCCACACTCCACTTCCTGGATTGCCACACGGCCCAGAAGGCACGCAGCCAATGAAACTGCGTCACTGGGACATCAATACCCGTACCCAGATCATCAGCCTGGGCCCTGCACTGATCCTGACATTCCTGCTGGTCAGCTTCTTTACCTTCGTGCGGATTCAGGACCTGCGTCAGGAACTCAATCATATCGGGCAACTGATCGCCAACCAGCTGGCGCCTGCGTCGGAAACCGGGGTGATTCTCGGGGATCTCGAAACCCTTAAAAGCCTGATGCGCGCCACACTGTCCATGCCCAATGTCCGCTATGTGGAGATTCAGGACAGCGACAACAACGTGCTGATCTACATCGAGCAACCGCATCAGAGCGCCAATCACTCCTTGCAGACGGAAACCTTCCAGGCCCCCATTCACTCGCAACACGCAGGCGCGAACCACAATATCGCGACCTCGGAAAGCTATCTGGGCCGGGTACTGGTGGGCATGTCCAGCGAGGCGTTCAGCCATCGCCAGCAGGAGATCCTGCTCAAGGCCGGTATACTGGCGCTGTTCGCTCTTCTGTTTACCTTTCTGCTGGCCAGGCGGCTGGCCCTGAGCCTGTCGCAACCGATCAGCGACATGGGCGAAGCCCTCAAGGCGATCCAGAAAGGCGATTACCACACGCCTCTGCCCGTCAGTGACGATGCCGAGCTGGGGGCGCTGGCCAGCCACATCAACAATCTGGCCTCGAACCTGGACAAAGCGAGTACCGAACAACAACGCTCCATGGCCCAGTTGATCCAGACCCGGGAAGAAGCCGAACAGGCCAACCGGGCCAAATCGGACTTTCTGGCGATGATGAGCCATGAACTGCGCACCCCCATGAATGGCGTGCTGGGCATGCTGCAATTGATGGAAACCACCCGCATGACTGATGAGCAGGCCGAATATTCGGCGCTGGCTACCGAGTCCACAGAACATCTGCTGCGGGTCATCAATGACATCCTCGACTTCTCCCGTATCGAACGCGATGCCCTGCAGATCGAAGGCATCACCTTCAACCTCGCCGAGCTGGTCAACGCCTCGATACAGGCCTTCATCCATAGCGCCCAGCAACGCAACCTGCTGCTGGAGCGGCAGATACAGCCAGGCCTGGAGTCGCTGAATGTCGTGGGCGATCCCACCCGGATCCGACAAATTCTGGTCAATCTCATTGGCAACGCCCTGAAATTCACCGAAGTCGGCAGCGTGCGCATTGAAGTGAGCTGGGAAAACCTGGGCAACGATCAGGTGCGCTTCATATGCACCGTGCGCGACAGCGGGATCGGCATTCATGCGGATCGACTGGAGTCCATGTTCGATGCCTTCAAGCAGGCCGACAGTTCCATTTCCCGGCGTTATGGCGGCACCGGGCTGGGCCTGCCGATTGCCCGTACACTTGCCGAGCGCATGGGCGGCACTCTGCAGGCACAGAGCGAAGAAGGCACAGGTTCCATCTTTACCCTGCAGATCCCGCTGCCGCTGTGCAGCATGACGACCGCAACCAAGGCGCAGCCATTGCCGGGTATCGACTCTTGCAACAAGGAACGCTGTGTATTGCTGGTGGAGGACAACCCGGTCAACCGCACCGTGGTCACGGCCATGCTGCACAACATGGGCTGCAAGGTGGATATCGCGCTCGACGGCGCACAGGCCGTCATCAAGGCCGCCGCAGGAAATTACGCGCTGATTCTCATGGATTGCCGACTGCCGGTCATGGATGGTTATGAGGCAACCCGGCGAATCCGGCAACTTTCGGGGCTCGGCGAGTTGCCGATCATCGCACTGACAGCTAATGTCCTGCAGGGTGACCGCGACGCCTGTTTACAGGCGGGCATGAATGACTACCTGGCAAAACCCTTCAAACATGCTGATTTACAGCAGGTTTTACAACGTTGGCTATCCTTTCGGGCGGCTGCGACTGGCGATAAATGCTAAATTGCGGCAGTCTTGGGGATCGAACCGCCCAGTGATATCGGTCGGATGACGTATTTCAGTGCACAGGTGTACCTTGATTTTCCCTTGCGCTGTGACTTTCACTTCAACGCAACAGTCTATGAGTAGGCTGCCGGACAGAGTCCTGGCGAATTAGTCCGCCAGGACTGGCGATAGGGCCAGTGGCGCCCCATCTTGCCGCACAAAGATTATTGAGGAGCTCGCATGACCAAACAACACGCCTTTACCCGGGAAGACCTGCTGCGCTGCAGTCGCGGCGAGCTGTTCGGACCAGGTAACGCGCAACTGCCCGCCCCCAACATGCTGATGGTTGATCGCATCACCCACATCAGCGAGGAAGGCGGCAAGTACGGCAAAGGTGAATTGGTCGCTGAGCTGGATATCAATCCAGACCTGTGGTTCTTCGCCTGTCACTTTGAAGGCGACCCGGTCATGCCGGGCTGCCTGGGCCTCGATGCCATGTGGCAACTGGTCGGCTTCTTCCTGGGCTGGCAGGGTCTGCCAGGCCGTGGCCGTGCTCTGGGCTCGGGCGAAGTGAAGTTCTTCGGCCAGGTCCTGCCGACCGCCAAGAAAGTCACCTATAACATTCAGATCAAGCGCGTCCTCAAAGGCAAGCTGAACCTGGCCATTGCCGATGGCTCGGTCACTGTCGACGGTCGCGAGATCTACACCGCCGAAGGCCTGCGGGTCGGCGTCTTCACTTCCACTGAAAACTTCTAAGGGTAATCGCATGCGCCGCGTCGTTATCACTGGTCTGGGCATTGTTTCCTGCTTGGGCAATGACAAAGAGACCGTCACCGCCAACCTGCGTGCCAACCGCCCTGGTATCCGGTTCAACCCGGAATATGCCGAAATGGGTCTGCGCAGCCAGGTTTCCGGCTCCATCGACCTCAACCTCGAAGAACTGATCGATCGCAAGATCTACCGCTTCGTCGGCCACGCGGCAGCTTATGCCTACCTGGCGATGAAAGACGCCATTGCCGACTCCGGCCTGAGCGAAGATCAGGTTTCCAACGTGCGCACCGGCCTGATCGCCGGTAGCGGCGGCGCCTCCACTCTGAACCAGATGGAAGCCCTGGACACCCTGCGCGAAAAAGGCGTCAAGCGTGTTGGCCCTTACCGCGTCACCCGAACCATGGGCAGCACCGTTTCCGCGTGCCTGGCCACTCCGTTCAAGATCAAGGGCGTGAACTACTCCATCTCGTCCGCCTGCGCCACCAGCGCCCACTGCATCGGTAACGCAGTCGAGCAGATCCAGCTGGGCAAGCAGGACATCGTTTTTGCTGGCGGCGGCGAAGAAGAGCACTGGACTCAGTCGTTCCTGTTCGACGCCATGGGCGCTCTGTCCACCCAGTACAACGAAACCCCGGAAAAGGCCTCGCGCGCCTACGACGCCAAGCGTGACGGTTTCGTCATTGCCGGCGGTGGCGGCATGGTAGTTGTCGAAGAGCTGGAACACGCTCTGGCACGTGGCGCCAAGATCTACGCTGAAATCGTTGGCTACGGCGCGACTTCCGATGGCTACGACATGGTTGCTCCGAGTGGCGAAGGCGCCATCCGCTGCATGCAGATGGCTCTGTCCACCGTTGACGGCAAGATCGACTACCTCAACACCCACGGCACCTCGACTCCGGTCGGCGATGCCAAGGAAATGGAAGGTGTTCGTGAAGTCTTCGGCACCGACGCTCCAGCCATCAGTTCGACCAAGAGCCTGTCCGGTCACTCCCTGGGTGCTGCCGGTGTACACGAGGCGATCTACTGCCTGCTGATGATGGAAAACAACTTCATCGCCGGTTCCGCCAACATCGACGAGCTGGACCCGGTTGTCGCCGACATGCCGATCCTGCTCAAGACTCGCGAAGATGCCAAGCTCGATCTGGTCATGAGCAACAGCTTCGGCTTTGGTGGCACCAACGCTACGCTGGTCTTGAAGCGCTGGCAGGGCAAGTAATACGCCCATCGCCACGTGATAGAAAAGGCGCCTTTCGAGGCGCCTTTTTCATGCCTGCGATATGCTTGGGCATTGCCCTGATCAGCAGAGACAAGCCCAATGCTCACCATCAAGCCACGTGCCGAAGACGTGGAAGGCCAACCGATCCTGCGCCCACTGCCCTCAGCCGGATGCAGAAGCGTCGGCCCCTTCGTATTTTTCGATCACATGCTGGAAACCGATTATGCGCCTGGCAGCGGCATGGATATTCGCCAGCATCCGCATATAGGCCTTTCGACCCTGACCTATCTGTTTGAAGGCCAGCTACAACACAAGGACAGTCTGGGCAGCGACCAGTTGGTCGGCCCCGGCGATGTCAGCTGGATGACCTCCGGCAGCGCCATCGCCCATATCGAACGCACACCCTCCTCCCTGATGGTCAGTGGCTCGCGCCTGCATGGCTTGCAGGCCTGGCTGGCATCGCCCAGAGAGCACGAGCAGGGAAATGGCCATTATGGCTATTACCCGGCGCAGAGCCTGCCATGCAGCGAGACGCCAGGAATCAGCATCCGCATGATCGCGGGCAAAGGCTTTTGCCTGACCTCGCCTGTAGCCGTGCTTTCACCGACCCTGTACGCCGAATTGCATCTGCAGAATGCCACGACCCTGCTGATCCCTGCCGAGCATGAGGAGCGAGCGCTGTACGTGCTGGAGGGAGAAGCATCGCTGGATGGAGAGCCTGTTACAGCCCGAAGCCTCGTGGTGCTGGACCCAGGCAAGGAAGTGCACCTCTGCGCAGAAAGCGACTGCCATGCGGTATTGATTGGAGGCGCACCGCTTGACGGACCACGCCGTATGAACTGGAACTTCGTGGCCAGCGACAAGGCTCTGATAGAACAGGCAAAAGCACGCTGGGCCAGCGGAGACTGGCCGATCGTGCCGGGGGAAACTGGCAGGATTGAACTGCCTGGATGAGGTTCGCGACTGAAGTCGTTCCTCGGGCAGGAGCGACTCCAGTCGCGAAAAACCCTGTATGACTTAACCGAACACTTCATCCAGCAGGTTATGCATGGTAGTGAACGCACGCTTCGAGACTTTGGCGTCGTACATCATCATGCCTGGCACGTTGGCGTGCGGGTCGGTGAACGAGTGGAAGGCGCCGCCGTAGCTGTGCAACTGCCAATCCACGCCAGCAACGTTCATTTCTTCCTCGAATGCAGGCAATTGCTCCTTGGCCACCAACGGGTCGGAAGCACCGTGCAATACCAGTACTGCGCCCTTGATGTTGTTCGCATCGGCAGGGTTCGGGGTGTCCAGGGTGCCGTGGAAGGAGATGGCCGCTTTCAGTTCTGCGCCGGTACGCGCCAGCTCAAGGGAGCAGCAGCCACCAAAGCAGAAGCCGAAGGTTGCGATCCGGCTCTTATCCAGCGAAACATCGCCCTGGGCCAGCAACTGGTCGAGAGCAACCTGCATGCGTTTGCGCAGCAAGGCGCGATCATTCTTGAGCGGCGTCATGGCGGCGCCCGCCTCGTCATTGTTTGACGGACGAATGCTCTGGCCATACAAGTCGGCCAACAAGACGACGTAACCCTGTTCGGCAACCGACCTGGCGATGGTTTCAGCGCCCTGGCTGACGCCCATCCAGTTGGGTGCCATCAATAATCCCGGGCGCGCAGAGGTTGCAGCCGCGTCGTATACCAGACGGCTCTCATAGGGCTGGCCATCAATCTGATAAACCACGGAACGGACAGTAATAGTGCTGCTCATTGCTGACTCCTGCTCATTGAAGGGAAGTGATAAACCGTAAAATCAGAAAACCCGCCGAAGCGGGTTTTCTTTCAACCGGCGATCAAACCGACAGTTCGACCAGCAACTTGTTCAAACGGCGCACGTAGGCAGCCGGATCTTTCAAGCTGTCGCCTGCGGCCAGGGCCGCCTGATCGAACAGGATGTGCGACAGGTCGCCGAAACGCTCTTCGCTCTGCTCTTGATCGAGCTTGCCGATCAGAGGGTGAGACGGGTTGAACTCGAAGATCGGCTTGGAATCCGGGACCTTCTGGCCGCTGGCTTCCAGGATCTGACGCATTTGCAGACCCAGGTCCTGCTCGCCGATGGCCAGAATCGCTGGAGAGTCGGTCAGGCGATGGGAAACCCGGACTTCGCTCACGGACTCGCCCAGGGCAGCCTTGAGGCGTTCGATCAGGCCTTCCTTCTCCTTGGCGATCTCTTCCTGAGCCTTCTTGTCCTCTTCGGAATCAAGCTTGCCCAGATCCAGGTCACCACGCGCTACATCGACAAAACCCTTGCCATCGAAATCGCTCAGGTAGCTCATCAGCCACTCGTCGATACGGTCGGTCAGCAGCAACACTTCGATGCCTTTCTTGCGGAAGACTTCCAGGTGCGGGCTGTTCTTGACCTGAGCGTAGGATTCACCGGTGAGGTAGTAGATCTTGTCCTGACCTTCCTTGGCGCGAGCCAGGTATTCGGCCAGGGAAACGCTCTGCTCGCCGCTGTCGTCGCCAGTGGAAGCGAAACGCAGCAGGCCGGCGATTTTTTCCTTGTTGGCGAAGTCTTCGGCCGGGCCTTCTTTCAGCACCTGACCAAAGTTCTTCCAGAAGCCCTTGTATTGCTCAGGCTCGTTCTTGGCCAGTTTCTCCAGCATGTCCAGCACGCGCTTGGTCAGTGCGGACTTCATCGAATCGATGATCGGATCTTTCTGCAGGATTTCACGGGATACGTTCAGCGACAGGTCATTGGAGTCGACCACGCCCTTGATGAAGCGCAGGTACAAGGGCAGGAAGGACTCGGCCTGATCCATGACGAATACGCGCTGCACATACAGCTTCAGGCCGCGAGGCGCTTCACGCTGGTACAGATCGAACGGCGCACGCGCCGGGACGTACAGCAGCGAGGTGTATTCCAGCTTGCCTTCGACCTTGTTGTGGCTCCAGCTCAGCGGATTCTCGTAGTCGTGACCAACGTGCTTGTAGAACTCCTGGTATTCCTCGTCCTTCACATCGGAACGGGAACGGGTCCAGAGCGCACTGGCACGGTTAACGGTTTCCCACTCCAGCTCAGGAGCCTCTTCACCTTCGGCAGCCGGAGCCTGCTCTTTAGGCAGCTCGATCGGCAAGGCGATGTGGTCGGAATACTTCTTGATGATGTTGCGCAGACGGTAGCCATCAGCGAACTCGTCTTCACCGTTTTTCAGGTGCAGAACGATACGGGTACCGCGCTCGGCCTTCTCGAGGGTAGCGACTTCAAATTCGCCCTCACCTTTGGAGGACCAATGCACGCCTTCGCTGGCAGGCAAGCCTGCACGGCGGCTGAATACTTCAACCTGATCGGCCACGATGAATGCCGAGTAAAAACCCACACCGAACTGACCGATCAGGTGCGAATCCTTCTTCTGGTCGCCCGACAGGTTTTTCATGAAATCTGCGGTACCGGATTTGGCGATGGTACCCAGATGGGTAATCACATCGTCACGGCTCATACCGATGCCGTTGTCTTCGAGGGTGACGGTCTTGGCGTCCTTGTCGAAGGTCACGCGAATCTTCAGCTCAGCGCCACCTTCCAGCAACTCCGGACTGGACAGGGCTTCGAAGCGCAGCTTGTCGACCGCGTCGGAGGCGTTCGAGATCAATTCGCGAAGGAAGATTTCCTTGTTTGAATACAGCGAATGGATCATGAGGTGAAGCAGCTGCTTTACCTCGGTCTGGAAGCCCAGGGTTTCCTTTTGAGTTTCCACACTCATGGTCATCAAACTCCAAGTGGATGATATAAGCCGCCACATCCAGACCAAGGCCTGCGTGGCAGCGGGTAGTCATCAAAGTGGGGGCTGGAGGCAGGATTTCAAGAGCGCAAAAACATCAACGGCAATTCTTCTCTACGAAGACGTCCTTGCAAAAGCGTCGACGCAAGGTATGGGCAAGCGGCCGTCTCATCGGCAAGACAGCCACCTCTGCCAATGGAATCCCGGCTCGTCGACAGCGAACTCATGCCTGTAAGGGGGACGAAACAGGTGCATTGGATATTCCGATAATCCGTTGGAACTTAACTTACACGCCTGTGCTCTCAGGCAAGTAGTTAATCAATAAGGAGAAATACCCCATGCGTAAATCTTTAGCCTATGCCTTGATGCTTTCTGCCACCCTGGGTCTTGCCGCCTGCGACAAAAAATCCGAAAACACTCAGCA
The DNA here is from genome assembly GCF_019719005.1 of Pseudomonas cichorii. Lineage (GTDB taxonomy): Bacteria > Pseudomonadota > Gammaproteobacteria > Pseudomonadales > Pseudomonadaceae > Aquipseudomonas > Aquipseudomonas cichorii_E. Next base: position 25,616 of record NZ_JAIGPJ010000039.1, read on the forward strand.
AGAAGCCAACAAGGCAGCTCAACAATCCCAGGAGTCGATGGAGAAGGCTCAGGAAAAAGTGAATGATGCGGCCAAGGAAAGCCAGGAAGCTGCCCAGAAGAATGCGGAAGCCGCACAACAGCGCGCCGCTGAAGCTCCTGCCCAGGCGCCAGAGACAGCACCAGCCAAATAAGGCACGCCCGAGGGTCTCCAATAGAAACAATAAAGCCCGTTATTCAACGGGCTTTATTATGTGCGACTGTAAAACAGTCATTACACCAGCGTATTAACTCCTTACAGCATCATGCCAACGCTTCACTGCGCTTGCCGGCGATGCGATCGAATACCACAGCACCGAACAGGGTAATCACCGAAGGCACCAGCCAGGCCAGCCCCTGCTCGCTCAGCGGCAGATTTGCCAGTACACCCGGCAGGTACTCGGCAAGTCCGGCACCCTTGAGGGCATCGATAATGCCGAACAGCAGGGAAACCAGCATGACCGGAGCGATGACACGCCCCTGACTGTTCCATAGCCCTTTGGAGAAGCTCAGACCGACCAGCACGATGCACGGCGGATAGATCGCCGTGAGCACCGGAATCGAGAACTGGATCAGATTGGTCAGGCCAAGGTTGGACACCAGCAGGGAAAACAGCGCCAGGAGGATGACCAGCGTCTTGTAGGACAGCGGCAGAACGCGGCTGAAATACTCGGCACAGGCACAGGTCAGACCCACGGCAGTCACCAGACAGGCCAACGAAATCAGCACCGCCAGGAAACCACTGCCCAACGAGCCCGAGGTATGTTGCACATAAGCATGCAGCACAGCCGCGCCATTGGTCGCACCCGCAGCCACCGCATGGCTGCCGGAACCCAGGCGGAACAGGCTGATGTAAACCAGCGCCAGACCCACGCCAGCGATTAGACCGGCAATGATTGCATAGCGGGTAATCAGACGTGGCGACTCGACGCCTCGCGAACGGATGGCATTGACGATGACGATGCCGAACACCAGAGCCCCAAGCGTATCCATGGTCAGGTAGCCATTGATGAAGCCCTGGGAAAAAGGTGCAGCTACATAGGCCGCCTCAGCCGGCCCGACATCACCCGCCGGAAGCATGAAGGCTGCAACACCGAGCACCGCCAGCGCAATGATCTTCAGAGGGCCCAGGAAACGGCCAACGGTGTCCAGCAGACGACCTGGGTACATGGAAACCCAGAACACCACCAGAAAATAAATCAGGCTGTAGAGGAACAGCGCCAGCGGGCTCTCCCCTGTCAAAGGTGCCAGACCGACCTCAAAGGACACGGTGGCTGTACGCGGGGTCGCAAAGAGCGGACCGACAGCCAGATAACAGGCCGCTGCCAGAATGCCTCCGGCCACCTTGCCGATAGGGCTGCTGAGGTCATCCATCGCACCACCGACCTTGGCCAGGGCAATGACGGTGACGACCGGCAAGCCTACAGCCGTGACCAGAAAGCCCAGCGCAGCCATCCACACATGGGGTCCGGCATGCAGACCGACGATAGGCGGGAAGATGATATTACCGGCGCCCACAAACAGGGCGAATGTCATGAAACCCAGTGCCAGGACGTCCTGGCCTTTCAACACTTTCATCGAGGAAAACCACACTGCCAAATCAGGATTAAAAGAGAGGATTCCCGAGGGTCAGGGAAACAATGCCTACCCTTTTAAGGCTGGCAACAGGCGCCAGGTTTCCTTGTGGGAAACGGACGACGCTAAAAGGTTGCTAGCCTAACGAAACGGGCAATAAAACGCACTAGAAAAGAGCGCAGGAGTGACGAGCCGCACTTGAATGTAGCGATTTACGATTCATTCGTGCATGAAACTCGCGAAAGCCAGATATGACAAACAGCTAGGAACGTATTTTTCGTGGGAGCGACTTCAGTCGCGAAAAGGACGGTACACCCCAAAGACATGCATCGCCTGGAATGCCGTCTCGCGGACAAGTCCGCTCCTACTTGGCGGTATGACCGCCCAGACGCACAAAGGCCACCCGAAGGTGGCCTTTGCTGAAGCATCAATCAGTCAGCCGAAGCTTACTTCTTGACTTCCCAACCAGTCAGCTCAGCCAGGGCTTTGCCGATGTCTGCCAGGGAACGCACGGTTTTCACGCCAGCGTCTTGCAGTGCAGCGAATTTCTCGTCTGCAGTACCTTTACCGCCGGAGATGATTGCACCTGCGTGGCCCATGCGCTTGCCCGGAGGAGCAGTCACACCAGCGATGTAGGAAACAACCGGCTTGGTCACGTTTGCCTTGATGTAGGCAGCCGCTTCTTCTTCAGCCGAACCGCCGATCTCACCGATCATGACGATCGCTTCGGTCTTCGGGTCTTCCTGGAACAGTTTCAGGATGTCGATGAAGTTGGAGCCCGGGATCGGGTCACCACCGATACCGACGCAGGTGGACTGACCGAAACCGGCGTCAGTGGTCTGCTTCACAGCTTCGTAGGTCAGGGTGCCGGAACGCGACACGATACCGACCTTGCCTGGCAAGTGAATGTGACCTGGCATGATGCCGATCTTGCTCTCGCCTGGAGTGATAACGCCTGGGCAGTTAGGGCCGATCAGGATTACACCCAGCTCGTCGCACTTGACCTTGGCTTCCAGCATGTCGATGGTAGGAATGCCTTCGGTGATGCAGACGATCAGCTTGATGCCGCCGAAAGCTGCTTCAAGGATGGAGTCCTTGCAGAAAGGAGCCGGAACGTAGATGACCGATGCGTCAGCGCCGGTAGCCGCTACAGCTTCTTTCACAGTGTTGAACACTGGCAGGTTCAGGTGAGTGGTGCCACCTTTGCCTGGGGTCACGCCACCAACCATTTTGGTGCCGTAGGCAATGGCTTGTTCGGAGTGGAAGGTACCTTGCGAACCAGTGAAACCCTGGCAGATAACCTTGGTGTCTTTATTGATCAGAACGCTCATTACTTGCCCTCCGCAGCTTTGACAACTTGTTGAGCAGCGTCGGTCAGGCTGGTAGCCGCGATGATGTTCAAACCGCTTTCTGCCAGTACTTTAGCGCCCAGCTCAGCGTTGTTGCCTTCAAGGCGAACAACAACCGGGATTTTAACGCCGACTTCTTTCACTGCACCGATGATGCCTTCGGCAATCATGTCGCAACGAACGATGCCGCCGAAGATGTTGACCAGTACTGCTGCGACATTGGTGTCGGACAGAATGATCTTGAACGCTTCGGTAACGCGCTCTTTGGTAGCACCACCACCAACGTCAAGGAAGTTGGCTGGCTTGCCGCCATGCAGGTTGACGATGTCCATGGTACCCATGGCCAGACCGGCACCGTTGACCATGCAGCCGATGTTGCCTTCCAGCGCTACGTAGTTCAGTTCGAACTTGGCAGCGTGAGCTTCGCGCGGATCATCCTGGGATGGATCGTGGAAAGCCTTCAGCTTTGGCTGACGGTACATGGCGTTGGCGTCGATGTTGATCTTGGCGTCCAGGCAGTGCAGATCGCCGTCAGCCTTGATCACCAGCGGGTTCACTTCCAGCAGGGCCAGATCGTGATCCTGGAACAGTTTGGCCAGACCGATGAAGATCTTGGCGAACTGGGCAACCTGCTTGCCTTCCAGACCCAGCTGGAAAGCCAGCTCGCGACCCTGGAATGGCTGAGCGCCAACCAGTGGATCGATAGTGGCCTTGAGAATCTTTTCAGGAGTGTCGTGAGCGATCTTCTCGATGTCCACGCCACCTTCGGTGGAAGCCATGAACACGATACGACGGCTGGAACGATCGACTACAGCGCCCAGGTACAGCTCTTTGGCGATGTCAGTGCAGGATTCAACCAGGATCTTGGTCACTGGCTGACCGTTGGCGTCGGTCTGGTAAGTCACCAGACGCTTGCCCAGCCATTGCTGTGCGAAAGCTGCTGCGTCTTCTTTGCTGCGAACCAGCTTGACGCCGCCCGCTTTACCGCGACCACCAGCGTGAACCTGGGCCTTGACGACCCACTCGGTACCACCGATCTTGTCGCAAGCTTCTGCTGCTGCTTCCGGGGTGTCGACTGCGTAGCCTTTGGATACTGGCAGGCCGTATTCAGCGAACAGCTGCTTACCCTGATACTCGTGAAGATTCATGCTTATTACCGTCTTCGTTTAAGTACTGCGCATTCGGTGCTGCACATTCATTGTGCCGCACCACCTGTGACCGCTACTCCTGGATGACCCCAGGGGTGTCATTCAACACCCTGGAGCCGCCTGAGAGGTCGAGTCCGACGGACTTTCCGCGGTGAGTCTTGCTCGCAAGGCTCACGACGGGCAGTCCGTCGTGGTTTCTCTTGTTGTCTTAGCGTTTTTTACGGTTCTGGATGTGGATGGCACCGCCATTCACAGCCAGGGCCGCTTCGTGAAGCGCTTCGGACAGAGTCGGGTGCGAGAAGACCATCATGCCGATGTCTTCTGCACTGCTACCGAATTCCATTGCAATCGCGCCCTGCTGTACCAGCTCGGCAGCGCTTGGGCCAATGACGTGAACGCCCAATACGCGGTCGGTCTTGGCATCGGCGATGATCTTGACGAAACCGCCGGTGTCGTTGGCTGCCATGGCACGGCCACTGGCTGCGAACGGGAAGGTGCCGACGTTGACTTCAACGCCTTCGCTCTTCAGGGTCTGCTCGGTTTTACCAACCCATGCGATTTCCGGGTGAGTGTAGATAACCGAAGGAATCAGATTGTAGTTCATCTGGGCCTTGTGACCCTTGATGCGCTCGACAACCATGATGCCCTCTTCCGACGCCTTGTGCGCCAGCATCAGACCACGAACCACGTCACCGATGGCGTAAACGCCCGGTACGCTGGTGGTGCAGTAGTCGTCGACATAGATGAAACCACGCTCATCCAGGTCCACGCCGCTGTCAGCAGCCAGCAGGTCGGTGGTCACAGGACGACGACCAACAGCAACGATCAGGCGGTCGAAAGTGATCGACTGCTCGCCAGCGGCGTCGGTGTAGCTGACCACGACTTCTTCGCCATTGACCTTGGAACCGGTCACGCGAGCGCCCAGTTTTACGTCCAGGCCTTGCTTGGTGAAGGTTTTCAGCGCTTCCTTGGAAACAGCTTCGTCAGCGGCCGGGATGAACTTGTCCAGAGCTTCCAGGACAGTTACCTGAGCACCCAGACGAGCCCATACCGAGCCCAGTTCCAGACCGATAACGCCAGCGCCGATCACGCCCAGACGCTTTGGTACTGCCTGGAATTCCAGGGCGCCGGTGGAGTCGACGATGACTTTCTGGTCGACCGGAGCCGGTGGAATGTCGATCGGACGCGAACCGGAAGCCAGGATCACGTGCTCGGCTTCGATGATTTCAACGGTGCCGTCAGCAGCGGTCAGCTCGACTTTCTTGCCGGCCAGCAGTTTGCCGTGGCCTTGCAGAGTGGTCACGCCGTTGGCCTTGAACAGGCTGGAAACGCCGCCAGTCAGGTTCTTGACGATGGTGGACTTGCGGCCAACCATTGCAGGAACGTCGATGGTGACGTCAGAAGTCGAAATACCGTGAACGCCGAAGCCGTTCTTGGCTTCGTAGAATTTCCAGGAGCTGTCCAGCAGAGCCTTGGAAGGAATGCAACCAACGTTCAGGCAGGTACCGCCCAAGGCCAGTTTGCCTTCCTTGTCCTGATACTTCTCGATGCAGGCAGTCTTGAAACCAAGTTGCGCAGCCTTGATGGCGGCAACATAACCGCCAGGGCCTGCGCCAATCACTACCACGTCGAATTTCTGGGACATAAAAAAGATTCCTTTTAGCTGCGAGCTTCAAGCTGCAAGCTGCAAACCGATCAGTGGCTTTCCACGAAACCGGCTTGCAGCCCTTCATTAGATGCTACCTGCGAGCCCCGGGCCATACGCCAAACTGCTTTTTCTTGCAGCTTGCCGCTTGCAGCCCGGAGCTGCTCCATCAGATATCCAGCAGCAGACGAGCCGGATCTTCCAGCAGGTTCTTGATGGTAACGAGGAAGGTTACCGCTTCTTTACCGTCGATCAAACGGTGATCGTACGACAGAGCCAGATACATCATCGGACGAATCACGACCTGACCATTGACCGCCATAGGACGCTGCAGAATGTTGTGCATGCCCAGAATCGCGGCCTGTGGCGGGTTGACGATCGGAGTCGACATCATCGAACCGAAGGTACCACCGTTGGTGATGGTGAAGGTACCACCTGTCATCTCGTCCAGGGACAGCTTGCCGTCACGGGCCTTCTTGCCGAAGGTTGCGATGCCGCCTTCGATTTCAGCCAGGCTCATCAGCTCGGCGTTACGCAGAACCGGTACGACCAGACCACGATCGCTGGAAACGGCAACACCGATGTCGGAATAACCGTGGTAAACGATGTCGTTGCCATCAATCGAAGCGTTGACTGCCGGGAAGCGCTTCAGCGCTTCGGTAGCTGCCTTGACGAAGAACGACATGAAGCCCAGGCGCACGCCATTGTGAGACTTCTCGAACAGGTCCTTGTACTTGGAGCGCAGGGCCATGACTTCGGTCATGTCCACTTCGTTGAACGTGGTCAGCATCGCCATGTTCGACTGGGCTTCAACCAGACGCTTGGCAACGGTGGCACGTACACGAGTCATCGGTACACGCTTCTCGACGCGATCGCCAGCAGCCAGCACAGGAGCAGCTGCAGCAGCGGCTGCAGCAGGCTTGGCAGCAGGAGCAGCGGCCGGTGCGGATTTCTTGGCTTCAACAGCGGCAACCACGTCTTCCTTGGTGACGCGACCGTCCTTGCCAGTGCCTTTGATGCTGGCCAGGTTGATGCCGTTTTCTTCAGCCAGCTTGCGAGCAGCAGGTGCTGCGATTGCATCTTCGTCAGCAGCCGACGCAGCGGCCTGGGCCGGTGCAGCAGCAGGAGCCGCGGCGGCAGGCGCAGGAGCAGCAGATGCGGTAGCACCGGCATCCAGGGTCGCAATCACTTCGTTGGACAGGACGATGTCGCCCTCGCCTTTCACGATCGATGCCAGCACGCCGTCAGCTTCGGCCAGGACTTCAAGTACAACCTTGTCAGTCTCGATATCGACCAGCAGCTCGTCACGTTTTACCGCTTCGCCCGGTTGCTTGTGCCACTTGGAAATGGTGCCGTCGGCAACGGATTCCGGGAAAGAGGGGGCTTTGATCTCGATAGCCATTATCTGTAATTCCTTAATTCGGTTTCTAATGCTCGAAGGCGTTAAACAGTGAAGGCATCTTGCAGGAGTTTTTCCTGCTGCTCGGCATGCATCGAAGCATAACCACAAGCTGGCGCTGCAGAAGCATCACGACCGGCATACTCGAGAACGAGGCTGCGGTTATGGTTGCTCATGCTGCGACGCAAGTGGTGCTGACTGCTGTACCAGGCACCCTGGTTCATCGGTTCTTCCTGACACCACACTACGTTCTGCAGGTTGGTGTAAGGCGCGATCGCTTCCATGAGATCGTCTTCAGGGAACGGATACAGCTGTTCGATACGTACGATTGCGATGTCTTCGCGGCCTTCGGCACGGCGTTTTTCCAGCAGGTCGTAGTAAACCTTGCCGCCACACAGAACCAGACGGGTCACTTTGGCCGGATCGAGCGCATCGACTTCCGGGATCACGGTCTGGAACGAGCCTTCAGCCAGTTCTTCCAGGGTCGAGATCGCCAGTTTGTGGCGCAGCAGCGACTTTGGCGTCAGCACGATCAGCGGCTTGCGCAGCGGACGGATGACCTGACGACGCAGCAAGTGGTAGATCTGCGCTGGAGTGGTCGGCACACACACTTGAATGTTGTGCTCGGCACACAGTTGCAGATAACGCTCAAGACGTGCGGACGAGTGCTCAGGCCCCTGCCCTTCATAACCGTGAGGCAACAGCATGGTCAGACCGCACAGACGGCCCCACTTGTGCTCGCCACTGGTGATGAACTGGTCGATGACCACTTGCGCGCCGTTGGCGAAGTCGCCGAACTGGGCTTCCCAGATGACCAGAGCGTTAGGCTCAGTGGTCGAGTAGCCGTATTCGTAAGCCAGTACCGCTTCCTCGGAGAGGAACGAGTCGTACAGGTCAAAACGCGGCTGACCGGCGAACAGGTTCTTCAGAGGAATGTAAGTGCTTGCGTCTTTCTGGTTGTGCAGGACAGCATGACGGTGCGAGAACGTACCGCGACCGATGTCCTGACCCGTCATGCGGATCGGGTGACCTTCGAACGCCAGGGTCGCATACGCCATGGTTTCGGCGTAACCCCAGTTGATCGGCAGGCCGCCGGCTTGCATCTTCTGACGGTCTTCGTAGATCTTCTGGACCTGACGCTGAACGACGAAGCCTTCTGGCAGCTCCATCAGTTTGGCAGACAGTTCCTGCAAGGTCTTGAGGTCGAAACGCGTGTCATGACGCGCAGTCCAGGCATGACCCAGATACGGACGCCAGTCGACGAACAGTTCCTTGTTCGGCTCCTTGACCAGGCTTTTCACAACGTGCTGACCATTGTCCAGCGCATTGCGATAGTCGTCGATCTTGGCCTGCACACGCTCTTCAGTGAGAACACCGGTCTTGATCAACTGCTCGGCGTACAACTCGCGAGTCGTGCGCTGCTTGGTGATCTGCTGGTACATCAACGGCTGGGTACCGCTAGGCTCGTCCGCTTCGTTGTGACCGCGACGACGGTAGCAAACCAGATCGATCACGATGTCACGCTTGAACTGCATGCGGTAATCGATAGCCAGCTGGGTCACGAACACCACGGCTTCCGGGTCATCGCCATTCACATGGAGAATCGGAGCCTGGATCATCTTGGCAACGTCGGTGGCGTACTCGGTGGAACGCGAGTCCAGCGGGTTGCTGATGGTGAAACCAACCTGGTTGTTGATGACGATATGGATCGTGCCGCCAGTCTTGAAGCCGCGGGTCTGCGACATCTGGAAGGTTTCCATGACCACGCCCTGACCTGCGAACGCAGCGTCACCGTGGAGGGAAATCGGCAGAACCTTGTCACCGTTCGGATCGTTGCGACGATCCTGACGCGCACGCACGGAACCCTCGACCACCGGAGAAACGATTTCCAGGTGGGACGGGTTGAATGCCATGGCCAGGTGAACTTCACCGCCTGCGGTCATTACGTTGGAAGAGAAACCCTGGTGATATTTAACGTCACCGGAGCCCAGCTCCACTTTCTTCTTGCCTTCGAACTCGTCGAACAGCTCGCGCGGGTTCTTGCCGAAGGTGTTGACCAGCACGTTCAGACGGCCACGGTGGGCCATGCCGATCACGACTTCCTTGGTGCCATAGGAGCCGGAGCGCTGGATCAGCTCGTCCAGCATCGGAATCAGGCTTTCGCCGCCTTCCAGACCAAAGCGTTTGGTGCCTGGGTATTTGGTGCCCAGGTATTTTTCCAGACCTTCAGCGGCCGTAACACGCTCAAGCAGATGACCCTGGATTTCAGCAGAGAACGCAGGACGGCCACGCACGCTTTCAAGACGCTGCATGAACCAGTTGCGTTGCTCGGAATCAACGATGTGCGTGAACTCCGAACCGATGGTGCGACAATATGTCTGCTGCAACGCTTCGAGAATTTCGCGTAGGCTCGCTTCCTCTTTGCCGATGAACAGGTCGCCGGCACGGAAAGTCGTATCAAGATCGGCATTGGTCAAGCCGTAGTGATTGATCGACAGATCGGCCGGGGCAGGACGCTGCCACAGACCCAGCGGATCGAGCTGGGCAACCTGATGGCCGCGCATACGATATGCCTGGATCAGTCGCAATACTTCAACTTGCTTCTTCTCGTGCTCGCTGCTCACGCTTCCGGCAGATACCGGCTGGGCGCGGCGCTGGTTTTTGGCCAGCAACACGAAATGATCGCGAATCGTGGAATGCGATACATCGGTGGCAGAGTTGCCGTCTGCTGGCAACTTCTGAAAGTAGGTGCGCCACTCTTCTGGCACAGCGTTAGGGTCGTGCAGGTAGAGCTCATAAAGCTCTTCCACATAGGCAGCGTTACCACCGGAAAGGTGGGCACTGTTCCACATGCGCTGCATCACGCTTTCTTGCATGCTTGGTCACCCTCGGTAAGGGGACACCACCGGCGAAGACGCCATAGCAAACATGAAACAGTCGTGTGCAGCGACCATATCAAGTCACTAAGGATCACGCAGATAGCCCGGGTACCAGCCCGGATGCCCCTGCTGGTCTCATTTCTTCAAAATAAGAGCGGCAGCCTTGCGAGCCACTGCTCAGGTTAAAGCCACGACGCCGGTTGAAGCCTGCGCCGCAGCTACTTTACGTGCAACGGTGTTGCGGTACTGCGATAAATCAGACGCCGCTTTGCAGAAGCATGTTACGTACGTGGCCGATTGCCTTGGTCGGGTTGAGACCTTTAGGGCAAACGTTCACGCAGTTCATGATCCCGCGGCAGCGGAAAACACTGAACGGGTCATCAAGCGAAGCCAGACGCTCTGAAGTCCGGGTGTCACGGCTGTCAGCCAGGAAGCGATAGGCTTGCAGCAGTGCAGCTGGACCGAGGAACTTGTCCGGGTTCCACCAGAAGGACGGGCAGGAAGTCGAGCAGCAAGCGCACAGAATACACTCGTACAGACCATCCAGCTTTTCGCGCTCTTCCGGAGACTGCAGACGCTCGATGGCCGGAGCCGGAGTATCGTTCTGCAGGAAAGGCTTCACCTTCTCGTATTGCTTGTAGAAGATGCTCATATCCACTACCAAGTCACGAATAACCGGCAAACCAGGCAATGGACGCACTACCAGCTTGTTATTCTTGACCACGGAAGACAGTGGAGTGATGCAGGCAAGACCGTTCTTGCCGTTGATGTTCATGCCGTCGGAACCACACACGCCTTCGCGGCAGGAGCGACGGTACGAGAAACCTTCATCCTGTTCCTTGACCAGAGCCAGCACGTCAAGAACCATCAGGTCCTTGCCACCGGTATCGACCTGGAACTCCTGCATGAACGGCGCAGCGTCCTGATCAGGGTTGTAACGATAAACACTGACTTGCAACATATCGGTCACCCTTAATAAGTCCGAATCTTAGGCTCAAAAGTCGGAACAGTTTTTGGCGAGAAGTTCACGGCACGCTTGGCTACGCGCTTGTCACCCGGGAAGTACAGGGTGTGGCACAGCCAGTTTTCGTCATCGCGATCTTCAAAGTCTTCACGGGCGTGGGCGCCGCGCGATTCCTTACGATGTTCTGCAGCAATCGCCGTGGCTTCGGCAACTTCCAGCAGGTTTTGCAGTTCAAGCGCTTCGATACGGGCAGTGTTGAACGCCTGGCTCTTGTCGTTGATCTTGACGTTGGCGATGCGCTCACGCAGGCCAGCCAGCTGGGCAATACCCTTCTGCATGTATTCGCCGGTACGGAATACACCGAAGTAGTTCTGCATGCAGCTTTGCAGTTCTTTACGCAGCGAAGCAACGTCTTCACCGGTGGTGCGCTCATTGAGACCGGACAGACGCGCCAGGGCAGCATCAACGTCGGACTCGGATGCACGACGGTAGTCGACGCCTTCACGCAGGCTCTGCTCAAGGTGCAGGCCGGCAGCACGACCGAAGACCACCAGGTCGAGCAGCGAGTTGCCACCCAGACGGTTGGCACCGTGCACGGATACGCAAGCCACTTCACCCACAGCGAACAGACCAGGAATGATCTGATCAGTGCCAGCAGCGTCCTGGGTGATCGCCTGACCATGAATGTTGGTGGCGATGCCGCCCATCATGTAGTGGCAGGTCGGAACAACCGGGATCGGAGCCAGAGCAGGATCGACGTGAGCAAAGGTCTTGGACAGCTCCATGATGCCCGGCAGGCGGCTGTGCAACACTTCCTCACCCAGGTGATCGAGCTTGAGCATCACGTGGTCGCCATCCGGACCACAACCGTTACCGGCGATGATCTCTTTAACCATGGAACGGGCAACAACGTCACGACCGGCAAGGTCCTTGGCGTTCGGAGCATAACGCTCCATGAAACGCTCGCCGTGCTTGTTGATCAGGTAACCACCTTCACCACGGCAACCTTCGGTAACCAGTACACCTGCGCCGGCGATACCGGTCGGGTGGAACTGCCACATTTCGATGTCCTGGACAGGAACACCGGCACGCAGGGCCATGCCGACACCGTCACCGGTGTTGATCAGGGCGTTGGTGGTGGACGAGTAGATACGACCTGCACCACCGGTCGCCAGTACGGTTGCATTGGCGCGGATGTAGGAGGTTTCACCTGTTTCGATGCAGATAGCGATGATGCCGACAAAGGCGCCATCCTGGTTTTTCACCAGATCCACTGCATAGTATTCGTTCAGGAATACGGTGCCAGCCTTCAGGTTGGCCTGATACAGGGTGTGCAGCAGAGCGTGACCGGTACGGTCGGCAGCGGCGCAGGTACGTGCAGCCTGACCACCTTTACCGAAGTCCTTGGACTGACCACCGAAAGGACGCTGGTAGATGCGACCCTGTTCGGTACGGGAGAATGGCAGGCCCATGTGCTCGAGCTCGAAGACCGCTTCCGGACCTACGGAACACATGTATTCGATAGCGTCCTGGTCACCGATGTAGTCGGAACCCTTGACGGTATCGTACATGTGCCAGCGCCAGTCATCGTTCGGATCGGCCGAAGCGATTGCGCAGGTGATGCCGCCCTGTGCCGAAACGGTGTGCGAGCGAGTCGGGAATACCTTGGTGACAACAGCGGTCTTGTGACCACCTTGAGCCAGCTGCAAGGCAGCGCGCATGCCAGCGCCGCCGCCACCGATGATGATGGCGTCGAAGGAAAGTGTATTTGTGTTAGCCATGAATCAGATACCCCAAAGAATCTGCACGCCCCAGACGAAGTAAGCGAACATCGCAACGCCGCTGACTGCCTGGAAGAGAAAACGAACTGCAGTCGCGGACTTGCCCAGCGCCATTGGCGTCAGGTAGTCGGTCGCGATGGTCCACATGCCGACCCAGGCGTGAGCGCCAAGGGCAACGAAGGCCAACAGACTGAAGATACGCATCCCGTTGTGCGAGAACAGCTCATGCCACTGGGCATAGGTCAGGCCAGGGTGAGCGACGAGGTAGCCGATCAGGAAAATGAAATAAGCCGCGAGAACGACCGCTGAAACGCGCTGCGCCATCCAGTCATAGAGGCCCGAACGCGACAGGTTAGTGACGTTGGTTACCATATCCATACTCCCGCCAGGATGATCACCACCACGGAGACGGCGATAACGATTTTCGAGCCCAGTTTCCCGCCTTCCAGCGTTTCACCGACACCCGCGTCCATGATCAGGTGACGAACACCCGCCACCAGGTGATACAGCAGGGCAGACAGCAGCGCCCAGATTACAAACTTGGCCAGCGGGCTGGTCAGACACGCTTTTACTTCACCGAAGGTTTCTTCGGAGGCCAGCGACTTGTCCATTGCATACAGCATGATTGCAATACCGACAAAGAGGATGACACCGGAGATACGGTGAAGGATGGACGTGTAAGCAGTGACTGGGAGCTTGATGGTCCTTAGGTCTAGATTTACAGGTCGTTGGCTTTTCACGGCTTTTTTTTCACACTGAAGAGCCCCTAACAATCAGGGCAAGTTGTTGGGAAGTGCACTGGTCAGGTACCCACCACCCAGGAAGTGACAACCCCCTCAAAACGGGCCAAAAAGCCCTTGGCGGTCGGACGCCGAGTATAGACAGTTAGGGAACTAATGACAACGCGCATACTTGCAGCCAATAGCGGATTGCGCGGATTGAATAAAAGGCGTAAACGGCAGCAATGGCTTGAAGAAACATCGACATAAAGGCCTTGCGGAACACGACTTTAGGCAAATTGACTTTAGAATTTATCTAACTATAGTGGTGCGGGCCCTGCGTGGGGGGCCTGTCTGATGATTTGAAGCATAAATAGGAGGCCACATGGCTGACAAAAAAGCGCAGTTGATCATCGAGGGCACAGCCCCCGTCGAGCTGCCCATACTGACCGGCACCGTGGGTCCTGACGTGATCGACGTGCGCGGACTTACCGCCACCGGCCGCTTCACATTCGACCCTGGATTCATGTCGACCGCCTCTTGCGAGTCGAAGATCACCTACATTGATGGTGATAACGGCATTCTGCTGCACCGCGGTTATCCGATCGAGCAACTGGCCGAACAGTCCGATTATCTGGAAACCTGCTACCTTCTGCTCAACGGCGAACTGCCAACCAGCGAACAGAAAGCCCAGTTCGTTGCCGTGGTCAAGAACCACACCATGGTCCACGAGCAGCTCAAGAGCTTCTTCAACGGATTCCGCCGCGACGCCCACCCGATGGCCGTCATGTGTGGCGTAGTCGGTGCCCTGTCCGCGTTCTACCACGACTCGCTGGACATCAATAACCCGCAGCACCGCGAAATCTCGGCAGTACGCCTGGTCGCCAAGATGCCAACCCTGGCAGCGATGGTTTACAAGTACTCCATGGGCCAACCCATGATGTACCCGCGTAACGACCTCAGCTACGCCGAAAACTTCCTGCACATGATGTTCAACACACCTTGCGAGATCAAACCGATCAGCCCGGTGCTGGCCAAGGCCATGGACAAGATCTTCATCCTGCATGCCGATCACGAGCAGAACGCTTCGACCTCTACCGTGCGCATGGCCGGCTCGTCGGGTGCAAACCCGTTCGCCTGTATCGCAGCCGGTATCGCTGCACTCTGGGGCCCGGCTCACGGCGGTGCCAACGAAGCCGTACTGACCATGCTCGATGAAATCGGCGATGTTTCCAACATCGACAAGTTCATCGCCAAGGCCAAGGACAAGAACGATCCGTTCAAGCTGATGGGCTTCGGACATCGCGTCTATAAAAACCGCGATCCACGCGCTACGGTCATGAAAAAGACCTGTGACGAAGTACTTCGCGAACTGGGCATCACCAATGACCCACAACTCGAACTGGCCATGCGCCTGGAAGAGATCGCCCTCACCGATCCGTACTTCATCGAGCGCTCGCTGTACCCGAACGTCGACTTTTACTCGGGCATTATCCTGAAGGCCATCGGCATTCCAACCAGCATGTTCACCGTGATCTTCGCCCTGGCACGGACTGTCGGCTGGATCTCGCACTGGAAAGAAATGCTCTCCAGCCCGTACAAGATTGGCCGCCCACGCCAGCTGTACACCGGCAACGTGACACGCGACATCGTTCCACTGGAAGATCGCAAGTAAGCGACCGGCCAATGAAAAGGGCTGCCAATGGCAGCCCTTTTTTATTGCGCGATCAAAAGAAAATCTACTTCTGCGACCTTTCCTTCAGCGCCTTCAGCGTATTGAACGGCGCATCCACGACAAACTTGTTGGCCACCCAGGACGGTACACTGCCGCCCGGGTCGGTATGCACCTGATAGGTGACTTCTGTCAGATTCGGGCCTTTGGGCACCAGCTTCCAGAAACCCTTGACCTCGGCGACCCGCACAAAGCCCTTTTCCTCAGGCAAATAGCTTGATTGTTCATCGATATTGCGGGTCAGGCTGCCATCTGCGCCCTCCTCGCTGGTAATCAGCAGAATCGAATCACGGGGCGTTACGGGCCATGGCGTGTTGAATCGCGTGTAGGTCCAGGCCTTGTTGCCTTCATGCTTGAGCAACTTCTGTGACTGGCATTCATGAATCCAGGCGCAGGCCCCCACAACATCCTCCTGCAGGGCGCGCAGCTTGGCCACACTGGCATTGATGGTCGTCACACCGCGATAAGCCTTGTATTTGGAGCCCGGCACATCACTCAGGGAGACCTTGATCCCCTCCTCGTCCTTGGCCACCTGCCAATCTTCAGCCTGGGCCACACCTGTCAGCAACACAGTCAACCCACAGACAACAGCCATGCGATGCAGCGTATTCATTGTTTATTCCTTGTTGTTGATATTCTGATAAAGCAATTCCGCCCAGCGACACTCTTGATTCAACTGCATCTGACTCAGTTGCAGCTCATGCAACCGCAGTTGCTTTTTCCCACCAGCCAATCAGACGAATAGCCTCGGCCTGATCCACGCCACAAACATCTTCCGCCGCCTTGAACTGACTGCACACAGCAGGCCGCTCGGCCATGCCAAACAGGCCACAGAGCAACTCGATAGACAAATGCAGGCAACGCTCTCCGGCCGGCTTGCCATCTGGCATGCCCGGAATGGGAGAAGTAATGGAGGGAGCGATGCAGCAAGCACCACAACCGGAGCGGCAGTCCATGACCAAGACACCCTTGCTGAATATTAAAAGGAAGATTTTAGCGGCTAAAACGGACGTTTCAAAATGCCATATCAGACGAGAAAGAGGGCCTTACTGCTTGAATTTGAAATCCAGCGCGGCCCCTTCGATATCGCGACGACTTTCGTTGCGCATTTGCAGTTGCATTTCATTGCTCAGCAGGCGCCCATTGAGCTCGAAAGGACTGGGATCAGATGATGAACCCTTGCTGCCAAACATCTGCGGTAGCAAAGGCTTGCGCTTGGCAGTGATGACATTGGCAGGAGGAGAAAGCTCTTTGACCATTTCTGGCGGCAGGCTCAAATCAAGCTTGGGCTGAGGCAGCCGGACATCCTTGACCGAAGTTTTAGCCGTCTTGCTCTTTTCGCGACTGGCGGTAGCAGCAACGGCCTTCTCTTTAGCAGGAGCAGCCTTGGCCACTGGAGCCTTCGCAGCCTCCCTGGAAGCAGGCGATTTAGCGACAGAAACAGGGCGCGGCGGCGTTACTTCCCCCTTACCCGCAACCACAGGAACAACCGGGACGCCAGGCTTCAACTCATGCACTGGCGCAGCAGGTTTGGCCGCTGCCGGCTCGACGGCGGCAGCTGGCGGCTGAATAGCGGGAGCAGCAGGCGCAGCCACGCTAGCCTCAACCTTCGGCTTTGGAACCGGCGCGTCTTGAGAGTCGCAAGCGCTCAACAACACAACGACGAACAATCCGAGACAACGAAACGCATTATTCATAATAAGTAAATGGCTGAGGCATAGAGGTCACATGCTGTCCCTTTGAGGCACACCTGACAAGACAAGAGTTCCAGCGATCAGACAAAAAAACATGTGCGCTCAATAAGCCGGCACAGTTTCTTGACACAATTGTTTGGCCAGCATGCCCAATGTCATCAGCGCACGCTCCGCTTCACGGTTCCAGGGCATGCCACAGTTCAGACGAATACAGTGATTGAACTGTTCTGTATTACTGAAAATAAGACCCGGCGCGATACTGATCCCCTGCTCCAGCGCCCGCACATGCAATTCCTGGGTATTGACGCGCCCCGGCAGGCTGACCCAGAGAATAAAGCCACCCACGGGACGACTCATCTGAGTCCCCTCGGGGAAGAACTGCTGCACCGCCAACTGGAAAGCACTCAGATTCTTGCGATACTCCAGACGAATAAAACGCAAATGCCGGTCATAACCACCGTTTTCCAGGTAAGCCGCGATAGCCATCTGCGTCACGCTACAGGCTGAATGAGTACTGAAGGTCTGCAGGCGCTGGATTTCCGCCTGATACTTCCCGGCAATCATCCAGCCGATGCGCACACCCGGCGACAGGGTCTTGGAAAAACTGGAGCAATAAATCACTCGACCCAGGCGATCGAAGGCTTTCAAGGCCTTGGTACGCCCTACTTCAAACATCAGTTCGCCGTACACATCGTCTTCGACGATCTGGATATCAAAGTCCGATGCCAGTCGCAGCAGATTCTTCTGCCGCTCTTCCGGCATGGTGCCACCCAGCGGATTACTCAAGCGGGCGGTCAGCACCAGAGCCTTGATCGACCACTGGTTGGCTGCCAACTGCAGAGCTTCCAGACTGATGCCCGTCGATGGGTCACTGGGAATCTCGATGACCTTGAGCCCCAGCAGATCCGCCAGTTGCAGCAGGCCGTAATAAGCCGGTGACTCGGCCGCGATCAGGTCGCCAGGCTGCGTCAGCACCCGCAGGGCCATTTGCAGAGCATCGACGCAACCGTGGGTAATCACCACTTCATAAGGATCTACCACAACGCCCGCATCACGCATGCGGATGGCAACCTGTCTGCGCAATGGCTCAAAACCGGGGCTGAACATGTAACTGAATGCACGAGGGCTGTGAAAGCGCGTCACTTTGGCCAATTGCTGATGCAGGGCGCGGACCGGCAGATAATCCACGTGCGGCACCGCCGCCCCGAGGGCAAACACACCTTCACGACGAGATTCTTCAAGCACCTGCTGGATGATGCTGCTACGGGTCACCAGACCTGGACGCTCCACTCGCGCAATATCCGGCGTCGATGCCGTCAGCGCAGGTGTCTGATGCACGTAATACCCGGATTGCGGGCGAGCCCGGATCAGGCCTTGATCTTCAAGATTGGCGTAGGCCTGCAATACCGTTGCATGGCTGACATTGAGCTGCGAGCTCATTTTGCGGACCGATGGCACACGCTCGCCGGGCTGATAGACGCCCCGACGGATGTCTTCCGCCAACTGCTGAGCGATGCGTTGATAAAGCAAAAGATTGGTCATGACACAGCCTCGAACCGACCCGCAATTTGTTTTTGTAGGGGAGATGATAGCCTAAAGACCGGAACAGTCGAAAAGTGTACGGGGACAGTTTCTCTTCAGGCCCATCATTGTGCGCTCTGACAAGAAATATTGTCAGGTAAAGATGCCAAGTTCACGGCTTTTTAAGCCAAAAAAAACCCGGAGCCGTTTCCGACGCCGGGCTTTTTTTCAGATTTTTGCTTACCGGGCAGCGCCTAGCTGGCCCTTGTCGTCGGAAAAGACGATTTCTACACGACGATTTTGTGCTCGCCCACGCTCGGAGGCATTCACATCGACCGGATATTGCTGACCATAACCCTCCACCTGAATGCGCTTGTCGTCAACACCCAGGTCGATCAGCACATCGGCGACCGACTGTGCGCGATCACGGGACAGTTTCAGGTTTTCCTGCCGGTCACCGGTACTGTCGGTGTAGCCTTCGATCCTTACCGTGCGGCGAGGATTGAGCAACAGGAACTGTACGACTTTGAGCACCGTGCGATTGGCAGAGCTTTTCAGTTCGGCATGACCCGGATCGAACAGCACATCGCCCAGGGTCATGACCAGACCACGGTCGGTCTGAGTGGTCGCAAGGCTGAGTATCTGATCTTCCAGCCACTTGCCATGCTGCTGCGCACTGGCCAGCTTGGCCTCGCGCAACGCCAGTTGCAGGCGTTGACGCTCCATCTCCAGTTTGGCCAGTTGTTCCTGGGCCAGCATCAGGTTGCTGTGCTCACGGGCAATCTCGCTGTACCGGGTACTCAGGTAAGCGTAATGACTGACATCGGCTCCGCTGCCAAGATAACTCGACAGGCGCTCTGCCCTCGCCAGCGATTCACCTGAACGGATCACGTCCTTGGGCGCACTGCGCAGTACATTCGGGTCTTCTTTCACTTTCTGAAAATCTGTACCGGCCTGACGCAGCGCCTGCTCACTGTCCTGATGACTCGCACAACCAGACAAGCCTGCAACGCCCAGCAAAAGGCATCCGCTCAATACACGGGTAACACGGTTCATTGAGCTTCCCCCAACTGTTTGCGCAGACGATTGAGGCGAACATTCAACTGATTGATCTGCTCCTGACTTTTCAGGGTCAATACCCGCGCTTCCGCCAGGCGCGCATCAAGCTCGGCACGCTCGGCGTTCATGCGCGCATCCTTGTAGGATTTATCGGCCATGTCGGCACGTGCCTGGGCAAATGCGGATTGCGCATTGACCAGCTCGGGCTGCTCATCGTTGGCGCCGACGGCCTTGGCCTGCTCCAGAGCCTGCTCGGTCAGCTTGAACTGTTCGGTCGGTGCCGGATCGCTGGCACAACCGACCAACGTGGCGATAGCCATGAATGCAATTAAAGGGCGAATACTCACAAAAACATTCCTACTTGTTTGGGGCGCTGGTGCTGGCAGGTTGCAGCAACTGGGCTTTCCACACATCCAGATTGCGCTGGATGGCTTCACCCGCAAGGCCCGAAGCCGCCAATTCTGTCATCTTTTTCACCAACTGTCCGCGCAACCATGGATCGTTGCAGGCCGAATTCGCCGATAACGCCAGATACAGACCCGGTTTATCAAGGGGTTCAGGCTGAGCGACAAGATCGGACGACAAGCCAAGCGTCTGCATCATGACCATGCCTGCATAGCGTCCAGCCAGTACATATTCGACCTGCCCCAACGCCAGTTTCTGAAAGGCCAGGGTCAGATTGGGCAAGCGCTCCAGCGTCAGGTGCTCTTTAGTCGCTGCCTCGAATGACTGGGTCAGACGAGTCCTTTCAGGGATAGCGCCCGACCGCCCGTGCAGGTCGGTGAGAGAACTGAAGGGCAAGGCACGATCGTGACGGGTCCAGACCAGGATTTCATTGTGGGTGATTGGCGGCTGGATATAGTCGAACGAATCAAGCTGAGCCTGATTCAGCGGCGCATCGACCAGCATGTCCATGCGACCGGTACGCGCCTCTTCCAGCGCCTGGCTGCGCTTGCCCGCATACAGAAACTCGACATCCAGATCCAGAGAATCGGCCGCCTGCCTGAGCAGGTCGGCATTGGCACCCATCAAGTGCCTTGGGTCCTGCGGATCGCGCCACAGGTAAGGCGGCGCATCCGGGCTGCCGGTGACGATCAGTCGCTCGCACTTGCCCGCTGCAGATACAAACGACGGCAGCACCATCAACCCCAGAAGAAGCGAAGCCACACACAGCCTTGGCTGACCCATGGATAATCCTTTTTCAACACAACAAAAAACCCGTTCACTCAAGCCACGCGCCCTGTCACAGACAGGCGTGCACAGCCGGATTGAACGGGTTCTCGACAGCCGGTTTAAACCAGCTTTTCCAGCTCAGGAACAGCTTCGAACAGATCCGCAACCAGACCGTAATCGGCTACCTGGAAGATCGGTGCCTCTTCGTCCTTGTTGATCGCGACGATCACTTTGGAGTCTTTCATGCCAGCCAGATGCTGGATCGCGCCGGAAATACCCACCGCGATGTACAACTGAGGGGCAACGATCTTGCCGGTCTGGCCGACCTGCATGTCGTTGGGCACGAAACCGGCATCGACCGCAGCGCGGGATGCGCCCACTGCTGCACCCAGCTTGTCCGCCAGGGCATACAGGTGCTTGAAGTTGTCGCCGTTCTGCATGCCGCGACCGCCGGAAACGACGATTTTGGCAGCGGTCAATTCTGGGCGATCGGACTTGGCCAGCTCTTCGCCAACGAAGGACGATTTGCCTGCATCATGAGCAGCGGAGACCGCTTCGACCGCAGCCGAACCACCTTCTGCAGCAACCGGATCGAAACCGGTCGCACGGACGGTGATGACCTTGACCGACGCACTCGACTGCACAGTGGCGATGGCGTTACCGGCATAGATCGGACGCTTGAAGGTGTCAGCCGATTCAACCGAAACGATTTCGGAAATCTGATCCACATCCAGCTGTGCTGCAACGCGAGGCAGGATGTTTTTGCCATTGGAGGTCGCGGCCGCCAGAACATGGCTATAACCAGCTGCCAGCTCGACAACCAGCGGTGCTACGTTTTCCGGCAACTGATGCGCGTAGGCAGCATTGTCGGCAACCAGTACCTTGGCAACGCCCGCGATTCTGGCAGCAGCTGCGGCGACAGCGCTCACGCCGGAACCGGCCACCAGGACATTGATATCGCCACCGATCTTCTGGGCAGCGGCAATGGTGTTCAGCGTGGCTGGAGCCACAGCTGCATTGTCATGTTCAGCGATAACCAGGATCGTCATTTAGATTACCTTCGCTTCGGTTTTCAGTTTTTCGACCAGTTCGGCCACCGACTTCACTTTGATACCGGCGCTACGTGCTGCCGGCGCTTCAACCTTGACAGTCTTGTTGGTCGAGGCCGTGGAGACGCCCAGTACATCCGGGGTCAGCGTTTCAAGCGGCTTTTTCTTGGCCTTCATGATGTTGGGCAGCGAAGCATAACGTGGCTCGTTCAGACGCAGGTCTGTGGTCACGATAGCCGGCAGGCTCAGGGATACGGTTTGCAGACCACCGTCGATTTCGCGGGTCACGGCAACCTTGTCGCCCGACACTTCGACCTTGGAAGCAAAGGTGCCTTGCGGGTAACCGCTCAGGGCAGCCAGCATCTGGCCAGTCTGATTGTTATCGCTGTCGATGGCCTGCTTGCCCAGGATCACCAGTTGTGGCTGCTCCTTGTCGACCACAGCCTTGAGCAGCTTGGCCACGGCCAGGGAAGTCAGGTCCTCGGCGGACTCGACCAGCACGGCACGGTCGGCACCCAGCGCCAAGGCAGTACGCAGTTGCTCCTGGGCCGTGGTCGGGCCGATGGTGACCACGACGATTTCGCTGGCCACGCCCTTTTCTTTCAGGCGGACAGCCTCTTCCACAGCAATTTCGCAGAAGGGGTTCATGGACATTTTGACGTTGGCAAGATCGACGCCGGAGTTGTCCGCCTTGACGCGAACCTTGACGTTGTAGTCGACCACTCGTTTGACAGCTACAAGAACCTTCATGGATTCCTCACTCTCCGGTGAAAAGAAAGTCGCCCGGCATGACCAGGCGATCGATAGGTGTGTCCTCAACAAGCAATCGCTTCAGTGCAGGCATCGGGGCTGTTTATCAGAACAGCCGCCAAAAAACCGTATACAAGGCCAGATCACACCCATCAAGCGCCTCAAGGGTGTGTAAAATGCGCCGCGCGCGATGGCCGGACTGCCTGCACTACGCTCACCTGATACCTTTTCGGAGGTTTCATTGAACCTCGCTTCAGCCTACGGCGAGCGCAAAACCGCCCGTATCTTGACCGCAACGCCTTTTCCGGTCAATACGACAGATCGGCCAGTCCTGAGTCTCGCGTCTTTGATTTATCTGGCCTGCGGCCAATTCAAACGAACGTTTGTATTGGACCTGCAAAGTGGTGTAGATATAATGCGCTCCTTAATAAAGACGGGCAGGCATCTCACGCCTCCGCACGTCGGCCTGTACGCTTCATATAAAAAAATACCGTGAGCCTTGAGAGTAGGAGATAGCCTGTGGAACGCGAATACATGGAATTCGACGTCGTCATCGTCGGAGCCGGCCCTTCCGGGCTTTCTGCCGCGTGCCGCCTTAAACAGAAGGCAGCCGAAGCGGGCCAGGAAATCAGCGTCTGCGTGGTAGAAAAAGGCTCCGAAGTCGGCGCACATATTCTGTCCGGCGCGGTATTCGAACCTCGCGCCCTGAACGAGCTCTTCCCGAACTGGCAAGAACTTGGCGCGCCGCTCAACACGCCGGTCAAGCGTGATGACATCTATATGCTGCGCAGCGCCGAAAAGTCCGTGAAAGTACCGGACCTGTTCGTGCCCAAGACCATGCACAACCAGGGCAACTACATCATTTCCCTGGGCAACCTGTGCCGCTGGCTCGCCCAGCAGGCCGAAAACCTGGGTGTCGAGATCTATCCGGGCTTTGCCGCCCAGGAAGCCTTGATCGACGAAAACGGCGTAGTGCGCGGGATCGTGACCGGCGACCTGGGTGTTGATCGCGAAGGCAATCCGAAAGAAGGCCTGTACACGCCCGGCATGGAACTGCGCGGCAAGTACACCCTGTTCGCCGAAGGCTGCCGCGGCCATATCGGCAAGCAACTGATCGAACGCTTCAACCTCGACAGCGAAGCCGATGCCCAGCACTACGGCATCGGCCTGAAGGAAATCTGGGAAGTCGATCCGGCGAAGCACGAGCAAGGCCTGGTGGTGCATACCGCTGGCTGGCCGCTGGACGACGAGAACATGGGCGGCTCTTTCCTGTATCACCTGGAAAACAATCAGGTGGTCGTCGGCCTGATCGTCGACCTGTCCTACAGCAACCCTTACCTGTCGCCTTTCGACGAATTCCAGCGTTACAAGCACCATCCGGTCATCAAGCAGTACCTGGAAGGCGGCAAACGCATCAGCTACGGCGCCCGCGCCATCTGCAAGGGCGGCCTGAACTCCCTGCCGAAGATGGTTTTCGCAGGCGGCGCACTGATCGGTTGCGACCTCGGCACCCTGAACTTCGCCAAGATCAAGGGCAGCCACACCGCCATGAAGTCCGGCATGCTGGCTGCGGAATCCGTAGCCGACGCCCTGCTCGCCGGCAAGGAAGGCGGCGATGTGCTGACCTCTTACGTCGACGCCTTCAAGGCCAGCTGGCTGCATGAAGAACTGTTCGCCAGCCGCAACTTCGGCGCGGCGCTGCACAAGTTCGGCACAGTCGTGGGTGGCGCGTTCAACTTCATCGACCAGAATATTTTCGGCGGCAAGATCCCGTTCACCCTGCACGATACCAAGCCGGACTACGCCTGCCTCAAGCTGGCTGCCGACTCGAAGAAGATCGACTACCCGAAACCCGACGGCAAGCTCAGCTTCGACAAGCTCAGCTCGGTATTCCTCTCCAGCACCAACCATGAAGAGGAACAACCTTGCCACCTGAAGCTGACCGATCCGAGCATCCCGATCACCAGCAACCTGCCGCTCTATGACGAACCTGCCCAGCGCTACTGCCCGGCTGGCGTCTATGAAGTGATTACCCAGGAAGATGGCGAGAAACGCTTCCAGATCAACGCCCAGAACTGTGTTCACTGCAAGACCTGCGACATCAAGGACCCTGCACAGAACATTACCTGGGTGACGCCGGAAGGGGCTGGCGGGCCGACTTATCCTAATATGTAGGGAACAACAAGCTGCAAGTTGTAAGCGGTAAGCTGCAAGTTGTAAGCGGTAAGCTGCAAGAGAGCCCCCTTCGGGGGCTTTTTTGTTTATGCGGGGATGCGCAGGTAGGTGCTTTCTTCGACGGGGCTGCGCTCGAAGTAGCGTTTGTATTCGCGGCTGAACTGGGATGTGCTCTGGTAGCCGACAGCGTGCGCGACCTGGGCCACGCCCATGCCCTGGGCGACCAGCATGTGCTGGGCCTTGAGCAGGCGCAGGCGTTTGAGGTACTGCACTGGCGACAGCAAGGTGCTGCGCTTGAAATGCTCATGAAAGGTCGAGGCGCTCATGTTTGCCTGACGTGCCAGGATGTCGATATTCAAAGGCTCGGCATAATGGCTGTGCAGATAAGCCAGAGACGCTGCGACACGGGCGAAATGGCTCTGCTGCGCAACCAGCGCCCGCAACACACCCGCCTGAGGGCCGCGCAGGGCCGCATAGAGCACTTCCCGTAACCGTGACTGCCCCATGACGTGGCAATCCAGCGGATCATGCAGGCAGCGCAGCAATCGCTCGACACTCTCGCGCATTGACGCATCCAGCACCGCGGAGGTCATGGACTCCGGCGTTTGCGCCTCGATGGTGTGATCAGGCACCGGCCCCATCAACTGCACCAGTTCGCCCAGCACAACCCGGTCAATCGCCACCGAAACGCCGAGCAACGGCGCTTGCGGCGTGGCAAAGGTTTCACACATGAACGGCACGGAAAGCGCCTGCACCAGATAATGCCCGGCACCGTAATCCAGCGTGCGCGACCCCAGGCTGGCCAATTTGCCGCCCTGAGCGACGATCATCAGGCTCGGCTCATAAATCTGCGGGCTGCTGGCCACATACTCATAAGCCGAGACGACCTTGACCTCCGGCAACAGCGTCGGCACGAATCCGGGGCGCGTAGCCAGAGGCTTTATCAGGGAAACAAGGGTGGCATTGGTATCTGCTGGATGAGGTAGCGACATGAAGCACCGGGTAGAGAATCAGACATGCGCATCATCGCAGATATCAGCGTTGCAGCCATGCCTGATCCAACATATCCGGAGGAATAGGCACGACTCGCGGAGGAATGCTCATGGCCTTCAGCGGCCCGTCCCCGGAAAATAGCCACCACTATTCACCCTTGATCCGCGAGGAACACCATGTACAAAGCCATCGGTTACGCCGCCCAGTCAGCCACCGCGCCCCTCGCCCCCATGACCTTTGAACGTCGCAGCCTGCGGGCCAACGACGTCGCCATCGAGATCCTTTATTGCGGCGTCTGCCACTCCGACATTCACCAGGCACGCAACGAGTGGGGCATCGCTGTTTACCCGCTGATGCCGGGCCACGAGATTGTCGGCAAGGTCACGGCCACCGGCCCGAACGCTGGCAAATACAAAGTGGGCGATCTGGTGGGCGTCGGCTGTATGGTCGACTCCTGCCAACAGTGCTCGGCCTGTCAGTCGAATCTGGAGCAGTATTGCCTGGAAGGTCCGACCATGACCTACGCCACTCCTGATCGCGTGGACGGCAGCAACACCATGGGCGGCTATTCCAACAGCATTGTGGTTCGCGAAGAGTTCGTGGTCAGCATCCCGGAAAAACTCGACCTGGCTGCTGCCGCACCGATTCTCTGCGCCGGTATCACCACCTACTCGCCCCTCAAGCACTATGGCGTCAAGGCCGGCGACAAGGTCGGGATTCTCGGCATGGGCGGCCTGGGCCATATGGGCATCAAGTTCGCCAAGGCCATGGGCGCTGAAGTCACCCTCTTCACCCGCTCGGCCTCAAAAGCCCAGGAAGCTCGCCGTCAGGGTGCCGATCATGTGATCGTCTCCACCGACGCCGAACAGATGAAAGCCGCCGCAGGTCGCTTCGACTTCCTGCTGGACACCATTCCTGTGCAGCACGACCTGAACCCCTACCTGGAAACCCTGAGCTTTGACGGCGTGCATATTCTGGTCGGCCTGATCGAGCCGGTAGAGCCGCCAATCCACGCCGCCCATCTGGTCATGAAACGTCGCGTGATCGCAGGCTCGCTGATCGGCGGAATAGCAGAAACCCAGGAAGTGCTGGACTTCTGCGCGGCAAACGACATTACCTGCGATATCGAAATGCTGGATATCCGCAATATCAACGAGGCCTACGAGCGCATGCTGGCGGGTGACGTGAAGTACCGCTTCGTGATTGATATGGCGACCCTGAAAGCGTAACCCCCGTAGGAGCGAATTCATTCGCGAACCCTATTCGCGAATAAATTCGCTCCTATGTATGGACTCGCCCCCACTGTCAACCCGCTTTGCTTTTGAACACCGCTACCCGGTTGC
>NZ_JAIGPJ010000004.1:0-259670 GCF_019719005.1 Pseudomonas cichorii
CCCTAGGGGACTCGAACCCCTGTTACCGCCGTGAAAGGGCGGTGTCCTAGGCCACTAGACGAAGGGGACACACGTACAACATTCACTACTTACTGCGCTTTGCTGTGTGCTTTACGCTGTAAGTGGCGCGCATTCTATGGATGGTTTGGCAGGTCGTCAACCCCCTTCTGAAAATTTATTTAAATCAATGACTTCGCCCCTCTTTAAGGTTCACGCCGTTGGCCGGAAAACTCTTGTCTCAGGAGAAAATTTAGTTGCAATGTCCGACGGAGGCATCTATGCGCAATAGTGCTTAGCCACTACACTCGCACAATAATTTATGGAAAAAATGAGGTTTGCGCAGTGACACCACTCATGATCACGTTGATGGTAGTAGCTGGTATCGCGCTGCTTATAGCGATTGGCTACCTGAACCATGTCGCTGAAAACAGCAAACTGGACAAGGCTCGTGCAAAGGTAGAACTCAACGACCGACTACGTCGTTGCAGTGAAATCAGCGAGACATTCCCCGGCCAGCTCATGTCGCCAGCCCTCAAGCTGTTGCTGACCCGCCTGGAGCTCAATGTCGTGCAGCGCATGCTTGGGCTGGAAAAAGGCAACGCACAGCTCAAGACCCGTGTGACCGAACTGGAAGAGCTGGTGGCACAGGGCGACCGTATCCAGGTCACCAACGCCGTCAGCCCGATCCAGACCGAAGCCAAGGCCAAGGACATTCGCTTTCTATTGGAAGCGCTGCATGGCCAGGTCACTCGCGCCGCTCATGACGGTTTTCTGCCAACCAGTGAAGCCAAACACTGGATTCGCGAAATCCGCACCATCCTGGTGAACCTGCATATCGAGTTTTTCAATAACCTCGGCCAGCTTGCGCTATCTCAAGAGCAGCCAGGTCAAGCCCGCCTGGCCTTCGAGCGCGGCGTACAGTACCTGCGCAACCAGCCGGACCCTGTGACCTATCAACAACAGTTGCAGGCCATGGAAAAACAACTGGCACGCGCCAACTCCATGGTGCTGACCAATACAGCACCTACCGATGATGACGACAACGCCCTGACCGAAGGTCTGAAGGCAGACGAAGTCGAATCGGAATGGAAGAAGAAGGTCATCTACGATTGATGACACACCGCCGTTGCGCTGCACTGCGCAACGGCGGACAGGCTCCCGGCTCAGCAGTCGGTGGACGCCAGAAAGATAGCCGCCAGACGCTCGATCCCCTCCTGATCCTCCTCCTTGAATCGCCCGACTTGCGGGCTGTCCAGATCCAGCACGCCGATCAGACGCCCTTCCTTTATCAACGGAATGACCAGCTCGCTATTGGAGGCGCTGTCGCAGGCGATGTGCCCGGCGAAGGTATGGACATCTTCAACCCGCTGGGTTTGCCGGCTTTGGGCGGCAGCACCGCACACACCACGCCCGAACGGTATGCGCACGCAGGCGACCTGCCCCTGGAACGGCCCGAGCACCAGCTCTTCGTTGCGATTCAGATAAAAGCCCGCCCAGTTCAACTCCGTTATCTGGGTATAGAGAAACGCAGAAAACTGCGCGGCGTTGGCAATGAAGTCACGCTCATCGGCCAGCAGCGCCTGTAACTGTGCCGCCAGCAGGTCATAACCTTCCTGGCCCGCACCCACGTCTTGTAAATCGATCATGCCTGTTGCTCCAACAATTTCAGGCCTACCCAGTAACGCGCAAACTGGTAGGCACAACGACCATTACGATTACCCCGCCCGGTCGCCCAACGGACAGCCGCCTTGTCCAGCTCTTCATCGCGCTGCCAGGTCAGGCCGGCCTTCTGCGCCAGCTGGGTAATCCAGTGTTCCACCACATTCAGGAAGTGCTCCTGAGTGAACGGATAGAAAGACAGCCACAAGCCGAAGCGGTCCGACAGCGCGATCTTGTCTTCCACCGCCTCGCTGGGATGCAGCTCGCCTTCTACATGCTTCCAGTTTTCGTTATCGCTCTCCTTCTCCGGCACCAGATGGCGACGGTTGGAAGTTGCATAAAGCAGCACATTATCCGGTGCCTGTTCGAGCGAGCCATCGAGCACGCTCTTGAGTACGCGATAGTCACCCTCCCCCGACTCGAAGGAAAGATCGTCGCAGAACAACACAAAGCGCTGGGGAAGTTTCTGCAGTTGCTCGACCACTCGCGGCAGGTCGCCCAGATGGTCGCGTTCGATTTCGATCAGGCGCAGGCCTGCACCGGCATACTCAGCCAGCAAGGCCCGAATCAGCGAAGACTTGCCGGTGCCACGCGAGCCCCACAGCAACGCATGGTTGGCAGGCAGACCATCAATGAACTGGCGAGTATTGCGTCCCAACTGGTCTCGCTGCCGATCAACACCGATCAGGTCCGACAGGCGCATGTCCAGGCTGACTTCAAGGGGCAGCAGATAACCGCTGCGCCCTTCTCGCACCCAACGCGCCGCCAGAGTCGCGGACCAGTCCAGCGGCTCGCGAACGGCAGGCAACAAGGGCTCCAGACGAGTCAGCACGGCATCGGCGCGCTCCAGAAAAGCCATCAACCGAGAATCCACGAAACCTCCTTATATTTAACTGATTAACCACAAGGCCCGATCGGCTATGCTTGCCCCGCAATGGGCATCAGAAGTGACTGAACTTCCATGGATATATCGTTCACCAACAGGTTGTCGTTCAAGCAAGCCAGAATGGCCGTCCTGATCGGTTTCATTCTTGGAACCTTGCTCAGTCTGCTCCAGATTGCCCTCGATTATGCCAGCGAAGATGCTTCCATCGATCGTGAAATTGGCTCCCTGATGGAAATCAGCCATAACCCGGCATCGCGCATGGCGTACAACATCGACGCCGAACTGGCTCAGGAGCTGACCCTGGGCCTGCTGCACTCCCCCGCCGTGGTCAGCGCCAGACTGACCGACAACAACAATATGGTGCTCTCCAGCGTCGAACGTCCCATGGCCACCGGACGCTATCGGGTACTCAGCGACTGGCTGTTCGGAGAAAGCCGGCATTTCGAAGAAGTCCTGCATCTGGACCATATGCCTACCGAGGTCATCGGCACCCTGAGCCTGACCGTCGACACCTTCGCCTTTGGCAGCCACTTCCTGCAGCGGGCCGAGATCACCCTGCTCAATGGCTTCGTGCGCAGTCTGGTGCTGGCCGGGATCCTGACCATGCTGTTCTACGCGACCCTGACCAAGCCGCTGGTGAACCTGATCCGGGATTTGAGCCGTCACGATCCGCGCAGCCCGATCCAGAAAAAAATGACCTGCCCGCCCAATCATGAAAACGATGAAATCGGCGTACTGGTCAAGACGTTCAACCTGCATATCGAAACCATGAGCACCGAGTTCGCCAGACGTCGCGAGGCAGAGGACCGGCTTACCAATCACCTGAACGAGCTGGAAAACATCGTTTCGGCACGCACCAACGAACTCAAGGCCAGCAACATTCGCCTCAGCCAGTCCAACGAGGAATTGCAGATCGCCCGCAGCACCGCCCTGGACATGGCCAATGCCCGCACGGCCTTCCTGGCGAACATGAGCCATGAGATCCGCACACCGCTCAATGGATTGCTGGGCATGCTGGCCCTGTCACTGGACGGTCCGCTCAGTGCCGAGCAACGCCAGCAACTGATGATTGCCCATGACTCGGGCAAAGTGCTGGTGGAACTGCTCAACGATATTCTCGACATGTCCAAGTTCAATGCAGGACAACTGGAAATCGAGCGCATCCCTTTCGATCTGGGCATGCTGGTCGAAGACACCGCTAACCTGCTCTCGCAGAACGCTGCCCCCAGCGTGGAACTGACCTGCCTGATTGCTCCGGACTTTCCGCCACTGGTGATCGGCGACCCCACGCGGGTCCGGCAGATCGTCAGCAACCTGCTCTCCAATGCGCTCAAGTTCACCCGTTTCGGGCGCGTGGATGTGCGCCTTTCCTGCGCGCAGGATTCTGAAACCGGGGAAAACCGGGTGCGAATCGAAGTCCGGGACACTGGAATCGGCATCCCCAAGGAAGCCCAGGAGCGGATCTTCCAGCCCTTCACCCAGGCCGAAGCAGCGATCACCCGGCAATTTGGTGGCACGGGGCTGGGCCTGTCCCTGACTCACAACCTGTGCGAAGCCATGAATGGCCGCCTGAGCATCCAGTCCCAGTCAGGTCTGGGCAGCCTGTTCTGCGCCGAACTGCCGTTGCCGGTACATCTGAAAGCGGTGACACCACCCGCGCTCAAGGGCCGTGTGACCGTGATCAGCAAGGCGGGCAGCGGTCTGGTGGAACTGCTTGGCACCCTGCTGCCCAGTTGGGGAGTCGCCTTTAATCGCCGGGGCATCGATGACCGGACCTGCGAGCAGCAACTCGACCCCGATACCGACCTGGTGATTACCGATTGCCCGGAATGCCTGTTTTCTATTCGCCCGACCACACAAGTGCCCATCCTGCTGGTCACGGCCTATGGCAACTTCATGCCCGTCGAACAGGTCAGCGCCCTGGCACCCTTGCAGCAGCAGGCTCGGCCGCTGGCCCGTAACGCGCTCTACAACACCTTGCGCCGCGCCCTGCACATGGAAGAACCCGGGATAAGCGAAACCTCTCCCGAAGAGCTGGCGACCCAGCGCCCGGCACGCATCCTTCTGGTGGAAGACAACCCGGTCAATCAACTGGTCGCCAAAGGCATGCTCAGCAAGCTGGGCTGTGAAGTGATTGTCAGCGCCCATGGCGCAGAGGCCATCGAGCAACTGGAGCACAGCAACTTCGATCTGGTCCTGATGGACTGCAACATGCCGGTCATGGACGGTTACGAGGCCAGCCGCCAGATCCGCAGCAGCGGGCGCTGGCCCGGCCTGCCTATCGTAGCCCTGACCGCCAATGCCATGCCCGAAGAGCGCGAACGTTGCAGGGCAGCCGGCATGAACGACTATCTGGCCAAGCCGTTCCGCCGAGCAGAACTGGTCAGCATGCTGGACCAGTGGATTGCGCTCACACCGAGCAACCGTGCTATTTGAGCAAGGCCTCGATCTCGCCGGTCAGCTCTTCAGGCTTGGTGCGTGGGGAAAAACGTTTGACCAGTTTCCCCTCCTTGTCGACCAGAAACTTGGTGAAGTTCCACTTGATACCCTGGGACCCCAGAATGCCCGGCGCCCGCTTCTTCAACTGCACGAACAGCGGGTGGGCGTTACCGCCATTGACGTCGACTTTCTTGAACAACGGGAAACTGACGCCGTAGTTCAATTCGCAGAACTCCGAGATAGCACCTTCATTGCCGGGTTCCTGCTTGCCGAACTGGTTGCAGGGAAAGCCCAGAACCACTAGCCCGCGGTCGCGGTATTGCTGCCATAGCGCTTCCAGCCCCTTGTATTGCGGGGTGAAACCACACTTGCTTGCCGTATTGACCACCAGCACCGCCTTGCCGGCGAAATCGGCCAGGGTCTTCTGCTCGCCCTTGATCGTGGTGCAAGGAATGCTCAACAGGTTCTCGCTCATGACGATGCCTCATAAAAATGAATGTTGAAGTTAGCCTGCAATTGAATGACACATGCATTCAATTTCCCCTGTTGATAGAGGCTGATAAGCCAGACCACGCCAATGACGGCTAAACCCGTGGCACCAGATCCAGACACACCGAATTGATGCAGTAACGCAGGCCGGTGGGTGGCGGACCATCGGGAAATACATGCCCCAGGTGGGCGTCGCACTTGGCGCACACCACTTCGGTGCGAATCATCCCGTGGCTGATGTCCCGCACTTCGACCACCGCACTGCCTTCTATCGGCGCGTAGAAACTCGGCCAGCCACAGCCGGAATCGAACTTGGTGGTGGAATCGAACAGCGCTTCGTTACAGCACACACAATGATAGACACCCTCGGTCTTCGTGCCGTTGTACTTGCCGGTAAAGGGGCGCTCGGTCGCTTTCAGGCGACAGACGTTGTACTGCTCTGGATCGAGCATTTGCTTCCACTCTTCGAGCGTCTTGTGCAACTTGTCCACAGGTACACCTCCGAATCTGAAAAAGCCCGATCTGTGTCTTTTCCACGGATCGGGTGGCACGTATGATTGCGTCTCATCAGATGTCAGTCTGTCACCCGCGTTTGTCGCATACAAACCCATTTTCATCGGGTCATGTCCAGCGACCTTCGTTGCAAGCCGGCAACAACTCGTCCATTTTCGGGATCAATCACATGCAGTTCAGCAAATCGAACAAGCTCGCAAACGTCTGCTATGACATTCGCGGGCCAGTGCTCAAGCACGCCAAACGTCTGGAAGAGGAAGGCCATCGCATCCTCAAGCTGAATATCGGCAACCCGGCACCGTTTGGTTTCGAGGCGCCGGACGAGATCCTGCAAGACGTGATCCGCAACCTGCCGACCGCTCAGGGCTACAGCGACTCCAAGGGCCTGTTCAGCGCCCGCAAGGCCGTGATGCAGTACTACCAGCAGAAGCAGGTCGACGGCATCGGCATCGAAGACATCTACCTGGGCAACGGCGTCTCCGAACTGATCGTGATGTCGATGCAGGCGCTGCTCAACAACGGCGACGAGGTCCTGATCCCGGCCCCGGACTATCCACTCTGGACTGCCGCTGTCAGCCTGGCAGGCGGCAACCCGGTGCATTACCTGTGCGACGAGCAGGCCAACTGGTGGCCTGACCTGCAGGACATCAAGGCCAAGATCACGCCGAACACCAAGGCCATGGTGATCATCAATCCGAACAACCCCACCGGTGCCGTGTATTCGAAGGAAGTGCTGCTGGGCATGCTGGAACTGGCCCGCCAGCACAATCTGGTGGTGTTCTCGGACGAAATCTACGA
This sequence comes from Pseudomonas cichorii, assembly GCF_019719005.1. Classification (GTDB taxonomy): domain Bacteria; phylum Pseudomonadota; class Gammaproteobacteria; order Pseudomonadales; family Pseudomonadaceae; genus Aquipseudomonas; species Aquipseudomonas cichorii_E. The sequence continues at coordinate 6,785 of NZ_JAIGPJ010000004.1, forward strand.
CAAGATCCTCTACGACGAAGCCGTACACATCAGCACCGCCTCCCTTGCGCCAGACCTGCTGTGCCTGACCTTCAACGGCCTGTCCAAGTCCTACCGCGTTGCGGGCTTCCGCTCCGGCTGGGTCGCCATTTCCGGCCCCAAGCACAATGCCCAGAGCTACATCGAAGGCATCGACATCCTGGCCAACATGCGCCTGTGCGCCAACGTACCCAGCCAGCACGCCATCCAGACCGCTTTGGGCGGCTACCAGAGCATCAACGACCTGGTTCTGCCTCAGGGACGCCTGCTGGAGCAACGCAACCGTACCTGGGAATTGCTCAACGACATTCCCGGCGTAAGCTGCGTCAAACCCATGGGCGCGCTGTACGCCTTCCCGCGTATCGACCCCAAGATCTGCCCGATCCACAACGACGAGAAGTTCGTCCTCGACCTGCTGCTTTCGGAAAAGCTGCTCGTTGTGCAAGGCACCGCATTCAACTGGCCATGGCCTGACCACTTCCGCGTGGTGACCTTGCCGCGTGTCGACGACCTGGAACAGGCCATCGGACGCATCGGCAACTTCGTCAAAGGCTACAAGCAATAAAACCACAGAGTCCCCTGCCCCGACTCCGGTTCGGGGCAGTTCCTGCAATACCCCCTCCCCGCCTTCTTGCATCCCTCTCAAGTCTCCCCAGGACGCCCGCAGCCATGGCTCAGGTGCCGTTCAGGTTGGCAGGATTAACATCGAATACGACAAAACGACACAGTTTGAAATAGTCCCCCTGTTGAATAGCAGCGGGCATCACCTTATATACCCGGCATCACGTTGCATTTATTCCCCAGGAGAACGTTTCGACCATGATGCGCATTTTGCTGTTTTTGGCCACTAACCTTGCGGTCGTGCTGATTGCCAGCATCACCTTGAGCCTTTTTGGCTTCAATGGGTTCATGGCGGCCAATGGGGTTGATCTCAACCTCAATCAGCTGCTGGTCTTCTGCGCCGTGTTCGGTTTCGCCGGCTCGCTGTTCTCGCTGCTCATCTCCAAGTGGTCGGCAAAAATGAGCACCGGCACGCAGATCATTACCCAGCCTCGCACTCGCCATGAGCAATGGTTGCTGCAGACCGTGGAGCAACTGTCCAGGGAAGCCGGTATCAAAATGCCGGAAGTCGGTATTTTCCCTGCCTACGAAGCCAACGCCTTCGCCACAGGCTGGAACAAGAACGACGCGCTGGTCGCGGTGAGCCAGGGTTTGCTGGAGCGCTTCTCGCCCGACGAAGTCAAGGCCGTACTGGCCCACGAAATCGGTCACGTCGCCAATGGCGACATGGTGACACTGGCGCTGGTACAGGGCGTAGTGAACACCTTCGTGATGTTCTTTGCGAGGATCATCGGCAACTTCGTCGACAAGGTGATCTTCAAGACTGAAAACGGTCAGGGTATCGCTTACTACATCACCACGATCTTCGCTGAACTGGTCCTGGGTTTCCTGGCCAGCACCATCGTGATGTGGTTCTCGCGCAAACGCGAATACCGGGCTGACGAAGCCGGCGCCCGACTGGCCGGCACCAGCGCAATGATTGGCGCACTGCAACGCCTGCGCTCCGAACAGGGCGTACCGGTCAACATGCCGAGCACCATGAGCGCATTCGGCATCAACGGTGGCCTCAAGCACGGTCTGGCTGGCCTGTTCATGAGCCACCCGCCACTGGAAGAGCGTATCGAGGCGCTGCGCCGTCGCGGTTGATCCAGGGCTATAACCGGAAGGGCGACGCGAGTCGCCCTTTTTTGTGCCTGCCTGATTGATGCCCCGGCAAAGCTTCAGGAATTTCGATCAGAATACCTAAGAACTTATATTGGATTCCGATCAATGCCCTGCCCCAAGATAGGCGCATCCCAGACACTCAGGACCTCATCATGTTTCCCAGCCTGTTCATCTCCCACGGCTCTCCCATGCTGGCTCTGGAACCCGGCGAAAGCGGTCCGGCGCTGGCCCGCCTGGCGAGTGAAATGCCTGCCCCCAAGGCCATCGTGATTGTTTCAGCCCATTGGGAAAGCAACGAGCTGATCGTCAATGCCAACCCGCAACCGGAAACCTGGCATGACTTCGGCGGCTTCCCGGCAGCTCTGTTCGCCGTCCAATATCCTGCAAGGGGTTTGCCGAAGCTGACCGCTGAAGTGGTCGAACTGCTGGCCGCAAACGGATTGCCCGCCCGGACAGACAGCCGACGCCCTTTTGACCACGGTGTGTGGGTACCGCTGTCGTTGATGTATCCACAAGCCGATATCCCGGTGGTGCAGGTTTCCCTGCCAAGCCGCCAGGGTCCGGCCTTGCAGACTCGCGTCGGCCAGGCACTCGCCAGCCTGCGCGAACAGGGCGTGCTGATCATAGGCTCCGGCAGCATTACCCATAACCTGCGCGAACTGGACTGGAATGCCGGCCCTGAAAGCATCGAGCCTTGGGCGAAAGCATTTCGAGACTGGATGATCGAACGGCTGGAAAGCAACGACGAGTCTGCACTGCACAATTACCGGACCCTGGCACCCCACGCTGTGCGCAGCCATCCGAGCGATGAGCACCTGCTGCCCCTGTATTTCGCCCGCGGAGCTGGCGGCAGATTCAGCATTGCGTATCAGGGCTTCACCATGGGCGCACTGGGCATGGATATCTACCGCTTCGACTGAGCAAATCCCGGACAAAAAAATCCCCGAACCAGTCGGGGATTTTTTATCTGCCGATCAACTCAAGAGTCGATCAGTCTTCGCGATAGCGACGCAGCTTCAACTGCTTGCCTGCAACGCGGGTGTCCTTGAGCTTGGTCAGCAGACGCTCAAGGCCATCTTCCGGCAGTTCGACCAGACTGAAGCTGTCACGAACCTGGATACGGCCGATCGCTTCGCGGGCCAGGCCGCCTTCGTTGAGGATTGCACCCAGCAGGTTCTTGGCAGCGATACCATCACGCGCACCCAGCGCGGTACGGCAACGAGCGCGGCCTTCGGCCAGAGGCATCGGAGCACGACGCTCGCGCTCTGGACGGTCACCGCGATCGCTACGCTCGCCACGATCAGCACGCGGAGCGTTGTTCGGAACCAGTGGACGCTCACGCTCGATGGCAGACAAGGTCAGAGCCTGACCATTGGTGGCCTTGCGCAGCAGGGCCGCAGCCAGGGCACGCGGCGTGCAACCGATGTCGGCAGTCAGACGATCAAGCAGATCGCCATGGCTCGCTTCTGCATCGGCAACCAGCGGCGACAGGCTGTTGGTCAGTTTCTTGATGCGGGCATCCAGGACGGCCTGGGAATCCGGCAGGCGGACTTCCACGACTTTCTGGCCAGTTACGCGCTCAATCACTTGCAGCATGCGGCGCTCACGTGGAGTCACCAGCAGCAATGCACGACCTTCGCGACCGGCGCGGCCGGTACGGCCGATACGGTGAACGTAGGACTCAGGATCGTAAGGCATGTCAACGTTGAACACGTGAGTGATGCGCGGAACGTCGAGACCACGGGCAGCAACGTCGGTCGCCACAACGATGTCCAGACGGCCATCCTTGAGGGAGTCGATGACGCGCTCACGCTGGTTCTGGGCGATGTCGCCGTTCAGTGCAGCAGCCTTGTAGCCTTTGGCTTCCAGGGCGCTTGCCAGATCCAGGGTCGCCTGCTTGGTACGGACGAACATGATCAGGGCGTCGAAATCCTCGACTTCCAGCAGGCTCAGTACGGCAGAGGTTTTCTGGTCAGCGTGAACCAGCAGGTGAGCCTGCTCGATCGCGGTAACGGTCTGGGTCTTGGTCTGGATCTTGACGTGCTTCGGATCGCGCAGATGGCGTTCGGCGATGGCACGGATCGACTGCGGCAGGGTAGCCGAGAACAGAACGGTCTGACGGCTTTCCGGCATGGCCTTGAAGATGACTTCCAGGTCATCCATGAAGCCCAGCTTGAGCATTTCGTCCGCTTCGTCGAGAACCAGATGATTCACGGTAGCCAGGACTTTTTCGTCACGACGCAGGTGATCGCACAGACGACCCGGCGTGGCGACAACGATCTGCGCGCCATTGCGGATAGCCTTGAGCTGCGGACCCATAGGTGCGCCGCCGTAGACGGCAACGACCGTCACGCCCGGCATCTGCTTGGCGTAGGTTTCAAATGCGGTGGCAACTTGCAGTGCCAGCTCGCGGGTTGGAGCGAGAATCAGTGCTTGCGGCTCACGCTTGCTCGGGTCGATACGATGCAGGATTGGCAGGGCGAACGCGGCGGTTTTACCGGTGCCAGTCTGCGCCTGGCCGATCATGTCGTGGCCGGCAAGAATAATCGGGATGGACTGCTGCTGAATGGCCGAAGGCTCTTCGTAGCCGGTCGCGATGACGGCTGCAACAATACTCGGATGAAGGTCGAGAGCGGCGAAGCCGCCGATTTCCTGGGTCATGGGTCTGCCTCTGGTGCATCCGCAAAGACCCATGCTTCAAAGCTGCGCGTGCCGTGTACGACCTTGAGGTCACCCTGGCTGCTTTGTCGGCGGGGATTTGCGAAAACGTATTGATGAATGGATCGTCAAGAATAGTCCGCAATGCGGACAAGTTACCGAAGCAGGCTTCGGGTAACTGCAATACCTGACGAGGGCCTCTTAAGGCCGGCGCGCACTATACCGGAATTGCGTTTGAAAGTGAGGGTTTTTTTACAAAATATTGGCGGTTGAAGCAGAGTTTGCAGGCATCACGCAACGGAACAAACCGGCCGCAATGCCTTGAGAGCCCGGTATTGCGGGGGTAATCACTTAAACGTTTCACTCTTTCATGCATATGAATATGGTTGCGCCCTGCACGGTGCGGCGAAATGTCTCACTCCAACCTCTCGCCACACCCTCTTGTCGCTCCTCAGGTCGCTGAACGAATATCCCTGATCAAAGGCAGCAAGGAGTAACCCAGTTGCGGCGCAAGCACTTCGGCACGCGAGGTAAGCGACTCCACATTCAGGGTCTGTTCCAGATCGGCCGGGACAATGAGGATGACATTGCCCTCCTTCACCGGCAGCTCCCAGTAGTGCCTGTGATAAAGCCCGCGCAGCAACGCAGCGCCCAGAGGCTTGCCGTCATCGGTGGCCCACTGGTTGATGATCAGCCAGCCGCCAGGGTTGAGGCGCTGCTGGCAGTCCTGGAGAAAATTCCAGGCCAGATGCCCGGCCCCAGGCCCGACATCGGTATAGAGGTCGACGAAAATCAGATCGGCCGTTTCGGCGCTGTCGAGCAGTTCGAGGGCATCGCCGATGCGTATATAAAGACGCGGATCATCATCGAGCCCCATGTACTCGATTGCCAGACGCGGAACATCCGGGCGCAACTCGATGACTTCCACGTCTTCCAGAGGCAGAAACTTCATGCAGGCCTGAGTCAGGGTTCCGGCACCCAATCCGAGAAACAGTGCGCTCTCGGGCGCTTCATGGCACAAGGCGCCGATCAGCATGGCCCGGGTGTAGTCGTACTCCAGCCAGCTGGGGTCGGCCGTGAAGGTACAACTCTGTTCGATGGCATCGCCAAATTCGAGGAAGCGATAATCATCCACCTCAAGGACGCGAATCATCCCGAAGTCATCATGGACTTCGGCAAGAATCCGTTCTTCGCGCTCACGCTCTTCAGTCATTACCTTTCCCGGTTGGCCATCGCGCCGAGCGCAAAGGGCGAATTGTCAGCCAAGCGAGAGCATTTGTCACAACTATCGAGCCAGCTCGTCCCCCACTCGCTCGCAGCTCGACAATGAACTGTTACCATGCGGATTCGATTGCACATCCCCAAGAGCCAACAATGAGCCAACCCTGGAGCCCCGACAGCTGGCGGGCATTACCTATTCAGCAACAACCCCGATACCCTGACGCCGCACATCTGGCAGAAGTCGAACAACGCCTGGCCAGCTATCCGCCACTGGTGTTCGCCGGTGAAGCCCGGGACCTGCGTCGCCAGTTTGCCGAAGTCTCCCAAGGCCGTGCCTTCCTGCTGCAAGGCGGCGATTGCGCCGAAAGCTTCATGGAGTTTTCGGCGGCGAAGATCCGCGACACCTTTAAAGTGCTGCTGCAGATGGCCGTGGTGATGACCTTTGCCGCCGGCTGCCCGGTGGTCAAGGTCGGGCGCATGGCCGGACAATTCGCCAAGCCGCGCTCGTCCAACGACGAAACCATCGATGGCGTGACATTTCCCGCCTATCGTGGCGATATCGTCAACGCCATCGGTTTCGACGAAAAAAGCCGTGTGCCGGACCCGGAGCGCCTTCTGCAGGCGTATCACCAGTCCACGGCCACCCTGAACCTGCTGCGCGCCTTTGCCCAGGGCGGTTTTGCCGATCTGCATCAGGTCCATCAGTGGAACCTGGACTTCATCGCAAACTCGGCACTGGCGCAGAAATACAGCCAATTGGCTGACCGAATCGACGAAACCCTGGCATTCATGCGTGCCTGTGGCATGGACAGCTCGCCACAACTGCGGGAAACGAGCTTCTTCACCGCACACGAAGCCTTGTTGCTGAACTACGAAGAAGCCTTCGTGCGTCGCGACAGCCTGACCAACGACTACTACGACTGCTCGGCCCACATGCTGTGGATCGGCGATCGCACCCGGCAACTGGATGGCGCCCACGTTGAATTCCTGCGCGGGGTCAATAACCCGATCGGGGTCAAGGTCGGCCCGAGCATGGACACCGATGACCTTATTCGCCTGATCGACATCCTCAACCCGGACAACGACCCGGGCCGCCTGAACCTCATCGCCCGCATGGGCGCGAACAAGGTCGGCGAGCACTTGCCACAACTGATCCGCGCCGTGGAGCGCGAAGGCCGCAAGGTGCTGTGGAGCTCCGACCCGATGCATGGCAATACCATCAAGGCCAGCAGCGGCTACAAGACCCGCGACTTCGCGCAGATTCTTGGGGAAGTGAAACAGTTCTTCCAGGTGCATCAGGCCGAAGGTACTTATGCAGGCGGTATCCATATCGAAATGACCGGCCAGAACGTCACCGAATGCATCGGCGGCGCGCGCCCGATTACCGAAGATGGATTGTCGGATCGTTACCACACCCATTGCGACCCACGGATGAATGCCGATCAGTCGCTGGAGCTGGCGTTTCTGATTGCCGAGACATTAAAGCAAGTGAAACGCTGAAAAAACCGTAGGAGATCACCCGCCGCCTTGGCACCGCGCTGTCGCGCAGCAACATGGGCCATGTGTTTGCGGATTAAGGGTTCGGCTGTGTTCTCACAATTCGTGTAGGAGCGAATTTATTCGCGAATGAATTCGCTCCTACCGGGATGAGCAGAGATATTCCAGACACCGCCGATTGCGACGTTGGTGACGGCCGAGTGGAGGTATTGCGTAGTGGGTTGCGAGGCAGGACGCCGAGCAAGCGCCGCAGGGCCATGGAAGGCCCGTCGGCGCGTACCCACGGAGCAATGCCGGAGCGAGGGAACCCCGCCACAAGGCGGGGCCGAACCGGAGCGGATGGTTTTCCCCCCTTTTGCCGAAACAAAAGGGGGCCGCCGTAAAGGCGGAACCAGTAGGACCAGCACATGCAGATAATGGATATGTACGCCGGATAACGTTTTTATCCTACATAAAATACGTTCTAATTCATGATCTTGCGTCTTTTTTGATGAGAGCTAATTCATTCGCGAAGGCCGATATTCGCGACTGAAGTCGCTCCTACGCTTCGTATATCTGGAAGCCCCAACCAGTCGGCCAACTGGCGCAGGTTTCGGGTCAACGCTTCCCTGCCCTCTTCGTCCAGTCCACGCTCCTCTTCATGCACGGCATGCACCGCCAGACACCCTGACGCCCGCTCGGAACGAAGGTCGACCCGTGCGGCAATACGCTCGTTGTGCAGGAACGGCAAGACGTAATAGCCGTAGACCCGTTTGTGCTGTGGCGTGTAGATCTCCAGGCGATAGCGGAAGTCGAACAGCCGCTCGGTACGCGCACGCTCCCAGATCAGGGAGTCGAATGGTGACAACAAGGCGCTGGCCGACACTTTCCGAGGCTGCGGGATATCCGGCAGACAAAACGCAGGCTGCTTCCAGCCTTCAACCCTGACCCGTTGCAACGCGCCCATCTCGACCAGTTCCGCCAGAGCCAGACGACTGGGTAGCGGATCCTGACGGAAATAATCCCGCAGGTCCTTTTCCGTACCGACGCCCAAGGCTTTTACCGCATGCAGCAACAGACCACGCTGAGCCTGAGCTTCATCGATTTGCGCATGATTGAGGATTGCTGCGGGAAGCACTCGCTCCGGCAAATCATACAAACGCTCGAAACCACGACGTCCTGCCACAGTGACTTCACCCGCAGCAAACAACCATTCCAGCGCCAGCTTTTCCGCACTCCAGTCCCACCAGGGTCCTGCGCGCTCCTGCCGAGAACCGAGGCTGCCAGCCCCCAATGCGCCCCGGTCGCGAACAGCCTGCAAGACCCTTTCGATAACCGGTTGCTGCTCACGACCAAAGCGCGCCAGTTGCTGATAGATACCTTCGCCCTGGGCGGCACGCTGCATTCGCCAGCGCATCAGCGGGTAAAGTTCGATGGGCAGCAGCGACGCCTCGTGCCCCCAATACTCGAACAACGTGCGATGTCGTCCCTGGCTCCAGGCAGCCTGATCCAGCAGCGTTTGCGAATAATTGCCCAGCCGTGAATACAGCGGCAGGTAGTGAGAACGCACGAGTGCATTGACCGAATCGATCTGCAATACGCCGAGCCGCCGGATCAGTTGCGTGACGTGACTGGCCTTGATGGTGGCAGGCGGCTGACGTCCGGTGAAACCCTGAGCGGCCAGCGCCAGACGACGTGCTTGTTTGAGGGACAGTTCTGCTGACATTCAAGACTCCCGGCTGAGCCTGCAACGCTAGCCGATTATGCGGCGCTCTGTCAGCGATTCCAGCGCTAGAGCTTGAACATCAGGATCACGGCACAGAACACCAGAAACAGGCAAAACAGATAACGCAGCAGGCGCTCTGGCATCGAGTGTGCGAGCCTCACACCCCAACTGACGCTGGCCAGACCACCAACTGCCAGGGGAATGCCCATGGACCAGTTCACATGGTCATGCAATGCATAGGTAAACAGGGTAATTGCCGTGCTCGGCACTGCCAGAGTCAGGGCAAGTCCCTGGGCAACAACCTGAGTCGCGCCGAACAGACTTGTGAGAATCGGCGTGGCAATCACACCGCCGCCCACCCCGAACAATCCGCCAGTGACGCCGGACCCCACTCCTAACAGCCATAGCCAGTTGACGTGACGCAACTGCGTACTGGCCTGCCCTTTGCGCAAGAACATCTGAGCAAGGTTGAAAATCGTCAGCAGGATCAGAAAAGCCACGAATCCGAGACGCATGTGCTGTGGATCGACCCTGACTGCCAGCAAGGACGTGAGCCATGCCAGAAAGAAGCTTGGAACAATGAGCATCAACGCATTGCGCAACAACACACGGTTACGCTGGTTATAACGCCACAAGGCCAGCAGGACATTAGGCAACACCATCAGCAGTGCAGTCCCCTGCGCCAATTGCTGATCGAGACCGAACAAAACCCCCAGTGCCGGGATCGCGACCAGACCACCACCAATCCCGAACAGCCCACCCAGGGTACCCATCGCGGCACCCATCAGCACAAACATCACAACTTCAATCACACCACGTCCCCAGTCAGCCCACAGGCGTGAATGCTACGCAGTCTTGTCCCGCAGGCATACGGCCAGTAGCAACATATCGTGCATGGTCACTCAACGACTCGTATCCTGTACCCGTGAACGCCCGGATTTATCTGGCGCATTAAAGATCACGACACTAAATTAGATGAACGCCACCACTCACGAGGACCGCCCATGAATGCCGAAGACCGTCTTGAACCCGAGACTTCTGCCGATTGCGACTCGTTGCTGCTGGATAACCAACTGTGTTTCGCCCTCTACTCCACCTCGCTGATGATGACCAAGGTCTACAAACCTTTGCTCCAGGCGCTGGGACTCACCTATCCGCAATATCTGGCCATGATGGTGCTGTGGGAAAAAGACGGTTTGACCGTCGGCGATGTCAGCACACGCCTGCTGACCGATCCCGGCTCATTGACGCCACTGCTCAAACGTCTGGAAGCAGAAGGCTTCATCAGCCGTACCCGCAGCAAGGAAGACGAGCGCGTGGTCCTGCTGCACCTGACAGAACAAGGCCGTGCCCTCCAGCAAAAAGCCAGAGATGTTCCTGGCTGCATCCTCTCCTCAAGTGGCCTGACACTGGACAAGCTGCGCGTGCTGCAGAGCGCGTTGCTGGACCTTCGTACCCACCTGCAGGACAGCCTGTAGGCTGAGGGCAAACCCTCTCATGCCCTGCGGCACTCTCCCGACGAACGGTAAAACCCTTTCAAACCATTGTTTTAAATAGATTTAAATAGCTGAAAAACTCCGCACGGCCATTTCTCAAGGGTCGGGAATTTCAGATTCCCAACAATTAACTTGCGCACTAAATATTTGCGCTATAAATTTACAACTACTTACTTAGCGCACAAGATTTTTGCGAACAATCAACCAACCTGCGAGGCAATACCATGAACACTCTCTATACCGCTGTTGCAACTGCTACCGGTGGCCGTGATGGTCGTGCTGTTTCCAGCGACAAGATCCTCGACGTCAAACTGGCAACCCCTAAAGAACTCGGCGGTGCCGGCGGCGAAGCCACCAACCCTGAGCAACTGTTTGCAGCCGGTTACTCGGCCTGCTTCATCGGCGCCCTGAAATTCGTCGCTGGCCAGAGCAAACGCAGCATTCCGGCAGACGCCTCGATCACCGCCCATGTCGGCATTGGTCAGATTCCGGGCGGCTTCGGTCTGGACATTGACCTGCACATCAGCCTGCCGGGCCTGGAACAAGCCGATGCCCAGCAACTGGTCGATGCCGCTCACCAGGTCTGCCCTTACTCCAACGCTACCCGCGGCAATGTCGACGTGCGCCTGCATGTAACTGTCTAAAAACCGCCCGGCACAGGAGTCGAACATGAAAACCTTCAGCAAGGTCTTGACCGGTACTCTTCTGGCACTGTCCGTTGGCAGCGCCTTTGCAACTGACAGCACAGACATCGAGCACAACACCCAGGCCTTTCTGGATGCCTTGAACTCAGGCACCGGAAAGCCCATAGAGCAGTTGTCGCCCAAAGAAGCCCGTGCGGTATTGGTCGGCGCTCAAGCCGGGGTCAAGCTGACACTGCCCAAGGCCGAAGTCAGCGAGAAAACCATCAAGGTGGACGGCCAGTCCATCAGCCTGAACATCATGCGCCCTGTCGGTGTGAAGGGAACCTTGCCGGTTTTCATGTACTTCCACGGTGGCGGCTGGGTTCTGGGGGACTTCCCGACTCACGAACGTCTGGTTCGTGACCTGGTAGAAGGTTCGGGAGCTGTGGCGGTCTTCGTCAACTACACACCATCACCGGAGGCGCATTACCCGACTGCGATCAACCAGGCTTATGCGGCGACCAAGTGGGTCGCCGAGCATGGCAAGGAAATCAATGTCGATGGCAAGCGCCTGGCCGTTGCGGGTAACAGTGTCGGCGGCAACATGGCGGCAGTGGTTGCCCTGATGGCCAAAGACAAAGGCACTCCGGCGCTCAGGTATCAGGTGCTGCTGTGGCCTGTCACGGATGCGAACTTTGATACCGGTTCCTACAACCAGTACGCCGAAGGACACTTCCTGACCCGCAACATGATGAAGTGGTTCTGGGACAACTACACCACCGATGCCGCACAACGTAACGAGATCTATGCCTCGCCGCTGCGTGCCTCGGTCGATCAGTTGAAAGGCCTGCCACCAGCACTGGTGCAAACGGCAAGTGCCGACGTGCTACGCGACGAGGGTGAAGCCTATGCCCGCAAGCTGGATCAGGCTGGAGTGGCGGTCACGTCTGTGCGTTACAACGGCATGATCCACGACTACGGTTTGCTCAACGTGGTCAGTCAGGTTCCTGCTGTCCGTTCAGCGATGCTGCAGGCATCTCAGGAGCTGAAAACGCATCTGAAGTAAAACCGGCAGACACAAAAAACCCGCATCGCTGCGGGTTTTTTGCGTATCGGAGGGTTACAAAACCATGCTTATTTGGCACGACCTTTGTAGGAACCACCGTCACGGGTATCGATCTCGATCATGTCGCCGATTTCGATGAAGTCAGCAACGCTCAGCTCGGTACCGTTTTTCAGTTTGGCAGGCTTCATGACCTTGCCCGAAGTGTCGCCACGAGCAGAACCTTCGGTGTAGTCGATCTGACGAACGATGGTGGTCGGCAGCTCTACGGAAACCAGACGCTCTTCGAAGAACACGGCTTCGCAGACGTCGGTCATGCCTTCTTCGACGAATGGCAGAACGGCTTCGATGTCTTCGGCGTTCAGTTCGTACATGGTGTAGTCAGTGGTGTCCATGAACGTGTAGGAGTCACCGCTGATGAAAGACAGGGTGGCTTCCTTGCGATCCAGGATCACGTCGTCCAGCTTGTCGTCGGCGCTGTATACGGTTTCAGTCTTGTAACCGGTCAGCAGGTTCTTCAGCTTGGTCTTCATGATTGCGCTGTTACGACCGGACTTGGTGAACTCGGCCTTCTGGACCAGCCAAGGATCGTTGTCGATACGGATCACGGTACCGGGTTTCAGCTCTTTACCAGTTTTCATTGCATATATCCGAATTTGGATTGAAATAGCCAAAGGCTCTGTACGAGAAATAGCCTGCGCAGGCACTTTTCGTACAGAGCCTGATATCAAGGCCGCGTATCATAGCGAATTTCGACAAAACTGTACCAGCGCCGCGGCAAGATCGGTTTGCGAGGCCTGTTCCAGACACCAGCGACCGGCATGTTTTTCGAGCTCTGGCCAGTGAATGCCCAGCGACTGCCAGCTTGCATCGAGATCACGACCGGCATTCCAGCCCTGCCACAGCTCATTCAGTGCGTGCCCGGCCTCGGACGAAAGCCCGGCGAGATAGAGTTCCAGAAAGGCATCGAGCTTGGGCAGATGGGCATCGCCTTCCTGCTGATAGATGTGCCACAGCATCGGACGCCCGGCCCATTGGGCCCGCACAAACGAATCCTCGCCCCGCACGACATTGAAATCACAGCACCAGAGCAACCGGTCATAGTCCTGCTGCCTGACGAACGGCAAGACCTGGATGCTGAGGGCACCACGTTGTTTCAAGTCTCCAGCCTGCAAGGCATCGATCCCGAGCCAGCGCTGGATGTCGCCCAGCACGCGACCTTCAGGCACCAGCAAATGAGTCGGCCGCTCATCCTTGGCCAACAGTTCGAGCCAACTGCCAATACCGGGGTTCTCGTAGGCGAACACCGAGATCAGGCGAGCACCGGCACAGGGCTCGATACCCAGTTGCTGCAGGAATCCTTGCTGCGCCGATCTGTCTTGCTGAAAAGCCTGGCGCTGTTCGATCAGCGCGTGTTCACGCAGCAGGCCGCCGGTCGTCTCGCGGAAGCCGGGAAAGAAAAAGAACTTCTTCAAACCACTGGACTGCAAAGAAGGCAGGCCGTGGCAGCCGGTGACCCACTCTTCGGCGCTGAGATAGTCCAGGTTCAACCACACAGGCCGTGGCGAGCGTGGCAACATCGCTTCGGTGTAAGCAGGCGGCAGACGGCAGGCGAAGGCCTCGATCACCACATCGGCAACATCAGTGGCCACCCAGCATTCAGGCCAGTGACAGATGCTCACGCCCTCCTGCCACTGCTGCGCCGCTTCGGTACTGGCCTGGGGATACAGGCGAACGAACGCCGACAGGTCATCGATCCACAGACGCACATTCAGATCATGCTCGGCCACCAGTTGCCGGGCCAGGCGCCAGGTCACGCCGACGTCACCATAGTTGTCGACGACGCTACAAAAAATGTCCCAAGAGGCTTTCATCCCGGCTCCCTGAGGCTGGATTTCGAAAAACGCTGATTGTCCTTCAGAACAACAGGTTTCCACCAGCGCCAGCCATGGCACAATTGCCACTGTCGCCCACGCCTGGAGTCCAGAGCCATGCCGTCCTATCCGAATCGTCGCGAACTGTATGTTTCCCTGAAACTGATTCTCTGCATCGCGCTGGGCATCTGGCTGGGAGCGATGGCAGTGGTTCTGACAGGCTTTGTGTTCTACAAGAATCTGCCCCCGGCACAGACACAGGTGCTGGAAAAGGCCGCGGCCCAGTTGCGGGCACCCGCTTCGCCCCAGGTCGAGCCGGAAAACACCATGTTCCAGAAGTACGAGCAGAGCCTGCGTGAAAGCGAAGCCCGTCAGGCCCGCGAACAGGCGCAGGAACAGCAGCAGAAAAACTTCAGTCGCTCGAAATGCGACTTCTGGATGCAGCAGGACCGCACGGCCCCCAGCGAAAAAAGCCGTGCGGGCATCAATCAATACTGCGGATAACCCATGAACAAGGCAGATGTCCTGCAACAGATTATCGACAGATTGAAAATCGATCTGGATATCGCTCTGCGTGCCGCGCAGACGGCTTATGAAACCGCAACCCACGAAGAAAACATCGCAGAAAACAAATACGACACTTTGGGCCTGGAGGCCTCATACCTGGCAGCGGGCCAGGCACGACGTGTCGAGGAGATACGCCAGTCACTGACGCTTTACCAGAGCTGGGCACTCAAGCCATTCGATGAATCACTCGGCATTCAGACGGGTGATCTGGTTGCCCTTGAAGCCTTGAATGGCCAGGAGCAATACCTGTTCATCGGTCCGGATGCGGCCGGCCTGAAGGTCAATTCAGACAATCAGCCGATTACCGTGATCACGGCTCGTGCTCCTCTGGGACAGAATCTGTTGGGCAAATTCGAAGGCGACAGTGTCGAAATCATCATCAATGGCAACCGTCAATCCTTCGAAGTCACTCAGGCTGTGTGACACGCCCATCATTTTCAGGGTTCCCGCCCAGAGTTTTTGTGGGTAATGTAAACCGTTGTTACTCAGGGACTACATCGCAGCAAGCAAGGACTCAATCAAGGAGATATTTCATGACGAACGTCGTCGCCTTTCCTGACGCCCATGAACGTGATCGCCTGAAGTCCAGCGAAGAACCGGCGTTGAGGTATTTGAACAAGAAAGAGCGGCTGTTGATCGATCAATTGCGTTCGACCAGCCATGCAGGACGCCAGTATGTGTATGACTACGCGAGTATCATGCACCTGTCCAAACCTCTGTATCCGGAGCCGGTGGACTAAACCGCCAGCCCGTCAATGACACTGCCTGACATCAGGCAGCATTGCACTGCGCATTTGGGGCATTCATCTTTCGTGAAGCCCCGATAGCGAACCTCTGTACGCGCGCGTTACAGCCCTCTCCTGCTGCTCTCTATCTCCTGATGCCTTTGCCCGGACAGGCGCCATCCTTTTGCGCACTTTACATTGCGATCGCAATCAACAAATATTATGGCAATAATATTTTCGCCAATCCCAGTGCCATCCAGGAGTAAAGCGCCATGCAAAACCTATCGCGTGATGAAAAACTTGCCTTGTGGCATGAGGAAGAAAGGTACATGCGGGCGCGCCTTGGCCCGGTGGGTACCACAAGCCTTGCCGAAGTGGCCGCACTGGAACCTGTGGATTTTCTGGAAGGCATCGGCCGGGGCGAATTTCCATCCCCGCCGATTGGTGAGCTGATGGACTTCATCCCGTTGCAGTGGCTGCCCGGGCTGTTCATCTTTCAAGGCACCCCCGACAGTCGCCACTACAACCCGCTGGGGAGCGTGCATGGCGGATATGCCGCGACCTTGCTGGACTCATGCATGGGCTGCGCTATCCATACCCGGCTCAAAAAGGGCCAGGGTTATACCACCCTCGATTTACGGGTCAGCTATGTTCGTGCCTTGAGCGACAAGGTCGGGCCAGTGCGGGCCGAAGGCAAGGTCATCCATCTGGGGCGTTCGACGGCGCTGGCCGAAGGACGTTTGTATGACGTGGATGATCGCCTGTACGCAACCGCCAGCACGACCTGCATGATTCTGGACATGAACCGGTAGGTTCGTCGCATCCCGGGGATCGGGAAGAGAGAGGCGAGCCTTCCACAGAGTCAGGGCAGACTCTGTGGAAGGTCGATTGCTTACTGCATCAACGAGTAGACCAGCGCGGTAATCGCTACGATACCGGCCATCACCACAAACACGTTGGACAGCTTGCCCGAATACTGGCGCATGGCAGGAACCTTGCGGATCGCATACATCGGCATCAGGAACAGCAACGCCGAGATGATCGGACCGCCCAGGGTTTCGATCATACCCAGGATGCTTGGGTTGAGTGTCGCCACCAGCCAGCACACTACCAGCATGAAACCGGCGGTCATGCGGTCCAGAGTGCGAGGCGCCGGACGACGACCGGTTTTCACGATCAGACCTTTCAGGCCTTCACTGGCACCGATGTAGTGACCCAGGAAGGATTTGGCGATGGCCACGAAAGCAATCAGCGGCGCAACAAAAGCAATGGTCGGGTTGCTGAAATGGTTGGCCAGGTAGGACAGGATCGAAATGTTCTGCGCCTTGGCTTCAGCCAGTTGTGCCGGCGACAGGGTCAGCACGCAACTGAACACGAAGAACAGCACCATCACCACCATCAGACCGTGAGCGCGGGCCAGGATCTGCGAACTGCGCACTTCTGCATTCTTGCCATGCAGACGCTTCTGATCCACGGCAAAAGCCGAGATGATAGGGGTGTGGTTGAAGGAGAACACCATTACCGGAATCGCCAGCCACAGAGCCGGCAGGAACGCCGATGGCTCAGGCAAGGTGGTTGCCGTGCTCAGGATGCCGCCGGTCCAGTGCGGAATCAGGTACACCGACAGGAACAGCAGTGCCACGATGAACGGATACACCATCAGGCTCATGGCCTTGACGATCAGTCGCTCGCCACAACGCACCACCAGCAGCAGGCCCAGAATCATCACGAAGGCAAGCAGCGCTCGCGGCGGAGCCGGTACATGCAACTGGTGTTCGAGAAAACTGGTGACCGTATTGGTCAACGCCACGCTGTAGATCAGCAGGATCGGGAAGATCGCGAAGAAATACAGCAGCGTGATCATGGCCCCGGCGCTCTTGCCGAAATGCTGCTCGACCACTTCGGTGATATCCGCCCCGTCGCGTCCGGACAAGACGAAACGAGTCAGGCCACGGTGCGCATAAAACGTCATGGGGAAAGCCAGCAATGCCAGTGCCAGCAGCGGCCAGAAACCACCGATGCCTGCGTTGATCGGCAGAAACAGAGTGCCAGCACCGATAGCGGTACCAAACAGTCCCAGCATCCAGGTTGTATCGTGACGACTCCACGCAGCTACGCTCGCGTGTTCTGTATCCAGGCGTTCTACGACGCCGTTGGCCTGATCATTCATCCGGTCTGGTCTCCGTGGCCGGTTATTCAAATCGGGAGGGGCGTGTCGCAACTTGGCAGTCAAAGGCCCCTCCCGAAACAGGGGGCGCGATTGTCAGGGATCACGGAGAGAAATCAAAGAGTTATCAGACCGAACGCTCAATAGTCACGGGCAAATCCACAAAGATTTTCGAGACCGCCCCGAGCTGTCCCGGATATGTACCGCACTACATCCAGCCCAGCCACTTCCAGTAAGTCATGCCGAACACCAGCATCAGGGCATAGCCAATCAGGGTCATCGGGATGCCTACCCTGGCGAATTGCCGGGCATCGAAGGTTTCCGTCCCCAGGCAGACCATGTTCTGCGGCGCATTGATAGGCAGGATGAAACCGTAACTGACCACAAACCCCAACAGCATGGTCATGCCCAGCCGGTTGAAGTCGCCGGGCAGGGTTTGCAGCACCGCGATCAGGATCGGCAACAAGGCTGAGGTCAAGGCCGTTGCGCTGGCAAACCCCAGGTGAATCAGAATCAGGAAAGTACCCAGAATGGCGAAAATCCCCAGGGAGCCGAGTTGGTCGAGCCCGGTTCTGCTCACCACCTGGCCTCCCAGCCACTGACCGGCCTGGGTCGTCAGCAAGGCAGTCCCCAGGCTGATACCGACGCCGAATACGATCACGGTTCCCCAGGGAATGCGGGACTGCACATCCTTCCAGGTCATGACGCCCCAACGCGGCAGCAGCAGAATCACCAGACCTGCATAGGTGGTGGAGGTGGTATCGAAACTGTGCAGCTTGCCCTCGGTCGACCAGAACAGCAGCAACATTACGGAAACGCTCAGCAGCCGCTTCTGGGCTCCGGTCATCGGGCCTATATCGGCCAACGACTGTGCAACCGCTTCCTTGCCTCCGGGGATGCTGTCGCTTTCAGGCGGCAGCAGCTTGAGGACCAGCAGAATCAGAACGCCCGACATGATCAATGCCCAGGGCGCACCGGCTATAAGCCAGTCGATCCAGGAAACCCGCTCACCGAGCATCTTGTCCATGAAACCTGCGGTCAGGAGATTCTGTGCCGCCGCCGTCTGTATGCCGATGTTCCATACACTGGTGCCCTGGGCAACGATGATCATGATCGCCACAGCGATATTCGAACGCTTGTCGACGCCAAATGCTGCGATCACGCCCATCATGATGGGTACAACACACGCGCTGCGTGCCGTGGCACTGGGCACCACGAGACTGAGCAGGATTGTTACGGCAATGGCGCCGATCATGATCCGGCGAGTGCTGGTACCGATTCGCGACAGAGTGACCAGTGCAATGCGTCGGTCCAGCCCGGTGTGGGTCATGGCGGCAGCCAGAAAGAGCGCCCCGGTGACCAGCGCCAGTGCCGAATTGGAAAACCCGCTCAGGGCCATCGTAATGGCGGTCGATGACCCATACAGCACCGAAGGGTCTTGCAAGGTAGGTGCCGAGCCAATCAGAAACGCAATCAGCGAAGTGATCATGATGGCGCTGGCTTCGTAGGAAACAGCCTCGGTGATCCACACCACGACGGCAAAAGCCAGAATCGCCAGCATCCGGTGGCCCGCAACCGGCAAGTCATCGGGCATAGGCAAAAACAGCACGCCGACCATGACCAGAACACCGATCAACAGGCCCATGGGAATTTTCACCTTGCCCGGCGGTGTTTCAGGCGTCTCTACAGACAGGTTCATGCTGATTCCTGTGTCTCATTCCATCGAAATGCACGCTCGTACAGGCAAGCGCTACGGTCACGGCCATTTTGGGCACGGACCGGCCTCATGCCCTTGATATCGGTCAAGCCGCAATCAGATGGCCAGAGAAAACAACGAATGTCAGATATCTGAAATTAGTTACCACCTACAATTGACAATGATTATCATCCACACTAATTTGTTGCGCGATATGTCGGGGCTTCCCTGCAACCTCTATTGCTGCCAGGTGATTTACATGCCGGAACGACTAACCTGTGATA
The DNA here is from genome assembly GCF_019719005.1 of Pseudomonas cichorii. GTDB lineage: Bacteria > Pseudomonadota > Gammaproteobacteria > Pseudomonadales > Pseudomonadaceae > Aquipseudomonas > Aquipseudomonas cichorii_E. Next base: position 26,104 of record NZ_JAIGPJ010000004.1, read on the forward strand.
CACCCCTGCTCCAGGCCTTCGTCGACAACCGTACGATCCTGGTCAAAGTTGCCACGCGCATCACCGGCTGCACCTCCCGCGCAGAAGATGTCGTGCAGGATGCATTCTTCCGCCTGCAGTCAGCCCCCGAAATCTCTTCGTCGATCAAGGCCCAGCTCAGTTACCTGTTTCAGATCGTGCGCAACCTGGCCATCGATCACTATCGCAAGCAGGCGCTGGAGCAAAAGTACTCGGGCAGCGAAGAAGAGGGGTTGAATGTGGTTGTGCACGGTGCATCCCCCGAAATCTCACACATCAATTTTGTGACCCTGGAGCACATCGCAGACGCCTTGGCTCAGTTGCCCAGCCGCACCCGCTACGCATTCGAGATGTACCGCCTGCACGGCGTACCGCAAAAAGAGATCGCCCAGGAACTGGGAGTGTCGCCGACGCTGGTCAATTTCATGATTCGCGATGCATTGATCCATTGCCGCAAGGTTTCACGCCAGGACCCGCCAACCCCGTCCCCGTGATACCACTCTGACGGGCGGTATCATCCTTTCGTAGTATGCCGATCGGCAGGTTCTACCTTGCGCAAAAAGACGTAGCATGAGTCCGTCTTGAACTTGCATTACGGAATGTGTCTAAGACCCGGATACTGTAAATGCGATTTAAGAAATCATCGCTGCATCGATTAACCTATCCATGTGAAAATACGCAGTAACAATTTACGAGCCATAGTCGGGAGGCTCACCGTATGCGTTATGCCCTGGATCACAAAGCTCAAACCCATGAGCGCATCATCAAGGAAGCGTCTGCGCGGTTTCGCCGTGACGGTATTGGTGCCACAGGCCTGCAGCCCTTGATGAAAGCGCTGGGCCTGACTCATGGCGGCTTCTATGCCCATTTCAAATCCAAGGATGACCTGGTAGAGCAGGCGCTGCGTTGCGCCGCGCAAGAAGCGGAAGAAACAATCAGCAAGTTCTTCGCCCTGGAAGACCCGATGTCAGGCCTCATTGACCTGTACCTCTCGGCTGAACACCGCGACACTCCCGAAGCAGGTTGCCCCCTGCCAAACATTTGTGCAGAACTTGGGCAGACAGGTAAACCCAGCCTGATCACCGATGAAATCATTCTTCACCTGACGTCGGCCTTTGCCCAGGCATTGCCAGGGGAAAACACTCAGGAAAGAAGCATCAGCATGATTTCGACACTGGTTGGCGCTCTGATCCTGGCACGCAGCACCCAGAGCAGCGAATTGTCGGAGCTGATTCTCAGCACCACCAACGCCAGACTCAAACAGGAAATAAAAGAACTTCGTTGATGGCAGCTCCAAAGGCTTTGAAGCTGCACGAGAATATTCCCGTGCAGAGGATGAAAGCCCGGCACCGGGCCGAACTTTCAAGGCGATATCACTCGACCGTCAACTTGTCACGATTCTTGTCCAGAATTGCCTTGCCAATACCTTTTACTTCGATCAGCTCTTCAACTGATGCGAATGCCCCGTTGGTGTCCCGATAGGCAACTATTGCCATGGCTTTATTCTTGCCAATACCCGTAAGTGATTTCTGCAACGTCTCTGCATCGGCCTGATTGATATTGACCCTATCGCTCTTCTGCTCATTGGCAACAGAATGAGGGGCCATGTTGTCAGTCATCACCTGGCCAGTCGGTGCAGCCGTAACGGCAACCGAGAAACTGGTAAGCAAGGCAAAGAGTAACGTGGAAAAAAGATCAGTTCGCATAGATAACGCTCCATAAGATTCAAAGGCAGCATTCCAAATGCTGCCCTCGCAATCTAAACCAGTCGCTATCGATGTCAATGAAGTAGAAAGTTTCTACTTGTTTCCCACTTAAAAACAAAATAATGAAACACTTTAATAATGAGAATATATATGCCGAATATGAAAAAATCCCGTTTAGTTGAAATCAGGCTCACGACGGCGTTCCTGATATATCCAGTCAACAATCTCACCTTCCGGGCTGTAGCCACTGACTGTTTCCCGCAGCAATTGGCGAACACTGTTGTAATCATCTTTATCCACGGCTTCAAGCAACGCCTTCAGTCGCCCCTTGAGCACATCCCATTGCAGATGATCTTCGTGGGCGCTCATGATCATCGGGTGCTCGGTGGCAACCACGTTTTCACCGATGAGCAATTCCTCGTAAAGCTTTTCACCCGGACGCAACCCGGTGAACTCGATGGAAATATCGCCTTGAGGGTTTTTCTCCGAACGAATGCTCAGGCCTGACAGGTGAATCATTTTTTCGGCCAGTTCGACGATCCTCACGGGCTCACCCATGTCCAGGACAAAGACATCACCCCCCTGCCCCATGGAGCCCGCCTGAATGACCAGTTGAGCCGCCTCGGGAATGGTCATGAAGTAACGGGTGATCTTCGGGTGGGTCACTGTCAGCGGCCCGCCGGACTTGATCTGCTTGTGGAACAACGGGATCACCGACCCCGAAGAACCCAGCACATTACCAAAGCGGACCATGATGAAACGGGTCTTGTTGACCTGATGGACATTGGCGACATCGCCCAGGATCACCGGCGCGGTTTCACGGCTCAGGGCCTGCAGGATCAGCTCGGCCAGGCGCTTGGTGCTCCCCATGATATTGGTGGGCCTGACAGCCTTGTCGGTGGAAATCAGGACGAAGTTGGAAACCCCTGCCTGCAACGCCGCCTGTGCGGTATTGAGCGTGCCGATGACGTTATTGGCGATGCCTTCTGCAATATTGTGCTCGACCATGGGCACATGCTTGTAGGCGGCGGCGTGATAGACCGTGTCGACCTTCCAGGTTTTCATGATATCCAGCAGCTTGGGATGATTACGCACGGAGCCGAGGATAGGCAGCAACTTGACCCGCAGAGACTCTCGCGTCACACGCTGCTCAAGCTCGCTGAGGATTGAATAGAGGTTGAACTCACTGTGATCGAGCAACAGCAGCTTGACGGGCCCCAGCTCCAGTATCTGCCGGCACAGCTCTGAACCTATCGAACCACCGGCCCCTGTCACCAGAACCGTCTGCCCCTTGATGCAGTGTTCGAGCAGGTTTTCCCTGGCGGGTACGGAGTCGCGCCCCAGCAGATCCGCAATGTCGACCTCTTGCAGATCATCGACCTTGACCCGCCCCGCAGCCAGATCCATGAAGCCCGGAACGCTTCGCACATGCAGAGGAAAGCCTTCCAGAAACCCGAGGATTTCCCGGCGGCGCCCGCGCGATACGGACGGAATCGCCAACAGGATTTCCTGGGCGCCGGTGACCTCGATCATGCGCTGAATATGTTTAGGTCTGTAGACCTGCAGCCCGGAAATCACTCGATTGGAGATCGACTTGTCATCGTCGATAAAAGCGACAGGGCGCATCAGCCTGCTCATTCGCAAGGCGGCTACCAGTTGATTGCCGGCAGCGCCCGCGCCATATATCGCAACCTTGGGCAGGCCATCGTCGCGATTGCTGAAAGGTATGTGCTGCCCGGCCACAAACCAGTCACCAAGAAAGTATTGGCGCATCGCCAGACGCAGGCCTCCGATCATGACCATGCTCAACCACCAGTAGTTGAACATGACCGAACGGGGAACCACGTGCTGATGGTTACTGTACAGATAGACCACGCAACCAAGAATGAGCGCGGAGAGTGTGACGGCCTTGATGATTGCGATCAGCGCATCGTTGCCGAAGTAGCGCATGACAGCGCGGTACATCCCGAAGCGGATAAACAACGGGATGGCAACGATCGGGGCACTGATGAAAAGCCAGGTGTGCTTCTCCAGAGGGTTAATCAGGTCTTCAACACCCAGGCGAACGACAAATGCCATCCACAGTGCGAACCAGACCAGAATGAGGTCGGCAACAACCTGAACTATTCGCTTTTTCCGCCGCGGCAGCGCCAGCAGGAAAGTTCGCAATCTGTTCATGCCCTTGCTACCCCTCGATCTCTACAGAACGTTACACCTGATATTCGAAGCAAATGCCGACATACAATGACTCAATCTATAGGGAAAACGCGAATACTCAAATCAATTGGACTCAAGCTGTCCTGCGTCGAACTTGAGAGCCAGGAGTACCAGCGGGACATAAGCAATCAGCAACCCGGTCAAACCGTCGCCATCGAATACACCGACCCATAGCGCCACAGGCAGCAGCCAGAAGATATTGATGAAGCCAACGGCCAGGGTCACGGGCAGGTGCTTGCCATAGCGACGCGACGCGAACTGGTAGGCGTGGCTGCGATGAGCTTCGTACACCTTGTCGCCACGCAACAGACGACGAGTAAGCGTCACGGTGGCATCGACGATAAATACTCCCAGCAGAATCAGCCAGGCCCAGAAAAGATGAGATGAAGCCCATGCTGCCTGCAAGGAGAGCACGCCTAGCGCGATTCCCAGAAATCCGCTGCCCGCGTCGCCCATGAATATCCGCGCCGGTGGAAAGTTCCAATAGAGAAACCCCATGACCGCGGCGGCCAGCAATACAGGCCCCCACAGCAACTGACCAAAATCGCCCAGTACGTAAATAAGGCTGATCCCGGCGCAGACCGTCACCGCCTCGATACTGGCGATACCGTCGATGCCGTCCATGAAGTTGTAGAGGTTGAGCATCCAGACGAGGTAAAAAGCGGCAAGGATATGGCCGATGATCCCAAGATCCAGGGTGAAGCCAAAGAAGTCGAGCGGTGCCAGCCCGCCCAGCCATGCCAGCGCCCATGCCGCCGCACTGAAATGCCCCAGCAGCCGCCAGCGAGCTGCGATGTGCCCGTGATCGTCCATGAAACCGATCACGGCAACCAGTCCGCCCGCGCCGAGAATGGCAATCAGGGCCGAAGACGGAATCCGGTCCCCGAGCCCCAGCAGTACAATGGCAAGCAAAAAGGCTACAACAATGGAAACCCCGCCGCCTCGCGGTGTAGGAATCTTGTGTGAGCTACGAGCATTTGGAACATCCATCAGGCTTCTGGACAGGGCGTACCTGCGAAGAACTGCCGTCAACCCCAAAGATAAGACCGCCACAGCGACTACAGAGAACCACTCAACCATTTTTGCGTTCCAGAAAAGACCGTACTGTTTTTTTCATTCTGTCATCCATCTTTCACGATGGTGCCCAATCGAGCATCGTACAGGTTTTGGAAATAACGGCCTGCAAAGAATCGCAAAGCTTTTGCGAAAAACACTTCTTGCCTGGGACTGACGACATGTGAACAGGATCAGACAGCCTTCAAAAGACCGGGCTCAAGGCACTACCAGCTCAAGACGTTTATTGGCCAGCGAGTACTTCCTGTTCAGAAGATTGGCCAGCGTCTTCTTCGCGCCAGCCTCGCCATGTACCAGCCTTATCTGGCCCGGCCACTCGGCCATCGAAGTTACAAACCTCACCAGCCCCTCCTGATCCGCATGGGCGGAATAACCGGCGACCGTCGAGATACCGGCACGAATATCAAAGCGTTCACGGTCAAGCTCGACATATCCGCCGACCGGACCATGCTTCTGGATCGCAGCGCCTGGTGTGCCCTTGGCCTGATAACCCACGAAAACCACATTGTGCCGCCGATCACCCAGCATGGCCTTCAGGTAATTGACAATGCGCCCGCCTGCACACATACCATTGCCTGCGATGACGATAGCGGGTCTGGCAGTGCTGGCCAGATAGTTGACCGTCTGCAAATGCCGCTCATGGGTATCGATGGTAATCAATTGAGAGAACCCCAGAGGCTGCCTGCCGCTCTTGAGACGCGCTTGTGCCTCGTCGTCCCAATAGTCTTCAAATGCCTGATAAACGCCCGTGAAGCGGCTTGCCAGGGGAGAATCGAGAATGATCGGCAATTGCGGCCAGTTCACCGGCAAGGCGCTCCCGTCAACTCCATCGGCAGGCTCGCCCAGCAAGGCCTTGCGTCGCAGGATATCTTCCAGCTCGTATAGCAGCTCCTGAGTACGCCCCATGCTGAAGGCGGGAATCAGGACCGTGCCATGATCTTCCAGCGCCTGATCGATGACTTGCTCAAGACGCAATTGCCGCGTGCTGCGGTCCTCATGAAGACGATCGCCATAAGTACTCTCAAGCACAAGAATGTCTGCACGCTCGGGGGATTTCGGAGCGGGAAGCATCGGCGCATCACCTGCCCCCAGGTCTCCCGAAAACACCACACGCTCCGTACGCCCCTCCAGCAGATACTGAAGATCGCACTCGACATAGGCAGAACCCAGAATATGGCCGGCACGTTGCAGGCGGACCCGGCAGACAAGTGCATCGGTATTGACCAAGGTAAACCAGTGATCGAAGGGCAAGGCAATGATGCGCTTTTCAATCGCTGCAAGATTTCGGTCTATCTGTTTGCGGTCATGGTGAAACTCGAGTTTCAGTTGATCCTCCATGACCAGAGGCAATAAATGCGCAGAAGGCTCACTGCACAACACAGGCCCCTGATAGCCTGAAGCCAGCAACGCTGGAATACGCCCTACATGGTCGGCATGTACGTGAGTAACAATGAACGCCTTGATATCGGCAGCAGAGAAACTGAACTTACCGGTTTCAGTACCCGGACTGTCCTGTTGAATAGCACCACAATCAATCAACAGACTATGAGCCGCATCCATACATAACTGGTGACAGGAACCGGACACACTTCGGGTTGCGCCATGATGAATGATTTCAGGGAAAGACATACAGCCACCTATTCAGCAAGTCCGGCTTTGCAAGAACACCGGAGCCTGACTTCCAACTTTAAAAGAGATGGCCTATTTTGCGCTGTAAAGGTTTATCTTCAAGTCTTGACAGGTGAGCACAAGAGCAGCAACAGAAACACTAACGCAAAGGAAGCTACAGCAAACGCCCTGAAATATGGGTAAGGCTCAAAGCATAACTAATAAGCCCACAAACAGAGGTAGCTATTCTTAATAAACAACAAGAAAGATCCTACAAAAAAATCCGACATGCAACTTTATGAGTGAACGAAGGAAATAGTCGGAAAGCCAGAAAACAACAAGCATGCATCAAGCACAGATGCCTGAAGCCCTGAGGGGGATACAAGGGAAAGCGGGACTGGACCTTTCGCACCACAGCAGGCAAAAGTGCCTGCTTCAGGCTCTAGACTGAACGAGCTGAGCGTACGCGCTTTTTACGCAAGCTTGCCAGCCATGCCAGGACAGGGCCAACCAGCATACCCAGCAAAAGAGCAAGAACCACAGGAACAGCCTGGGAAAGCTCGGGTGCCGACCAGCCGAAAAAGACCAGCGTAACAGGCTGCCGGTTTTCAAGCATGAACACCGCCGTTGCCAGAACGACAAGCAACGCAACGACGAGCACGATGATTCGTTTGAAGATGTGCATCCACTGATCCTCTGGTTATCGGCCTCAGAGGCCCTCTTCTTCATCCTCGTTGACTCGATCCCGCAACTCCTTGCCTGGCTTGAAGTGAGGAACGAATTTTCCGTCGAGGCTGACAGACTGGCCCGTTTTTGGATTGCGCCCTACCCGCGGTGCGCGGTAATGCAGGGAAAAGCTGCCGAACCCGCGTATTTCTATGCGGTCGCCTGTCGCCAGGCACTGGGACATTTGTTCAAGCATGGTCTTGATGGCCAACTCGACATCCTTGGATGAGAGCAGCCCTTGATGGGTGACAATTCGTTCGATCAACTCCGACTTCGTCATATTTTTCCCTTCTTTTTCAAGCAGCTAGATCAGCGCTCCGAAGGTTTTAGCATGACCGGACGAATTTGAACAGCCCATGTATTGACTTATGTGAACCCATCGCAACCAGGCATGAATCCATGGTCGGAGCATGACAGCAGGAAGAGGAATGGACGGCAAGGACAGTGACATCAGGCAGGGTGCGGCCTGCAAGGCACCTGGGGACGTTTAAAACGTTTAAAGCACCGGGACAGCGGCACACTGAACGCAGCGCTATAAGGCCCGAATAGCGCCCACAAAAAAGGGCGACCGAAGTCGCCCTTTTTAATGGTCAAGCAGAACTTAGTTCTGTTTTTCCATTTGCGCACGCAGCAGGTCACCAATAGTGGTTGGACCAGTGCTTTCAGCAGCTTCAGGCTTGCTACGCAGGCTCTGGATAGCTTCTTTCTCGTCTTCAACGTCTTTCGACTTGATGGACAGGCTGATTACGCGGCTCTTGCGGTCAACGCTGATGATCTTGGCTTCGATCTCTTCGCCTTCTTTCAGAACGTTACGCGCGTCTTCAACGCGGTCACGGCTGATTTCGGAGGCTTTGAGGGTAGCTTCGATGTCGTCGGCCAGAGTGATGATGGCGCCTTTGGCGTCAACTTCTTTAACGGTACCGCGAACGATAGCGCCTTTGTCATTGACAGTGACGTACTCGGAGAACGGATCGCTTTCCAGCTGCTTGATACCCAGGGAGATGCGCTCACGCTCTGGATCAACAGACAGGATTACGGTGTCGAGCTCGTCGCCCTTCTTGAAGCGACGTACGGCTTCTTCGCCCACTTCGTTCCAGGAGATGTCGGACAGGTGAACCAGACCGTCGATGCCGCCGTCCAGACCAATGAAGATACCGAAATCGGTGATCGACTTGATGGTGCCGGAGATTTTATCGCCCTTGTTGAACTGGCCAGAGAAATCTTCCCATGGGTTGGATTTGCACTGCTTGATGCCGAGGGAGATACGACGACGCTCTTCGTCGATGTCCAGAACCATGACTTCCACTTCGTCGCCAACCTGAACGACTTTGGATGGGTGGATGTTCTTGTTGGTCCAGTCCATTTCGGAAACGTGTACCAGGCCTTCCACGCCTTCTTCCAGCTCTGCGAAGCAGCCGTAGTCGGTCAGGTTGGTTACACGCGCGGTAACGCGGGTGCTTTCCGGGTAACGAGCCTTGATAGCAACCCATGGGTCTTCGCCCAGTTGCTTCAGGCCCAGAGAAACACGATTGCGCTCGCGATCGTACTTCAGGACTTTTACATCGATCTCATCGCCAACATTGACGATTTCCGATGGATGCTTGATACGCTTCCAGGCCATGTCGGTGATGTGCAGCAGGCCATCGACGCCACCCAGATCGACGAATGCGCCGTAATCGGTGAGGTTCTTAACGATACCTTTGACTTGCTGGCCTTCCTGCAGGGACTCGAGCAGTGCTTCGCGCTCTGCACTGTTCTCGGCTTCCAGGACGCTGCGACGGGAAACGACAACGTTGTTGCGCTTCTGGTCCAGCTTGATGACCTTGAACTCGAGCTCTTTGCCTTCCAGGTGCGTGGTGTCGCGCACTGGACGGACGTCAACCAGAGAACCTGGCAGGAACGCACGGATGCCGTTAACGTCGACAGTGAAGCCGCCTTTAACCTTACCGTTGATAACGCCCTTGACCACTTCTTCAGCTGCGAAAGCCGCTTCCAGAACAATCCAGCACTCGGCGCGCTTGGCTTTTTCGCGGGACAGCTTGGTTTCGCCAAAGCCGTCTTCTACCGCGTCCAGCGCGACGTGAACTTCGTCACCGACCTTGATGGTCAGCTCGCCAGCATCGTTGTAGAACTGCTCGAGCGGGATGACGCCTTCGGACTTCAGACCAGCGTGTACAGTTACCCAATCGCCGTCGATGTCGACAACGATACCGGTAATGATAGCGCCCGGCTGAAGGTTCAGGGTTTTTAGGCTTTCTTCAAAAAGTTCTGCAAAGCTTTCGCTCATTTTAATTCCTGTTGATCAAGGGCGAAGAATACGCCCATCTGCCACGTCCCAGAAAACGTGGGTTTCGTTCATGTAAAAGGAAGCTGTCAGGACTGAATCTGGTCGCCTGTGCAGCTCCTTGATCACCCGGCGATATCGCGTAGCGCGACCTCACTCAGAATGCGTTCCAGCACCTGCTCGATGGATAATTCGGTGGAATCCAGCTGTATGGCGTCATGCGCCGGCTTGAGCGGGGCTACCGCTCGCTGGGTGTCACGCTCGTCGCGCGCACATATCTCATCTAGCAGACTCGACAGACTAACATCATCACCCTTCGCCTTCAACTGCAAGTAACGACGGCGCGCACGCTCCTCGGCACTGGCAGTGAGAAAAATCTTCAGGGGCGCGTCGGGAAATACCACCGTTCCCATGTCGCGGCCATCGGCCACCAGCCCGGGCTCTTCCTGAAACGCACGCTGGCGCTGCAGCAAGGCATCGCGAACGGCAGGCAAGGAAGCGACCTGGGAAGCGCCGCTGCCGATCTGCTCGTTGCGGATGGCATGGGTAACGTCCTCGCCTTCGAGGATGATGCGCTGGCCCTGACCGCCGGAAGCCGTCTCGAACTGCACATCGAGATGCGCAGCCAGCAGCTTCAGGGCTTCTTCATTGGTCAGGTCGACACCATGATTGCGCGCCGCAAAGGCAAGCAGACGGTAAAGAGCCCCGGAATCGAGCAGACACCAGCCCAGATGCCTGGCCAGCAAGCCTGCAACAGTGCCCTTTCCAGAACCGCTAGGGCCGTCGATGGTAATAACAGGTGCTTTGATTTTCACTTTTTATCCTCTTGCGCGACACGCATACCGACTTGAGCGCACAGCGCCAGAAAATTGGGAAACGATGTGGCGACGTTCGCACAATCGTGAATACGGATCGGTGCCGATGCCCGCAGTGATGCAACGCTGAATGCCATTGCGATGCGGTGATCGCCATGAGCATCGATCTCGGCACCGCCCATGGAACCGCCCTCAATAATAATGCCATCCGGCGTGGGCTCAACCTTGATACCCAACGCCAGCAGACCATCAGCCATGGCCTGAATCCGGTCCGACTCCTTGACACGCAACTCCTGCGCACCGCGCAGGACAGTACGGCCCTGAGCGCAGGCCGCAGCAATGAACAGCACAGGAAACTCGTCGATAGCCAACGGCACCAGTGCCTCGGGAATCTCGATCCCCTTCAGGGAGGCCGAACGGACCCGCAGGTCCGCAACCGGCTCGCCACCGACTTCCCGGGGGTTTTCCAGAGTGATATCACCGCCCATCAGGCGAAGGATATCGATAACACCCGCACGTGTCGGATTGACGCCCACATGCTCGAGCAACAACTCGGAACCTTCGGTAATGGATGCCGCCACCATGAAAAACGCGGCCGAGGAAATATCGGCAGGCACTTCTATACGGGTCGCCAGCAGCTTGTGCCCGGACTCCAGCGAAACGGTGTTGCCCTCGGCAGAAACCGGGTAGCCGAAGCCACGCAGCATGCGCTCGGTATGATCACGAGTGAGCGCCGGCTCGCTGACTATAGTCTCGCCCTCGGCATATAGCCCGGCCAGCAACAGACAGGATTTGACCTGGGCACTGGCCATCGGCGTGTCATAAGCCTGACCTGCAAGCTTGCCGACAGCATGAATGGTCAGCGGAGGACGACCATCGGCCGCCGTTTCGATGACCGCGCCCATGGCCCGCAAAGGATCGACCACACGACTCATGGGACGCCTGGACAACGAGGCATCCCCCGTCAGGGTGCTGTCGAAATCCTGCGCCGCCAGCAGACCTGCCAGCAGGCGCATGGAGGTTCCGGAATTGCCCAGGTAAATCGGACCGGGCGCAGCCTTAAGGCCACGCAAGCCGACACCATGAATGATCACGCGACCATGGTGCGGCCCTTCGATCACGACCCCCATGTCACGGAAGGCCTGCAAGGTCGCCAGCGCGTCCTCGCCTTCCAGAAAGCCTTCGACCTCGGTAACGCCTTCAGCCAGAGAACCCAGCATGATCGAGCGATGGGAGATGGATTTGTCCCCTGGCACGCGAATACTGCCACTGACAATACCGCCAGGGCTGGCGACAAAAACCAGATCATCTGCGCTGACAGGCTCTACATAGGCACGACGAGCCAGAATCTTGCCGAAGTGCTCCCGGGCAACCCGCGCACGGGTAAACACACCCAGCAGTTGATGCCCGTCGCCGGTATCTACCGCTTCACGCAGGGCATCCAGATCACTGCGGAACGTATCCAGAGTGCGCAGAACGGCTTCGCGGTTGGCCAGGAAGATGTCGTGCCACATCACCGGATCACTGCCCGCGATGCGGGTGAAGTCACGGAAACCGCCCGCCGCGTACCTGAAGATCTCCAGGTTTTCGTTACGCTTGGCCAAAGAATCCACCAGACCGAATGCCAGCAGATGCGGCAGATGACTGGTTGCAGCCAACACCTCATCGTGACGCTCGACCTGCATGTGCTCGACATCGGCACCCAGCACCGACCAGAGACGATCAACCAGTGCCACGGCATCGGGATCCGTCTCGGCCAGCGGTGTCAGGATCACCTTGTGACGTCGGAACAAGTCGGCGTTGGACGCCTCGACGCCACTCTGCTCGGAACCGGCAATCGGATGCCCCGGCACGAAGCGGGTTGGCATATGGCCGAAGGCAAATCGTGCAGCCCGCACCACATTGCCCTTGGCGCTACCGACATCCGTCAGGATCGCATCGCCAAGGTCCAGAGGCGCCAGCAGGCCAAGGAGCTTTTCCATGGCCAGGATCGGGACAGCAAGCTGAATGACATCTGCGCCCTGACAAGCGGTCGCCAGATCCGCCTCACAGCGGTCCACAACACCCAGTTGAACGGCCAGTGCGCGGGATTTCGGGTCAAGATCGACCCCCACCACTTCACGACACAGACCACTTTCGCGAACACCTTTGGCAAAAGAGCCGCCGATCAGGCCCAGACCGACGACCACAAGCCGACCAATGACAGGTCGAGGGGATATCTGCGCGAAATCAACCACGCGCAGAAACCTTGTGGCTGACACCCGCGCAAGGCGAATCTGTTTGCACGCCCGGCAGCGCCGGGGTGAGGAAATGGCTGCTCATGTATCGTCCCTTCAAAGAACCGCTTTCGGGTAGGAACCCAGTACCTTCAAGGCAACGGCTTCATGACTGATTTTCTCCAGCACCGCCTTGACCAGCGGATCCTGGTGATGCCCTACGAAATCGATGAAGAACACGTAAGTCCACTTGCCACTACGCGACGGACGGGTTTCGATGCGGGTCAGGTCCAGGCCATTCTCATGGAACGGCACCAGCAGTTCATGCAAGGCACCCGGTTTGTTGCTCATCGACACAATGATCGAGGTCTTGTCGTCACCGGTCGGTGGTACTTCCTGACTGCCGATGATCAGGAACCGCGTGGAGTTGTCGGGACGATCTTCGATCTTCTCGGCCAGACGGGTCAGGCCATACAGGTCTGCCGCCATATCCCCGGCAATCGCCGCGGAATTCCACTCGCTCTTGACCCGCTTGGCTGCTTCGGCGTTGCTGGCAACCGCCACGCGCTCGACATTCGGGTAATGAGCGTCCAGCCACTTGCGGCACTGGGCCAGCGACTGGGCATGGGAATAGATGCGGCTGATGCTTTTGGTCTTGGTGCTTTCACCGACCAGCAAATGGTGGTGAATGCGCAGCTCGACTTCGCCACAGATGACCATGTCATGTTCGAGGAAGCTGTCGAGGGTGTGGTTGACCGCACCTTCGGTGGAGTTCTCCACCGGCACGACGCCGAAATTCACGGCACCGGCAACCACTTCACGGAACACTTCATCGATAGCCGCCATAGGCAGGCTGATGACAGCATGCCCGAAGTGCTTCATGGCCGCAGCCTGGGTAAAGGTCCCTTCCGGGCCCAGATAGGCGACCTTCAGCGGCTGCTCCAGCGCCAGGCAGGAAGACATGATTTCGCGAAACAGACGCGCCATCTCTTCGTTGCTCAGCGGACCGCGATTGCGGTCCATGACACGCTTGAGCACCTGGGCCTCACGCTCAGGGCGATAGAACACAGGCACTTCGCCTTCCGCCAGCGAGGACATTTTTACCCGCGCCACTTCCTGCGCGCAGCGTGCGCGCTCGCTGATCAGTTCCAGAACCTTTTCGTCCAGGCTGTCGATGCGGACTCGCAGCGCCTTGAGTTCTTGCTCGGACATCAGCCGTGCTCCTTCTCGAAGTCTTTCATGTAGGTCACCAGCGCATTGACTGCATTGATGTCAACAGCATTGTAGATGGAAGCCCGCATGCCACCGACCGAGCGATGACCCTTGAGGTTGAGCAGGCCATTGGCATCGGCACCTGCCAGGAACGGCTTGTCCAGACGGTCGTCGGCCAGACGGAACGGCACGTTCATCCAGGAGCGGTCAGGCTTGTTGATCGGGTTGCTGTACAGCTCGCTGGCATCGATGAAGTCATACAGGGTGCGCTTTTTGACTTCATTGAGCTTGCCGATGGCCTCGACGCCGCCCTGCTCCTTGAGCCACTCGAACACCAGACCGGACAGGTACCAGGCCAGGGTCGGCGGCGTGTTGTACATCGAGCCGTTGTCGGCGGCGACCTTGTAATCGAGCATGGTCGGGCAAAGCGCACGGGCACGGCCCAGCAGGTCTTCGCGAATGATCACGACGACGATGCCGCTCGGGCCGATATTCTTCTGGGCACCGGCATAGATCATGCCGAAGCGCGAGACATCCACCGGACGGGAAAGAATGTCGGAGGACATGTCGGCAACCAGCGGCACATCGCCCGTTTCCGGAATCCAGTCGAACTCCAGGCCACCGATGGTTTCGTTCGGCGCGTAGTGAACATAGGCAGCGTCCCTGGACAGCTTCCATTCGTTCTGGCCGGGAATGGCGAAATAGTCGTATGGCTTGGCGCTGGCGGCGACATTGACCGTACCGTAGCGCGAGGCTTCTTCAATGGCCTTCTGCGACCAGATGCCGGTGTCGATGTAGTCGGCCTTGCCGTTTTCCGGCAGCAGGTTCAGGGCAATCTGGGCAAACTGCTGACTGGCGCCGCCTTGCAGGAACAGCACCTTGTAGTTCGAGGGGATGGTCAGCAGGTCGCGAAGATCCTGCTCGGCCTTGGTGGCAATGGAGACGAACTCATCGCTGCGATGGCTCATTTCCATCACGGACAGGCCCTTGCCATGCCAGTCCAGAAGCTCCGCCTGGGCACGCAACAGAACCGCTTCGGGAAGCGCAGCGGGACCTGCGCAAAAGTTAAAGGCTCGCTTGCTCATATCCACTCTCGTCAAATGCGTTGGGTCTTACGCGCTGCTTTTCCGGTCTACTGACCGAATGTCGCAAGGGCCGACCCGCCTGCAATGCATACGCACTCACAGACGAGCCAGCCCTTGCCGGATTTACGTTACCGCTCAGCCTTGTGTTTCGTCATCGTCCGCTGCTGCATCGGCATCGACTTGCAGATCGTCGCCATCATCTGCCTCGACAACGACGCCATCCACGATTTCACCGTCAAGCTCGTCATCTTCGACTTCCGATGGCTCCTGGACACGCTCCAGACCCACCAGGGTTTCGTCGGTGGCCAGCTTGATCAGGGTGACACCCTGGGTGTTGCGATCCAGACGGGAGACTTCGTCGACCCGGGTGCGCACCAGCGTACCCTGATCGGAAATCAGCATGATTTCCTCGCCTTCCTGAACCTGCACAGCGCCGATCAACTTACCGTTACGACCTTTGGTGACCATTGCGATAACGCCCTGACCACCACGACCGCGACGCGGGAACTTGCTCAACAGGGTACGCTTGCCGAAACCACGCTCGGAAGCAGTGAGAATCTGCGCGCCCGACTCGGGGATCAGCATGGAAATCAGTCGACCCTTGCCGATCTTCATCCCGCGCACACCGCGAGCGCCGCGGCCCATCTGACGAACATCGCTCTCGGCAAAACGGATGACCTTGCCGGCGTCGGAGAACAGCATGACTTCCTTGGCACCGTCGGTAATCGCAACGGCAATCAGGGTGTCGCCTTCCTTGAGCTTCAGGGCAATCAGGCCGCTGGAGCGAGGACGGGAGAACTGTGCCAGAGGCGTCTTCTTGACCGTACCGAAAGCCGTGGCCATGAAGATGTAGGCGCCGGTTGGCTCTGCAACCAGTTCCGGCGTATCGCCATCTTCTTCCTCGACTTCCTCGGCCTCGACCACTTCACCTTCGATCACCGAATCTTCGGCATCTTCCAGCTCGTCATCGGCCCCCGAACTCTGCTGCAGTGCCTCAAGATCGATCGGCAGCATGGCGGTAATGTATTCACCTTCGTCCAGTGGCAACAGGTTGACCAGCGGACGGCCACGAGCGGCACGGGACGCCTCCGGAATCTCGTAGGTCTTGAGCCAGTAGACCTTGCCCTTGCTGGAGAACATCAGCAGCGTGGTGTGGCTGTTGGCGACCAGCAGGTGAGCAATGTAGTCCTCATCCTTGATGCCGGTAGCCGATTTGCCTTTACCGCCACGACGCTGAGCCTGATAGACCGCCAATGGCTGGGTCTTGGCATAGCCGCCGTGGGAAATGGTGACAACACGCTCTTCTTCGGTGATCAGGTCGCCCAGGGTCAGGTCAAGGCGCGCATCGAGAATCTCGGTACGGCGCACGTCGCCATATTCGGAGCGAATCAGTTCCAGTTCTTCGCGGATCACTTCCATCAGGCGCGTGGCGCTGCCCAGGATGCGGATCAGCTCGCCGATCTGGCCGAGGATTTCCTGATACTCGGTGAGCAGTTTTTCGTGCTCAAGACCGGTGAGGCGATGCAGACGCAACTCAAGAATCGCCTGCGCCTGTTCCGGCGACAGGAAATACTTGCCATCACGCAGACCGTACTGCGGATCGAGGTTCTCAGGACGGCAGGAATCGGCACCGGCACGCTCGACCATTTCAACCACAGCGCTGGATTCCCAGGGCGTGCTGATCAGTGCTTCCTTGGCTTCGGCCGAAGACGGCGAAGCCTTGATGAGGGCGATGACAGGGTCGATGTTCGACAGCGCAACGGCCTGACCTTCGAGAATATGCCCGCGCTCACGGGCCTTGCGCAGTTCGAAGACGGTACGGCGGGTAACCACTTCACGACGGTGACGCACGAATGCTTCCAGCAGATCCTTGAGGTTGAGGATCCGCGGACGACCGTCGATCAACGCAACGATGTTGATGCCGAATACGCTTTGCAGCTGGGTCTGGGCGTAAAGGTTGTTGAGGATGACCTCTGGAACCTCGCCACGACGCAACTCGATGACCACGCGCATACCGTCCTTGTCGGACTCGTCGCGCAGCTCGGTGATACCTTCGAGCTTCTTCTCTTTTACCAGCTCGGCGATTTTCTCGATCAGGCGAGCCTTGTTCAACTGGTACGGCAGCTCGGTGATGACGATCTGCTGACGACCGCCCACCTTGTCGATGTCTTCGACGATGGAGCGGGCACGCATATAAATGCGGCCACGGCCGGTGCGATAGGCTTCGATGATGCCGGCACGGCCGTTGATGATCCCCGCCGTCGGGAAGTCCGGGCCGGGAATGTATTGCATCAACTCATCGACAGTCACTTCGGGATTGTCGATCAGGGCCAGACAGCCGTCGATGACTTCACCGAGGTTGTGCGGCGGAATGTTGGTCGCCATGCCCACGGCAATACCGCTGGAACCGTTGACCAGCAGGTTGGGAATACGGGTGGGCATGACCGCCGGGATAAGCTCGGTGCCGTCATAGTTGGGCACCCAGTCCACGGTTTCCTTGTGCAGGTCGGCCAGCAGCTCGTGAGCCAGCTTGGTCATGCGCACTTCGGTGTATCGCATGGCCGCGGCATTGTCGCCGTCGACCGAACCGAAGTTGCCCTGACCGTCTACCAGCAGGTAGCGCAGCGAGAAGGGCTGTGCCATACGAACGATGGTGTCGTAGACAGCGGTATCGCCATGCGGGTGGTACTTACCGATTACGTCACCAACCACACGAGCGGATTTCTTGTACGGCTTGTTCCAGTCGTTACCCAGCTCGCTCATTGCGTACAGCACGCGCCGGTGCACGGGCTTCAAGCCATCGCGCGCATCCGGCAGTGCACGCCCGACGATTACGCTCATTGCGTAGTCGAGGTAGGACTGCTTCAGCTCGTCTTCGATATTGACCGGGAGGATTTCTTTGGCCAGTTCGCCCATGAGAAGCCTGATTCCTTTTTCTGGTGAAACCTCGTACATCCATACGGGATAGACGAAGCTCGCCGCTGCCGGCATTTGCCAGGCAACGACTTACGACAAATCAACGAGTTATGCCATGGATCTGCGCAGTAAGGGCGACTACTGATAGCGCCGTTGGAAACCGCCGGATATTACCACAATCGCTGTCACGCTCCTATCCTTTGAAAGCGCTGAAAACGGGCCGCCCGCAAAACCATCAATGCAGGTGCTTGCGACTCATGAGCAAGGCCATCTTGGCGGTATCCGGCCGTTCGACGATGCCCTTTTCGGTCACGATGGCGTCGATCAGGTCCGCAGGCGTCACATCGAATACCGGATTGAAAGCCTCGACATCAGCACCCACCCGATGACCGCCCACTTCCAGCAGCTCGCGACCGTCACGCTCTTCAATGACGATGTCTTCACCGCTGGCCGTGTCCATGTCGATCGTGGAACTGGGCGCCACCACCATGAAGCGCACACCATGGTGCATGGCCGCGACTGCCAGTTGATACGTGCCGATCTTGTTGGCCACGTCGCCATTGGCGGTAATGCGGTCGGCACCGACAATGACCCAGGTGATGCCTTTGGTGCGCATCAGGTGCGCAGCGGCAGAGTCGGCATTGAGAGTGACCGGAATACCCTCGTTGGCCAGCTCCCAGGCCGTCAGGCGCGAGCCTTGCAACCATGGCCGGGTTTCATCGGCGTAGACGTGTTCGATCATGCCTTCCAGATGCGCAGCCCGGATCACGCCCAGCGCAGTGCCAAAGCCGCCCGTGGCCAGGGCGCCGGTATTGCAATGGGTCAGGACCGCCTGAAGATTGCCCTGATGCTTGCGAATCAGATCCGCACCCAGTTGCGCCATGGTCAGGTTGGCTTCACGGTCGCTCAGGTGAATCGCAACGGCTTCGGCTTCCAGAACAGTCAGAGGGTTATCCCCTTCCTTGAGCCGTTGCAGGCGATCGCGCATCCGGTTCAGCGCCCAGAACAGATTGACGGCCGTAGGACGCGAGTCCGCGAGCAGAGAGAAATCCGCTTCAAGCGCCGCCAGCCAGTCACCGCCCGCCGCGAAACGGGCGCGAGCACCCAGCACAACGCCATAGGCCGCCGCTATACCGATGGCAGGCGCACCACGCACCACCATCGTGCGAATGGCCTCAGCCACTGCCGCAGCGCTGCTGTAAGCATGCCAGGTTTCCTCGAACGGAAGCACACGCTGATCCAGGAGATACAGAGTGTCATCTCGCCAATCGATGGCCTTTACTTTCTCTGCAGCCAATAGCCGATCGCGCATTACCACCCACTCCATCTCGAAAACCCACAGCCCGGAATCAAAAGGGGACGATTATAGCGAGCCGACCGCGAAGGTGCTCGGGTATACTTCGCCATTACTGCAATAAGCTCTGGAAGCCTTGTCATGCCGAACGCCACCGCACCGCTCGACCTTCTGCTCCTGCCCACCTGGCTGGTGCCGGTCGAGCCCGCAGGCGTGGTACTCAAGGAGCATGGGCTGGGTATCCGTGACGGCTGCATCGCCTACATTGGCCCGAGGGCCGAAGCCTTGAAGCAGAATGCCCTGCACGTACAGGAACTGCCTGGCATGCTGCTCACTCCCGGCCTTGTAAACACCCACGGCCATGCGGCAATGACCCTTTTCCGCGGCATGGCCGACGATATGCCGCTGATGACCTGGCTGCAGGACCATATCTGGCCGGCCGAGGGCAAATGGGTCACCGAGGACTTCGTTCGTGATGGCACGGATCTGGCCATCGCCGAGCAGATCAAGGGCGGCATCACCTGTTTCTCGGACATGTACTTCTACCCCAAGGTCGCGGCCGACCGCGCTCACAACAGCGGGATCCGCGCCCAGATCACCGTGCCGGTGCTGGACTTCCCGATCCCTGGCGCCAGAACCACCGATGAATCCCTGCATATCGGCGTCGAGCTGTTCAACGACCTGATTCATCACCCGCGCATCAAGGTTGCCTTCGGCCCCCATGCGCCCTACACCGTCAGCGACGAAAACCTGGAAAAGGTCCGGGTCATTGCCGACGAACTCGACGCCATGATCCAGATGCATGTGCATGAAACCGCCTTCGAGGTGGAACAGGCCCTCGAACAACGCCAGGAGCGCCCATTGGCGCGCCTGAACCGTCTCGGCCTGCTGGGCCCGCGTTTCCAGGCCGTACACATGACGCAAATCAGCGACGATGACCTGGCATTACTGGTAGAAAGCAACTCCAGCGTACTGCATTGCCCGGAATCCAACCTGAAACTGGCCAGTGGCTTTTGCCCGGTGGAGCGTTTGTGGCAGGCCGGTGTCAACGTAGCTGTCGGTACCGATGGCGCGGCCAGCAACAATGACCTGGACCTGCTGGGCGAAACCCGTACCGCCGCCCTGCTGGCCAAGGCTGTCGCGGGCTCGGCTACGGCGCTGGATGCCCATCGGGCCTTGCGCATGGCGACCCTGAATGGCGCACGCGCCCTGGGTATCCAGGCAGAAACCGGCTCACTGGAAATCGGCAAGGCGGCGGACATGGTTGCGTTCGATCTTTCCAGGCTGGAGCAGCAACCGATCTATGATCCAGTATCACAGCTTATATATGCCACCGGTCGCGATTGCGTGAGCCATGTCTGGGTGGCAGGCAAGCAATTGCTCGACAACCGCCGCCTGACCCGCATGGATGAACAGGCGCTACGCGAAACCGCCATTGCCTGGGGCAAGCGCATCAGCGGCGCAAACTGAATACATGAAGGCCTGGCTTGTTGATCGCCGGGCTTTCGAAACGAATTTCAAGTTCAAGAGGTAACTCCCATGAGCAACGTCGACCGCGCAGAAATCGCCAAATTCGAGGCACTGGCACATCGCTGGTGGGATCGTGAAAGCGAGTTCAAGCCGCTGCACGATATCAATCCGCTTCGGGTCAACTGGATCGACGAGCGGGTCAATCTGGCCGGCAAGAAAGTTCTGGACGTCGGTTGTGGCGGCGGCATTCTCAGCGAGGCCATGGCCCTGCGCGGTGCCACCGTGACCGGTATCGACATGGGCGAAGCGCCATTGGCCGTGGCCCAATTGCATCAGCTCGAATCCGGCGTGAGCGTCGAATACCGGCAGATCACCGCCGAAGACCTGGCTGAAGAAATGCCCGAGCAGTTCGACGTGGTGACCTGCCTGGAAATGCTGGAGCACGTGCCGGACCCGTCTTCCGTGATCCGCGCCTGCTATCGCATGGTCAAGCCCGGCGGCCAGGTGTTCTTCTCCACCATCAACCGCAACCCCAAGGCCTATCTGTTCGCCATTGTCGGTGCCGAATACATCATGGGCCTGCTGCCACGCGGCACCCATGACTTCAAGAAATTCATCCGCCCTTCGGAACTGGGTGCCTGGAGCCGTGATGCCGGCCTGCAGGTCAAGGACATCATCGGCCTGACCTACAACCCGCTGACCAAGCACTACAAGCTGGCTTCGGATGTGGACGTCAACTACATGATCCAGACACTTCGGGAGGCATGAGGCATGCGCTTGAGAGCGGTTCTATTCGACATGGACGGCACATTGCTCGATACCGCACCGGACTTCATCGCCATTTCCCAGGCGATGCTGGCCGATCGCGGTTTGCCAGCAGTGGCAGACAAGCTGATTCGCGATGAAATCTCGGGCGGCGCCAAAGCCATGGTCGCGGCCACCTTTGCCATGTCCCCTCAGGATCCGGCCTTCGAGGCCCTGCGCCTGGAGTTCCTGGAGCGCTACCAGCGTGATTGCGCAGTTCACAGCAAGCTCTTCGACGGCATGGCGGAACTGCTGGCCGATATCGAAAAGTCCGGCCTGATCTGGGGTGTTGTCACCAATAAACCGGTGCGCTTCGCCCAGCCGATCATGGAACAGCTCGGGCTGGCCGAGCGCTCGGCGCTGCTGATCTGTCCCGATCATGTGACCTACAGCAAACCGCACCCCGAGCCGCTGATCCTGGCTTGCAGCCAGCTTGATCTGGACCCGGCCAGCGTGTTGTTCGTGGGCGACGATCTGCGTGACATCGAGTCAGGTCGCGATGCTGGCACCAAGACAGCCGCCGTGCGTTACGGCTATATCCATCCCAACGACAACCCCGATCACTGGGGCGCCGATGTGGTCGTGGATCACCCGCTGGACCTGCGCAAGGTGCTGGACAACGCGCTGTGCAGTTGCTGACTTGAGCCTTACTCAATAGCTACAGAGGTTTCCCATGTTCGATTACTCCGCTCGCCCCGAACTGCTCAAGGACCGGGTAATCCTGGTCACCGGCGCAGGACGCGGCATCGGTGCTGCGGCAGCAAAGACCTATGCAGCCCATGGCGCCACGGTGTTGCTGCTGGGCAAGACCGAAGCCAACCTGACTCAGGTGTATGACGAGATAGAAGCGGCTGGTCATCCTCAGCCTGCGGTCATTCCATTCAACCTGGAAACCGCCCTGCCCCATCAATACGATGAGCTGGCGGCCATGATCGAAACCGAATTCGGCCATCTCGACGGTCTGCTGCACAACGCCTCGATCATCGGCCCGCGCACGCCCGTTGAGCAGTTATCCGGCGAAAACTTCATGCGGGTCATGCACATCAACGTCAATGCGACGTTCATGCTGACCAGCACCCTGCTGCCACTGCTCAAGCTGGCCGCCGATGCGTCGGTGGTATTCACCTCCAGCAGTGTCGGCCGCAAGGGCCGCGCCTACTGGGGCGCCTATGGCGTATCGAAGTTCGCCACCGAAGGCCTGATGCAGACCCTGGCCGACGAACTGGACACTGTCGCGCCGGTGCGCTCCAACAGCATCAACCCCGGCGCAACCCGTACCAGCATGCGAGCCCAGGCCTACCCTGCTGAAAACCCTCTGGACAACCCGACGCCCGAGGAAATCATGCCGGTCTATCTGTACCTGATGGGCCCAGACAGCACGGGCATCAACGGCCAGGCCTTCAACGCTCAATAAAGCCGGCGGCACAAAAGCCTGCCATGACGGAAATCCGTCACGGCAGGCTTATTTCATGAATATGCCGAGTCAAGGAAACGTCGGACAGCCTTGCCCGACTTCTTAATCGTGTTAAATAGTCCTTTATATTCAATCAATTAGATTAAAAATCCGTACATGGCACGACTTTCGCTCTGCCTCTCACAAGCCAGCAACGATGTGAGAGGAGTGAAGCCATGAGTTCTCCGACCGGTCCCAAGACAATTGATTTCGATACTGCAAGATTGCAAAGACAAGGCTCTTGCAATAGACCGGCGGCCCCTCTTCCTCCTGCTGATCTGCCCACCCTCATTCAGCAACTGAGCCAGCAGCTACAGAGCAGCCTGGAAGCTGAAAAGATTCTTGGCTTGTTCTTCCGTGGCATTCAACGCCTCATGCCGTTGTCCGCCCTGAGCTATGAACACTCCCGTAGTGACCTGAGCCTGCAACTGGGTCAAAGCGCGGAGCACAGTGCCAGTTACACACTGCGCCACATGAACGAATGCCTGGGGAATCTGGAATTCCAGCGCGACACGGCATTCAGCGAGCAGGAACTGGGCGAGCTTGAGTCACTGATCATCTGCCTGCTCTACCCCATGAAAAATGCGCTGCTGTATCGCATTGCCATGCAAAGCGCACTGCGCGACCCGCTGACCAATACCGGCAACCGGATCGCGATGGACCAGAACCTGATGCTGGAAATCGAAGTGTCGCACCGCCAGAAACAGCCGCTTTCCTTGCTGATGCTGGATATCGATTACTTCAAGAACGTCAACGACAACTTCGGCCACAAGACCGGCGACGAGGTGCTGCGCACCATTGCCCATACGCTCAAGACTCAGTTGCGCAGCGTAGACCGGATGTTCAGGTATGGCGGGGAAGAGTTTGTGGTCGTGCTTGCCAACACGGATCGCGAGTGTGCGGCCATGATCGGTGAACGTCTGCGCCAGGCGGTGCTGGAACTGAAGTTCCACGAAAGCAATACCGTGCTCAACACCACCATCAGCCTGGGCTGCTCGACGCTGCTGCCGGCAGAATCGGCCGACAGCCTGCTGCGCCGCGCCGACAATGCCTTGTATGTTGCCAAACGCGAAGGCCGCAATCGCCTGAACATGGCGGGTTAAGTGAGAGCTTCTTCGCGACTGAAGTCGCTCCCACAAAAAATGATGCTGCAGGAGCGAATTCATTCGCGAAAGGCCGCAGCCATCACCAGGAACTCACTCCTGCCCAGAGCGTGATCAGGCCCCGACCGCTGCCGCACGTTCCCGCGAAGGCTTGACCTTGTCCAGCTGCATGCAGCTTTCAAGAAACAGATACATGTAGTCATAGCTCTTGGTGGTCGCCTGACGCAATTCGGTCTGTAGCTGCACGCTGGGGTTATTGCCCGCCAGGGTGCAAATGATCTCCAGCGCTTCCCATGGGTGCGCATCATCATACTGAGCGTGCATCTTCAGCCATTTCATGGCGCGCTTGCGGGTTTCGCCGGGGAAGCCTTCGGCGTAGACATCACTGGAACAGACGACTGCCGCCCACTCACCCGTTGCACCTTCGATGGCATAGTTGGTGGCGGCCATGGCCACGGCCAGGGAATCCGAAGAGCTGGTCTGCCAGCACCAGTGGCTCAAGGCATGCAGCTCGGGCGCCACGCGCTGGGCGTGCAGGTCATCGACACTCACACCATGGGCGGCACACCAGTTCACCCAATAATCTGCATGGTTGAGTTCGACGCGGATATTGCGCATCAGCCAGCGACGCGCCATGTCCTCCCCAGGATGGCGGCCGAAACGGGTCTTGGTCAGGTTCTTGGCCATGTAGACAGCAAACTGCTCAACCACCGGCCAGCCGCCAATCAAGTAATGGCGCATGACCTGTGGGCTCAGGCGCCCATCACGCATTTTCTGATACAGCTCGTGTTCGACCACACGAGCCTTGGCGGCACTGCAATCCTTGATCAACTGTTGCGCCCATGCCGGATAACTGCTGGCTTCCATGAGCGGACCGGTTCTATTGAAAGTGTCGATCACTGTGCGGCTCCCTTTTTTGTTGGTTGTACCGAATTGGCTTGATACCCATGTGCCTCGGCCATCACGGAGGCCGGGCGTGCAGGCTGGGTGTACAGGCTTTCACACGTCAATAACTCTGGACGAGCTATCAAGTACCCCTGTGCAAAATCCACACCTATTTCCTGCAGAGCAGACTCAATCTGCGGGGTTTCAACAAACTCGGCAATGGTTTTCTTGCCCATGACGTGACCAATATGATTGATGACATCGACCATGGCACGATTGATCGGATTGTCGAGCATATCCTTTACAAAACTACCATCGATCTTCAGAAAATCGACCGGAAGATGTTTCAGGTAGGCAAAGGAGGACATACCAGAGCAGAAGTCATCAAGGGAGAACAGACAACCCAGAGCCTTGAGTTCATTCATGAAACGGATGGCGCTGCCCAGGTCTGCAATCGCACTGGTTTCGGTCACCTCGAAACAGATCATGCTCGGGGAAACACCATACGCCCGGAACTGCAGCTTCAGGTAATCCAGAAAGGCCTCATCACCAATACTGGAACCAGACAGATTGATGGCACAGATCGCCTGGGGCATCTGGTGCCTCGGGTCGTTCATGCACTGCGCAATGACCTGAAAGACATTCTGCACAACCCAGCGATCAAGTGTTGTCATCAAGCCATAACGCTCTGCTGCCGGTATGAAGCTGTCCGGTGAAACCATCCGCCCCGATTCGTCGCGCAGGCGCAACAGGATCTCGACATGCCTCACCCCGTCATCAGGCTGGTGAAGCGGTGCAATTTCCTGGGTATACAGGCAGAAACGGTTCTCACCCAGGGCCATGTGCAGGCGCTGGATCCAGGCCATTTCACCGGAGCGCGTGGAGAGCTGCGAATCGTCCGGGTGATAGACCTGAACCCGGTTGCGGCCCTTTTCCTTGGCCATGTAGCACGCCATATCCGCCGCTCGAAGGGAGGCCTCCAGCGTGGTCGGCGCATCGCCTATATGCACCAGACCAATACTGATCGTCGTGACAAAGGGCCGCCCTTTCCAGACGAAATGCATGCTCTGCACCATCTTGCGCAGGCTCTCGGCGATTTCCAGGGCTGTCTGCGGCGCACAATTACACAGCAGAATACCGAACTCGTCGCCCCCCAAGCGGGCGAGGGTGTCCCCTTCACGAATCCCCTGAGGCAACATCCGGCACAGATGCCGGAGCAGTTCGTCGCCTGCTGCGTGGCCATTGGTGTCATTGATCAGCTTGAACTGGTCCAGATCCAGAAACATCAGGCAATGGCTTTCATTCGAGGATTCGGAATCCGTGAGCAACTGCTCCAGGCGATACTCGAACTCGCTCCGGTTGACCAGGCCGGTCAGTGCATCATGGGCGGCCTGCCAGGAAAGGTTGGCCAGGTGCTGGCTTTCCTGAGTCATATCGTGCAACACCAGCACCGCGCCACTGACTGCCCCGTCGCTGTAGATCGGCGAACCGACCAGATTGACCATCACCGTGCTGCCATCCAGACGCTGGATCAGCTTGCAGTGCACGCTGCCGCCCTTGAACCTGCCGCTGAGGATATGTTCCATCAGCGTCAGGCTGTCCTTGTGGTCGTTTTCGTCCAGCAGATTGAACAGCGCAGCCAGCGGCAGCCCGATCGCCTGGCTGTTGCGCCAGTGAGTCAGCCCTTCTGCTGCTGCGTTCATGTAAACGATCGCACCGCTGACGTCCGTGGAGATAACCCCGTCACCGATGGACTCCAGCGTGATCTGCGCACGATCCTTCTCCAGTTGCAGCGCATGGGCAAAGACATGGCGCTGTTCGAGCAGCTTGCGCGCACGTAACAGTGCCAGAAGGATCAGTACCAGGGCCGTGACGGGATTGATGATCAGCAGCAGCCATAGAATGAATCTCGAACCCTCTCCCAGCGCATCGCTGAAAGCCTTGGCAACAGGGGTTACCGCTTCATTGATTGCATTGATCCGGGCGTGCCATTGCAAGGATTCATCCGGGCTCACCGCACCTTCGACGACCCGGTTGCGAATCGTGCGGGCCAGCTCATCGAGCCGGGCAAGATAGTCATC
Source organism: Pseudomonas cichorii (assembly GCF_019719005.1). Lineage (GTDB taxonomy): Bacteria > Pseudomonadota > Gammaproteobacteria > Pseudomonadales > Pseudomonadaceae > Aquipseudomonas > Aquipseudomonas cichorii_E. The sequence goes on from NZ_JAIGPJ010000004.1 coordinate 53,071, forward strand.
GCCGATGTTCCACCAGTAGATGGCCTTTTCCATGTAACTGAAGTCATGGAAGTTGCGGTACAGCCAGATGATGCCGCCGACATCATCGGGGTGGTTACCGCCCTGAAGAATGGCTTCTCTGGCATCCGTCAACGAGGGATCGGGCTGGTTCAGCACCTGGCGCAGGGCATGACCGCCCTGGGGAATGGCAATAGCCTGCTGGTACCTGGCAAAGTCGCGCTCATCATGACTGTCGACATAAAGCCCCAGGTAATGAATGGCGTCCTTCTGGCCCTTTGACCAGAGGCTTTCGCCAACGACATAGCTGCGTACGGCAGACAAGGTGTAAAGGCTCACGCATCCGAGCAGCGCCTGAAAAAGCGCGACGGCAACAAAAGGCCACACAATGCCCAAAAGACGAGGCTTTGAGAGAGACCGCGGCTGCTTCATGGGTTCACTTCACCACATGACTGATTGAACGTCCTGATCAGAGACTAGGCTAAATCCAACAAGAGAGACGAGTGATTTTCTCGGTTTTTATACAAGGTGCAACATTGCGCACAAAGCTGGCGTGATCAGTCGGCACTGCAATCAGACCTGCTGCAGATACCCATACAGCTTGGCGTAGAGCCCGCCCTCGGCGATCAGTTGCTGGTGATCCCCTTCCTCGGCAATACGCCCGCCGTCGAATACCAGGACCCGGTCGGCCTGTTTTACCGCAGACAGGCGATGAGCGATGATCAGGGTCGTGCGGCTGCGCAGAAAGAGTGCCAGCGCCTGATGCAGATTGTATTCGGTGGCCGCATCCAGCGCTGAAGTCGCCTCGTCCAGAATGACGACTTTGGGGTCCGACAGCACCATGCGCGCAATGGCCAGGCGCTGACGCTGCCCGCCGGACAAACGCACCCCGGAACGCCCGACAATGCTGTCCAGGCCATCGGGCAGCAGGCGGATGGTCGACTCAAGCTGAGCAACTTCCAGCGCCGCCCAGCAGGCTTCGTCCGTGCAATCGCGCCCCATGGTCAGGTTGGCGCGTATGGAATCGTTGAACAGTGCCGGGTGTTGCAGCACCACCGCCACCTGTTCCCGCACACGCTCCAGACCGATCTCCTGCAGGGTGGAACCACCAAAACGAATGGTGCCGGTCTGCGCGCTGTACAACCCCAGCAGCAGTTGCACCAGGGTACTTTTACCCCCACCGCTGGCACCGACAATCGCGACCTTTTCACCGGGCGCAATCGACAGGTTCAACTGATCCAGCACCAGGTCTTCGCCATAGCCGAAACTCAGACCACGCACTTCTATGCCAACGGTTTCCCGGCCCTTGAAAGGGTCGACAACACCGGGGTATTGCGGCTCGTCTTCACGGGCCAGCAGTTCATTGATACGGGTGAGCGCCCCGCCCGCCGCGTAATAGGCGTATTGCAGGTTCAACAATTGCTCCACCGGCGCGATCATGAACCACAGGTAACTGAATACCGCGAGCATCTGGCCAATGGAAAGATCCGAGAACAGCACTGTCAGCATCGCCGCAGCCCGGAAAATATCGATGCCGAACTGAAACAGCAGGCCACTGGCCCGGCCAGAGGCATCGCTTTTCCACTGGGAGTTCACGGCGTAATCGCGCACTTCCCGGGCACGCTGACCCAGGCGCCCCAGGAAAAAGCCCTGCCGATTGCCCGCCCGCACTTCCTGAATGGCATCCAGGGTTTCGCTCAAGGCCTGGGTAAAGCGCGAAGTACTGTCGTTCTCCAGCTTTTTGAGGTGTTTGACCCGCTTGCCCAGCCGCACGGTGGCAAAGATCACCAGCGGATTGAACAGCATGATCAGCAGCGCCAGCTTCCAGTGCATCCACATCAGAATGCCAGCCGTCCCCGCCAGAGTCAGGGTCGCCACGAGGAAACGGCTGAGGGTTTCGCCGACGAACTTGTCCAGCGTGTCCAGATCAGTGACCAGATGCGTGGTCACCATGCCACTGCCCAGGCTTTCATACTCGCGCAGGGAAATACGCTGGAGGCGCTCGATCAGGCGCAGGCGGATACGGTAGACAATGTCCTTGGCCAGACGCGCGAACAACCGCGCCTGCAGGACATTGAACAGCAAGGCGCCAAGCCGCAGGACCAGGGTCAGCACCAGCATCAGACCGATGTAGCCCACCGCCTTCTGCAGGCTGTCGGGCAAGGCATGGTCCATGATTTTCAGCGCAGCATCACCACGCCCCAGCAGCACTTCGTCCACCAGCAATGGCAGGAGCAATGGAATCGGCACGCTGCACAGCGTCGCCAGCACGGCCACACCGTTGGCGATCCAGAGGGCTTTCTTGTGACGCAATGCCAGCCGCCGGATCTCGGCCCAGCTCAATCTGTCGCCGGGAGATTCCGGCTGCCGGGAAGAAGGCTCTTCATGCACTGGCTGCACGCTCCAGCCATCGCCCGAGCAGTGGCGCCAGTTCGCTCAGGGGCTGATAACCATTGGTCAGCAACGCGAACTGCCCGTTGTGCTCGGCGAGCAGGGTCGGAAAACCGGCAATGCCAAGCCCCTGCACCCAGGCAAAGTCGGACGTCGTGGCCACTCGCTGCTCAACGCTGTCAAAAGCGTCCGCGAACGGCTGACGGGCCAGTCCCGCCTGCTCGGCCAGTTCGACCAGCAGCGGTGCATGAGTGACATCGCGCCCTTGCGTGTAAAACGCCTGCTGAATCAGTTTGACCAGCGCCCACGCCCCTCGGGGATCAAGATGGCGGGCAGCGGTCACGGCCCGGCAGGCGGGCGTGGTGTCGTAGACGAAACCCTCCGGCAAGGCACCTTCCAGACGAAATGGCTGCCCGGTGGCTTTCTCTACCGCATCCCAGTGTTCAAGGATGTAGCGCCGCGTGGAAGCGTCCAGCGCAGTGGTGCCGGAGCGCAAACCACCCATGACCAGATGCAGCGGCACGCCGCCCGCCTGTGCCTGTACTACAAGTGCCTCGGCCACCGGAGCGAAACCCCAGCACCACGAACACATAGGGTCCATTACGTAGATCAGGCGGGAGGACATGGCTCAGGCCTCGGATTGCGAACGGTAGTTGTGACCAATCGGGTGCGGCTGATTACGGGCTTTTGCCAGCTCGATCTGCTTCTGCCGGTCAATGGCGCTGCGGCGAGTCTTTTCGCTCAGGCTGTCCCAGCAGTGCGGGCAACTGACACCCGGCGAATAATGCTCGCTGGCGCGATCTTCGGCACTGATCGGAGTGCGGCAGGCATGACATTGATCGTAGTCGCCTTCGCTCAGGTCGTGACGCACCGTGACACGGTTATCGAACACAAAGCAGTCGCCACTCCACTTGCTCTCTTCCTGAGGGACTTCTTCCAGGTATTTGAGAATCCCGCCCTTGAGGTGATAGACCTCCTCGAAACCCTCGCCCAGCATATAGCTCGACGCCTTTTCGCAACGAATACCGCCGGTGCAGAACATGGCGACCTTCTTGTGGACGGCCGGATCGAAGTGCTCCTTGATGTACTCGGGAAACTCGCGAAAGCTGGTGGTCTTGGGGTCGATGGCGCCCTCGAAGGTGCCGATGGACACTTCGTAGTCGTTGCGGGTATCGATCAGCAGCACTTCAGGATCGGTGATCAGGGCGTTCCAGTCCTTGGGCTCGACATAAGTGCCGACGCTCTTGTTGGGGTCCACACCTTCGACGCCCAGGGTCACGATCTCTTTCTTGAGCTTGACCTTGGTGCGATAGAACGGCTGCTCGTCGCAGAACGATTCCTTGTGATCGATATCGACCATGCGCGGATCGTTCTTCAACCAGGCGAGCAGGCCATCGATGCCTTCACGGCTACCGGAAACCGTACCGTTGATGCCTTCCTCAGCGATCAGCAGAGTGCCCTTGACGCCATTGGCGATCATGGCCTGCAACAGAGGCTCACGCAGGGCAACGTAATCGCTGAGGGTCACGAATTTGTATAGCGCAGCTACGACGATCGGCTGAGTCATCGGCTCTTGTGTCATGTATCTCTCCAGGTGGTGACCCTCGTAAAGGGCCTACCGGGCAAAAAAAATCAGAACGAAAAACGCACCGGCCTTGCGGCGCGGTGCGGATTCTAGCAAAACAGGCGTTATCAGGATATTGCTTCGGGGCAGACCCCAGAGCTCAGGTCAGTGACCACCGGCACAGGTTGGCGAAGCGGGTGCCGCGCCGACCTTTGCCCATTCCTCAGGCGTGTAGGTATGCAACGCCAAGGCGTGAAACTCGCCCATCAGGCTACCCAGCGTGGCGTAGACCTTCTGATGCCGCTTGACCGAGTTCAGGCCTGCAAACTGCTCGCTGACCAGAATGGCCTTGTAGTGCGTCTGCTGGCCACGGCTGTGCATGTGGCTCTCGTCGAGCACTTGCAAGTGCTGCGGTTGAAGCAGCGCAAGCGTCGACTCGATTCGTTGTTGCATAGTCATGACGAGGCTCGCCTGTCAGGGTTTCTTGGGCGCAGCCGGGGCTGCGGCTTTGGCAGGCTCCAGCTCGGCGGTCATATCGGCGAGCAGCTTGTTGACCACCGGCACGGCGCTTTCCAGCTTGCTCTGGGTCAGTTGAGCCGATTGCTGAGCCAGCTCAGGCATTTTGGACATGACTTTCTTGCCCAGTGGCGACTGGTAGAACACGACCAGATCCTTCAACTCGCTTTCGGTGAAGTTGGCGGTGTAGAGCTTGACCATGTCCGGCTTGAGCTTGTTCCAGCCGATTGCCTGATCAACAGCGGCGTTGGCCTTGGCCTGATAGGTTTCCAGCAGGGCCTTTTTCGATGCAGGGGCCTTGGTTTCAGCGAAACGCTGGGCAAACATCTGCTGGACCTGCGCGTATACCGGAGCACCCAGCTTGTCAGCGTTGGCAAGCTTGAGGAAGGTTTCGGCACTGGCATTGTGGCTGGCGGTGTCGGCGAGAACCTGACCGCTGGCACAAACCAGGGCTACCGCAGTACAGATGGCACGAAGACGGGTCATCGAATTTCCTTAATCTGACAAACGAGGCATGACCTCAAGGCCGACCATTCTGCGCTTATGTTCGCTTTTGGCTCAACCCCCGCTTAACTCAGTGGTTGAAAACCCGCTAACACAGACCGTATGGGAACCCTGAAGAATTAAAGGCACCTAACCCTTACGCACCTTAAAGGAGTAAGACCAGTGAGCCGTACAGAAACTGACAGCATTGGCCCGATAGAAGTCCCTGAAGACGCTTACTGGGGTGCACAGACCCAACGGTCGCTGATCAACTTTGCGATTGGCGACCAGTCCATGCCGCTTGCCGTGCTGCATGCCCTGACCCTGATCAAGAAAGCCGCCGCCCGGGTCAATGATCGCAATGGCGACCTGCCTGCCGATATCGCCCGGCTCATCGAGCAGGCCGCCAACGAAGTGCTCGACGGTCAACATGACGCCCAGTTTCCGCTGGTGGTCTGGCAGACCGGCAGCGGCACGCAAAGCAACATGAACGTCAACGAAGTGATTGCCGGACGCGCCAACGAACTGGCTGGCCAGGGCCGTGGCGGCAAGAGCCCGGTGCATCCCAACGATCACGTCAACCGCTCACAGAGTTCCAATGACTGCTTCCCGACAGCCATGCACATCGCGGCGGCACAAGCGGTCAAGGAGCAATTGCTGCCCGCAATCGCCGAGCTGTCCAATGGCCTTGCCGAGCAGTCGGCACGGCACATCAAACTGGTGAAAACCGGCCGCACCCACATGATGGATGCCACACCGATCACCTTCGGCCAGGAGCTTTCGGGCTTCGTTGCGCAACTGGATTACGCCCAGAAAGCCATTCGCGCCACCTTGCCTGCGGTCTTCGAACTGGCTCAGGGCGGCACCGCCGTGGGCACCGGGCTGAATGCTCCCAAAGGCTTCGCCGAGGCCGTGGCTGCGGAACTGGCGGCCCTGTCAGGACTGCCGTTCGTCACGGCACCCAACAAGTTCGCCGCGCTGGCGGGCCATGAACCACTCACAGCCTTGTCAGGGGCGCTCAAGACCCTGGCCGTGGCCTTGATGAAAATCGCCAATGACCTGCGCCTGCTGGGCTCCGGCCCACGCGCCGGGCTGGCAGAAGTCCGGCTGCCAGCCAACGAACCGGGAAGCTCGATCATGCCGGGCAAAGTCAACCCGACCCAATGCGAGGCGCTGTCGATGCTGGCCTGCCAGGTCATGGGCAACGACGTAACCATCGGTTTCGCCGCCAGCCAGGGCCATCTGCAACTGAACGTGTACAAGCCGGTCATCATTCATAACCTGCTGCAGTCGATCCGGCTGCTGGCCGACGGATGCCGCAACTTCAACGAGCACTGCATCGCCGGCCTGGAACCCGATGCCGCAAAAATGGCCGAACACCTGGAGCGAGGCCTGATGCTGGTCACCGCTCTCAACCCCCATATCGGTTACGACAAGTCGGCGCAGATCGCCAAGAAAGCCTACAGCGAAGGGCTGACCTTGCGTGAAGCCGCCCTTGCCCTGGGCTATCTCACCGACGAGCAGTTCGACGCCTGGGTCCGACCGGAAAAAATGCTGGAGGCGGGTAGCAATGGCTGACCCAAAGAGTGGTGCAACACCCCTGGAAGGCAGTGGGAAACGTATCCTGATGATTTACGGCACACCGAAGACCGTCAGTTTCTGCCACGCTCTGGGTGATGCCTACTCGCAGGGAGCACGCAGCAAAGGTCATGTGGTGAGGATGCTCAAGCTCAGCGAGCTGGACTTCGATCCGATCCTGCATAACGGCTACGAGCAGAGTCAGAACCTGGAACACGACCTGCTCGAAGCCCAGCGCCAGATCCACTGGGCCGAGCATCTTGTCTTCGTCTACCCGGTTTCCTGGGGTGGTCTGCCAGCCTTGCTGAGTGGTTTCTTCGACCGGGTGTTCATGCCCGGTTTCGCCTTCAGGACCCACGGCCGTAGACACCCGTCCAACGAACTGCTCAAGGGCAAGACCGCTGAGCTGCTGTCAACCCTGGACACCCCGCCCCGCTACTTCCGCTGGATCTACGGCGCACCGGCACATCGTCAGATGATTCGTACGATCCTGGCCTTCTGCGGAATCAGAACAAAACGCCTGACCGAATTCGCCCCGATCCGCACTTCCACCGAAGAACAGCGTCAGCAATGGCTGACGCAAGCAGAAGAACTGGGAAAACGCTAACCCTCTCAGCCCGTAGGAGCGAATTCATTCGCGAATGAATTCGCTCCTACGGGCTGGCCAAGCGTTGTTTGCGAGCCTTCAAACCGGCCAGCAACGACGGCCCAAGGGCGGTCAGGGCCGAGCCCAGCACCACCAGCACTGCCCCGCCATACCCCAACGCATTGATTTCTTCGGCCTGCACATAGTCCGGCCACAACCATGCGGCAAAAGCCACCGCAGCCAGGGTCACCAGCGGTGTAATGGCCAGGGTTGCGCTGACACGCGAAGCTTCCCAGTGCGCCAAAGCCTCGGCAAATGCGCCATAGGCCACCAGCGTGTTCAGGCAGCAACCCAGTAATAGCCAGCCCTGCAACGGGCTCAACTGCAAAGCCTCCATCGGATGCGCCCAAGGCGTGATCAGCAGCGCGCAGAACAGGTAGATCACCATCATGACCTGCAACGAGTTCCACACCGTCAACAATTGCTTCTGGCTCAGGCCATAGAAAGTCCAGACCACCGCAGCCAGAAAGACGATCAGCACACCGGCGGTGTAATCGCTCAATGAGGTGAAAAGCTCCACCAGACGCTCATTGAAGAACAGGCCAAAACCGGTCAACAGCACAAGCAGACCAATGCCCTGCCCAAGACTGAATCGCTCCTTGAACAGAAAGATACTGCCGAGCAACAGCAGAATAGGGCCGGTCTGGATCATCAACTGCGTAGTGCCGGGGCTCAACAGACGTAACCCCACCAGATACAGCACATAGTTGCCCACCAGGCCAAACACTGCCAGCGCCACCAGAATCCTGCCTTTGACCCCAAGCACCTTGAAGCTCGGCAAGCGCTTGACCGAAGCCAGCCATATAAAGAGCAGGACGCCGGATACCAGCAGACGGAACCAGGTCACCGTCACCGGATCCATCACTTGCAGCACTTGTTTGAGCTTGACGGGCAGGATGCCCCAGAGAAAAGCGGTCAACAGGGCAAGACAAAGACCATACACCCAGCGGCCAGAAGAAATGTGCATCGGTCATCCCGGATCAGACAAAGCAGAGTTATCAGTCTAGGCACAGATTGGCGCTGCTCACAGATACAGCTGGAGACGCATAACGGTCCCAATTGTTTTAATTTTCGCTGTGATTGCGCTGATAAGTCTCATGGCCCATGGCTTTGATCTGCCCTTCGATCAAGGCATCGAAAGGCCGCAGCAGTGCGGTGAAAGAGTGCCCGGGCTCAAGGGTTTGCAAGGCGTGAGTAATCGCCTCAAGCGTCGACAACGCATCTGGTCCCGGTGCCTTGCGCAGGCGATAACGTGAAACCGGAGCAGAGCCCAATGTCACTCTGGGCAACGCGGCCAACAACGGGTTGAGATGCAGCAGCTTTCTCGCCTTGCGCCAGGTGCCATCCGGAACCACCAGCAGCAGGGGCTGATCCTGATCGGCATAGGTCTTCAACGCTTGCGCATCTTCGCCCGGAAACAACAGGCGTGCCTGATAACCGGGCTGATTCAGCAGCGCGTCCAGATCCTCGAACACTTCACCCACCACAAGTTGCGCATTGACCAGCCCAAGGGCAGCCAGACGTGCAGTATTCAAGGCGTGACTGACTTCACTGGGATGTTGCAGCAGCAACACGCGGGTGCGGCTGTCCAGTTGTGGAATCAAGGCGCAAAGACAGTGGTTGTCAGGCCGCAGGCAGCGCTCGCAGCGAGCACGGGACATGGTTTTCTCTTTAATTGCAGACAAGGCGCGCAGTCTAGCCGATCACCCGAGCGGCCTGAACCCGCTATCGGGCACCCGTCGCCCTGCACAGGCCGCCAGCAAACTTCAGCTAGCCTGAAACCGAGGGCTGGTTTATCCGAAGTTCCCGTAATCCTGACATGATTAAAATCCGGGGCTTCCATGAATCGCGAGGACATCAACCAAAGGGTTCTCGACGTTCTGGGAGTCATTCTGGTGGACAAATCCGCGCTGCGCGACGATGTGGCCTTCGAGGATCTCGTGCTGGATGAGCAGGACATCAACGAGCTTTTCGGGCGTCTGGAAGAAGAGTTCGGATTCGCGTTCCCGGCCTCCATAAGAGAACGCGCCATCCACAAACCCGAGCATCTGTCGCTGCCCGTGGTGGTGGATCTGATCGTACTGATGCGCCAGGTATAGCGGCAGGAAAAAGACAATTGAAAACAGATAACGGGACACGGCCTTGCGTCCCGCTCGGATGGAGCGCCAATACAGGTGACCGACAGCGGTCAACCAAGGCTTATCGACGTGGGCGGCGACGCTCGTCCTCGGCGCGCACAGGTATAGGTTGCAGTTTGGGCCGTTCAATCAAACCCAGCGCAACACCCAGATCATGGAGCCAGTCTTGCAATTTGCTATTCATAACGCCCCCTTGAGGGAAAACCGGGCAACAGGCAATGCACCGATTGCTAATACTGATCATAGAAGCAAGTTTTAATTTAGCAGAGCATCTCGGAAAACATTTTTCCCGATGGAATCAATGTGACACCTCTGCGCGTTTCCTTCTAGTCTTTACGACAGACGGCTTTGCACTGCCGCGACCTCGACTATTCAGGTAAACGCAGCACGCCATCTTCGTCCGTCATGGCCCGCTCAAGCAAATCAGGCGGCAGGTTTTTGCTGGCCCGCGCGCCCAGCAGCTTGAGCTGTTCGCTGCGGCTGACCAGATTACCGCGACCATCCGTTAATTTGTTACGAGCAGCAGAATAAGCTTTATCAAGTTGTTGCAAGCGACTGCCTACTTCATCCAGATCCTGAATGAACAACACGAACTTGTCGTACAGCCACCCTGCCCGCTCCGCAATCTCACGGGCGTTCTGGCTCTGGCGCTCCTGCTTCCACAGGCTGTCGATAACCCGCAAAGTGGCAAGCAGCGTCGTCGGGCTGACAATCACGATATTACGGTCGAACGCTTCCTGAAACAGATTGGGCTCAGCCTGCAAAGCCGCCGAAAACGCCGCTTCTATAGGTACGAACAGCAAAACGAAATCCAGGCTGTGCAGCCCTTCAAGACGCTTGTAATCCTTGCCGGACAAGCCTTTTACGTGATTGCGCAAGGACAGTACATGCTGCTTCAAGGCCGCCTGACCGATCACCTCGTCGGCCGCCGACACATATTGCTGGTAGGCCGTCAGACTGACCTTGGCGTCCACTACAACCTGCTTGTCCCCTGGCAGCATGATCAGAACATCCGGCTGGAAGCGTTCGCCGTCCGGCCCCTTGAGGCTGACCTGGGTCTGGTATTCGCGCCCTTTCTCAAGCCCGGCATGCTCCAGCACCCGCTCCAGAATCAGCTCACCCCAGTTGCCCTGGGTTTTCTGGCCCTTGAGGGCGCGAGTCAGGTTGGTCGCTTCATCGCTCAGGCGCAGGTTCAATTGCTGCAGGCGCTCCAGCTCCTTGCCCAGGGAAAACCGTTCGCGGGCTTCGCTCTGGTAGCTCTCCTCCACGCGCTTCTCGAATGACTGGATGCGCTCCTTCAGAGGATTGAGCAGTTGCCCCAACTGCTGCTGACTGGTTTCAGCGAAACGCTGCTCACGCTCATCAAAAATCTTGCCTGCCAGTTCGGCAAACTGGGCGCGCAATTCATCACGCGAACCCTGGAGATCGCTCAAGCGTTGCTGATGGCTTTCCTGCTGTTCACGCAACTCGGCATTCAAGGCGGCGCACTGGGCATCCAGACGGCGCAGCTCGTTTTCCTTGCTGGCCCGCTCAAGGTTCCAGCCATGGGCGGCATCACGGCCGTTATCGCATTCCAGACGCAGCAGCTCGACTTCGCGGCGCACCGCAGCCAGATCGGCCTGACGGGCAGCGTTGGCCTGGCTCAGGTCGCTGATCTCGTCGCGGCTGGCGTCCAGTTGGGCGTTGAGGCCATCCTGAGCCATCTGCGCCATGCTCAGGCGCTCATCGAGCAATGCCGTGTCGGCCTGCTGACGCGCCAGACGCCGCTGCAACTGCCAGACCCACGCCAGCAAAGGCAGCGCCGCCACACCAAGCCCCAGCAACAGGCTGTTCAGGTCCAAAGTCATAACGACTCCCTACATGCCGGATCATTGCCTGCGGCATTGTGAACAAAAGAAGATTCAGAAACGTCTGCGCGACAGAGGCAGCGACTCAAGGCAGGCATGATAGGCATTGCGGGGAAAATCGGGGGACATAACTCTACTCTCTTTTAGTGCAAGGTAAACCCTGCATATAACCGCCTGATATGACGGGACAATCCACAGAAGCTGTGGATAACTCAGTGGACAACCCCCCTTTAACCTCCGCAAACCCATACAGAACGGGGGCTGCGCTCAAACTGACGATTTTTTCACCAGTAAAAAAAGCGATGTTTTTCATTGACTTAATAATTCACCACAGTAAATCAAACTCTTAGGGCCGTATGTGACAGTGATGTGGCAGCTTGTGCCGCTAATGTGAACAAGTGGATTTTACGTCCCCCGGACAAACCACCCGACAAGAAAAAATATTTGTAAATATCCCTTTCATTTTTCCGGATATTGCATTAGTGTTGTCGCCGTTAGTACCAAGCTGAAAATCAATTCCGGTCGATAAGTCCCCCGACAAGCGCCAATCCATATGGAAGCGGTGTCGACAACAAGGGATCGACCAACTCGATGGTTTCCAGACATGTCCTGCGCAACATGGCCCACAAAGGGCAAAGCGCAATCATGGCCTGCATTGACCAGCCTGCAATTGATCAGGATCTGCACCCCGAGCGTCGAACCTTTGCTCCTGTTGTGTTGCCTGCCCTCCTAAGTACCTACCTGTCAGCCAGGGCGCCATACGATAAAGCGCGCTTCAACTGACGGCCTTGTTCCAGTCAGGTTCTTCGCCCGGCCCGCTTCGACATTCAAGCCAGCCCGCGTTTACTGGAGCTCTTATTGATGCACGGTATTGTTCCGTGTCGTTTCAGGAAACACTTTCAATGATGACTACTCATATCCAGACTCAGGATGCCATCCGCACCCTCACCCACGCTTTCGCTCCAATGGACTGCCTGATCATGGCAGCCCGCAAAGACTCCTTCAGCTTTACCATCGTCAATGAACACGGTATTGCCCGCCACAGCGAACGCCTTTACCCCGATCAGTACTCCAGCGCCGAACCGCTGCAGGCCGTGATCGAGCGGACCCGCCAGGCCCTGACGGCCTGAAGCCAAAAGCCGCTACCAAAGCCCTGCCGTCAAAGCAGGGCTTTTTTGTTTCTGCGCGCCCCATCTAATCGCCAACCGATCTATAGCGCCGGGTGCAAATCCTAAAACGATGTAAAACATAATTTTACATTCCAATTATGAGACTACACTTCAACTCAAGCGGCCCTGGGCTGCTTCCAGTGGGCCCTGTCCGATTCACCGCTGCCACGCATCAGGGTCCGCTGGTCATTATCTAGCGAGCTGACTGTATTATGGGTATTGCAGCCATAGAATTATGCCGCCACGTAATCCGCCCCACCCTGGTTTATCTGGATCGCCAAAACCCCTGCGCCGAATCGCTACTCCTGGGCATCGCGGCCAGCCAGTCATCACTGGGCGATGCGCTGGGCAGCAGACGCGGACATGGCCTGTACCGCATTCCCGAGTTGCGGCACCGCCAACTCTGGGACAACTACCTCGCACACGACCCGGACCTCGCCAGCCGCGTGCGCGGCCTTGCGAGCCAGCATGCCTTCCTGAGCGGACCGAATCTGGAACTGGCCGTCAACCTGCGCTACTCCACCGCCATTGCCTGGATGATGATCGAAGCCCAGACCGTCACCTTACCCACCGAAGACGATGCCTTGGCCATGGCCAGAATCTGGCGACAGATCTTCCAGCCTCAAGGTCGATTACGAGACTTCGTAACGGCTTGGCATTCTTGCGTAGCACCTATTTATTTACCGCAACAAACATAATTGCGAAAAAACAAAGTTACGGAAAATCCCTACAAGATTATCGGATTGTCCTACAAGAATGGCTCTAAATCGGGCTCTTCAGGCCACTAGCGCGTTCTTGAAAATGTTGGTAATTTCCGACCCGTGATCAACAAGGAGTTCTAATAATGAAAATAACGACAAAATCGATCCAAAGGACAACACTTGGTTTAGCCATTGGCCTGGCATCTTCACAACTTCTCGCCTCTGGTTTCGCCGTCAACGAGCAAAGCATCAGCGCCATGGGCACTGGTTTTGCCGGACGCTCCTCTTCCGCCGAAGATGCCAGCACGGTGTTCGGCAACCCGGCCGGCATGTCCCGCCTCAAGCGCGAACAAGTCAGCGTTGGCGCAGCAGCCATCATCGCCAAGACCGATATCGACAACGGTCGCAGCACGTTCCCCGGCAGCAATGACGGCGACATGGTCCCTCTCATCGGCGTGCCCATGGGCTACTACGTCAAACCACTGGACGATCAATGGGCCGTAGGCCTGGGTGTCTATGTGCCGTTCGGCCTGGTCACCGACTATGAAAACGGTTTCGCGGGCCGCTACTGGGCCGACAAGAGCCACGTCCAGGTCGTCACCTTCCAGCCGACCGTGAGCTACGCCTTCAACGACAAGGTTTCCATCGGTTTTGGCCCGACCATCAACCGCCTCGAAGGCGAACTGACCTCTTCGACCATCAACACCGCTTCTCAGGGCACAAACGACGGCAAGGTCAAGATCAAGGGTGACGACGTCGCTCTGGGCTTCAACGTCGGCATCCTGGTCCAGGCAACAGACACTACTCGCCTGGGCCTGACCTACCACTCCAAGGTCGACTACAAGCTCGAAGGCAAGACCAAGGTCGAAGGCGTCGGCTTCGGCCCTTTCAACGGCCAGAAGTACGACGCCTCGCTGGATATCAGCACACCTGAGTCGGTGGACTTCTCCATCACTCAGCAACTGGACGAAAACTGGACCGTCTACGCAGGCAGCACCTGGACTCGCTGGAGCCGCCTGAAAGACATCACCGTCAACAACAGCGGTGTTCCCGCTCTCCTCGGTGGTGCCAACGGTCCAATCGGACGCATTTCCGAAGAGCAGGACTGGCATGACACTTGGGCTCACGCCATCGGCGCTTCGTACAAGGTCAATAAAGAATGGACCCTGCGTACCGGCTACTCCGTCGACCAGTCGCCTACCAACAACGAGCATCGCTCCCCACGCATTCCGACCGGTGATCGTCAGATCGTCAGTTTCGGCGCTGGCTGGACCCCGAGCGATGCGATCACCATCGATGTCGCCTATTCCTACCTGTGGGAAGACGAAGCCAAGATCCGCAACTCCAGTGCCACCAAAGGTACCTACAACGCTGACTACAAGAACAGCGCCCACGGTATCGGTACTTCGCTGACCTATCGCTTCTGATAGCACCGACCGAAGCAGGCTGAAAAGCCTGTCTGCGGCCACGAAAAAGCCCGCGACCATCACTGGTCGCGGGCTTTTTCGTATGGGTCACGGTTTTGAAGCGATCGCTTTCTCGATGGCCGCGATCAGATCAGGATCGTCCGGCTTGGTCATGCTGGAGAAACTGGCGACCACCTTGCCCTGGCGATCCACTACATATTTATAGAAATTCCAGCGCGGCGCACTGCTCTGCTCGGCCAGCACCTTGAACAGATGCGTCGCATCATCGCCTCTGACCGGCTGCGGCTCGGTCATGGTGAAGGTCACGCCGTAATTGACGTAACAGACCTTGGCGGTTTCCTCGCCATCCCCGGACTCCTGCTTGAAGTCATTGGAGGGCACGCCGAGCACTTCCAGCCCCTGGGCCTTGTAGCGCTGGTTCAAGGCTTCGAGCCCCTTGAACTGCGGGGCAAAGCCGCAAAAGCTGGCAGTATTGACCACCACCAGAGGCTTACCGGCAAAACGCTGGCAGAGGTCGATGTTTTCCTTGCTGCGCAGCTTCGGCAATTCGCCCTGCAGCAACGGCGGGCAATCGGCAGCCAATGCTGCGCCACTCATGGCGAGCAATAGAACAGGGACAGAAATCCAGCGTATTTTCATCAAGGCATCCCTACATTATTGTCTGGCCACACACGCTACTCCTTGAAGCGTCTGCACTCAACAGGCACCCAGCCCCAACTGCAAGGCCGCCAGACCGACCTGCTGCCAGGCCCACCAGAGCAACGCCAACACCACGGTGCCACCCAGCACCGCAGCCAGCACCGGCCATGACAGATTCACGCCACGCTACCTTGTGGTTGCAGCCGAGCCACCGGCCGCTCACGCACGGGCCAGTTCAGGGCCGCCGCCATCAGACTGAGCAGAATGGAAACCTGCCAGATCAAATCGTAACTCCCGGTATGGTCATACACGAGCCCGCCCAGCCAGCCTCCCAGGAAGGAGCCCAACTGGTGGAACAGGAAAACAATACCACCGAGCATCGACAGGTTGCGTACACCGAACATTGTAGCCACGGTGCCGTTGGTCAGTGGCACCGTCGACAGCCACAGCAAGCCCATTGCCACGCCAAACAGATAGGCCGTCGTCTCACTCAGCGGAATCCACAGAAACAGCACGATCACCACTGCACGCAGCAGATACAGCGTGGTCAGCAAGCGTGGCTTGGACATGCGCCCGCCCAGCCAGCCTGCCGTGTAAGTGCCGAAGATATTGAACAGCCCGATCAGGGCGAGCACCGTGGTCCCGACCTTGGCCGGCAAATGCTGATCCACCAGATACGCAGGCAGGTGAATACCGATGAAAACCACCTGGAAACCACAGACGAAAAAACCCAGGGCCAGCAGCCTGAACCCGGAATGGGAACAGGCTTCGCGCAAGGCCTCACCCAGGGTCTGCTCACTGCCGAGCGAAGCCGCCGGGCTGTCCTTGAGCATGCTGACCAGCGGCAGAATCAAGGCGACCAGCAAACCCAGAACCAGCAAGGTACTGGACCAACCCAGCCAGCCCAGCAGCCCCAAAGTCCCCGGCAGCATGGCGAACTGCCCGAAGGAACCCGCAGCACTGGCGATCCCCATGCCCATGCTGCGTTTTTCGGGAGGCAAGGCGCGGCCGACGACACCCAGGATGACCGAGAAAGAGGTGCCGGACAGACCAATGCCGATCAGGATGCCGGCACTCAGGGAAAGGCTCGCAGGAGAATCGGCCATGCTCATGCAGATCAGGCCTGCGGCATAAAGCACACCGCCGATAAACACCACTTTCGCCGCACCGAATCGATCCGCCAAGGCACCGGCAAACGGCTGCGCCAGCCCCCACATGAGATTTTGCAGGGCAATGGCAAAGGCAAACACCTCGCGGCCCCAGCCAAAATCGGCACTCATGGGTGCCAGAAACAGCCCGAAGCCATGCCGGGTACCCAGGGAAAGCGCAAGAATCAATGCACTGCCCAATAGAATCCAACCACTGGTACGCCAGACCGATGTCATTGTTTTTATACTCCCCGAGGCTCGACGAAGGCTATTTACGTGGATATACCCGCAAATAATTACAACGCGAAATTACGCCTCGCGGGATGGGAGTGTCAATAGATTACGGAGATCATCTTTCGCGAATGAATTCGCTCCTACGCGATTTGCAGGAGCGAATTCATTCGCGAAGAACCCAACACAATCGCCAGCAATACCAGAACCTCCAGCAACTCCAACAAGGCCCCCGCAGTATCACCGGTGGTCCCGCCCAACCGGCGCAGCATCAACTGGCGCAACCAGAAGAAACCGGCAGTTGCCGCAACCACAGCAATCAATCCGGCCCAGCCGCCCAGCAGCACACAAGCACCTGCACTGATCAGCAAGACCCACTGCCCGGCACGCCGTGGCAGGTGATCGGCGAGTGCCTGACCCAGACCGCCCGCACGGACATAAGGCGTGCCGAGAAACAGCCCAAGCATGGCGCTGCGCCCGATCAGCGGAGCCAACAGCAAGGCGATGCTGTTTTGGTTTTCGATCAAGGCCAGAATGGCGGTGAACTTGAGCAGCAGGACCAACACCAGTGTCACCACGGCAATAGGCCCGCTGCGTGGGTCTTTCATGATGGTCAGGGTTCGTTCTCGGTCGCCAAAGCCGCCCAGCCAGGCATCGGCGCTATCCGCCAGGCCGTCCAGGTGCAAGCCACCACTGAGCAACACCCAGGCCGTCAGCAGCAACGCGGCATGCAACATGAGCGGCGCTCCGTCGAGCACGGCGTTCAGCATCATCAACAGCAAGCCGAACAGCACGCCGACCAATGGATAGAACAGCAGCGAGCGCCCCAACTCCTGAGGCTGCGGCATGCCCGGCAGCCGAATCGGCAGGCTGCTGAGAAATTGCAGGGCAATCCAGAACGGCAGCATCTCAGTTCTCCGTCAGCACGCCGCCAGCGGCGACCTTGATGGACAGCAATGCACCGTGACCGACCACCACCTGCAACAACTGCTCGCGGGGCAAGCCACGGGCCTGAGCCAGCAAAAGACGCATCACCCCGCCGTGACTGACCAGCAGCACCCGCTCACCGTCATGGCGCTGCTGCAAAGCCTGAACCGCGCCCAATACCCGCGCCGAGAAGTCCGCAACCCGCTCGCCATTGGGCGGCGTGAAAGCGTAAGGATCTTCCCAGAACAGCCCCAGCCCTTCGGCATCGGTTTCCATCAATTGCGCCGCGCTATGCCCTTCCCAGTCGCCGAAATGCAGTTCCTGAAAGTCCGGCTCAAGATGTAGCGGCAACGCCAGTTTGTCCGCAAGCTCTTCGGAAAAACGCGCACAACGCTGCAAGGTAGAACTGTAAATCCGGTCCCACGGCCCTGCTTGCGCCACGGCCTCGCGCATCTGCTCCCAGCCCGTCTCGGTGAGGGCATCGTCCAGACTGCCGCGCAGGCCGCCGCCCAGTTCGGTTTCACCGTGGCGCAACAGATCCAGATGCAATGTCATGCCGGACGATCCGCCACTGCCGCTTCGGCGAACGTCGCCATGCCGTTGTGCAGTTCACAAGCCAGCCGCACCAGCGGCACCGCCAGGGCGGCACCACTGCCCTCGCCCAGGCGCAGGCCCAGGTCGAGCAGAGGTTCGGCCTGCAAGGCTTCCAGCAGATGCCGATGCCCAGGCTCCGCGCCACGATGGCCGAACAGCAGCCAGTCGCGGCAGGACGGGTTCAAGCGCACAGCCACCAGCGCGGCCACGCTGCAGATGAAACCATCCACCAGTACCGCGATGCCTTCCTGGGCACAGGCCAGATAAGCACCCACCAGTGCAGCAATCTCGAAACCGCCCAGGCAGAACAGGCTTTGCAACGGGTCACCCGCCTGCTCGGCATGCAAGGCCAGGGCACGCTCGATGACTTCGCTCTTGTGTCGCACACCGTCGGCGTTCAGGCCGGTGCCGGGGCCTACCAGCAATTGCGCCGCGCACTCCAGCAACGAACAGGCGACCGCACTGGCTGCCGTGGTGTTGCCGATCCCCATCTCACCGCCGATAAACAGTTCAGCGCCCGCCGCCTTGGCGCGCAGCACGCTATCACGTCCGGCCTGCATGGCCGCCAATCCTTGCTCGGCGGTCATGGCCGGGCCCTGGGTGAAGTCGGCGGTGCCTGCGCCGATGCGCAGATGACGCACACCGGGGAAGTCCACTGGCGACACGGTGCCCAGATCGACCACGTCCAGTTGCGCCGACAACTGCCGGGCCAGCACGCTGATCGCGGCGCCGCCATTGACGAAGTTATGCAGCATCTGCCCGGTCACTTCCTGCGGGTAAGCCGAGACGCCTTGGGCAACGACGCCATGATCGCCAGCAAAAATC
This sequence comes from Pseudomonas cichorii, assembly GCF_019719005.1. Lineage (GTDB taxonomy): Bacteria > Pseudomonadota > Gammaproteobacteria > Pseudomonadales > Pseudomonadaceae > Aquipseudomonas > Aquipseudomonas cichorii_E. The sequence continues at coordinate 71,892 of NZ_JAIGPJ010000004.1, forward strand.
GCGATCCACAGCTGATCGGCCTTGGGTTTGACGCGCCCCTGCAAACCTGCGAGCTGAACCGCCAGCCGCTCCAGTTGCGCCAGGGAACCGGCCGGTTTGGTCAGTTGCTGCTGGCGGGCCAAAGCGGCTTCGCGCATCGGCACATCGATGGCCTGAGCGGGCTTGAGCCACCAGGAATTACTCATAATGCGGTTCCTTTCAAAGTCAGAGGCAGGCCGGCAACGGTCAACACCACACGCTGGCAACGCTCGGCCAGGGCTTGATGCAAAAGCCCGGCTTCGTCGACATAGCGACGGGTCAGCTCACCCATCGGCACCACGCCCAACCCGGTTTCGTTGCTGACAAAAATGATTTCGCCCGGCAGTTCGCCCAGGCATTCCAGCAGCGCCTCGCGCTCCCGAGCCAGACGCTCGGGGTCATCGAGCATCAGCAGATTGGTCAGCCACAGCGTCAGGCAATCCACCAGCAGGCAGTGCCCGCTTGCCGCGTTTTCACGCAGGATACGCGCCAGCTCGACAGGCTCTTCGACCAGCCCCCAGCTGTCAGGGCGACGCTGACGATGAGTCGCCACACGCTGGTTCATCTCGCCATCCAGCGGCTGGCTGGTGGCGATATAAATGACGCTCAGCCCCGATTCCGCCGCCAGCTTTTCAGCCAGACGACTCTTGCCGGAACGGGCGCCACCCAGGATCAATTGCAGCATTTCACTTCACCTCCAGGCCGCACAGCTCGCGCAACAGCGGGCCATCAAGGTGTTTTTCCACCAGGTCGGCCAGACGCTCGATATCCCGCTCCCGCAGCCCGTGATAATCCACCTGCTGCACATCCTGCAAACCCGCCCAGCGCAGCAAGGCGCTACAGGCCGCAGGCGACTCGAACAGGCCATGCAGGTAAGTGCCGAAAATCTGCCCGTCCGCACTTTGCGCACCATCACAACGACCATCGTCCAGATGCACGGCAGCTTTTTCCAGAGCCGCGCCGCTGGTGACACCCGCGTGAATTTCATAGCCACAAACGTCGGCATCTTCCAGTGCCAGACGCCCGCGCACATTACGCAACTGCTTCTCGGCTTCCAGTACCGTGCTCATGTCCAGCAAACCCAGACCGGGGCTGGAGCCTGCCGCGCCCTCAAGGCCCAACGGATCATGCAACTGCTGGCCCAGCATCTGCAGGCCACCGCAAATACCCAGCAGCTTGCCGCCATAGCGCAGATGCCGGGCAATGGCCGTATCCCAGCCGTTGGCGCGCAGGTAAGTCAGGTCGCTGCGCACGCTTTTCGAGCCCGGCAGGATGATCAGATCGGCAGGCGGCACCGCCTGACCGGGACCGATGAATTGCAGATTGACCTGCGGGTGCAGGCGCAGCGGATCGAAATCGGTGTGGTTGCTGATGCGCGGCAGCACCGGCACCACGACATTCAGCACTTGCTCGACCTTGTCGGTCTGGCGTCGATCCAGGCCGTCTTCGGCTTCCAGATGCAGGTCCATCACATACGGCAGCACGCCCACCACCGGCTTGCCGGTACGTGCCTCAAGCCAGTCCAGACCCGGTTGCAGCAGCGCGATATCGCCACGAAAACGGTTGATGACAAACCCTTTGACCCGCGCCTGCTCGCTGGGCGACAGCAATTCCAGCGTGCCTACAAGATGCGCGAACACGCCGCCGCGATTGATATCGGCCACCAGCAGCACCGGGCAATCCACCGCTTCGGCAAAGCCCATATTGGCGATGTCATTGGCGCGCAGATTGATCTCTGCGGGCGAACCGGCACCTTCCACCATGATCACCGGGTAGGTCTTGCCCAGACGCTGGTGCGACTCCAGCACCGCCTTCATCGCGATCTCTTTATAGCCGTGATACGCCACCGCATTCATGGTGGTGACAGCGCGGCCATGGATGATGACCTGCGCGCCGGTATCGCTATTGGGTTTGAGCAGCACCGGATTCATGTCGGTATGGGGTTCAAGCCCGCAAGCCTGAGCCTGCACGGCCTGAGCGCGACCGATTTCGCCGCCGTCCGCCGTCACAGCACTGTTGAGCGCCATGTTCTGCGGTTTGAACGGAACCACCTTGACGCCCTGACGGGTCAGCCAGCGGCAGAGCGCGGTTACCAGCGTGCTTTTGCCGGCATCGGACGTCGTGCCTTGCACCATCAACGTGGTCATGGGGTTTCCTTGCGGTATGCGAGCAGTACATGTTCCAGACGCGACCAGTCGGCCTCTTCGCCAGGCAAGCCAAAGCGCAGGCTGCTGACCGCCCCCTGGCCTTCGAACAGACGCAGCAAGACTCCGCGTCGAGCGCAGAAGTCATGCAGGGCCGTGGCCTGCTCGGTAACCACCCACTGAAACAGCGCGCAGCCGCCTTGGGGGTTCAGGCCGTGATTGCTCAGCAATGCCACCAGACGCTCACTGGCCTGATCACAACGCTGGCGCTGGCGGGCATGGCCTTCAAGGTCTGCAAGACACGCCTGCCCCAGAATCCGTGTCGGCCCGCTGACCGCCCACGGGCCAATTTCTGCCGCCAGTGCCTTGAGCAGACCGGGCTCCGCCAGCACGAAGCCCAATCGCACGCCGGCCAGACCAAAGAACTTGCCGAACGAACGCAGCACGATCAGGCCGACGCGCCCCGTCTCGGCCGCCAGACTCGTGTCCGGCGTGTTGTCCATGAAAGCCTCATCAACCACCAGCCAGCCGCCGCGCTCGGCCAGACGGGCGTGCCATTCCAGCAAGCGCTCCGTGGTCAGGCGCAGGCCCGTGGGATTGTTGGGGTTGACCACCACCAGCACGTCGAGGCTGTCCAGAAAGTAATCCACTTCCTGTTCTTGCACTTCACGCACCAGAAACCCGCTTTTACGCCAGGCATGGGCATGCTCTGCATAGCACGGCGACAGGACGCCGACGCGACAAGCGCTGCGCACACGGGGCAAGGCCTGGATCGCGGCTTGCGAACCGGGCACCGGCAAGAGTTGAGGTACACCGTAATAGGCGCAGGCGGCGGCCTCCAGGCCGTCGTCGGTTTCCGGCAGACGCGCCCAGGCCTGTGCAGGAATCTCTGGGATCGGCCACGCCCAGGGCGCAATGCCGGTGGACAGGTCCAGCCAGTCGGCACGATCGATGCCGTAATGCTGCGCTGCCGCCCGCAGGCGACCACCGTGCTCAAGCATAGAACTCGGCCCCCACGCACAGGACCAGCAGCCACAGCCAGACGCCTCTTTGCACCAGTTGCCAGCCACGATCGATGGCATCCGCATCGGCGGGCACGCCTTCGCCCAGTTGCGGGCGCTGATGCACTTCACCGTGATAGATCGCCGCGCCACCCAACTCGACACCCAGGGCACCGGCACCAGCCGCCATTACAGGCCCGGCATTCGGGCTGTCCCAGGTCGGCCCTTGGGTGCGCCAGCAACGCAAGGCAAGGCGAGTCTTGCCCAGCAGCGCGTAGGTCAGGGCTACCAGACGCGCAGGAATGTAGTTGAGCAGGTCGTCGATTTTCGCCGCCGCCCAGCCGAAGCGCTCGAAACGCTCGTTGCGATAACCCCACATGGCATCCAGCGTATTACTCAGTCGATACAGCACCACGCCGGGCGCACCGGCCACCGCAAACCAGAACAGCGCGGCAAACACCGCATCGCTGCCGTTTTCCAGTACCGACTCGGTGGCTGCACGGGCGACTTCCGTCTCGTCCAGTTCGCTGGTCTGGCGGCTGACCAGATAACCGACCCGCAGCCGCGCTTCATCCAGATTGCCCGAGCGCAGGGCCTGGGCAACCGGTTCCACATGCTCGCCCAGGCTGCGCAAGCCCAGTGCGCAATACAGCGCCAGGATCTCCACCAGCCAGCCGATATAAGGCAGCCAGCTCAGGATGGTTGCCAGCAGGGTCAATGGCACCACAGCCACAAACCAGGCCGTGACCCCATGACTGCGCCAGCCACGTCCGCCGGAATTGAAACGCTGCTCGATACGGTCAGCCAGACGACCGAACGCCACCAGCGGATGTGAGCGTTTCGGCTCGCCGAGCAACGCATCCAGCGCTACCCCGGCAACGCTCAACAGCGCCACACTCATGGACTCACTCCCCATTGATTTTCATACAGCAATTCATTGAGTGGCCGCGCTTGCGCCCAGCCTTCCAGCACCAGCATCGGTGCCGGATAAAATTCTTCCACAGGCCCCAGGCACAGAATCGCCAGAGGTTTTGCGCCTTCGGGCATGCCCAGCAGGCTGGCCAGCGCCTGAGGATCGAACAGCGACACCCAGCCCATGCCCAGCCCTTCGGCCCGGGAGGCCAGCCACAGGTTCTGGATTGCACAGGACAAGGACGCCATGTCCATTTCCGGCAAGGTCCGACGACCGAAAATATGCTTCTCCCGATCGTCCATCAGCGCGGCCACCAACACTTCGGCGCAATCGGTGATGCCCTCGACCTTGAGCTTCATGAACTCGTCGGCACGCTCGCCCAGGGCTTCGGCGGTACGTACCCGCTCCTCTTCAACCTGAGCCTGCATTTTCACGCGCAGGGCCGGGTCGCTGATGCGGATGAAACGCCAGGGCTGCATCAGGCCGACACTGGGCGCCTGATGCGCAGCTTCAAGCAAACGTGCAAGCAGTTCGGGTGCCACGCTGCCGCCACTGAAGTGACGCATGTCGCGGCGCTCGGCAATTGCCCGATAGACCGCGGCCCGTTCCTGGGGACTGAACGCCTGATCGGTCATGGTGTGAACAGCGCCGCAACCGCCTGAGGATTGGAAGGGAAATAGAAGTGTACGTAGGAAGCCGTCAGACGCCCATCGCGATACACCGCCTCCGCGCCTCGCCCGCCATTGGGGCTGATGCCACGGGCAATGGGCTGCAACTCGGTGCTGGTCAGGGAGTGGTGATACGTGTGCCCGCGCAGCAAGCCTTCAGGCAGCTCGACCACTTGCAGGGCCAGGGCCGCCAGACGTTTTTGCATGACCGCCTCGCCACTGAGCAGGCCCACCAACTCGGCACGCTGCCCTTCGACATCGGTCAAGGCGTCGAGCAGATACAACATGCCACCGCACTCGGCCAGGATCGGCTTGCCTGCCTGATGATGAGCACGAATCGCCGCCAGCATCGGAGCGTTTTCGGCCAGCGCTGCATGATGAAGCTCAGGATAACCACCAGGCAGATACAGGCTGTCAGCTTCGGGAAGCTGGCTATCGCGAATCGGCGAGAAGAACGACAGCTCCGCGCCCATGGCCCGCAGCAGGTCCAGGCTTGCCCCGTAGGCAAAAGCAAAGGCCTCGTCACGGGCGATAGCGATACGCACACCGGCCAGCAGGGGTTCGACAGGCACAGGGTCAGGCGCATTGAAGGTCACGGCAGGCGGCAAGAGCACGTCGCAAGTGCTGGCCAGCGCATCGGCGGCAGCGTCCAGGCGCAGGTCCAGATCGTTGAGTTCACTGGCCTGCACCAAACCCAGATGACGACTCGGCAATTCGATACCGGTTTCACGGGACAGCGCGCCATACCAGCGCAGGCCTTCGGTCAGGCTGCCTTCGAGCAACTGCGCGTGACGCACGGTGCCGACCCGGTTGGCCAGCACCCCGGCGAACGGCAGGTCCGGTTGATAACGCGCCAACCCCAAGGCCAGCGCACCGAAGGTCTGAGCCATGGCAGTGCCGTCGATCACACCCAGTACCGGCACGCCAAAGTGACGGGCCAGATCGGCACTCGATGGCGTACCGTCGAACAGCCCCATGACGCCTTCGATCAGGATCAGGTCCGCCTCGGCGGCGGCTTCCCACAGCAGACGTCGGCTTTCGTCGGCGCCCACCATCCACAGATCCAGCTGGTAAACCGGCGCACCACTGGCCCGCTCCAGAATCATCGGGTCCAGAAAGTCAGGCCCGCACTTGAACACCCGGACTTTGCGGCCCTGATTACGGTGCAGGCGTGCCAGCGCAGCGGTGACCGTGGTCTTGCCCTGCCCGGAGGCGGGCGCGGCAATCAATACTGCCGGGCAATGACGCGGCGCTCTCATACAGGGTTACTCACAACTCGATGCCTTTTTGCGCACGGATTCCGGCCTGGAACGCATGCTTGACCACGCCGATCTCGGAAACGGTATCGGACAGGTCGATCAATTCGGGTTTGGCGCCACGGCCGGTCACCACCACATGCTGCATTGGTGGTCGGGCCTGCAGGTCGCTCAGTACTTGTTCCAGATCCAGATAGCCGTGCTTGAGGGCGATGTTCAGCTCATCGAGGATCACCAGGCCGATGCTGGAGTCGCGGAGCATTTCACGGGACACTTCCCAGGCGGCTTCGGCGGCGGCGATATCACGCTGGCGGTCCTGGGTTTCCCAGGTGAACCCCTCGCCCATCACGTGGTAGCGCACCTGCTCGGGGAAACGCCGGAAGAACAACTCTTCACCGGTGCTGTTGCGGCCCTTGATGAACTGCACCACGCCACACTGCATGTCATGCCCCATGGCCCGGGCGAGCATGCCGAATGCCGAACTGCTCTTGCCCTTGCCATTACCGGTCAGCACCAGCAGCAGGCCACACTCGTTGGGAGCGCTGGCAATGCGCTCGTCCATTACCGCCTTCTTGCGCTGCATGCGCGCCAGATGACGTTCGTCACGTTCGGGGGATTCGTTCATCTCAGCTCTCCGCTTGAGGGCACGCGAAAGCAGACGGAAGGACAGCATCAGGCAGCACGGCAAAGCCCTGCGCAGAGCATCGCCCGCCGTGATGCTGTTGAGTGGATCAGGCCGGTCTCCGGGCTCATGAGCAGGCATCTGCCTGGCCTGCGCGCCTTCCCGTGTTGTGAAACACAGTGGCATCGAGCGCAGTCTTGACTCATTTACCGTTGCGGGGGCAGCGCCGGGATCGGAGTTGCAGTGCGTCCTCACCGGCTTCCCTGTTTCACTCTGCCAATCGAGGATTGCAAAGCACCTGAAACAAGCCGCGAAGGGTAGAGGGTTGGGCTGGGAGCGTCAATCGACACAACATGATTGAACCTCGACAGTTCAGGTCCCTCCTATCTTTATCTGGCCACTGACCGTTATGGAGATCGGCATGTTCACACTCAGACCCCGGCTTGCCTTGCTGCTTCTGGTTGCAGGAGGCCTCACCGCCTGCGGCGAGTCTTCGACGCTGCAAGTCTCGGATGGTACCGGCCCTTCGCCCAGACTGCCCGAGCCGAACAAGACCCTGATCCCGACCGTCAACATCGCCCCAGCCGTGGGCTGGGAAAAGAACGCCAGACCAGTCGCCGCGCCCGGCACCCAGGTCGCCGCCTTTGCCGAAGGGCTGGATCACCCGCGCTGGCTGTACGTGCTGCCCAATGGCGACGTGCTGGTCGCGGAAACCAATTCACCGCCCAAGCCTGACGACTCCAAAGGCATACGCGGCTGGGTCATGGAGAAAGTCATGGGCCGCGCCGGAGCCGGCGTGCCCAGCGCCAACCGCATCACCCTGCTGCGCGACAAGGACCACGACGGCGTGGCCGAAACCCGCACGGTCTTCCTGCAAAACCTCAACTCGCCGTTCGGCATGACGCTGGTAGGCAACAAGCTGTATGTGGCCGATACCGACCGCCTGATCAGCTTCCCTTATGAAACCGGCCAGACCACCATCAGCGCCCAGGCCACCAAGGTCGTCGACTTGCCTGGCGGCACGCTGAATCACCACTGGACCAAGAACGTGATTGCCAGCAAGGACGGCAGCAAGCTGTACGTGACGGTCGGCTCCAACAGCAACGTGGGCGAAAACGGCATGGACCAGGAAGAAGGCCGCGCCGCGATCTGGGAAGTGGACGCTGCCAGCGGCCAGCACCGGATTTTCGCCTCGGGCCTGCGCAACCCCAATGGCATGGATTGGGAGCCCAACACTGGCAAGTTGTGGACCGCCGTCAACGAGCGTGACGAGATCGGCAGCGATCTGGTACCTGACTACGTGACCTCGGTGCAGGATGGCGGTTTCTATGGCTGGCCTTACAGCTACTACGGCCAGCATGTGGATGAGAGGGTCAAACCGCAGAAACCGGAACTGGTCGCCAAGGCCATATCGCCCGATTACGCAGTCGGCCCGCACACCGCATCCCTGGGTCTGGTGTTCGCCGACGGCAAGACGCTTGCAGCGCCGTTCAACGAAGGCCTGTTCATCGGCCAGCACGGCTCATGGAACCGCAAGCCACACAGCGGATATAAAGTGGTGTTCATCCCCTTCAGCGGCGGCAAACCCAATGGCGCGCCTGTGGATGTGCTGACCGGTTTCCTGAGCGCAGACGAAAAAGCCCAGGGTCGCCCGGTGGGTGTGGTCAATGACCAGCATGGCGGATTGTTGGTGGCGGATGATGTGGGCAACAAGATCTGGCGGGTGACGTCGGTGAAATAACCCACGCCCCGGTAGGAGCGAATTTATTCGCGAGAGGCCTGTACATCCGAAGAAAATGTATAGGCCTTCAATGACGTCTCGCGAATGAATTCGCTCCTACGCAGAAGTCAGTTATGCAGCTGTGCGTTCTGCGCCAGATTCGAGGGCTGGATCACGCGCTTGGCGTTGAGGTAGGACTTCTGCCAATAGGGCTTGTCCAGGCTGTCCAGCTTCACCGTGCCACCGGTTGCCGGTGCATGCACGAAGCGCCCTTCTCCGACGTAGATACCCGCATGGGAAACCTGCGAGCCACCGGAAGTGGCGAAGAACACCAGATCACCGGATTGCAGCTGTTCACGCCCGACATTCGGAGCGCCCATCACAATCATGTCGCGAGTCGAGCGTGGCAACGAGATACCCGCCGCGTCACGATAGACATAGCCGATCAGACCACTGCAATCGAAACCCGAATCCGGTGTATTGCCACCCCAGCGATAAGGCGTGCCAACCAGCCCGAGCGCACGAAACAGTACGTCTTCAGCAGCCTGAGAGAGAATTTGCGGGGGAGCAGAAAGCACCGGGCGCTGAACGACACGGGGCTGAGGAGGTGGCGAGCTGGCACATGCACCCAGCAACGCAGCGATGGAAATGACCGCCAGACGTAACGTAATCGACATAACCACAACAACCTGATCTGGATGCGGCCAACACTGCCGAGAAGCTGAAAATGCAGACAGGCTCATGCCTGTCTGCGCACTACATCATTTATGGCGCTTGAGTGTAGTCGATGTCATGGCAGTGGTCTGCACAGGCTCGCTGGAAGGAGCCATTGCCAGAGCACGCTTGGCCTCGATGAACGTCTTGCTCCAGTAGGCGTCATCGAGGCTGTCGATGCGCACACCACCACTACGGCGGCTGCTGGAATGGATGAACTGATCGTCACCCAGGTAAATGGCTGCATGGCTCACACGACCGCGACCACGGGTGCTGAAGAACAGCAGGTCACCGGGCTTGAGGTCATTGCGCGACACCAGAGGCGCATTCACGTTGATCATTTCGCGAGTGGAACGCGGCAGGCTCATGCCAGCCTCTTCACGAAACAGATAACCGATGAAGCCGCTGCAATCGAAACCCGAAGTGGTCGAAGAACCACCGAAACGGTAGCGAGTACCGATCAGGGATTTGCCACGCTCCAGGATGCTGTCGGCCAGAACCGGCAGTTGGTAAGGCTTGTTGTCAGCAAAACCGGCCAGTTCTTCTTCGGTGGCGAGTTCTTCCTGCAACATGGCTGCATCTGCACGGCGAGCCGGAGATTGCGAGCTGATCGAATTCTGGTACTGCGGTTGTTGCTCTTGAGAAACCGGTAAATTGGCAGAGCAACCAAACAAAAAAGTAACGAGTGCGAGAGGCACGAGGGGTGCGAAGCGTACTACTTGCATGGGCACGACCGTGGCTGAACTGTTAAGAAGGCGAGACTATGCCCGCTATCAAGATGATTTGCAAATTCAATCGAATCAAATGTGACTTATGAGTTTTTCCATGACATGTGCTGCCCGGCACTGCAGAAAAACGTCCATCTGACCACTGTGATCGGTGGGCGCCGGATTGATTTCTGCGGTGAATCCCCCGCAAATACGGGTGCGCAGCACGGGTTCATGGATGTAGGGGAAGCTGGCGGTGGTGCCGATACTCAACACAGCATCAAAGCCTTTGGCCATCTCTTCATAGAGTGTTTCAAGAGCTTTCTCGGGCAACATCTCCTGAAACAGCACGACGGACGGTCGCAAAACGCCACTACACTTCCGGCACAAAGGCGGCAGCGGCCGCAGCAGATGCTCACTCAGATGAGGGTCTTCTTCGCCACAGGACTGACAAAACAGTGGAGCCATTTGCCCGTGGATCTCGATCAGGCGTTCCGGCGGGCTGCCAGCGGCACGATGATAGCCATCGACGTTCTGGGTCAGCACCCAGCATTCGGGCTTCATCCGCTGCAATTGGGAAATGGCGTAATGCGCTGCATTGGGCTGGCCGCCCAGACACGCCCTGCCCAGTTCGGCGATGTATTTCCAGCACAGCTCCGGATCACGGCGCAGCATCGGCCCGGACAACGCCACCTCAATGGGCAGGCCGTCATCGGTCTTGCCATTATAAAGGCCGCCTACACCGCGATAGGTGGGCAGACCCGAATCCGCCGAAAGCCCCGCACCGGTAATCACCAGAATCCGCTGCGCATGACGCAATGCTGCCGCCGTCTGCATCAGCAAGGCCTGATCTACCAACCCAGGGTTTCCTTGAGGAAGGGAATGGTCAGCTTGCGCTTTTCCTGAAGAGAGGCCTGATCCAGACGCTCAAGCAATTCGAACAAAGCGTTCATGCTGCGGGTGCCACGGGTAAGAATGAAATGCCCGACTTCATCGGTCAGGTGCAGACCGCGACGGGAAGCGCGCAGTTGCAGGGCGCGCAGCTTGTCTTCATCGGACAGAGGACGCATCTGGAACACCAGCGCCATGGTCAGGCGAGACTTGAGGTCCGGCAACTTGACCGGCAGTTCGCGAGGCGACTGAGAAGCCGCGATCAACAGGCGACGCCCGCTGTCACGCAGACGATTGAACAGATGAAACAGCGCCTCTTCCCATTCCGGCTTGCCCACCACCGCTTGCAGATCATCCAGACAGACCAGCTCGTACTGCTCAAGGTGATCGAACAGCTCGACGCCTTCATCGATGACTTCGGCCAGTGGCAGATAAACAGAAGGTTCACCCATCTGCTCGAAACGAAGGCAAGCCGCCTGCAGCAAGTGCGTGCGCCCTACCCCATCCTTGCCCCACAGATAAATCAGGCTTTCCGTCCACCCCGCGTCGGCCTCGCACAGGCGCTCGACATAGCCGAGAGCCGCAGCATTGGCGCCGGGATAGTAATTGATGAAAGTGGCGTCATCACGCAGACGGACACTCAGGGGCAGCTGAATCGGTTTCATGCTGACGGGCACGGTTCAGGCGAACCGTTAGGGACCTCTGGGAAAGTGCGCAAAGTTTATACCCGTGGCGTCGACGGCACAATGCGCCATACCCCAAGCAAAATCAAAGACTTGCGCTTTGGCAGCGCAAACCTTCGCCAACAGGGCCCGGGCTGCCCTGCTGGCGAAAACGTCTGAACACAGAATTCAGACACGTTGCAAAGCCTTATAGATCAGGGTCTTCCATGCCGCTGTAGACTTCAGAACCTTTATAAAGGTCATGAAGATGGCGCAACAAGACCATGATCACCGCCGCCACCGGCAGCGCCAGCAGAATGCCGGTAAAACCGAACAGTTCGCCACCCGCCAGGATCGCAAAGATCACCGCCACCGGGTGCAGGCCGATACGGTCGCCCACCAGCAACGGCGTCAGCACCATGCCTTCGAGCATCTGGCCGATCATGAACACGGCGACGATGCCCAGCAGCGGATACAACTCACCGCCGAACTGGAACAGACCGGCCACCAGCGCAGCGCCAATACCGATCACGAACCCCATATAAGGCACGATGGCAGCCAGCCCGGCGATCACGCCGATCAGCAGACCAAGCTCAAGGCCCACCAGCATCAGACCGGCGGCGTAGATCACGCCCAGACCGACCATCACCAGCAACTGGCCACGAATGAACGCGCCGAGCACTTCATGACATTCGCCAGCCAGTTTCACCACCTGGTCTTCACGATGGCGCGGCAGCAGGCCGCGAACCTTGCCGGTCATCAAGTCCCAGTCGCGCAGCAGGTAGAAACACACCACCGGGATCAGCACCAGATTGGTCAGCCAGCCGATCAGCGCGAGGCTCGACGCCGTGGCTTGGGACAGCACCACGCTGACGATATCCCCCGCCTGCCCCATATGCTCGGAAAGCGCGGTCTTGAGCTTGTCGAATTTCCAGAACCCGTCAGACAGGCCGAACTTGGCCTGCACCCACGGCAAGGCCGTATGTTGCAGCCAGTCCAGAATCTGCGGCGCTAGCTCATAAAGGCGGAACAACTGTTTGGCCAGCATCGGCACCAGCACCAGCAGCAAGGCCATCAGCACCAGTGTGAACAGACCGAATACCGCCACCACGCCTAGGGTTCTCGACATGCCGAGCCTTTCCAGGCGATCCACCAGGGGATCGCCCATGTAGGCCAGCAGCAGCGCTACCAGAAAAGGCATCAGGATCGGATGCAGCATGAATATGAACACAGCCAGCAGGACAATCCCGACAGGCAAGTACCAACGCTTTGTATCAGTCATCAATGACCCCAACCCCAAGAGAAAACGTACTCCGGCACGCTTTGCCGGACTACCAACGGAAATACAGTTGCGGTGCAGACACCGGGACAATCATTGGCGCATCCGCAGCAGGAGCCGGTGAGGCGGCGGCATCGACTGGCGCTGCTGGCGGTGGTGTAGCAACTGTCGCTTCGCTGGCGGGCACTTCCTGCAATTTTGCCAGGGACAATTGCGAGCGTAGCTGCTCCGGGCTGCTCGTGACTTCAAATGTCACGCGATCAGCCTCGACCGACTTGAGGCGGGCGCCGAACGGTTCGAGCAGATTGAGCAATTGCGCGTAACGCTCCAGATTCATGCCCTGCACCTGGAAGACCAGACCGGTGGATGCGCCGGGCTTGGCGGCAAAACGCGGAGCCAGCCGCTGGCTCACCGCCAGGAGAATGGAATCGGCCAGCGCTTCAGGGTTGGCACCCGTGGCGCTGCCCTGCTCGCGCTGATCACCCAGCCACAAGCGCCATTTGCCTTGCCACTGCCCGGCTTCTTCCTTGGCGTGCACAGCAAGAATCGCGTCGGCACCATAGCGCTCGGAAGCTTCTTTAAGCGGCGTGACATCGGTGCTTTCAAGATGCTGCGCGGTGCCGACGCCCTGCTCGCTCAAGTCAGCCAGCGGCAAACGCAAAGGCAAGCCACGATGCTGGGCGGCGCGGCGCAGGGGTTCGGCAGACGCCTGGCCATCGCCCACCAGATTGGAGCCCTCGGTGGAATCCAGCAGCCACCAGCCCAGGATCGACGGACGATTGCTGCCCCATATCGCCAGACCGGCCTGACGCAGAGAGCGGTCAGTGGTAGCCGGATCGAAATCCACCAGCAGGGTTTCCGGCGGTCCGGCTTCATAGCCGTACTGGCTGATGATCTGTTGCGGGTCCTTGCGTAACCCGGCCAAGGCCGAACCTTGCGCAGCCTTGGTATCGCCGGTCAAACGCACGACCAGGGTTTCCAGAGCCGCCTGAGTGGCGCGGGTACGCTCCTCGGGCGACTGACCGCTGACGGTTTCACGGACTTGGTACAAATTGCTCACGGTCTCGGCAAGGCCGGGCAGACTGAACAGGGAAAGGCAGCCGACGAAAAGGAATCTAGAAAAACGCATGGACGGTTCCCGAACGGAAAAAACGGCATTGGCAGGCCGTTGAAAACAGGATGAAGATGTTCAACATGCCTCAGACAGCAGGTCGTTGCCAATCATTCACATAAAATTACAGCTTATTAAGGAAGGCCTGAATCGCCGATCCGGATTTTATTTTTGCCTGATACCCCCCTGCCCGTCGGCCCAAGGATGGCTCACGGGCAGCAAGCCTGATAAAATCGCGCGCCTTCGCAGACTGGCGATGGTGGCGGCCTGAAACGGCACTGCGCGAAAGCGTAACCCTGAACCGGCCCCGCCGCAGCGGTCGATACCCCCGAATCCCCCCTAAAGGCCTGGATTTTTATGAGCAAGCAACCCTCCCTGAGCTACAAAGACGCCGGTGTAGACATCGACGCCGGTGAAGCATTGGTCGAACGCATCAAGAGCGTCGCCAAGCGCACCAAGCGTCCGGAAGTCATGGGCGGCCTGGGAGGTTTCGGCGCCCTCTGCGAAATCCCGGCCGGCTACAAGCAACCGGTTCTGGTTTCCGGCACCGACGGCGTCGGCACCAAGCTGCGTCTGGCCCTGAACCTGAACAAGCACGACAGCATCGGCATCGATCTGGTCGCCATGTGCGTCAACGACCTGGTGGTCTGTGGCGCAGAGCCGCTGTTCTTCCTCGACTACTACGCCACCGGCAAACTCAACGTCGACACCGCGGCCCAGGTCGTGACCGGTATCGGCGCTGGCTGTGAACTGGCCGGCTGCTCGCTGGTTGGCGGCGAAACCGCTGAAATGCCTGGCATGTACGAAGGCGAAGACTACGACCTGGCCGGCTTCTGCGTCGGCGTCGTGGAAAAGGCCGACATCATCGACGGCTCGAAAGTGGCTGCCGGTGACGCCCTGCTCGCCCTGCCATCGTCCGGCCCGCACTCCAATGGTTACTCGCTGATCCGCAAGATCATCGAAGTCGCCGGTGCCGATATCGAAAACATCCAGCTGGACGGCAAGCCTCTGACCGAACTGCTGATGGCCCCGACCCGCATCTACGTCAAGCCGCTGCTCAAGCTGATCAAGGAAACCGGCGCGGTCAAGGCCATGGCCCACATCACCGGTGGCGGTCTGCTGGACAACATCCCGCGTGTACTGCCAGCAGGCGCACAAGCCGTGGTCGACGTCGCCAGCTGGCAGCGTCCGGCAGTATTCGACTGGTTGCAGCAGCAAGGCAACGTTGAAGAAAACGAAATGCACCGCGTCCTGAACTGCGGCGTCGGCATGGTGATCTGCGTTGCCCAGGAGCACGTTGAAACCGCCCTGAACGTACTGCGCGAAGCAGGCGAGCAACCTTGGGTCATCGGCCAGATCGCTACCGCCGCCGAAGGTGCAGCACAAGTCGAGCTGAAAAACCTCAAGGCGCATTGATGTCTGCTACCTGCGATGTCGTGGTGCTGCTGTCTGGCACCGGTGGCAACCTGCAAGCCATGATCGACAGTTTCAAGGACGGGGCCAGCCCCGTCCGCATCCGCGCCGTCATTTCCAACCGGGAGGACGCATTCGGATTGCAACGCGCCAGAGACGCCGGTATCGAAGCCTGCGTTCTTGATCACAAGGCATACGAAGGCCGCGAGGCCTTCGATAGCGCCCTGATGGAACTGATCGACACCTTCGAGCCACAACTCGTGGTACTGGCCGGATTCATGCGCATCCTGACGGCGGACTTCGTTCGCCACTATCAGGGTCGCCTGCTCAATATCCACCCTTCCCTGCTGCCTCGCTACAAAGGCCTGCATACTCACCAGCGTGCGCTTGAAGCCGGAGATACCGAACACGGCTGCAGCGTGCATTTCGTCACCGAGGAACTCGATGGCGGGCCACTGGTCGTACAGGCTGTGATTTCAGTAGAGTTGCAGGACTCGCCAGCCACACTTGCGCAACGGGTCCACGCGCAAGAGCACCGGATCTACCCGCTGGCCATACGCTGGTTCGCCGAAGGCCGATTGCGTCTTGGCGATGAGGGTTCATTACTGGATGGCAAGTTACTTCCGCCCACCGGACACTTGATTCAAGACTAGGAGATACCATGCGTCGTGCCTTGCTCTTCGCTTTCGCTCTGTTCGCACTGCCTGCGGCACATGCAGCAGATCTTCAACCCTTCTCCGCCAGCTATACCGCCGACTGGAAGCAGCTTCCCATGAGCGGTACGGCCGAACGCAGCCTGGAAGCCGGCCCCAACGGTACCTGGACCCTCAGCTTCAAGGCCTCGATGATGATCGCCAGCCTGACGGAAGTCAGCACGCTGAAAGTCGACAAAGAAGTGATGCTGCCCCAGACCTACAACTTCGAGCGCAGCGGCCTGGGCAAGTCCAAGAAGGTTGATCTGGCCTTCGACTGGGCTGCCAAATTCGTGACCGGCACTGATCGTGGCGACGCGATCAAGCTGCCGCTCAACCGTGGCGTTCTCGACAAGTCCACTTACCAGTTGGCCCTGCAGCATGACGTGGCAGCCGGCAAGAAGAGCATGAGCTATCAGGTCGTCGACGGTGACGAAATCGATACCTATGACTTCCGCGTGCTGGGCTCGGAAAAGGTCGCCACCAAGGCCGGCCAGGTCGATGCCATCAAGGTCGAGCGCGTACGTGACCCGACACAAAGCAAGCGCACCACCGTGCTGTGGTTCGCCAAGGACTGGGATTACCTGCTGGTCCGCCTGCAACAGGTCGAAACCGACGGCAAGGAATACAACATCATGCTGTTGGACGGCACTGTTAATGGCAAGGCTGTGAAAGGTAGCTAAGCCTCTTTCGCGAGTAAATTCGCTCCTGAACAGGAGCGAATTTACTCGCAAAATCCTTCATGAAGAATCCTTCATTTCCCCCGCAAAAAACCTGAAAGCCCCACCAGTCAAAGCCTCCAGCCCGGCAAAAAGTTCAATGGGCCAGCACCTCAAAAATTGCCTATTTACTTAGCAAGCTAACCGATTCTATAAAAGAGGCCTGCGACACATCGCCGCAGTTTCTAGAGTCAGGAGCTATCAATATGACCGTTAAAGTTACTGAGCGTGACGAAGCCCACCTCTCTCATGAAGCCGTTGCGGATGGCATTCAGATCTGGGACGTTTACCAACAGGACCAGTTGGTGGGGATGTTTCACGTAGAGTCAGACGCCTATAACTACAAGGCAGAGCTGGAAGAGCAGGAAAACCAGCGCACTCACTGATAATTCGAGCGCAAAACAAAACCCGCCTTGAGCGGGTTTTGTTTTGTTCGCAAGAGACTTACCACATCAGGTCGTCAGGCACCTGATAGGCCGCATACGGATCATCTGCATCCGGCGCTTCGGTCGGGGTGTTGAGCAACACGATACGGCGCGGGTCGCGCTCCTGGATCTTCAGCGCCGCTTCACGGGGAATGATTTCGTAACCGCCGCCGTGATGCACGATGGCCAGCGAGCCGCTGCTCAGCTTGTTGCGCATCAGGGCATTGACCGAGATGCGCTTGACCTTCTTGTCATCGACGAAGTTGTAGTAATCCTCGGTCGTGAGCTTGGGCAGGCGCGAGACTTCGATCAATTGCTTGATCTGCGCGGTGCGGGCCTTGGCCTCGGCCTTTTCCTGCTGCTGACGATTGAGCTCCTGATCGCGCCTGGCCTTTTCGGCCTGGGCCTCCTGGGCTGCACGCTTTTGCGAGTCATCGATCTGGATCTGGCCCTTGTGCGCCAGACGCTGTTCTTTCTGCTTGTCTTTGCCGACCTGCTTGGCCTGCTTTTGGTTGACCAGACCTGCCTTGAGCAACTGGTCACGAAGGGAAAGGCTCATTGTCTACTCGCTTATGCAGATACCACACGCTCAGCCGCAGCCGGGCGTGCTCTTTTCCTGACGTTTGGCTTCGCCCCACAGAGCGTCCATTTCATCGAGAGTGCAATCTTCGATGGGACGCCCGGCCTGATGCAATGCCTGTTCAATAAATCGGAAGCGCCTGTCGAACTTGCCATTGGCCGAGCGTAGCGCAGTTTCCGGGTCAACTTTAAGATGCCGGGCCAGATTGACGACCACAAACAGCAAATCGCCCACTTCCTCGGCCATGCCCTGAGCATCATTCTCTGCCATGGCTTCGAGTACTTCATCCAGTTCCTCACGAACCTTGTCGACCACCGGCAAGGCGGCGGGCCAGTCGAAACCGACCTGAGCAGCCCGCTTTTGCAGCTTGACCGCACGGGACAGCGCCGGCAGAGCCGTGGGCACGTCGTCGAGTAATGAAAGCTGCTCGGGCGCGCCTGCTTTCTCGGCGCGCTCCTGAGCCTTGATCTCGTCCCAGCGCCGGTTGACCTCTTCATCGGTCAGACGCGGGGTTTCCAGCGGCGCATACAACTCGCCGGTGGGGAACACATGGGGATGACGACGCAGCAACTTGCGGACAATACAGTCCACAACGCCCTCAAACTCGAAGCGGCCTTCTTCCTTCGCCAACTGAGCATAGAAGACCACCTGAAAAAGCAGATCACCCAACTCGCCGGGCAGATGATCGAAATCCCCCTGCTCGATGGCATCGGCCACTTCATAGGCCTCTTCCAGCGTATGCGGCACGATACTGGCGTAAGTCTGCTTCAGATCCCATGGGCAGCCATATTGCGGATCGCGCAGGCGGGACATGAGATTGAGCAGGTCGGTGATTGAGTACATGGGGCTCCTTTCAGTCGCAGCTGTAAGCTGAAAGCCACAAGTTTCAAGCTACAAGCTACAAGCTACAAGCTCGTTTTTGCCTTGTAGCTTGTAGCTTGAAGCTTAAAACTTACAGCCTCCTACGGCGTCCTGTTGCGCCTCGTCTCGATGATGTTCGGCAACTGGGCAATCCGTCCCAGCAACCGACCCAGCGCATCCAGGCCCGGAATCTCGATGGTCAGGGACATGAGTGCAGTGTTGTCTTCCTTGTTCGAGCGGGTGTTGACCGCCAGCACGTTGATCCGCTCGTTGAGCAGGACCTGGGTGACGTCACGCAACAGCCCGGAACGGTCGTAGGCACGGATGATGATGTCCACCGGATAGGTGAGCACCGGCACCGGACCCCAGCTGACCTGGATGATCCGCTCGGGTTCGCGCCCCCCCAATTGCAGCACAGAGGCACAATCCTGACGGTGGATGCTCACGCCGCGGCCCTGGGTGATATAGCCGACAATGGCATCCCCCGGCAGCGGCTGGCAGCAGCCGGCCATTTGTGTCATCAGGTTGCCGACGCCCTGGATCTGAATGTCGCCGCGCTTGCCTGGCTTGTAGCCGGTGGCCTTGCGTGGAATCAGTTCAACATCGTTGATACGTTCCGGCTCGACCTGCTGCTGGGCAAGGTTGACCAGTTGCGCCAGACGCAAGTCGCCTGCGCCCAGAGCGGCGAACATGTCTTCGGCGGTCTTGTAGTTGGCCTTGTCCGCCAGCTTCTCGAAATCCACCAGCGACAGTGCCAGCCGTGCCAGTTCGCGCTCAAGCAGGGTTTTACCTGCCGCCACGTTCTGGTCACGGGCCTGCAGCTTGAACCAGTGAACGATCTTGGCCCGCGCCCGGGACGTGGTGATATAACCCAGGTTCGAGTTCAGCCAGTCGCGGCTCGGCGTACCGTGCTTGCTGGTGATGATCTCGACCTGCTCGCCGGTCTGCAGGCTGTAGTTGAGCGGTACGATCCGGCCATTGATCTTCGCGCCACGGCAGTTGTGGCCGATCTCGGTGTGTACCCGATAAGCGAAGTCCAGCGGTGTCGAGCCCTTGGGCAGGTCGATGGCGTGACCGTCCGGGGTGAAGACGTAGACACGGTCCGGTTCGATATCGACCCGCAACTGATCCGCCAGACCGCCGATATCACCCAGCTCTTCGTGCCACTCGAGCACCTGACGCAGCCAGGAGATTTTCTCTTCGTAATGGTTGGAGCCGGATTTGACGTCAGTGCCCTTGTAGCGCCAGTGCGCACAGACGCCCAGCTCGGCTTCTTCGTGCATGGAATGCGTGCGGATCTGCACTTCCAGCACCTTGCCTTCCGGCCCGATAACAGCCGTATGCAGCGAGCGATAGCCGTTTTCCTTGGGGTTGGCGATGTAGTCGTCGAACTCCTTGGGAATGTGTCGCCACAAGGTGTGAACGATACCCAGCGCGGTGTAGCAGTCGCGCATTTCCGGGACCAGTACCCGAACGGCACGCACGTCGTAGATCTGGCTGAAAGCCAGGCCCTTGCGCTGCATTTTGCGCCAGATGGAATAGATGTGTTTGGCACGCCCGCTGATGTCGGCCTTGACGCCGGTGGCCAGCAGTTCGTTTTCCAGTTGCGACATCACATCGCTGATGAAGCGCTCACGATCCAGGCGCCGCTCATGGAGCAGCTTGGCGATCTGCTTGTATTGCTCAGGCTCAAGGTAGCGGAAAGACAGGTCTTCCAGCTCCCACTTGATATGACCGATACCCAGGCGATGGGCAAGAGGTGCGTAGATATCGAAGACTTCACGGGCCACGCGATTGCGTTTTTCGTCGTCGGCATTCTTGACCGCACGAATCGCACAGGTACGCTCGGCCAGCTTGATCAGGGCCACACGCACGTCATCGACCATCGCCACCAGCATCTTGCGCAGGTTTTCCACCTGCGCCTGACTGCCCAGCACCAGAGACTGGCGAGGGCTGAGGCTGGCACTGATGGCGGCCATGCGCAGCACGCCGTCGATCAGCTTGGCGACGGTCGAACCGAAGCGCTGCTCGACATCCTGCAAGGGGATCACGCCTTCGCGCACGCCCCGATAGATGACAGCTGCGATCAGGGAGTCCTGATCGAGCTTGAGGTCAGCCAGGATTTCCGCGATTTCCAGACCGGTCTGGAAACTGGAAGTACCGTCTGCCCAATGATTCTTTAAAGCGTTGTCCTTCTGCTCGGATTGCCGGGCAAATTCACAGGCCTCTTTCATGGCCTCCCGGTCCAGGACCATGTCGACGCTGACAATATGATCAAGCCATGCGTCTAGGTTGATACTGCCGTCTGTGTTTATCGGCTGGTGCGCTCTCACCTGTACCATGCTGCTTACCTTCCCTACGGCGCGATGAATAGCGCCTTCAGTCGCCAGCCTTCTTGAGCGAATGCCACTTGCCGGGCAAGCAAGGACCGGCATTCGCGGGCCAGTCGGATTAAACGAGATTCCCTGTCAGCAGCTGACTCGATCCAATGAACCGCTGCTCACTTACTCGCTTCAAATAAAGCCATCGCCTCGACATGGGCCGTCTGTGGAAACATATCGAGTATTCCGGCACGTTTTAATCGGTAGCCCTGATTGACCAATTCGACCGTGTCGCGAGCCAAAGTAGCCGGGTTGCATGAAACATAAACAAGCCGTCTGGCGCCTGATTTCCTGATCTGGCGCACCACTTCAAAAGCTCCGTCGCGCGGTGGGTCCAAGAGTACCGCAGAAAACCCTTCAGCGGCCCAGCTTGCCTGTGTCAGCGGCTGGGAAAGATCCGCCTGAAAAAACCTGACATTGTGCAGATCATTACTCATTGCGTTGGCCGAGGCACGCTCGACCATGGTCGCAACCCCCTCGACCGCAACCACTTCCTGCGCCATCCCGGCCAGCGGCAGGGCAAAGTTGCCCAGGCCACAGAACAGATCCATCACTCGCTCGTCAGCCTTGGGCGCCAACCACTCCAGCGCCTGCCCGATCATCGCGGTGTTCACCGCCGCGTTGACCTGAATGAAATCCCCCGGCCTCCAGGCCAACTGCAGATTCCATGGATCAAGATGATAGCCCAATGCCTGATCCGGGTCTGCCGGTTGAGGCTCGCCTTCGCCATGCAGCCAGAGTTGCGCGTCATGCTCCTTGCAGAACCCTTGCAGCATGGCCAGATCACCCTCGGCCAGAGGCGCGGTGTGACGCAGCAACACGGCAATGGAAGAGCCGCTGAACAATTCAACGTGACCCAGCGACTGAGGTTTGCTGAAGCTTTTCAACAGGGCTGGCAGTTGCGTCATGATCGGTTGCAAGGCCTGTACCAGCACCGGGCAATGCTCGATGCTGACGATGTCCTGGCTGGCTGCCGCACGAAAGCCCACATCCAGCCGCTTGGCCCTGGCATCCCAGCGCACAGCGATGCGCGCACGGCGGCGGTAGGCCAGTTCAGAACCCGCCAGTGGCGCAGCCCATTCATCCGGCACGACATTCGCGACCCGCTGCAACTGCTCGGCCAGCATGCGCTGTTTCAGGGCAAGCTGTTCGTCATGGGGCACATGTTGCACGCTGCAACCGCCACAGCGACCAAAATGCTCACACGCAGCCGGGCGGCGCATGGCACTGGCCTGCAACACTCGCTCGGTACGCGCTTCGACAATCTTGCCGTGGGCATTGAGCACCCGCGCCTCGACCTCCTCACCTCCAAGGCTGCCTGCTACAAACCAGGTCTTGCCGTCGAGAAAGGCGATGCCGCGTCCGTCACTGGACAGGCGTTCAATGGTCAGCCGCTGTTTCTTGCCAGCAGGGATCTGCGCAGCCTTGACGCCTCCAGCGGGTTGGAAGCGCAGCCCTCTTTGTTGTTTGGCCATCAGTTGGGCGCGTCGTAGACGCCGGTCGACAGGTAACGGTCGCCACGGTCACAGATGATTGCGACCATGACCGCATTTTCGACTTCACGGGACAGGCGCAGCATGCCGGCTACAGAACCACCGGACGACACGCCACAGAAGATGCCTTCCTCACGGGCCAGTCGGCGCATGGTGTCTTCGGCTTCCAGTTGGGCCATGTCGATGATGCGATCGACACGATCGGCCTGATAGATGCGAGGCAGGTATTCATGGGGCCAGCGGCGGATGCCGGGAATCGCGGCGCCTTCCATAGGCTGCAGACCGACGATCTGCACGTCCGGATTCTGCTCCTTGAGGTAGCGCGAGGTGCCCATGATGGTCCCCGTGGTGCCCATGGAACTGACGAAATGGGTGATGGTGCCGCCGGTCTGCTGCCAGATTTCCGGGCCGGTGCTGGTGTAGTGCGCTTCGGGATTGTCACCGTTGGCGAATTGATCAAGCACCTTGCCACGGCCTTCGGCCTGCATGCGCTCAGCCAGGTCGCGGGCGCCTTCCATGCCCTCTTCCTTGCTGACCAGAATCAGTTCTGCGCCATAGGCGGTCATGGCCGCCTTGCGCTCGGCACTGGAGTTGTCCGGCATGATCAGAATCATGCGGTAACCCTTGATCGCCGCGGCCATGGCCAGGGCAATGCCGGTATTGCCGGACGTGGCTTCGATCAGAGTGTCGCCCGCGTGGATCTGGCCGCGCAGTTCGGCACGGGTAATCATCGACAGCGCCGGGCGGTCTTTTACCGAGCCAGCCGGGTTGTTACCTTCGAGCTTCAACAGGAGGGTATTGCTGGTATTACCCGCGATGCGTTGCAGGCGCACGAGCGGAGTGTTGCCGACACAATCGGCAATGGTTTGATACTGCAAGGTCATGGCGTATTCGCGATCCAGACTGCGGGGGGCACTATCATAACGGCAAACGCCCAAAGCCCATATCACGCAAAGTGCGCTTCTTATCACTAAAAGGAATAAGCAATATTTTCGGCTCCAGCCTCACAAGCCTTGACTTCCCGCAACCCCAAGAGCGTATCGGCATGTAATATGCGTTTCAGGGTAAGCGGCTAGACTGCCCTGAAACGATATCGATGGACTGATTCCGACAGGTGGAGAAAGCTGTGCTGACCAAACTGGGTATAAAAGGCCGCGTATTACTGCTGACTATTCTGCCGGCCAGTTTGATCGCGCTGATGATGGGCACTTACTTCACGGTGATGCAGCTTCACGAGTTGCAGGGCCAGTTGCTGCAACGCGGTGAAATGATTGCCCAGGAACTGGCGCCACTGTCCGCCCCCGCGCTGGGACGAAGAGACAAGACACTCCTGAGTCGCATCGCCTCGCAGACCCTCGAACAGGCCGATGTACGTTCGGTGTCCTTTCTCGACCCCGAGCGCAATACCCTGGCCCACGCCGGCCCGAGCATGATCGCCCCCGCGCCCATCGGTAACAGCACCCAGTTGCTCAACACCTCGGCCAACGACGCGACCCGTTATTTATTACCGGTGTTTGGCAATCAGCGGCACCTGACCAGCGAAATCATCCCCGCCGAAGCCGACCGGCTGCTGGGCTGGGTGGAACTGGAAATTTCCCACAACGGCACCTTGCTGCGCGGCTATCGCAGCCTGTTCGTCAGCAGCCTGCTGATCGCCTTCGGCCTGGCGCTGACGGCCATTGTCGCGGTACGCATGAGCCGCACCATCAATGAACCCCTGAGCCAGATCAAGCAGGCGGTGTCGCAACTCAAGGACGGCAACCTCGAAGCACGAGTACCGCCGCTGGGCAGCGCGGAGCTGGATGTGCTCGCCTCAGGCATCAACCGCATGGCTTCGACCTTGCAGAATGCTCAGGAAGAATTGCAGCACAGCGTCGATCAGGCCACCGAAGACGTCAGGCAGAACCTGGAAACCATCGAAATCCAGAACATCGAACTGGATCTGGCGCGCAAGGAAGCACTGGAAGCCAGCCGGATCAAATCCGAATTCCTGGCCAACATGAGCCATGAAATCCGCACGCCGCTCAACGGCATTCTGGGCTTCACTCATCTGTTACAGAAAAGCGAGCTGACCCCACGCCAGCGCGATTACATGAACACCATCGAGAAATCGGCCGACAGCCTGCTGAGCATCATCAACGAGATTCTCGACTTCTCCAAGATCGAAGCCGGCAAGCTGGTGCTGGAAAATGTCCCGTTCAACCTGCGCGACCTGTTGCAGGACACCATGACCATCCTGGCTCCGGCAGCCCATGCCAAGCAGCTTGAACTGGTCAGCCTGGTTTATCGCGACACGCCGCTGTCCCTGTCGGGCGACCCGCTGCGCCTCAAGCAGATCCTGACCAATCTGGTCAGCAACGCGATCAAATTCACCCGCGAAGGCACCATCGTCGCCAGGGCCATGGTCGAAGACGAAACCGAGGAAAGCGCGCAGTTGCGCATCAGCGTTCAGGACACCGGCATCGGCCTGTCCAGCCAGGATGTACGCGCCCTGTTCCAGGCCTTCAGTCAGGCAGACAATTCGTTGTCCCGCCAACCGGGCGGTACCGGCCTCGGGCTGGTGATTTCCAAACGCCTGATCGAGCAGATGGGCGGCGAGATTGGCGTGGACAGCACGCCGGGCATCGGCTCGGAATTCTGGATCACCCTGACGCTGCCCAAGGCCCGGGACGAAGTCGAAGAGCTGCTGTACAAGCCTCTGGAAGGCGTTCGCGCCGCCGTGCTCGAGCACCATGAACTGGCCCGTCAGGCTCTGGAACACCAACTGGAAGACTGCGGGCTTGAAACGTTGATCTTCAATAACCTGGAGAACCTGCTCAACGGGGTGACCGCCGCCCACCAGACATCAACAGCAATCGATCTGGCGGTACTGGGCGTCACGGCTCATGAGATCCCGCCGGAGCGGTTGCGCCAGCATATCTGGGACCTGGAAAACCTTGGCTGCAAAGTGCTGGTGTTGTGCCCGACCACCGAGCAGGCGCTGTTCCAGTTGTCGGTGCCGGATGTCTATAACCAGTTGCAGGCCAAGCCCGCCTGCACCCGCAAGCTGCAAAAAGCCCTGTCGGAGCTGATTGCCCCGAAAGTGGTACGCACCGACGTTGTCCAGCCATTGGCCAGCCGTCCGCCGAAAGTCCTGTGCGTGGACGACAACCCCGCCAACCTGTTGCTGGTCCAGACCCTGCTCGAAGACATGGGCGCGCTGGTGGTCGCGGTGGACAGTGGCTATGCGGCGCTGCATTGCGTGCAGACCGAAACCTTCGATCTGGTGCTGATGGATGTGCAGATGCCCGGCATGGACGGGCGTCAGGCCACTGAAGCGATTCGTGTCTGGGAACTGGAGCGCCAGTGCACTTCCCTGCCTATCGTCGCCCTCACCGCCCACGCCATGGCCAATGAAAAACGTTCCCTGCTGCAAAGCGGCATGGACGATTACCTGACCAAGCCCATCAGCGAGCGGCAACTGGCGCAGGTGGTGCTCAAGTGGACAGGCCTGGCCTTGCGCACGCCGCTGCCGGAACGTCCGTCCGATACCCAGCAGAGCCATACCGGCCCGCTGGTGCTCGATCACGAAGAAGGTTTGCGTCTGGCTGCCGGCAAACCCGATCTGGCGACCGACATGCTGGCCATGCTGCTGGCATCGCTGGATGCCGACCGCGAAGCCATCCGTCTGGCACGAGCCGCCGAAGACATTCAGGGCCTGATCGAACGCGTCCATCGCCTGCACGGCGCCACACGCTACTGCGGCGTACCGCAACTGCGTGCCGCCTGCCAACGCGCCGAAACCCTGCTCAAACAGGATTCGCCAGAGGCTATCGAGGCGCTGGACGATCTGGATAAAGCCATTACCCGGCTGGCCGTTGAGGCACGTGTCACGGCCTGAAGTCGAGCCTGTTCGCGGATGAATCCGCTCCTACGCCATACGCGACAGGAGCGAATTCATTCGCGAAAAACCCAACTCCTCAAGGAAGACCACACCCATGCGCACCCTGATTTTCAGCAGCCAGACCTACGACCGGGAAAGCTTCCTGGCCGCCCAGGCGCCCGATGGCCTGGAACTGCATTTCCAGCCAGCTCGCCTGACCCTGGAAACCGCCACGCTGGCCCATGACTACCCGGTGGTCTGCGCATTCATCAATGACGACCTCAGCGCCCCGGTACTGGAGCGTCTGGCGGCAGGTGGTACCCAGCTGATTGCGCTGCGCTCGGCGGGTTACAACCATGTGGACCTGCAAGCCGCTCAGCGACTGGGCATCGCCGTAGTCCGGGTTCCGGCGTACTCACCCCATGCCGTGGCCGAGCACGCTGTGGCCTTGATCCTGGCCCTCAACCGTCATCTGAATCGCGCCTACAACCGCACCCGCGAAGGTGACTTCAGCCTGCATGGCCTGACCGGTTTCGATCTGGTGGGCAAGACCGTAGGCGTGATCGGCACCGGGCAGATCGGCGCAACCTTCGCGAAGATCATGTCGGGGTTTGGCTGCAAGCTGCTGGCTTACGATCCGTACCCGAATCCGCAAGTCCTGGCCCTGGGTGCCGAATACCTGAGCCTGCCCGCCCTGCTTGAACAGGCGCAGATCATCAGCCTGCATTGCCCGCTCACCGAGCAGACTCGCCACATGATCAACCAGCAATCTCTGGCCACCCTGCAACGAGGCGCCATGCTCATCAATACAGGTCGGGGCGCTCTGGTGGAAACACCTGCATTGATCGACGCCCTCAAGACCGGGCAACTGGGGTATCTGGGGCTGGATGTCTATGAAGAGGAAGCGCAACTGTTCTTCGCCGACCGCTCGGACCTGCCCTTGCAAGACGACGTGCTGGCGCGCCTGCTGACCTTCCCCAATGTCATCATCACCGCGCATCAGGCTTTTCTGACTCAGGAAGCCCTGGGCGCCATTGCCCGGACAACTCTGGACAACATTGCCGCATGGAATGCAGGTACTGCGCAAAACCGGATCGAAGCCCAGGCGTGATAAGATGCGCGCAATTTGGAGGACCCATGGTCGAACACGATTTCCGCTACAGCATGCTCAACCCTCAACACACTCTCACCGAGTGCCGTACGCTGGGGCCCGGGCGTTATCAAGTCACCGGTAACGGCGGCTCGATCCACAACAATGATCAACTGCTGGTCACCATCAAGGGCAGCAAAAGCCTTTACATGCGTCTGTCAGTGGAGAAAGTCCGGCACCTGATCAATCCACCCGGCCAATGGGTCGCAGTGGCCAATGGCCCGGCGTTCGACGAGTTGGCGATCCACCAGTGGAAGGTCAATTGCGACAGTTGCTCTGCCGAACTGGACTTCGAGTTCATGGTCGAGAGCAAGCTTGGCACCAAGGCCCAGAAACCCGCCGCCGTTGCACGCATCGCCGAGCTGGGCTGGAAGACCGAAGGTGAAAAACATACATGCAGAAAGTGTCAGGAGAAAGCGGCATGAAACACCTGGCTGTACTGAGCCTGATCGGTAGCGCCTTGCTGGTCGGCTGTGCGACTGAGCCCAAACCCATCGAACTGGATCAGAGCTATGTGCTGGAGTGGATCGGCGAACGTCCGCTGATCGACAGCAGCCACCTGACCATGACCCTCGGTGCCGATGGCCGGGCCTACGGCAACGCGGGCTGCAACCACTGGTTCGCGCCCTACACCCTGAAAGGCCAGACCATCAGCTTCGGCCCCATCGGCAATACCCGCAAGATGTGCGTACCGCCAGTGATGGAGCAGGAGCAGCGTTTCCTGAAAGAGCTGAGCAAGGTGCAGCGCTGGGATATTTCGCCCATCGAGCAATTGCGCCTGTGGCCAGCCGAAGGCAAGCCATTGCGGTTCTGGCCTGAGGATTGAGGTAGGCCCTGTCGCGAATGAATTCGCTCCTACACGGTGGGAGCGAATTCATTCGCGAAAATCAGCCCTCGCCGCGTAACGCCTTCAACCTGTCCGTCACGCCCTGTGCGCTCTGCTCACCGAGCAACTGCGCGCGCATCTTGCCTTTGTCGTCGATGATGTAAGTCACCGGCAGCGCTTCGGATGGCGGCAGGTTGTAGCGCTCGGCCGGGTCCTGGGCCAGGACGGTGAATTTGATGCCCAGGGCATTGGAAGCATTTTTCAGGTCGTCGCCCTGCAGGTTGTCGAAGTTGACGCCCAGCACGCTGACCTTCTTGTCCTTGAGTTCTTCGGACAAGTGATTGAATTCCGGAATCTCGGTACGGCACGGGCCACACCATTCGGCCCAGTAGTTAATCACCAGCCAATGGTTGTCGATGCGTTCGCTGGACACCTTCTGGCCGTTCTGGTCCACGCCCAGGTCCGCGCCACAACCGCTCAACAGCAAACTGCCGACAAACATCGCTACCGCTGCCAATCGCCTCGCCATCTGTGCTTCCTTCCTCGACTTTCTCTATAAACGGTTCACCGATATGCGCCTGATCATGTCGACCCGCGCCGTCGCGCAGGTAGAATACGCGCCACTCTAGGCAAGATGCGACCTGCAAATGACTGATCTGACGCTTTATCACAACCCGCGCTGCTCGAAATCCCGCGGCGCGCTGGAACTGCTGCAGGCCCGCGGCCTGACTCCGGACATCGTTCTGTACCTCGAAACCCCGCCGGACGCCGCACAATTGCGCGACCTGCTGGCAAAGCTGGGAATTGGCCCACGGCAATTGCTGCGCAGTGGCGAAGATGACTACAAGGCCCTGAACCTGGCAGACCCGAGCCTGAGCGACGAGCAACTGATCAACGCCATGGCTTCGCACCCCAAACTCATCGAACGGCCGATCCTGGTCGCAGGTGACAAGGCAGTTATCGGTCGTCCTCCAGAAAACATACTGGAGCTATTGCCATGAGCGATGCCTACATTCTGGTTCTGTTCTACAGCCGCAACGGTTCCACCAGCGAGATGGCCCGCCAGATCGCTCGCGGCATCGAAATGGGCGGCATGGAAGCGCGCCTGCGCACCGTGCCGGCCATTTCCGCCGACTGCGAAGCCACCGCGCCGCAGATCCCGGAAAACGGTGCGCTGTACGCCACGCTGGACGACCTGAAAAACTGCTCCGGTCTGGCGCTGGGCAGCCCGACCCGTTTCGGCAACATGGCTGCGCCGCTCAAGTACTTTCTGGACGGCACCAGCAACCTCTGGCTCACCGGCGCTCTGGTGGGCAAACCGGCCAGCGTGTTCACCTCCACCGCCAGCCTGCATGGCGGACAGGAAACCACGCTGATGTCGATGCTGCTGCCCTTGCTGCACCACGGCATGCTGGTGATGGGCCTGCCTTACAGCGAAGGCGCGCTGCTGGAAACAGCCGGTGGCGGCACGCCGTATGGCGCCAGCCACCATGCCGGAGCTGACGGCAAACGGCCGCTGGATCGCCATGAAACCGAGCTGTGCCGCGCCCTTGGCCAGCGTCTGGCGAAAACCGCGCTGCAACTGGAGACCCCGCGTGGCTAAAAAGCCCAAAGTGCTGCCGCCCAGGGAATGGCTGGAGCCACGGGTACGTATCAGCCGGGCCGCGAGCCTGATCTGCTTTCTGGGCATGATCGCCCTGCTGACGGTGTATTACCTGTTTGTCGCCGACCTGCATGGCGCCCGCCCACCTGTGATCCTGGCCGTCGAGCTGCTGCCCTTGCTGTTGCTGGCACCCGGCATGCTGCTGGGTAAAACCCGAGGGCACTCCTGGACATGTTTTGTCATCAACCTGTATTTCATCAAAGGTGCCCTGGCGGCCTTTGATCCGAACCGCTGGCTGTTCGGCGTGCTGGAAATGCTGGCCAGTGTGGCGGTATTCATCAGTGCGTTGTTGTATGTCAGGTGGAAATCACAACTTGACCTAACCCCGTAGGAGAGAATCGGGCGGCGCTCCGCTTATTCGCGAATGAATTCGCTCCTACGATATGGCCACTTACTTATGGAGAACCGATGCACGATTACAAATGGCTGAACGAATACTGCCTGAACCGTTTCGGCTCCGCCAAGGCTCTTGAGGCACTGTTGCCGGTGCCGCATACGCCGAAGCAACTGATGGCTTTCGGCGATGATCGCTATCTGTCGACCATGGCCCTGCGGGTGTTTCGTGCCGGCTTGAAACACAGTCTGGTGGATGCCAAGTGGCCTGCGTTCGAGGAGGTGTTCTTTGGCTTCGACCCGGAAAAGGTCGTGCTGATGGGAGCAGACCATCTGGAGCGGCTGATGCAGGACACCCGCATCATTCGCCACCTGGGCAAGCTCAAGAGCGTGCCGCGCAATGCGCAACTGATTCTGGATATCGCTCAGGAACACGGCAGCTTCGCCAAATTCATCGCCCAATGGCCGACGGATGACATCACGGGCCTTTGGCAATACCTGGCCAAACACGGCAACCAGATGGGCGGGCTTTCAGCGCCACGCTTCCTGCGCATGGTGGGCAAGGACACCTTCATCCCGAGCCAGGATGTAGTGGCGGCTCTGAACGCGCAGAACATCGTCGATAAAGTACCGACCAGCAAGCGCGATCAGGCCATCGTGCAGGATGTCTTCAATCAGTGGCATGCCCAGAGCGGGCGGCCGATGTGCCAGCTTTCAGCGATGCTGGCCTTCACCGTCAACCACTGATTGCCGGTCAGATATTCACCACATTGACGAACCGCGAGGCTGCGGTTTCGTCCATGCGCAGGCTGGTGAAGTCGAACAGATTGCGGTCGGCCAGTTGCGAAGGGTGAACGTTCTGCAAGGCGCGGAAGATGCTTTCGGTACGGCCGGGCGTCTTGCGCTCCCACTCGATGAGCATTTCCTTGACCACCTGACGCTGCAGGTTTTCCTGGGAGCCGCACAGGTTGCACGGAATGATCGGGAATTCCTTGAAGTCCGAATACGCCTGAATGTCCTTTTCATGGCAGTAAGCCAGTGGGCGGATCACCACGTTGCGGCCATCGTCGGAACGCAGCTTGGGCGGCATGGCCTTGAGCGAACCGTTGAAGAACATGTTGAGAAAGAAGGTTTCGACAATGTCGTCGCGGTGATGCCCCAGCGCCATTTTGGTGGCACCGATTTCATCAGCGAAGGTGTACAAGGTGCCACGACGCAGGCGCGAGCACAGCGAGCAGGTGGTCTTGCCTTCCGGAACCAGCTCCTTGACCACCGAATAGGTGTCTTTTTCGACGATGTGGTATTCGATACCCAGGGTTGCCAGATAGGCCGGCAGCACATGTTCCGGGAAACCCGGCTGCTTCTGGTCCATGTTCACGGCAACGATCTCGAACTTGATCGGCGCGACCTTCTGCAGATGCATCAGCACGTCGAGCATGGTGTAGCTGTCCTTGCCGCCGGAGAGACAGACCATCACCTTGTCGCCATCTTCAATCATGTTGAAGTCGGTAACCGCTTCGCCGGCCAGCCGACGCAGGCGTTTCTGCAGTTTGTTCTGATTGACTGAAAGGGTGCCCATGATGCTGGTGGTATCCGCTGGTGACTTCGGGGAAAGGGCGGCCATTTTACGCACAACCTGCGGATCGTTAAACCACTGGCTTATGGAACACCGCTATTAACAGACCGTGGTAAATCGCCAAACACTCTAAGCACGTCGTTCATGGCCAGGCCATGCTTTCTATACTGCGTGATGAGGTCGCATTCAGGCTTGTGGCCTTCAATCCACGAGATGAAGGAGTCATCCTATGATCCATCACGTCTGGGGGCTGTTCACGCATCCCGATCGGGAATGGAGACAGATACGTGGCGAAGAAGAAAGCATTGGCCACATGTACCTCACTCACACCCTGATCCTGGCCGCGATCCCGGCAGTTTCCGCTTATATAGGCACCACCCAGATCGGCTGGGCCATCGGTGACAGCCCGCCGGTGATGCTGACCCACGCCAGCGCGATAGGCATGACGCTCATGTCATACATCTCCATGTTGCTGGGTGTCGCGGTAATGGGCGGTTTCATTCACTGGATGGCCCGCACCTACGACGCCACACCCACCCTGGCGCAATGTATTGCGTTTGCCACCTATACGGCCACGCCGCTGTTCATCGGCGGGCTGGCGGCGCTGTATCCGCATATGTGGCTGGGCATGCTGGTGGGGACTGCGGCCATTTGCTACACGGTTTACCTGCTGTATGTGGGCCTGCCGACCTTCATGAATATTCCCCAGGAAGAAGGCTTCATGTTTTCCAGCTCCGTCCTGGCCGTTGGCCTGGTGGTGCTGGTAGCGATCATGGCCTTTACCGTGGTGCTGTGGGGCGTTGGAGTCGGCCCGGAATACACCAGTTGAACAACAGTTCGGCGGGCAGCGCACTGCTGCGGCCCGCCGAGCTGACCGACCATCTGGCAGTCGGGGTTGCCAGCACGCCCCCGCATTACGGCATACTTGGCGCATCTGGAGAGCCACACAGCATGCCCGAGCAACTCAATTCCCGTGTAGAAACCTGTTACCAGCAAGCCGAAGCCTTTTTCAAACGCACCTTCAAACGCCCGGTCGTCAGCCTCAAGCTGCGCGGCCAGAAAGCCGGTGTCGCACACCTGCACGAGAACATGCTGCGCTTCAACCCGCAGTTGTATCGGGAAAACGCCGAAGATTTCCTGCGCCAGACCGTACCCCACGAAGTCGCCCACATGATTGCCCATCAGCTGTTCGGGGACCGTATCCAGCCCCATGGCGAAGAATGGCAACTGATCATGCGCGGCGTATACGAACTGCCGCCCAACCGCTGCCATACCTACGCCATCGAGCGACGCAGCGTGACCCGCTACATCTATCGCTGCCCCTGTCCCGACAGCGACTTCCCGTTTTCGGCCCAGCGCCACGGCATGGTATCCAAAGGCCGGCGCTATCTGTGTCGACGCTGCCGTCAGACGCTGGTTTTCAGCGGTGAAACCCGCGTGGAGTAATCCGCCTCGCAGGAATCGCAGGTATAAAAAAACCCATCCGAAGATGGGTTTTTTATCATTCAGCGCGTGTCAGACGGTTTTGCCAGTGTCGACAGGAGCCGGGCCTTCAGCGACACCCAGGTCATCTTCATGACGGGTTTCGACGATGGAAGTACCACCGGAGGCCAGTTCGGCCTGCAGCTTGTCGTTGTCCAGCTCGCCAACCCACTTGGCAACAACCAGGGTAGCAACAGCGTTACCGACCAGGTTGGTCAGGGCGCGGGCTTCGGACATGAAGCGGTCGATACCCAGGATCAGCGCCAGACCGGCAACCGGCAGGTGGCCGACGGCCGACAGGGTTGCAGCCAGAACGATGAAGCCGCTACCGGTCACGCCAGCAGCACCTTTGGAGGACAGCAGCAGCACCAGCAACAGGGTGATCTGGTGGGAGATGTCCATCTCGGTGTTGGTCGCCTGAGCGATGAACACGGCAGCCATGGTCAGGTAGATCGAAGTACCGTCCAGGTTGAAGGAGTAACCGGTCGGGATAACCAGACCAACCACCGACTTCTGTGCACCCAGGCGCTCCATCTTGATCAGCATGCGTGGCAGTGCGGATTCCGAGGAGGAAGTACCCAGCACGATCAGCAGCTCTTCACGGATGTAGCGGATCACCTTGGAGATGGTGAAACCGTGCGCACGGCAGATGGCGCCCAGTACCAGCATCACGAACAGGAAGCAGGTGATGTAGAAGCAGATCATCAACTGACCGAGCTGCACCAGAGTACCTACACCATAAGCACCGATGGTGAAGGCCATGGCACCGAACGCACCGATAGGCGCCAGCTTCATGATCATGTTGATGATGTTGAACATCACGTGAGCGAAGCGATCGATGAAGTCCAGAACCGGACGGCCGTAGGCACCCAGGCGATGCAGGGCGAAGCCGAAGATCACCGAGAACATCAGCACTTGCAGGATGTCGCCGTTGGCGAAGGCGCCGACGATGGTGTTCGGGATCACGTTGAGGATAAAGCCGACGATGCTCTGGTCTTTACCGGCAGTGACGTAGGCAGCGATCTTGGAGGCATCCAGAGTGCTGACGTCGATGTTCATGCCAACACCTGGCTTGACGACGTTGACCACTACCAGACCGATGATCAGGGCCAGAGTCGAAACGATCTCGAAGTACAACAGTGCGTAGCCACCGGTCTTGCCAACCGATTTCATGTTCTGCATGCCCGCGATACCGCTGACGACCGTACAGAAGATGATGGGGGCGATGACCATTTTGATCAGTTTGATGAACCCGTCACCCAGCGGCTTCAGGGCCTTGCCGGTGTCAGGGTAGAAGTGGCCGATCAGGATACCGATGACAATCGCTACGATTACCTGAAAGTACAGAGTTTTGTAGAAGGGCTGACGAGTCGTCATTGTTGTTATCCTCAAGGGCGTCGTCGGCATCTCACCTGATGCACGCGAGCCTATAAAGCACTAACCCTCCTGCACTGGAGGGATTTGTTGTGTCGAGTTTGCGCAGGGCAGTTCTCTACGACGACAAGTAGCAAGCGGCGTGCCACTCCCGGAAAAAATCTCCTGAAGCCCGGCTCACAAGGCATCGTTGTATAAACAGTAGTAGGAAAAGGCCATGATGGTGGCGGTTTTCCGCCGATAGCCAGTAAAAAAACCGAAAGGGTGGCGGGTATCCGCCTTTGCCCGAACCTCGCAGGAGCGAATTCATTCGCGAGGCGTCATTGAAGGCAATTGATTTTCTTAGGATGTACGAGCCTTCGCGAATAAATTCGCTCCTACGGAAATGTGTGTGGTGGGAGCGAATTCAACATCATCACGCCAGAAAATGAATCCTGAACACTGCCCCGCCCAGCGGCGAGTCGCCAAGGGTCAGGCGGGCGCTGTAGCTTTCGATGATGTCCTTGACCACCGCCAGCCCGATGCCCTGGCCCGGATTCTGTCGGTCCAGTCGCTCACCGCGCTCCAGAATGCGCGCTCGCTGGCGCAGGGGAATGCCGGGGCCATCGTCCTCGACACACAATTCGTCACCCGTTGCAGATGACTGAAAACTGACTCTGACTTCCCCCAGACAAAGCCGGTAGGCGTTTTCCAGCAAATTGCCGAGCATTTCCAGCAACGCGCCCTCTTCCATCGGCACCTGGCAGTCTTCGGGCAGGTCCAGCGTGACCTTGACCTGCTTGTCGCGGTAAACCTTTTCCAGGGTGTTGCACAGGCTTTCGACCACCGGGCGCAGCTTCACGTGATGCCGGACCAGACCGCTCTTGCGCAGGCTGGCGCGCTGCAACTGGTAACCGATCTGCTGGCTCATGCGCTCGATCTGGGATTGCAGGACCCGCGCCTGTTCCACATCCTCAGGCCGTTTGGCGATGTTCTCGCTGACACCCTGCAACACCGCCAGCGGCGTTTTCAGGCTATGGGCCAGATCGTCCAGAGAATCGCGATAGCGAGTACGTTGTTCGCGCTCACTGCGCAGCAGGCGATTCAGAGAGTCAGTAAGGCGCAGCAGTTCGCTGGGATGCTTTTCACTCAGGCTGTCCCGTGCACCGGCTTCCACCTGATCCAGTTCCTGGCTCAAGCCCTTGAGCGCGCGCAGCCCCCAGGTCAGCCCAAGCCACAACAGCCCCAGCAACACCAGCAAGGCGCCGCCGAAGCCCAGGTAAAGTTTTTTCCGTAAATCGGCGATGGTTTCCTGATAGTCACGCAAGGGTTGCAGGGCCACGATACTGAATGCCGCATTGCGGCCACCCAGCAGACGGATCTCGGCGTCGTAGACGAAATACTCATCGCCATTGGCTTCCTTGATCTTGGAGAACTGACTGCCCTGCCCGTCATAGTGCGGGTGGTATTTGATGTTTTCGCCCTCGGTTGCAAGCGATCGCCAGACCAGTTGCCCCTGAAGGTTATAGATGTAGCCCAGCAAGCGACTGCCCGGCAGATTGAACTGCTCGCTGGGCAGGAGCGATGGCATCAGCAGGCGACCGTCTTCGACACGCGCGGCTGAAATCATGGTCGTCACATCCGCCGCCAGACGCTGCTCGATTGCGCCACGCAATGCCAGGCTGAATGCGCCCTGCAAGGCAGGCAGCATCAGCAACATGAAAATCACCGCCAGGGTTGCGGCGGCCAGCATCAAACGCAGGCGCAGCGAACGAATCATGTACAGCGCTCAGTGAACAGATACCCCATGCCACGCACCGTATCGATAGGTTTGAACGCCACGGCGCCTTCCAGCTTGCGACGCAGGCGGCCGACCAGCACTTCGATCACATTCGGATCGCGCTCATCGTCGTCAGGGTACAACTGCTCCATCAGGCGCTCTTTGGGCACCACCTGCTGATGATGAAGCATCAGGTATTCGAGAATCCGGTATTCATAAGCCGTCAGCGCCAAGGGCTGTTCGGCCAGGGCGGCCTGCTTGCGATTGAGGTCCAGCAGCAATGGGCCTGCGGTGATGGTGGACTGGATGAAACCGCTGGAGCGTCGCAACAAGGCATTGAGTCGCGCCTCCAGTTCCTCGAACTGGAATGGCTTGACCACATAGTCGTCCGCACCGGCAGCCAGCCCTTCGACCTTGTCCTGCCAGTTGCCACGGGCGGTGAGGATCAGAATCGGAAACGCCTTGCCCTGGGCACGCAACTGCCGAATGAGGTCCAGCCCGCCAATACCCGGCAAGCCGAGATCGATCACGGCCAGATCATGATTGAACTGGCCGACCTGATACAGAGCCTCCTCGGCATTGGCCACTGCTTCCACCACATGACCGGTTTCGGTCAAGCGGGTCCACAAGTGATGGCGCAGCAGCGCTTCATCCTCGACCACCAACAACTTCATGTAGCTCCCCCTAAGACAAATAATGAAACGACATCGCCGAATCGGTACTCGACAGCCTGGCGCTCAAGGGCAAACGCTGCGTTACATCATATCCGCCCAGCAGGACTTCCCGGCTGACAGACACACCATTGTAGGTGCCCGAGAGACTGCCATAAATAGCCGGTGAATAAAGCGCCCCCGTTGTACCGGCCAGAGAATCCTGCTGCCCCATGCCGTGACTCCAGCCGTTGGCATCATCAAGCCTTTCAGTGGTCTTGCCGAACTCGATACGTGCCGGCTCCAGTCGACCGTCACCGGCCTGTGCTGCAGCACTGCCACCCAGAAAAGCCAACGCCAGGAACAACTTGTTGATGTTCAGCATAAGGACTCCTTTTGCGTTCGGGGACGCTGTCAAAGTACGATTTCACAGTAGCCCCCGCGGCCTGAACTGTTACTGAACGCGCTCTGAACCTGCGCTGAACGGAAGTTCAGGATAAAAAGGCGGAATCGTCTAAGCTGTGCCCTTTATTCCCTCCCGCTAGAAGGAACTGAACATGCGTATGTGGATTGCGTTGATCATGGTTAGCCTGACCGGACTGGCCCAGGCGGCGGTCAAGACCGAACAGATCAACTACCAGAGTGCCGACGGCACCAAACTGGTGGGCTACTACGCCTACGACGATGCCATCAAAGGCCAGCGCCCCGGCGTGCTGGTGGTTCATGAGTGGTGGGGGCTGAACGACTACGCCAAGCGCCGCGCCCGTGATCTGGCGGCTCTGGGTTACAGCGCCATGGCCATCGACATGTACGGCGAAGGCAAGAACACCGAACACCCCAAGGATGCAATGGCCTTCATGCAGGCGGCACTCAAGGACAGCGACGCTGCCGACAAGCGTTTCGATGCAGGCCTTGAGCAATTGAAGAAACAACCCCAGACCAACCCGGCCAAGATCGCTGCCATCGGCTACTGCTTCGGCGGCAAGATCGTGCTTGATGCGGCACGTCGCGGCGAACCGCTGGCAGGCGTGGTGAGCTTCCATGGCGCGCTGGTCACCAACACACCGGCAAAACCGGGGATCAAGATTCCGATGCTGGTCGAGCATGGCGCCAAGGACAGCATGGTCACGCCAGAGAACGTCGCAGCCTTCAAGAAGGAAATGGACGACGCCAAGGCCGACTACAAATTCGTCAGCATCGAAGGCGCGAAACACGGCTTCACCAACCCTGACGCCGACCGCCTGAGCCACGGCGACCATGGCGGCCCGGACATCGGTTACGACAAGGCTGCTGACCAGAGCTCGTGGGCAGACATGCAGGCGTTCTTCAAGAAAATATTTGGTTGATCAACCTTTCGCGAATGAATTCGCTCCTACAGAACTGTGCGAATTCATTCGCGAAGCAAGCACAATGCAGCCCATGACTCGAATCCCGACATTCCCCACCTGCTGCTCCGAACCCACCCGACACTGGCCGCTGCCCCATGCCGTGCCGGGGGCGGTCCTGGTCAGCAGCCATTTCGATCCGCAGAAACTGGCCGAAGGTGATTTTCAGCGCTGCGCCATCGCGCCGCCTGCCAGCATCCAGCGCTCGGTCGCCAAGCGTCAGGCCGAATTCCTCGCCGGCCGGCTCTGTGCCCGTGAAGCCCTGCACCAACTCGACGAGCGTCTGTACGTCCCCACCATTGGCGAAGATCGTGCGCCGATCTGGCCCGGCGATATCAGCGGCTCCATCACCCACAGCACCGGCTGGGCAGCCGCCATCGTTGCGCCCAGGCAGCAATGGCGCGGGCTGGGACTGGATACCGAAAACATGTTGAGCACCGATCGCGCCTCACGACTGGCCGGGGAAATCCTCACCGCCGATGAACTGGCTGTCATGGCCGCTGGCCCGGAAGAAGACATCGCGCTACGGGTTACCCTGACCTTCTCGATCAAGGAAGCGCTGTTCAAGGCCCTCTACCCTATCGTGCAAAAGCGCTTCTACTTTGAAGACGCGCAACTACTGGAATGGTCAGCCGATGGCAGCGTGCGCCTGCGCCTGTTGATGGACCTGTCCAGCGAATGGCACAGCGGCAAGGAACTGGAAGGCCAGTTCAGCCTGCACGATCAACACTTGTTGAGCCTGGTGAGCATCGCCGCCTGAATCAGCCGGGTAACGGGCAATGCTCGCAGCGCCCGACCCACTCCACCTGATAACTCAGGCAGCAGGTTCGGCGCTGACGACGCTGCCCTACATGAGTGACAGCCTGAAACAACGGATTACGCCTGCCGTCCGGGCGCACTCGCACAGCCAGCAAGGCCTGCCCGACCTCCAGCGACACCTCGCTGCACTCGCCCAACTGCACCAGACAACGCTCCAGATAATCCCCGGCGCTGCACCACAACACGCTGCTGGCAAGGCCGCCATAAATGCTCAGTGCGTCAATGAACGGTTGCAGGTTATCGTCCAGCAGACCGGCGAAACGCTCGAAAGGATCGACCGGCAATACTTGATAAGCAGCGCCCTCGCCCAACAATTTCAACCCTGTCGGTACGCCCCGCTCATCCAGCGCCAACGCTACCTGCTCCAGAT
This sequence comes from Pseudomonas cichorii, assembly GCF_019719005.1. GTDB lineage: Bacteria > Pseudomonadota > Gammaproteobacteria > Pseudomonadales > Pseudomonadaceae > Aquipseudomonas > Aquipseudomonas cichorii_E. The sequence continues at coordinate 111,411 of NZ_JAIGPJ010000004.1, forward strand.
GCAAAGGCCAGTGCCAGCGATAGACAAGACTGCCCACCACCTGCGGCGCAATCACCTGCATGAAGTAATACTTGGCCCATTGCGACACCAGCACCGGCAAATGATCGGCCATCAATTGCGGCCCATAAAGCCCGGTCAGCAGCGCATCCAGGGATTCTTTCTGCAGCAGATCCGGCAACGTTCTTACCGGCCCGGGATGATCCACCGCCAGCAGCGTCTGCCCGAATCGCTCCAGCGGGCCGGTGAACAATGCGCTCACCGTGGTTCCTGAGTGCGCGGCCACACCAGGGTGAAACAGGCGCCGCCCAGGCTGGTGCTACGGTCGATGGAAGCACGGCCTTCGTGCCAGTTGATGATCCGTCGCACAATGGACAACCCCAGCCCGTGCCCGCCGGACGCTCGGGTGCGGCTGTCGTCCAGACGCATGAACGGCGTGAATATCTGCTCCCAGGCACTTTCCGGCACGCCGGGGCCATCGTCTTCAACATCGAGACGACAACAACCCGGTTCCAGTCGATAGCTGATGCTGACCTGTGACTCGGCATGGCGCATGGCGTTGCTCACAAGATTCTGCACGGCACGGTGCAAGTAACGCGGCTCGGCATCGACCCAAGCCGATTCGCCGTCACCGATAATCACGCACTCTCCACGCCCCACCCGGACATTGGCGCGCAAAGGCGCCAGCTCGGCAATCACCTGATTGATCAGCAGATCCAGATCGATACGCTGGAAGTTCAGGGTCGGCGCACCCTGCTCCAGTCGTGCATAGGTCAGCATCTCGTCCACCAGCTTGTCGAGGTCCTGGATGTCGCTGTCCATGCCGGTCATGTATTTGTTGCGCGCTTCGGGAGTCGTGGCGTCGCGGATCATCTCCAGGCCGAAACGCAGACGCGATACCGGGGTGCGCAGTTCATGGGACACCGCTCGCACCAGTTCCCGCTGGATCATCAGCGAACGCTGCAAGTGCTCGGCCATGCTGTTGAAGGCAATCGCCAGACGCCCGATGGAATCGGAGCCCTCAGTGGGCACACGAGTTTGCAGGCTGCCTTTGGCGATCAGGGTCGCGGCGGCTTCCAGCGCCTGAACCCGCCGTTCAAGAGGCCGCACCAGCAGGTAAACCACCACGCCGATAAAACACAGCCCCAACAGCGCAATCAGCACCAGCAATTGCGGCGGATAAGGATTCATCTGGTACAGCGGGCCGATTTCCAGCACCCAGTTGGTGTCGACAATCCCGGACAACACACGGATGGAATCCCCGCCCTTGCCCAGCGCCATGACCGTGTCGCCTTCATAGACACGCCGGCGCTGATCGTCATCCAGATCAGCCTGATCCAGGGCCAGTAGTTTCAGGTCGAAACCAAAGCCCTTGCTCACCTGCAAGGCTTGCAGCCGGGCCGGTTGCTCATCCACCGGCAGACGTACCAACTCGTCGATCAATAAATAGATGGTCGCCCGCGCCAGTTGCTCGGTGATCTGCTGCACCTCGCCGGTCAGCAACAGATGCTCGTTGTCACTGAGCTGACGATAAACCCTGGCCGCATGGGGGCCGATCTGCTCGACCACAACCTGCCCGCGTTGCAGGCGGCTGCGGGCGCTGCTGTCCAGGTTCGCCTGCTCGACGCTTTGCAGGCTCAGCGGAATCCCCAGCAAGCGTTCCCACACCGCCAGCGCACGACGACGCTCGATGTCGTTCAAAGGGATCAGGTTGTCGGCCATCACCGTAAAAGTGCCGTGGGCCAGACGCTCGCGGTATTGCCCGCTGCGCTCCTGATTGAGCAGGTGCAGCGCCAGCACACCCAGCAGGGCCACCAGCACCAGTACGCCCAACATGCCGCCATAGATGCGCAGGAAAATGGAGTTCATTGGTCAGCCGCTGAAGACAAAGCTGTTCATGTCCTGCGCCGCTTCGGGCACGAACAGATAGCCCTTGCTGCGCACCGTCTTGATCAGGCGCGGGTGAATCGGGTCGTCACCAATGCGCGGGCGGATACGGGAGATGCGCACATCGATGGAACGGTCCTGGCCGTCATAGCCGACGCCACGCAAGGCCGTGAAGATTTCTTCCCGCGACAGAGTACGCCCGGCATTGGCCACCAGCAGCCACAGCAGATCGAACTCGGCGCCGGTCAACTCGATGCTCTGATCCCGCAGCCAGGCCTCGCGCAAGGCGTTATCCACCACCAGCGGGCCGAACACCAGACGGCGCAATTCGGCGGCCGGCACTTGCGGTGCTTCACTGCGCCGCAGCAAGGCATGGATACGCGCCAGCAACACGCGCGGATGAACCGGCTTGCAGACAAAATCGTCAGCGCCGGTGTCCAGGCCCTGGATCTGGTCGGAGTCGTCGGTACGTGCGGTGAGCATCAGGATCGGCCCGTCATAACGATCACGGACCTTGCGGCAGATGCTCAGGCCGTCTTCGCCGGGAAGCATCAGGTCGAGGATCACCAGATCAGGTTGCTCGTCGATAATGCGCGCTGCCGCCAGAGCGCCATTACCCTCGATGGTGACGCTCAGGCCGTTGCTCTGCAGATAATCGCAGGTCAGTTCGGCCAGTCGCTGGTCATCTTCGACGATCAGCACCTGCCAGTTTTCTTGCTCCACAAGCGGCCTCCTGATTGTTGTTATGCAAGGCGTTTTCATCACATCGGTGCGAGCGATTGTAGCAAGCGCGGGAACAAGCACACGACATGCCAAAGCGGCCTTGCATGATACGTTTTTTGTGATAGGGTTCGCGCCCGCAAAAATCCGCTTCGAGTCGCACATCAATGTAAAAAACGATGACAAACGGTCCGGCTCAGTAGTTATGCGGCCTACACGCGATATGGGCGATTCATACACAAACTACGCACAAGCTTATCCACAGGCTGTGCGTTGCAATTGATGTCCCAAACGCATTATCTTGTAGCCCGATCCGAAGCGACACCCTACATGTAGGGTTTTGTGGAGAAACGCCAACACGACTCAATCGAGAAATTCAAGCATTTTTCTTGTGCCTGCAAGGTTGAACTTTAAGACGTGTTCAATAGCCCAACCGACCGCGCCAGCCTCTGGCAAGCCGGTACACGTTTTGCAACATCAAAAGAGCAACCTTCACCAGATTTTCAAGGGAACGGAGCCATTGAACCGTTCCCCTTTCGACTTCAAAGCCTGGGAGCGTTGATCAAGCGCTCCTTCCTCCGTTTTGAAGTCATTTGCAGTCGCTCCTTTGGCGGCTGAATGCCTCAAGACGGATCGGTGGGTGGCCTGGCTGCCCGAACAAACTTAAAGAACGTGGAGACACCCATGCAAACAGACACAACTCGCGAGAACTCGCCGACCAATGCGCCGCAATCGGGCCAGGGCCAACAGGACCTGTCTGCGACCGCACCTGGTCAACTGCGCGTGATCAAGCGTAACGGCACTGTTGTTGCGTACACCGATGACAAGATCACCGTCGCTATCACCAAAGCGTTTCTTGCAGTTGAGGGCGGCAACGCTGCCGCCTCGTCGCGTATCCACGACACCGTTGCACGCCTGACCGAACAAGTCACCGCGACCTTCAAGCGTCGCATGCCATCGGGCGGCACCATCCACATCGAAGAAATCCAGGATCAGGTCGAACTGGCCCTGATGCGTGCCGGCGAGCAGAAAGTCGCTCGCGACTACGTCATCTATCGTGACTCCCGCGCCAAGGAACGTGCTGGCCGCGCTCCAGAAAGCGAAGTCCAGGCACACCCTTCGATCCGCATCACTCGCACCGACGGCAGCCTGACGCCGCTGGACATGGGTCGTCTGAACACCATCGTCACCGAAGCCTGCGAAGGCCTGGCTGAAGTCGACGCCGGCCTGATCCAGACCGAAACCCTGAAAAACCTGTACGACGGCGTTGCCCTCAAAGACGTCAACACCGCACTGGTCATGACTGCCCGTACCCTGGTCGAGCGCGAGCCGAACTACTCGTTCGTTACCGCCCGCCTGCTGATGGACACCCTGCGCGCCGAAGCCCTGAGCTTCCTGGAAGTCGCCGACAGCGCCACTCACCACGAAATGGCCGACCTGTACGCCAAGGCCCTGCCTGCCTACATCGCCACCGGTATCCAGTACGAACTGCTCAACCCTGTGCTGGCCGACTTCGACCTGGTCAAACTGGGCAAGGCCATCAACCACGAGCGCGATCAGCAGTTCACCTACCTGGGCCTGCAGACCCTGTACGACCGTTACTTCATCCACAAGGATGGCGTGCGTTTCGAACTGCCGCAGATCTTCTTCATGCGCGTGGCCATGGGCCTGGCGATCGAAGAGAAAGCGAAAGAAGATCGCGCCATCGAGTTCTACAACCTGCTGTCGTCCTTCGACTACATGTCGTCGACCCCGACACTGTTCAACGCCGGCACCCTGCGTCCACAGCTGTCCAGTTGCTACCTGACCACCGTGCCGGATGACCTGTCGGGCATCTACCACGCGATCCACGACAACGCCATGCTGTCCAAATTCGCAGGCGGCCTGGGCAACGACTGGACGCCGGTTCGTGCGCTGGGTTCCTACATCAAGGGCACCAACGGCAAGTCCCAGGGCGTCGTACCTTTCCTGAAAGTGGTCAACGACACCGCCGTTGCGGTCAACCAGGGCGGCAAGCGCAAAGGCGCTGTCTGTGCCTACCTGGAAACCTGGCACATGGACATTGAAGAGTTCATCGAGCTGCGCAAGAACACCGGTGATGACCGTCGTCGTACCCACGACATGAATACCGCCAACTGGATCCCTGACCTGTTCATGAAGCGCGTCTTCGATGACGGCAAGTGGACCCTGTTCTCGCCATCGGAAGTGCCGGACCTGCACGACCTGACCGGCAAGGCCTTCGAAGAGCGTTACGAGTACTACGAAGCGCTGAGCGAATACCCGGGCAAGATCAAACTGTTCAAGACCATCCAGGCCAAGGATCTGTGGCGCAAGATGCTCTCGATGCTGTTCGAGACCGGCCACCCATGGCTGACCTTCAAGGACCCGTGCAACCTGCGCAGCCCGCAGCAGCACGTGGGCGTGGTCCACAGCTCGAACCTGTGCACCGAGATCACCCTGAACACCAACAAGGACGAAATCGCGGTCTGCAACCTGGGCTCGATCAACCTGCCGAACCACATCGTCAACGGCAAGCTGGACACCGACAAGCTCAAGCGCACTGTCGACGTCGCGGTTCGCATGCTCGACAACGTGATCGACATCAACTACTACTCGGTACCGCAGGCCAAGAACTCCAACCTGCGCCACCGTCCGGTCGGCCTGGGCATCATGGGCTTCCAGGACGCGCTGTACCTGCAGCACATCCCGTACGGTTCCGATGCGGCCGTGCAGTTCGCCGACACGTCCATGGAAGCGGTCAGCTACTACGCCATCCAGGCTTCCTGTGACCTGGCGGACGAGCGCGGTGCCTACGAGACGTTCCAGGGTTCGCTGTGGTCCAAAGGCATCCTGCCGCTGGATTCGCAACAGATCCTGATCGAGGCCCGTGGCCAGAAGTACATTGATGTCGACCTGAAGGAAACCCTGGACTGGGCGCCGGTACGTGCCCGCGTGCAGAAAGGTATCCGTAACTCGAACATCATGGCCATCGCACCGACCGCGACCATCGCCAACATCACCGGCGTATCGCAGTCGATCGAACCGACCTATCAGAACCTGTACGTGAAATCGAACCTGTCGGGCGAATTCACCGTGATCAACCCGTACCTGGTTCGCGACCTCAAGGCTCGTGATCTGTGGGACTCGGTCATGATCAACGACCTGAAGTACTACGACGGTTCCGTGCAACAGATCGAGCGTATTCCGCAGGAGCTCAAAGAGCTTTACGCCACTGCGTTCGAAGTGGAAACCAAGTGGATCGTCGACGCCGCCAGCCGCCGTCAGAAGTGGATCGACCAGGCTCAGTCCCTGAACCTGTACATCGCGGGCGCTTCGGGCAAGAAACTGGACGTGACCTACCGCATGGCCTGGTTCCGTGGTCTGAAAACCACCTACTACCTCCGTGCCCTGGCTGCGACCAGCACCGAGAAGTCGACCATCAACACCGGCAAGCTCAACGCCGTATCGAGCGGCGGCCACGGCCCGGACGACTCCGCGATCACCGCGCCACGTCCAGCCGAAGCAGCACCTGCCGGCCCGGCTCCAGTGCCAAAAGCCTGCGCCATTGACGAGCCGGATTGCGAAGCTTGCCAATAACACTCAGGTAACAAAGCGCTGAAACACCATCAACCCTCTGCTCATGCAGGGGGTTTTTGGTTTATGGCCGTCAGGAAAACGCGATCAGTTGCTGCCGATCCGTGCCCAGAACTCTTCGGCAGACTGGCTGAGTGGCGCTGCCGGGCGAGTCAGATGAATTTCCAGAGGTATATCCCAGCTTTCGTCGAGGGCTCTGACCAGACGTCCATCGAGTATTTCCTGCTCGGTGAGGCTCTTGGGCAACCACGCCACGCCTTTGCTTTCCAGAGCCATGGACATCAGCACCGCGGCGAGGTGGGTGCTGAAAAGCGGTTTGAGGTGCAGGTAGTCTTCCTTGCCACGCAAGCGGTGAGCGACGATGCGCCCTAGTCCCGATTCATGGGTGTAAGCGAGGTAAGGTAACGCCGCGGGAGATGTACCGAAGTTGGCAGAAGCACTCGCCAACGGCACAAGCACGTCCTCACCCACCTTCTTGCCGATGAACTGATCAGGCGCCAGCAAAGGCGGTACATCGGGATGGCGGTGGCAGAGCAGAAACTGCACCTGACCATGTATCAGCATCTGTTCACAGACCGCCATGCTGTCGGAGTGCAGTTGCACAGACTCGATGGGGGCGCCGTTTTCCGAGCTGCGAAGCCACTTGGGGAAAAATGTAAACGACAGGGAGTGAGTGGCCGCGAATTGCAGGGACCGGGCGGCCACTCCCGCTACCTCTTGAGCCTCGTTGCGTATTCTGTACAAGCGCCTGGCAGCTTCCTGAGCAGCCGGCAGGATTTGCCTTCCCGCATCGGTCAGGATGGCTCCCTGAGGTGTGCGCACAAACAGCTCAACCCCCATCCAGTTTTCCAACGAACGAACTCTGCGGCTGAAGGCCGGCTGAGTGACATGGCGTGCTTCAGCGGCACGGACAAAACTGCCGTACTCCGCAAGGGCTGAAAAGTCTTCGAGCCAGACGAGTTCCAAGGGCAATGCCTCCTGTGCATAGGGCGCGGCATTAATAGCATTGGGCGGGTGTCATCGCAAAGCATAACGTGGGGTCATCAACAACAAGAGGAACCCCCCATGCGTATCGTGGACATTCGTGAAAAAACTGTCTCTATCGCCTCCCCCATTGCCAACGCCTACATCGATTTCTCGAAAATGACCTGCTCGGTGGTCGCCGTCATCACGGATGTGATTCGCGATGGCAAACCTGTCATCGGCTACGGTTTCAACTCCAATGGTCGTTATGGCCAGGGCGCGCTGATGCGCGACCGGTTCCTGGCGCGTATCACGGAAGCTGATCCAGACACCCTCATCGATCATGAAAACAACAACCTGGACCCGTTCGCCATCTGGAAAACCCTGATGACCAACGAAAAGCCGGGCGGTCACGGCGAGCGCTCGGTCGCCGTCGGCACCATCGACATGGCGGTATGGGATGCCGTCGCCAAGATTGAAGGCAAACCGCTGTATCGCCTCCTGGCCGACCGCTACCGTAACGGCGTGGCCGATGACAAGGTCTGGGTCTACGCAGCGGGCGGTTACTACTACCCCGGCAAAGACCAGACCAAGCTCAAGGCAGAAATGCAGAGCTATCTGGATCGTGGCTACGACGTCGTCAAGATGAAGATTGGTGCAGTGCCACTGGACGAAGATATCCGTCGCATCGAAGCAGTGCTGGAAGTGGTCGGTGACGGTCGTCGTCTGGCGGTGGATGCCAATGGTCGTTTCGATCTGCAGACCGGTATTGCGTACGCCGAAGCCATCAAGAAATACAACCTCTTCTGGTACGAAGAAATTGGCGACCCGCTGGACTACGCACTGCAGGCAGAGCTTGCCAATCACTATGAACTGCCCATGGCAACGGGTGAAAACCTGTTCTCCCATCAGGATGCCCGCAACCTTCTGCGCCACGGCGGCATGCGCCCGGATCGCGATTACCTTCAGTTCGACTGCGCCCTGTCCTACGGGCTGGTGGAGTACATGCGCACTCTGAAGGTGATGGAAGAAATGGGCTGGTCTTCGCGCCGCGTAGTGCCGCACGGTGGTCACCAGATGTCCCTGAACATCGCAGCAGGTCTGCACCTGGGCGGCAACGAATCGTATCCGGACGTGTTCCAGCCTTTCGGCGGCTTCGCTGACGGAATCCGTGTGGAAAATGGCTTTGTCGGTCTGCCGGATATTCCAGGTGTCGGCTTTGAAGCGAAATCCGCCTTGTACGCGGTCATGCGCGAATTGGGCGAAGGCTGATCACTCGTGATTTGCGGCCTCGCTTGAAGAGGCCGCAAATCACCCAACGCCAGGCCACATGCCCATCACAACAATAAAATGAGGTGCTTCCGTGGAAATTTCCAAATCCCGCTGGTACAGCCAGCTCTATGTGCAGGTGCTGATCGGCATCGTGATCGGTGCCGCAATCGGTTACTTCGTGCCGGATATCGGAGCCAAGCTGCAACCCTTCGCCGACGGTTTTATCAAGCTGATCAAGATGCTGTTGGCACCCATCATTTTCGGTACGGTCGTCGTGGGTATCGCCAAGATGGGCAGTATCAAAGAGGTCGGGCGGATTGGCGTGAAAGCGCTGATCTACTTCGAGATTCTTTCGACCATCGCCCTTGTTCTCGGCCTTGTTGTGGTCAACATCGTGAAACCTGGCGTCGGGATGAACATCAACGCCAACGCGCTGGATGGAAGTGCCATCAGCAAGTACAGCCAGGCAGCAAGCGAGCAAGGCGGCACCATTGAGTTCTTTCTCAATATTATCCCTCATACCTTCCTTGGCGCATTTTCCAATGGGGTCATGCTTCAGGTTATTCTGCTCTCGGTCCTGATGGGGGTAGCCCTGGTTCAAATGGGCGAAACCAGCAAGCCGCTGATCAACACCATTGATCTGTTCCTGCAAGGCCTGTTCAAGATCGTTGCGATGGTCATGCGCCTGGCTCCGCTCGGGGCCGGTGCCGGCATGGCGTTCACCATTGGCAAGTACGGGATCGGGACCTTGCTTTCACTGGGCCAGTTGCTGGTCGCGCTCTACATCACGACCCTGATTTTCATCGTGGTCATACTGGGTGCGGTTGCCAGATGGTCGGGCATGCCCCTGATGCAGTTTCTTCGGTATTTCAAAGATGAAATTCTCATCACTCTGGGAACCTGCTCGACTGAAGCGGTGCTGCCGCGAATGATGGTGAAACTTGAAAAGCTGGGCTGCAAGAAATCCGTGGTGGGCATGGTGCTGCCAACGGGGTACACCTTCAATGCGGACGGCACCTGCATCTATCTCACCATGGCTGCCATCTTCATCGCCCAGGCGACCAATACACCCCTGACATTCATGGATCAGATGATTCTGCTGGGCGTATTCCTGCTGACCTCAAAAGGCTCGGCTGGCGTGGCGGGTGCGGGCTTCGTCACCCTCGCGGCAACGCTCACGACCATCCACTCCATTCCTCTGGTTGGCCTCGTTCTGCTTCTGGGTATCGATCGGTTCCTGAACGAAGCGCGAGCCGTTACCAACCTGATCGGTAATGGTATCGGCACCCTCGCCATTGCCAAATGGGACAACTCGTTCGATGTCGAAGCCTGCGAGCGTGAAATCGCAGCCATGAAGGATGAAAAGGCGGCCAGAAAGGCATTACTGGCGCAAAAGTAATCTGCAAAGTACTCCGGTCATGGTAATGCCGATCAGTTAAGAGGCTGATTTCAAAAAACAGGTGGCGGGGTCGCAATCCGTGGGAGGGGCCTTGGCCGCGACAGTCAGTTGAGGCACAAGGCTTCTGAATGTGTTGCCTTCAAGCAGGTCGTCGCGGCCAAGGCCCCTCCCACAAGTGACAGGTATGCCTTAACTGATCGGCATTAGAGGCTACGCATCGTCCTTCTTCAGGCTTTCGAGGCTACCAGCGCATAAACCATCCATCACCAGGTCCATCAGCCGGGCAAGGCGTGGGCGCCATTCGCTTTGGGAATCTATCTGCCATATGCCGGCAATGGCCAGAAAAAAGTCGTCGTTGGTCACACCGCTACGAATCGTGCCGGCCTTTTCATTGGCCCTCAAAAGCAGTTCGGCTGCATTCTGGACGGGCGCGTAGCCCGACTTCCCCGGAAATTCGTATGCAGAAGCGGCCTGTCGTATCGCGGTCGCCAGTCCGGCCTTTGTCATCGCATATTCAGCGAGGCTGTCCATCCATGCCCGAAGGGCCTCCTTGGGTGGTTTTGTCGCGAGCAACTGCTCCGCCAACGAGGCTACTTGTTGCATTTCAAATTGGTAGACCTCGAATACCAGGCTCTCTCTGGTCGCGAAATGGCGATAGAACGTGCCTTGCCCTACTCCAGCTTTTTTCGCAATCGCGCTCAGCGGGACAGCAGGATCGATTGTCAGCTCGACCACCGCGACCTCCAGTATCCGTTCCCGGTTTTTCCTGGCGTCAGAACGCATCACCAATTCGTCATTCATGAGCAAGGCTTTCCTTCACTGCATTGCAAAGCGGACATTTGTCCGGTAATTTCTCTCAAGTGGACACTTGTCCGATTAAGCACTTTCACTGGAGTTTACTATGAACGGCACTGGCAATACGATTCTGGTCACCGGCAGTACCTCAGGCATAGGCCTTGGCCTGGCGCTCAGGCTTCACAAGGCGGGCAACACCGTCATCATCGCGGGACGTCGCAAGGCCCTGCTCGACAAGATCGTATCGGAACATCCGGGCATCGAATCCGTATTGCTGGACGTCTCTGATCCGCAGTCCATCCAGCGCACCAGCGAAGCGCTTGCGATCAGTCACCCGAACCTCAACGTCCTCATAAACAACGCTGGCATCATGCACTGGGAGGATCTTACTGATCAGCAATACCTGAGCACCGCCGAAGACATCGTGACGACTAACTTACTGGGCACGGTTCGCATGGTGTATGCATTCACACCGCAACTGCTCAAGCAACCCAGCGCAACCATCGTCAATGTCAGTTCGGCCCTGGCCTTCGTTCCGCTGCCTGCAACACCGACCTACAGCGCAACCAAGGCGGCCGTTCATTCGTTCACCCAAAGCCTTCGAGTGCAACTGGAAGACTCGTCGGTCGAGGTTATCGAGCTTGCGCCACCGGGCGTGCGTACCACGTTGCTTGGGCAGGAGAATGACGAACATGCCATGCCTCTGGACGAGTTTCTGGATGAGATCTTTGAACTGCTCAAGATCACTCCCACCCCACGGGAACTCGTCGTCGAGCGCGCCAAGCCATTACGTTTTGCTGAAGCAAGCGGCTCACATGCTGAAGTACTGAAAATGCTTTCGGGATACAAACCACCAGCAAAATGATGTTAACCGTGCGGGTAGCCCCCTGATGCCATCGCTATAGACAGATGGCATCGGAGGCTTCGATTACCAGCAAGCCATTCGTCGACTTAACGACAGACAAACCGACAGCATTCAGGCACCTGAAATTTTCGCATTCCTCTGAGAGCCACTGTCTACGGGCAGGTGCAACTCTTGACCCAGGTCATGCTCTAAACAAACGCTCGAAAACGTGGCCAATGAGCCATTGCCGGAAAAGCCGAGGCACTATATCCTGCGTTTCTAATTGTAAAAACCACTACATAAGGGATTTCTGCTTCGTTTGCCGCCCATTTTCGGTGCAATGAAAATGAACGTGCAAACCTGAAAAAAAGCGCGAAATCACACAGCAAATTCAATGACGGATGAACAAGCTGCGGAGAAAAATCTGTATACTCCCGCGCTTGCTCCAGGGCACTCAAATGACCATTTGCAAATGCAAAGCTGGCTCACCTGAAAGCAACCCCGAAAACCCGTATTGCTCGTTTGTGAGCCAACCTCACAAGCGCACTGAACGACCGACAATTTCATAGATCGGCGATCACAAAAGACTCCGAGTAAACCTCGAACATTCACTGCCAGCGTGCACCTGTCGCAACGCTGGCGATCCACACTTGAAAATCCAACCGCGGTTGCCGCAGGCACCCTCACGCACAGGAGCTTTACCACCATGCTGAGCTGGGACGAATTCGACAAAGACGAAGGCGAAGTAGCCTCCAAACCCAACCAGGCTGCACAGGCTCATGACGCCACGATGGATCGTCTGGACAGCGCCGGTGGCGCTGCCGCACTGGAAGCCCGTGCAATTACCGCCAGCGACTCTGCCGCCCTGATCCGCGCCAAAAAAGCGCTGGACGCTCTGGACGTTGCCGAAGGTCTGGCTGAACTGGAAGGTGCTTCGGCCCGTGTCGCTGTCGATGAAAAGCGCATGATCAACTGCCGCGCCGACCTCAACCAGCTCGTGCCTTTCAAATATGACTGGGCCTGGCAGAAGTACCTGGACGGTTGCGCAAACCACTGGATGCCGCAAGAAGTCAACATGACCGCCGACATCGCCCTCTGGAAAAACCCGGAAGGCCTGACCGACGACGAGCGCCGCATCGTGATGCGCAACCTGGGCTTCTTCTCCACCGCCGACTCGCTGGTTGCCAACAACCTCGTGCTGGCTGTGTACCGCCTGATCACCAACCCCGAGTGCCGCCAGTACATCCTGCGCCAGGCCTTCGAGGAAGCGATCCACACCCACGCTTACCAGTACTGCATCGAATCGCTGGCCATGGATGAAGGCGAGATCTTCAACATGTACCACGAGATTCCATCGGTCGCCAAAAAGGCAGCCTGGGGCCTGAAATACACCCGCTCGATCTCCGATCCGAAGTTCGAGACCGGCACCGTCGAAACCGACAAGGAACTGCTGCGCAACCTGATCGCCTACTACTGCGTTCTGGAAGGCATCTTCTTCTATTGCGGCTTCACCCAGATCCTCTCCATGGGCCGCCGCAATAAGATGACCGGCGTCGCCGAGCAGTTCCAGTACATCCTGCGCGACGAATCCATGCACCTGAACTTCGGCATCGACGTGATCAACCAGATCAAGATCGAAAACCCGCACCTGTGGGATACCGAGATGAAGGAAGAAGCCACGCAGATGATCCTGCAAGGCACCCAGCTGGAAATCGAATATGCCCGCGACACCATGCCTCGCGGCGTACTGGGCATGAACGCTGCGATGATGGAGGACTACCTCAAATTCATCGCCAACCGTCGCCTGTCGCAGATCGGCCTGAAAGAAGAATACCCGGGCACCAACAACCCGTTCCCATGGATGAGCGAGATCATGGACTTGAAGAAAGAGAAGAACTTCTTCGAGACTCGGGTTATCGAGTATCAGACTGGCGGTGCGTTGAGCTGGGATTGATCGGCTCTTCTCTTCGCGAATAAATTCGCTCCTACGGCGGTAGGAGCGAATTTATTCGCGAAAGACCGCGTGAGTCCACTTATGACAAGGCCTCACCTAGATAACTGCGGTGCGTTTTACCAATACGCTCAATAGAAACTTGAGCGACACCGGCTTGCGCCGCGTACATGGGCCATTGCATTACAGCATCGTGTACCTGCCGGATAACCTTGCGAGCATCCATACCTCGAACCAGACTTGCGACAGATAAAAGGTCGTCGAGGGTGAACTCGTCGCGCTTCCCGTTAATGGTCATTTGATGGGTTTCAACCCATTCGCTACCTGGCAGGTAAGACCACGAAACGTCATATGCAGGCGTCAGGTACCACGTCCCATCCGTGTCCATCATGAAGGCAATGTTTTTTGTGTGATCATCCTGGTTTCGAGCGATCACATTGAAGACCATACGGCGATAGAACTCTTCAGCCTCATCTCGCGAGCAACCAAGCGTACGCAGCACAGCAAACGCTTCAGCGTATGAGTACTGGCCGGGCTTACGAAAGTCCGCGTGATCCAGGGCACACAAGGTTGCCATATGAATCTTCTCGCCATGATCAGTTCGATCGAAGCGTTTTGTCATGAAATGCGCCCGACCACCCTCCTCAAGCAAGCGGCACTCAGTCATTGTCATACCGGCAGCTCTGGCCATCAGGTGATACGCAAACTCGATTCGTCCATAGCCTTGACTGTCGGCAAGCACATTCGAGTTTTTGGCGACATCAAACTTCAGTAGCCAGTATTCAAATCCTGCGGGAGCAGGCACCTGACCGGAGCGGATTTCGCGCTTGTCGTTCATCGCAATGATCGCCTTGGCCCGAGCACCACCAGCACTTGTACCAATCTGGATCAGATGCTGCAGCGCAGCATCGTCAACCGAGGGATCGTTGGCCGTCAGCCGTTCGGCCAGAGACTCACGCCCGGAAAGCACCTCGCTGGCAATACGTACCAAAGCGTCGATCTGAATACTCTCGGCTTTATTCTGCTCACCTGCCAGAGCTGGCCGATACTCTAGCGCTCCCATCCCCCGAGCGCCCTGATACAGCAATCTTTCGACCGGGGTAAACGTCATCCTGCTACGCCCTTGCTGCGCCAGCCACGCATCAATGAGTGCATTACCAAAGTCATCCGGAAGTGAATCGGCCAGTACTGAGGGCAGGCCCTTGAAGGTGTCACGGTTCAGACTTTGGAAAACATAGGTGTAGCCAGCACGCAGCGGCATATGGATAGGAGATATCTCAAGCCCTGTGCTTATGAACTCAGGAGCGTATTCAAACTCACCGATCTGGGCTTCAGCGTTCCAGTTCAAAGCACCCACATAAACATCCCAGAGGTATATTCTTGCGATCACCACCCAACGTCCTTCTTCACGTCTGGATTGCCGATGAGCCTCGGCTTATCAATGGTTGTTTTACCCAAAGCAGCCGTCGGCTTCTCGGCTTTGGAGTAAGCGGCCCTCATCCGCTGTTTTCCTTGCATCTTTGCCATCTGGATTGGGCTCGCCCTGACTTCATCGATCATTGATGACAAACGATCAAGCTCACCCAGAGCCCTGAGTACAGCGATCACGTTCACCAGCGTCCCCTTTCCGGAAGTAATTTTCCGATAGGTTTCTCGCGAGATGCCTGCTTCGTGTGCAACCACATCCTGATGGATATTGCGCTTGAGCCGTATGGCTTCGATACGCTCACCAATAACAGCCGCGATTGCATCATCGGTCATGGAAATGATTCGCATAGTGCCTTCATTCCTATGCATAAAGCGTTAAATATATATATTGCGCCCAGAATCTTAGGCATTGTGAATTGATACTAGGACTAATCCATAGAAATGTATAGCGCCTACATTTTTAGGCGTTGACGGCAAAAAAAAGCCACAGTGACTATTTTTCTATGCACTGCATACATCTGCTGGAGATGGGTTTACGGCATGTTCGCGAATAAATTCGCATCTACCGCCGTAGGAGCGAATTCATTCGCGAAAGACAGTACACCCCAAAAGCATGTACCGCCTTCAAATGCCATGTCGCCAGCAAGCTGCCTCCCATAATTGCGTGGGAGGCAGCTTGCTGGCGACGGCTTCTTTACTCACGGCGCAAACGGTGGCGCTTCGTTGATTTCGATGATCAGCGGGCGGTCATTCGGTGCGTCGCGCAGCAGGGTTTGCAGGTGGGCGTGGTCGCGGGCGCGTTCGGCGGCGCAGCCGAAACCTCGGGCAATGGTGAGGAAGTCCGGGGTGTAGATGTCCACGCCTAGCGGCGTGATGTCCCGGCGTTCCATGTAGCGCTTGATCTCGCCATATCCCTGGTTATTCCACAACAGCACGATGATCGCGATTCGCGCTTCCACGGCGCTGGCCAGTTCTGGCAGCGTGAACTGGATGCCGCCATCCCCCATCAAACTGATTACCGCTCGTTCAGGCTCGGCCAGTTTTGCGCCGAGTGCGGCGGGCAGGCCGTAGCCCAGCGTGCCGTAGCCGGTGGAGGCGTTGAACCAGCGGCGCGGGCCGTTCAGTTCGACCAGGTGATTGCCGCTGTACACGGTCTGGGTCGAGTCACCGACAAAACGCGCCTCGGGCAACACCTCCAATACGCACTCGAATAACCTCCGGTAATGCGCCCAACCGCTGAAGTCTTCAGCCAGTTGTTCGCGCACCGCTGCCGCCCGTTGTGCTCCAGGGCTATCGGGATTTGCTGCACAAACTGGTAACTCGGCCAGCAAGGCGCGCATCGCCTGACGGGCATCGCTGAGGATAGCCAGGCTCGGCGAATGGTTGCGGGTCAGCTGTTCGGCATCGATATCGATACGGATCAACTCGCCACCAATCCGGAAATCACCGTCGAACACCACGTCGTAATCGGTCTCGCCCAGTTCGGTGCCAATCGCCAGTACCACATCGGCGTCCAGCGCCAGTTGCCGCACCGGCACCAGCGACTGGTTGCTGCCCAGCAATAAGGGATGATCCCCCGGCAGCAGGCCTTTGGCATTGATGGTCAAGGCAGTAGGCGCATCAAGGCGGGCTGCCAGTTCGCGAGCTTCATCCATGGCTGCAACGCAACCGCCGCCCAGCAACAGGAGCGGACGCCGGGCAGCGCGCAAGCGTGCTGCCGCTTCATGAATGGCCGCCAGATCCGGCGCTGGTCGGGCGATGACCTGACGAGGCTGCAAGGCCAAGTGGTCGGCAGGCGCGGTGATGATGTCCAGCGGCAACTCGATGTGTACCGGCCTCGGACGCTGGCTGTCGAACACCGCAAAGGCACGCGCCAGTACGGCGGGCAGTTCATCAACACTCATCAGGGTATGGCTGAAGGCACTGACCCCGGCGACCATCGCACGCTGGTTCGGCAGTTCATGCAGATAACCGTTACCCAACCCCAACCGCGCCCGCTCGTTGACACTGGAAATCACCAGCATCGGAATCGAGTCGGCATAGGCCTGGCCCATGGCGGTGAGGATATTGGTCATCCCCGGGCCGGTGATGATGAAACACACACCGGGCTGGCCGCTGACCCGCGCATAGCCGTCAGCCATGAATCCCGCGCCCTGTTCGTGGCGCGGTGTGACATGGCGGATGCCGCTGCCCGGCAGGCCGCGATACAGCTCGATGGTGTGTACGCCGGGAATGCCAAACACGGTATCGACACCCCAAGCCTGCAATTGCCTGACGAGGAATTCGCCACAGGTCATCATGCCGTTGCCTCCTGTTCCAGACCGATAAAGCGGCGCACCCGTGGGTCGCCTTCGCTGCGGATCGATGCAGGCGAAGCGTCGGTCACCACATGGCCGTTTTCCATGAACACGATACGGTCGGAAATCGACAGCGCAAAATCCATTTCATGGGTCACGATCAACATGGTCATGCCCTCTCTGGCCAGGTCACGAATGACATTGAGCACTTCACCCACCAGCTCCGGGTCCAGCGCCGACGTGGGTTCGTCGAACAACATAATGTCCGGCTCCATGGCCAGGGCACGGGCAATCGCCACTCGCTGTTGCTGGCCGCCGGACAATTGATGCGGGTATTTGTGGGCATGTGCCAGCAACCCGACCCGATCCAGCAGCCCATGGCCCTTGCGGCGCAGTTCGGCGGAGTCGGCCAGGCCGTGATAGCGCGGCGCGAGGATGACGTTGTCGAGGATGGTGCGATGGGGGAACAGGTTGAAGTTCTGGAACACCATGCCAATGCGCCGGATGCCCTGGCGAATGACCGGTGCATCGTCACGCTTGCCAGCCTTGATGAAGTCATTGCCGAACAGCACGATCTCGCCACGATCAATGCTTTCCAGGCTGTTGATGGTACGGATCAGCGAGGTCTTGCCCGAGCCGGACGGGCCAATGATGGAAATCACCTCACCGGGCTTGACCACAAGATCAATGCCCTTAAGGACTTCGTGATTGCCATAGCGTTTGTGAATGTTGCGCAGCCACAAGGCATCGGCTTGCCCTGGCGCTGGCTCGTTGCGTTTCTTGCTGGCACTCACTGGTTGGCGCAGGGCCTGGGCTTGCGTGTCATCGAGGGTGCGGGCGTTCTTGCGTGACAGGTCCAGGTGACGCTCGGCCCATTGCAGCAGCCAGCCGAACAGCGTGACGATCAGCACGTAATAAATGGCCACGGCCGCCAGGGTTTCCAGCACCAGAAAGTTCTGCGCGTACAGCCGCTGGCCCACCAGCAGCAACTCGTTCAGGGAAATCACCGACACCAGCGAAGTGAGTTTGACGATGGTCACGTATTCGTTGGTCAGCGTCGGTAAAGAGATGCGAATGGCCTGGGGAATGATCACCAGCCGCTGCGCGCCGACCCCGCGAATGCCCAGCGCCTTGGCTGCTTCACGCTGGCCCTTGAGCACCGACAGCAACCCACCGCGATGGATCTCGGCCATGTAAGCGGTTTCGGTCAGCACCAACGCGATCAAACCGGAATAGAACGGCTGCGACAACACGCTGCCGGTCACAGGAAACAACTGCGGCAGGTTGTAGACGAACACCAGCAGCACCAATAACGGGATGCTGCGAAACAGCCAGATATAAAAACTCGCCGGCATGCGCAACCAGGCATGGCCGGACAGTTTGGCACTGGCCAACAGAAAGCCCAGCACCAGCCCGATGGACCAGGACAAAGTGCTCAACTGAACCACGGTAAGGCAGGCTTTCCAGAAGGCAGAGACAGAAAACAGCGAGAAAAAATAGGCCCAATCAAATGCCATGATGACCTCGGCGAATCAGGTGAATACAAAGGCTCTGGAGCCATCGACGCATCAAACAAAACGGAACATACGTCATTGTAGGAGCGCGCTTGCCCGCGACCGGCTGCGTTAGCAGTCGTATATTTTGCGAGCGCTTCGCACTCGGTCGCGGGCAAGCGCGCTCCTACCTGTTTGCAGTGCGACAACGCGGCACCGAGGCGGCGGGTTATCTCTCCCACGGGGCCAGTAAAGCCGACATATCGATGTCGTCTGACCCGGTAGAAACAGGCGTGTTACGCCGGGTCCAGGTTGTATTTCTTGAGCAACTGGCTGTACTCGCCGCTCTTTTTGTAAGCCTCTAACGCGCTGCGCAGTTGTTCAATCAGCTCGGCGTTGCCCTTCTTCACGTAGATGCCCAGGGTCTGTGCGTACAGCGACTTCTGCGAGCTGATGACAATGCGGCCACGGGCCTTGTCGATGATCATTTGCGCAGCGGCGGAGATTTCCAGATGCGCCTGAATGTTGCCGGACATCAACGCCTGGGACGCTTCAGCCGTGGTCGGGAATTCGCTGATCAGGATCTCGCCCTTGTTCTGCTTGGCGCAGTAATCGCTGGACACCGCCTTGAGCTGGTTGATCCAGTTGGTGCCCTGCTGCAGGCCGACTTTCAGGCCGCACAAATCCTCAGGCTGCTGCGGTTTGGCGGTGCTGTCGCTGCGCACCATGATCGCTGCGCCGACCTGCGCGTAAGGAATGGCTTCCGCCTGTTTGGTGCGCTCTTCGGTGATGTACATGCCCGAAATGATGGTGTCGAAACGGTTGGCATTCAGGCCCAGGATCAGGTTCGGAAAGCGCGTGTCGACGAACTCCACCTTCAGGCCGCCGATGTGTTTGGCCAGTGCGGCGGACACTTCCGGGTCGAAGCCCACAACCTTGTCGCCGTCGTAGGACTCGAACGGCGGATAGGAGATTTCCATACCGACCTTGAGCGTGCCGGGCGTGGCAGTCGATGCCGCCTGGGCGCTGCCCGCGAACAACAAGGACAGGCCAAGCACAGAAGTGGCAAGGCGCGAAAGCGTGGTGTTTTGCATAGTCGTCATTCCAGGTTGAGGGAAAAGGCAGATCACAAAGTCACGCTCTGGTTTTTCAGGTGCCCGAAGCTTGAAGGCTTTCTGGCGCGTTCCGGCAAGGCAATCTGCCCGCTGGCCACACGCTGGCGAAGATATTGATACGTCTGCAAGGCCTGGGCCCACATGTGTTCGCCAATGGCGATGGGCTCATAGTTCTGCTCACCGGCCGCGAACTGCGGCAACGGTTTGATGAGGGTGTGGTAGTCGCAGGCATAGAACAGCGGGAACGAATAACGCTCCTGCCTGACCTTGCGCACGCGATGGGCCGTGGCGACAAAAGCACCGGCGGTCATCACTTCCAGCATGTCACCGATGTTCACCACAAAGGCATCGCCCAAGGGTGGTGCATCGATCCACTCGCCCTGCTCGTTCATCACCTCCAGGCCCGGCTGGTCGGCCTTGAGAATGGTGAAGCACTCGTAATCGGTGTGAGCGCCGATACCGGGAGCGTCCTGGGCTTCGCCGTCATAGGGGTAATGGATCAGGCGCAGCTTAGAGGGCGGAAAACAGGCCATGTCATCAAAGGAATGCTCATTCAGCCCAAGGGCCAGGGCAAAGCCGCGAAATAGCTGATGCCCCAACGCGAACACGGCCTTGTAATATGCCTGCACCGCCGCCTG
This sequence comes from Pseudomonas cichorii, assembly GCF_019719005.1. Lineage (GTDB taxonomy): Bacteria > Pseudomonadota > Gammaproteobacteria > Pseudomonadales > Pseudomonadaceae > Aquipseudomonas > Aquipseudomonas cichorii_E. The sequence continues at coordinate 131,804 of NZ_JAIGPJ010000004.1, forward strand.
AAAACCCGGCAGGCTCGGCCAGTCGTTGGGGCCAAGCAGCGGCGTACCGGCGAGCACCAGCGGATTGTCGGCGGGCACTTCAAAACCGATATCGAAGGCTTCCTTGTGGTCCGGCTTGCCGGTGCCATACACCTCCTCGCCTTCGGGCACGAAACCCTTGTGGGTCTGGGAAGTACCGATGTAATGACGCATCTTGGCATCCAGCGGCTGAGCGAAATACTGCTCGGCGGCGCGGTGCAGGTTATCGACCAGTTCCGGCGCGATGCCATGGCCGGTGATGTAGAGAAACCCGACATGCCGGGCCGCATCGCCAAGGGCCTGGGCCACGACCTGTCGGTCTTCCAGACGCTCGCTGAACAGACCGTGAATATCGACCACAGGAATGCGGGTGAAAGCTGAACGTTCACTCATGGCAATAGGCTCTCTGGACGATTGGAAAAGGCCTTGAAATGCTCACGCTCGGTGCGGCCCATCCAGGCATTGAGGCTCCACAGATCCGCCACCGGCACATCGGTGAAAGGCAGATGATGCAGATAACCATCGGGGCCAAACTCGGGCGTCAGGGTTGTGCCGGTAAAACCACGGGCCTGTTGCGAACGCCAGATCGCTTCCCAATGCTGCTGATGAAACGCCAGCGCTGCGGCGTATTCCGGAGCTGCCGGGTGCGGCACCTGCGGGCCTTGGTCGTAACCCACCCGCGCCTGAATGTGATGAACGCGCTCGACAAAAGCACTGAGATCATCAGCCGGGTCATCCAGCAGCCGCTCGCAAGTCACCACCCAATGGCTGATATCGCTGGTGAAACGCAGGTCCGGTACCTGCTCGATCAGTTGCAGGGTCAGCCACGGATTGAACAGCGAACGCGCCCGATGCGTCTCGAAACTGCAGGTCAAACCGCTGCGCGCTGCAACCTCCAGCGCCTCACCGAAAAAATCCACCTGCCGGGCCAGCGGCCAGCGATCATTGCCAGCCAACACATTCACAAAGCGCGGCTCAAGCTCGGCGGCCAGTTGCAACTTGCGCCTGAAATCCGCCAGATGCTCAGCCGGGGTATCCGACTGCAAAGGCAGTACCGGCGTGGAAGTGAACAGAATCGCGATATACGGCACCCGGTTGTCACGCAGGAAAGCCGCGAACGCCGCACGCTCGGCCTGCTGCTCGGGGATACGCGCCTCGAAGCCCTCGAAACCCGCAGCACGGGCTTCATCCAGCGCCTGCTGCCACGTGCCGCGATAACCCCACAAGGTACGAAAGATTTCCAGCTTCATGGGCTGCTCCAGCGCCTGTCACATAAGGTCTGTGGGAGATCTGTGGGAGCGAATTCATTCGCGAAGACGTCATCAAAGGCGCTACATGTTCTTTGGATGTACTGGCCTTTCGCGAATAAATTCGCTCCTACGAGTTAATGCCGATCAGGGGCTTTTACCGACGCACCACACCCGGCAACACACACAGCATTTCGTACAACAGGTTGGCTCCCAGCAACGAGGTATTGCCGGTGGTGTCATAAGGCGGCGACACCTCCACCAGATCGCAGCCAATCAAATCCAGCCCCTGGCAACCGCGAATGATCTCCAGCGCCTGAATCGTGGTCAGCCCGCCGACTTCCGGCGTACCGGTGCCCGGTGCCCAGGCCGGGTCGATGCCGTCGATATCGAACGACAGATACACCGGCCCGCCGCCCACTTTCTCCCGCACCTCGGCCATCAGCGGCGTCAGCGACTGGTGCCAGCATTCCTCGGCCTGCACCACACGAAAACCCTGCTTGCGACTCCAGTTGAAATCCTCGGCGGTGTAACCCTGCGCCCGCAGGCCGATCTGCACCACGCGATCGCTGTCCAGCAGGCCTTCCTCCTGAGCGCGACGGAACGTGGTGCCGTGGGCGATCTTCTCGCCGAACATGTGATCGTTGACGTCGGCATGGGCATCGATATGCACCAGCCCGACCTTGCCGTGCTTCTTGTGAATGGCCCGCAGGATCGGCAGCGTCAGCGTGTGGTCGCCGCCCAGGGTCAGCGGGACAATACCGTGACCCAGAATCCGGTCGTAGGCCTCTTCGATGATCCGCACTGCATCCAGCAGGTTGAACGTATTGATCGCCACATCGCCAATGTCCGCCACGTTCAACGAATCAAACGGCGCTGCGCCCGTGGCCATGTTGTAGGGACGGATCATCACCGACTCGGCCCGAATCTCCCGCGGCCCGAAACGAGTCCCCGAGCGCAACGACGTGCCGATATCCAGCGGAATACCAACAAACGCGGCATCCAGACGCTCAAGCTCTTCTGGGGCCTGCACATGGGGCAAGCGCAGCATCGTGGCGATACCACCGAAACGGGGCATCTCATTGCCGCCCAGGGGCTGGTGGAAAGTCTTGTCCACGGGAGGCCTCACCTTGTTCACATTGAAAGTGAGGTCATTCTGGAGAGCCGCGACAAACAGACACATCGCTGCCAGCAAATAATTACTTCAGAGATTTCTAAACTATCGCCAGATACACTGCCAGCTCGCACCAGCATGACCCATCCCTGTGAGAGGCAGCTTGCTGGCGACAGCCAAATGAACAGGAGCCCCCATGTCCTCAGCCCTGCCCGACCTCAAACTGCTGCGCATCTTCGCCAGCGTGGTACGCCATCAGGGCTTTGCCGCCGCACAACAGGAACTCAACCTTTCCACCTCCGCCATCAGCACTTACATGAGCCAGCTCGAAACCCAACTCGGCCTGGTGCTCTGCCACCGTGGCCGCGGCGGCTTCAGCCTCACCAGCAAAGGCGAACTCTTCCACCAGGAAACCCTGCGCCTGCTGGCCGAACTCGAAGGCTTCGAGCGCTACAGCGCCGCCCTCAAAGGCGAACTGCGCGGCACCCTCAACCTCGGCGTACTCGACACCACCGTCAGCGACCCGGCCCTGCCACTGGCCGACGTCATCGGCGCCTACAGCAAAGAACACCCCGCCGTACACCTGCACCTCTCAGTCCTCAGCCCCGCGCAACTGCAACTCGGCCTACAGGAAAACCGCATCGACCTCGCCATCGGCGCCTTCTCCATCCGCATGAACGGCCTCATGTACCAAGGCCTCTACCGCGAACAACACTGGCTGTACTGCAGCGACCGCCACGAACTCTTCAACCAGCGCCGCATCCCCGCCGAAGTCATCACCCAGCAACGCATGGTCGGCCGCGGCTACTGGAGCCAGGCCGAACTTGCCCGCCACGGCTTCAAACACAGCGCCGCGACAGTGGAATCCATGGAAGCCCAACTGATCCTCGTACTGTCCGGCGCGTATATCGGCTACTTGCCGGAGCACTACGCGCAGTTCTGGGTGGACCAGAAGCGGCTGAAGGTGTTGCTGCCGACGACTTTCGGGTATCAGGCACCGTTTTCGTTGGCGTTGAGGCGAGGGCGATCGAAGGAGCCGCTGATAAAGAGCTTTCGGGATCGGTTGAAGGGGTGTTTTGAGGAGTAAGAATCGGGCGGCGCTCCGCTTATTCGCGACAAGGCCAGCAGCGTTCACACAGCCCTTGAGAATGAATGTGAACCTGTGGGAGGGGGCTTGCCCGCGACAGCGTAAGACGAATCCAAATATTTATATGAAATGAAAACGCTATAAGCAGCCTGTTTTCTTTGAAGGCACCAGAACATGCCATCCTGAATAATCAGCCTCCCAAAACGTTATCTACATAGGCATTCATAAACCAATCTGGAATTTCGTCATGATGGAAATCTAAGGTTGAGCCTTCAGTAACCTGCGCCATGAAAATCGCCTGCTCACCAGAGTTATCGAAAATAAAGGCACGATTTGACGCAGCTATAGCCTCTGGCAAAAGTTCTAGCGAACGATAATAGCGTTTGATGATCTTTTCCTGCGGCACGTTATGCCCGCCATCGCCGACGCGGTTGGCCACCCGGTTGATGTTGATTTCGGGAGACTCAGTAGCCACAAAATACAAATAAGTCCGATAACCCTCGGCTTGAGCGAGCCTGAGGAAGTCAACCTTGTCACTCGATGACATGACCGTTTCAAAGGTGAAACTGGTCTTATTTTCCAGCAGCTTATGCCTGATGAAATCTGCAATGACCGAGGCGTAATAGGAACTCATCTGGATAGCTCGAAAATCGACGGATTGACCATCCAGCTTGATCCGTCGAGCTTGGTCTTGAAGACCGGACTTCAATATCAGCGAATGCCCTGTGAAAAAAGCATGAAGCTCATCAGATGTTGAACAAACACCAAACGAGCCAAGGTCCAGAAAGCCTGAGGCCTTGGCAGTTTTTTCGATCTCATCGGCATTAACGTAAGTACCGATCAGGTTAGGCGGTATCTGCTCTTTGATAGTGCTTTTACCTGAGCCATTGGGGCCGGCAAACATCCTCAATCTCGGCCTAGGCACTTGGAGCAGAATCCATACGGCGGACTTTCAAGCTAGCACCTACCGTTACCTTTCGGCGTGGCTTTGCATCACCCACGACGCGAGTCGAACCATCGGCTTGCGAAGCAACGATATAGGCTCCTTCAACCTTGAGCACGGTATGACCGGCAGCCAAAGCTCGGACATAAGCCGCACGAGTGGCCCCCTCAGCAACGCTTGGGATCTGCCCTTCCAGATGGGTAATCGCTTGCTCAGAAAGTGAAGCATTTGCAGACGCAGTCATGATTGCCTCCGGTGCATTTGTCGTATGGACAAGTTAACCACGATTTTAGCCGTCCCCTACACCTTTCAACAGAGCAGATTAAAAGCTCAGCCTCTGGACGCTGATGCAGCCGGCCTTGGTGACGACACGACGAAGACCTCTGATCGACGTTATGGACGATTTTGCTGCGCACAACCGCCTACAACAAGCATGAACTGCGCATGGCTGCTGAAAGAATATTCTGATTTTGGTTGTAGGAGCACGTATGCCCGCGACAACTGAAACTCAGACAACTCCCAAGGCCCAAACCCGCTTCGCTTTCAAAAAACTTCTGATAAAGTCGCCCATTGCTAAAGTCCGCTGACATGGAGTCATACATGGCAAAGCCTGCCGCACGTATAAGCGATCCGACCAGTTGCCCAATGCCAGGGCATGGTGCCAAGGCAATTTCCTCTGGATCACCTGATGTATTTTTCGATGGGCTCGCAGCAGCCCGCCAAGGCGACACCTGTACCTGTGGCAGCGCCCTGGCTTCGGCTGTATCCACTACCGTCTTTATCAACGGCAAAAACGCCGCATTGGTTGGAACGACCGGCGCGCATGGGGACGTCGTGATCGGCGGGTCCGGGACAGTGATTATTGGTGATACGCATACACCTGCGCCGTTTATCCCACCAAGCCCCTTGAATATCCTCTCGACCTGGATCAGCTTCAGCACTCCAGCACCTGAGTCGTATGAGGGCCTGACCTGCATCGCGCATTTTGAAGACGGGAGCACGCTGTCGGGCGTGTTTGATGCAGATAACGTGGTGAAATTCGCAAACATCAGTGGAAAGGTTTGCCAGAAACTTGTCTTTGGTACTCAAGACGAACTGGAGGGCGCGTCCCTATTCGACAACCTTTTCAACGCAACCTTGAAATAAGGAACATTTCATGTCTGAGCCTTTGCTTACAACGGGAAGCTACGTTGTCCAGAAGACTCACGCGCTGGAAAGCTCGCCATTAGACATGGCAATTGCTGGCATGGAAGGCGCTGCGACAAAATTTTCTGCAGATGCAATCTCTGACGCAAATGTCCGCACCAGCTACATGAACAACATCAAACGCATGTCGATTGAAACCAAAGCAGAAGTGATTGCCGGGAAAATTACTGCTCGCGAAGGAGTCGAGTTCTGCCAGGAAATGCGTAATCGAATTATGCAGGAACATCGGAAGTTCACCTCTGCCCACGCCCTGGCCTATGCCGAACGAAAAAAGAGACTTCCACCCACGCTGCAAGAAACCCTCGATAAATACGCTTTACGCATAGAAAATCTCGAATACGACAAACTGACCGCCGAACAAAAGAACAAAGTGCATTATTCGATCCTGGAGTCGTCTGGGCGCGATAACGCTGCTGTAACCCATGGCACTCAAAAAATGAAAATCATGGGAAAGGTGGGACTTCTTGTCACAGCAACTTTTGCTGTCTATGAAATCATGAATGCAGACAATCATGTCAAGGAAGCAGCCCGACAAGGTATGATCCTAGGAGGCGGCGCAGCTGGAGGTGGTTTGGCAGGGCTAACCGTATCGGCGATTTGCGGTCCGGGAGCACCGATATGTGCAGTGGCTATCGTCCTGGCAGGCAGCATTGTTGGCGGTATCGCCGCCAGCCTGGCTGCCGATAGTCTGGATGAAGAACTGGAGGAGTTTTCCAAGTGGAAAGTTCTATAAGCCAACAAGACCGGGCAAATGTATGGTGTGTATTATCAGATGCGTTTGTGGATAACGAAGTTGACTACGCCGCCATTGCAAAACAGGTCAAGCACCTTGAGCCGGAAGAGATAAAAAGCATTCTCTATTCAGAGGTTGCGCCTGTTTGCCACTCCAACCTTGGTAGCGTGATTCCGACCACCTGGCTTTGCTTCAACAGAGATGAGCTGGAAAAAGACATTAACGAAATGCTCGAAGCACGCATGAAAAGCTCTCTTCGACGTCAGCGGGATAAACTACTCACCCAGTGGTTAAGCTACAGATACAAATACATCTGGCAAGAAATAGCCAGACACTACCAGAAAAACGAAGATCAGCAGCATGGCTGAAATGGTCGTGCTTTGCCTGCGCGGCACGCTCTATTTCAAGAGAGCACATACGCCTCAAGTACGCGAGGCAGTCTGCCAATGCTTCGATGAGTTCAAACATATTGCCGAGCCTCATCTCACCTGGCTATGGCGCGAAGAACCGCCAGAGGGAAAACCGCTAACGCCATACAGTAAAGCCAAAACCCTGCGCGAAATGTTGGCGGCCATGGACGAGGATTATCCTCTGAGCTTTTACTACACAAGCGGCAAGCAACCTGACGACGCCAGCGCCTGGTACTTCGAGTTTTTTGGCCAGCCAGCTTGGGAAGCCAAAATGGGAGACGACCTGAGCGTTCTGGAGTTCTCCGTTCCCCTGATTTATCAGGAACAGAACCCGCTCAAGTTTCTGCAACTGTTTATCGACTTCTCGAAACGTCTGAATCCAATACAGGGCTACGCAGGCCATGCCTATAACCTCTCGATAACCAAGCGGGATGACAACCAACCCACAGAAGCCTTCATGGCCACACGCATGCCCGGACTGGATGTAGGCACTGCGGCGCTCTTGGCTAATCGCCCACAATTCAAAGCCAGCAAAATCAAAACGGTCAGTTGGCTGACACTGCTTGATAAAGAGCGCGTGGAGTTGGCAGGCGGGCTGGAAGCATTGCGCACGCAACTGCCACCGAGCCACTTCGCCCTCTACCGTTGCGAGGAAGCCCTGGTGATACAAGCCGGAGCCTATCCCTACCTGACCGGTGATGCCGAAGACCCAAAACCGGCGGCATACGTACTGCTGAACCACGCGCTTAAAAGCATTCGCTATGAAACGATAGGCTCCCTGCACGGCGGCTCGCGTGATGGTGAATTGCGCTTGGTCGGCTGGTTGGCTGATCAGTGGTTAAAACGTCTGGATGTGGATAAGAGCGAATTGCCTGTGTGGCGTGCCAGATTGATTGGTAATGAGCCCGGTCTGGATGGATCGAATACTTTATCGGGGCGTTTGTAGACACTCGCCATGATGAAAAAACTGATGGTCACAGCAACCCTGGCGGTGCTGGCTGTGCTGTATGTCGGGTATTACGAAGTACTTGAGGATGGGGATATTGAAACCGTTGTGTTTATCAAGAAGCATCCAACGTTTCAGGTGAAGTTTTACAATATTCATGCGAATGATGGGGAGGTTAGGAGGGTTGAGCGACTTAGTGATGAGGAGAGAGAGCTGATTATTGATTACTGTTGGTATCGGTTGGGGATCAATACGAGATTGAAAGAGCAGGATGATATTGAAGCGTGCAGGGCAAAATAGCCCATATCTTAGGGTTTTACCGAACAACCTATCTTTTATGCACTGGAGTAGGATATAAGCGTGGCAATGGCGGACAACTATCTTACCCAACTAAATTGGCGTTTAGCGTCCCCGCCAAAAAACTCAAATCAGTTGATGAGCGAGCTCATTAATGATAAAACCCCATGTGCGAATTTTAAAAACTTACGAGACACCGAAATCAAATTATTTTCCTGAAAACTATAAAAGTCACACCCAACAAAATAGCCATACACTTCAGCGCTTTCAATAAGCAAACCAAGGGCAATCACATGTACAGCGACGAACTAATTACCGAACAAAGACTCCTATCAGAAAAAGCCTTATTCTTACTAAGGGACCTATTACCCCTAATGACACCGGTAGCAAAGTATGAGCACTGGACAAAAGAAGAGCAACAAACATTAGGAATGTTATTAACAGCATCCGCACGCTCTTCGGAAAGCACACTTCTACTGGCATCTTATGGACAACTTTGGGATGCTGAACTGACCTTGAGGTCTGTATGTGAAGCCTCCATAAAGTTTTGTTATATAGTTCAAAACCATGAAAATTTTAAAAGTCGGCACACAGAATATAGCAATGAGCAATTTTGGGCAGGTCTATTGAAAGATGAGAGAAAGATCAAAGACTTATTGGAGGTTTTAGATAACCCAAACGACCAACACTGGAAGCCTCTTACTGACAGGTTATTCACCGAGACAGAAAGAGAAGAAATAAAATCAAAATTTGACTACAAAAATCAGCGCGCCTTAGATGGGCGCTGGGGTTTTACAGGAATGATACGTGAATTCCAAAAAAACAGTGACCCAATTCTTAAAAACCTAATAGGTTTAGCGCATAGCTACTCCGTAGCAAGTCATATTCAGCACGCAGACTATCAAGGAGTATCCATTCCGATGGATCGCGACGCTCGAAGCGTTGAGAGAAAAATATCTGCTCATTCAGTGCATTTAAATCGATTAATATCAGACACACTACACTTATTCATAATACGATTGATCGGTGGCTATAGATTCATCAAACACCCACCGACTGATATAATCTATGCTCAGGAAAAAATCTCGGAACTTTTCAAATCATTCGGAAACACTTATGATAACTGGATCAACATTGAATATCAAAAAAACTGAAAACCTATTAATACAATCATTTAACAACCATTAACTCAATTTTAACCAGAACCATTTTCACAACACGACCCTACAAATGAAAAAACAACCACCAAGAAATCATCATTTTGTCCCGCAGCACTTTTTGAAAGCTTGGCAGTCTTCCGAGGGGAGAATCATTCGATACAGAGAAATTCCTTCAACCGGAGTCTTTGAAGTTAAAGAGGTGGCGATCAAACATACAGCCTCAGTTGACGACCTCTATCGCATAGATTTTCCAGACGGTGGATTCGAGATTGAGTCAACTATTGTGACCCCCCTAATTGACGAGTCTGGATATAAAATTCTCGAAAAAGCACGAGCGGAGAGAATAGCATTATGGGATAAATCTGATAGACAAAAGCTTGCTAATTACCTGACATGTCTTGAAGCTAGGCATCCAGAAATTCTAGAAACGATGAATATCAAAGATGATTTGGAGAAGCTACGCTCCCAAATGAAGGCTACTAAAGCTGGGACTCACAAAGCTATTGATGATGTGATTGACTATTTCAAGAAAACGAAATCACTAGGCGGGTATATATTCGGACTATTAGCACAAAATGAGATCCAGCCACTTTTCCAACAAGCATTCTCGGACGGCCTGCTAGCTTCTGAAATGCAAGAGCATGAATGCAATATGGGAGATTTGATTTGTACGGATTATCCGACTTCACGCTGGGGACACTATTTAAGCAAACCACTTTTCGTTATAGCCATCAGCCCTAATAAAGCCTTGATCTATTCGAGTAGTCCCATAGGCTTCGGAGAGCTTACACAACCGATTAGAACTCAGCTCATTAATTTATACTCGCTGGCCAAAGCCAAAACTGCGTATTTTTCAGACTCTTCAAAATCAGACTTCATCTCAAAACACTTAGGCTGGTCGAAAAAGTTAAAAACACTAGATGAACAAAAGCGCTACATAATCGATTTTTTAACCCCCCTCCTACAAGCAGCCGAATATAGGAAGTAAATCTTCTGAAACCGCACCAAAAACCAAATTCAAGGACATTGAACTTGGTTTTTATAAATCTAAAAAACCATACAGAAAATACAAACCACTAGACAATCAAACAAACCTCTTGAAATCATTTGGTAACATTTCAGCAAGAGCATCCCAACTCAAATCCTCAATATCGTAAGTAAGCCTTAACTGATCAAGAACCGTAGAAAGTCGCCGAGCAGCACCTTCTCCTTTACCTCCACTACCTTTTTTCAATATCCCTTTTTGCTCCTCAAAATAAAGCTTAGTCACAAGAGTCATAATACCTGGACTGAGAACAATCCACTTTCTAGACATCATCTGCTCAAACACTTCACCTGTTTTATTGACAGGAATTGAAAGTACTGCTTGGAGACACTGGGGGTTCTCTCGGTGAGAGCGGTAAACCAACCACAAAGGAGCCATTTTATGCCTATATACTTTTCTCCAATTACCATACTCATAAACCCATAGAGCATCTTCACCGAAACTCCCTTTAGCCGTAACAAACCTATCAGCAAACTGGATTGCCATCCAGCTCCAAAATCCTTGGTCATTCTCCAAGGCTTTTTCGTCTAAGCCAGAGGCCTTTATGGCCTTATCCAGAGCCTCTGCAAGAGAGAGCTTTGTCTTGAACGCATCTGGACCAAAGATCTCTGCGGGAATCAAACTACCTGCTGGCAGGGTGAAGGTAGAACTGTCTAGAAGGCCAGGTGTTACTTTCCCGTTGAACGCTTTCCTAGCTTCACCTAACCAAACTCTTGCTTGGTCAATTCCCTCGGGCTTGAAAGATCGCATCTGTAACATTTCCATGTTTAACCCTCTTGAGTAATACAGCTAGCAAGTTGATGACGTAATTTTTTTTCTCGACAAAACCCAGTGACAGCCTTTTGTGCCCAATTATCTATATCGCGATGATCTAGATTGTCAGGAAGTGGACAACCTGCCCATTTCACGCCTAAAGACAACCACCTATCAGAACTACACTCAGAGTCTCCATCATCATCCCCACCTGTATCTTGGTGCTCATAAACCAAAGAGACTAAAATAGCTCTAATTACACCCGGAAGAAGAGCCGATAGAACCGGACTGGATTTTATTTCCTGTTTAGTTCCGAGATTGATATCAAGAACAAGGGTAGGATTTTCCTCCATATCCTCCAACTCCCAAACTCCGCCCTGAAGATCGCGCATTACAATAGGAAGGAGGGAACGCTGAGGAGTTTGGTCCCCCATATCATCATTGGCACTTACGCTCTCAGCGCTAGCCAATAAACGACGAGTTTCTGGCTCAACAACAAGTACCCGAAACGACAGTCCCTCTTGATCACCTAGAGAAGAAATATCAAACTCAGAGAACGCGCCATCAGCAGTTAATGCCTTGCCGGCCAAGCCCCAACTGTGCCTGACACGTAATACACGACCGCGAGCAGCCTCAATCATGACTTGGGCATCTGCAGGAATTTTATAACTTGTAAGATTGAGAAATACGCGACATGTTAGTTGACTCTCACTAGCCACCACAAAAATCTGAAGGTGCTCTCTAAGGATTTTATCCCGACCGGTGAAATTGAAGCGACGACTCATATATCTATCTCCTCATCATCTCCCGAAATCTGCTCAACTGCAACAGAGCTTACCTTCATAATCAAATCACGATTCAGGTCAGCGGGACAAAAAATCATTTCAAAGCTTGGGTCAGTCACATGCACTATCAGAGTCCCGTACCCACCAGACTTTATTGTGGCATACTTATTTATAGCCACTTGAAAATCACTTTTTTCATCAACTCCATTTTTAGCTGCTGCCAAAAGGTCAAAATCAAATTTTGAGTGAGCTTTAAATGGATTTCTACCATGAAGATCGTAAGCTGCCGAGAGAGTAAGAATATAGCCTTTATCAGTAACGAAACCGTCAGGATTTCCCGCAAGTCGAATCTCACCCTTAGACTGTCGAAGTGTCCAACAGCGCGGAGCTGGCGTAGGAATATTTAAAAAGCCTACTTTATCCGTTTGAGATAAAATCTCTTTTTCCTTTCTACGTAAACCGTGGCCTGTCCCTTGCAAATCTTGAAGAGAGCCGCCATCAAACGGAAGTGGAAGTAGAGCCGCCAAAAGGTTATAGTCAGACTTTCCCTCTTGGACAAAAAGCTTTTCTAGCAATTTCAAAGCACTATCACGAACAAAAGGAATTAATTTATTGCTCAGACTATATTTTTGCTCTTGAAATTTATCCCTAGTATATTTCCAATCAGTATGAGCAGGACATTCTGAGCGCCGCAAAGCATCAGAAACTACACTATTAGAAGAATGGATCAATACAACACAATCAGGAGTACGTTTTCGAGTAGGTTGATTAGGGATAATCAGACCATCACGTACATATACAGGATAGTGACGACCAGATTTTCTTTTAACCAATACATCAAAGACTCCAGTATCAGCTACTCCTAGAGCAGGCTTAATCACTATAGGCACTCGAAAGTGCAAAATCCGGCCTTGCTCAAGAGCTGATTCAATATCTTGAGGTGGTAATACTGTTTTATAGCTGGCCCAATCATAGCAAACTTCGCTTTCATTTAACTCTTTGACGACATCAATAACTAGAGGTTCTATTTTATCTAGACGTAAAAGATTTCCTGCAAGTTGAACAGTGTCTTGAAATTGATCACCTTCAGATGCTAGAAGCTTTAAATCAGCAAAGCTACCAGCGTCAAGCCTTTGGCAAGCACCGGTTTCATGATCTCTAAGCTCTATGACTAACTGCCCTCCCAAGATAGGAATGAAGTACTCCCTAGCAATCACAGACCTAAGCCGCTCAAACGTCAAATATTTTTCATAGATCCAAGGTATTACTAAACCCAAACCTGGCTCATCCAAGCGGACTAGGCAGAAGTCATCAATCAGCCGAGAAGTGGTTTCATCATCCGTATAAGGAACTTGTAAACCTTCCTGATCACGGCTGAACCAGCCATCCGGTGTATATCGAACGCCATCAACCTCGTGATGCCGGAGGATTGTCTGCCCCATTAAGTGCATACCCGGTCCAGAGGCTCGACGTGTAATTGCAAAAAACGATCGCACTCTACTGGAGCGCGGAATCACTATCTTACCTACCCCCCAACTACCTCGGTCCCCCTCTTTTTTGTTTGAAACACCTTCAGCCCGAAAGAAATGGTAAAAATTTCCTCCCTCTACAGGATCAAACGAGTCGATCTTCCCTTCAAGTCCCTTGGTACCGAAGTCCTCAATAGTCAAATAAGCACAGTTCTCCGTCTCCCAATTTGGCAAGCTGGCAAACCGAATTTCCTTCGCAGAGAAATGAGCTTGGACATCCTCTGGGAACCAATACCTCGTTCGCTCCACAGAAAGCTTGCCCAAAGAAAAAATCACTTTGGCAGGCGCCCCATTGGCACGAGCATCCAAAGAGTTTTGTATGGTTTCCCGAACAAGAGCGTGATCAATGCCGTCAATGGATTGGTCTTGAAAAAACTCATCTTGCATAGGATCTCGTGCTTTAGCCCCTGTGGGTAAAGGTAAAAAACTCCACTTTGGTTGTCCGGCCATACTGCTTCCTCCCCGAAGAAAATCTGTTGAATGCTTCTAAAGCTTGAAATCGCCTGAGGATGCGCCCTCTGAATCGGTGAAGCGCGATTTGGCTTGGTCCAATTCTTTCTGCAATGCCTTGAACATCTTTTTCACATCATCATCAGCAAAGCTATAGGCATTGCGATTAGAAAGGTTCCCGATTAATCGAATGTCATTTAGCGCTCTGTTCACTCTCTGCTCAGCAAGGCGGACAAATTTATCTCTTTTATCACTCATAATTCACGATTCCAACCTACAAGATTCAACAACATTTCCTACATATTTACGAAATGTTTAAGATCAGTCAAGCCTTAGCCATCACTACGCAATCATTTTTCTGCCTGATCAGGGGCACGCTCTATGCGTGTCAGATGTGAAGATGGCTGAACGTACAGTTCATAGCGGTTGCTTGGGGATTTGTATTTCGGATCAAATAATTTAACCAAGATATTGATTAATATCAGTTTTTATAAAAACCTCAGCGCTTGATTTTAGAAACCTCACAGCGACAGCGGAGGTAGAGGGTTCGCATAGACAGACCGAGGGCGCGAACTGGACGAAGATTTTTTACGATGAGGCTTCAACCCAAAAGCACAATAAAATTGCCTGGCGAACCAAGATAGAATCTCTGGGCTCAAAAATTTTTCTAATTTCAATCCCTTTTTTTAGCTCTTTTTTCTCAACAGGCTCACGCACCTTACGGTCCAAAGCTCAATCGGGTTTGCGAAAGGCGCGCCTCATCAAATTTTGGCTACAACAGGAAAGGCGGGCCATGAGAGAAATTTTTGATTACAATCAAGCACAGCTTCAAAAATCCAGTTCATATCTGCCTCTGGCCCACGGATTCCGCATTCCCAAAGCTCAAAAACACGCCACCCCTTCAGTAGCAGCTCGTTTCTGTTCCTGGTATCGCGCATCACGTTCTGGTCAAATTTCAATCGCCAGAACTCTTCGCGAGTCTTAGGGCTTGTGGCATATCTACAACCAGGATGCCTGTGCCAAAAGCAGCCATGAACAAAGATGCAAACCCGATAGCGTGAAAGCACCAGATCAGGCCTTCCAGGAAGATCTTTTCTGTGAAGGCGGTATCTGAAGCCGTGACGATGCAGCAGACGCCGGACCTTCATTTCTGGCGAAGTATTACTGCTGCGGATGCCCGCCATCATGCGAGACCTGACTTCCTGACTGACTATGTCCATGACCCAAGACCAGATGACATTCCTACAAGAGGATAGACCTGTTGATCCTACAGGTGAACTGAACCTCCCCATACAAGTGGTGGACCTCTTCGCTGGGCCGGGAGGACTCGGAGAAGGATTCACTTCATTTGGCGATGGCCAACGATTCGAGATAGTCGTTTCAGCCGAAAAAGACGTGGAGGCTTGGAAAACCCTCCGGTTACGTGCTTTTTATCGTCTACTGAAAAAATACAAATCAAGCCATTTGTCTGAATATTACGATTTTTGTAACAATGATTCAGCTTTAGAATCTTTTTCTCCATCTAAAGAGACAGAAGAACTTTGGAAAGAGGCAGCAAAAGAAGCGCAATGTATAACATTGGGAAGCGAAGATGGTAATCGCACTCTTGACAATGCTATCGATCGTAAATTAGATGAAAAACGCCCTTGGGTTCTTATTGGCGGACCTCCATGTCAAGCATATTCACTGGCTGGTCGCTCACGCAACCAAGGGAATGCGAATTACAAGGCAGAAGAGGATCATCGCCATTTTCTTTACAAAGAATACTTGCGGATCATCCGAGAGCGTCAGCCTACAATTTTTGTCATGGAAAATGTGAAAGGTATCCTTTCTTCTAAAATTAATAATGAACGAATTTTTTCCAATATCCTGAAAGATCTTTCAAACCCACATCAAGCCTTACATGAGGGAGACACTGGTAAGCGCTATCATATCTACTCGCTTGTGACTGGAGCTCACTTTGCGCCAGGAGATGATGTGGATCAGATTGATCCACGATCATTTATCATAAAAGCTGAGAAGTATGGAATTCCACAAGCTAGGCATAGAGTGATTCTGCTTGGAATTTCTGAGGACTCTATTCCTACAGAAACAAAACAGGTTGTACTTTCCCCCGACCATCTAAGCGTATCTGTCGGCCAAGTCATAAAAAATCTCCCTAGGCTTCGTAGCGGCCTGACAAAAATGCCTGATAGCCAAGAAAATTGGGCCACTATTGTGCGGGAGCAGGCAAGGTTTTTGCGTAACAAGATTGACCTTACTAATATAGAAATGTGGAAATTGTTTGGGCAAATCCAAAATAGCCTTTCTGTCCCACTTGGATTTGGTGGGGTGAGAGTAAAAAGAAACAGTAATAGTGATGGCTCCACGGGTAGCGAGCTATTAGATAATTGGTATCAAGATAAAAATCTTCTCTGCTGGCTAAATCACGAAACGCGTGGACATATGCCGTTGGATTTGCGTAGGTATTTATATGCAGCAATCTATGCAAAAATTCACAACGCGTCACCAAAGGGCCATAAAGGCTTCAATATTGATGGGTTGGCCCCAAACCACAAAAACTGGAAAAGCGGTGATTTCAGTGATCGGTTCCGTGTACAACTAGAAAACGCACCTGCAACAACGATAACAAGTCACATTTCAAAAGATGGACATTATTTTATTCACTATGATCCGACTCAATGTCGCAGCCTCTCCGTTCGAGAGGCCGCAAGAATCCAAACTTTCCCAGACAACTATTTTTTTCAAGGTAGCCGGACTGCACAATTCCACCAAGTAGGAAACGCAGTCCCCCCACTTTTGGCTTCTAAAATTGCCCAAGTCGTTTTTCGACTTCTTTTCGATAAAGTTAAATCTATCGATGAAATAAATGAAAAAATGGTTCAACCCGCTGATTGCCTGTGACTGATACCTAGCCAAAAGCCCATACCTGATCGTCTCCGATTTCTTTTGAAGCAATACTGCTGAAATTGACATCAGGAGGCGATCACCGAGCTACCTTAGCAACCAGCATCTGCATTTCCAGAAACGTCCTACAACATTGAGCCTTGATGCATCTTCCATCCCCTCCTACCCTATCGCCGCGCCTAAGAAACGCTAACCACACAGCGGCTGGACCGCTCCCGAGATATGCGGTTTTTTGTACCTGCGGCCGGCGGCTGTGCGTCTGAAAAAATGTGTGATGTCGGGAGTGGACTAATACAAGACCCGAAAGGGGAATACGTCCGGCCCTCTGTGTGGGGTTTCTTAACTCCCGGCGCCTTGCCCTAAGAAAGCTGAATCACACAAGGTATGAAAAATGATGAATATGCAGAACACGCAAGAATCCCGAAGGCAGCCGTTACCCGAGCCGTTAACCCCCACCACCTTCCTCCGCTACAACCGCCAACTCCGTGTCCTCCTCCTTGAAACCCAAGCCTGGTTCTCTGCCCGTGACCTGAGCAAGCTCATTGCCTGGCCGCTCAACGAGCGCACCACTAGCAAGCTTGACGCCGACCAACGCCGCACGCTCTGGCTGGAGACTCATGGGCGGACTGAGGAGGCGTTGATGATCAGTGAGTCGGGGCTGTATGCGTTGCTGGTTCATCACTATCACCCCGAGCATCGCAGTTTGCGGCACTGGATTACCAATGAGGTAGTCGCGGCGTTGCGGGATGCGCAGGAGCCGCCGGTGGAGAGCATGCCGAGTCTGAGTCTGCTGCAATGGCCGGGGATGTCGTTGAGTATGTTGCATTGGCAGAACGAGCCGTGGATCAGGTTGCGGGATGTGCCGCAGGTGTTGCCGTGGCCTGGTCAGGGGTTTGAAGAGCCTGCGGGGCGGTCGGGTGGGTCTTGGTTTCAGGGGGCGGCGAGGTTTTTTTCGGGAACGTCATGAGGTGATGCCGGTTGAAGTGCGCCCTTCAAGCAGGTCGTCGCGGCCAAGGCCCCTCCCACAAATGACAGGTATGCCCTGACTGATCGGCATTACCTGTAAATAGTCTGGTATCCGTTTAATCAGTGACGGCTGGGGTGTTGATGTGGCGGGCAAGCGCGCTCCTGCATGGTTCTTCTGTACGCTGAAGTCGCCAGCAAGCTGCCTCCCACAAAGTGATTTATTGCCTGTTCGATTGTTTTCGCGAATGAATTCGCTCCTACGCGATGTAGGCGAATTCATTCGCGATAAAGGTTATCGGTTAAACCGCTCCGCAAGGCTGTGCAGGTACTCAGCCATTTCTTCCAGCTCTTTGCTGATCTGTGAGCCTTGTTGGGCCTGACCGGCGCTCTGGTCGCAGAGTTGGGCGATGCGGGTGATTTGCTGGCTGATGTTTTCCGCTACGTGGGTCTGTTCTTCCGAGGCGGAGGCCATTTGCTGGCTCATGCCGGTAATGCGGGTGACGGCCTGGCTGATGCCGTCGAGGGCCTTTTGCACGGCTTCGACGCTGGCGACGCTTTCCTGGGAGATCTGTTCGCCTTTGCTGGCAGTTTGTACGGCCCGGTCGGCACCGTCGCGCAGGGAGGTGATGATCTGCTGGATCTGTTCGGTCGAGGACTGGGTGCGTGAGGCTAGCGAGCGGACTTCATCGGCGACCACGGCAAAACCGCGACCTTGCTCACCCGCACGGGCGGCTTCGATGGCGGCGTTGAGGGCCAGCAGGTTGGTTTGCTGGGCAATGGCGGTGATCACGTCGACGACGCTGCCGATGGATTGGGTGGCGCTGGCCAGTTCTCCGACGGCGGTGCCGATTTCGGTCACCGAGTTGGCCATGTGACGAATCGCCAGCAGGCTGTCATCGGCCAGGTTGCGGCCTTGCTGGGCCAGTTTGTCGGCCTCTTCGGCGGCATGGGCGGTGCTCTGGACGTTGTGGGTGACTTCCTGAATGGTCGCCGCCATCTGGTTGATCGCGGTGGCCGACTGGTCGGTTTCACTGCGCTGCTGATCGAGGGAGCGGGCTTGTTGGTGCGACAGTTGCGCCGATTGGCCAGCGTGTTTTCTGACGTTTTCGCCGGTGTCCACCAGGCGGGTCAAGGCGGTTTGCAGGCGCGCTTCTTCGCTGAGCAAAGCCAGGTCGAGTTGCGCCTGAGGCCCGCGGTTGTCGCTGTAGGTCAGGGCAACCAGGGCGCTGGTAAACGCTTTGGGGTGGTCGTCGAGGGTTTTCTGGATGCTGCTTCGCTGGCGGGCTTCCAGGTAGCCACCCAAGGCGACCAATACCACCAGGATCATGACGAAGGATGCATTGTCGTCCAGCAGGTACACGCCCACCATCAGGGCAAGTGCGCAGAGAACCATCGGCAGTTGCCGCAGCAGGTGATACCGGGCGCTGCTCACTTTGGAAACCGCAGACTTGCCTGCACGCAACCGCGCATAGAGTGCTTCGGCACGGCGTACCTGATCGCGGGTCGGGAGCGAACGCACCGATTCATAGCCGACAATGCGGCCGTTTTCATAAACGGCGGTCACGTAGGCGCTGACCCAGTAGAAGTCGCCTTGCTTGGAGCGGTTCTTGACCACGCCCATCCAGGGTTTGCCCTGTTTGATGGTTTCCCACATGTGGGCGAAGACCGAAGGCGGCATGTCCGGGTGGCGGACCAGGTTGTGTGGCTGGCCGATGAGCTCTTCACGTGTGAAGCCGCTGAGTGCGACGAAAGCATCGTTGCAGTACGTGATGTGGCTATTGAGGTCGGTGGTGGAAATCAAACGCTCAGAAGCGGGAAAGGTTCTCTCGTTCTGGGTGACAGGCATGTTTACACGCATCTAGAAGACCTCTCCCTGATAAAATCTTCATCAAATACCGGGTACCTTGAAGGTTTAGCACAGTCTTTCAAAGTGACAACCGGAATTGCATTGGCATATATATCGACCCTCTCGAGGGGATCGTTAATTAGTGTTTTGCAGCTTTTTCAATCGCTTGCTGCATCCATGGATTTATATGGCTTTGCAAGCGTGAACACGTAGAAGCTTTGGCGTGCGAAAGAGTCACTACTGGCCTGTCCCGTTTGTTTGCACACATCCTGCGTCAGTGTCTGGCCGCGCTGGCTGTCCGCACGCTTGAGAGGCCACAAATCCTTTGCTTCATCCCGTTGTTCTCTGCACCATGAGCGCCCATTTCAAAGCGACTCGCCCCGGCAACGCCATGTCACGCAAACCCTCTTCACGCCTTGAAGCCCTTGTCCATAGGGCTGCGAAGCTGCCCGGCTGGCTGGGCAAGCCCCTGATTTCGTGGCTGGCCAGACGCAAACCCCGCGACGTGCCAGAATCACCTGCGACTGCAAAACCTCATGTGCAGCAACCCGTTGAGCCGGTGGAAAAAACACCTGCTGCTCCGGTTATTGCAGTACGTGAATCGGTTAAAAAACCAGCGCCTCCCAAGCCGGTCATAGAGCCTGTAGCGCCCAAATGCCCGCACTGTAAAAAGATCATGATCATGAAAGTGGCTCGTACCGGTGGTAATGCCGGGGGCGACTTCTGGGGATGTAAGGATTATCCAAAGTGCCGGGGCATGCGGGGTATATTCAGGACATCATAAACACGCTCCACCTTTAACTTTGTGTATGTTTTTAAACAACTTTTTAAACTGTCAGCCAGTGATCAACGAGGACATTCCATGCAGTCGTTCAGTCTTAAAGCCGTGATGCTGTGCGTTGCATTGGCCAGTTGCCAAGGCATTGTGAGTGCCCAGGCGGCGACAAAGCCCGCTGCCGAGAAGCAGGCTGCTGCCAGCCAGAAAGCTTCGTTGCTCGACGGCAAACTGGCGTTCACCCTGCCGGCCGGTTACGTGAAGGGCGAGATGCCTGAAATCGATGCCAAGGCCATTGCGCAAGGCGTCAGTGGCGCGCTTTACACCCATCAGGCGCAGAAGCGGGTGTTGATCGTTACGGAAACCCCGATCCCGATGGATATGCAGGCCAGCGATAACGACCGCCTGGTGCTGGATGGTCTGGTGGCCGGAACGCTGGCTCAGCAACGCTCCGGTTACAAGGATTTCAAGGAACTGGGCGAGAAGACAATCGTCAAGAAGAACGGCCTGGGCGTCCGTCAGATTGATGCCTCAGCGACCATGAGCGGCGCGAAGGTGTTGAGCACAACCGTTGTGGCGGCTTCCGGGAGCCGGTCGGCGATTCTGAATGTGATTTCCAATGCGAAGAATGCGGCGGAGCATGAGCAGATGGTGAAGACGGTTGTGGGGCAGTAGGAGTTTTAAGCTACAAGCTGCAAGCTTTAAGCGGTAAGTCAAAAGCTTGCGGCTTGTAACTTGCCGCTTGCAGCTATTTCCTACACCCGCAGGGATTGCGCAAGCAGCTCGATCAACGCCTGCACTTTGGGCAATGCCTCTCGGCTGCGGGGCCAGGCGAGGTGCAGGGGCAGGCCTTCGGTGCTGAGGTGCGGGAGGATTTCTACCAGTTCGCCGCGCTGCAGTTGCTCTTCAATCAGCCAGGTTGCCAGTTGGGCGATGCCGCAGGCTGAGGTCGCGGCGGCCACCAGTGCTTCGCCGTTGCCCACCACGATGCGGCCTTCGATGGCGCGGGTTTCGGGTTGGCCCAGGGCATCGACAAACAGCCATGGGCTGGTGCTGCCATCGCCTCTGCCGAACTGGATGCAGTCATGCCCGGCCAGTTCTTCGGCGCTGTGGGGGGTGCCGTGGCGTTTGAGGTAGGCCGGCGCGGCGCAGAAGATCACTCGCTCGGTGCCCAGACAACGATGCCCCACGCCCGCTGGCCAGACGTTCGGCCCGCCAATGCGTACTGCCATGTCGATGCCCTCTTCCAGCAGGTCGACAAAGCGATCCGTGAACGTGACGCGAGGACGCAGCCTCGGGTGCTGCTCGGCAAATTTCAGAATCAGGGGCAGCACGTTCAGTCGCCCGAATGTGGCTGGCAGGTCGATGCGTAATTGCCCGGCAGGTTCGGAGCGTTG
This sequence comes from Pseudomonas cichorii, assembly GCF_019719005.1. Classification (GTDB taxonomy): domain Bacteria; phylum Pseudomonadota; class Gammaproteobacteria; order Pseudomonadales; family Pseudomonadaceae; genus Aquipseudomonas; species Aquipseudomonas cichorii_E. The sequence continues at coordinate 153,418 of NZ_JAIGPJ010000004.1, forward strand.
CGCCAGCAATGCGGTTTCTGCTTCTTCCAGCTCCGCAAGAATGCGCAGGCAGACGTCGTGGTAGGCAACGCCCTCCTCCGTCAGCGCCAGGGTGCGGGTGGTACGCTCGAACAGGCGCATGCCCAGGCGGCTCTCCAGTCGGGCCACGCTTTTGCTGACGGCAGAGTTGGTCAGGTTCAGACGCTCGGCAGCGGCGGTAAAGCTGCCTGCATTGGCAACAGCGACAAAGGTTGTGATGCCCTTGAGTCGATCAGGAGAGAACACGCTGAGTCCCTAATTATGGAAGTAATTTCAATAGTGCCTCGAAAAACCGCCAAAGATAAGAACTCTTTTCCGTAATAAAATGACACATTCCTTGAGTTCCGGTTGGGTGTCATGTCGTATTCAGAATCTGCTTCCAGTGCCGCTGCCAGCGGCGAACGTTCCACGGGCACGGGTGTGTCCATTGCCATTCTGGCGCTTGCGGGCTTTGTGATTGTCACCACCGAGTTTCTGATTATCGGCCTGTTGCCTGCTCTGGCGAGGGATCTGGGTATTTCGATCTCGGTGGCAGGCTTGCTGGTCACGCTGTTTGCCTTCACGGTGATGCTCTTCGGCCCGCCGCTGACGGCGATGCTTTCGCACCTGGATCGCAAACGCACGTTTATCGCGATTCTGCTGATCTTTGCCGCTTCCAATGCCCTGGCAGCGGTGTCGAGCAATATCTGGGTGCTGGCCGTCGCTCGTTTCATCCCGGCGCTGGCGTTGCCTGTGTTCTGGGGGACGGCCAGTGAAACCGCCAGTCTGCTGGCGGGCCCCAAAGATGCGGGCAAGGCCGTGGCGCAGGTTTATCTGGGGATTTCCGCCGCCATGCTGCTGGGTATTCCGTTGGGTACGGTGTTTGCCGATGCCGTGGGCTGGCGCGGTGCGTTCTGGGCGCTGACGGTGCTTTCCGGGTTGATGGCCTTGCTGCTGGCCCTGTCGATGCCGCATCTGGCGCCTACCGAGAAAGTCGGCCTGGCCCAACAGGCCAGAATCCTGCGCGACCGGCATTTCATGATGAACCTGCTGCTGTCGATCCTGCTGTTCACGGCGATGTTCGCGGCCTACACCTATCTGGCCGACACGCTTGAGCGTATCGCCCACGTTGCGCCGGCTCAGGTCGGTTGGTGGCTGATGGGTTTTGGTGCCGTGGGTTTGATCGGTAATGGCCTGGGCGGACGTTATGTAGACCGCAGCCCGCTGGGCTCGACCATGGTGTTTGCCTTGCTGCTGGCGCTGGGCATGAGTGCCAGCGTGCCGATGGCCGGTTCATTGCCATTGCTGGCGGTGGTGCTGATGGTTTGGGGCATCGCGCACACGGCGCTATTCCCTATCTGCCAGATTCGGGTGATGAAGGCCGCCCCTCAGGCCCAGGCGCTGGCTGGCACCTTGAATGTGTCGGCGGCCAATGCCGGTATCGGGCTGGGTTCGATCATTGGCGGCGCGACCATCGAACATCTCGGGCTTGAATCGGTGGGTCATGTGGCAGCCGGGGTTGCAGTGCTTGCCATTGCGGTGGCCTGGTTGACGCTGCTTCAGGCTCGTCAGGCGAAGGGCTGAGCCTGCTGGTTCGCGAATGAATTCGCTCCTACGGAATCGTTTATGGCCAAGTAGGAGTGAATTTATTCACGAAAAGGCGACAACAAGATATCGTTTCGCTCCAAATTTGAGGATTACTGGCAAAAGGCTCTTCCCATGGTGCCGCCATCGGGGGAAACTCTTGCCCTTCGGTCAAACACAAGGGTTGCTGGCCGGGTCTTACAACAGTCCGGTAAGCGCTATGAGCACACGACAAGGCAAAGGTCTTTCATTTGCCAAGAGAATTTATGCGCCACGCACCCTCGGCGTGGGCATAGGTTTCTTCACTGTGGTCGTGTCGCTGTACCAATTGAACGCTGCGCAGTGGTTATGGTGGCTGGCACTGGCCAATGCCTTGATCTGGCCGCACATCGCGTATCAACTCGCAAAACGCTCACCTCAGCCCTACAAGGCAGAATGGCGCAACCTGCTCACCGATTCCCTTGCGGGCGGTTTCTGGGTCGGGGCGATGGGGTTCAGTCTGCTGCCCAGCGTCACGGTGCTGGCGATGATGGCCATGCACAATATTTCAGCATGTGGCCCGCGGCTGATGCTTCAGGGGTTTGTGGCGCAGTTACTGGGGGCGATGCTTGCGCTGGTGCTGGTGTCACCGGTGATCAATACCGACAGCACCACGATGCAGATCTATGCCTGCCTGCCGGTGCTGCTGATTTACCCGATTTTCATTGGCTGGATGAGCCATCAGCTTGCACTCAAGCTGTGGGAACACCGCAATGTCCTGAGCGAGCTCAGCCGCACCGACAGCCTGACAGGCCTCATCAATCACGGTTCCTGGAAAGACCTGCTCGAAGCCCAGTTCATCAGGAGCCGCAAGCAAGAGCTGCCCTGCGCCATTGCGCTGATCGACATCGATCATTTCAAGTCCATCAATGACACCTATGGCCACATCATGGGCGACACGGCGCTCAAGAACATCAGCGAAGCACTGTCTGAAAACCTGCGCGATACCGACCTGGCAGGCCGTTATGGCGGCGATGAGTTCTGCATCATCCTGCCTGCCACCGGCGCCAGACAGGCCAGCGAGATCCTTGAGCGCCTGCGCAGAGTGGTCAAGGAAAACATCGACACCTTGCTTCCTGACCTCAATATCAGCCTGAGCATCGGCATTGCGGCCTACCAGCCGCATATCACGGATGCCGCCATGTGGCTGAACGAGGCGGACAAGGCGCTCTACATGGCCAAGGCCAATGGCCGTAACCGGGTGGTCAGCATTCAGGATCAGTCACCGGACCTGATGCGCCTGACAGCACAGAGCTGACACCCCGGCGTTGGCCGCTCAGTGAGAATTCCCAGCCAGTACGCACAGGTTTTCCAGCAGCCATTCGGGGGTGCGGGTTTCCAGAATCACGCTCAGTGGCTGAGTCAGGTTGAGCTTGCCGTAAATGCCCTCTTCATGATCGAGATGACGTTGCTGGACTGCCCGATAGTTGATCGGGTAGATGCTCTGTTCGACGGGCAGCAGGCCATCGAAATGTTCCAGCAGACCGTGGAAGACAATCCGCCGCTCGACCGTGTCACGGGTGGTGGCGATGAGCTTGGCGAAGTACTCGCTGTCTCGCTGGCGCAGCGCCTCGCCTGCGGCATAGCGCTCGGCCTGGGTATAGGGCGCCGCTTCGTCATAGACGACACAGCATAGAAACTCCCGGGACATGCCAGTGAAAGGGTTCTGCTCAACCTGTCGCCGACGGTAGCGCCCAAGGATGAAGCGTACGGTCTTTTCTGCCAGCAACTGGTGCTGGCGGTCATTGATCTCATAGAGGTCTTCAAAGACCGTGGCCTGCCTTCCCAGCAGCGGCACTTCCCGGGAAAACCTGGCGAACAGTCCTCTGGGGCCCAGCAAGTTGGCCTGCTGCTCACTGAGTTGCGCCATGGACAGGGCTGACTGCCTGGCCGCAAGGTGTTGAAAGTCCATCAGGACAGTGATGCCTGACGCATGAGGGTCCAGCCGCATCGATGGGTGGGGCTGGTCCTCATTCTGAATAAAACAGACCGTCATGGAGTAACTCCTTTTTATTGTTTGCTCTTTCGTTGTGCCCAAGTGTTCAAAGCCGGTGTTGGTCGTCTTTGCGCACACGTGAAGGAGCGCCGAAGTTCAGTTGCTGGTTCCGCGCTCAAGTTTCATCCGGCAAAGTAAAGCCACGACAGTCTCCCCAACTGTCATGCCCTGACTTCAAGGCCGCCGGACACTTTATTTTTGATTGAATAAACCGAACGCAGCCAGCGGCCTGATCACACTAACCCGCCACATTCCGTATAAAACGAATTATGTGCAGTCTGCCTCGTTGCACAACCCGACAGATGTAGGGGGTTGTGCGTTTCTTCTTGTCATCAGCCGGGCCACGTAACGTGCAATAAGCTCGGTACGGGTCTTCACCTGCCCTTTTCTGAGCAGCGAGGAAACGTGATCGCGTACGGTATAGCCGCTGATACAGAGCTGCTGCGCTATTTCCTTGTTGGTGCAGCCTTGCAATAGCAGCCCCAACACCTCCCGTTCTCTGATTGTCACCCACATGTTGTTTCTCCTTGTGATTAGCCTGCCCACACAAAAACTGTAGGAAGTGTCTTACGCGCGCCGTCCGTGGCATCAGTAACAAATCGGCACACTGGCAAATTTATCTGGAACTATTTTTAACACCGCGCGCCGTACAGAAAATAAATAAAACCCAAATAAAGGAAATCGCTCAAAAACTTTAACATCAAAGAAAATTCCTACACTACTGCCAGAACACTCCCAGCTAAATCATTTAAAACCCCCATAGAAAAGACGTTCCACCCCGCATTTCACTACTGGGCAAATAGAGTTAACGGCATGACTAACGAATTGCATACAGGAAGCGAAAGATAAACTTGCCCAATGAGAATTACAATCAGTTGTTACAATTGGATCCACTGATGGACACATATTCAAACACACGTCACAACAATGTATGTCACACCCATTCAACCCGTCTGCCAAGGGCGTGCAGACGGGTTGAATATTCAGGGCTTGAGGTCGAACAGCGCCTTGCCGCTCTGCATGTCGAAAGGTGCGGAAAAGTGCTCATGGACGGCTTTCCAGCCTTCGGCAGTCAGCAGGTAGCCAGCGCTGGCCCTCATCCATGAGCCTTTCATCTCGCCGCTTTCATCGGCGGCGCCGCAATGATTCAGCCAGTGGGCAAAGGCCACATCGCCATCGGCATGAATGGTTAGGTCCTGCATCTCAAACAGCATGGGGCCCTGGCACAGGCCCAGGCAGTATTGCCAGTGCTCGCGATAGGCTTCGATGCCTTTGAACTGCAACTGGATGATCGCATCGTAAGCGACCACTTGCGGGTGGTAATAAGCGGTGATTGCGTCCAGGTCCTTGTTGCGCACAGCCATGGCCCATCTTTGCAGCGATGCCTGAATCTGCTCCCTGGCATTGTCGTCATAGGTGCTCATGAAAACGCTCCTGGCCGTTGTCGGCCCGGTTTCGTCAGATGCGGCACGTGCAGGCTGTTGCAGGCTCAAGGTCTTGGCACAACCGACACATGCTGCAGGAATATGGGTCGCCGCCTGTAGGGCTTCTGGTGGAATGCCCGGTCTCTTCAGGTAGAAACCCGCCAGTTGCTCCCGCGCCTGTCACGCCGCTCCCGCAGACGGGTTGCGCAATGCCGGGAGGCATTAGCAAGCGTAGCTTCCCGGCAGAGAAAGGAAGGATCAGGCTACAAGCAGCCGACTGAATGCAGGCTCAACCGCGACAGGTCAGCCCGTCATCCACGGCCATGCCCTTGTGCAGGCCGAAGACCGCAGCGGTGAGCAAGCCGACACAGCCCATGACCACGCCATAGGCGACGCAGACCCACGGGCTCCAGGGCATCAGGGCGATCAGCATCAGCGGCGTGGTGCTGGCCCAGAGTGCGTAGGCGATGTTGTAGGTGAAGGAGATGCCCGATACCCGGATGCCGGGCGGGAACAGCCCCACCATGACCGACGGCACGACCCCGACAATGCCGCTGGCCAGACCGGCCATGGCATAGGCGACCGTCAGCGGCAGCCATTGCAGGACAAGGCTGGCGTACAACACGCCGATGCCCAGCGGCAGCAACAGGCTGTAGACGATCACGCCCCGCCAGGCACCGATGCGATCCACCAGCATGCCGGCCAGCACACAACCGATGTTGAGAAAGACAATGCCGATAGCGCTCAGGGCAAAGGTGTCGCTGGCGCTGATGCCAAAGCTTTTCTGCATGACGGTCGGGGTAATGACTACCAGCACCACCACGGCGGAGGTCAGCACACAGGTGAGCAAGGCCGCGGGCAGCAGCGACTGGCGATGTTCACGCAATACCTGGCCCAACGGCAGGCCCTGCCTGTTTTCGCGCTGTGCCTGCATGGCAACGAATACCGGGGTTTCGCTGAGCCAGCGACGCAGCCAGACACCCACCACACCAAATACACCACCCAGCAGGAACGGGATGCGCCAGGCGTAATCCAGGACTTCCGCAGGTGTGAACACCCGGGCCAGCCAGGTGGCGGTCAGCGCGCCCAGCAGATACCCGAACGTCAGCCCGGCTTGCAGGACCCCGAGGGCATAGCCGCGATGCCCCGCAGGCGCATGTTCGGCGACGAACACCCAGGCGCTCGGCACTTCCCCGCCCACGGCGGCACCTTGCAGGATGCGCAGCGCCAGCAGGATCAGCGGCGCCCAGTAACCGATCTGGTCGTAGGTGGGCATGATACCGATCAGCAGGCAGGGTAACGCCATCATCAGGATGCTAAGGCTGAACATCCGCTTGCGGCCCAGACGGTCGGCAAAATGCGCCATCAGGATGCCACCCAGCGGACGTGCCAGATAGCCGGTCACGAAGATGCCGAAGCTTTGCAGCAGGCGCAGCCATTCGGGCATGTCTGGCGGGAAGAACAGCTGGCTGAGGGTCAGGGCGAAGAATACGAAGATGATGAAGTCGTAGATTTCAAGAGCGCCGCCCAGGGCTGCAAGGCTCAAGGTCTTGTAGTCGGCCCTGGAGAATGGCTGAGGGCGTGGTTTAACAATGGCTGTCATGAAGCCCCCGTAAACATGTCTGAAAAGAGCGCCTGCGTGCGCAGGGCGCGAAGATTTGCGTGGTGGAACGCCCAGTAGGAGCGAATTCATTCGCGAGAGACCGGTACATCCGAAGAAAATCTATCGCCTTCAATGATGCCTCGCGAATGAATTCGCTCCTACCTGTTTGCCTCCGGGTGCTAAAAATTGACCGAAGCCGACAAGGTTGCTGTTCTCGGGGCGCCCATGAACAGGTAGTCGTCGCCCAGGTATTCGCCGGCATCGCGCCAGTAGCGCTTGTCGAGCAGGTTGTCCACGGTCAGGCGGAACACGGTGTCGTAGTCGCCCAGCCGGGTGCTGTAGCGGCTGCCGATATTGAACAGAGCGTAGTCGTTGACCTTCACCGTGCCTTCGCGGTTGGCGTATTTGCTGGCGCTGTATTGCATGCCGCCCAGCAACGCCAGGCCCCGGATCGGCAGGCTGTAGTCCGCCTGAAGGCTGGCGCGGTATTTCGGGACATTGAGCGCCTGATGGTCTTCATAAGCCGCCGTGCCGCTGCCTTCTACCCGCGCACGAATCGCCGCGGCACTGGCCGATAGTTGAAGGCGCTCGGTCACCCAGCCATTGGCGCCCAGCTCCAGGCCGGTGTTCTTCTGCTCGCCCTGCTGAACGTAGGTGAAGGTGCCATCATCGTTGGGTTTCGAGTACTGATAGGCCTGACGCGCCTGGAACAGCGCAGCCGTGAAGCTCATGCGCTGCCAGTCGTACTTGATCCCTGCTTCCAGTTGTCGCGACACGGTGGGCGCAAGAATTTCGCTGGCATTGGTGGTGAACCAGGCCGCCGTACCGCCCAGCGACAGGCCTTTGCTGTAGCTGGTGTAAAGGGAGAGGTTTTCCACCGGCTTGTAGATCAGTGCCGCCTGAGGCAGGAAGATCGAACGCTGGGTATGGCGCTGTTCACTGCCATCTTCGGCGTAGGCGTGTTCATCGGGACGCACCTGACGCCCGCCCAGAACGGTCTGCCAGTGTTCGTTGAAGCTGATCCGGTCCGTCACGAACAGCCCGTACTGGCGGCTGTCCAGCCGGCGTTCGCTATCAGGCAGCGGCAAGTTCGAAGGCGATACCTCATCGGGGGTTGAATCGATGTTGCCCGAGCCGACCATCTCGTTGAAGGTGCCACGGGTATCGACGGTACGACGAAACGCGCTGGTGCCGAAGGTCAGCTCATGCTTGAGCGAGCCGGTGTCGAAGGTGCCGGTCATGGCCGCTTCGACCTCATCGTTGCGGCGGGTGTCGTCCGGGCTGCGGAAGTCGTAGATGTCGTAGCCGCCTTCGGCGCTGAAGTGATTGGGAACCGCCTCGGCAGCGCAACTGGCCGAGCCGTAGCAGCCCCAGGCGAAGGCGCTGTAGTCGTCGATCACCACGCGACTGCGTGAAGCACTGAGGCTGCCCTTCCAGGCGTCGTTGAACCGGTACTCGAAGCGACCATTCATGTTCAACGAGTCGATGCCCACCGGGTTCGACCAGCTCTGATAACCCAGCAGCCTGCGCGGCGAGGCGTTATGAGGCAAGGCCGTGCCGCCGAGCAATTGATAACCCGGCACCGAACGCTGCTCTCTGGTCTGGTATTCGACGTCCAGTTGCAGCAAGGCGCGGTCACTGATGTTCCAGTCGAACGCCAGGGAAGCGAAATCACGCTGGCCATCGGCATGGTCGACGTAGGAGCGCAGGTCTTCATGGGCAAGGTTGGCGCGCAGACCGAACTGATTTTCGCTGCCGAACCAGCCACCAACGTCGGTCGCGATATAGCGCCCGCCGTGCTCATTGGTGGACACGGTCACAGAGCGCACATCCTGTGCACGTTTGGTCTGGTAGTTGATCACGCCGCCCGGCGAGGCGGCACCGCTTTGCAGACCGGACAGGCCTTTGAGCAGTTCCACCTGCTGTTTGTTTTCAAGCGCCACGTTCTGCTCGCCGGCAATGGTGCGCCCGTTGATGCGATAGCTATTGGCGGCATTCAGGGAAAAGCCACGCACCACGAAGTTCTCGTAATAGCCCACCGGGGCATAGCCCTCGCCCACCGAAGCGTCATTGCGCAGGATTTCGCTGAGCAATCTGGCCTGACGGTCCTTGATCAGGCCGTCGGTGAATACCGAGACCGAGGCAGGATTGTCGAGCAGGGCCGTCTCGCCAAAGCCGCCGACCGACGCCTCGCGGGCCTGGTAATCCGGGCTGGACGCTTCGGCAGTACCTGACACTTTCACAGCCTCCAGATTCACCGCTTCTGCAGCCAGCAGTGGTGAAGTGACAGCCATGCCAAAAGGCAACAGACACGAAACCAGACGTGCAGCAGGTCGGCGTGACGTACTCATCGATGAACTCCAGGGTAACGGGAACCCGGGCAGAGGCGAGCACCATCTGGCCGGGGGCAACCTTTTACGTTCACCGCTGTTTTTTTACAACCTCTGCCTGCACGCGCTGCGCAATTGCCCACAGGCCGTTTTCAGGAAAAACAAGCCGTTTCGCATATTTAAGGATGAATTAAGTAAGGCGCATTAATCTGGCTTCAACAAAACAGTTGAACGAACCAACTGATCAAGCATCCATTTAAGCAGTCCCATCAGAAGGAATACACCATGAAACTTATGCCTGCTCTTTTTACCGCTTTTGCCCTGACCACTGCTGCCGGTATGGCACAGGCTGATATTGGTCCTGACGAAGTGATTCGTCTGCAAAAGTCCGGCGCGGTCGGAGACTTTGAACAGTTCAACAAACAGGCTCTGGCCAAACACCCAGGCTTCCAGATCCACGACACCGAGCTTGAAAGACACGCCGGCCGTTACGTGTATCAGATCGAGCTGAAAGACGCCAAGGGCGTGGAGTGGGACTTTGAAGTCGACGCCAAGACAGGCGAAGTGCTGCGCGACGCTCAAGACCGCTAAGCGTTGCACCCAAGCTTCCCAGGCTTGAAAAAACTCCCGCATGACACGCTCATGCGGGAGTTTTTATTTACTGTTGCAAACCGACTTTAAGCAACTTCCCTTTATCGTCATCGGTCAGCAGATACAAGTAACCATCCGGCCCCTGGCGAACATCGCGAATACGCTGTTTCATATCACCCAGAAAGCGTTCTTCATGAACGATGCGGTCGCCTTCAAACTGCAAACGGATCAACTCTTCGGTGGCCAGTGCGCCGATAAACACGTTGTGGTCCCAGGCTTTGAAAAGACCATTGCTGTAAAACGCCATGCCGCTGATACCCGGCGATTTTTCCCACACATGGAACGGCACTTTGGTGCCCTCGACAAACTTGCCCTTGGCTTCCGGGATCGGTTGACCGGAATAGTTGATGCCATGGGTCGCCAATGGCCAGCCATAGTTCTGGGCACGTTCGATGATATTCAGCTCATCGCCACCCTTTGGACCATGCTCGTTGGTCCATACGGTTCCGCTCCAGGGGTTGAGGGCCGCGCCCTGCTGGTTGCGATGGCCGTAAGACCAGATTTCCGGACGCACGTTATTCTGCCCGACGAAGGGGTTGTCTTTGGGGACATTGCCATCGGGGTAGATGCGCACGACCTTGCCCTGCAGCTTGTCCAGGTCCTGGGACGTTGCGCGGTTGTTGTTTTCGCCCAGGGCGATAAACAGGTAGCCGTCGCGGTCAAAGACCATCCGCGAGCCGAAGTGGTTACCCACCGACAGTTTTGGCTGCTGGCGGAAAATCACGGTGAAGTCTTCCAGTCTGGTCAGGTCAGCCGACAGACGACCACGGCCGGCAGCAGTGCCTGCGGTTTCGCCTTCGGCAGCCGTCTTGCCACTGCCTTCGGAGTAGGTCAGGTAGACCATACGGTCCTTGGCGAAATCAGGGGACAGCACCACGTCCAGCAAGCCGCCCTGCCCTTTGGCCCAGACTTGCGGAACACCCGAGATCGGGCCGGAGAGTTTGCCGTCCGGCGAAACGACGCGCAGGTTGCCTGAACGCTCGGTCACCAGAATGCCTTTCTTGTCCGGCAGGAACGCTAGCGCCCAAGGATGATCCAGCCCGGCTGCCACTTCGCTGACACTGACAGTGCCCAGTTCGCTCTTGTATTGCTTCACGGCCTCGTCGGCCGCGCTGGCAGTCAACGGTAAGCTCGACATCGCCGTGGCACACATTGCCGCGATCAGGGTTTTTCTAAACATGGGCGATTCCTTATGCATTGAGTAGAGGTCCCGGCTACTGCGGGGATGGGTTATGGGCGTTTGGGAGTCGTATTCTGATTGTTCTGGATGGTCGGGCTGGGCGGTGGCTGCCGGGTTGGATAGCCATTGCGGATCCCGCCGTTTTCCAGTGTAGGCTGGCGAGGTGCAGGGACGATGTTGGGCTGCACCTGCGGCGTACCGGGCTGGGTGCCCTGGCGACTATTGGGATTGGAGCGATGGATCGGGCTGTTGTAGGGATTGCTGGTGGCCCCGTTTCGGCCCGGCTGATCCTGCGCCTGGGCAATACCGATACCTGACAAGGCAACGAGCACCGCGATTGCAAGGTTGCGCACAAAACTGTTCATCACTTGCCCTCAAGGGAAATGGTAAGGCTTTGATGGCGATTGGGTTATCAGGTTCGGCCTTGCATGGCAGATGAGCAAGTTTATAAGGAGGGAGTTTGTAACAAGGATGGTCTGAATGCTGTGTCAGTGGGCCTTCGCGAATGAATTCGCTCCTACCGAGTGGGAGCGAATTTATTCGCGAAAAGGTCGACCTCACGCTCTCTGCGGAATACTCGCGGTAAAGGTCGTGCCATGTTCGGGGCTGGAGAGGACGATCACATCGCCCAGGTGCGCCCGGACAATCTCCCGGACAATGAACAACCCCAGCCCGACACTGCGACTTTCATCGGTATCACTGGCGCTGCGCACGGCTGGCTCGAACAGGCTCTCGATCTGCTCGGGCGGTATCGGCTCACCGAAGTTATGCACCGACAGGCGCATCAGGTGCGGCTCCAGAGCCGAGGTCACCACGATTTCTCCATCTGCCGAACCGTAGTTGATGGCGTTGGCAACCAGGTTGCCGATGACCTGCCCCAGACGGTCGGCATCGGCATGGCATGGGCCATCGCCTTCACGGCGATGAGTGATGACATGGCCAGTGAATGACTGGCGCAACTCTTCAACACTGCGCTCTGTCACTGCATGCAGATCAATGGCCTGAGGCGTGACCGAAATCCCGCGCCCGACCCTGGCATCGGTGAAGTCCAGCAGGTCGACGATCATGCGCTGGGCGCGGTCGGTCGCGTGGTTGATATGGCCCAGCATGCGTTCCTGTCGGGGCTCCAGGGCGCTGCGCTCCAGCAGACCGGAGGCCATCTTGATCGCCGCCAGCGGGTTGCGCAGGTCGTGACTGAAAATGCTCACCATCTGCTCGGCAAAGATCGCCCGGATTTCCGCCTCGACATGGGCCAGACGCAAGCGGTTGCGGGCCGATGTCAGCTCGGTCTGGATGCTCATCTGTTGCAGCAGCAACTCTTCGGAAAGTTTTTGCGCAGCCAGCAGCTCACGTTCGTATTTGTTGCGTTCTTCGGCGATAAACAGCGCCAGCTCATTGAAAAAGACGCCGTCATGTTCACGGCGTATGCCATTGAGCATCATCGGGATGGAACGACCGTCCGCATGAATCAGCTCAAGCTTGACTTCGGCAACCGAGCCCCGGGCATGGAGCAACGGCGCCCAGTGAGTCTGATGGAAAATCTTGCCCGCCATATTCAGCAGGTCTTGAAACCGCCGCCCCAGCAGCGCCTCGCGCTCAATACCGAGCCAGACACAGAAGGTCTGGTTGACCCGCTCGATGGTGCCGTTTTCCCGAGTCAGCAACAAACCACAGGGAGCGCCCTCGAACAGGTCGTCGCCGTCAGGTACGGCAGGCGCATCAGATGACATGTTCTGCATATCCAAAAGGTTGCAAAAATTCACTCATTGCTGCGACACAGGCCTTCGGAGCACTCATATGAGGGTAATGACCCACGTTTTCGATCACACGCAATGTACTGTTCTCAATGACACGGTTGAGGTATTCGCCCACCTGGACGGGAACGACCATGTCATCACTGCATTGCAGAATCAGGGTCTGGCCGGGAAAACCCTCCACGTCCTTGCGGTGGTCAGACATGAAGGTCACGCGGGCAAACTGCTTGGCGATATCGGCATTGGTGCTACAGAAACTGTCAGCCAGTTCCTCGCCCAGTTCAGGCCGGTCGGCAGACCCCATGAGCGTCGGCGCCATGGTACTGGACCAGCCCAGGTAGTTGCTTTCCAGGGTATGCAGCAATGAGTCGATGTCTGTGCGGCTGAAACCGCCCACGTAGCCTTCATCGTCCAGGTAGCGCGGCGACGGGCCGACCATGATGTGCGCGGCAAAACGGCCTGGCTCCAGGCGTTCGGCCAGTACGGCGATCATGGCGCTGACCGAGTGCCCGACATGAATCACCGGGCCGGGATTGGCGAAATCACGGACCACTTCCAGCAGGTCGCTGGCATAGCCGCGTAGGGAGGCGTATTTGTGCGGGATGTAAGCCGACAGTTCAGACTTGCCACTGCCCACCAGATCGAACAGCACGACCTTGAAATGCCTGGCAAATACAGGCGCAATAAAGCGCCACATGTTCTGGTTGCAACCAAAACCGTGAGCAAAAATCAATGTGGCCGGTCCATCGCCCATGACGTTTACATTATTGCGTCGCTGAACCGGCATTACGGGCTCCGTGCTTCATGAAGTAACTGAGCCGAGATTATCACCCTTCAGAGAGCCCGCGAAGGCTTGCTAGCATAAAGCCTTTATTCGCCGATATCCTCACTCCACAGTTCGGGCTTGCTGGCGATAAAACCGTGCATCATGTGCTGGCATGTCGTGTCGTGAAGCACATCGACTTGCACCCCGCGAGAGCGCAACAGCTCTTCCTCGCCCATGAATGTCTCGTTTTCGCCCACAATGACCTTGCCGATGCCGTAGAGCAGAATAGCCCCGCTGCACATCGCACAAGGCGACAAGGTGGTGTAGAGCACCGAATCCCGGTAGACACTGGCAGGCTGGCGACCGGCGTTTTCCAGTGCGTCCATCTCGCCATGCTTGATGGCGCTGCCCTCCTGAACCCGACGATTGTGTCCACGGCCAATGATCTTTCCATCGTGAACGATGACCGAACCGATAGGAATCCCGCCCTCAGCCAATCCCTGTTGCGCCTCGTCAATGGCGGCCTGCATGAATAGGTCCATGGTGTTTTCCTCGCTTTCGCTGTTTCTTTCAGTACTTAGCGGGCGAGCGACTTCTGCGCATTGCCCAGTGCTTGGGCAACGAAGGTCTTCAGCAGTTCGGACGAGCGTTCCTTCATCCGGGCGCCGACCTCGTTGTTACGGGCCTTGAGTTTGTTCATCAAGGGCAAGGAGCCGCTGCCTTCATTGAGGGACTGCAATTCCTGCGCCGAAAAGGATTGGGCATAGGCGGACGCAAGGTTGCGGTCCCATTGCACCTGATAAGTGGGCTGCAGGCGTTGCAGTTCTTTCTGCACCAGATCCTGAGCCTGAATCTTGCCAATAGACTCTACGATGCTGCCAAAGGTGACGGTGCGTGAAGCAACCTGATAACCCAGCCAGCCCAGACTGTCGCCCAGGTGGCGCTCCTGAACGAACAGCAGCGCCGTATCGTCCGCTTCATCGGCATGAGCGTTCTGGGCCAGCGCCCAACTCAGCAGCAGGCTGCACCCCAGGAACATCAGGCGTGTCCTGGGTACAACGGGCAGACCGCGATGGTCGTTCATGGCCTCCTCCTGAGATGAATTGACTGCACTTTTGAACTTAACAGTTAATCCGCGCTTTACCAGAGTCGGGGTCGTATCCCGGCGATTCATGCCGCTATCAGGAATATCTGTCTGCCAGGGCGATGATTTATGCTTGCCCGCCTCGAAGACCAGAGCCCGATCATGTCCAACATTCAGTTCAGCACCCTGCCCGACGCCTGCCGCCCTTTGCTGGACAAGTTCTACCGCGAACACAAGTCCTCCATGCGCGCAGTGCCTCGCGGAACGCTGTGGGTGGCGAAGCAGTCGCAGATCGTCGGCGCCCTTTGCCTGAGCGAAGTCGCTGACGGGCACTGGCTGACGGGGTTGTTCGTGGACCCGCAACTGCGTGGCCAGGCCATTGCCCGCCGCCTGATCGGTCATGCCGTGGAGCCATTGAACGGTCCGGTCTGGCTGTTCTGCCATCCGGACCTTCAGGCGTTCTATGCAGTGAGCGGTTTCGAGACGGCCCAGAGGCTGCCGCATTCACTGGGCGAAAAGTTCATGCGCTTCAGCCGCAGCAAGGCGCTGGTTGCCTTGTGCCGGACCAGCGCCTGAGTCACTCGTCGGCGTTGGGGTCCATGTCCGGGAACATGACTTCGATAAAGCCGAACTTGCTGAAGTCCGTGATGCGCGAAGGGTACAGACGGCCGATCAGGTGATCGCATTCGTGCTGGACCACGCGGGCATGAAAACCCTGGGCGGTGCGCTGGATCGGCTGGCCGTCCGGGTCAAAGCCTTCGTAGCGAATGCTCTGGTAACGATCGACCATGCCCCGCAAACCGGGCACCGACAGGCAGCCTTCCCAGCCTGCTTCAAGGGTCGGGCTCAAAGGCGTGATCAGCGGGTTGAGCAGGATGGTCTGGGGCACGGCTTCGGCCTGGGGATAGCGCTCGCTGCGCTCGAAGCCGAATATCACCAGTTGCAGATCGACACCTATCTGCGGTGCCGCAAGGCCGACGCCGCCGACACTTTCCATGGTCTCGAACATGTCGGCAATCAGCGTCTTGAGTTCGCTGCTGCCGAACAGCTCGCGGGGCACGGGAGGCGCGATGCGCAGCAAGCGCTCGTCGCCCATCTTCAGAATCTTGCGGATCATGATGAGTGTCGGTCTCTCGAACGAAAAGGCGATTCTGGACCCTGATTCAGGATTCGTCAGCCTTTAATGTGCTGTGTACCGAATGATCGCGCCCCAGCCCCGAAACATGCTGTTTGGCAGTGGAGTCCACCCGATTGTCGCCGGCTTCTTTTTCACCGGCATCCTTGCCTTCCTGGGACATGTGTTCGATCACCGCATTCATCTCCGCCCCCAGCAGCAACACCGCCGCCGAAATGTAGAAGTACAGCAACAGCACAATGATTGCGCCGATGCTGCCGTACATGGCGTTATAGTCGGCAAAGGTCTTGACGTAGAAGCCGAACCCCAGGGAAGCGATGATCCACACCACCACGGCCAGCACCGAGCCTGGGGTAATGAAGCGGAACTCCTGTTTCACGTCGGGCATGACGTAGTAGATCAAGGCCACGGCAACCATCAGCAGCAGGATGATCATCGGCCAGCGCAGCACGGTCCACAGCGTGACGATGAAGTCTTCCATGCCGATCTGCGAGGCGAACCAGCTCATGACCTGCGGGCCGACCACCATGAAACCGGCTGCGGCCAGCAGCATGCCGGCAATGCCCACGGTGTAGAGAATCGACAGCGGAAAACGCTTCCAGATGGGGCGCCCTTCGACCACGTCGTAGGCCGCGTTCATGGCACTCATCATCAGGCGCACACCGGCCGAAGCGGTCCACAGCGCAATGACGATACCGATGGACAGCAGGCCGCCCTTGGATTGCTGCAACTGGTCGATCACCGGATTGACCTGTTCCAGCGCCTGGGGCGGCAGAACCAGTTCCGATTGCAGGCGCAGCCAGGAGAAGAAATCCGGCAGGTGCAGAAAACCGATCAGGGCAATGAGGAACAGCAGGAACGGAAACAGCGAAAACAGCATCTGGTAGGCCAGTGCCGATGCGTAAGTAGACATCTCGTCATCGAGAAATTCGGTGACGGTGCGAACCATCACTTTGCCCAGTGGCAATTGACGCATGTGAGGAAAGATCATGGCGTCTCCTTGCGCTAAACCCTTTTACATTATATCGCCGGGCCGACAGTTGCGATTATGCGGCTGCCCATGTGCCAACAGTATTGCAGTGGCGTCAAATGGACTGAGCGAGCTGTAAAAGGTTTCAAGCCATGATGGATAAAGGCCATCTCGGCGATGACCTCTATCCGGTTTTCCTGTGAAGCTACGCTTTGTCTACGCCCTTTTTCACGGCGTCCTTGGCTTTACCCTTGAGTTGCTGGGCTTCGCCCTTTAGCTCCTGAGCTTTGCCCTCGGCCTTCAAACTGGAGTTATCGGTTGCCTTTCCGATGCCTTGCTTCACGTTGCCGATCGCTTCGTTGGCCATGCCTTTGATTTTATCGCCAGTACTACTCATGAAGTATCTCCCGGGTCTTGAAGACCGTTCTGGAATCAAATGTCGTAACCTCGACACAATGATTGACCGGGGGCAATTACGCAGAGTTTCAATTATTTTCTGACCAAAGCATGCCGTTCGTCCGCTGATGGGCAGGCCTTGTTTACGGTGTTTGTGCGAGAATGCGCGTCGCAGTCAGTCTGTGCCCGGCACACTGAACAAACCGATTCACAGGAACGTTATGAAACTCGATAAAAAGCTGGCCATCGCACGCAGGAACCAGGATCTGGGCGGCGCAGTGCTGGGCATCAACAACACCCATTTCGCCATTCTGGACACCAAGCGCAACATCTGGTGGTTCGACCTGCCTGTGACACGCCTGCAAGTGGGCCAGTACGAGTGGCTGCACCTGCTGCTGCACACCCCGGCGACCGATCAGTTGCTGCACCTGAAGGTGACCACCGTCTTCATGCGCGATCACATGGAAGGCCTGGAAGTGCGCAACGCTGGCAAACGCAAGCCGACCGTGAGCCTGGAACTGAGCGCCGACAAGGACTCGTTCCTCAAAGACATGCGCCCCAAGGGCAGCAACCTGAGCTTTGCGGGTTTTCTGCAGAAGTAAGGCGTTCAGGCCAGGCGGCGTGTCGCCAGATACCCCGCCGTTGCGGCCAGGGCTGAAACCACAGTCCCCCAGGCAAGATCCACAAGGGCCAACTGTGCAGGCCAGCCTTGCAAGGTCGCCCAGTTGGTCAGGTCGTAAGTGCCATAGGCGATCAGCCCCAACAGCCCGCCATAGAGGGTTGCATGCCCCGTGCGCTGCACCTTGAGCGCGGGCAGGACCGCAAATATCACCAGCCCCGCCCCATACAGCAGATAGAACACCACTGCAGGTCCGAGCAGTGGCGTGGCCAGCATCAGCGACCCGAGCCAGTCCCGATAGGTCGAGCCCATGAGCAATCCCAGCCAGACACCGTCCAGGATCAGAAAAGCCAGAAGCGTACCGAAGTAAGCCGTGAGGATTTTTTTCATGGGCGCACCCTGTATCAGGTCAGTTCGATACGGTCAGGGTGAATCACAATCTGACCTTGTTTATACAAGGCACCGATCGCTTTCTTGAAGTTCCCTTTACTGACACCGAACAGACCGCTGATGACCTGTGGATCACTCTTGTCGCTGACCGGCAGCACGCCGTTGTTATCACGCAACTTGGCGAGAATCTTGGCGTTCAGGCTGTCAGCGGCTTCGGCACCCACCGGCTGCAGGCTCAGGCTGATATTGCCATCGGAGCGGACTTCCTTGATGAAGCCTTTTTCCTGTTTGCCAGGGCGCAGGAACTTGAACACTTCGTTCTTGTGGATCAGGCCCCAGTGCTTGTTGTTGATGATCGCCTTGAAGCCCATGTCGGTGGCTTCGGCAACCAGCAGGTCGACTTCCTGACCCGCGCTGTAATGGGCAGGCGTCTTGTCCAGGTAGCGATCCAGGCGTGCAGTGGCGGTGATGCGCCGCGTTTTCTTGTCCAGATAGACATGCACCACGCAATAATCACCAGCCTGCAGGGTGCGCTTTTCTTCGGAGTACGGCAGCAGCAGGTCCTTGGGCAGCCCCCAGTCCAGGAACACGCCGATGCTGTTGACCTCGACCACCTTGAGGCTGGCGAACTCACCGACCTGAACCTTGGGTTTTTCAGTGGTGGCGAGCAGCTTGTCTTCGCTGTCCAGATAGACGAAAACGTTGATCCAGTCTTCATCTTCAGTGGGAATATCCTTGGGGATATACCGATTGGGCAGCAGGATTTCGCCATCCGGCCCACCGTCCAGGTACAGACCGAAGTTAGTGTGCTTGACCACTTGCAAGCTGTTGTAACGCCCGATTAAAGCCATTTGCAGATACCCTCATTACGTGGGCGGCATTCTACCCGACTTTGCGTCTGCATTCGCGATGCCCACGGCATGCGCTGCATGGCCGGGCCCCGCTCGTCAGTTGCCATGATCAGCAGAAACTTTCGGCATCCATCGCGCCCCACCCCAACTCTTCATTAAAAACAGCCAGTTAAGCGCGTCATGACACGCCTGGATGCTTGTCGAGCCCGTCCGCTCATGCCACCCAAACCCCAGATAAGCCAGCAGGAACCCGCCATTTCCTGTACGATGGCTGGCCGTACGAAGTTTATGAAGGTTATGGCAGTCATGCGTATCAAGGCATCCCACACCAAAGCAAAACCAGCTCCAGCCGTTGAAACGAGCGATTCGATCAATGCGCAGATCGCAGCTTTCCTCAAGTCCGGCGGCGAAATCCAGCAAATCGCCAAAGGCGTGAGCGGCCAGACCTTTACCCCGTCCAAGCACATCAACCTCGGCAAGAAGTAATTCTCCCCGACTGCTTTGCGGTTTCTATGCGCCTTGCCAAAACAGGGCGCTAGCTACACCTCCCGTCTCACTGCTAATCTCCTTCGGTATCTCCAAACCAAGAGCAGGAAACGCTCTGGTAGCAGACCCCTTTTGCTTTGCGGAATGCTTGAATGAAGAACTGGATGCTTTTCGGCGCTCTGATTTACCTCGGTGGTTGTGCCTCGCAGCACTGCGAAAACGGCCCCAATGAAAACCCCCACACTGACAGCCAGTGCAGAGCAGGCCACTTGCTGTATCAGCACGACATGCTTCAGGCCAAGCTGCTGATCAGCGAAGCGGATCGTGAAAACTATGAACTGGCCGAAGCCATGCTGCGACGCGCCGCCATCGACGATGCTTCCGGCGAAGCCGAGTTCTATCAGGCGATACTGCTGATTCGCGAACAGGCCGATCAGAAGCAGATCATCGATCTGTTGCAGACCGCAGCCGACAAATACAAGCATCCTCTGGCCATTGCCCTGCTCTCCCAGCAACTGAGCATGAGTGATCCGAAAAAGTCCGAACGCTATCGCGCCGAGTATGCCGAGCTCGATGTTGCCAAGAGCGGCTACCCCTCGTTCGAGCAGGCTCTGGTAGTGATTCGCGGGCTGATCATCCCGCCCGCCGAGACAACAGCCAGCAACTGAAGCTCCTGCGGATCGACGAACGGTCCGCATCCCCGGCATTTCATCGGTATGCTTGCGAGGCTCTAGCTCGCGGCTTGTGTCGGGCCTCTGCGCCGATTTCGATACGCCATTATGACCACACTCCTCGACGCACAAGGAGTGAGCCATGCTCAACCCTCGATTACAGATACTCGCCCTCGGCACCGTTCTGGTGTGCCAGCAGGCCTCTGCCCAGGTCTTGGAGCGCAGCCTTGGCGACTTCAACCTCAAGCTGGCGACCACACCTGCCCGCAGCATGGCTCAGGGTCTGGTGACACCCAGCGGCAGCTCCGGCTCATTCCACGGAGGCCTGGACCTGACCCATGAAAGCGGCTTTTACTTCGGTCAGTGGTCACCGAATATGGGATTTACCGAAGATACGTCCCTTGAAGTCGATTCCTACATGGGCTTCAAGAAACCCTTCGACAAGACCCTGGGTTATGAACTGGGGATGATCCGCTACAGCTATCCCGATACCAGCCAGATCGACAGCCACGAATTCTATGCCGGGTTGCGCGTGCTCAACAGCCGCGTTGGCGCGGCCTTCAGCAATGACGTAGGCGTGCGTAACAGCACCCTTTTCATTGACCTGGGCGGCATCGAGCAACTGGGCCTCGGGGTTCGCATGCAATACGCCAATCACCAGTTCGACACGCCACAAGCAGGCGATGACGGTTCGCTGATCAACGGCTTCAATGACTGGTCCCTGAACCTTTCACGCCCCTGGCTGGGGATCGACATGAACCTGATCTACAGCGGATCAAGCCTCAGCGGCAGTGATTGCAGCGTCTACAGCGGCCACAACCCGTATTGCGAAGGGACGTTCACCATCAAGGCCGTTCGCTCATTCTTCTAGACCCTGTACGACACTTCCCGTAACCGGTTTTTCCTGAAACGTCGCGAGTAAGTTGAACTGCCAGCCCCTACACTCCTCTACAGTCACTCAGCCTGTCCAGGAGTTGTCATGCATCGCTTCAAAGCCTTCATTACGCTGTTGATGGCCTTGCCATTGCTTGTTGCATGCAACCAGGTGGGCCTGGCGTATCGCAATCTGGACGTGATCATTCCCTGGACGCTCAGCGACTATCTGGACATGAACAGCCCCCAGAAAAGCTGGCTCGACGAGCGCCTGAAACAGCATTTGAGCTGGCATTGCAGCACGCAACTGCCCGACTACCTGACGTGGTTCGACCGCCTTGAGCAAATGGTGAAGACCGATAAAGTCACCCAGGCCGAACTTGAAGCCCGCACCGAAGAAGCCAAGGAAGCCTTGGCTAAAATCTCCCGCCAGGTCACGCCTTCGGCTGTCGAGTTGCTGGCCCGCTTCGACGACAAGCAGGTTCAGGAGATGCAGAACGCCTTCGCCAAGGACCAGCGCAAACAGGAAAAGAAATACCTGGACGACTCTCTGGAAAGGCAGATCGCCGAACGCGCCGCACGCATGGAAAAGCGCATGACACCCTGGCTGGGCAAATTGAATCCGGCGCAGAAGGCACGGGTACAGGCCTGGTCGGCGTCACTGGGCGAGCAGAGCCGGGGCTGGGTAGAAAACCGCGCCCGCTGGCAGAACCTGTTCCTGGCGACGGTACAGCAGCGTCAGGCCAAGGACTTTCCAGAACGCATCGCCGCACTGCTGCAGAATCGCGATACCTTCTGGACCCCGGAATACCGCGAGAACTACAACAGGGCCGAGCACGCCGCGATTACGCTCATCGTGGACGTGGTCGGCCAGAGCACACCCGACCAGCGCAAATTGCTGCTGGCCAGGATCGCTGACATGCGTGAGGACTTCGCGGATCTGGACTGCCTGAAGGCCTCACAAAAGCATGACGGGGGTCAGGCCACCTGAGCCTTGGAGGCAACCTCATCGAAGGTCGCAGGGTCGAGCGCATCGGCCTGCTCGTCCAGCACCTGACGCGGATGATCGTTGCCCGGAATGCTGCTGTCGATCATGGCCAGCAGGCTTGAGCCGCGCGGTGTCAGGATAAAGTTGCTGCCGGTACCCCCCTCGTCTTCAGGGCGCGGCTCGATGTAGCCGTGCTTGAGCAACAGCGCTTCCAGATCGGCCGCCTCGGTCTTGAGGTGATCCAGATTGCCGACAGACTCACCTTCGGCAGCCTTGGCAACTGCATGATCCTCGGCGTATTTGCGCGGGGCAAAGGACTCGCCAGCGCTGTTCTGTACTTCATGAAGCAGACGTTCGATAAGGTCCCAGTTATAAGCCATTTTGTAAAACCTCCGTCCAGCATGGATGAATAGCCCATGACATCCCGCCACGGGCTTGCTACTCAGAGGTTGTGACCTGTTGCGAGGGTGGCCGTTCAGCCGGGGAGACGGAGGGAGGCTTCGCGAATAAATTCGCTCCTACCGTAGGAGCGACTTCAGTCGCGAATTGCAGATTACTCAGCCGCAGGTGCCGGTGTGCTGCGTTTCTTCAACGGCGCCATGCCGTCCTTGCTTACCAGCGAATCCGACTTGGGACGGTTGACGGACTTGCGCTTGGTCGGCCCCTTGGCGGCAACTTTTTTCTTGTCGCCCTTGGTATCGGTCTTTTTCTTCTTGGTGCCGACAGCCTTGCCAGACGCCTTGACCTTCTTCGGTCCGCCGTAAGTACCTTTGACTTCCTTGACGGTGCGACGCTCGAAGCTTTGCTTGAGGTAGCGTTCGATGCTGGACATCAGGTTCCAGTCACCATGGCAGATAAGCGAAACCGCCAGACCTTCACTGCCCGCACGCCCGGTACGACCAACGCGGTGAACATAGTCATCGCCGCTGCGTGGCATGTCGAAGTTGATGACCAGATCCAGACCATCCACATCCAGACCACGAGCTGCCACATCCGTGGCCACCAGGATCTTGGCACCGCCCTGCTTCAGACGATCGATGGCCGCCTTGCGGTCCTTCTGGTCCTTGTCGCCGTGCAGCACGAACGCCTTGTATTCCTGAGCAACCAGACGCCCGTACAGGCGGTCGGCCATGGCCTTGGTGTTGGTGAACACAATGGCTTTCTGATAAGTCTCGTTGGCCAGCAGCCAGTTGAGAATCTGCTCTTTGTGGACATTATGGTCAGCGGTGATGATCTGCTGACGAGTACCGCTGGCCAGCTCGCTGACGTTATTGAGCTGCAGGTGCTGTGGGTCTTTCAGCACTTTGCGGATCATGTCCCGCAGACCCGAACCACCGGTGGTGGCCGAGAACAGCATGGTCTGCTGACGGTCGGCACATTCGCCCGCCAGGCGCTCGACGTCTTCGGAGAAGCCCATGTCCAGCATGCGGTCGGCTTCGTCGAGGACCAGCACTTCAACCAGTTTGAGGTCCAGGTTGCCAGCGTTGAGGTGTTCAAGCAGACGGCCCGGGGTGCCGATCAGAATGTCCGGCACCTTGCGCAGCATCGCGGCCTGAACCTTGAAGTCTTCGCCACCGGTGATCAGGCCGGCCTTGATGAAGGTGAACTGCGAGAAACGCTCGACTTCCTTGAGGGTCTGCTGAGCCAGCTCGCGGGTCGGCAGCAGGATCACGGCGCGGATATCGACACGCACCCGAGCCGGACCGATCAGGCGGTTGAGGATCGGCAACACAAAAGCCGCGGTCTTGCCGCTACCGGTTTGCGCAGTCACCCGCAGGTCACGCCCTTGCAATGCCAGCGGAATAGCGGCGGCCTGCACAGGCGTAGGCTCGACAAATTTAAGCTCGGCCACAGCTTTAAGCAGGCGTTCGTGCAGGGCGAATTCGGAAAACACGGGTGCTACCTCGACGAAAAACAAAAATACAGCTGCATAGCGTAACGGTTTCGAGCGCCGGGGCCGAGTTTCTTTACCACTATGGATGGATTTTGTTGCCCGATCCGGCTAATGCACGTCTCGAAAGGCCTTGTCGGCTGGCCAGTTTCACACCTGCACCACCCTCGATCAGTACCGGACGATTGCCGCCAGAGCAAATATGACTTTATTATGGGTATATGCCCACTAAACCAGTGATGCTCGCTGATGCCCTCCTGCCGATAGCGGATCCGCCATGTCAAAAGTCCCTCCCATGGTTGCGGAGCAACCTGAAGCTACAGCATCGCCGCCCATCAACTCTGCCCGTGAAAAACTCCTGAGCGGGCCGATCCTTTCGACGCTGCTGCTGCTCGCCTGGCCAACGGTCGCCGTACTGCTGGCACAGACCGCCGTGACCATGGCCGAGGCCTATTACGTAGGGCTATTGGGAACGGCGGCCTTGGCAGGCGTCGCCCTGGTGTTTCCGTTCTACATGCTCATGGTGACGATGTCAGGCGGCGGTATCGGAAGCGGCGTGGCCTCGGCGGTAGCCCGTGCCGTTGGCGCGGGAAACGAACACGATGCCGATTCGCTGCTGATGCATTCCATCATTCTCGCAGTATTCATTGGCCTGGCATTTACAGCGGCCGCACTCGTGCTGGGGCCTTTTCTCTACCATGCGATGGGCGGGCGCAGCGACGCGCTGGATGCAGCCCTGCAGTACTCCAACTATCTGTTTCTGGGCGCGGTGCCCATGTGGGTCGTCAACATGATCACTGCATCGCTGCGCGGCTCGGGAAACGTAAAGGTACCGGCGCTCATCACGCTTATCGGCGCAATCATTCTGATACCGGCGTCCCCGGCGCTGATCTTCGGGTTTGGTCCGATCCCGGCAATGGGAATCGCGGGCGCGGGGACTGCCTTTGCCATCTTTTACGTGACGGCAGCGTTCTTTCTCGTGCGCTACATGATGTCGGGCAAGTCAAACCTCACTATCCGCAAGGTTGCGTTCGAGTGGCGCCTGATCAGGGACATATTGAAGGTCGGCCTTCCCGCTGCGCTCAGCACCGTCATGACCAACCTGATTGTCATCCTGATCACCGGCGCAGTCGGCCTGGCGGGCACAGACGCCCTGGCCGCCTTCGGGATTGCCTCGCGCCTGGATTACGTGATGATTCCGCTGTTGTTCGGTTTATCGGCCGCAGTCTTGACGATGGTGGGCGTCAATATAGGCGCAGGCAACACCGAGCGGGCCAGAAAGATTGCCTGGACCGGAATACTGGTCGGCACCGCTTTTGTCGGGGTCATTGGCGTGATAGTCGCTGTCTTCCCGATGCTGTGGTTGCAGTTTTTCAGCACCGACCCCGCCGTGCTGGAGCCCGCAAAAACCTATCTGCACATTGTGGCGCCATTCTATGCCGCACTCGGATTCGGCTTCGTCTTCGGGTTCGCCGCCCAAGGGGCTGGCCATGCAGGTGCGCCTTTCATTGCGATGACCACCCGCATGCTTCTGGCCACATCGTTGAGCTGGCTGGCCGCCTGGTATCTGGAGCCCCAACTGTCGAACATCGCCATTGCCACGGCTTTTTCGCTGGTGGCATACGCTCTGATCAGTTACTTCGCGATGCTCAAAGGGGTCATTCGAGCGTCATGAGCGGTCATCGCTCTTCGGTGAGCACAAGGCGTTCGTCATAGGCAATGCTGAGCAACGCCTTGCACAGCTCACCCGCCGCGTCCTCGCCGAAGGTCTTGAGAAACCGCTCCTGAGCCTGTCGCCACAAGATCCGGGCGTCATGGAATGCCTTTTCCCCCTCCGCCGTCGCCATGATCAGGCGACGTCGGCGATCGGCAAGGCTGGTTTGCTGCGCAACGAGTCCATCGCGCTCAAGGGGTTTGAGGTTGTGGCCCAATGAGGAGCGATCCAGAACCAGCGCATCGGCCAGTTCCTGCAAGGTAGGGGGTGATTTGGCCCGAGGAACCAGCTCTGCAAGAATCGCAAACTGGGTCGAGCGAAGCCCCGATGGAGCCAGAGCATCATCATAAAGCTGAGTCAGCCGCCTTGAGGCCTTGCGCATTGCCGTCGCGTAGCAACGCACGGGCGGTTGAACAGCCATTTGTGAAACGCTCTATTGATGTGGGACCTGCCGGAGTATAGCGAGGTCGACAGCTCCACCACCAATAGCAACTTGAACGATAATGCTCGTTTCGAGAAACCAGGCCTCACTGCTCGGAGCGTTGTCGGCGACATAAACGTGTTGCCTGTCATTGAGTCGTCGCGGCCAAGGCCCATCCCACAAGTGAAAGGCATGCCTTGATTACTGCCCCCTCACCAGCAAAGGCCTGGCCCCGAACCGGCTGATCCAGAGCGACACCACAATCAGCACCCCTCCAATGAACAGACGACTCAGTGACTCGTGCTGGTTCCAGATCAACAGGTTGACCAAAAGGCCTACCGGCACATGCAGGACGTTGAACACGGCCAGGGTCGAACCTGATACCAGGCACGCGCCCTTGTTCCACCAGTACATACCCAATGCCGTGGAACACAGCCCCAGGAACAGCAGGACGCTCCATTGCCGGGCGTCGGTGGGAACGTTCTGCGGATTGCCGAACATCAGGAAGGCTGGCAGGACCACCGCCAGCGCACCGAGGTAGAAATAGCCGAAACGCCGATAATGCGGCAGGTCGCTCGGATGGCGCGCCACCAGATGCTTGTAGAGGACTTGTCCGGCGGCATAGGTGAAGTTGGCCAGTTGCAGCAGCAGGAAGCCACCGAGGAAGTCGCCGTCCAGCCCGTCGTAGCGAATCACGCCAGCACCCAGCACCGCGACGCCAGCAGCCAGCAAGGCCCATGGATTGAAACGCCGGTTGAGGGCATCTTCGATCAGGGTCACGTGCAGGGGCGTCAGGATGGTGAACAGCAGCACTTCCGGCACCGTCAGCACGCGGAAGCTCAGGTACAGGCAGACATAAGTGATGCCAAACTGCAGCGCGCCGATCAGCAGCATGCCGCGCATGAACCTTGGCTCGACCTTGCGCCAATGGGTCAGCGGAATGAACACCAGCCCTGCCAGCACCACGCGAATCAGCACGGCCAGGTAACTGTCGACATGGCCCGCCAGATAGACACCGATCAGGCTGAAGGAAAACGCCTGGATCAGCGTAACGATAAGTAGATAGCCCATGAGCGCCCCTTTTTTGAAGGTCGCGAACATAGCGGGTTGGCGGTTTGGGTGTCTAGTCGGACATGGATTTTGTAGGAGCGGATTCATCCGCGAGAGGCCAGTGAATCCGACAGGGGCATCTCGTTTTCAATGACGTCTCGCGAATGAGTTCGCTCGGGTTTAGTAGAAAAGGTCAGGCCACCTGAGCGAGCCTGGCGAGCGCCTGGTTCAGGCCTTTCTCACTGAATTCAGGCCCCATATTCAGGCCTTCAGCATTGATGAAGGTGACATCGTGAATGCCCACAAACGCCAGCACCTGACGCAGGTAGGGTTCCTGATGATCCTGACTGCTACCGGCATAGATGCCACCACGGGCGGTCAGCACAAAAGCGCGTTTGCCGGTCAGCAGGCCTTGCGGGCCGGTGTCGCCGTACTTGAAGGTCACGCCGGCACGCAGCACATGGTCGAACCAGGCCTTGAGGGTGCTCGGGATGGCGAAGTTGTACATCGGAGCTCCCAGGACCAGCACGTCGGCAGCGATCAGTTCATCGGTCAGCAGGTCCGAGCGCTCCAGCGCCGCCTGTTCGATGGCGGTGCGCTGCTCGGCAGGCTTCATCCAGCCGCCCAGCAAGGTTGCATCCAGATGAGGAACAGGCTCGCTGCCCAGGTCACGTACTTTGATTTCATCGCCTGGATGAGCGTTCTTCCACTGACTGATGAATTGCTGCGTCAGTTGACGTGAAACCGAATCCTGTTGGCGGGCGCTGCTTTCGATAACCAGTACACGGGACATGACCTGTGATCTCCATCCAAGAATGTGTTGAGTTGATGGAGAGAAGGCTAAACGTGAACCTATCGATGAAAAAGCGCAAAAACCTGCTTCTATATATCTAATTATTTGTCTTATCCGCAGGAGCGCTCTACCCTCATTGCTATTCAGGCTCACACGTGAGCGTGATCCGCAGCTTGATAATGCTGCGATTGAACTTGGAAGAGACATCGACGCTTTTCCCGGCGGCTACCTGAACACGACGAGTGCGTGGCGCTTCGGGGCCGTTGCGGAACACCACCGAACACTTGGCATCGACACTGCCGTAGTTGTTCACGGTAATGGAGCCGGTGTCGTGGTAGGTGTCGTGGCTGTTGTAGTCGATCTGTACGCCCTGGTACTGCTTCTCCACCTCAATGGGGTAGGCAAAAGCACTCAAGGGCAACATCGCCAGCAGTACGCAGCACAATCTGTTCATCCGACAGTCTCCAGAGAAAGGACTGTCAGATTAGGACAATAGGGATGGAAAGAGGAATAACAGAATGAAAGCCCCTCGCGTGACCCTCGATCAATGGCGCACTTTGCAGGCCGTTGTCGATCACGGTGGTTTTGCCCAGGCCGCCGAAGCGCTGCACCGTTCACAGTCGTCGGTCAGCTACACCGTGGCGCGGATGCAGGATCAGCTCGGCGTGCCGCTGTTGCGTATCGATGGCCGCAAGGCGGTGTTGACCGAAGCCGGTGGCGTATTGCTGCGCCGTTCCCGGCAACTGGTCAAGCAGGCCAGCCAGCTGGAAGACCTGGCTCATCACATGGAGCAAGGCTGGGAAGCCGAGGTTCGTCTGGTCGTCGATGCGGCTTACCCCACGGCGCGACTGGTGCGGGCCTTGACCGCATTCATGCCTCAGAGCCGTGGCTGTCGCGTGCGCTTGCGTGAAGAAGTGTTGTCCGGGGTCGAAGAAGTCCTGCTTGAAGGCACGGCCGATCTGGCCATCAGCGGCTTCAGCATTCCCGGCTACCTGGGCACCGAGATGAGTACCGTGGAGTTCATTGCCGTTGCCCATCCCGAACACCCCTTGCATCAGGCCAAGCGCGAATTGACGTTCCAGGATCTGGAAAGCCAGTTGCAGGTGGTCATTCGCGATTCCGGCCGCCAGCAACCTCGTGACATAGGCTGGCTCGGCGCCGAACAGCGCTGGACTGTCGGCAGTCTCGGCACGGCGACCACCTTTGTCAGTAGCGGCCTGGGTTTTGCCTGGCTGCCCCGGCACATGATCGAACGGGAGCTCAAGGAAGGCGTGCTCAAGATCCTGCCGCTGGACAAGGGTGGCAGTCGCAACCCGTCGTTCTATCTTTACTCCAGCAAAGACAAGCCGCTTGGCCCGGCAACGCAGATTCTGATCGACTTGATCAGCACCTTCGACACGGCACCGCTGACAGCAGCATTCGCGGCGCCTCAACAGGCGTGACGGGGAAGGACCCTATGAATTTTTTCGAACACGACGGCTGTTCGCTGCATTACGAGGAATACGGACAGGGCGAACCGGTATTACTGCTGCATGGCCTGGGCTCCAGTTGTCAGGACTGGGAATACCAGATTCCGGCCCTGGCCGAGCATTATCGGGTCATCGTCATGGATGCCCGAGGCCATGGTCGCTCGGACAAACCCCATGAGCGCTACAGCATCAAGGGCTTCAGCGCCGATGTCGAAGCCCTGATCGAGCATCTGCATCTGGGACCGGTGCATATCGTCGGCCTGTCCATGGGCGGGATGATCGGCTTTCAGATCGCTGTCGATCAGCCAGGCCTGCTCAAGAGCCTGTGCATCGTCAACAGCGCGCCGCAGGTCAAGGTCCACAGTTTCAGCGACTTGATGCAACTGGTCAGGCGCTGGACACTGTCGCGGGTGGTGAGCATGAACACGCTGGGACATGCGCTGGGCAAGCTGCTGTTCCCCAGACCGGAGCAGGCCGAACTGCGCCAGAAAATGGCCGAGCGCTGGAGCAGGAATGACAAGCGCGCCTACCTGGCCAGTTTCGATGCGATTGTCGGCTGGGGCGTGGAGAAAAAACTGTCACGGATCACCTGCCCGACGCTGATCATCAGTGCCGATCGCGACTACACGCCGGTGGCCCTCAAGGAGGCCTACGTCAAACAGTTACCCAACGCCCGGCTGGTGGTCATCAAGAACTCCCGCCACGCCACGCCGCTGGACCAGCCCGAGCAATTCAATCGCACCGTTCTGGAATTCATCGCGTCAACGAAGGTCTGAAAACCGCATGCGCTTCACATGCGGGGTTTCAGGCTTCGTTCACACTGGGCAAAAAAAGCCAAACGTGGTTACCTTGCCAGCCACAGTCGACATCATCACTGAAGGACTCTCTGCCCCATGCTGAAAAAAATCGCCCTCGCCGCCTGCTCCGTGTTGTTCGCAGCCAACCTGATGGCGGCCCAGCCTCCAGCCAAGCCCACTCATGTGGTGCTCGACACCAGCTTCGGCCAGATCGAACTTGAACTCGCTGACGAAAAAGCGCCGATCAGCACCCAGAACTTCCTGGGCTATGTCGACAGCGGTTTCTACAACAACACCATTTTCCATCGCGTGATCCCGGGCTTCATGGTTCAGGGTGGCGGCTT
The DNA here is from genome assembly GCF_019719005.1 of Pseudomonas cichorii. Lineage (GTDB taxonomy): Bacteria > Pseudomonadota > Gammaproteobacteria > Pseudomonadales > Pseudomonadaceae > Aquipseudomonas > Aquipseudomonas cichorii_E. The sequence continues at coordinate 183,684 of NZ_JAIGPJ010000004.1, forward strand.
CACCCAGTATCTGGTGCAGAAGAACACCAAGGACCCGATCAAGAACGAAGCACAGAACGGTCTGCACAACGTACGCGGCACCATCGCCATGGCCCGCACGTCGAACGTGAACTCGGCAACCAGCCAGTTCTTCATCAACACCAATGACAACGCCATGCTCGACAACGGCGTACGTGACTACGGTTACGCGGTGTTCGGCAAAGTGGTCAAGGGCATGGACGTGGTGGACCAGATCGTCAACGCCCAGACCAGCAACCAGAAAGGCATGCAGAACGTGCCTGTCGACCCGATCCTGATCAAGTCGGCCAAGCGCGTCGAGTAAAGGGAATTAGGACGCATGCAGCCCAGGCTCAAGGCCGGCTGCATGTGCTCTGTCAGGGAGAGCCTCCAATCATCAAGGAGAACCCACATCGCGTGGGGATCATAGCCAATGCTTTATCGTCGTTTTGAAAAGCTGATCGATACCTTCCGAGACGCACCGACCGCCTCCCCGCCCAATACCGTTCTAGCGTTCTACGTCTATTACCTGCGCCAGGTATGGCCCGTGTTCACCGCATTGCTGGTGGTCGGGCTGATCGGAGCGCTGATCGAAGTCGCGCTGTTCAGTTACCTGAGCCGCATCATCGACCTGGCCCAGACCACGCCCGCCAAGGATTTCTTCACGGTCCATGGCAGCGAACTGATCTGGATGGCGATCGTGACCCTGCTGCTACGCCCGGTCTTCGTCGGCCTGCATGACCTGCTGGTGCATCAGACCATCAGCCCCGGCATGACCAACATGATTCGCTGGCAGAACCACAGTTATGTGCTCAGGCAGAGCATCAACTTCTTCCAGAACGACTTCGCCGGACGCATCGCCCAGCGCATCATGCAGACCGGCAACTCCCTGCGCGACTCGGCCGTACAGGCCGTGGATGCCCTGTGGCATGTGCTGATCTACGCCATCAGCTCGCTGGTGCTGTTCGCTGAAGCGGACTGGCGACTGATGATCCCGCTGATGCTCTGGATCGCGGCTTACATCCTGTCGCTGGTCTACTTCGTGCCAAGGGTCAAGGAACGCTCGGTGGTGTCCTCCGATGCGCGCTCGAAACTCATGGGCCGGATCGTCGATGGCTATACCAACATCACCACGCTCAAGCTGTTCGCCCACACCAATTTCGAGGAGCGCTATGCCCGCGAAGCCATCAGCGAACACACCCACAAGACCCAACTGGCTGCCCGGGTAGTCACCGCCATGGATACGGTCATCACCACCATGAACGGCCTGCTGATCGTGTCCACTACAGGTCTGGCCCTGTGGCTCTGGAGCCAGTCGCTGATCTCGATGGGCGCCATCGCTCTGGCGACAGGGCTGGTGATCCGGATCGTCAACATGTCCGGCTGGATCATGTGGGTGGTCAACGGAATCTTCGAGAACATCGGCACCGTGCAGGACGGGCTGGAAAGCATCTCGCAACCGGTCACGGTCAACGACAAACCTGATGCGCCGCAATTGAAGATCGCCAAGGGCGGTGTGAAGTTCGAGGGTGTGGATTTCCACTACGGGAATGGCAACGGCATCATTCACAACCTCAATCTGGATATCCGGCCTGGGGAGAAAATCGGCCTGATCGGCCCTTCCGGTGCAGGCAAGTCGACGCTGGTGAACCTGCTGCTGCGCATGTACGACGTGCAGGCGGGACGGATTCTGATTGATGGCCAGGATATTTCCGAGGTCACCCAGGAAAGCCTGCGAGCACAGATCGGCATGATCACTCAGGACACGTCGCTGTTGCATCGTTCGATCCGCGACAATCTGTTGTATGGCAATCCTGGCGCGACCGATGAGCAACTGTGGGACGCCGTACACAAGGCCAGCGCCGAAGAGTTCATCCCTCTGCTGTCCGACTCTGAAGGCCGCACCGGTTTCGATGCTCATGTGGGGGAGCGTGGTGTGAAGCTGTCCGGTGGCCAGCGCCAACGTATCGCGATCACCCGTGTTCTGCTCAAGGACGCGCCGATCCTGATCATGGACGAAGCCACATCAGCGCTGGACTCGGAAGTCGAGGCCGCGATTCAAGAAAGCCTGGAAACCCTGATGCAAGGCAAGACCGTCATCGCCATCGCCCACCGCCTGTCCACCATTGCCCGAATGGATCGTCTGGTGGTGCTGGAAAAAGGCCAGATCGCCGAAACCGGCACCCACGCCGAACTGCTGGCCCATGGCGGGCTGTATGCACGGTTGTGGCAGCATCAGACCGGCGGGTTTGTAGGGGTTGATTGAGACGATCTGCGGGAGCGAATTCATTCGCGAACTAGCAAACTTCGCGAATAAATTCGCTCCTACACGCCTGACTGCCGATACGGCAAAGCCCCTCGCGCATCCTCGGCATAGGCCAGGATGCCGACCCGCTCCTGCTCCAGAAAATCACTCACGGCGTCCTTCAAGCCCGGATGCAGCAGGTAATGCCAGGAATGGGTGATCTGCGGCTCGAAACCCCGAACCAGTTTGTGCTCGCCTTGAGCACCGGCATCGAAGCGCTGTAGTCCCTTTTCGATGGCGTAGTCCATGCCCTGATAGAAACAGGTTTCAAAGTGCAGGCGGTCGAATTCCGCAAGGCATCCCCAATAGCGGCCATAGAAACTCTCGCCACCGGTCAGGCTGAAGGCCATGGCCACCGGACGCTGGCCCTGGCGCGCAAGCACCACGCGAATCGCTTCGGGCATGCGTTCGGCCAGCAGACTGAAAAACTCGCGAGTCAGATAAGGTGCCTGCCCACGCACTTCATAGGTATTGGAATAGCAGGCATATACGAAGTCCCACAGCACTTCGCTCATCTGGACGCCTTCGAGCCACTCGAACTCGATCCCCTGCCCCGCGACCTGCTCGCGCTCCTTGCGCATCTGTTTGCGTTTGCGGGAACTCAAGGCGTCGAGGAAATCCTGAAAGTCCCGATAACCGCGGTTGTGCCAGTGAAACTGACAACCATAGCGCTGCAACCAGCCAGGCTGAGCGGTCAGCAAGTCATCGGCGGCTGGGTCGGTGAAATTCACATGGGCGCTCGACAGCCCCTCACCCAATAGATAGTCCGGCAGACCCGCGAGCAATTGCACACCCGCCTCAGGTGTTCGTGCCAAGACACGCGCACCGCTCACCGGGCTGAACGGCACAGCTACAAGCAGCTTGGGGTAGTAGGCGATGCCCGCACGACGGCAGGCATCGGCCCAACCGTGATCGAACACGTACTCGCCGTAGGAATGCCATTTGCGATAGGCAGGCAAGGCTGCGATCAGTTCGCCGTTCTCGTAATGCAGCAAATGCTCGGCTTTCCAGCCCGAACGTGGGCCAAGGCTGCCGCTGTCTTCCAGGGCGCTGAGAAAGGCATGTCGCAGAAAGGGCTGACCATCGGGAACCAGCGCATCCCATTGGGCGGGCACGACATCACTGAGGCTGGCGGTCGGGACGAACATGGGGACGTTCCAGGCTGATCGGAGAACGCAGCAGTATCCCCCATCGAAACGCAATGTTCACGAATTGTTGATCCGAAGGCTCTAGCCCGCATGTTTCAGACTCTGAATCGTCACCAACATGCCATCGTATTGCCACCTTTTTGAAATAACCAGCCGCAATACTGGCGCCTGTTTTTAGAACAGAGGGTACTAACCCTCACCGCGCCCTGCCTGTTGGGTGGTTTTTACAAGGATGGTTTTCCCCATCCGCTATTCAGTTATGGAGATTGACATGCGTCTTGTTTCTACACGTACTGCAGCCGCCCTTTCCGGCAGCCTGGCACTGGCCATGAGTGTTTCCGCCAATGCCGCAGTCGACGCTAAACTGCTGGACATGCTGCGGGCCAACGGCTCGATCAATCAGGCTCAATACGCTGAACTGCAGACCGAACTGGCAAAAGACCAGCAGGCTCAGAAACAGGCTCTGGCAGATATCCAGCAGAGCAAATCCGCCTCTCAGGCCGAGTTCGAGAAAAAGATCGCCTGGGCCACCAAGACCCAGTTCAAGGGCGATGTGCGGGTACGTCAGGAAACCATCAACATCGACGGCCAGACCAACGCTCAGGACAAAGACCGCCAGCGTATCCGCGCGCGTCTGGGTGCCTACACCGAAATCAACCCGCAGGTGAGCACCGGCATTCGTATCGCCACCGGTGGCAGCAGCGATGCACGCTCCACCAACCAGGATCTGGATGGCTACTTCGTCAAGAAAGACCTGTGGCTGGACCTGGGCTACATCGACTACGCCCCGACTGCGGTCAAGGATCTGCATGTGATCGGCGGCAAGATGAACCAGCCGTGGGTCAGCATGGGCGACGTCATCTGGGATAGCGACATCAACCCGGAAGGTCTGGCTGCCACCTACAAACTGCCGCTGGGCGGCAAGACCGAGCTGTTCGGCAGCGCCGGTCATTACACCCTCAAGGACAACATCGACGGCGACGGCACCCAGTTCCGTCACGACCTGACCATGTACGCCGGCCAGTTGGGTGCCCGTTTCGCACCGACCGACGACCTGAAAGTCACCCTCGGCGGCAGCATCTACGGTTTCCGTAACGACAAGGACAGTGCTGCCCTGCGCGTCAACGGCAACACCACCAACCAGTTCCGTCTGTATGAAGGTTTCGGCCAGATCGACATCAGCGGCCTGGGCTTGCCTCTGGCGCTGTATGGCCAGTACGTCGTCAACAATGACAGCACTGACGATCAGGATACTGCCTGGCTGACCGGCGTGAAAACCAAGGTGTTCGGCTTCAACCTCGACTACAACTACCGCGATACTCAGCGTAACGCTGTGGTCGGCGCCTTCACCGATTCGGACTTCGCCAACGGCACTACCGGTTCACGCGGCCACAAGCTGAAAGTGGGTTACGAAATCGACAAGAACTTCGCTGTCGGCGCGACCTACTTCCTGACCAAAGCCGACTACGCTACTTCCACCAGCCCACGTGATGCGGATGTTAATACTCTGCAGCTGGACGTAGAAGCCAAGTTCTAACGCAAACGTAAAACAGCTACACGCTCTCGTTTTTTACAGGCTGGCCTTGGCATATCGATCCCCATCATCCGTCGATCTGCCAATGCCAGCCTGTCTTTCTTTTCAGGCTCTGTAGCCGTTCAAGGTCGTGATCAGTGCTTGCGCAGGATCACGCTGCCAATCGAATACCCCGCCCCGAAAGAACTGAGTACGCCCAGCGCGCCTTTGGGCAAGTCGTCCTGATAGGAGTGAAAGGCAATCACCGAGCCGGCCGAGCTGGTGTTGGCGTAGGTGTCGAGAATCACCGGTGCTTCTTCCACCGAGGCTTCGCGCCCCAGCAGCTTCTTGACGATCAGGTGGTTCATGCTCAGGTTGGCCTGATGCAGCCAGAAGCGTTGCACGTCGCTGGCATTAAGCCCGTTCTCGTTCAGGTGCGTACCTACCAGCTCCGCCACCATCGGGCAGACATCGCGGAATACCTTGCGGCCTTCCTGGACGAACAGTTTGTCCGGCGCGCCTTCGCCCTCATCCGAGGTGCGATTGAGAAAACCGAAATTGTTGCGGATGTTGTTGGAGAACGTGGTCAGCAGTTTGGTGCTGACGATATCGAACTGGTACGGGGAAGTGGCCTGATCGGCGCGCTCGACCACCACAGCCGTGGCACCGTCGCCAAAGATGAAATGGCTGTCGCGGTCGCGGAAATTCAGGTGCGCGGTGCAGATTTCCGGGCTGATGACCAACAGCGCACGGGCCTGGCCCAGTTGCACGCTGTTGCAGGCAGCCTGAATGCCAAAGGTGGCCGAGGAACAGGCGACGTTCATGTCGAAGCCATAGCCCTGGATGCCAAGGGCCGACTGGATTTCGATGGAAATAGCCGGGTAAGCGCGTTGCAGATTGGAACAGGCGACGATCACGCCATCGATATCGGCAGCCGTCTTGCCTGCGCGCTGCAAGGCTTGCTCGGCAGCCGCGACGCCCATCTGGCAGAGAATCGACCACTCGTCATTGGAGCGTTCCGGCAGGTTCGGCTTCATGCGCTGCGGATCGAGGATGCCTTGCTTGTCCATCACAAAACGACTTTTGATACCCGAGGCCTTTTCGATGAACGCAACGCTGGACTCGCTCAGCGCCTCGACTTCACCACGCTCGATGGCGGCAGCGTTATCGCTGTTGAATTGGGCGACATAGGTATTGAAAGACTGCACCAGCTCTTCGTTCGAGATGCTGTTGGCCGGGGTGTACAGGCCTGTGCCGCTGATGACGACGTTGTGCACGGTCGTTCCTCTCTTATGAGTGTTGCAGGTGGTAGTACGGTAAGTGGCGACCAACAACTTATTGGAACCAGCGTACCAATACGCATGTAAATACTGTCTGCGGGGATAAGACAAAACCCGCGGCACACTTCAAGGCAAGACGCGAAGTGTGCCATAACGGCGGGGGTTTGGCGCTAGTCAGGCGACCGGGAACGGGGATGCAGACTTTGTAGGACCGGATTTATCCGGGAAGAGGTCTGTACTTCCAGAGCCTCTTCATCGGCAGAGAGAATGCCTTCCCGGATAAATCCGGTCCCACTGCTTGTACAGAAACAGCGCTATCAGCCTTCCACCTGACTCCATTGCTTGTTCAGGCGTTTATCCGACACCGGCATTTTGGTGCCCAGTTGCTGAGCGAACAGGGACACACGATATTCCTCCAGCCACCAGCGGTAGACCGCCAGTTCCGGGTCGCGCTTGCCTTCCTGGGCATGTTTGGAGGCGCGGGCCTGGTATTGCGCCCACAGGCCGGACAGCTCAATGCTCCAGACCCGATCCTTCTGCACCTGCCCCGGCAGTTTTTCCAGACGGATTTCGATGGCCTTCAGATAACGCGGCAGTTCCTTGAGCCACTGGGCCGGGGTTTCGCGCACGAAACCCGGATAGACCAGTTGCCCCAGCTGGGACTTGATGTCGTTCAGCGCCACGGCCTGAGACAGGTCGATCTTGCCCTTGAAGCGTTTTTGCAGGCCGTGCCAGAGCTTCAGAACCTCCAGCGTCAGCTTCGCCAGACGCTCGGCATGCTCGCTCCAGTTGCCACGCTTGCGCTCGGCCAGCGACAGCAGGCCTGCACCGTCACGCGGCAGCTCCGTTTCGCCTTCCAGAATGCAGGTATCGAGGCTGGCCAGGAGGATGTCTTCCACCAGCGCATCGATACGCCCCAGCTCCCGATGCAACAACGCCAGCTCGGTCTGCCCCGGCAGCTTGCTGCGCAGGAACTTGGCCGGCTCTGCCAGTTGCTGCAACAGCAAGCGCTGCAAGGCACGGCGATGTTGATACTCGGCTTCGGCCTGAGTCGAGAACCGCCCTTCCTTGACCGTGCCCGCCTCTTCAACCAGAGCCGGGTACACCGTCATGGACAGGCCCGCGATGTTTTGCTGAGTCTTCTGCGCGACCGGGGCAAACACCTTGGCTTCCACCGGCTGCTGACTTTTCGCACTTTGCGGCACGGCCAATGCTGCCTGACTGGCTTCGGCAAAACGCGCCGTCAGTTCAGCCAGGTCACGCCCTTCACCCAGGAACTTGCCGCTGCCGTCGAGGATTTCCAGGTTCATCTTCAAGTGGCTTTCAAGTTGCTGGGCCGCTTCGGCCCAGGCTTCGTCCGCCACTCTGGCGCCAGTCATGCGCAGCAGTTCACGCCCCAGGGCCTGAGGCAACGAGCCTTCGCCAAAGGTGATGCGTTGCAGAGCCGCCTTCACGAAGTCGGGCACCGGCACGAAGTTCTTGCGAATAGCCTTGGGCAAGTTGCGAACCAGCGCAATGCACTTGGTTTCCAGCAAGCCCGGCACCAGCCATTCCAGTCGCTCCACCGGCAACGACAACAGCAGCGGCGCAGGCACGCGCAGGGTGACGCCGTCACGCGGATGATTGGGCTCGAAATGGTAGGTCAGCGCCAGGCTCAGTTCGCCCAGGCGCAAGGTGTCAGGGTACTGAGCGGCCGTCACTTCACTGGCTTCGCGGGCCAGCACGTCTTCCTCGCGCATGATCAACAGCTGCGGGTCTTTCTGGCTGTTGACCTTGTACCAGCTGTCGAAGGTGGCGGTCTGGTGAATCTCGGCGGGAATCCGCGCCTCGTAGAAACTGTAGAGCGTGTCTTCGTCGGCCAGAATGTCGCGACGCCGAGCCTTGGCTTCCAGTTCGTCCAGTTGCTCCAGCAGGCGCGTGTTGGCGCTCAGGCACTTGGCGCGAGACTGGATATCGCCACGCACCAGCCCTTCGCGGATAAACAGCTCGCGGGAAACCACCGGGTCCACAGGGCCGTAATGCACCGGACGACGAGCGACCACGATCAGGCCGAACAGGGTGATCTGCTCGAAAGCCACCACCTGCCCGCGTTTTTTCTCCCAGTGCGGCTCAAAATGGTTCTTCTTGACCAGATGCCCGGCCAGCGGCTCGATCCAGTCGGAATCGATTTTGGCGACCATCCGCGCATAGAGCTTGGTGGTTTCCACCAGTTCGGCGGTCATCAGCCATTGCGGGCGTTTCTTGCCCAGCCCCGAGGACGGATGAATCCAGAAGCGACGCTGACGTGCCCCCAGGTAATCGCCCTCTTCCGCCTTCTGGCCGATCTGGCTCAGCAGGCCGGAGAGAATCGCCTTGTGGAATTTGGGGTAATCGGCTGGCTCCTTGTTGATCGTCAGTTGCAGGTCACGGCAGATCAGACTCAGTTGCCGGTGAGAATCGCGCCACTCCCGCAGCCGCAGGTAATTGAGGAAGTTGCGGCGACACCAGTTGCGCAACGGGCTGGCGGTCAGCGCCTGACGTTGCTCCTCGAAACCGCGCCACAGATTGACCAGCCCGGCAAAGTCCGAGTCGGCATCCTTCCATTGCGCATGGGCCTGATCGGCAGCCTGCTGACGCTCGGGCGGACGTTCGCGCACATCCTGCACCGACATGGCGCTGGCCACGATCAGGACTTCCTGAAGACTGCCCTGCTTCGCCGCTTCAAGCAGCATGCGACCCATGCGCGGGTCAACCGGCAGCCGCGCCAACTGGCGGCCCAATGGCGTGAGCTGGTTCTCGCGATTGACGGCGGACAGCTCCTGCAACAGGTTGAAGCCGTCGCTGATGGCCTTGCCGTCTGGCGGTTCGATAAACGGGAAGGCCGTGATTTCACCCAGACGCAGGTGCAGCATCTGCAGGATGACCGCCGCCAGGTTGGTGCGCAGAATCTCGGGGTCAGTGAATTCAGGACGCCCGTTGAAATCCTCTTCGCTGTAAAGACGCACGCACAGCCCAGGCTCGACCCGCCCACAACGGCCCTTGCGCTGGTTGGCACTGGCCTGGGAAATGGCTTCGATGGGCAAGCGCTGAACCTTGGCGCGATAGCTGTAGCGGCTGATACGCGCCGTACCGGTGTCGATCACGTAACGGATGCCCGGCACGGTCAGGGACGTCTCGGCCACGTTGGTCGCCAGCACCACACGCCGCCCCGGATGCGACTGGAAGATGCGCTGCTGTTCGGCAGGCGACAGACGCGCATACAACGGCAGGATTTCAGTGTGTTTGAGCTGAGCCTTGCGCAGCACTTCCGCCGCGTCACGGATTTCCCGCTCGCCGGGCAGAAACACCAGCACATCGCCGGGGCTCTTGCGCTCGCTGCGCTCGAAAGCCGCCAGCTCATCCAGCGTGGCCAGAATCGCCTGATCCACGGTCAGGTCGTCTTCGACGCTGTTGCCTTCTTCGTCCTGCTCGCTGGTGAGCGGACGATACCAGGTGTCCACCGGGAAAGTACGGCCGGAGACTTCAACGATGGGTGCCTTGTCGAAATGCTCGGAGAAACGCTGCAGGTCGATGGTGGCCGAGGTGATGATCACCTTCAGGTCCGGACGACGCGGCAGCAGGGTTTTCAGGTAGCCCAGCAGGAAGTCGATGTTCAGGCTGCGTTCGTGGGCCTCGTCGACGATGATGGTGTCGTAGCGTTCCAGAAAACGGTCATGCTGGGTTTCGGCCAGCAGGATGCCGTCGGTCATCAGCTTGATAAGGGTATTGCTGTCGCTTTGATCCTCGAAACGCACCTGATAACCGACCAGTGCGCCCAGCGGCGTGCTCAGCTCTTCCGCGACCCGGCTGGCAACGCTGCGCGCCGCGATACGACGTGGCTGGGTATGGCCGATCAGGCCGTGCTGGCCGCGACCGATTTCCAGGCAGATCTTGGGCAACTGGGTGGTTTTACCCGAACCGGTCTCGCCAGCGATGATCAGCACCTGATGCTTGAGCAGCGCTTCCTTGATTTCATCGCGCTTGGCGGCAATCGGCAGGTTTTCGTCATAGCGAATCGGCGGCACGCTGTCGCGCCGGGAAGTCACCTGGGCAAAAGACGCCTGCACCTTCTCCACCCACTGCGCCAGCTTCGCTTCGTCAGGCTTCTTGCGCAGCTCGTGCAACTGACGACGCAAGCGATGGCGATCGCTGATCATCGCGTGATCGAGGTTTTTCAGCAGTTGGTCGATGGAGGGAGATTCTTCGGTCATCAGGCGCGCAGGGTCTTTTTGAAGATGCGGGGCGCGGATTGTCGCAGATTGGGGCGGGTCATGCAGCCAACCGAACATTGGCCTTGATGAATGCAAGTGTGCCTACCAAGAGTTTTTTGAGCCTTCGCGGGCAAGCCCCCTCCCACAGAACCGTGGGAGGGGGCTTGCCCGCGACAAAAGCACTACTTCTTGACGCCCAGCTTTTTCAGTTCTTCGTCACGCAGTTCGCGGCGCAGGATCTTGCCAACGTTGGTGGTCGGCAGGACATCGCGGAACTCGACGCTGCGCGGCACCTTGTAACCGGTCAGGTTGGCGCGCATATGCTCCATGACCTGCTCTTTGGTGAGGGTAACGCCCGGTTTGGCGACCACGAAGACCTTGATCGACTCACCGGATTTCTCGTCCGGTATGCCGATGGCTGCGCATTGCAGTACGCCCGGCAAGCCTACCAGCACATCTTCCAGCTCGTTCGGGTAAACATTGAAACCCGAGATCAGAATCATGTCTTTCTTGCGGTCGACGATACGCATGTAGCCATCGGGCTGGATGATGGCGATGTCACCGGTCTTGAGCCAGCCTTCAGCATCGAGCATTTCGTCGGTGGCCTCCTGGCGCTGCCAGTAGCCCTTCATCACCTGAGGGCCCTTGACGCACAGCTCACCCACTTCACCCAGTGGCAACTCGTTGCCCGCATCGTCGATGACTTTGCACAGGGTCGAAGGCACTGGAATACCGATGGTGCCTATCTGGATGTTGCTGATGGGGTTGACCGTCGCCACCGGACTGGTTTCGGTCATGCCGTAACCTTCGCAGATCGAGCAATTGGTGACTTCCTTCCAGCGCTCGGCCACTGCCAGTTGCAACGCCATACCACCGGACAGGGTGACTTTCAGGCTGGAGAAATCCAGGTTGCGGAATTCCTGGTTGTTGCACAGCGCGACGAACAGGGTGTTGAGCCCCACGAAACCGCTGAACTTCCACTTCGACAACTCCTTGACCATCGCAGGCAGATCGCGAGGGTTGCTGATCAGGATGTTGTGATTGCCGATGAGCATCATCGACATGCAGTGAAAGGTGAAAGCGTAGATGTGATACAGCGGTAGCGGTGTGATGAGGATTTCGCAACCTTCGTGCAGGTTGGAACCCATCAGGGCCTTGCATTGCAGCATGTTGGCGATCAGGTTGCGGTGGGTGAGCATCGCGCCCTTGGCCACACCTGTTGTGCCGCCGGTGTATTGCAGCACCGCGACATCGGAGTTCGCGGGCGAGGCTTCCTTGACCGGCTGGCCACGGCCCTTGCTCAGGACGTCATTGAACTTGATGGCGTGGGGCAGGTGATAAGCCGGCACCATCTTTTTCACGTATTTGATGACGCTGTTGATCAGCAGTCGCTTGAGCGGCGGCAGCAGGTCGGCCACTTCGGTGACAATGACATGCTTGACCTGGGTTTTGGGCACGACCTTCTCGGCCAGATGCGCCATGTTGGCCAGACAGACCAGCGCCTTGGCACCGGAGTCATTGAACTGGTGCTCCATTTCCCGCACGGTGTACAGCGGGTTGGTGTTGACCACAATCAGGCCGGCACGCATGGCGCCAAATACTGCTACAGGATATTGCAGGACGTTGGGTAACTGGACCGCGATGCGATCACCCGGCTGCAGGTCGGTATGCTGTTGAAGCCAGGCGGCGAAAGCACCCGAGAGTTCGTACAGCTCACCGTAAGTGATGGTCTTGCCCAGATTGCTGAAAGCCGGTTTATTGGCGAAGCGCTCACAAGACTGCTTCAATACGGCCTGGACGTTGGGGTACTCATCAGGATCGATGTCGGTAGCGATACCGGACGGGTATTTATCCTTCCAGAAGTTCTCGATCATGCAAGCCAGCTCCGTAGCGATAGCGAATTCTTCACATCGCTGTACGCGATGATTTTTTTGTGTTTTGGAATTATGCAGTTCCCGCTTTTTCCGCTGAATGACTGGCAGAAAGCGGGCCGAGATTAGCAGCTTTGCCAAAGGCCGCCTAGAGGCAAAAAAGCCCTCACCAGTCACTTTCATGACTCTTGAATAGCAAAACGTCATTTTTAGAGCAATGATTCTATTTGTTACGAATGTAACTGAAAACAGGGGGCCAAACGCCCCGCCCCCTATCCTGCAATGCCTTCTTCTAAACGCTGCGTCCAGACACGGGCAACCACTATTCCCCCCTCCAATACCTGCTGCAGGTCACCGTGAATCTTGCAGTCGGGCAACCTGAAGTCGTCATCGGCGATACACTGAATGAACACCTCATTCGGGCATCGATCCAGACTCGGGAAATAACCATGAACCACGAAGCCTTCTGGCTCGATGCCAGTGATAACACCCGTCTTCATGTCAATGCATGGCTTGCGGCAGACGCGCCAAAAGCCGTCGTGATGCTGTCTCACGGCATGGCAGAACACAGTGGTCGTTATGAAAGGCTGGGCACGGCACTGAATGCGGCTGGCATCGCGTTGTATGCCCATGATCAGCGCGGACACGGGCTGACGGCCGCCAACGGGGAACAGGGTCATTTCGCGGACGAGGACGGCTGGAGCAAAGTGGTGGGCGACCTGGCAACCCTGAGCCAGACCATCGGCCAGAAACACCCTGGCCTGCCGCTGTTCCTGCTGGGCCACAGCATGGGCAGCTACATTGCCCAGGCATATCTGATGCACCACGGCGCCAGCCTGCAAGGCGCGATTCTCAGTGGCTCGAATTTCCAGCCGGCTTCGCTCTATCGCAGTGCTCGCCAGATTGCGCGCCTGGAACGCTGGCGCCAGGGGCCCAAGGGGCGTAGCGCCCTGATCGAATGGCTGTCGTTCGGCTCGTTCAACAAGGCATTCAAACCGGCACGCACACGTTTCGACTGGCTCAGCCGCGACCATGAAGAAGTCGACAAGTACCTCTTCGATCCTCTTTGCGGTTTTCGTTGCACCAATCAGTTATGGTTCGATCTGCTCGGCGGGCTGCAGAAAATCAGCAAGCCGTCCAACCTGAAACAGATCGACCCGGGCCTGCCGTTGCTGATAATTGGCGGCGAATGTGATCCGGTGAGCGATGGGAAGCGTCTGAAAGATCTTGCTCATGCATTGGGAAAGGCAGGTCATCAAGTCGTGCAACTTGAGATCTACCCCGAGGCGCGACATGAACTGCTCAATGAAACCAATCGCGATGACGTTACCCGTGATTTGATCGACTGGCTGCTGCGCTCACTCGAACAACCACGTCCGCACCGGGCCGAATGACTCCTCCCGGTCTAAATATCCATTTTCAGGACAGCCACATGACCCAGGTCACCAACACACCTTACGAAGCACTTGAAGTCGGTCAGACTGCCAGCTACAGCAAAACGGTGGAAGAACGTGATATTCAGCTGTTCGCCGCGATGTCGGGCGATCACAACCCGGTCCATCTGGACGCCGAATATGCTTCAAAGACCATGTTCAAGGAGCGTATCGCTCATGGCATGTTCAGTGGTGCGTTGATCAGTGCGGCAGTGGCCTGCGAGTTGCCTGGGCCGGGCACTATCTATATCGGTCAGCAGATGAGCTTCCAGAAGCCGGTGAAACTGGGCGATACCTTGACCGTACGCCTGGAAATCCTGGAAAAACTGCCGAAATTCCGCGTACGCATCGCGACCCGCGTATTCAACCAGAACGATGAACTGGTGGTGGATGGCGAAGCTGAAATCCTCGCGCCTCGCAAGCAGCAGACCGTTGACCTGACCGTACTGCCGGAAATCACCTTCGGCTGATAGCAGGAGCGAATTCATTCGCGAAGGCCCATTGAATCCGATAAAGATATGTCGTGTTCAATGCCGTCTCGCGAATGAATTCGCTCCTACCGGTCGCATATGGCTTTTTTCCAGGCAAAAAAATGGGCAACCGAAGTCGCCCTAAATGCCTTGCGTGCTCTTGTTATGGAAGGCCTGAGCCTTACTTGCGCTTTTGCGAGTCCTTCCAGATAAAAAGTCCGAAGCCTGCGAAGAAAACAAGCATCAGGCCGACGGTGACGACACCTGCGACAACCACATTGTCCAGAAACATAACTTCGCCTCCTGCTCTGCCCTGTTCGATGGAGCTAGATTAACCAGAACGGCGCGCAAAGAAATTGACCCAGATCAGTGATCCCGAAGCTCGCAAGTGAGCGTGGGGACAACTGATCCGGGTCAACGGATCTTGAACGGGGTATGGAACAGCAGGTATCAGCGCTTTTTCGGCTTCTTGCCGGACTTTTTCTTGCCACTGAGTGGCATCGCCTGCTCAAAGGCATTGCGTACTTCATTAAGGCGTTTGTCGTTCAGATCGTGAACACGTCTGGCGCGCTCGGCGCCCAGATCGATCAGCTTTTCATCTTCGCTCATGACTGCAGCTCTCGGACACTCGGTATCAGGAGCAATAATGCTCAATCGTAGCGACGATGACCAGCGAGGATACATCGCACCTCACACCTCGACATCGACCCACAGACCTTGACGCGGCTCATTGTCGATCAGGGGAACGACAGGCACGGTGTTGTCGGCATTCAGGGAAGTACCGGGAACGGCCAGATGCTCGATGTATTCGCCCTCTTCTTCATGATGCTGACGCTGTTGCTGCTGGCGCTGCTGCTCTTCACGCAGCATCAAGGCACTTCGCTCGGCATCTTCATGGCGAAGGTCGATATTGGTTTCACTGGAGCTCGGTTGCACCGGGGCGACAGGTGGTATGTCCGGCATGCGCTTGGCCGGGTCCAATTGCGACGTCACGGGTACCACACTCAGCGGAAGCGTCGGTTGCAGCATGATTTTCGTCTCCTGTTATTTGGGCTTTCGGCTGCCATTCCGTCGACTTGAACGCCTTTCGGGAAAACTTTTCGACTATGTTTGGCGTAATAAGTGCCCGAAAGGGCGTATTTGTCATGATTGATGCCGATAACAGGTGTTTTTTCACTACCGACTTTGGCTTCAGGGCGTGTTCCGTTAACATAGTCGGCTTTTCAAAAGCGGGAGTCAGGCAGCATGGCGCAGCAGTATCAACCGGGGCAACGCTGGATTAGCGACAGCGAAGCCGAGCTGGGTTTGGGCACCGTTCTGGCACAGGATGGCCGCTTATTGACCGTGCTCTATCCGGCCACTGGCGACACGCGTCAATACGCACTGCGTAATGCCCCGTTGACCCGGGTACGTTTTTCTCCGGGCGATGTGATCACGCACTTCGAGAACTGGAAGATGACCGTGCGCGAAGTCGAGGATGTCGACGGGCTGCTGGTCTACCACGGCCTCAACGCACAGAACGAAGCCGTCACCCTTCCGGAAACCCAGTTGTCGAACTTCATTCAGTTCCGCCTGGCTACCGACCGCCTGTTCGCCGGGCAGATCGACCCGCTGGCGTGGTTCTCCCTGCGTTACAACACCCTTGAGCACACCAGCCGTCAGTTGCAGTCCTCTCTGTGGGGTCTGGGCGGCGTACGCGCCCAGCCTATCGCTCACCAGTTGCACATTGCCCGTGAAGTCGCTGACCGCATCGCGCCACGGGTTCTGCTGGCAGACGAAGTAGGCCTGGGTAAAACCATCGAAGCCGGCCTGGTGATCCATCGCCAGCTGCTTTCAGGCCGCGCCAGCCGCATCCTGATCCTGGTCCCGGAAAACCTTCAGCACCAGTGGCTGGTTGAAATGCGTCGTCGCTTCAACCTGCAGGTCGCCCTGTTCGACGCCGAGCGTTTCATCGAGAGCGATGCCGGTAACCCGTTCGAGGACACTCAGTTGGCGCTGGTTGCCCTGGAGTGGCTGGTCGAGGACGAAAAAGCCCAGGACGCCCTGTTTGCCGCAGGCTGGGACCTGATGGTGGTCGACGAAGCCCACCACCTGGTCTGGCACGAAGAAAAGGTCAGCCCTGAATACTCGCTGGTCGAGCAACTGGCCGAAGTCATTCCCGGCGTCCTGCTGCTGACCGCAACCCCTGAGCAACTGGGCCAGGACAGCCACTTTGCCCGTCTGCGCCTGCTGGACCCGAACCGTTTCCATGACCTGCACGCCTTCCGTGCCGAAAGCGAAAACTATCGCCCGGTAGCCGAAGCCGTTCAGGAACTGCTGGACAAAGGCAAGCTGTCGGACAAGGCCCACCAGACCATTCATGGCTTCCTGGGCGCCGAAGGTGAAAGCCTGCTCAGCGCCGTGAACGCTGGCGATGAAGAAGCCAAGGCGCGCCTGATCCGCGAGCTGCTGGATCGCCATGGCACCGGCCGCGTGCTTTTCCGTAATACCCGCGCCGCCGTTCAGGGCTTCCCTGAGCGTCAGTTGCATCAGTATCCGCTGCCCTGCCCTGCCGAATACCTGGAACTGCCACTGGGCGAGCATGCCGACCTGTACCCGGAAGTCAGCTTCCAGTCGCAGCCGGAGATCACCGAAGAAGAACGCTGGTGGCGCTTCGACCCACGGGTTGACTGGCTGATCGACACCCTCAAGATGCTCAAGCGCGTCAAGGTACTGGTCATCTGCGCCCATGCCGAAACCGCCATGGACCTGGAAGACGCGCTGCGCGTGCGTTCCGGCATCCCGGCCACCGTATTCCACGAAGGCATGAACATTCTGGAGCGCGACCGCGCAGCAGCCTACTTCGCCGATGAAGAGTTCGGCGCGCAGGTTCTGATCTGTTCGGAAATCGGCAGTGAAGGCCGCAACTTCCAGTTCTCCCATCATCTGGTGCTGTTCGATCTGCCAGCGCACCCGGACCTGCTGGAGCAGCGTATCGGCCGTCTGGACCGTATCGGCCAGAAGCACACCATCGAGCTGCACGTGCCGTTCCTGGAAACCAGCCCGCAAGCGCGCCTGTTCCAGTGGTATCACGAGGCGCTCAATGCGTTCCTCAATACCTGCCCGGCCGGTAACGCCCTGCAACACCAGTTCGGCCCGCGCCTGCTGCCGCTGCTGGAAAGCGGTGACGACGATGAATGGCAGAGCCTGATCGACGAAGCCCGCACCGAGCGTGAGCGTCTGGAAAGCGAACTGCATACCGGTCGTGACCGCCTGCTGGAACTCAACTCCGGCGGCGCTGGCGAAGGTGAAGCACTGGTGGAAGCGATTCTGGAGCAGGACGACCAGTTCACCTTGCCGATCTACATGGAAACCCTGTTCGACGCCTTTGGTATCGACAGCGAAGACCATTCGGAAAACGCCCTGATTCTCAAGCCGAGCGAAAAAATGCTCGACGCCAGCTTCCCGCTGGGCGACGACGAAGGCGTGACCATCACTTACGACCGCAACCAGGCGCTGTCTCGTGAAGACATGCAGTTCATTACCTGGGAACACCCGATGGTTCAGGGCGGCATGGATCTGGTGCTGTCCGGCTCCATGGGCAACACCTCGGTGGCGCTGATCAAGAACAAGGCTCTCAAGCCTGGTACCGTGCTGCTGGAACTGATCTACGTCAGCGAAGTGGTCGCGCCGCGCGCTCTGCAACTGGGTCGCTACCTGCCGCCTGCTGCACTGCGCTGTCTGCTGGATGCAAACGGTAACGATCTGGCCAGCCGCGTGTCGTTCAGTACCCTGAACGATCAACTGGAAAGCGTGCCACGCGCCAGCGCCAACAAGTTCATCCAGGCACAGCGCGATGTGCTGACGCCCAGGATCAACGCCGGTGAGGAACGAATTGCCCCGAAACACGCCGAGCGCGTGGCCGAGGCACAGCGTCGCCTGGCAGCCGATACCGAAGAGGAACTGGCACGCCTGACAGCCTTGCAAGCCGTCAACCCGACCGTTCGCGACAGCGAACTGGTCGCCCTGCGCACCCAGCGCGAACAAGGCCTGGCCATGCTTGAAAAAGCAGCGCTGCGCCTGGAAGCGATCCGGGTGCTGGTGGCTGGCTGATAGCCTGTTCGCGAATAAATTCGCTCCTACGCTGTAGGAGCGAATTCATTCGCGAAAGACCGCCTACCGAGGGTCTAGCATCCTGTCCGTCATCCGCTTGGCATCTCGGGTAAAACAACGCGATGCCAGCAGCAGAAACACCAGGGTCATGCCCAGGGTAACCGGGATCAGGTACATCGCATCGTGCAAGCCTGTGGCCTTGAAGCTTTCATCCATCTGCACCGCCCCCGCCAGCGTCATCGCTTCATGGGCATAGTGATCGGATAACCAGCCGACCACCACCGGCCCAAGCCCGCCGCCCAGCAGATACAACCCTGCAAAGAACAACGCCATGGCCGTCGCCCGCAGACGCGGCTCTACCACGTCCTGAATGGCGGTGTAGACGCAGGTATAGAAGTTATAGGCAAACAGCCAGCCGACGCTGAATACCGCCACAAACACTCCGATCTCGACCCTTCCCGCGTGCAAGGCATAACCCGTCGCCAGGGTGGCGACCAGCATGCTGAACGCCGCAAACAACAGTCGTCCGTTGGGCGAGCGCTGGTGCAGTTTGTCCGCGATCAGGCCGCCCAGAGTCAGGCCGATCAACCCGGTGACGCCGACGATGATGCCGGTCGCCACCGCCGCTTCCTGCAGAGACACCTGAAAGTAGCGTTGCAGCATCGGCACCATGAACGAGTTGCAGGCATAGGTCGCGAAGTTGAAGGTCAGCCCCGCCAGCACCAGCCAGCAAAAGGTCGGGATCGATAGCACCCGGCGAACCGGCTTTTCGATCATCTCTTCGGACATCTGCACACTTTCGGCAGCGCCACGCTTGGGTTCACGGATAAAGAAGATGAACACCGCCAGAATCAGGCCGGGCACCGCCGCGATAAAGAACGGAGCACGCCAGCTGTCGAACGCCTTGACCATCGCACCGATGGTGAAAAACGCCAGCAGAAGTCCCAGCGGCAGGCCCAGCATGAAAATGCCGATGGCTCGCGAGCGACGATGGGCCGGGAACAGATCACCGATCAATGAGTTGGCCGCTGGCGCATAACTGGCCTCACCAATCCCGACCCCCATGCGCACCAGCAGGAATGTCCAGAAGCTGTTGGCCATGCCGTTGACCGCCGTCAGCCCGCTCCAGACGGCAAGCCCCCAGCCCATCAGTTTCTTGCGTGAACCCGTATCGGCCATACGCCCGAGAGGCAAACCTGCAATCGCATAGACAAGGGTAAACGCCGTGCCCAGAAGCCCGAGCTGAAAGTCGCTCAGGTGCCATTCCTTGCGAATGGGCTCGGTGATGATCGCCGGAATCGCTCGATCGAAGAAGTTGAACAGGTTGGCCAGAAACAGCAGAAACAAAACGCGCCAGGCATTGGAAGCCTGGACGGAGCTGTCGGTCGGGGGGTTGTTCATGAGGCATCCATCCCTTTTTTCTTCCTACTCTAGAGCCCTGCTGACAAACCGACTGTAAACATTCGTAAAAGACTTCAAATGCAGGAGCACAGGTTTTTATAACCATTGGTTATTGAGGCAATTCCATTTTTTTGAGTGTTGACACTGGCAGGATTTTTTCAGCTTCTATACTCATGTCTATTCGCCAGGCTGAGACGTTGTGCGAAAAGTCGGAGAGCGATGCTCAGGCAAGGTGAAAACGCAGCATGAGCGATGCGCAGCCACTTTACGTACATAGCCTGAAGCCTTGGTGAACCCTGGCAGTGAACAATAGGGCTCGCTATGGAATGGCTCGGTTTGAATATGTTTGTCGGTTTTCCGGCTAACGGGCAATTACTGATCAACTGTAGTCATAACTTGTTTCTGGTAGCGCTGGCCTACGGGGTCGCCTGCGCAGCCTGTTTTGCAACGCTGGACATCACGGATCGGATCATTCAGGTCGAGGCCAGCAAGAGCCGCCGCGTCTGGAAGGCCTTGGCCGCGCTATGTCTGGCGGGCGGCATCTGGGCCATGCATTTCATCAGCATGCTGGCTTTTCAGGCACCCCTGAAAATCAGTTATGACCTGCCCGTCACCATCTCGTCCCTGCTGATCGTGCTGGTCGGCGGGCTGTTCGCCGTCAAGGCGCTGAGCATGGAAACCCTGACCATCAAGCGTTGCCTGATCACATCCGTGATCATGGGGCTGACCATCAGCATCATGCATTACGTCGGCATGGCGGCCATGCGCTCCGATGCCATCCAGTATTACGAGCCGAGCATGTTTGCCCTGTCGATTCTGGTTGCCATCCTGGCCAGCGTGGCACTGCTGACCCTTTCCAGACATTTGCGTCATCACAGCGGGATGTTTCACCAGATGTTCAAGTACGGCCTCAGCCTGCTGCTGGGCGCAGGCCTGCTGACCATGCACCTGATGGGAATGGAGGCCTTGCAACTGCTTCTGCCTCTGGAAGCACAACTACAGATACCCAACACCGAAAACAGCCAGCAACTGGGGCTGACCATCGCGATCATCACCCTGCTGATCATTGCCGGGAGCATCAGCGCGGCGATGGCCGACAAGAAGCTGCAAAGCAAGGAACACGACCTGCAACGAGTCAACGCCCTGCTCAGCCAACTGGATCAGGCCCGGGTGTCCCTGCAGCAGGTTGCGCATTACGACCCGCTGACCAACCTGATCAACCGACGCGGTTTCAATCAGATATTCGGAGAGAAGCTGCTGGAGCACAGCGTCAGCAACGGCATGCTGGCGGTGATGTTTCTGGATATAGACCACTTCAAGCGCATCAACGACAGCCTGGGCCACGACGCCGGGGATGAACTGCTCAAGGTGATTGCCGAACGAATCCGCAGCGCAACGCGGATTCAGGATGTGGTGGCCCGCTTCGGTGGCGATGAGTTCTGCATCCTGCTCAGCATTCCCGACTACGAAGAGGCGCGGCATCTGGCCTACCGGGTCATGCAGAAGATGAAGGAAACCATCGCCCTGGCGGGCCGGCGCATGGTGATGACCACCAGTATCGGCATCGCGGTCTTTCCCCGTGACGGTGCAACCTGCGACGAACTGCTCAAGCACGCGGATCTGGCGCTGTACCAATCCAAGGGCAACGGTCGTAACCGGGTCAATTTCTTCAGCCCGGCCCTCAAGACCAAGGCCAGCCTGGAGCTGCATCTGGAAGAAGAGCTGCGCAACGCCCTGCGCGAAGAAACGGGCCTGCAGGTCTACTACCAGCCCATCGTCGACCTGCGGACCGGTCATGTCGCCAAGCTAGAGGCACTGGTGCGCTGGCATCACCCGCAGCATGGCCTGCTGATACCCGATCGTTTCATCGGCATCGCCGAAGCCAACGGGCTGATCGCCGAACTGGACAACTGGGTATTGCGCCGCGCCTGCAAGGACCTGGGCGCCCTGCGCCTGGACGGGTTCGACAAGATGATCATTGCGGTGAACTGCTCGGCGCTCAATCTGGCCAGGGATGAACTGGTCCATGAAGTCGAACAGGCGTTAAGCGAGGCCAATGTGGCCCCGGGGCGCCTGGAACTGGAGGTGACCGAGAACGCTCTGATGGGCAATATCAGCAACACCATCGTGATGCTCAAGCAAATTCGCAGCCTGGGTGTTTCGCTCTCCATCGACGACTTCGGGACCGGCTATTCATCACTTGCCTATCTCAAGCGCCTGCCGCTGGACACCCTGAAGATCGACCGCTCCTTCATCATCGACATTCCCAAGTCGCCACAGGACATGGAGATTGTTCAGGCGATTATCGTCATGGCTCACACCTTGCGCCTGAAGGTCGTGACAGAAGGCGTGGAAACCCCGGCGCAACTGGAGTTTCTCAGTCAGTACGGCTGCGATTATGTACAAGGCTATCTGTTCAGCAAGCCACAACCTCTGGAACGCCTGCTGCCACTGGTCAAACAGATGAACCAGCGCGAACCGGCCAGCCTGTTGCCAAACTCCTCGATGCTTGAAGGCAAGGATCTGGACGCCGACACCCCACGCTCACTCGATCTTTTCAGTGAACTGCCGGGCAGTGAAAACCAGGCCATTCGCAGCGCCAGCCGCACCAAACGTTCAAGGTGGTCGGATTGAAAAACAGGATGCCGGTGAAGACGCGCCCTCCGGGATGCGCCATCACAGTGCAAATATCAGTCCTTCGCCCTGTTCTGGATCAGGACCCAGGGCGAGACCACCACCGCCCACAGCAACGGATCGCTTTCAACAAGCTCCATCGCCTTTGACTCAGACACCTTGCCGACCTGCCCGCTGGCCAGCCAGGCGGAAACCTTGCTGGCATCATTTTCAGCCATGGCTTGGGCAACTTCGATCAGATCCAGCGGTTCCTCGACCCACAACAGGGCACCCTTGGCAAAGAATGGTTGCAATTCTTTCCAGGTAATCGAAGCGGTTTCGCCAAGCAGTTTGGCATAGAGGGTGCTAGGTTCTTGCGTCATGGGTTTCACCAAAAGAAAAATCGGCGCAATGATAACGCCGCCTTTTCCGCAGACAAACCCGAATGCGCATTAATCGATCGTCGGAAAGTTATTCAGGAGTCCATGAAATGGGGGTCGTATTCATGGGCTTAATTGGTTGAATTATGTAACTTTCTTTCGATTAAGCGACATCAATCGATTTCCCTCCCTGCGCCCAGCTTTTCAAGCCATCAACCAGCACTCTAAACTGTTCCGGTACAGTTGGCAGAGTGGGGAGGCGATCGGTTATCACGTCCGATCCTGCAGCTTTAGCCATCAGGATTATAAAAACTACAACGCAAGAGTGGAGCATCATGACTAAGGGTACCAAGAAGCTTTCGAAGCTGTTTGCCGCATTGGTTATGGCGGGAGTTGCCAGCCATTCGTTCGCAGCAGATACCATCAAGATCGGCATCGCGGGTCCAAAGACCGGCGCAGTCGCCCAGTACGGCGACATGCAGTTCAGCGGTGCGAAGATGGCCATCGAACAGATCAACGCCAAGGGCGGCGTTGATGGCAAGAAGCTCGAAGCTGTCGAATACGACGACGCCTGCGACCCGAAACAAGCCGTTGCCGTGGCCAACAAGATCGTCAACGACGGCGTGAAGTTCGTCATCGGCCACCTGTGCTCCAGCTCGGCCCAACCGGCTTCGGACGTCTACGAAGACGAAGGCATCATCATGGTGACCCCGGCAGCTACCAGCCCGGACATCACTTCCCGTGGCTACAAGCTGGTGTTCCGCACCATCGGCCTGGACAGCGCTCAAGGCCCGGCCGCAGGCGATTACATTGCCAAGCAGGTCAAACCGAAAGTTGTTGCCGTCATCCACGACAAGCAGCAGTACGGTGAAGGCATCGCCACTGCCGTCAAGCAGACCCTGGAAAAGGACGGCGTCAAAGTTGCCCTGTTCGAAGGTATCAATGCTGGCGACAAGGACTTCTCTTCGCTGATCGCCAAGATGAAGCAAGCCAACGTCGACTTCGTCTACTACGGCGGCTACCACCCTGAACTGGGCCTGATCCTGCGTCAGTCCCAGGAAAAAGGCCTGAAAGCCGGCTTCATGGGTCCGGAAGGCGTGGGTAACGCTTCGATCTCGCAGATTGCCCAGGATGCCTCCGAAGGCCTGCTGGTCACCTTGCCGGCTTCCTTCGACCAGGACCCAGCCAACCAGGCGCTGGTTGAAGCCTTCAAGGCGAAGAAAGAAGACCCGAGCGGTCCGTTCGTGTTCCCGTCCTACTCGGCCGTGACCGTGATTGCCGATGCAATCAAGATCGCCAAGAGCGAAGACACCGACAAGGTCGCTGCTGCACTGCGTGCCAACACCTTCAAGACTCCGACCGGCGACCTGGCATTCGATGCCAAGGGCGACCTGAAAGACTTCAAGTTCGTGGTTTACACCTGGCACAAAGACGGCACCAAGACCGAGGCGCCCGTGAAGTAATCACGCGCCCTTGATCGACACCAGAGCCCACTGCTACCTCAGTGGGCTTTGTTTTGCGAGGCGCATGGGCCCCACAGGGTCCTGACGTCCCTGAATATCTTGAAACCGTTACCCGTGATTCACGAGGGTCTGCTGTCGCTTGCGCACGGCTCGTGCTGAAACGGCAACAGACCCAGCTGCATCAAACGAGGCCTCAGAGCACGACGAGCAGCCGGTAAAGACTCAACCAGTGAAACACAGAGCAGGTTTTTAGGAGCGCTGTAATGCCCGAGATAGACATCTATCACTTTTTCCAACAGCTGGTTAATGGCATGACCATTGGCAGCACTTATGCCTTGATTGCCATCGGTTACACCATGGTCTACGGCATCATCGGCATGATCAACTTCGCCCATGGCGAGGTGTACATGATCGGTTCCTACGTGGCGTTCATCGCCATCGCGGGCCTGACGATGATGGGCCTTGGCAGCTTGCCACTGCTGATTACCGCAGCCTTCGCCGCGAGTATTGTCGTAACCAGTGCCTATGGTTATGCGATCGAACGTGTGGCTTACCGGCCATTGCGCGGCAGCAACCGACTGATCCCGCTTATTTCTGCCATCGGCATGTCTCTATTCCTGCAGAACACCGTACTGCTTTCCCAGGATTCCAAGGACAAGTCGATCCCCAACCTGATTCCCGGCAACTTCGTGTTCGGCTCTGCCAGCACCCATGAAGTCGTGATCTCGTACATGCAGGTGCTGATCTTCATCGTGACCGTGGTCGCGATGCTCGGCCTGACATGGTTCATCTCCCGCTCTCGCCTGGGCCGTGCGTGCCGCGCCTGTGCCGAAGACATCAAGATGGCCAACCTGCTGGGTATCAACACCAACAACATCATTGCCCTGACGTTCGTCATCGGTGCAGCCCTGGCCGCCATTGCTGCCGTGCTGCTGAGCATGCAATACGGCGTGATCAACCCCAACGCGGGCTTTCTGGTCGGTATCAAGGCGTTCACCGCTGCGGTGCTTGGCGGTATCGGCAGTATCCCCGGCGCCATGCTGGGTGGTCTGGTACTGGGTATAGCCGAGGCATTCGGCGCTGACGTTTTCGGCGATCAGTACAAGGATGTCGTTGCGTTCAGTCTTCTCGTATTGGTGCTGTTGTTCCGGCCGACCGGCCTGCTTGGCCGTCCGGAGGTTGAAAAAGTATGACCAAGAATCTCAAGTCGGCGTTTTTCAGCGCCTTGCTGGTGCTGGCCGTCGCCTATCCGGTGCTGGGCCTGAAGCTGGAAATCGTCGGGGTAAACCTGACGGTCATTGGCGCCAGCAGCACCACTGTTGCAATCATCCTGAGCTGCGCCGCACTGATGTTCGTGCGCGTGCTGTTCCATGAGCAGATATCGGCTGCCTGGCGCGCGTCGCCAAGTCTGCCGAGCGTCCCGTCCAAGGCCAGCAACTTCCTGACACTGCCGAGCACCCAGCGCTGGTTCATTCTGGCACTGGTCATGGTTGCACTGGTCTGGCCGTTCTTCGGCTCCCGTGGCGCGGTGGACATCGCGACACTGATCCTGATCTACGTGATGCTGGGCCTGGGCCTGAACATCGTGGTCGGTCTGGCCGGCCTGCTGGACCTGGGTTATGTCGGCTTCTATGCCGTCGGCGCCTACAGCTACGCCATGCTCTCCCACTACTTCGGCCTGGGTTTCTGGATCTGCCTGCCGATTGCGGGGTTGATGGCTGCGCTGTTCGGTTTCCTGCTGGGGTTCCCGGTATTGCGCCTGCGCGGTGACTATCTGGCCATCGTGACCCTGGGCTTCGGTGAAATCATTCGTCTGCTGCTGCGCAACATGACCGAATTCACCGGCGGCCCGAACGGCATCAGCAACATCGAAAAACCGACCTTTTTCGGCCTGACGTTCGAGCGCAAGGCGGCTGAAGGCATGCAGACCTTCCACGAGTTCTTCGGCCTGACCTACAACTCGATCAACAAGGTGATCTTCCTCTATCTGGTTGCCCTGCTGCTGGCTCTGGCTGCACTGTTCGTCATCAACCGCCTGCTGCGCATGCCTATCGGCCGTGCCTGGGAAGCGCTGCGCGAAGACGAAATCGCCTGTCGGGCTCTGGGCTTGAATCCGACGGTCATCAAGTTGTCGGCCTTCACCCTGGGCGCTGCATTCGCAGGTTTCGCCGGTAGCTTCTTCGCTGCCCGCCAGGGTCTGGTGACGCCGGAGTCTTTCACCTTCATCGAGTCGGCCATCATTCTGGCCATCGTCGTCCTGGGCGGCATGGGCTCGCAGCTTGGCGTGATCCTCGCAGCCATCGTGATGATCCTGCTGCCCGAGTTGATGCGTGAGTTCAGCGAATACCGCATGTTGATGTTCGGCGCCATGATGGTGCTGATGATGATCTGGCGTCCTCAAGGTTTCCTGCCTATGCAGCGCCCTCACATGGAGCTGCGTAAATGAGCCGTCCATTACTGCAAGCATCGGGTCTGAGCATGCGCTTTGGTGGCCTGCTGGCCGTCAACGGCGTTGGCCTGACCGTCAATGAAAAGCAAGTCGTGTCGATGATCGGCCCCAACGGCGCCGGCAAGACCACGGTATTCAACTGCCTGACCGGTTTCTACAAGCCGACGGCGGGCACCATCCTGCTTGATGGCGAGCCGATCCAGGGCCTTGCCGGCCACGAGATCGCCCGCAAAGGCGTGGTCCGGACCTTCCAGAACGTGCGTCTGTTCAAGGAAATGACCGCCGTGGAAAACCTGCTGGTCGCCCAGCATCGGCACCTGAACACCAACTTCCTGTCCGGCTTGTTCAAGACCCCGGCGTTCCGCAGAAGCGAGCGCGAGGCCATGGACTATGCCGAGCACTGGCTGGAAGCCGTGAATCTCAAGGAGTTCGCCAACCGGGCGGCTGGCACCCTGGCCTACGGTCAGCAACGCCGCCTGGAAATCGCCCGCTGCATGATGACCCGTCCGCGCATCCTGATGCTCGACGAGCCGGCAGCCGGTCTGAACCCCAAGGAAACAGAAGACCTCAAGGCGCTGATCGGCGTGCTGCGCAACGATCACAACGCCACGGTCCTGCTGATCGAGCACGACATGAAACTGGTCATGAGCATTTCCGACCATATCGTGGTGATCAACCAGGGCACGCCTCTGGCCGACGGCACACCACAAGAGATCCGCGACAATCCTGAAGTGATCAAAGCCTACCTGGGGGAAGCGTAAATGCTGCAGTTTGAAAACGTTTCCACCTTCTACGGCAAGATCCAGGCGCTGCACGACATCAACGTCGAAGTCCGCAAGGGCGAGATCGTCACCCTGATCGGTGCCAACGGCGCAGGCAAGTCCACGCTGTTGATGACGTTGTGCGGATCACCTCGCGCCCATAGCGGCAGCATTCGCTACATGGGCGAGGAACTGGTGGGCCTGGAGTCGTCGGTCATCATGCGCAAGAGCATCGCCGTCGTGCCGGAAGGCCGCCGCGTGTTCGCCCGCCTGACCGTCGAAGAGAACCTGGCCATGGGTGGTTTCTTCACTGAAAAAGGCGACTATCAGGAACAGATGGACAAGGTTCTGCACCTGTTCCCTCGCCTCAAGGAACGCTTCACTCAACGCGGCGGCACCATGTCTGGTGGCGAACAGCAGATGCTCGCCATCGGCCGTGCGCTGATGAGCAAGCCCAAGCTGCTGTTGCTGGACGAACCGTCGCTGGGTCTGGCCCCGATCATCATTCAGCAGATTTTCGAGATCGTCGAACAACTGCGTCGTGATGGCGTGACCGTGTTCCTCGTTGAGCAGAACGCCAACCAGGCCCTGAAAATCGCCGACCGCGCCTATGTTCTGGAGAACGGTCGCGTGGTGATGCAGGGCTCCGGCGAAGAACTGCTGGTGGACCCGAAAGTCCGGGATGCCTACCTGGGCGGCTGATCTTTGGGTGTGGGAGCGGATTTATCCGCGAAGCTTCGCGAATAAATTCGCTCCCACCCTCACAGCCCTTGTGATGAGGCGGCAGGCTGAGTAACGTGGCGGCACTTATCTGGAGGCCTCCTCATGTCCGCTGTTCGTTCCGCCTTTGTATTCGCTCTCTTGCCGCTGTTCGCCGGATGCCAGATGCTCGGTCTTCCACTGGGCAAATCGCAGGATGCGACCAAGGTGTCTACCGCCGGCATGACCCGCATGCAAGGCGACCTGATCGGGGAAAACGGACAACTGCTGTTCAAGCCATGCCATGAGCAACGCCGTTACCTGGTCAAGGATCGCGGCAATACCGGCATCCTTCAGGAAGCCGCTTCGCTGGCCGACAGCAAAGGCCAGGTGTTTGCCGATCTGCGAGGCAACTTCGTTGCCAGCAAGGCCGTCAACAGTGACGGGCAAGTGGACCTGTATCAGTTCTATCGCGTCGAACGTCCCGACCAGTCCTGCGAAGACCTCAACTTCAAGCGCCTGACCCTGCACGCCAGCGGCAACAAGCCTGCCTGGAACGTCAATGTCGGAGGCAAGGGCATGGTTCTGGAGCGTGAAGGTCAGGAAGCGCTCGCTTTCCCTTATCTTGAAGAACAACTGCCCGACGGCAGCTTCAGCGTCAGCACCGAAGCCAACAATCAACGTATCGAACTGTGGGTCACTCCGCAGCGTTGCGTCGACAGTGTCAATGGATCGGTGCAGCACCTGACCGCCGAGCTGCGCGTCAACGGCCAGACCCAGCGTGGCTGCGGCTATTACGGCGGTTCGCGCAACGATTGATGCGCCATCAGGCCAGCCGACTCGCCGTGACAGGGGTTCAGGGCTTATAATCGCCGGTTCTTGTAGTGCTGTCGGGCTGAACCTGCGGCCCGAAAACTGGACCCCTTAATGTTACGAATCACCGAACTCAAGCTGCCGATCGATCACCCGGACGAAGACCTGCGCGCTGCCCTGTTGCAGCACCTGGGTATCGACAGCAGCGAACTGCTGGACTTCACCCTGTTCAAGCGCAGCTACGATGCGCGCAAGAAGTCCTCCGAGCTGTTCTTCATCTACACCATCGACTTCCAGGTTCGCGACGAAGAAGCCCTGCTGCGTAAACTGGCCAATGACCGCCATGTCGGCCCGGCACCGGATGTCAGCTACAAAGTCGTAGGCCATGCTCCTGCGGATCTGAAAGAGCGCCCGATCGTGGTCGGCTTCGGCCCTTGCGGGATTTTCGCCGGGCTGCTGCTGGCCCAGATGGGTTTCAAGCCGATCATTCTCGAACGCGGCAAGGAAGTTCGCCAGCGCACCAAGGACACCTGGGGCCTGTGGCGCAAGAATATCCTCAACCCCGAATCCAACGTGCAGTTTGGCGAGGGCGGTGCCGGGACCTTTTCCGACGGCAAGCTCTACAGCCAGATCAAGGACCCGAAATTCCATGGTCGCAAGGTCTTGCACGAGTTCGTGAAAGCCGGCGCACCGGA
Source organism: Pseudomonas cichorii (assembly GCF_019719005.1). Classification (GTDB taxonomy): domain Bacteria; phylum Pseudomonadota; class Gammaproteobacteria; order Pseudomonadales; family Pseudomonadaceae; genus Aquipseudomonas; species Aquipseudomonas cichorii_E. Next base: position 213,296 of record NZ_JAIGPJ010000004.1, read on the forward strand.
AGAAATTCTCTACGTCAGCAAACCCCACATCGGCACCTTCCGTCTGACGGGCGTCGTTGAAAACATGCGTCAGCAGATCGAAGCGCTGGGCGGTGAAGTGCGCTTCCAGCAGCGTGTCACTGACCTGCTGATCGAAGATGGCCAGTTGCACGGTGTAGAACTGGACAGCGGCGAGCGCATCGAGTCGCGCCACGTCATCCTGGCTCTGGGACACAGCGCCCGCGACACGTTCCGCATGCTGCACAGCCGGGGCGTGTACATGGAAGCCAAGCCGTTCTCGGTAGGTTTCCGTATCGAGCACCCGCAATCGCTGATCGACCGGGCTCGCCTGGGCAAATACGCCGGTCACCCGAAACTGGGCGCTGCCGACTACAAGCTGGTACACCACGCCAGCAACGGTCGTTCGGTCTACAGCTTCTGCATGTGTCCGGGCGGCACCGTGGTCGCCGCGACCTCGGAACCAAACCGCGTGGTCACCAACGGTATGAGCCAGTACTCACGCAACGAGCGCAACGCCAACTCGGGTATCGTGGTCGGTATTACACCTGAAGATTATCCGGGCAGCCCGCTGGCCGGGATCGAACTTCAGGAGCGCCTGGAATCCCATGCTTTCGTGATGGGAGGCGGCACCTACGAAGCACCCGCGCAACTGGTCGGCGACTTCATTGCCGGCAAGGCTTCCACCGAACTGGGCAGCGTCGAGCCGTCCTACAAGCCGGGCGTGAAGCTGCTGGACCTGGCCGACGCCCTGCCCGCTTATGCCATCGAAGCCATTCGCGAAGCATTGCCTGCGTTCGACAAGCAGATCAAAGGCTTTGCCCAGCATGACGCGATCCTGACCGGCATCGAAACCCGCACCTCCGCCCCGCTGCGCATCACACGTGGCGCGGACATGCAGAGCCTCAACGTGAAAGGCCTGTACCCGGCAGGTGAAGGCGCCGGTTATGCCGGCGGCATCCTGTCGGCAGGCGTGGACGGCATCCGGATCGCCGAAGGACTCGCGCGCAGCATGTTGGGTATCGAATAACCACCGCCTGCCGTAGGAGCGACCGGGCGGCGATCCGTTTCATTCGCGAAAGCCTCGCGAATAAATTCGCTCCTACACGCCCGCGCGCAGCACACCATCGGGCAGGGCTTTGCCTTGCTCGGCGCAGGCGGCAATGCCTTCGATCAGAGCGGCCAGTTCATACCCCTGAGCCTTGAGCCAGGCGTCATCGTAATAGGTACTGGCATAGCGCTCGCCACCGTCGCACAGAATCGCCACGATCGAGCCTTCCTCTCCCGCTTCGACCATCTGCCGGGCAGCCAGCAGTGCGCCGATGAGGTTGGTGCCGCTTGACCCGCCGACCTTGCGCCCCAACCGTCCGGCCAGGTAATGCATGGCCGCCAGTGACAGCGCATCCGGCACCTTGACCATGGCGTCGATCACATTGGGCAGGAACGAAGCCTCGACACGCGGCCTGCCAATGCCTTCGATGCGCGACCCGCACTCCAGGCGCAGGCTGGCATCGCCGCTGCAGTAATAATCGAAGAACACCGAACGCTCGGCGTCGGCGCACAACACTCGCGTGGCGTGCTGGCGATAACGAACGTAACGCCCCAGCGTCGCCGTCGTGCCGCCCGTACCAGGGCTGGAAATCAGCCAGGTCGGCTCCGGGTGCTTTTCAAAGCGCAGTTGCTGATAGATCGACTCGGCGATGTTGTTGTTCGCACGCCAGTCGGTGGCCCGCTCGGCATAGGTGAACTGGTCCATGAAATGCCCGCCGGTTTCCCGTGCCAGCCTTTCGGACTCGGCATAGATCTGCGTCGGATCCTGAACCAGATGGCTCTTGCCCCCATAGAAAGCAATCTGCTCGATCTTCGCCCGAGAAGTGCTCGCTGGCATCACTGCCACGAACGGCAGGCCCAGCAAGCGGGCGAAGTAAGCCTCGGAAATCGCCGTGGAACCGCTGGACGCCTCGATCACCGGCGCTCCAGCCTTGAGCCAGCCATTGCACAGCGCATACAGAAACAGCGAACGCGCCAGACGATGCTTGAGGCTGCCGGTGGGATGGCTGGACTCGTCCTTGAAGTACAGCTCCACGCCGGGCAACCCTGGCAGAGGCAAGGGAATCAAGTGAGTGTCAGCGCTGCGCTGGAAGTCTGCTTCGATGATACGAATGGCTTCGCGGGACCAGGGACGGTTATCGATCATGGACTGACTGCTCTTCTATTCCGAATGACCGGAAGTTACACAAAGTTATTGAGAGCAAGATTTTAGGAAATAACCTACAGCCAAAACAGGCACAGTTAAGACTTAATAAGTTACACAATTGTTAGACTTCAGAAACTGCAACAGGGCCGTTACCTTTAGAACCAAAACGAATATAACTTTTGTTTTAACCCCGGCAGGTAAACGTTAGGGTAGCGGGCTTTTTCCTTGAAACCATGGAGCATAACCGCACCGATGCGAAATACGATCATACGTTTCTTTCAACTTGAGGCAGCAGGTGGCTTGCTGCTGATCGCTGCTGCTGCCCTGGCCCTGATTATCAATAACTCGCCGTTGTCATGGTTGTACAACGAATTCCTCAATATCCCGGTAGTAGCCCAGATTGGCGCAATCAAGATCGCCAAGCCCCTGTTGTTGTGGATCAACGATGGCTTGATGGCACTGTTCTTTCTGGTCATCGGGCTTGAGGTGAAGCGCGAACTGCTTGAAGGCCATCTGTCCCGCCCCTCGCAAGTGGTATTGCCGGGTGCTGCAGCCATTGGCGGCATGGTTGTTCCGGCGCTCATCTATTACGCGCTCAACAAGGACAACCCTGCCGCCCTGGGTGGCTGGGCCATTCCCATGGCGACCGATATCGCCTTTGCCCTGGGCGTGCTCGCACTGCTCGGCAAGCGCGTACCGGTGTCACTCAAACTGTTCCTCATGACCCTCGCCATCATCGACGACCTTGGCGCGATCATCGTCATTGCGCTGTTCTACTCAGGCGAACTGTCGAGCCTGTCGCTGATCCTCGCGGGTATATCCATTGTGGCCCTGATCGCGATGAACCGGCTCGGCGTGGCCAAGCTGGGGCCTTACCTGCTGATCGGCCTCGTGCTGTGGGTGTGTGTACTTAAAAGTGGCGTCCATGCGACGCTGGCCGGCGTGGTCCTGGCCTTCTGCATACCGCTGCGCACCAAAACCGAAAAAGCGTCACCCCTGCTGAGCCTGGAGCATGGGCTGCACCCGTGGGTCGCCTATGGAATCCTGCCGCTCTTCGCCTTTGCCAATGCCGGTGTTTCACTGACAGGCATTACGCTGGACAGTTTTACCCATCCAGTACCCATGGGGATTGCGGCAGGCCTGTTGATCGGCAAGACGCTGGGAGTCTTCGGGCTGACCTGGCTGGCGATCCAGACAGGCCTGGCGAAACTGCCGAGCGAAGCCAACTGGGGACAGGTGCTGGGCGTTTCGATCCTCTGCGGGATCGGTTTCACCATGAGCCTGTTCGTGGGCTCGCTGGCCTTCGAGGCTGGCGTCAGTGACTACGCGGGAGAAGATCGCATGGGCATTCTCACCGGCTCCATTCTCTCGGCACTGATGGGCTATGCCGTCATGCTCATGTGCAGCAGAAAGAACCGGGTGTAGTTACCCCCATAAATAAAAAACCCGAGCCAAGGCTCGGGTTTTTCATGACTGGCTGTCAGACAGATCAGTGCGATACACGGCTCGTGCCATTGACGGTCATGATGCGCACGCGCTCGCCGACACGGAAAATCTCGTTTTCCTGAACCTGCTGCACGTAGGCACGCATGCTGCCGTCGTCTTCACGCACGGTGATTTCAACACCTTGAGTACGGGTCAGGCCTTCTTCGGTCATGGAGCCGAGCAGACCACCGGCAACAGCACCGATCACCGCCGCAACAACACTACCGCGCCCACCACCAATGGCGCTACCGCCTACACCACCGACCACGGCACCGGCACCGGCACCGATTGGCGTCTTGGTGCCTTCGATTTTGACAGGTCGCAGAGATTCGACAGTACCCAGGCGAACGGTCTGTACAGTCCTGGCTTCGTCACGGGAGTAGGAATCACCGGTGAGATTCGAGGTACAGCCGCCCAGTGTCAGCGCCATCGCGGTGAACGAGGCGGCCAGAAAAGCAGACTTGCGCATAAAGGCATCTCCAAAGGAACCAGTGGCCATTAGACTCCGCCCTGTCGACGCTGTCACGGCCCCGTTCCTGCAATTTAAGTTCATTCAGGTGTCATACAGCGACGCCACGTGTAGCGCTATGACGACCTGGTAACAGAATAATTCCCACGCATGGTGGCTGGGTGTCACTCATTGTTCGTTTAATTAAAGCTCAGGGTGCCAGACGTTCCCGTGTCCATTGATCGTCTATCAAACGATAGTTCAAACGATCATGCAAACGACTTGGACGTCCCTGCCAGAACTCGATCCGCTCAGGCAAAAGACGATAGCCGCCCCAATGGTCCGGGCAATGAGGCTGTGTATCGAGAAAACGCTGCTCGGTCTGTTTGATCATGCCTTCAAGCTCTGCACGATCGGCTATGACGCGACTTTGCGGTGATGCCCAGGCGCCCAGGCGACTGCCCAGTGGGCGAACCTGGAAATACGCATCTGACTCTTGCGCACTGACCTTGACCACACGCCCTTCGATACGCACCTGACGCTCAAGGGTCGGCCAGAAGAACGTCATGGCAGCAAACGGACGAGCAGCCAGGTGCTGCCCCTTGGCACTGTCATAGTTGGTGAAAAAGGTGAAGCCCAGTGTATCCAGCCCCTTGAGCAGCAGCACCCGGCAATGCGGACGCCCCTCTTCATCAACCGTCGCCAGGGTCATAGCATTGGCTTCTACAGGTGGCTGTTCGGTCTTGACCGCTTCATCAAACCATTGATGAAACAGGGCGAAGGGTTCATCGGGTGCCTGCGCTTCGGTCAAACCATCGCGAGCATAATCACGGCGCATATCGGCCAGGGCTTGGGTCATGACGGGTTCCTTCACCGAAATAATGCGAAGTCTGACCCGAACACTCCCCTGAGGGAATGATACGGGTCAGTCAGGCGATCAGTTGCTGGCCTGATCGCCGGTTTTCCTGGCTGCATCCTTGGCAGGCGCGGCTTTGGCTGGAGCGTCCTTGGCTGCCGTGGTTTTCTTGGCTGGCGCCGTGGATTTGGCCGGGGCAGCTTTCTTGGCGGGTGCAGCCTTCTTGGTCGTGGAGGCCTTGGCTGTGTCCTTCTTGGTCGCAGCCGCTTTCTTGGCCGGAGCAGGCGCTGGGGGCACGACAGGCTTGACGTCCTGAGTCGCAACCATGGTCGGTGTGGCCGGTGGCAAGGCGTATTTGCTCATCAGCGCAACCATGGTGTCCTGAGGTGTCAGCAGGATTTCGACACGACGGTTGAGCGAGCGGCCCTGGGCGCTGTCGTTGGCAGCACGAGGCATCACGGCACCCATGCCGCGCAGGCTCAGGCGATTACGCTCCAGACCACTGAGGCGGAAGATCGCAGCAACGGATTGTGCACGTTCCTGGCTGATTTTCTGGTTGGCAGCCGCGACACCCGAAGTGTCGGCATGGCCAAGCACCAGTACGGCAGCCTTGGAGTCACCTTCGACAGCCTTTGCCAGACGGGTGATCGGGCCAAGGGTCACGGGCAGCAACATGGCTGGGCGGTCAGGGTTGAACGAAGTGTCGACCGGCGCGGTGATGGCCAGCAGGTCTTCACGTCGCTCCAGCTCGAACGGGCTGTCCTTGATCGCCGCACGCAGGCGCGGCTCGTACTCGTCGAGCCAGGCCTGGGTGATTTTCGGGTCGGGCATCGGAGCAGCCTTGGGCTCGTCCTTCTTGATGTCGTCACTGCTGCCGAACGGCCAATACCACGGGTTGCTCTTTTCAGTCTTGGCGAGGGAATCGGCAACCACAGGCGCCTTTTGAGGCGCCGGGGCCGACGCCGGAGCAGGAGTTTTTGCTACATCCGCTGGAGCATCCTTGCCAAAACCAAACTGCCACCAATGGCTTCCAGTATCGGCAACATCGGCAGAATCGGTTTTAGGGGTTTGGGCACAGCCGGTTACGGCAATGCACAGAGCGAGAACGAGACTTTTATTGGATAACATGGATGACCCACAGCAGTATTGATAACAAGGGACGTATGAACTTGGCTACGTCCGTATAACACGCATAAAGACTCAGTTGGAAAAAGAAACCGTCGTACGGTTCCTGTTACACCTCACTAACTGACAGTCGGTATGAAACAAGCACTTATGAGCGATAGTTACTGCAAACACTCACGCAGAGTCCTGACCAGCTTCTGGGCACGCGGATCCATCAGCACGTAAGGCCCCAGCGTGTGTGTGACAAAGCCGAAAGCGACCTCGTAATCAGGGTCGGCAAAGCCCACCGAACCGCCTGCGCCCGGATGCCCGAACGCCTTTGGCCCCAGGCCGTAAGTGGCGTTGGGCACGCCTGGCTGGTCGAGCATGCACCCCAGGCCAAAACGTGTGGAGGTCATCAGGGTCTTGTCCTGACCGACGCTGTGCTCGCGGGTCATTTCATTGAGCAGTTCGGCCTCAATCAGGCTGCCATCGAGCAGGCCGTTGTAGAACCCGGCAAGGCTGCGCGCATGGCCATGGCCATTGGCCGCCGGCTGCTGCATGCGCCGCCATTCAGGCTTGTTGGTGCTGGTCATGATCGAAGGCGGGTTAGTGAAAGCCTTGGTGGCGATGGCCTCAGGCTCGCGCATGAGTGCCTGCAGCAAGCGCTGGGCAGCTTCGTCCCCCATATTGCCCTTGCTGCGGGCGATATGGGCCACGCGGTCGAACTCTTCATCGGCCAGCCCGACATGGAAGTCGAGCCCCAGAGGTTTTGCGACCCGCGCCACAATGGATTCACCCGGGCCACGCCCGTCGGCACGGCGCAGCATCTCGCCGATCAGCCAGCCATAAGTGATGGCCGCATAGCCATGACCCTGGCCTGGCGTCCACCAGGGTTGCTCGGCCGCCAGGGCCGTTGTCATGGTGTCCCATTCATAAAGGGCGGTCGCGGGCAGTTGTTCGCGCAAGGCAGGTAAACCGGCTTGGTGGCACAGCAACTGGCGCAAGGTGATCGAGCCCTTGCCTGCTGCTGCAAACTCGGGCCAGAGCCGGGCAACGGGCTCGTCCAGATTCAGCTTGCCCTCATCCACCAGTTGCAGGGCAGCAACCGCTGCAAAGGTCTTGGTGCAGGAAAACAGGTTGGCAATGGTATCGCTGTGCCAGGCCTGCGCGCCGTCCTTGTCGGCGGTACCGGCCCAGAGGTCTATGACGGTTTCGCCACCGACCTGAATGCACAACGCCGCGCCACGTTCCTGAGGGTCGTCGAAAAGCGCAGCGAACGCTTCACGCACTGCTTCAAATTTAAGCTCGAAATAGCCCTGAATCTGCACCCGCTGGCTCCCGCAAGACTGTTGTCTGAAAAGGCGTGCATTGTTTCAGCGATTGGCGGCTTTGGGAATGTCTCGCGAATGAATTCGCTCCTACCGGGTGGGAGCGAATTCATTCGCGAAAGGCAGGGAAATCCGCAAACACCTGCACACGTCAGGAAATTTCCCGATGGAACGGTGGCAGCGCATTGAGGATCGCCTTGCCATAGCGTTGCGTCACCACACGCCGGTCCAGCAAGGTGATGGTGCCGCGATCCTCTTCGGTACGCAGCAACCGGCCACAGGCCTGAATCAGGCGCAGCGAAGCATCGGGCACAGCGATTTCCATGAACGGATTGCCGCCACGGGCTTCGATCCACTCCGCCAGCGCAGCTTCCACAGGATCATCCGGCACCGCGAATGGAATCTTGGCGATGACCACGTGCTCGCAATACGCACCGGGCAAGTCCACACCTTCGGCAAAACTGGCCAGCCCGAACAGCACGCTGGAATCGCCGCCATCAACCCTCGCCTTGTGCTTGTTGAGGGTTTCCTGCTTGGACAGGTTGCCCTGAATGAAGACCTGCTTGCGCCAGTCGCGGTCCAGGCCGTCGAAGACGTCCTGCATCTGTTTGCGAGATGAAAACAGCACCAGCGTACCGCGAGAGCCTTCCACCAGATCCGGCAATTCACGAATGATGGCTGCCGTGTGCGCGGCTGCATCGCGAGGGTCGGCCTTGAGGTCAGGCACCCGCAGCAGGCCGGCATCGGCATGGTGGAACGGGCTGGGAACAATCGCCGTTACGGCGCCTTTTGGTAACCCGGCACGCATGCGATAACGATCGAACTTGCCCAGCGCCGTCAGGGTCGCGGAAGTGACCAAGGCCCCATAGGCGATGTTCCAGAGATTGCGCCGCAACATTTCGGCCGCCAGGATCGGGCTTGCATTGACCTCGATATCGAACAACGCGCCGCTGTCCGCCAGGGTCAACCAGCGCGCCATCGGCGGGCTGTCTTCCGGGTCTTCGGCGGTAAAGGCAGTCCACAATTCCCAGTTGCCATGGGCGCGAGCCAGCAGGCTGCCGAACAGTGGATACCATTCTTCGGCCTGATGGCTGGCGATGCCGATATTGACCTCGCCATCCATGCCGTCCTTGAGCAGTTCGGTGAGCCGGGTGAACAGATCGTCCAGGCGCGCAAAGCCCTTCTTCAACTCGATGCCCATCTCGCGAATGTGCTCGGGAATGACGCCGCCCACGAAACGATGGCGTGGACGCTCGCGGCCCTGCATGTCTTCACCGGCGCGGAAATCGGCCAGTTGTTCGCAGGCACCGAACATGAATTGCTGATGCCCCTTGATCTCCCGTGCCAGTTCCGGCACCTGTTCGATCAGCTTGCCCAGATCGCCGGGCAGCGGGTGCTGGGCCAGGAGCTTGGCCAGGTTCTTGGCCGTCTGCTCCAGCCAGTCGGCCGTGGAGCGCAGCCGGGTATAGTGGGCAAAGTGGCCGATGGCTTTATCCGGCAGGTGGTGAGCCTCGTCGAACACATACATGGTGTCGCGGGGATCGGGCAGCACCGCGCCGCCGCCCAGTGCCAGGTCTGCCAGCACCATGTCGTGGTTGGTGACGATCACATCCACCTTGCCCATGCCTTCGCGGGCCTTGTAGAACGCACACTGTTGGAAGTTCGGGCAATGACGGTTGGTACACTGGCTGTGGTCGGTGGTCAGGCGCGCCCAGTCCTGATCGGCCAGTTCCTGGGGCCAGCTGTCGCGGTCGCCATCCCATTTATTGCCGGCCAGCTTCTGGAGCATGCTGGTAAAGAGTTTCTGGCTGGCTTCGTCGACCTCGATCTTGAAGCCCTCTTCCTCGAACAGTTGCGCCGTGGCATTGGCCGAATCGCCTTCCTGCAACAGCATGTCGAGCTTGGACAGGCACATGTAGCGACCGCGCCCCTTGGCCAGGGCGAAACTGAAACTCAGGCCGCTGTTGCGCATGAGGTCGGGCAGATCCTTGTAGACGATCTGCTCCTGCAGGGCGACGGTGGCCGTGGCGATGACCAGCCGCTTGCCCGCCGCCTTCGCCGCCGGTATCGAGGCGATGGCGTAGGCCACAGTTTTCCCGGTACCGGTGCCCGCTTCCACCGCAACCACAGCCGGGTCGCCCGAACGTCGTCCTTCTTCATCGGTATCGATATCGCCCAGCACCTTGGCGACCTCGGCGATCATCAAACGCTGGCCATAGCGAGGCTTGAGGCTCTTGGCTTCGAGGAAACGCGAGTAGGCGCCCTGTATCTGGGATTTCAATTCGGTACTGATCATTGTCTCGGGTTCGGCGGCACGGCAAAAAAGGCTGGATAAATTTTCAGTGGTTCTGAGTGGGCGCTATCATACCGCGCTAAATCCATCCGCGCAGAACGGAGTACCTGATGACCGCTTTCGCCCCTGTCTACACACTGCATGTTCTGGCCGCCCTGGTCTGGGTTGGCGGGATGTTTTTCGCCTGGATGGTCCTGCGACCGGCCGTCGGTTCGGCACTGGAAGGTCCGTTGCGCCTGAAATTGTGGCTCCAGGTGTTTCCTCGGTTTTTCGTCTGGGTCTGGGCCGCCATCGTGGTATTGCCCATCACCGGCGTCGGCATGATCCAGCTGAACTTCACCAGTTTCGAGACAGCCCCACGCTACGTGCAGGTCATGATGGGATTGTATGTGGTGATGGTCGCACTGTTTCTGCGTATCCAGTCGTTGCAGCTACCGGAGTTGCAGCGCGCCGTAGAGGCCGGGCAATGGGCCGAGGGTGCTGCGGCACTGGGCAGGATCAGGCGTCTGGTGGGCATCAACCTGATCGTGGGCCTGACCGTGGTTGCGATTGCAGCGGCACGGCCGACTTTCTGAAGGGAAAAATCTGTCCGCAACATCAGCCAGGCCCTACAAAAACTTGCACCGGGCCTGACGAGGTTACGTTACAGACGCTGCAAATTCAGTGTTCCGGCAGGTCCTGCGGCACCTGGCTGACCCGTTTGACCGGGTTTGCCCGGCTTGCCGCCATCGGCCCGATAAACGATGCAGCCCTTGGATTCTCCGCCCTTGCCCGGCTTGCCACCCTCGCCGCCCGGCCCAGGGGCTCCGCCTTCGACATTGACCTTGATCCGCTCGGCAGCAAAGCTTTGTGGCAACTCAAGGCGCACCTGCGCACCGGCTGCGCCGTCACGGCCACTGCCGCCATTGTCACCGTCATGACCGCGGCTTGCCTGTCCCCAGACGCAACCCGGCGCCTGACCATTGCCACCATCGAGTCCGGCATAGCCTCGCGCACCGGCGCCGCCACGAGCATCGACGGTCAGTTGCTCGGCGTTCAGGCTTTGCAGGCGCAGGATCAGATTGCGCCCCGGCAAGGCCGTTTTTTCAAAGGTGCCCGGCGCACCACGGGCCATGATCTCGCTGCCGGTACCCAGCTCGCCATGGTTCACCACGAGGCTGAACGTCTGCGAGCCAGGCACGATGGCGATACGCGCTTCATGCCCCAGAACCAGCTCACCCACCTTGACCTCGGTAATATTCGAGGGAATGAGCAAGGTGCCGTAATCCGCCACTTCCAGACGCTCGACCTGCAAGACATTGTTGTTACCCGGCAGGCGCATCAGGGAATGCGACTCGACACTGATGGTCTGCGCCAGGGCCAGCGGGCTGAACAGGACTGTCAGCAGAAGAAGGTTACGCATGAGGGGACTCCGCTGGACGACGACCGATGGCCTGGACATGAAAGATACCGAAAATGAGGATTTTCCCTCGGTCACGCCAAGGATGCTTGCGACCGCGCAGGCGGCCGTTGAACATGACCAACTCCAGCAAATGGGCCAACAGCACCAGCGCACCTGCGATGCTGATCATGGTGCCGAACGGACTGGGGGCCTCGATGACCGAATTGACCACCACCACCAGCCAGAACCCCAGCGTCAACAACTTGCCCAGCCCCCAAAACAGCTTCATCGTCCGCTCCCATGCTCATGATGCTTTTTAGCTGCCGCACAGTAGACGTCCTGCACACCAAATATGCCAGCGGTGTGTTGAAAAAAGACCGGGCAACAATTGCATGGGAGCCAGGACTTTCAGTTTCAGGCCTGGCTGCTGGCCTTGCCTTCGACGACAGGCTGAACCACCGGTGCCGGGCGCTTGTACCACCAGACGCCCAGCAGCACAGCGGCGACGCCTACCCATTGCAGCGCTGCCAGCTTTTCATCGAAAAAGAAGAAGCCGATCAGAATCGCGACCACCGGACGAGCCAGTGCCGAGACGGACGCCAGCACGACATCCACATGGCGCAGTGCATAGGCCATCAACCCGTGCCCCAGCAGTTGGCTGATCAGGGCCAGCAGCGCAATCACCATCCAGCCATAAAGGGTGTCCGGCAGAATCTGCTGACTGGTGAGCAGGGCCACCGGCAACAGCAGCAAGGCACAGGTGAAGCTGTTCCAGATGATGATCTTGCGGGACGAAAAGCAGTCGCGAAGGGATTTGATCAGGATCAGATAGATCGCATAGAACAACGCCGAATTGAGGGCCAACAGGTCGCCGGTGACGCCCTGGCTGGAGAATGTCAGGCTGGCGCTGCCATCAAACACCAGCAGGCAGGCTCCCGCGATACTCAGGGCCAGCGCCAATACCTGAGAGGTGCCGATTTTTTCCTTGAGAAACAGAAAGGACAAAATCGCCACGAAGACCGGCGACAGGTTCATCAGGATCGAGGTATTGGCCATGCTGGTCAGTTTCACGGCCCAGTGGTTGGATAGCAGATCGATGCACGACACCACGCCCGACAGCAGCAACAATGCCAGCATGGTTCTGCGGCTGCGACCCGGCGCGAGGTTTTCCACCTCCGGGCTCTTGCCGGGCGGCAAAGCGGTAAATGCATAGGCCATGCCGCCTGCGATGAACATGCGCAGCATCAGTGTCGAAGTGGCATCCACCTCGCTGAGTTTGACGAATGCAATCGCCGACGCCACACCGATGGTGCTGACGATCAGTGCCAGAACGGGCAGAACAGACTTATTACCCACCGTCATGACGGGTCCTCGAAGTTATACAAGCAGTTATATGAGTTGGGTGGCGCAATGAATGCCGCCAAATTGCTTCTGGTGTTCGGCGAAAGAGACCCGATGGACCTCATAGCCACGTGCCGACAACCGATCCAGCAGAACCGGGGGCGCGTTGTGATCGATCCAGACATGCTCGCCCAGAGAGAACGCATTGGCGCACCAGGCCGACATCATCGACTCGTCCAGCAATACCGGCTCAAGATCCGCAGCCTCTGCGGCCTGACGTAACGTCAGGTTCTCTTGCTCAAGCTGCCATCCCGAAGACGTGCGGCGATAGACGCTGACCCGTGAGCGATCGATGGCGTCCGCCCTTCTCGCGTCGATCAGCAAGTCACCGCGCAACAGGGCTACATAGTGGTCGAGGTGAAACTGTTCGGGGTTGTGCCAGCCATCCTCGACCGCCAGCACGACATCGCTCTTGAGCAGGCCAGACTCCAGCAAGAAGTGCAGCGTCTCGACCTGAGTCCGAAAGCCGGTGTTGATCACCGACACACGCTCGTTCTCCTGATAGTCACCGCCTTCGAGCACATGATCGAGCTCCACAAGGGAATAGCCATGGGCAGCAACGACCTTTTTCACCACGTCGACTTCACGGGCCCGGTCCTGGCGTTTCAGGCGCCCGAAAACCGGCTGGCCGCCGACGTTCATGAAGTGGTCCCGCGGGAACAGCAACCCGTACAGCGGGTGAATCTCGTAAGTCTCGTAAGTGGCGTCAGGGCTGATCCGGCCCAGTTCATCATCGTAATGCAGTCGAAGTTTCGGCTGGTTGATGATGATTTGCGCCAGCTCCTGGCGACTGCTGCGCGTCAATTGCTCATGGGCAAGGCGCTGGCGCTCCTGTGGAATATCGTCAGCAAAGCGCAGCGCGTTGCCGGCCAGTTGCCGCATATCCTCCAGCGAGACGTGCGGCGCTTCTTCGTTGAACAGTGCGTCGGACAGAAAAGCCGTCGGGATACCTGCCGCATTGAACGATGCAGCCAGAGCCAGCACATCGGCATCGGCCTGGCGCAGTGAGTAAGGCTGCTGCGCCTCCATGAATACCGACATGGCCACGGGTTGTGCAATGGAGGGAAGTTGCAGGAGAACCTTCATCAGCCCGCTTCCTGCAGTGAACCGGCGCGAATGGAAGTCTGAAGAACGTCCATGCAATAGAGGATGGCTTCCTCCACCTCAGCCTGCGTCTCACCCTCGAAGTGCAGCCGGGCGGGGATTTCTTCGTAGCTGAACCCGCTGGATTCGCCTTGCCGCTGGATGCTGCTGTAGGTCAGCAGCGGGTGTGACAGCTGCATCTTCGGGTCGAAGGCAAAGCCACCGGTAAACGGGTTGGGCATCATCAGAAAACCGGTGATGCGGTTTTTGACAGGCGCAACCGGGTCCTTGAGCGCAGCACGGGTCCACAACTCATACAGGTCGATGCCCTCGCTGCGCATGGCGACAAACGGAATCTCGCCACCGCCGACCCGACCACCAATCTCCAGAAACACCAGTTCGCCACGCCGCTCGATAAGCTCCAGATGGATGGCCTGGTCCTTGAGGTTCAGCCGCACACAGACTTCCCGGGTAAAAGCCTTCACCGCCTCGATGAACCGGGAGTCATCCACGGCCACCGAGCCCAGCGGCTGGCCGTTGCGGAAATCCAGGCAGGTGTTCAGATATTTCGACACCTTGAAGTAAGGCGTACTGTCACCTGCCAGAATGGCGTCGACATGATAAATATCGCCTTCTATGTACTCTTCAACTTCATAGCCGGTGAAATCCAGCAGGTCAGGGATATCGGTCAGTCGATCGATCTTCACGACACCATCGGAGGCCGCGCCAACCTGGGGTTTGAGGATGACCGGGTAACCGTGCTCGTGGCAGAACACCTCGACATCCTGACGCGACAACACATTCCGGTACTGCGGATAGCGTACCGCCGAGCCCTTCAACGCTTCTTTCATGCTGGCCTTGTTCCGGCACAGCAGGTTGTCAGCGATTTTCGCACCACTGATATTCAGCTCGGTACGCACCAGTGCAGCGGCATCCAGATCGTATTCCGAGAAAGCGATGACAAAATCGATGGCGTGCAGACGATGAATGGCCTGCGCTTCCTGCAGAATCACGTCGGCATCCAGTGCGCCGAGTTCAACCACTTTGAAACTGACCTTCGGATCGATCAGCCCCGCACGCCCCGCCAGGGAAATATAGGAAACGTCGACCTGAGCGTGATCAATGTATTTGCGGTAATCGGAAAGCTCGTCATCGTAGCGGTTAATGATCAGAACATGCTTCATACGATTGCTACCTCGTTGTGTACCCGCCCGACCAGGCTTCTGACCGCATCCTCATCCGCGCCACCGAACATCACGTAGCCAACCCGGGAGGTCCAGTCCTGATCCGAGCCCAGCGCGTCGCCGGTACTGAAGTAGATCTGATGCGAGAGGTAATACGGACTGTCGATAAGCTCACCGAGGCCGTGCAGCCGGGTAAATTCGCTTTTCTCGCCGCGGGGAATGAAGGCGATGGCACTGACACCGCTCGTCTGTGGTACGACAGGTTTATCGATGCTCAGATATTCACAGAGCGTTTCGAGGGCCAGATCGATTCCGCTGGCCCGCTTGATCAGTTCGACGATGCTGTCGCCCGGAAGACGAGCCGCCAGTTCGACCGCCACCGGCTGGCCTTGAGGCGTAACCCGCAGCTCAAGATGGAAGGGGCCGACATTCAGGCTGATGGCATCCAGCACCGCCAGCGCATAGTCGGTCAGGGTGCTGCGAAACGCTTCATCGTAGCCCTGGCCGACAATGTGGCCGATCTCGACAAAGTAAGGCTCCGAGCCGAGCAGCTTTTCAGTGATGGAGGCGATGGTGACACTTGCGTCCCTGCGCACTACACCTTCGATGCTGTATTCGTTGCCGGGAATGTACTCTTCAACGATCAGGCGTCCGCTGGCGGTAAAGCCTGTGTCGTTCGGCAGCGACTGGCGAAAGGCATTGACGGCCTCGACCAACTCTTGCTGGTTATAAAGCTTGCGTACGCCAATGCTCCCGGCCATGTCCACCGGTTTGACCACTGCCGGAAAGCTGAAACCTGCGGGCACTGTCACCGGATCATCGGTGCTGAGCAGAAAAAAGCCGATATCGCTGAGCCCCTTTTCGGTCAGGCAACTGCGAAAGTTGAACTTGTTGCGCACTTGCTGCACGGCGTTGTCGCCAAGATGCGTCTTGCCTTGCGCAGCGCCCAGGCTGGCAGCCATCGCAACGGCATACTCCACCCCGGGAAGAATGGCGCTGACAGTTCCCAGCTCATTGATTGCCGTCATCTGCGCGTCGAAATCGCCCGTGTCGATCCGGATGATCTGGCGAATCTTGTCGCGCTGCCCGGAATCAAGCTCCTGCTCGCCCCCGTCAACGGAAAAGACATACACATCAACGCCCAGTTGCTGCGCTGCATTGAGATAGTTGATGCCGGATGAAACAGGATCGATGACAACTATGGACATTGTTCAGTCTCCGACTATCCAAAACTTTCGAGTTCACATAAGGGAAGGTTCTTGAGCTTGCCGATTACCAGATCCGACCCGACACCCACTGTCAGCGCATCCACTGTCAAGTGTTCGCCAATATCGAAATCCGCACAGGTCCAGTCAGGGAAAGGAATGTTGACGACATTGACCTTGCATTCGACGGAACTACGAAACCTTTCAATACAGCCTGAGTGGTAGACGGAAAGACTGGTGCGATTGACGGCATACACTTCAACTTCACCGATATTGTGTTTCAGCACCAACTCCTGCGCACGGCTCAACGCCGCTCCCATGCCGCTGCCACCGCTGACAATATTCAAGCGGCTCATGGCATTTTCATAATCAGGCAAGGAAGGACTGACGATGGAGTATTCCAGTCGGTCGCCAACGGACACTGTTGCAAACAGACTTGAGAACAGTCCGCCGGGGCGCAACTTCACATGAAACGTGATGCTGTCATACGCTTTCTTGCCGAGTATGACGACGGAATAATTACGCACCGCTGAAGTATCGGGATGCTTCAACGTCACGACGGATTTGGCGTTATAAAAAACCCGTTTGACCTCCAGGACGACTTCCATGACCTGTTCGGACAAATACGTTTTACTTTTGAGCCTGGCGGCATGAAAGCTGCTGATAGCGGGGACAATATCAATATCCGTTTCTGCCCTGCTTATACAGGGCAGAAATTCGCTTTGCACTGCAACTTCCACACCGTCTTCCAGAACGCGGCCTGACACCAATCGGCATCGACACACTCTGCACACACCTTTAAGGCAACCTTTTACGAGCGTTCCGGAGGGGATTGCATCAATAAGAGGCTGCCTGCTGTCGGCGGTGTAGGTCTGCTCTCCAACGCGGACACTATAAGTTGCCATTACACCGGCCTTCAGTGATGTGTATTAAAGCGTTGAAGCACGCAGAGCCTGGAAGTATTCGCCCACCATCGGGATGAACGCCTTGATATGGACAACGGCCTTGTCCAGATCCTTTTCATCCTTGATGACCGAGGCCAGCATGTTGTTCATCATGCCGCTATGGTCTTCCGCCTCGTCGAACGCGACGTGGGAGGCTGCGCCACTCACCGCTGGCTGGCCCATGCTGGCGCTGGCTTTCTGGGTGATGAACGAGCTGTATTTGTCGCCGTAGTACTCCAGGAACCAGTCCCAGGTGATCGCCGGCAGCGGGCCGAACTTGCTGACGCACAGGTTCAGGTAGCCCATCAGTTTCCAGGTTTCCGGAAAGGCAAACTCGGCCTGGACATCGGATTTGGAATAACCGTAGGTGATGAGATCCTGACCGAACATTTCATCATGACCAAACTCATCGTACAGATAGTAGGAGAGTTGTTTGGCAGCCGAGATATTGTCGACGGCGGCAACCTGAACAGCACGTGCATCCAGTTCGTTGTTCATGTGAATGCGGATTACGCACTCCAGGATGTGGCGCTTGTAGTAATGCTCATTGAACCAGTCACCCTGGTGGAACTCGCCCATGATGCTGTCTTTCTTGAATTCTGCATCCAGGCAGGCATCAACGGTGGACTCAAGCTTTTTCAATATCACATCAGTGGAAATCATCGGTTATACCTCTCCATTATGGTCATCAGACATCAATGACTTTATTATTTCAGCGAGATGCTGATCCCTATCACGTGCCACTACATCGTAAGAAATAACCCATTTCACAAATGACTGGAAAAATAGCCTGTGACTCACTCGACAAAAGAGCAGACAAGACTACTATTACAAGGCCATCATTTAATGAACCCCTTCCGGGGGAGCGGCAGTATTAGCGCAGTCGATTTCAAATTCAAGACCTGATACCGAATTAACTTTTTATTCCCTGCTATCGAAACTCTGCCGACATACCCGATAAATATCCAGGAGATCGCCCTGAACTTTCTTACTCTTCGGACAGCAGAAAACATGACGACATCGCTGAAGCAGCGGTCATATAAATGAATTCACGAATTCAGGCCCGATGCACTGAACCTGCGCGTGTTCAGTCCAGCGTTATTTGCACACTGTCAGTGCACAAGAAGCGCAGATTATTACAGGTAGTGCCGCACAGAAGTGCTCGGGGCCATGTTTTCGATTTTCTGCTTCCATGCACAACATTCCATTGGATCCAATTTTCGCCAACATCCTAATACCCCCAATAAACGTCTGCAAGCAACTTTCTGATCTATGCAACAAACAAAGGGTTTGGTTACCGACCGGCGTATTGCTCAGAAGCCGGGGTCGTGATCGCTTTCCAGAGTCCGCCCGGCAGGCTAGTCTTGCAAGTCAACCAGAGGACTTTCGATGACCGTCGGCTATTCCACCCGCACCCCGCAGCAAGCCCTGGCCGCCCTGCTCGACCGTTACGCTCCCGAGCGCCTGCTGCTGGTCGGAGCGCAGGAGTTTCCTGCGCTGCACGCCTTCCGCGAAGCACACCCTCAGACCGAGGTGGCGCAAGCGGCTCCCGGCAACCTGCCGGCAGAACTGGCTGCACAACGCTTCGACCTGGCCCTGGTGGTCGATTGCCTGGAGCATATTCCCAAGCGTACCGGCCTTGAGTTGCTGGGCGGCATCCGCAACCTCAATGCCAGCCGCATCGCGGTACTGGCCGACCTGCAAGCCTGTGGCTGGCAGGAAACCGACTTCTTTTCACTGGCCCTGCAATCGAGCGAACGTTTCGTGAGTGACGAGCAGGTCCTGAACCTGTTCACCTACGACTTGCGCGAATACAAGCAAGTCCCCGACTGGCTGAACTCGAAGTTCTGGGCCAACCCGGAAAACTTCGGCAAATACTGGTGGTGATTCATGATTAGCGCTATTTGTCCCTGCGGCAGCGGGGATCTGTTGTTGGCCTGCTGCGGTCACTTTCATGCGGGACAACCTGCACCTTGCGCCGAGAAGCTGATGCGCTCGCGCTATAGCGCTTATGTGCTGGGCCTGATCGATTATCTGGTCGACACCACGCTCCCCGCACAAAGAAGCGGGCTGGATCGTCAATCCATCGCTCAATGGAGTGCGCAAAGTACCTGGCTGGGACTTGAGGTGGAACATTCGGAAGTGTTTGGCGGCAAGCCCGAGCACGCTTTCGTCACCTTCACGGCTCGCTGGCATGACGGCAGCGGTGAGCACAGTCACCGCGAGCGCTCTTCATTTGTACAGAATCAGGGCCGCTGGTATTTCATCGACCCCACCGCCCCGCTCAAGGCCGGCCGCAATGACGCCTGCCCTTGCGGGAGTGAACAGAAATTCAAGAAGTGCTGTGCGAGTTACATTGGATGAGTCTGAAGTGCTGTCTTCGCGAATGAATTCGCTCCTACGCAGGCTTGTGTAGGAGCAAACTCATTCGCGAAGAAGCCCACCTGCCTTTATGGCACAAGCTTCAGATGTGAAATATCGGGATTGAGCGCTTTCGCGACAGGTTTTGCCTGCCCCATATCGCTGCCGGCCGGGGCCAGGCTCAAGGCGGAAAGGTCCAGCGCCGGTGCCGACTGTTCGGGCCTGGGGTCCTGCATGTCACTGCCGACTTCGGCCATCGACAAATCCGGAGCATCGACGTCCACGAAAGCCGCCATGTACAGGTCCCGAGGCTTGACCTGCAAACGCCCGTTGCCCGACTCGGCAGGCGGCGGTGCCAGTTCCACTTCTTCGACCGGCAGGTTCATGTCCAGCACTTCGACCAACGCACCCGCACGCTCCAGAGTCGCGCGGTATTTCTCGGCGGCCTCGGCATCAAGGTTGCTTTTCAACACCAGCCGACGCCCGGAAAACAGCAACGCCAGGCGCTGCTCATCGGCCTGAAACAGTTTGCCCAGATTAGCCTGTACCCTTTCAGGCTGGGCACCGGGAACCAACTGGCCGCAAAAGACAATTTCATAGAAGTTCATGCACTGGCACTCATACTGCTTGTGACAGGAGTATGGCGCAGCCTCGGCAGCCCCAACAAGTTAGCCAGTTGCTAAACTCAGCGTACATACGGAGCACCACCATGTTCATCCGGGCAACCATTACAAGAACGATAAGCCTTGCGCTGCTGCTACTGGGGCTGAGCGGTTGCTCGACATGGAGCAGCCTCACCTCCTTTCAGGACCCCGATGTCCATCTGCTCAGAGTCCAGGTCGTCAAGGCCAGGCTGACGCAGCAGGATTTCAACCTGCACTTTGTCGTCGACAACCCCAACGACTCACGCATCCTGGTTCGCGGCTTCCGCTACAAGGTCATGCTCAACGACGTGCTGCTGGCAGACGACAGGTCCAATGACTGGTTTTTCGTCCCCGCCAACAGCCGGAAGACATTCGTGGTGCCGGTCAGGACCAACCTCTGGCGACACGTGAAGTACATCGCCGAGCTGATGAAAGACCCCGACGAAGAGGTTCGTTACCGGCTTGAAGGCAGGCTCAAGACAGGAATCTTCTTGCGCCACAGCACCACGATCGAGCGCAGCGAAACGGTAAAGCCACGGGAACTGCTGCTCAAGAATCGCTAAAGGTATTGCTGCACGCGCATTTGCGAGATAATGCGCGCCGATTCGATTACGGAGTACCCCCGATGAACCAACAAGCCCATGTCCATGGCCCTGATTGCAACCACGATCACGATCATGACCATCACGATCACCAACATGGCCATGTTCACGGCCCGAACTGTGGTCACGCTCACCAGGAGCCGGTGCGCAACGCCCTGAAGGACGTTGGTCGCAACGATCCTTGCCCATGCGGCAGCGACAAGAAATTCAAGAAATGCCACGGCGCGTGAAGCCCTGAGCATTTTGCCAACGGCCTGCCTTGCAGGCCGTTTTCATTTGTATAAGGGCTTGGAGGAAGAGTAAAACAGTCGGTCTTGATCAATCACATGGAGCCTTAAATGATCGACCTTCATTACTGGACCACTCCCAATGGTCACAAGATCACTCTGTTTCTTGAAGAAGCAGGCCTGCCTTACAAGATCTTCTCGGTCAACATTGGCAAGGACGAGCAGTTCCAGCCCGATTTCCTGAAAATTGCCCCCAACAATCGTATTCCGGCCATCGTCGATCACGAACCCACCGATGGCGGCGAGCCCCTGAGCCTGTTCGAGTCCGGCGCGATCCTGCTGTATCTGGCGGACAAGACCGGCCAATTCATCCCACAGGATTTCCGTGGCCGCCAGGAGACCCTGCAATGGCTGTTCTGGCAAATGGGCGGCCTGGGACCGATGGCCGGTCAGAATCACCACTTCAACCGTTTCGCCAAGGAGAAGATTCCTTACGCGATCAAACGCTATGTGGATGAAACCGCACGTCTGTACGGCGTCCTGAACAAGCGCCTGGCAGACCGCAATTTTGTGGCGGGCAACGAATACAGCATTGCGGACATGGCGATCTACCCGTGGATCGTGCCACACGCCTTCCAGCAACAGAACCTGGACGACTTCCCGCACCTCAAGCGCTGGTTCCAGAGCATTGCCGGGCGCGAAGCGACCCGAAGGGCTTATGCGCTGGTCGAGCAGATCAATCCGCCGAAGGCTTGAACGCTCTTCGCGAATGAATTCGCTCCTGCACGGCCGGGGTGGATTCATTTGCTTTGTAAAATCCTGAAATAAACTCCCCTTCCCGTCTTGCGTGGCGCCTGTCTGCTCTCTAACGTAGCGACCTTTACATACGCCACCCCCGCGGGAGTTTCGCCATGGCCTCGCCAGCCCCTTCATTTTTCCTGAGCCGATTCAGTGCAGCCGCCATTGCGGCGAGTTTCCTGAGCCTTGCGGGCTGCCAGTTGGGCGGTGGTGACAACGAGACATTGCTGCCCGCCTCCGGGGTATTCCCGGTCAAGGGGCTGGCACAGAACGTATCGGTACGCCGCAACAATCTGGGCATGCCCCTGATAGAAAGCAGCACGTACCACGACGCGCTGTTCACGCTGGGCTATGTACATGCCGCTGACCGCATCACGCAAATGGTCGGCATGCGCCTGCTGGCGCAAGGGCGTCTGGCGGAAATGGCCGGGGCCGATGCTCTGGAAGTCGACCGTCTGATGCGCTCGGCCAGGCTCAAGCAACGCGCCAGCGAGCTTTACAACGCTTCATCGCCGCGCCTCAAACGCTTTTTCGAGGTCTATGCACGGGGCGTCAACGCCTACCTGTTCCGCTATCGCGACAAGTTGCCAGAGGACCTGGCCAGCTCCGGCTATCGCCCGGAATACTGGCAGCCCGAAGACTCGGCGCTGATCTTCAGCCTGCTGAGCTTCAATCTGTCGGTGAACCTGCAGGAAGAACTCTCGGCGCTGGTGCTGGCACAGAAAGTCGGCAGCGACAAACTGGCCTGGCTGCTGCCGACCTATCCCGACGAAGCGCTGCCCTTTGCCGAAGCCGACAAGCTCAAGGGCCTGAGCCTGAATAATCAGGTGCCTGAGTTGAACGACCTGACCAGGGTCGCACTGCAGCTTTCCGATCTGAACATGCTGGGCGCAGCCGCCGCCAGCAACTGGGCCATCGCGCCGCAGCGCAGCCGTAATGGCAAAAGCCTGCTGGCCAGCGAGATGCAACTGCCTGCCGGGATCACCTCGGCCTGGAGTTTCGTGCAGTTGCGCGCACCGAAGTATCAGGCGTCGGGCGCCTCGATTGCCGGCCTGCCGCTGGTATTGAGCGGCTTCAACGGCAAGCTGGCCTGGAGCCTGAGCAACGTCAAGGGCGACAATCAGGACCTGTTCCTGGAAAAGCTCAAGCGCGAAAACAATCGCCTGTTCTATATGGCTGACGGTAAATGGCAGCCCGCTATCGCCTACGAAGAAACCTTCCTGGCCAAAGGTGGCCGTCCGGTGCGTGAAACCGTGTATGCCACGCGCCACGGTGTACTGCTCAACGCCAGCGCCACCCCGCTGGGCAACGGCCTGGGCCTGGCCCTGCAAACCCCGGACTTCAAGGACGACAAGAGCCTCGATGCCTTTTTCGACCTGTCCCGTGCGCCCAACGTAGAGAAAGCTTTCGACACCACCCGCGAGATTCGTGCGATCACACTGAACATGGTGTTCGCCGATGCCTCGAATATCGGCTGGCAAGTCACCGGCCGCTACCCGAACCGTCGTGAAGGCCAAGGCCTGCTGCCTTCTCCGGGCTGGGATGGCAAATTTGACTGGGACGGTTTTGCCGACTCGATGCTGCATCCTTACGATCAGGACCCGCGTCAGGGCTGGATCGCCACTGCCAATCAGCGCACGGTGCCTAAAGGTTATGGCATGCAACTGTCCAATTCCTGGGGTTACCCGGAGCGGGCCGAGCGCATTGCCGAGCTGGCCAACAGCGGCAAGCAGGACACTCGCAGCACCATCGCCATGCAGTACGACCAGACCACGACCTTTGCCGCCAAGCTCAAGAACATGTTTGAAGCGCCAGGCATGACCAAACCGCTCAAGCAGGCCATCGACGCTCTGCCCGAAGCCGAACGGGCCAAGGCTCGGGAAGCCTACAGCCGCCTGATGGCCTTCGACGGCAAACTCACCCCGAACTCCGCCGATGCAGCACTGTATGAGCTGTTTCTGCAGGAAAGCGCCAAGCTGACCTTCCTCGATGAGCTGGGTCCGGAAAGCAGCCAGGCCTGGCAAGCCCTGAGCACCAACGCCAGCTCGTCCTACTCGCCACAGGCCGATCATTTGCTGGGCCGTGAAGACAGTCCTTTCTGGGACGACCTCAAGACCCCGCAAAAAGAAGACAAACCCGCCATTCTGGCTCGCAGTCTGGCAGCCGCCATCACCGCTGGCGACAGCCTGCTGGGCACAGACCACAAGGCCTGGCAATGGGGCAAGCTGCATCGCGAGAACTGGACGGCACAAACCAGCCCTCTGGCCAAAGCCTTGGGTGGCAACCACTTCAATCGCAGCGCCAGCGCGACAGGTGGGGATCACAGCACCATCAATGTTTCGGGCCATGAGTGGGGCAAGAGCCTGGATACTCACGCGACGCCTGCCTTGCGCATGATCGTCGACTTCAGTCAGGCAGAGCCCATGATGGGCCTGATCAGCACCGGCCAGTCGGACAACCCGGCCAGCCCGCACTACGCCAACAGCATCGAGCCGTGGCTCAAGGCGCAGTACCAGACGATCCCGCTGCAACAGTCCAACTATGAAAAAGGCTATGGCAAACAGCGCCTGACCCTGACGCCCGGCAAGTAACCTTCACAAGGCACCAAAATGGAGCGACACGCGCGTGACGCCCCATTTTGGACAGCTCTCTTGAACAACAATCGTCCCTGTCGTCCAGACCCTGCACAACACGTCCAATCCAGCGGCTTCTGCGTGCGCAGGCAGAAACACCGATGATGGCAAGCTAATGCAGCATTGCGACAACTGCTTATATTTAAAACGCACGTTCGTCTCTTTGGTTCGGAAATTGCTACTTCTTGCCCGTCTGGCATCCGCCGGTAGCAAGCCTGGCGTGTTCTCTACGCTCAATCTGGTTAAGGACTGAATAATGAAAAAAGCATGGCTGACCCTTTCCGCACTGGCTCTGTGCCTGGCCGCTGGTAGCTCTATGGCCAAGGAATACAAGGAGCTGCGTTTTGGCGTCGATCCTTCCTACGCTCCTTTCGAATCGAAAGCCGCTGACGGCAGCCTGCAAGGCTTCGATATCGACCTGGGCAATGCGATCTGTAAAGAACTGAACGTGACCTGCAAATGGGTCGAAAGCGATTTCGACGGCATGATTCCAGGCCTCAAGGCCAAGAAATTCGACGGTGTCATCTCTTCGATGACCGTTACCCCGGCCCGTGAGAAAGTCATCGACTTCTCCAACGAGCTGTTCTCCGGTCCGACCTCGCTGGTGTTCAAAAAGGGTGCAGGCTTCACCGCTGACCCCGCCAGCCTGAAAGGCAAAACCGTCGGCTACGAGCAAGGCACCATCCAGGAAGCTTACGCCAAGGCCGTTCTGGACAAGGCAGGCGTCAGCACCAAGGCCTACGCCAACCAGGATCAGGTTTACGCTGACCTGACTTCCGGTCGTCTGGATGCTTCCATCCAGGACATGCTGCAAGCCGAACTGGGCTTCCTGAAATCTCCGGCAGGCGCCGGTTATGAAGTCAGCGAGCCAGTGGACAGCCCTCTGCTGCCGTCCAAGACCGCCATCGGTATCGCAAAAGGTAACAAAGAGCTCAAGGCTCTCCTGGATAAAGGTATCAAAGCGTTACACGATGACGGCACCTACGCCGCAATCCAGAAGAAACACTTTGGCGACCTGAATCTGTACAGCGGTAAATAACACCCCCAACGCCCATCGATTTCGGCGATGATCCGCCGCCGCCCTCGATGGGCGTTTTTGTTTATTGCCCGCTCAAGGCTTGATCCATGCTCGATGCATTAATACAAAACCTGGGACTCTCGGCATTCAGCTTGAAAGGCTTCGGCCCGCTGCTGCTTCAGGGCACCTGGATGACCATCAAATTATCGGTACTGTCGCTGTTTCTGAGCATCGTGCTCGGGCTGATCGGCGCCAGTGCCAAACTGTCCAGCTCGGCACTGCTGCGTGTGCCGGCACAGATTTACACCACCCTGATCCGCGGCGTGCCGGACCTGGTGCTGATGCTGCTGATTTTCTACAGCCTGCAAACCTGGCTCACCAGCTTCACCGACGCCATGGAATGGGAATACATCGAAATCAATCCTTTCGGTGCAGGGGTCATCACCCTGGGCTTCATCTATGGCGCCTATTTCACGGAAACCTTCCGCGGCGCCATTCTGTCGGTGCCACGCGGTCAGGTCGAAGCCGCCATCGCCTACGGTCTGAAACGCGGCCAGCGCTTCCGCTATGTCGTGTTCCCGCAGATGATGCGTTACGCATTGCCGGGCATCGGCAATAACTGGCAAGTGCTGCTCAAGGCCACCGCGCTGGTGTCGATCATCGGTCTGGCCGATCTGGTCAAGGCGTCCCAGGATGCCGGTAAAAGTACCTATCAACTTTTCTACTTCCTGGTACTGGCTGCATTGATCTATCTGGTGATCACCAGCGCCTCGAACCTTGCCTTGCGCTGGGCCGAACGGCATTACGCCGCTGGCAGCCGGGAGGCCAAGCGATGATCGAGTTGCTTCAGGAATACTGGAAAGCCTTCCTTTATACAGACGGCGTCAACATTACCGGCCTGGCCATGACCATGTGGCTGCTAAGCGCCTCCATTGCCATCGGCTTCTGCCTGTCCATTCCGCTGTCCATCGCCCGCGTTTCGGACAAGCGCTGGGTGCGCTGGCCGGTGCAGTTCTACACCTATCTGTTTCGCGGCACGCCGCTCTATATCCAGTTGCTGATCTGCTACACCGGCATCTACAGCATCGCGGCGGTTCGTGAGCAACCATTGCTGGATGACTTCTTTCGCGATGCGATGAATTGCACCATCCTGGCGTTCACCCTCAATACCTGCGCCTACACCACCGAAATTTTTGCAGGTGCCATACGCAACATGGCCCACGGTGAAGTCGAAGCCGCCAAGGCCTACGGCCTGAGCGGCTGGAAGCTCTATGCCTACGTGATCATGCCCTCGGCGCTGCGTCGCTCGCTGCCTTACTACAGCAACGAAGTGATCCTGATGCTGCACTCGACCACCGTCGCTTTCACGGCCACGGTGCCGGACATTCTCAAGGTCGCACGCGATGCCAACTCGGCAACCTTCATGACGTTCCAGTCCTTCGGGATCGCGGCAATCATGTACCTGACCGTCACCTTCATTCTGGTCGGACTGTTCCGTCTTGCCGAACGTCGCTGGCTGGCCTTCCTCGGCCCGGCTCACTAGACAGGACGACAATTCATGGATCATCGGACCCACGATTTGCTGTCGCCGGTGCCTGGCACTGCGCGGCAAGTCCACAGCTTTCATTACGGCCCGCAAGACGGCACCTGCAAGATCTACATCCAGGCCTCACTGCATGCCGACGAATTGCCCGGCATGCTGGTGGCCTGGTACCTGAAGCAGCGCCTCACCGAGCTGGAAAATGCCGGGCGCTTGCGTGGGGAAATCATCGTCGTCCCGGTTGCCAACCCCATCGGCCTGGAACAGATCCTGATGGATACCCCGCTGGGCCGCTACGAGCTGGAAAGCGGGCAGAATTTCAATCGCTGGTTCACCGACCTTGGCGAACAGGTCGGCGATGCAATCGAAAACCAGCTCACCGGTGACGCGCAGCACAACCTGACGCTGATCCGCGACAACCTGCGCCTGGCGCTGGATGCCCAGATCGCCACGACGCAGTTGCAGTCCCTGCGACTGACCCTGCAAAAACTGGCCTGCAAGGCCGACATGGTGCTGGACCTGCATTGCGACTTCGAGTCAGTAGAGCATCTCTACACCACACCCGAGGCCTGGCCGAAAGTCGAGCCGCTGTCGCGCTATCTGGGCGCCCAGGCAAGCCTGTTGGCCACTGATTCGGGCGGGCAATCGTTCGATGAATGTTTCACGCTG
This sequence comes from Pseudomonas cichorii, assembly GCF_019719005.1. GTDB lineage: Bacteria > Pseudomonadota > Gammaproteobacteria > Pseudomonadales > Pseudomonadaceae > Aquipseudomonas > Aquipseudomonas cichorii_E. The sequence continues at coordinate 240,697 of NZ_JAIGPJ010000004.1, forward strand.
GTCTGGTGGCAATTGCAGCAACGCTTTGGGGAGCACTTCCCGATCCCCATGGGCAGCTTCTCGGTGACCCTGGAGCTGCGCGGCCAGGGTGATGTCAATCACGCTCTGGGCAGCCGCGACTGCCAGGCAATCATAAATTACCTGATCGATTTCGGCGCCATCGAAGGCCAGGCACCCGAGCAACCTGAATTGCTCTACCCCGCCACGCCACTGGCAGCGGTCGAACCGGTTTTCACCCCGGCAGGCGGTCTTCTGGTGTTCTGTGCCATGCCCGGCGAATACATCGAAGCCGGACAACTGATCGCCGAAGTCATTGACCCGATCAGCGACGCCGTCACCTCCATTCACGCACAGAATGCCGGTCTGCTGTATGCCCGCTCGTTACGACGCATGGCAACGGCAGGCATGGTCATCGCTCATGTCGCTGGCACTCAGGCCTATCGCAGCGGCTATCTACTTTCTCCTTGAGGACCTGACATGTACAAACTGACCATCGATGGCCTGCATAAAAGCTATGGCGACAACGAGGTACTCAAAGGTGTCTCTCTCAAGGCTCAGAGCGGCGACGTGATCTGCCTGATCGGCGCCAGCGGCTCGGGCAAGAGCACCTTCCTGCGCTGCATCAATTTTCTGGAGCAGCCCAACGACGGCGCCATGAGCCTGGATGGCCAACAGATCCGCATGGTCAGCGACAAGGACGGCATGCGGGTCGCGGATGCCGACGAGTTGCAACGCATACGCACACGACTGGCCATGGTGTTCCAGCATTTCAACCTGTGGGCCCACATGACCGTGCTGGAGAACATCACCATGGCACCGCGCCGGGTGCTGGGCGTGCCAAAAGCCGAAGCCGAACAACGCGCCCGCAAGTACCTGGAAAAGGTCGGCCTGCCCGAGCGTGTCGCCGATCAGTACCCGGCTTTTCTGTCAGGTGGCCAGCAGCAGCGCGTAGCCATTGCCCGCGCCCTGGCAATGGAGCCGGAGATCATGCTGTTCGACGAGCCCACGTCTGCACTCGACCCGGAACTGGTCGGTGAAGTGCTCAAGGTCATTCAGGGGCTTGCCGAGGAAGGCCGGACCATGATTCTGGTCACCCATGAAATGGGCTTCGCCCGCAAGGTCGCCACGCAAGTGGTGTTCCTGCACAAGGGGCAGATAGAAGAATCAGGTCATCCGGACGAAGTCCTCAACAACCCCAAGAGCGAACGCCTGCAGCAGTTCCTGAGCGGGAACCTGAAGTAAGGAGAAAGCGCCAGAACACACTGGCGCTGTTCGACCAGAAGGCATTCAGGCGACAGGAACGGGCGGAGGCTCGTCTGGTAGTGTCGGCTCACCTGGCTCAGGTGGCTGAGGAGGAAACGGTGTGTCCGTGCCCGGATCGCCCGGAATACCGCCACCCACCATATTGAATTGCGAATCAGCCATCAGCGACCAGGCAAGCAGTCCGATCTCGTTGAGCTGAGGAGGCCTTTCCCGGCCAGAGGGTTTGAAATCTGTCGTCATAGGGCACTCCCGATCATCTTCCCCCACACACGCGATGTATGAGGGGGGTCATGTCAGGAAATAGAGTGCATAAACAGGCAGAAATTCAATTGCCCGGATGTCGTCCCCCAAAAATCAGGTGCGTGGCAGGGTCACGCCACGCTGGCCCTGATACTTGCCGCCGCGGTCCTTGTAGGACACTTCACATTCCTCATCAGACTCCAGGAACAGCATCTGCGCCACGCCTTCGTTGGCGTAGATCTTGGCCGGCAGCGTGGTGGTGTTCGAGAACTCCAGGGTCACGTGACCTTCCCATTCCGGCTCCAGTGGCGTGACGTTGACGATGATGCCGCAGCGCGCATAGGTGCTCTTGCCCAGACAAATGGTCAGGACATTACGCGGGATGCGGAAGTATTCGACGGTGCGGGCCAGCGCAAAGGAGTTGGGCGGGATGATGCACACATCGCTCTTGATATCGACGAAGCTTTTTTCATCGAAGTTTTTCGGATCGACAGTCGCCGAGTTGATATTGGTGAAGACCTTGAATTCGTCTGCACAGCGTACGTCGTAACCGTAGCTGGAGACGCCGAAGGAAATCAGACGGTCGGCGCCTTCGCCACGCATCTGGCGCTCGACGAAGGGCTCGATCATGCCTTGCTCTTGCGCCATGCGGCGAATCCACTTGTCCGATTTGATGCTCATGGCGATGTCCTGAATAGCGAGGTGAAAAAAGATGTCCGCATCTTACCGGGCCAAGGCGTCCGGTTCAAAGCCAACAGATCCAGAGTTTACGGCTCCCGTAGCTGTACCGGTCGTGAATAGAAATAATCCTCATAAGACCATTGGCACGTCCCGTAAAAAGGGTTAAGGTGTGGTCACTGTGTTGCTTGTGTCACTGAGAATCTCTACACGATGTTGAATTTCGATCCAACCATGTCCGAATTTTCCAGCTCTTTGCACTCAGTCTCGGCCAGGGCTTTTCCTGAGCCGCAGTTAACTTTGTACAAGGAGATATAATATGTCCAATCGCCAAACCGGTACCGTTAAGTGGTTCAACGATGAAAAAGGCTTCGGCTTCATCACTCCACAATCCGGTGACGACCTGTTCGTACACTTCAAAGCTATCCAATCCGACGGCTTCAAAAGCCTGAAAGAAGGCCAACAGGTTTCTTTCATCGCTACCCGCGGTCAGAAAGGCATGCAAGCTGAAGAAGTTCAAGTTATCTAACTTGTACTGATTCGCTTAAAAACCCCGCCCTCAAAAGCGGGGTTTTTTGTGCGCGCGTGGTTTGTAGGAGCGAATTCATTCGCGAATGAATTCGCCCCTACGCGATGCAGTTAATCATCGCTGATTGATATGGTCGGCATCGCCGGGCTTGCAGCTTCCTGCAGCACGATCCGCGCACCCACATGCCGCGCCAGCTCCTGATACACCATCGCAATCTGGCTTTCCGGCTCGGCGATCGCCGTGGGCTTGCCGCCATCGGCCTGTTCGCGGATCAGCATCGACAATGGCAGCGAGGCCAGCAGTTCGACGTCATATTGCGAGGCCAGCTTTTCACCGCCGCCCTCACCGAACAGATGCTCGGCATGTCCGCAGTTCGAGCAGATATGCACCGCCATGTTTTCCACGACGCCCAATACCGGAATATTGACCTTGCGGAACATCTCGACGCCTTTCTTCGCATCCAGCAAAGCCAGGTCCTGAGGTGTGGTGACAATCACGGAGCCGGCAACCGGCACTTTCTGCGCCAGGGTCAGCTGGATGTCGCCAGTGCCGGGCGGCATGTCGATGACCAGATAATCCAGGTCATTCCAGGCCGTCTGAGTGACCAGTTGCAGTAAAGCACCAGACACCATCGGGCCGCGCCAGACCATCGGCGTGTTGTCATCGGTCAGGAAAGCCATGGACATGACTTCGACCCCATGCGCCTCGATGGGCACGAACCACTTCTGGTCCTTGATGCGCGGCCGCGTGCCTTCGGGAATACCGAACATCACGCCCTGGCTCGGGCCATAGATATCCGCATCCAGAATGCCGACTCGCGCCCCTTCACGTGACAGGGCCAGCGCCAGGTTCGCAGCGGTGGTGGATTTTCCGACCCCGCCCTTGCCTGAAGCCACGGCAACGATGTTCTTCACATTGGCCAGCCCGGGAACCTGCGACTGAGCCTTGTGAGGATGGATGACCGTGCTGATATCGACCTTGGCCGAGGCGACGCCATCGATGCCTTCGATTGCCGTCTGCAGCACCTGAGCCCACCCCTTGCGGAACAGTTCGGCGGCATAACCCAGCTCAAGCTGCACGCTGACGTGTGCGCCCTGAATATCGATGGATCGAACGCAACCGGCGCTGACCGGGTCCTGGTTCATGTAAGGGTCGGTGTATTGGCGAAGAATCGTCTCCACCGCTGCGCGATTGACTGCGCTCATGGGCTTACTCCGAAAAGAGACTGACTAAAACAGGCGGCTATCCTACCCGTTATGTGGAAGGCCGACATGGTTTCACTGCGAGGGCCCGTTGCAAGGTGAAAAAAATCGCTCAGCCCTTTATAGTGGCCGACCTCCGTTCCAGTACAAGTAGCCGAGCCCCATGTCCGAGCCACGCAAGATTCTCGTTACCAGCGCCCTGCCCTATGCCAATGGTTCCATTCACCTTGGCCACATGCTCGAGTACATCCAGACCGACATGTGGGTGCGTTTCCAGAAGCATCGCGGCAACCAGTGCACTTACGTCTGCGCTGACGACGCCCATGGCTCGGCCATCATGCTGCGCGCAGAAAAGGAAGGCATCACCCCGGAACAACTGATCGACAACGTCAAGGCTGAACACAGCGCCGACTTTGCCGAGTTCCTGGTGGACTTCGACAACTTCCACTCGACGCACGCTGAAGAAAACCGTGAGCTGTCGAGCATGATCTACACCCGCCTGCGGGATGCCGGGCACATTGCCACGCGCTCGATCACTCAGTATTTCGACCCGGAAAAGAAAATGTTCCTGGCCGACCGCTTTATCAAGGGCACCTGTCCGAAATGCGGTACCGAGGATCAGTATGGCGACAACTGCGAGAAATGCGGCGCAACCTACGCGCCGACTGACCTGAAAGACCCGAAATCGGCGATTTCCGGCGCAACGCCTGTGCTGAAGGATTCCAAGCACTTCTTCTTCGACCTGCCAGCCTTCGAGGACATGCTCAAGAGCTGGACCCGCAGCGGCACCCTTCAGGACGCCGTCGCCAACAAGATCGCCGAATGGCTCGACAGCGGCCTTCAGCAGTGGGATATCTCCCGTGACGCGCCGTATTTCGGTTTCGAGATCCCGGACGAGCCAGGCAAATACTTCTATGTCTGGCTGGATGCGCCTATCGGCTACATCGCCAGCTTCAAGAACCTGTGCGCACGTCGCCCGGATCTGGACTTCGATGCCTACTGGGCCAAGGACTCCACCACCGAGCTGTACCACTTCATCGGCAAGGACATCGTCAACTTCCACGCCCTGTTCTGGCCAGCCATGCTTGAAGGCGCCGGCCTGCGCAAGCCGACCGGCATCAATGTCCACGGCTACCTGACCGTGAACGGGCAGAAAATGTCCAAGTCGCGTGGCACCTTCATCAAGGCGCGCACCTACCTTGAACACCTGTCGCCAGAGTACCTGCGTTACTACTACGCGGCGAAGCTGGGCCGTGGCGTCGATGACCTGGACCTGAACCTCGAAGACTTCGTGCAGAAGGTCAACTCCGACCTGATCGGCAAAGTAGTGAATATCGCCAGCCGTTGCGCAGGTTTCATTCACAAGGGCAGCGGCGGCGTTCTGGTCGAGGACAATGCCGCACCGGAACTGACCGATGCGTTCCTGGCGGCCGCGCCGGGCATCGCCGAAGCCTACGAGGCTCGCGACTTCGCCCGCGCCATGCGTGAAACCATGGCACTGGCCGACCGTGCCAACGCCTACATCGCCGACAAGGCTCCGTGGTCGCTGGCCAAGCAGGAAGGCAAGCAGGATGAAGTCCAGGCTGTCTGTGCCCTGGGCATCAACCTGTTCCGCCAACTGGTGATCTTCCTCAAGCCGGTTCTGCCGCTGCTGGCAGCCGACGCAGAGAAATTCCTCAACGTCGCACCGCTGACCTGGGACGATCACAAGACGCTGCTGGCCAACCACCAGCTCAATCCGTTCTCGGCGCTGATGACCCGCATCGACCCGGCCAAGGTAGAAGCCATGACGGCTGCCTCCAAGGAAGACCTGGCCGCCAGCTCTACCGATGCTGCGCCAACAGGCAACGGCGAACTGACCAAGGACCCGCTGTCGGCGGAAATCGATTTCGATACCTTCGCCGCTGTCGACCTGCGGGTTGCACTGATCCTCAAGGCCGAGCACGTGGAAGGCGCCGACAAGCTGCTGCGTCTGACCCTGGATATCGGCGACGAACAGCGCAACGTGTTCTCGGGCATCAAGAGCGCCTACCCGGACCCGAGTAAACTGGAAGGTCGCCTGACCATGATGATCGCCAACCTCAAGCCACGGAAAATGCGTTTCGGCATTTCCGAAGGCATGGTGATGGCGGCAGGCCCTGGTGGCGAAGAAATCTACCTGCTGAGCCCAGACAGCGGCGCCAAGCCAGGTCAGCGCATCAAGTGATGTGAACCAAGGCCCGATAGCCACATGTGTGCGGCTATCGGGCCTTTGCATGTCCGCCACCTTCTTGCCGGATAATGTCTACTTTTAAAAGGCTCATCAGCCTGTTCGCCACCCGGCAAGATCATGACCGATTTCATCTACACACTCCTGAGCGCTGCCCTGATCAACAACTTCGTGTTGCAGCAACCACTGGGTGCCGATTCCCTGAGGGAAGCGCACACGCTGCCACGACATCGTCTGCATGCATTGGGTATCGCTACCTGCTGCTTGATGCTGGCGAGTAGCTTTGTCAGTTATCTGATCCTGCATTACGCATTGAAGCCCTTGAATCTGGGTTACCTGAGGCTGTTCGTGGTTCTGCCGGTGATTGTGTCCTTACTGAATCCCGGCCTGACGGTGCTCAATAGACTGTTACCCCGGCTGGACTTCGACGGCTTGCGGCCTCTGCTGCTGGCTAATACGGGCCTGGCTGGTGTGGTGCTGCTCGGTATCGAACCTGATCAGGGCTTCAGGCATCTGCTGACACTGGCTCTGGGTGCCGGCCTGGGTTTCTGGCTGGTATTGAGCCTGCTGGATGATCTTGGACAACGGCTACGCTCGACCGATATTCCACAACCGTTTCGCGGGATGCCGATCCAGTTGATCAGCGTCGGCCTCATGGGACTCGCCTTTATGGGCTTCAACGGGCTGGTCAAGGCATGAACCTGATACAACGCATCGACGCCCTGCTGCCACAGACCCAATGCGGCAAATGTGGGCATCCCGGTTGCAAGCCTTACGCCGAAGGCATTGCCAGTGGCGAAGCCATCAACAAGTGCCCGCCCGGCGGCGAGGAAACCATTGCCCAACTCTCGCAGTTGCTACGGATCCCCGCTTTGCCGCTGGATACCGAACGCGGCTCGGCGCCTGCGCAGGTCGCGTTCATTCGTGAGGCGGAATGCATCGGCTGCACCAAGTGCATCCAGGCCTGTCCGGTGGATGCCATTGTAGGCGCCGCGAAGCAGATGCACACGGTCATCATCGACGAATGTACGGGCTGCGACCTGTGCGTAGCGCCCTGCCCGGTGGACTGTATCGAGATGCATCCATTGCCCCTGGCAAGCGTTACGCCAATTGTCGGCGGCCTTGCGTCGAGCACCGAACAACTTCAGGCCCGCGCACAGAAGCGCAACCATGCCCGTTATCGCTTCGAGGCGCGCAATGCAAGGTTGCATCGCGAACAGGAGCAGCGCCTGGCAGAGCGCCAGGCTCGGGCGCAAAAGCCGTTACCGGTCAGCGCCTCGGTCATCGAGCGCAGTCGCGCCGACAAGCCTGCCGTGGAAGACGAGGCGCTGAAAAAAGCCCGCATCACCCTGGCCATGAGCCGTGCGCAACTGAACAAATCCCTCAAGGCGTTTGGTCATCCGCCTATCGCTGAGCAGGCTGAACGACTGGTGGAGCTGCAACGGGAATTCGAGGACGCCGAACAGGCGCTGGAAAAACTGCTTGCTGCAGCAGCCGGGCAACCCAGGCAGCCCGTGGCCAAGGTCGACAACAGCGGGGTAAAACGCGCCAAGATCCAGTTGGCCATGGCTCGCTCCGCCCTGAAGAAAGCCGAAGCGGCAGACGCTCCCCCAGAACAGCTCGCAGCCCTAGGCACAGAACTGCAAAACGCTGAAATGGCATTGAGCGCAGCCGAAGCGGCACTGGCCGATGCAAACGCCTGAGCACCTGCAAAAAGCCATGGGCACTGTCCTGCTGGCAGTAGTGCCTGGCGCGCTGACGCTGCTGTGGCTGTATGGCTGGGGAGTCTTGATCACCTGGCTGCTGTCCGCCAGCACGGCACTGCTCGTGGAGTTCGCCTGCCTTCGATTACGCGGGCAATCTGCGCGGCCTGGCTTGATGGACGGCAGCGCACTGGTCAGTGCCACCCTGCTCGCCCTCGCCTTGCCACCTTACTCGCCCTGGTGGCTGACAGTCCTGGCCAGCGGCTTCGCGATGGTTTTTGGCAAGCACCTGTATGGCGGCGTCGGCAAGAACCCGTTCAACCCGGCCATGCTCGGCTATGCCTTTGTGCTGGTGTGCTTTACCCCGCAGATGAATCACTGGCCTGCCAGTCATGGCCTGAACCTGATGGGCGGCCTGCAACAGATCTTCGGTTTCAGCACAGGTCCGAAACCGGATGTATGGTCCCAGGCCACGGCTCTGGATGTGCTGCGCATCAACACCCATCTGACCATTGACGAGCTGTTCGCCAGTCATCCCGCATTTGGAGGCATGGGCGGTCGCGGCATTGAATGGGTGAACCTGGCCTTTTTTGCAGGCGGTGCATTGTTGCTGCAAAAGCGGATCATCAGTTGGCATGCACCGGTGGGCATGCTCGCCAGCCTGTTCGTGATCAGCCTGCTGTGCTGGAACGGCTCAGGATCGGACACCCATGGCTCTCCCGCCTTTCACCTGCTGACCGGCGCCACGATGCTGGGCGCCTTCTTTATCGCCACGGAGCCGGTATCAGGCCCCTCAAGCCCAAGAGCACGCCTGCTGTTCGGGGTCGGCATCGGGTTGATGACTTACGTGATACGCACCTGGGGCGGCTATCCGGATGGTGTGGCCTTCGCGGTGCTGCTGATGAATCTGGCTGTACCGGCACTGGAGCGGCTGGCCATGCGCTCTTCAACGCAAGGGGCATCATGAAGCCCATTGGTGTGGTCGTTATTGTCGCCATCGCCGGGCTGGGGCTCGGTGTCAGCATTACGCTGCAACAGGCTGCAGCGCCGCGTGTTCAGGCGGCAATGGAAGAAGCCCGCGACCGGGAGTGGTCGAGTGTCCTGCCGGTTGGCAGCTACGACAATCAGCCATTGCGTCATCCATTGCAGTTGCCCACTGGCGACTCCTTTATACGCGCTGCCTTTCTCGCCAGTCGCGAGGGCAAGCCTTTCGCTGTGATCTTTCATAGCCAGGGCCAGGGTTATGCCGGCCCCGTGGAGTTGCTGGTGGGCGTATCGATTGAAGGCAGATTGCTGGGGACCAAAGTGCTTGAACAGCACGAGACACCGGGCATGGGGACCCGTATCGTGACAGAGCCTCAGTGGTTGCAGGGGCTCTCGGAAAAATCGCTGAACGACGGGACCTTCGACCAGATCGCCGGAGCAACCATCACGTCCAGAGCCGTTGTCGCCGCCATCCAGAACACCTTGCGCTATTTCGACGGGCACAAGGCCGTGCTTGTGGGGACGCAACCATGAAACGGCCCATGCCCTGCCTGATTCTGCTCGTGCCACTGATTGGCGTCACGGACTCACTGATCAAGGCGCTGGCCTTCCTGCTGATCTTCGCCGTGATCGCGACCTTGCACAGAGCCTTGTTGCAGGTGCTTGCGCCGTTGCTGGATGCCAGCCAGAAGTGGCTTGCCAGCACCCTGATTGCTGCCACGCTGGTCACCTGCGCAGAAACGGGCCTACAGCTTCAAACACCCGACCTGCATCAGGCCCTGGAAATCTATCTGCCCTTGATGGCCATTCATTGCATGCAGATCCAGACCGTACAGCTCGGCAGATATGCACTGAGCGGGTACGCCTCACTGATGCTCGCCCTGGGGTTCGTGCGCGAACTGCTGGGCAACGGGACAATCCTGAGCAATGCCCACTGGCTGTTTGGCAATTCTGCAATCCAGTGGCACATTAGCCTGCCGGTTCCAGCCTTGCACATGGCAATTCTGGCACCCGGTGGCTTCATTCTTCTGGGCCTTCTGCTTGCCGCATACAACGCCTTGACCAGGCCGACACCTTCCAAGGAAATACCCTTTTCATGAATGCCGCAAAACGTCAGGAAATCTTCCGCAGGCTCCACGAAGACAATCCCGATCCCAAAACCGAGCTGGCTTACACCACACCGTTCGAATTGTTGATATCGGTGATCCTGTCAGCGCAGGCGACTGATGTCAGCGTCAACAAGGCCACGGCAAAACTGTATCCGGTCGCCAATACGCCGCAAGCCATTTACGAACTGGGTATCGACGGGCTGTCCGAGTACATCAAGACCATCGGGCTCTATAACAGCAAGGCCAAAAACGTCATTGAAACCTGCCGGCTGCTGATGGAACGGCACAACGGCGAGGTACCAGAAACCCGTGAAGCTCTGGAAGCATTGCCGGGTGTGGGCCGCAAAACCGCCAATGTCGTGCTCAACACGGCTTTTCGTCAGGTAGCCATGGCGGTCGACACGCATATTTTCCGCGTCAGCAATCGCACTGGCATTGCACCGGGCAAGAACGTGGTTGAAGTGGAAAAGCAGCTCATGAAGTTTGTCCCCAAAAACTACCTGCTCGATGCCCACCACTGGCTGATCCTGCATGGGCGTTATGTATGCCAGGCACGCAAGCCACGCTGCGGCAGTTGCCGGATCGAGGATCTGTGCGATTACAAGGAAAAGACCTCGGACGATTGAGCGATAGAAAGGCCAGTGCTCAATCGATTGAAAAAATCTTTTTTACCGGCATCGGGATTATCGATATAAGGTGCGCCAACGACAGCCAAAGCCTGGAGTCACTTTCATGAGTACCGGCAAAGAGCAATTGGACGTAGAAGACGATTTCATCGCTGTCGATTCGGACGAAAGCGAGCAACCACCGGTCGAGCCTGCCAAGACCAACCTGAGCAAGCGACGCACCATCGATAACATGCTGGAAGAGCGGCGCTTGCAGAAACAACTGGCCGATTACGACTTCGACCTCTAGGCGCCCCCTTGTAAGACCTGATCTCAAAGCCTCTCATCGGGAGAGGCTTTCACATCGGTTTGCCTGATCGACACTGCGCAGGCCTGCAGGATGCTTTCCCGGCATGACTGTCAGACCAACCCGTTACGCTGGGCGAGCTCGATCAGATCGACCAGTGAGTGCGCATTGAGCTTGAGCAGTAGACGCGTCTTGTAGGTGCTGACGGTTTTATTGCTCAGGAACATGCCGTCGGCAATTTCCTTGTTGGTTTTCCCTCTGGCCAGCTGTTGCAGCACCATCATCTCGCGTCCCGAGAGGCGGTCGACCATATCGGCCTCACTGGCATTCCCCATGCTCGAACGAACGGTATGCAGGGCCTGGTTGGGGAAGTAGCTGTACCCCGACAACACCGCCTTGATGGCGCTCAGCAATTCGGTCAGGTCCTGTTGCTTGCAGACATAACCCGCCGCTCCCGCCTGCATGCAGCGCATTGAAAAATGGCCAGGTGCCTGCGACGTCAGAATCAGCACCTTGAATGGCAAGGTCATGGCAGACAGACGGGCAATTACTTCCAGGCCATCGAGCTTGGGAATTCCTATGTCCAGGATGACGATATCCGGCAGATGTTCACGAGCCAGTTGCAACGCATCCACTCCATTGTCCGTCTCCGCAATGACCTCATAGCCATGGCGCTCCATCAGCATGCGTACAGCAAGGCGAATGACAGGATGATCATCCACGATCAGCACTTTATTCATGGGCAGTCCAATTTTCGCTATTCGAATTTTCAGAGTCAGCACAATAGCTTAGTCGTTTAGTGCTTTGCATGACGCTCACCCTCGAGGACTAACAGCCAAAGACCGTTCCCACACATACAACAGAAAATTCCTACAAATTTCGCTATTAACGAATTATTTTTTATATTTTTCATAGAGCCTCCCCTTCGGATTTCGCTGAAATTATTACCGTCTGGAGTGCTGAGATAGAGCATCGCAACTCAGGTAAAACAATTATTGCCATAACGTCAAGCATTAGTCCTTTGCCTCTGAAGTCCAAACGGACAATAGCCGATGAACATCGAATCGCCTCCATGGTTACGCCGCCTTGATAATTGTAATTATCCGGTCAGATGCCATGACCATAGCTCCTTGCCACTACTTCCCTACCTGAAACGAAAAGAACAAGGATGCACACACTGCTGGCAGATACTTTCTCGAATACGGGCTCAATGACATCAGGCTTCATGATCAGGGTATCGACTTACTGGCCCGTCCGGGACACGTCAGAAGACAAGAGCCATAATGAGTGTTTTCAGGAGTTTTCTCTTGAAGTTATATACCAGCATAACGTTTAAAAAATACACACATAAATACATCTTTCTTATACGCATCCCGGCTAAAAGACCAAGACCACGAAAGACTCGGAATATTCCTACATAACCACACCCCAAAACTTCCACCCACCCGATATTCCGTGAGAAGTATTCAAGATACTGACTTTACGCTATCACCACGATAAAAGTGATACATAAATACTCCCCACAGTCGAGTTTCATGCCTTTCCCTGGGGCGCCTTGCACACTTCATTTCTGCGAATGGCTCATTCGACAAGTAGCTAATACTATATTTCATTCCGCTTCCATCCCTGCCACCGTAAAGAGGAAACGTACTACACAACTAGCAGACGGTAGATAGCAGCATGTAAGACCACTTCAAACCCACTAAGTCATTTCATGTAGTGCACCGTTTTTTCACTTGCAAATTCTATTACCAGTCGTTACTTTTTTAACAACGAACTCATTACTTTCTGCCAACAATTATGCGCAGTTAGATTGGAGCGACCCAACAACCGACGTCATTTTAATGACGCCATGAATAACATTGCTTTATATGGACTCGGCTTATCAAGAGAGTCGAAAGGATTCGGGCAACATGAACATGGCCGATCAGGAACACCCTCCCTTTGACAAGCCCGAAGCGGGCCTGACAATTCTTTTGAATTGGCCATGCGTATAACCATGTTCAAAAAGGGATATACCATGAACAACAAAACTTCTCACTCATCCTCAAAAAATATAACGCCCCTTGATCTGACGGCGGCGGTCGAACAGTTTGTTGCGCAAGGAGGTGTGATTGCCGTGATACCCGATGGTGAAACAGCAGAATCCACCGTGCTCTCGGTGGCAGAAGATACAACACCACTGGATGCCGAACTTGAAAAGAGTTCCAAACTGGAGTTACTCAGAAGTCTGGTTGCCAAAGGCGCTGGAGTTTCCGCCTTGCAATACTCATTGAGAATGAACAAAAAAGAAATTCGCCAACTGGCACTGGAGAATGATGTAAAGATAAAATTCAGTCGCCCAATAAGAGAGGTCAATAAAGAACCCCACTATGATACGACTGATATTGATGATGTGGTGGCCGGTCATGCCATGCATTATTCCAGTCTCGGTTACACCGCACCGGAGATTGCACAGATACTTGATCTGAGTGTGCGACAAGTCTGGAATATCGGCAAAGCCTACCGTTTCGAATTCAAACAGAAGAGGGACAGTGATACCCCCTGAGTACGTTTATTCCAACAGATAACCCGACGCGGTATCGACTGGACTTCGTGTCGATACCGCTCACCTGCCCCGCAATGCCCTTCACGACAGCGTGCCGGCAAGACCCGCAACGCTCCTCCCGATTCAGCGTCCTTTCAGATGCCCACGCGCAAACGCTCAGCCCGGCCTCAAAAGCTCGGGCGAGAAATATCGATACGCAAGGATCGGGGATCAGGAAAGCGTGACAGTGCATTGCGCACTGCAAAAAATGCAGCCCGAGGGCTGCATTTCAGACATCAGACCGGGCTCAGAAGAACTTGCGGCCCTTGTTCGCAGCGATGCGCATGCGCAAGGCATTGAGCTTGATGAAGCCGGCAGCGTCCGCCTGGTTGTACGCACCGCCATCTTCTTCGAAGGTGGCAATGTTGGCGTCGAACAGCGACTCGTCGGACTTGCGGCCAGTGACGATCACATTGCCCTTGTACAGCTTCAGGCGCACGACACCGTTCACATGAGCCTGGGACGCATCGATCATCTGTTGCAGCATCAGACGCTCAGGGCTCCACCAGTAGCCGGTGTAGATCAGGCTGGCGTACTTGGCCATCAGCTCATCCTTGAGGTGAGCGACTTCGCGATCCAGGGTGATCGACTCGATGGCGCGGTGAGCGCGCAGCATGATGGTGCCGCCAGGCGTCTCGTAGCAGCCACGGGACTTCATGCCCACATAACGGTTTTCGACGATGTCCAGACGACCGATGCCGTTCTCGCCGCCGATGCGGTTCAAAGTGGCCAGTACGGTGGCAGGCGACATTTCGACGCCATCCAGAGCAACGATATCGCCATTGCGATAGGTCAGCTCAAGGTAGGTCGGCACGTTTGGCGCGTCTTCAGGAGACTTGGTCCAGCGCCACATGTCTTCTTCGTGCTCGGTCCAGGTGTCTTCCAGCACGCCGCCTTCATAGGAGATGTGCAGCAGGTTGGCATCCATCGAGTACGGGGATTTTTTCTTGCCATGGCGCTCGATCGGGATTGCATGCTTCTCGGCATAATCCATCAGCTTTTCACGCGACAGCAGATCCCACTCACGCCACGGGGCAATCACTTTGACGCCTGGCTTGAGGGCATAGGCGCCCAGTTCGAAACGAACCTGGTCGTTACCTTTACCGGTGGCGCCGTGGGAAATGGCGTCAGCGCCGGTTTCGTTGGCGATTTCGATCAGGCGTTTGGCGATCAGCGGACGAGCGATGGAAGTACCCAGCAGGTACTCGCCTTCGTAGACGGTGTTGGCGCGGAACATCGGGAACACGAAATCACGTACGAATTCTTCACGCAGATCGTCGATGTAGATTTCTTTCACGCCCATGGCCTGAGCCTTGGCACGTGCCGGCTCGACCTCTTCACCCTGACCCAGGTCAGCGGTAAAGGTCACCACTTCGCAGTTATACGTATCTTGCAGCCACTTCAGAATGACCGAAGTATCCAGGCCACCGGAATACGCGAGAACTACCTTGTTTACGTCCGCCATGCCATCACTCCACCGGGTTGTACGGAAAACCGTTGATTCTACCGTTCAAACCAGCAAATTTACAGGGGCGCGACAGCTTGTGACGACGAGGCGACAGGTCATGTCGGCCTCGTGAGGGGAAAAGAGCGTTACGAAGTACGGGCAGCGCTGGCGGAAGAAGCGACTGGAACCGGCTTTTCTTCGGGAGCGACACGCTCCAGATGCACATTCACCCGACGGTTGCGCGCCCGGTTGGCATCATTGGTGTTGGGCGCCAGCGGATAACGCTCGCCATGAAAACGCAAGGTAATCTGTTGCTCGGGAACACCCTGTGCTTTCAGATAGTCCATCACGGCCAGCGCACGACGGCGGGACAGGTCGCGGTTGGTCAGGCGGTTGCCGCTGTTGTCCGAATGGCCGTCCAGTTCGATATGGTTGACCGTCGGGTCGGCACGAAGATACGCAATCATGTTGTCCAGACGCGCCTTGGCCTTGGCGTCCAGTTCGATGCCACCGCCTGGGAAGCCCACTTCGGCCTGCTTGATCTGATCGAAATTCATGGGCAGCAGTTTGGTCGTGCACAACTGATAGTCGCTGAACGCCTTGCTGAACCTGACCGGCAACAGGCGTATCTCCATCGGACCACCGCCGTCACGGGTACTGTGACGGATGAGCGGAGTACGGCCTTCCATCAAGCCGCTGATCAGGCGTCCGGCCTGTGCTTCGGAGCTATTGAAAGGAATCTCGCCATTGCTGACCCGAACCGAGCCCAGGTTGATATCACCGCGCCCCGGCTGCCAGGGTGCAGCCGCAGCCAACAGAGTGGCCGAGCCATTGCCCAACATGTTGTAGGACGGCTTGAGCCGGAATGTCGCCTGCTCACCGGCACGGCGCACGAACTCACCGACACCGAAGTCAGTGATCGGCTGGCTCAGACGACACTCGAACTGATCCCCTTCGACCTTCCACTCGATACTCTCCAGACGGGTCTGGAAACTGACAGCCATCGCGGGGAGGCTGGCAAATACGCTGAGCAAGGCGAGATATAGCTGGCGCACGGGAGGCTCCACTTATAAAAATGACGCGAAACAAAAGTGCTTCTTACGTCGGGCTATCGGTAACTTCCTACAAAACTTGATAGCGAGTGCCTGAGAGAGTCTTTTCCGGTAGCATTCCCTGCGAGTTTGACCCGCCTGGAATCCCCAATGTCTGACCGCCTGACCCTTCTGCGTCCCGATGACTGGCACATCCACCTCCGTGACGGAGCTGTTTTGCCTCACACCGTTGCTGACGTTGCGCGCACTTTTGGCCGCGCAATCATCATGCCCAACCTTGTGCCACCAGTACGCAATGCGCAGCAAGCCGATGCCTATCGCCAGCGCATTCTGGCTGCTCGCCCGGCCGGCAGCCGCTTCGAGCCGCTGATGGTGCTTTATCTCACCGACCAGACCACGCCCGAGGACATTCGCACGTCCAAGGCCAGCGGCTACGTCCATGCGGCCAAGCTGTATCCGGCCGGTGCGACCACCAACTCCGATTCTGGCGTTACCAGCATCGACAAGATTTTCCATGTACTGGAAGCCATGGCCGAAGTCGGCATGCTGCTGCTGGTCCATGGCGAAGTGACCCGCGGCGAGATCGATGTCTTCGATCGCGAGAAAATCTTCATCGACGAGCACCTGCGTCGTGTGGTCGAGCGTTTCCCGACCCTGAAAGTGGTGTTCGAGCACATCACTACCGGTGAAGCGGTGCAGTTCGTCAACGAGGCCTCGGCCAACGTTGCAGCGACCATCACTGCGCATCACCTGCTTTATAACCGCAACCACATGCTGGTGGGCGGAATCAGGCCGCATTTCTACTGCCTGCCGATCCTCAAGCGCAACACGCACCAGACGGCCCTGCTGGATGCCGCGATCAGCGGCAACGGCAAGTTCTTCCTGGGCACCGACTCGGCACCTCATGCCCAGCATGCCAAGGAAGCCGCCTGCGGTTGCGCCGGTTGCTACACCGCCTACGCTGCTATCGAGCTGTATGCCGAGGCTTTCGAGCAGCGTAATGCGCTGGACAAGCTGGAAGGCTTTGCCAGTCTCCACGGTCCGGCCTTCTATGGCCTGCCTGCCAACCAGGACACCATCACGCTGGTACGTGACGAGTGGACAGCCCCTGCCAGCCTGCCGTTTGGCGAGCTGAGCGTAATCCCGCTGCGCGCCGGAGAAAAACTGCGCTGGCGCCTGCTGGAGGAAAATGCGTGAGTGAAGATCATTACGACGACGAACACGACGGTCACGGCGGTGGCGGCTCTCGTCACCCGATGGCGGCACGTTTTCGCGGTTACCTGCCTGTGGTCATCGACGTGGAAACCGGTGGTTTCAATGCGGCGACCGATGCTCTGCTGGAAATTGCTGCCGTCACCATCGGCATGGATGAAAAAGGCTTCGTGTTCCCGGAGCACACCTACTTCTTCCGTGTAGAACCGTTCGAGGGCGCCAATATCGAAGCGGCTGCACTCGAGTTCACCGGTATCAAGCTCGATCACCCGCTGCGCATGGCGGTCAGCGAAGAAACCGCGCTGACCGATATCTTCCGCGGCGTGCGAAAGGCGCTCAAGGCCAACGGCTGCAAACGCGCCGTGCTGGTCGGCCACAACGCCAGCTTCGACCTGGGCTTCCTGAACGCTGCCGTCGCTCGCCTGGACATGAAACGCAACCCGTTTCATCCGTTCTCCAGCTTCGACACTGCAACCCTCGCGGGCCTGGCCTATGGTCAGACAGTGCTTGCAAAGGCCTGTCAGGCTGCCGGCATGGACTTCGATGGACGCGAGGCCCACTCGGCTCGCTATGACACCGAAAAGACCGCTGAGCTGTTCTGTGGCATCGTCAACCGCTGGAAAGAAATGGGCGGCTGGGAAGAGTACGACGACTGAAGTACAAGCTTCATGAATAAACCGGCCTTGTGCCGGTTTTTTTATACCGGTGTTTCAACGACCGCTCATCGGAGTCGGGAAAGCGTATCCAAAACAGTTTTGACAAGCATTCTCATTAAGATTAACCTCGTCCGCACAAAGCAATAACCAGCGACGGTTACCGACTTATGTATGTTTGTCTTTGCCAAGGTGTCACTGACGGCCAGATCCGGGATGCAATCCTCGAAGGCTGCTGCAGTTATCGTGAAGTGCGTGAAACGCTGGGTGTTGCCAGCAAATGCGGTAAATGCGCCTGCCTGGCAAAGGAAGTGGTGCGTGAAACCCTGACAGAACTGCAAAGCAGTCAGGCATCGCTGGCGTATCCAGCAGAATTTTCAGCCGCCTGATTCACCCCATTTCAAAGAACCGGACCTTGCGTCCGGTTTTTTTATGCCTGTAATTCAAGTGCTTAGCGTCAAGATGCGGAACTCAAACATTCTTATTCTTATTTAATTTCACTTAGTATTCAATAACTTAGGTTTGACAGGCTTCTAAGTGCAGCTCAAACTCGCGCTTTATATACACAAGCCATTGGCAGGACCTCGAACATGAAAGGCGACATTACAGTCATCCAGCATCTCAACAAGATCCTCGGAAACGAGCTGGTCGCGATCAATCAGTACTTCCTGCATGCACGCATGTACGAAGATTGGGGTCTGAAAAAGCTGGGCGCTCATGAGTATCGCGAGTCCATCGACGAGATGAAGCACGCTGACAAGCTCATCAAGCGCATCCTGTTCCTCGAAGGTCTGCCTAACCTGCAAGAGCTGGGCAAGATCCTGATCGGCGAGCACACCAAGGAAATGCTTGAGTGCGACCTGAAGATCGAAAAGAAAGGTCTGGCTGATCTCAAGGCTGCCATCGCGCACTTTGAAACCGTTGGCGACTTCGGCAGCCGTGAACTGCTGGAAGACATCCTCGAATCCGAGGAAGAGCATATCGACTGGCTGGAAACCCAACTGGGCCTGATCGAAAAAGTGGGTATCGAAAACTACCTGCAATCGCAGATGGGCGATTAAGCCTTTTCAGCGCCAAACAAAAAGCCCCGCCTCTGACGAGAGCGGGGCTTTTGGTTTGCATGCAAGCTACAAGCTACAAGCTACAAGCTACAAGCTACAAGCTACAAGCTACAAGCTACAAGCTACAAGCTAC
>NZ_JAIGPJ010000040.1:0-50321 GCF_019719005.1 Pseudomonas cichorii
TCTGTCAAGCGGTTATTTCAACAAGTTTCAAAGTTTCCTTTGCAACTTCAACCACTTGCGCTTCGATCAACTTCAAGTTGCTCGTCAGCGGGAGGCGAACTATACAGCACTTGAGAAAGGTGTCAAACCCCTTATCTCAACTTTTTTACATCATTCTGAAAACCCGCTTCCGGTGCTCATATAGAAGAAAGCCGCCACGCATACGGAGACAACCCAGATCGGGATCATTTCTGATGAACCGCTTCCATCGCCTTCTTCACCATATCCGCAGTAGAACGACACATATGAACTCTCTGCGCCCACTCGCTCTGAGCACACTCACTGGAATCGAGAGCTGTCTGACAGGCTGCGGACATTGTCCGGCGCAGGTTATCCGGGTTGCAGTCGGACTGATAACTGCCCAGAGATGCCGCGGATCGCTCTCTGGTACCTCCAGGTTGTGACATGACGAAGAAGCCAGCACTCAGCATGCAGAAGAAAGCGCCAAGAAACACGCCTCCCAACATCATTTTCCTGGCACGGAAGAACCGCTTCAGGGCGGCATAGGGTCCGGGATAGCGATAAGGAGCGAACGCTATCCATATCAGCGTCACGAAACAGTGAAGCGCCAACCCAAGCCCGCCACCTTTCCACGCCATCACCCCACCCATGACAGTCAGCGGCAGTGCGTGCTGCACCACTTTGGCGTTCGCGGTCGGCCCGCTGATGACGTCAGGCAGAAGACGAATACTCAGCCATTCATCCAGTGTGGCAACAACCTCACAGAGCGGGCGCCATACATACATGTACAACATAAGGCCAGGAACCATCAGCAAGGGATACAGAATCAGAAACCACAGATCCTGATCCCGCTGGAAATACAGCGAAAGGCCGAACAGCAAAACAACAGGCAATGCCGCAAGCCCCAGCCAGCGCCTGGCCTCTGAGGAGAAAGGCTCATGCACCCGCTTCCAGCATTCAAGATCGGCATCGGGAAAAGCCTCGAGAACACCGGGATAGCGCAGCGTCATTTGCTCGACCAGCCGCTTGCAGATAACGCGCACATTGTCATCTTCAGCCCTGGCAATTCGTCTGCGTTCGACAGGGCTATACGCCCCCAGCAACAAATGCACGGCGCGCCCCTCGGCGCTGAATGGCTTTTTACTGAGCAGACGCTGCAGGTGCCGGACAAAATCATCCTTTTCAAAGCGATCAAGCAAACGCTGCCAGATAAAGGCAGGCTCTGGATGCAGGTCTTTCTTCGCATCCCAACCAAACAGGGCACACACCTGTTCAAACAAGGC
Organism: Pseudomonas cichorii; assembly: GCF_019719005.1. Lineage (GTDB taxonomy): Bacteria > Pseudomonadota > Gammaproteobacteria > Pseudomonadales > Pseudomonadaceae > Aquipseudomonas > Aquipseudomonas cichorii_E. The sequence goes on from NZ_JAIGPJ010000040.1 coordinate 1,284, forward strand.
CGAGCTCCAGCCTGCCGTGTTGTGCAACAGAATCATGACCCAGCTCTGTAAATGCTCACTGCGCTCCAGAGAAGCCAGCCAGGATTGTTGTCGCAGCGCCTGCAACGCATCGATAAAACCGCCCTCCTCGCCAGCCTGCAGTTGAACCTGCAATTGGGCCTGACGGGCGTCGAGCAGGATCTGAGTCAACCTTGCAGCCTGCTCACCATCCATAGGCACTTCTTGCCAGGGCGTCAGCCAGTTCAACTGCTGAGTCGCGGCCTGGGCCAGTTCGATCTCACGCTCGGGATCGGCAAGACACCGCAGCAGCAATCCCGACTCGAAACCTTGTGCGCAACCCAGCGTCCGGGACTGAAGGCGCAGTTCATGCAGATTGTCGACGTCAGCCTGATCAGCAAGCGCCAGCCATGGCGGCGATGTATCGTGCGGAGCCGGCACCACTTGCCCGGCCGGCTCTGCAACCTCATCGTCATCGCTCTCCTCCCGATAGCGAGCAATATGCAGAGCCCGTTCATAAGCTTCCCGAAGACGCTGAAAGCCCTCGACATCCTCATCAGGACGATTGCTTTTGAGCAGTCGCGCATACTGGCGCTTGATACTGCGCTCATCGGCATCGTCAGGCAGCGCCAGAACCGCCCAGCAATCACTCATCATTGCCACTCACTGCATGTGTGCCCATTGCCTGATTACTTCCTGCAAACCGTTCAAGACGCCATCATAACCGCAGACGATTAATGATTTCTGCGACCTCATATAGATGAATTTCGTCGATTTTCTAAAGCTGAACCGCTTCAGGTCGATAGTTTCAGACTGTCAACTCCCTATCGACGGCATTTCCCATGACTTTCAGAAACCTCAACATCGCACCACGGTCATTGCTCTGCTTTGGCTTTTTTGCCTTGCTGATTACAGCGCTCGGGCTGTTCTCACTGATGCAAGCCTCCAACTTGAAAGAGTCCCGGGAAACACTGCAAGACAACGTATTACCCACCGTTCAGGCAGTCGACCAGATCAAGAATGATCTTTTGACCATCCGCCTTGGCAACAGCGGCTTGCGCCTGGCGCAGGATGCCAGTGCAACCAACGCTGCGCAGCAACGTGTCACCCAGGCCCGCAGCAGCCTTGAGACCGATGTCCGCAAGCTGCAATCCCTTCTGGTCACCGATGCAGGCAAGAAGACATACGACAGCATGTCCCGCAACCTGAACAGCTATCTGGCCATACACTCACGGTATCTGGAGGCCGTCTCGCAAAAACGCGAGAACGTCATCACCGCACTGACCCAGTCGAACGGTGAAATGACTCTGGCCGCCGACCTGCTGGCCAAGGACATCGCCGAGATTTCACGCCTGTCCGACCTCAAGGTCGCGGAGTCCGATGTTGACGCCGACAACACTTACGCCCAGGCCCGCAATGTCACGATCATTGCCATTCTGGTCGCGCTTGCAGCCACGCTGGGATTGGCCGGTATCTTTACCCGCAGCCTGACCGCTCCGATTGCCAAGGCACTGGCGGTGGCCGAGCAGATTTCGGTCAATGACCTCAGCAAACCCATTGCCGTTGACGGCCAGGACGAACCGGGCCGCCTGCTGGCCGCGCTCTCGATCATGCAGCAGAACCTGCGTCGTACGCTGAGTGAGCTGGGTAATTCCTCCAACCAACTGGCCTCCACTTCCGAAGAGTTGTCGGCCGTGACGGAGGACTCCCTGCGCGGTGTTCAGCGTCAGAACGATGAAATCAACCAGGCCGCCACTGCAATCAATCAGATGAGTGCAGCGGTCGAAGAGGTCGCGCACAACGCGGTACTGGCCTCGACTGCCGCACAGGACTCCAGCAAGTCGGCAGAAAATGGCCGCAAGCGCGTGAACGAAACCGTCAGTGCGATCAACGAACTGCACGAATCGGTTGGCACCACCGCCGTTGAAATCGATGGCCTGGCCGTCGAAGTGCAAAGCATCAGCGGGGTTCTGGATGTGATTCGCGGCATCGCCGACCAGACCAACCTGCTGGCGCTGAACGCCGCCATCGAAGCAGCACGGGCGGGTGAAGCCGGTCGTGGGTTTGCGGTGGTTGCCGATGAAGTCCGGGCACTGGCTCATCGCACCCAGCAGTCGACTGCCGAGATCGAAAAAATGATTTCGTCCATTCAGGGCGGCGCCAGCAAGGCCGTAAGCGCCATGGGACACAGCAGCGAGCAGGCTCGCGCCAGCCTCGAAGTTGCCCAGGCGGCAGGTCATGCGCTGGCGGAAATCACGGCAGCCATCGTGCAGATCAACGAGCGCAACACGAGCATCGCTTCGGCCACCGAGCAACAGGCGCAAGTGGCTCGTGAAGTGGATCGCAACCTGACCAGCATCCGCGACCTCTCGACTCAAAACGCCACAGGCGCCAACCAGACTTCAGCGGCCAGCGCAGAGCTGTCGCAACTGGCTGTCGGCCTCAATCAGTTGGTGTTGCAGTTCCGGATGTAATTTCACCAGCTCGTGAAACTCTGGCCGCCGGGCAGATGCTTGCAAGCGGCCAGCTCACTCTTCCTCGGCTTTTTGTCGATCAGCCCGCAACCGCCACAACAGGGATTGTCGAGCATGGGCTACACGCGGCTGGCGCAAGGCGCTGGGGATCCACAACAGATAATACTCGCGGCTGGCCGGCCCAATCGGGGCCGGTATTTCCTGCAACTCACCGCGAGCGATGTAAGGCCTGCATAAATAAGCGGGCAATGCGCTCCAGCCAAATCCTTCCTTGAGCAGACTGCATAAAGTGCGCAAATCCTGCCCGACCATTGCGGGCATCAAATTGGGCGCCTCTATCCGGTTCATTTCCAGCCAGCCATCGATGAGCGGCAGGTCCAGGTTGTAGGCAAGCACCGGCTCCTCCAGTAATGCCTGCTTGAAGTCCGGCGCACTTGCAAGACGCTGAACCACCGAAGGCGCAGCCACCGCCAGCACGTCATCGACAAACATCAACTCGCTGCGCAGACGTTTATTATTGGGCGGCGCGGCGGAAATCCCCAGATCGCAGTGGCCTTCGATCAGCATATGAGTGATCGACTCCTGATTGCCGCTCTGCATCCTGATGCGGATGCCGACTTCAAGCAGCGGCAGCAATTGCCTGGCAACCACTTCAGCCAGAACATCGGCATGCCCGATGATCTGCAACGCACCTGCCAACTCTACCGAACGCGCCCTGGCCGATGACAATGCAGCTTCGGCTGCATCCAGCTTGTCGCCGATATCTGCTGCCAGTTCGTCCGCTGCGGACGTGGGCTCGACACCCCGCGACTGACGCTCGAACAGACTTCTGCCGATCGCCGCCTCAAGCCCGGAAATATGCTGCGACACCGCAGGCTGAGTCAGGCTCAAGGTCCGCGCTGCGCCACTGATCGAGCGCTGCCGGTACACCTCGATAAAAGTCCTCAAACGAACAAGAGACATACATATCCCATAAATTATTTTATGACCGTGCACAAAAGCCGTTGTTATACATCAGACCTGGGTGCCCATAAGATAGCCACATCGCTTTAGAAAAGCGCTCATGAACGACGAAATGACTGACCTGTACCGAACAATTTTTTATACCAGATCAAATGGACCCATGTTGGTCGATCTGCATGTTCAGCTCAGCGTCATCCACACCACGTCCGTAGCCAAGGAGCAGAAACCATGCCTTTCCAGCCAGACACCAAAGAATTGAAAGCCCTGTTGCTGAACATGAAGCGCGCCCATACAGCGGCAGGTCCTGCTGATGCAAAGCTGCGTCAGGACCGCTTGATACGTGGCGCCAAACTGCTCAGCGACAACCATGAAGCCATTGGCAAAGCCATCAATGCCGACTTCGGTAATCGCAGCCTTTACCAGTCTCTGATGGCTGACACTGTCATGACAGTAAAAATGCTCCAGCACTCTGCCGAGCATGTGGCCGAGTGGATGAAACCTGAACAGGTTGCTGCTCCCGGGCCTGGCATGCAGGCCTGGATTCAGCAGCAACCGCTGGGTGTAGTCGGCGTGATCAGCCCCTGGAATTTCCCGATCAATCTGGCATTCGGCCCATTGGCCGGTGTGTTTGCAGCCGGCAATACCGCCATGCTCAAACCATCCGAGCTGACGCCCAGAACCTCCGAGCTGCTGGCCGAACTGATTGCAGGCTACTTCGACCCGCTGGAACTGGCAGTGGTATTGGGTGATGCCGAGCTGGGCGCATCGTTCAGCGGACTGCCTTTCGATCATCTGGTCTTTACCGGCAGCACCACGGTGGGACGTCATGTGATGCGGGCTGCGGCTGAAAATCTCGTCCCGGTTACCCTTGAACTGGGCGGCAAGTCGCCTGTTGTGGTGGATGAGGACTTCGATATCCGCACGGCAATAGAACGCACCCTGACGATCAAGACGTTCAATGCTGGCCAGATCTGCCTGTCACCGGACTACATGATGATTCCGAAGTCGCAGGTCGAGGCACTGACCGCCGCTGGCAAAAGCTTCGTTACCAACAGTTTCCCGAGCATCCAGAGCAATCAGGAATACACGTCCATCATCAGCCAGCGTCACTATGAACGCCTCGTGGGCCTGATCGATGATGCGCGCAGCAAAGGTGCAACCATCGTCAATCTGGCGCCGGAAGGTGAACCGGGCTTCGATGCCAAGACACGCAAGATCGCGCCTCACCTGCTGCTGGATGTGAACGATGACATGCAGGTCATGCAGGAAGAAATTTTCGGCCCGCTACTGCCGGTCAAGACCTACACCGACCGCGCTGAGCCGGTGGCCTACATCAATGCCAACCCGCGCCCGCTGGCGGCCTATTACTTCGGCAATGACAGCGAACGACAGCACGCCTTTGCACTCCAAACCACTTCAGGCGCGCTGGTGGTCAACGATGTGATGAGCCATGTGTCCATCGACACCCTGCCGTTCGGTGGCGTAGGAGCATCGGGTATCGGCGCCTATCATGGCGTCCACGGTTTCAGACGCTTTACCCATGCAAAACCTGTCGTCATCCAGAGTGAAGACGGCGCTGCGAACCTGCGAATGCGCGCACCTTATGGCGACAAATCGGCACCACTGGAAGCCTTCCTGAGAGGCTGACCGTCACTTGCAATGAAGACAATGCGCAGGCCATCAACCTGACAGCCTGCGTCTCACCTGACTCATGGACATTACGAGGAAACTGCAATGAAAATCCTGATGGTACTGACCTCTCACGATCAACTGGGCAACACCGGCAAGAAAACCGGTTTCTGGCTCGAAGAATTCGCAGCGCCTTACTACACCTTCATCGATGCCGGTGCCGAAGTGGTGGTGGCTTCGCCTGCTGGCGGCCAGCCGCCTCTGGACCCGAAAAGCGATCTGCCGGACTTCCAGACCGAACTGACCCATCGCTTCAAGGCTGACCCGGCCGCGCAGCAAGTACTGGCGACCACCGTCAAACTGGACAGCGTCAGCCAACAGGATTTCGACACGGTTTTCTACCCAGGTGGCCACGGCCCGCTCTGGGACCTGGCAGAGTCGAAGCGTTCCATCGAACTGATCGAAAGCTTTGAACGCGCCAACAAACCAATCGGTTTCGTCTGCCATGCACCAGGCGTATTGCGTCACGTCAAGGCTGCCAATGGCGAGCCGTTGATCAAAGGCCGTCGCGTTACCGGCTTTACCAATGGCGAGGAAGAAGCGGTAGAACTGACCGATGTGGTGCCCTTCCTTATAGAAGACGAGTTCATCGCCCTGGGCGGCCTTTATGAAAAAGGTCCTGACTGGCAGCCCTACGTAGTCGAAGACGGCAAACTGGTGACCGGCCAGAACCCGGCCAGCTCCGAAGCCGTCGCCAAGGCGTTGCTGAAACAACTGGCGTAAGCCTTTGCAGAAAAACGGGGAGTCAGGCTGATAAGGCGTGGCTCCCCGTTTTTTTATGGACTCAGAAACACTCAGCTCTGACAGAACCGAAGCCGGTTACCGAACGGATCATGTATTTCCAGGACCTTTCCCCAGCCCTGCTCAACAATATCCGGACGACCGTATCCGTAACGCTTGGCGAGCAATTCATCGCGAAGCAGCTCGATATTGTGCATGGGAACAAAAATTGTCGCGCCGGGACTCGCGTCGCCATGATGCTCGGAAAGGTGAAGCTGTAGCCCACCCCGGCTTATACCCAGATAGAGCGGCAGGTCTGCTTCGAAGCGGTGCTCGAATTCGACGCTGAAACCCAGGAAATCCAGATAGAACTCGCGGGCCTTGGCTTCGTCGAACATCCGCAATATCGGAATCGGCTTGTCGAAGGTGATGGCAGGTTGAGGGCTGCTCTGCTCAAGTGACGCCGATGCAGTGTTCCAGTCCTTGTAACCCAGTTGCTGCGCGACCAACTCAAGTGCAGCCGAATGAGACAACTCTTGATTAGCCGCCGCCAACGAAGTGCGCAGCTTCCTGGCCATCTGCTTGACTTGCTCGATTGAAAACATCGTTCCTCCTGAGGTCGAGGCATTCTGGTGCTCGCGTTGCCAAAACTCGACCGTCGAAAGAGACGAAAGGGTTCGCAATCATGAAGCAATGCTTTCACCTTCCCTTGGGGAGCGAGCGGCGGGCAGCATCGGCCTGCGCCGAGGATAACCAAGCTGACCTCTGATCGCGAGCGTTTACTCAATGCCCGTGAACAGTCCAGGCCACCAACCGGGCGACCATCGGACGCACGATGATCACGCAGAAGAATGCCGAAGGCATTGCCACGCGATACGCACTCATCACATTTTCCATGTAATGTTCGTTAATGCCGAATTCGGCAAAAGTGATCACGAGACACATGAGAAACGCCATGATGGTCGCCATATAGAAAGCAAACACATAAGGCGTCGCCCGGCTTGGGAAACGGAATCGGGCAGTATTGCTATTGGTTCTGGCAGTCATCGATTAACCCTCGCCAACCTTGAGTAGTGGAAGAGCGGTTAAGCTAACAAGCGGTTGTACGCACCAGTAGAGGTGCCGCGCTTGAATCATCATTAAGTAAAACCAACGAATGGAATGACAAGTATCCGATGGACATTCTGGGCTTGATCAACAGCTTCATCCGCGTGGTAGAAACCGGCAGCATCGCAGCGGCAGCCCGTGCCTTGGGCATGAGTGCAGCCGCCGTCAGCCAGAGCATCACGCGACTCGAAACACACTTGGGCGTGCGCCTGCTTTCGCGCACCACCCGCAGGATGGCGCTGACCGAGAGCGGCCAGCGTTATTTCGAGAAAGTCCGCCACATCCCCCGTGATATCGATCTTGCTTCACATGCCGCAACCGTCGCCACCGAACCTCAGGGGCCGCTGTGCATCGCCACCACAGCAGCCTTTGGTCGCCATGTACTCGCGCCGCTGATCCCAGCATTCAAAGCCGCACACCCGCGTATCGATATCGAACTGATCAGCACCGACCGGCGCGTCGATCATCGACTGGAAGGCATCGATGTCAGTATCCGCATCGAGGCACAACTGAGCGACGGACTGGTTGCCCGCCGCATCGCTTCAAGGCCGTTCGTATTCTGCGCATCGCCCGACTATCTCGACCGCGCAGGCGTGCCCACATCCATCGACGACCTGAAACAGCATGCCTGCCTGGTCTTTCGCTACCCAACCGACGGACGTTTTCTGCCCTGGAATTTCATGGTCAACGGCAAACGTGTCGAAGCCAGGGTCAATCCCGGCTTCGTCTGTGACGATATCGACATGCTCGCGCAAATCGCAGTGAATGGCGGCGGCATCGCCCGCCTCGCCAGCTTTATCGCCCAGCCACACCTCGACAGCGGCCGCTTGCTGCCGCTGTTCGAGCCAGACAATCGCAACACCGCCTGCGCAGAGTCAGAGCCGATGGATATTTATGCATGCGTTGCCGAGCGGTCAGCATTGAATGCGAAGGTACGGGCGTTTATCGAGTTTCTCGAAAAGGCACTGCAAAGCCCACCCGCTCAAGGCTTGGGCAGATAACCCGGCAAGGCTTCTATCCGCTCCATCCAGCGCGCAATGTTTGCATAGGGCGCAAGATCCACGCCGCCTTCGGGGGCGAGTACGACATAGGGATACACCGCGCAATCGGCAATCGAAGGCCGGTCGATTGCCAGCCAGTCATTGCGCTCCAGGTGTGCATCGAGCAACGAGAGGGTCACGGTCGACTTCTCCAGCGCCTGCGCCTTGTCCAGTACGACCCCGAACTTTTGCACCAGCCGCGCCGCGCAAAGGCTGTGCTGAACCTCATTGCTGGCAAACGAAAGCCACTGAACGATATCGGCCTGACCCTGAGGATGAGCCGGCCACCACGCCAGGCCACCGTATTGACCCGCGAGATAAACCAGAATGGCCTGCGAGTCGCGAATGATGTACGAACCGTCCTCCAGAACCGGTAGCTGCCCCAGTGGATTCATGTCTGAAAGAGGCGGCTTCTTGTGCTCCCCCGCCAGAAAATCCACCGCCACCACATCAAGCTCGATATTGGCCAGCGCAGCAAATAGCCGCACTTTGTAGCAGTTGCCTGACACATCCAGATCGTAAAGCTTCATTGCATTTCTCCATCGACGAGTTGATTGAATTCAAGAACATTGCCATCGGGGTCGCGGATAAAAAGTGCGACTCTTCTCGGCCCGATGTGATGCGGCCCCTGGGTGATCACAATCCCCTGCTCGCCCAGCCAGGTCTGAAAGACCTCGAGGTCATCAACGATAAAGGCAGGGTGCGTCATGCCGGGCAACTTTATCGGGGCATCCAGCAGGACGTTGTGAGCATCAGGCACACGCGTACCGTTGAAGATGAGGTTGATACGGACGCCGTCCGGGCTGAGCATTTCGTTGGCTTCGTACAGCGGAAAACGTGCGGTCTCGATAAATCCGAGAGCCTGGTAAAAAGACAACGAGCGATTCTGGTCGCTGACACGAATTCCGATGTGATCGTATGCGAGAATCCGTGCGGGGTTGGGTCGTTGGCTCATAAGTGAAACTCCGGCTGAAAACAGTCCCTGAAGTTTCCACCGGACCGCGCGTTTCACCTATGCCGCGGACCTGACAAGACCTATGCAGTAATCGCACAAATCGAAAGGTGGCAATGGACAGGCTCAAGGCAATGGCCAACTTCGTTCGGATCGTCGACAGCGGCAGCCTGAGTTCGGCTGCGGATGTGACAGGCCAATCCGTCGCCTCACTGGTGCGCTCGCTGGCAGCCCTGGAGCGTTACCTCGGGGTTCGCTTGCTGAACCGCAGCACCCGGCGCATGGCACTGACCGATGAAGGCGAGGAATATCTGGCCTGGAGCCGCCGCATGCTGGCGGACTTCGATGACATGGAACAGCGGCTGGAATCCCGCGACGGCATTGCCCGCGGCCTGCTTCGCCTGACTGCTCCGGTCGAGTTCGGGCAACGCTACCTGGCGCCGCTGGTAAATGCATTTCTCAAGGATCATGAGGAAATGGCGGCCGAGCTGAGCCTGAACGATCAGGTCATCCCCTTGCTCGATGAACGCCTCGATCTTGCCCTGCGCATTGGCCATCTCCCGGACTCGGCCATGGTGGCGCGCAAGGTCGGCAGCACCCGACTCGTCACCTGCGCCAGCCCGGACTACCTGCGCTCAGCTCCCACTATCGATAACCCACAATCGCTGCGGGAACATGCCTGCATCACGCCGGCCTTCCAGGGAAGACACTGGTACTTCCGTCATCGGGAAAAAGAGCTGGTTGAAGAAATCACCCCCAGGCTGGTCTGCAATCAGGTTCGAGCTGCCAGCCAGGCCTGCGTACAGGGCGTGGGCATTACCCGGCTGATGCATTACCAAGTGGCAGATGAACTGGCCGATGGTCGCCTCATCAGGATTCTTCGGGATTTCGAGCCCATGGATTTACCGATCCAACTGGTCTACCCGCACTCTTTGCAGTTGTCGCCGCGAGTGAGGGCTTTTGTTGAATGGGCGTGCCCGCAACTGGAGAGGCTGACGCCTGATCCGGACAAGGAGTAAAAGCTGCCTGACTGTCTGCCCGGCAACATCTCATCAGCATTTATAGGTGGACCAGGACAGCGGCCTGATTTCCAGTGAATCGTAACTCACTGTAATCCATGAAAATACTCAGTGGCATGCATGCTGCACTGTCGAAACGGCCATCCACTTCGTCGTTTTCGGAGATATCTCATGAGCCACTTACCTATCAAGTTCGCCTACTGGGTTCCTAACGTCAGCGGCGGACTCGTCGTCAGCAAGATCGAGCAACGCACCAGTTGGGATATCGACTACAACCGCAAGCTCGCACAAATCGCCGAGCGCTCAGGCTTTGAATACGCCCTGACACAGATTCGCTTTACTGCCGGTTACGGTGCGGATAATCAGCACGAGTCGGTGGCATTCAGTCACGCCCTGCTGGCCTCCACCGAAAAACTCAAAGTCATCGCGGCCATCCTCCCCGGCCCCTGGACACCATCAGTGGCCGCAAAGCAGTTGGCGACCATCGACCAGCTCACGGCAGGCAGAGTCGCCGTTAATATTGTCAGTGGCTGGTTCAAGGGTGAGTTTCAGGCCATCGGTGAACCGTGGCTGGAACATGACGAACGTTACCGCCGTTCGGAAGAATTCATTCAGGCGCTCAAGGGAATCTGGACTACGGACAGCTTCACCTTCAAGGGCGACTTCTATCGCTTTCATGACTACACCTTGCGCCCCAAACCCATTCAACGCCCGCATCCCGAGATCTTTCAGGGCGGCAGTTCCCGTGCAGCACGGGACATGGCTGCCCGTGTATCGGACTGGTACTTCACCAACGGCAATACCCTGGAAGGCATCAAGGCGCAGGTCGACGATATCCGGGCAAAGGCCGCAGCCAACGGGCATTCAGTGAAGATCGGCGTCAACGCCTTCATCATCGCCCGCGACACCGAACAAGAAGCGCGAGCGGTCTTGCAGGAAATCATCGACAAAGCCGACCCGGAAGCCGTAAATGCCTTCGGCGATGCAGCAAAACAGGCAGGCAAGGCCAGCCCCGAGGGAGAAGGCAACTGGGCCAAATCATCGTTCGCCGACCTGGTGCAGTACAACGATGGCTTCAAGACCAACCTTATTGGTACACCCCAACAGATTGCCGAACGTATCGTAGCGCTGAAAGCGATAGGCGTAGATCTGGTGCTGTCGGCGTTCCTGCATTTCCAGGAAGAGGTTGAATATTTTGGGGAGCGGGTGTTGCCATTGGTGAGGGAGTTGGAGGGAATTGAGGTGTTGGAGAGGGTTTGATGGGGATCATGTAGGCGGATCAGGGAGATCCGCCTGTAAACGCTCACAGACCAATCACTGACCTCATATTGATCGCCCCGCCCAACCGGAACGACCAAATTCACATCACGCGGAAAATGAATTGTTCACGCAACCAACCGACGCCACCAAGGCTTTCTGACTGTATCAGGCTGTACCTGAACCAACTCAGGTACATCACGCAACTTCACCCATAACTCCACATGCCATTGCAACGCCCCCCTTGGCTGGCAGCCACTTTCAGCGATTTGCGGAAAGTCTTCCTCCGATTAGCTTGTTTTTGAGAAAGGCCAACGCGGATAACCTGAATCTACTCCCTGCTCCCACAAGGTAATACCAAATGAAAGCCATTGTTTTCAAAACGCCAGGTTTGCCAATTCAAGACCCTCAATCACTGTTCGACATGGACTTGCCCAAACCAACACCCGGTGGCCGCGATCTTCTGATCGAAGTTCGGGCTATTGCGGTAAATCCGGTCGATACCAAAGTACGCGCTCGAAGCACCAGTGATCAGCCGCAGGTGCTGGGCTGGGACGCAGTCGGTATCGTTCGCCAAGTGGGCGACGAGGTTTCGCTGTTTCAACCAGGTGATGAAGTGTTCTACGCCGGCGCTATTGATCGCCCCGGCACTTACAGCGAATTCCACCTGGTAGATGAGCGCATTGTCGGGCACAAGCCGCGTTCGCTGGATAATGCCAGTGCTGCCGCCTTGCCGCTGACCTCCATCACCGCATGGGAACTGCTGTTCGACCGGCTGGGTGTAGAAAAGGACGGCGGAAAAGGCCAAAACCTGCTGGTTATCGGCGCTGGCGGTGGTGTGGGCTCAATCCTGGTTCAACTGGCGAGCCAGCTTACCAACCTCACCGTAATTGGTACGGCCTCGCGCCCGGAAACCCAAAACTGGGTACGCGAACTGGGTGCCCATCATGTCATTGATCACTCGACTCCATTTGCTCCTCAGTTGGCGGCCTTCAAGCTGGACGCCGTTGACTACGTCATCAGCCTGACGCACACCGATACCTATTTGCCGCAGATCGTTGAGGTACTTCGCCCTCAAGGCAAGCTCGCATTGATTGATGATCCTCAGCAACTGGATGTGATGCCGCTGAAACGCAAGTCGCTGTCGTTGCACTGGGAACTCATGTTCACTCGCTCGCTGTACCACACCGACGACATGATCAAGCAGCACCATCTGCTGGAAGATATTTCACGTCTGGTCGATAGCGGCGTGATCAAAACGACTGTTGCGGAACATTTCGGCACGATCAACGCCGTTAACCTCAAACGCGCTCATGAGCTTTTGGAAAGTGGAAAAGCCAAGGGCAAAATTGTTCTGGAAGGCTTTTGAACGCCGCTGACTGACTAAAGGATATGTGTATGAACTTACTTTTCAAAGCGGCTGGCGTGGCGGTAGCGGTATTTCTGGCCAACTCTGCATTCGCTGCTACGCAGAGCTCTACGGGCTCAGTTACCGACAAACTCTCCAAAATCGAACGCGTTCACGCATTCAATGGTGCGATGCCGACAGGAGTGACGGTCACCGAAAAAGGCAGGATTTTTGTTAACTTTCCCCGCTGGGGAGATGACGTGCCCTATACAGTCGCTGAAGTCGTTCAGGGGCAGGTTGTTCCGTATCCTGACCTGAAAACCAACGCAGCAGATCCACAGGATCCGGCTTCGGGCTTCATCAGTGTTCAAAGTGTCGTTGCGGACGGACGGGGTAAGGTCTGGGTGCTCGATACCGCAGCACCGAAGTTCTCCGAACCTCGCGCAGGTGGGGCAAAGCTGGTGGCGATCGATCTAGCCACCAATAAAATCGTGAAGACTGTAGTCTTTCCCCATGACGTTATTCTGCCAACGACCTACGTGAACGATGTGCGGTTTGATTTTCGGGTGGGCAAGGAAGGCACTGCATACGTAACAGATTCCTCGGTCAGTGGCCCGGGTGGAATCATCGTCCTGGATCTGGCGAGCGGTACTGCCAAGCGCCGTCTGAGCGGCGCAGCTTCCACGTCCGTTGACCCGACCTTCATCCCTGTGATCGAGGGCAAACCTGCACTCGTCACCAAGAACGCAAACGGCGAAGCCGGCCTGCTGAAGGTCGCATCCGACGGTATCGCATTGTCCAGTGACGGCCAGACGCTGTACTTCTGCCCGCTCTCGAGCAGGCATCTCTATTCGGTGCCAACCGCGCTGCTACGTGACCCGAGCGTAACTGATGCCGAACTTGAAAAAGCCGTCGTTGATCTGGGTGAAAAGGGTGCGTCTGACGGCCTCGAAGCCGACGCCGTTGGTGCGGTGTATGCTGGTGATTACGAACACAACGCGATACGCAAGCGTCTTCCTGATGGCCATTGGCAGACCATCGTTCAGGATTCCCAAGTGCTTTGGCCGGATACCCTGTCGATTGGACCGGATGGGTATCTGTACTTCACTGCAAACCAACTGCATCGCTCTCCCGGGTTCAATGACGGGCAGGATAAACGCGTCAAGCCTTACAGCCTGATGCGAGTGAAGATCAATGCCAAGCCGGCACAAACGCATTAGTGGGTATCGTACATGCCGGTGCCTGCCTGGCTTCCTGCCAGAATTCATTTATCAGCGAACCTGATTTTATGATCAGGCACAAAAGGCTTTCGGCGCTGGAAACAGTTGATCGCGGGTTCGAGTGTCAATCGACATTGGTTAGAGATTGAAATCTACGGGGCCAAGTGCCCCGTTTTTTTCCGTATCACAAGACAAGCTTTTCAAACCGCTCGCACAGGAAGGATCGCAAGGTTTGTACGGCAGGCGTCAAAGAAGCCCTATGCGCGCAAACTAGCTGAAGCGGCGCTGGCTGACCGTAATCCGCTGGGAAAATCTCTACCAGACGCCCACAGCGAAGATCATCCATCACGTCAATTTTGGACTTGTAAACTATCCCTACGCCGGCAACAGCCCATCGGCGAACGATATCCGCATCGTCGCTGATCCGATCTCCCGCTACCTGGATGGCTTTGACCCCCTCTCGCGTATGAAAACTCCACCGCTCATACGTTTGCTCTCCCATTACGTAACGCAGGCAATTATGCCCGTTAAGATCTTCGGGGGACTTGGGTACACCACGTCGTGCGAGATACTCAGGAGACGCACACACTGTTCGCCTGTTCAATGGTGCCAGCGCCAGGGACACCAGACTTGAATCTGCCAGTTGGCCATAACGGATGCTGGCATCCAGATGTTCACCAAACAGGTCTGCGACCTGATCACTTACCCGAAGATGCAGGGACACTTTGGGATGCAGCAACTGGAACTCATCAAGCCAGGGCAGTAACACGTTCCGTCCGATATCCGATGGCATAGACAATCGGATAGTCCCGGCAATTTCGTCACGCCCCTCATCCAGCGCAAACTCGCCATTTCCGAGCGCGTCCAGTGCCTGGCGTGCGTGCGAGAGATACCGTTCTCCATGCTCCGACAATCTCAACCTGCGCGTTGACCTGACGAAAAGCCTGGCTCCTAAACAGCCCTCAAGTCGCTGCACGGCTCCGCTTGCCAACGCAGGTGAGATGTCCAGGTGCCGAGCCGCCGCTGAAAAACTGCCTTCCGCTGCTGTTGTTACGAATACCTGAAGGTCATCAATACGGACTACTTTCTTCATTTTGATGAAATTCTTTACGTGGGAGCGAGGTTTTTCAGCGTACTGGGAAAACTGATAATTGCCCAATCTTAAATCAGGAGCAGGACAATGAACCTTCCCAAGCAGTTTTTGTTATCCACCATCATGGCCGCCGTTGCGACAATTGCTCATGCGCAGACGCCGCCAGGTTTTGAGGTCGTCGCTCAATCGAGTAGCGCTGTCTGGAATGCTGTCGCAGTCGACGCCACTGGCAGCATTTTCGTTTCAGGCCCCAAATGGACAGGATCTGAAGGCCCCTCCGTGTCGAAAATCGACCAGGCAGGTCAGCCTCAGGCTTTTCCTGATGACCGCTGGAACAGCACCGACCCTGATGTCCCGGCCAATCAACGTTTTATCAGCGTTAATGCCATGCGAGTAGATGACAACGGTCGGCTGTGGATCGTGGATGCGGGGGTGAATTCCTTCGGTGGAAATGTAGTACCTGGAGGAGCGAAGGTTGTTGTCGTAGACCTGCAAACTGCGGAAGTCGTAAAGGTTATCTCGTTTGATAACAGCGTTGCTAAAAATGGCAGTTACATTGACGACATCAGGCTGAATGGCAAACATGCCTACCTTACTGATGCCGGGAATCCGGGGATCATCGTCGTGGACTTTGAAACCAATAAAGCCCGCAGAGTTTTGGAAACCAGCCCTGCAGTCCGAGCCCCCGATGATCGGGATATTGTTTTAAGCGGCAAGGTTGTCAAAGCACCTGACGGGAAAGCCTTGCGGGTACACTCAGACCCTCTTGAAGTAACCCCGGATGGAAAATGGCTGTATTTCGCTCCGCTGGAAGGGCCGTGGCACAAAATTGAGACACGCTGGCTGAACGATCCAAGCATTTCAGAAGCCGAGCTTGTGAAAAAAGTCGAATTCTGGCGCGACCTCCCACCGGTGGGCGGCACTGTTATGGACAAGCAAGGTAACTTCTACTTCAGCGATCTGGCTGACGACAGTGTGAAGCGTATTACTGTGAGCGGTGAAATTGAGCAAATCGCTAAAGACAGCCGACTTCACTGGGTAGATGCTCCTGCCTTTGACGCCCAGGGCCGGTTATATCTTCCTGCTGCTCAAGTGGATCGGGTGGGTTTGTTCAACAACGGATCGTCCAAGGTAGAGCGCCCATTGCGCGTATATCGCATAGCACCTGAATGACGTTTGCTCACAGCTAGCTCACTCACTGCTCTCAAAGAAGATGAAAAGGAGTAGTGAGTGGTTACCTTCAGGAAAATGACTCGATAACACACAGCGATCATATGGTGTCCCAGGGCAGGTTCGAACTGCCAACCTTCCCCTTAGGAGGGGGATGCTCTATCCAATTGAGCTACTGAGACACTGAGTTGCCAGCACACCGACTGGTGCCAGCGAGGACGGCGTGCATGTTAACGGCATGGAGGGATTTTGTCATGTCGTCATTACCTCCGGTAATCGTAGTCCACATCCCGGCGTAGAGCGTTTGCAGGCATGGTCGTGCATTTTGCACTACCCCAAAAAGCCATCATTGCAAAACGCAATATCCAGCCGCCTAAAAACAAACTCAAGCCATTGTTTTATAAGGATTTTTTATTGAAATAAAATTGGCATGCAGGCTGCATTATCAGTGCATGTGACGACACTCCACGCAAGGTACCTGAAAATGAACATGACTCTCTCAGTGTTGAATGCAGCCGCTCTGGTAGCTCTGGTGGCATTTCATTTTCAGGACGCGCGCATTCAGGACGACCAGATAACCAAGCATGCTCAGCTCCATGAGGTGATCCGTCAGGCACCGCAACTGGCGGTCATGGGTGACAGGCGCTTCAATGCAGCTACGCTGGGTCATGAGGTCAAGGAAGCCCCGCTGCCAAATCGTGCTGAAGAGCGTTGGATCTTCTGAGATCGTCACATAGCCCACCTTCACGAGAGAGTAGCCATGTCAAAATCCGCATTGTCATTCATGATCCTGGCACTGATGGCTGTTGCCGTTGATCTTCTTCTCCCTGAGCAGGCGTATGTATTGAATATCGCCTCGAAAATCGCCGCCGGGATGTTTGGCAGTCTTTTTGTAGCGGCCATGGTCATTGGGCGTCGCTTCAAGTTCGATCCGGTTCTGCGCTGACTGATACACGCTGATGGTTGTACTGGTCGGTAGGGCTGCACGCCATTGCTGACTGGGTCATCGGCTTCTTGAAGTACTGCTCCCCTCCCCCGCCATAGCACGCCCGTCGGCATTCTTCATCTTGTTGCGGATAAGCATCTAAGCTGAAGACAGATAGCCATCATGGCAAAAAGTAGTCAGGCGTTCGTCGTGTCACCTGGATGAGCAGGAATTGGCAAGCTTTGCAAAACCTCTCGCAATTCTGATAATTGGTGCTGGCTAAACGCCTTTATCTGAGTCAATATTTGTCACAGAATTGACGCCAAGGATTCGACGTAATAGGGCATGATGCCTCACCCTTTGGATAACTCGGTTGGAACATTTGGCCAAAACGACTGTCCCATAATGGCAATCTGGCGGCCACTTGCGAGAACCGCTTCCCCCTGAACTAACCGGTTAAATATATGAGCCCTATGAAACAGGCTACTTATTCCAGCCGTACGGCTGACAAGTTCGTCGTTCGCCTACCAGATGGCATGCGTAATCGTGTGCAAGAGGTAGCCAAAAACCATCACCGCAGCATGAACTCGGAAATCATCGCTCGACTCGAGCAGAGCCTGATTCAGGAAGGTGCACTTGGCGATGAGCCAAACCTGCGTCTTGATAGTCCTGAGCTGTCCCTGCACGAACGCGAGCTGCTGCAGCGTTTTCGTCAACTCTCACACCGCCAGCAGAATGCACTGGTGTCCCTGATCGCTCACGACACGGAACTTGCTTCAGAAGAGTCGTAAGAAATCAGAGAAAAAAAGCATTCAAGCCAGCGAAAGCTGGCTTTTTTATTGTGGTCCCCTCTCCAAATGCCTATAAGATTATTTCCTATAGGTATGCATCTCATGATCACTGCTCCCGAGGCGATGATTGTTCGTGCATCGCGATCATCAAATCCTCCAAGGAGCCACGAAATGCTTGCCAAAGCCTTCGTACCCCTGATGCTGGTCACCTCGATGAGCCAGGCCGCCCAGACCGTCAAGGTATTCAACTGGGAGGATTACTTTGCTCCGGACACACTGAAAAACTTTCAGAAAGACACCGGCATTGAAGCCACTTATGACACCTACGATGGCAACGAGACTCTGGACGAAAAGCTCAGGGCCAGGCATTCCGGTTACGACATCGTGATGCCGTCGAGTCATTTCATGGGTGTCCAGATTCAGCGCGGCGACCTGAAGAAGCTGGACAAAAGCCAGCTACCCAACTGGAAAAACCTCAACCCGGTCCTGCTCAAGGTGCTCAGAGGCATCGATCCGGGCAACGAGCATGCTTTTCCCTATCTGTGGGGGACCACCGGCATTGGCTACAACGTGGCCAAGGTCAAGGCTGCTCTGGGCAACGATGCGCCGCTCGACTCCTGGGACCTGGTCTTCAAGCCCGAGAACATGAAAAAGCTGGCTCAATGCGGTGTTGCCTTTATCGACAGCGCGCCCAGTGTCCTGCCCATCGCACTCAACTACCTGCAGCTGCCTCCACAAAGCGAAGTCGCCGGGGATTACACCAAGGCCAAAGCGGCCTTGATGGCGATACAGCCTTACGTGAGCTACTTCCATTCGACCAACTACATAGCAGACCTGACCAGCGGCAAGATCTGTGTGGCGGTCGGGTATTCAGGAGATGTCATGCTGGCGGAGCGCAACGCGAAGGAAGCAGGCAGCGGCATCGACATCAACTATGTGATCCCCAAGGAAGGCGCACCGATGTGGTTCGATATGGTCGCCATGCCTGTCGATGCCCCCAATGAAAAAGCCGCCTACACCTTCATGAACTACCTGTTGGCACCCAAGGTGATCGCCGGCATATCCAACTATCTGCACTATGCGAACGGCAACGAGAAGTCAGAAGCACTGCTGGACGTAGCTGTGCACAGCGACCCCAGAATCTATCCCGACGAAGAAACCTTCGGCACCCTGTTCGCCCAAAAAGCGATACCTGCCGACAGTGAAGCGCTCAGGCTGCGCACATGGAAAGAAGTCAAAGCCGGGCAATGATCAGTTGAGGTCCCGAAAACAAAAAACCGCCTGAACAGGCGGTTTTTTATGGTGACGGCTATCAAAGCAGAAAGATGGTCGCCAGCCCCAGGAAAATGAAGAACCCGCCACTGTCGGTCATCGCAGTGATCATGACACTCGCCCCCATGGCCGGATCGCGCCCAAGGCGTGCGAGCGTCATGGGAATCAGGACACCCATGAAAGCGGCCAGCAGCAAGTTGAGCGTCATGGCAGCCGTCATGACCACGCCCAGCGACCAACTGTCGTAGAGCACATAAGCCACCACACCAATGACCCCGCCCCATATCAGGCCATTGAGCAACGCCACCGCCAGCTCTTTGCGTAACAGGCGCGAGGTATTGCCGGTGCTGACCTGGTCCAGCGCCATGGCGCGCACGATCATGGTAATGGTCTGGTTCCCCGAGTTGCCGCCGATGCCGGCCACAATCGGCATCAATGCCGCCAGAGCCACCAGCTTCTCGATCGAACCTTCAAACAGGCCGATCACACGGGAAGCCAGAAACGCCGTGATCAGGTTGACCGCCAGCCAGGCCCAGCGGTTACGCAGCGAGCGCCATACGGAAGCGAAGATATCTTCTTCTTCACGCAGACCCGCCATGCTGAGGACTTCGCTCTCGCTCTCCTCACGGATCAGGTCGACCATTTCGTCGATGGTCAGACGGCCGATCAGCTTGCCGCTCTTGTCGACCACCGGCGTGGAAATCAGGTCATAACGCTCGAATGCCTGGGCAGCGTCGTAGGCATCGTCTTCCGGGTGAAAGCTGACAGGGTCGTCAGCCATGACTTCACCGACCTGCTTGTCGGGGTCATTGACCAACAGACGCTTGATCGGCAGCACGCCCTTGAGCACGCCGTCATGATCAACCACGAAGAGTTTGTCGGTGTGGCTCGGCAGCTCCTTCAAGCGCCGCAGGTAACGCAATACGACTTCCAGGCTGACATCCTCACGGATGGTCACCATCTCGAAGTCCATGAGCGCACCGACCTGCTCCTCGTCGTAGGAGAGTGCGGAGCGGACACGCTCGCGCTGCTGGACGTCCAGCGCCTCCATCAGCTCATGAACGACATCGCGAGGCAGCTCAGGCGCCAGATCAGCGAGTTCGTCGGCGTCCATCTCCCTGGCCGCCGCCAGCAACTCGTGATCGTCCATGTCGGCGATCAGGGTTTCCCGGACGGAGTCGGACACTTCAAGGAGGATATCGCCGTCACGCTCAGCCTTGACCAGTTGCCAGACGGTCAGGCGCTCCTCAAGAGGCAATGCCTCGAGGATGTAGGCGACGTCAGCAGAGTGCAGGTCATCGAGCTTGCGTTGCAGCTCGACCAGGTTCTGGCGATGAACGAGGTTTTCTACGCGATCCTGATTCTGACCTTCCTGGCGATGGATCAGGTCTTCGACCACACGCTGGCGCTGCAGCAGATCAACCACTTGAGCAAGGCGATCCTGCAAGCTTTCCTGCGTTTTTTTTACGTCTATTTCAGTCATAGGCGAACTCCACTCCCAGCAGCGGAGCACGCCGGGAGGATCAATCAGTTGATTCTTGATTGGTGAAACGAGCTATTGAGTAACTACTGGGTAAGTCCATGGAGGTATTCCACAAGCCCCGGCGGGGCTGACGGGCGCAATGATACACCGCTTTGAGCGGATCGCACGCGAGAAAATTCAGGCAAGAACAGGCGCTTGCGAGACAAACCTGAAGATTTTGCGAGGCAACGAAGTTACGACGTCACATTCAGCGAAGAAAACACGCTCGCCGGGGAGCAAGCCCCTGCCTAGGATGACGAACCACGTCATGGAGGACTCGGCAATGCGTATCACGCCCCGCCTTTTGTTATGGAGCAACCTGCTCTGCCTGCCGTTTTACACACAAGCCAATACGGTTCAGCGCTGCGAAGACCCGACCGGCAAGATCACGTTCACCACCCTGGGTTGTCCGGTCGGCCACACCAGCCAGTTGCAGGAAGCCTTCAATGCACCTCCCGGAAGCATCACGCCCCTTCTTCCGAGCGCAGACAGGCGAAACACTCAGGCCAGCAAGGAAATAGTGGTGGTCGGCCAGCAGGAAGATGGCTGTGGCAATCGCCTGAGCCCGGCACAGCGTCGGCAAGCCATCATCAACCAGCGCACGCCGCCCGGCATGACCAAACGGGATGTGGAAAGCCTGCTGGGCCGCCCGGACAAGATCACAAACCGCAACGGAGAGCTGCGCTACACCTACAACCTGAAAAAGGGTCGCAGCAACAATGTGACCTTCGATGAAAACGGATGCGTGAAAGGAAAACGCTAGAAAGCAAAAAGCCCACATCTTTCGATGTGGGCTTTCTGGTGTATGGTGCACTCGACAGGATTCGAACCTGTGACCGCTCGGTTCGTAGCCGAGTACTCTATCCAGCTGAGCTACGAGTGCATTGGTATTTTTAGACCAGATCACCTCTGGTTGAAGCCGGTTATCTGGAAGTCTGTATTTAACTACATCAGACCAGTTAACCTTAAATGGTGCACTCGACAGGATTCGAACCTGTGACCGCTCGGTTCGTAGCCGAGTACTCTATCCAGCTGAGCTACGAGTGCATGTGTTGGTGCCGCGCATTATAGGTCGTTAAATCATTTTGTAAAGCACTTTTTCTAGTAATTTCAACAACTTACAGAAGAAGCCGGATTCAACGCACTACAGAAATAATGGCGGAGAACGGGGGATTCGAACCCCCGACACCCTTGTGAGGTGTACTCCCTTAGCAGGGGAGCGCCTTCGGCCACTCGGCCAGCTCTCCGCAACACGGGGCGTATAATAACCACCCTTTTCCCCGTTTGCAAACCAAAAATTCAATAAAAATTAATGGCTTGGTTCTTCGTCCTTCTCTTTCTTGATGCGCAGGTAAATTTCTTCACGATGCACAGCGACTTCCTTGGGCGCATTGACACCAATTCGCACTTGATTACCTTTGACGCCGAGCACAGTCACAGTGATTTCACCATCACCAATGATCAGGCTTTCTGCGCACCGACGAGTCAGAATCAGCATACCTTTCTCCTTATGCATTTCAGGAACAACAGTCTGCAAAACCAGTAGGCATCAGCCTGCGACGAAAAAGCCACGGCCAAGCCTGAGTATTGACTAGCGCGAAGAAAAGAACAGTCTTTGCGCGCAGCACAGGAAAACGAAAGGCGCGGTCAGACCGCGCCCTCCTGGCAGATCACTCACCCTGCCGAGGAGCATCCAGCTCGAAAGCCGTGTGCAATGCGCGCACAGCCAGTTCCAGGTACTTCTCTTCAATCACCACCGAGACCTTGATTTCCGACGTGGAGATCATCTGGATGTTGATGCCTTCCTTTGCCAGGGCTTCGAACATGCGGCTGGCGACACCAGCGTGGGAACGCATGCCGACGCCGACGATGGAAACCTTGGCAATCTTGGTATCGCCGGAAACTTCACGAGCGCCGATTTCGCGGGCGGTGGTTTCCAGGACCTGCAGCGCCGACTGGTAGTCGTTGCGATGGATCGTGAAGGTGAAATCGGTGGTGTTATCGTGGGCGACATTCTGCACGATCATGTCGACTTCGATATTGGCGGCACTGATCGGGCCGAGAATCTTGAAGGCAACACCCGGCGTGTC
This sequence comes from Pseudomonas cichorii, assembly GCF_019719005.1. Lineage (GTDB taxonomy): Bacteria > Pseudomonadota > Gammaproteobacteria > Pseudomonadales > Pseudomonadaceae > Aquipseudomonas > Aquipseudomonas cichorii_E. The sequence goes on from NZ_JAIGPJ010000040.1 coordinate 23,933, forward strand.
TGGCACACCACGGATAGTCAGCTTGGCTTCATCGCGGTTGAAGGCGATGCCGGAAATGATCGGCTGTTCCATGGATTCCTCTTCATCAATGGTAATGAGGGTGCCCGGCCCCTCCTTGAAGCTGTGCAGAACGCGCAGCGGGACGTTGTATTTGCCTGCGAACTCTACGGCACGGATCTGCAGCACCTTGGAACCGAGGCTGGCCATTTCCAGCATCTCTTCAAAAGTGATCTTGTCCAGACGCTGAGCTTGCGAAACCACACGCGGATCGGTGGTGTACACGCCATCCACGTCGGTGTAGATCTGGCATTCATCAGCCTTCAAGGCCGCTGCCAGCGCCACGCCCGTCGTATCGGAACCGCCACGACCCAGGGTCGTGATATTGCCGTTCTCGTCGACACCCTGGAAACCGGCGACCACCACGACTCGGCCAGCCTTCAGGTCGGAACGGATCTTCTGATCGTCGATCTGCAGGATACGGGCCTTGTTGTGTGCGCTGTCGGTCAGGATACGCACCTGATTGCCGGTGTAGGACACCGCCGGCACGCCGCGCTTCATCAATGCCATTGCCAGCAAGGCAATGGTTACCTGCTCGCCGGTGGACACGATCACATCCAGCTCACGGGGAACCGGCTGATCGCTGATCTGTCTGGCCAGCTCGATCAGGCGATTGGTTTCGCCGCTCATGGCCGACAGCACGACCACCAGATCATCGCCCGCTTCGCGGAACTTCTTAACCTTGTCGGCCACCTGCTCGATGCGCTCTACAGAGCCAACCGAGGTGCCTCCAAATTTCTGTACGATCAAAGCCATCTCAAAGCCGCCTCAGAACCCGTTAAGGGCACCCATTAACATTCAAATCCAAGTGCCGGGCCTGCCATGCACTGACAGGCCTGGAGGTTCGACTCAAATACCCTGCTCTACAAAAGGAGCGGCCAGAGCCAGCGCTGTATCCAGCGCCGCGGCATCCACACCACCACCTTGAGCCATGTCAGGACGCCCGCCACCCTTACCACCGACGGCAGCGGCCGCTTGCTTCATCAAATCACCGGCTTTGAGTTGGCCAGTCAGGTCCTTGGTCACGCCTGCAACCAAGACAACCTTGTCTTCATGAACACTGCCGAGCAGGATCACTGCGCGGCCGAGCTTGTTCTTCAACTGGTCGACCAGCGCCAACAGCGCCTTGCCATCCTGACCATCCAGGCGAGTGGCCAGAACCTTGACCCCTTTGACATCCAGGGCAGCGGCAGACAGATCGTCGCCCGCAGCACTGGCGGCCTTGGCCTGCAGTTGTTCCAGTTGTTTTTCCAATTGACGGTTGCGCTCCAGCACAGCCGACAGTTTGTCCAGCAGGTTGTCGCGATTCCCTTTGACCAGGGTCGCGGCTTCCTTGAGTTGATCTTCAGCCGAGTTCAGCCAGGCCAGTGCGGCTGCACCGGTCACGGCTTCGATACGACGCACGCCTGCAGCCACGCCGCCTTCGCTGACGATCTTGAACAGTGCGATATCGCCGGTACGGTTGGCGTGAATACCGCCACACAGTTCAACGGAGAACTCACCGCCCATGCTCAGTACGCGCACACTGTCGCCGTACTTCTCGCCGAACAGCGCCATGGCACCCTTCTTCTTGGCGGTTTCGATATCGGTTTCTTCGGTGACGACCGCAGTGTTCTTGCGCACTTCGGCGTTGACGATGTCTTCCAGAGCCCGCAGTTGCTCGGGCTTGATGGCCTCGAAGTGGCTGAAGTCGAAACGCAGACGCTGACTGTCCACCAGCGAGCCTTTCTGCTGAACGTGCTCGCCCAGCACCTGACGCAATGCCGCGTGCAGCAGGTGAGTGGCCGAGTGGTTCAGGGAAGTCGCCTGACGCACTTCGGCAGCTACCTGGGTTTCAAGCTTCTCACCGACTTTCAGGCTGCCAGACGCCACAACGCCGTGGTGCAGGAATGCACCGCCGGTCTTGGTGGTATCGCGCACGTCGAAACGTACGGCGCCAGCCTGCAGGTAACCGCTGTCACCGATCTGACCGCCCGACTCGGCGTAGAACGGAGTGCTGTCGAGGATCACGACGCCCTCTTCGCCTTCGCTCAACTGCTCGACCGACTGACCGTCCTTGTACAGAGCTACGACCTGCGCAGCACCGCTGGTATCGGTATAACCGGTGAACCGGGTAGCGACATCGACCTTGACCAGACTGTTGTAGTCCATGCCGAACGAACTGGCCGAACGGGCACGCTCACGCTGGGCTTCCATCTCGCGCTCGAAACCTGCCTCGTCGAGGGTCAGGTTACGCTCACGGGCGATATCGCCGGTCAGGTCCATCGGGAAACCGTAGGTGTCGTACAGCTTGAACACGACTTCGCCCGGCACCACAGAACCTTTGAGTTCAGCCAGATCCTGTTCGAGGATTTTCAGGCCCTGCTCCAGGGTCTTGGCGAACTGCTCTTCTTCAGCCTTGAGCACACGCTCGATGTGCGCCTGCTGCTGAGTCAGTTCAGGGAATGCTGTGCCCATCTCGGCAACCAGAGCGGCCACGATCTGATGGAAGAAGCTGCCTTTGGCGCCCAGCTTGTTGCCGTGACGGCAGGCGCGACGAATGATGCGGCGCAGGACGTAGCCACGACCTTCGTTGGACGGCAGTACGCCATCGGCAATCAGGAAGCCACAGGAGCGAATGTGATCCGCTACAACCTTGAGCGATGCCTGACCGTCGTTGCTGCAACCGATAGCCTTGGCAGAAGCGGCCAGCAGGCTCTGGAACAGGTCGATTTCGTAGTTGGAGTGAACGTGCTGCAGGACTGCACTGACACGCTCCAGGCCCATGCCGGTATCCACCGACGGCGCTGGCAGCGGATGCAGTACGCCATCGGCAGTCCGGTTGAACTGCATGAAAACGTTGTTCCAGATTTCGATGTAACGGTCGCCGTCTTCTTCAGGCGAGCCCGGTGGGCCACCCCAGATTTCAGGGCCATGGTCGAAGAAAATCTCGGAGCAAGGACCGCACGGGCCGGTATCGCCCATGGTCCAGAAGTTGTCGGACGCGTAAGGCGCGCCTTTGTTGTCGCCGATACGAACCATGCGCTCGGCCGGAACGCCAATGTCTTTGGTCCAGATATCGTAGGCTTCGTCATCGGTGGCGTAGACCGTGACCCAGAGTTTTTCCTTGGGCAGGTTCAGCCACTTTTCAGAAGTGAGGAAGGTCCAGGCGTAAGTGATCGCGTCGCGCTTGAAATAGTCACCGAAGCTGAAGTTGCCCAGCATTTCGAAGAATGTGTGGTGACGGGCGGTGTAGCCGACGTTCTCCAGGTCGTTGTGCTTGCCACCGGCACGCACGCACTTCTGACTGGTGACAGCGCGGGTGTAGGCACGCTTTTCCTGGCCCAGGAAGCAATCCTTGAACTGGTTCATACCTGCGTTGGTGAACAGCAGGGTTGGGTCATTGCCCGGAATCAAGGAGCTGGAGGCGACACGTGTGTGGCCTTGCTCTTCGAAGAAGCCAAGGAAGGCTTCACGGATTTCTGCGCTTTTCATAGGTTCTTCCACGGAGACTGCGGCCAGAGGCAGTGCATAACGTCAAAATGACGTAGCGACGGCAAAGGGCCGCATTATATAGGCGTTGCGTCCTCGGTACAGCGTGTTTGTACGATAGAAACCAGTAACTGGACTATCGGCATCTTATATGCGTGAAAACTCGGCGAATACTGCGATGACACGCTCAAGCTGGTCACGGGACACATTCAGATGCGTGACCATGCGCAGACGTGGCGCGGCGCTGAGCTTGATGTCGCGTTCGGCACAGAATGCCTTGAGCGAATCGGCACGCGCGCCCATTTGCACATACACCATGTTGGTCTGCACAGGCTCGACTTCATACCCCAGCTCGCTAAGCCCCGCTGCCAGGAATGCCGCATTGGCGTGGTCGTCGGCCAGTCGCTCGACCTGGTGATCCAGCGCATACAGCCCGGCCGCTGCCAGAATCCCGGCCTGACGCATGCCGCCACCGACCATCTTGCGCAGGCGACGGGCCTTGGCGATCAGCTCCGGGGAGCCGCACAGCACAGAACCCACTGGCGCGCCGAGCCCTTTGGACAGGCACACCGATACCGAATCGAAATGGCGAGTGATTTCCCGGGCATCGACGCCCAGCCTGACCGCCGCGTTGTATAAACGCGCACCGTCCAGATGCAGAGACAAACCGTGCTCTTCGGTGAACTTGCGCGCTGCCGCCAGATAACTCATGGGCAATACCTTGCCCTGCATGGTGTTTTCCAGGGCCAGCAAACGGGTGCGGGCAAAATGAAAGTCATCGGGCTTGATGCTGGCCAGCACCTGGCCGAGATCCAGTGAACCATCGGCCTGGACTTCCAGCGGTTGAGGCTGGATCGAACCCAGCACAGCCGCCCCGCCACCTTCGTATTTATAGGTGTGAGCCTGTTGACCGACGATGTACTCGTCACCGCGCTCGCAATGCGCCATCAAGGCCAGCAGATTGCTCATCGTGCCCGAGGGGACGAACAGAGCCTCTGCAAAACCCAGACGCCTGGCCAGTGTGACCTCAAGAAGATTGACTGTCGGGTCCTCACCATAAACATCATCCCCGACAGGCGCATGGGCCATGGCCTCAAGCATGCCCGCGGTTGGCTGGGTCACCGTGTCACTACGCAGATCGATAACAGTCACGAATACGCTCCCTGAAAACTCGAAGATCGATAATGCAGGCAACCTCAAGGTTGCAACAAGGCATTACTGAGGTTTGCCATGATAATCAAGGTCCAGGGCCTGGGGCACTCCGATCCTCTTATAAGCAAAAGGTAGGGACACCGTACGAAAGTGTCCATGCAGGATGGAAAAAACTGTGATAAAAATCCCGCCCCGACATGAACAATGTCGGCAACGTTCTCAGGGCGGGGCGTAATTCCCCACCGGCGGTAATGGCGCGCAATGCGTCTAGCCCGCGAGCGCTTGGGGAGTTTCAGGCTTGAACTGAAGCGCTTCAAGGTCAGCAGACCCGGTGTGATTCCGGGGCCGACGGTCATAGTCCGGATGAAGAGAGAACGGGATAGCGCCATCAGGAACGTCTGCAAAACCTTTGCATGGACTACATGAGTTCATGAGGTTTTCATACGCAACCTGAATCCCTTTCGATCCAATGCCCTGTTTTTTTCATAAACAGGAGTCAGAACACGTGCAACCCACTGCAATCGACAGTAAGAGCAAAAACCACGCTAACGAACGCATCGCTTTCATCCAGGCCTGCTGGCACAAGGATATAGTCGATCAGAGCCGCAAAGGCTTCGTCGCCGAAATGGCCAACCATGGCTACACCGAGAGCGATATCGATTTCTTCGAAGTCGGAGGTGCCTTTGAAATTCCTCTGCATGCAAAGCTGCTGGCCAATACCGGTCGCTACGCGGGCATCATCGCTGCCGGCCTGGTGGTGGATGGCGGCATTTACCGTCACGAGTTCGTGGCGCAATCGGTGGTCAGCGCCCTGATGCAGGTCCAGCTGGAAACCGAAGTGCCGGTTTTCTCGGTGGTCCTGACCCCGCATCATTTCCATGCAGGCGAAGAGCATCACAAATTCTTCTTCGAGCATTTCGTCCACAAGGGCGAGGAAGCGGCCAAGACCTGTGCCGACACGCTGAGCAAGGTACGCGCCCTGCGCCGTCTAGAGACGCTGCAGAAAGCCGCTAGCTGATTTTCGCGAATAAATTCGCTCCTACACTACCCGGGTAGGAGCGAATTCATTCACGAACGCCGGAACAATCAAAATCCCGGCCCGCAAACCATTCCCCACTTTCGGATTGGGGAAGATGATCCGCGCCCCCTCTTCTTCCACCACCCAGCGAGCGCCACCCGCGTCCTGGGCAAGCACATAGCCTTTCTCCAGCGGCGCAAAATTCTGCACATCGTCAGGCAGGTTCAGGGTGAATGCATCGCTGCGCTTGATGATTTCGCGAGCCACGCTGAATAGCTGCAAACCGTCCAGATCATCACTCGATTCAGGCTCGACACCTTCGATCACCTGCTCCAGCACCGTGCGCAATGCGGTAAGGTTGACCTGCTGGTTCTGGCCGAATGGCCGGGCCTTGCCCAGTTCCAGGGTGAAAGACTCGGCACCAAGCCGGTCGTAGGTATAGGCACTGAATACAATCGAAGGCTTGTTCTGCAGCAGCACCGCGCTCATGCCGGCAGTGCGCAATCGCGCCAGTTCCCGGCGAGAATGCTGGCGGCCTTCTTTCCAGGGATACAGCGCAAACTGCTCGATGGTCGAGCCACGAATGGCGGTGTGCAGGTCGTAATGCAGGCGATAGCGGTCCGGCACACTGAAGAAGCTGGCCGCCAGACGCTCCAGCTCACAGGCGCGCATGGCCTCTGAGCCGCCTGCCTGTTCGTGACGACCACTGAACAGCCGGTTGACGTCCTGCTCGACATAACGCGTGCCGCGGCGCATGGCCTCGGGGTTGCCGAACAGGAACAGAATACGGGCACGCGGCTTGAGGTCGCCGCGTGCAATGCTGCGGATCAATTCGTCCAGCAGCTCGATGGGGGCCGTTTCGTTGCCATGGATACCGGCAGACAACAGCAAATCGGTGCCATTGTCCCGGTCCTGAGGCGCACGTACTTCCAGCGCACCCTCCCCCAGCCAGCGCATACGTACGCCACCGACGGTCAGTTGAGTCTTTTCTGCGGGCTCACGCCCGGCCAGAGTCAGTTCAAGCAGTTTGCCGAGGGCGAGCATAGGCTGGCTCCTTAAGACTTAGTGATTGCAGTCAGGACCATGCACATGACCGTCTTCATCAGCGTCACTTGGATCAGCCGGTTCCATTTCCAGTTGCAGGCTGACCAGGTTGGTGGCCAGAGGGCGCAGCAGCAGGTTGGCGTATTCGGCATCGCCTTCTTCGACGTCGACACCGATCAGCAACTGGCCACGGCCATCTTGCTGAATCCACAACTCTTTACCCTGCCAGAGGACGGCTACGCGGGTGCAGGAAGTTTCCAGCTGGGTGCCATCAGTGTCTTCGAGGATTAATTGCAGGGCGTCGCTCATGTTCGGATTCTCTATAAAGATGGAAATCACGCGCAGGACATAAAGGCCTGCGCGTCAGAACTTTCAAACCAGTTGAAAGGGGTAAACGCTGCCCAGTTTAAGGATTTGCGTGAGCTCATCCAATGCCGTGCGGCATTCGGTCAACAATTGCGGGTCAGCCAGATCGCTTTCGCTCATGCGATCACGATAGTGCCTGTCGACCCATTGAGTCAGGATTTCGTATAACGACGGGGTCATGACGACGCCGGGATTGACCGCTGCCAGCTCGGTTTCATTGAGGGCCACGCGCAAGCGCAGGCACGCCGGACCACCGCCGTTCTGCATGCTTTGCTTGAGGTCGAAGACCTTCACTTCGCGGATCGGCCCGCCATCGGCCAGCAGTCGCTGCAAGTAATTCCAGACCCGCAGATTGGCCTGGCACTCCTGCGGCACGATCAGCAGCATCGAACCATCGGCGCGGGACAACAGCTGGCTGTTGAACAGGTAAGAACGTACGGCATCTTCGACCGACACTTCGTCGCGCGGCACGCAGATCGCCTGGAACAGTCCGCCGGTGCGGCTGAGCTTGTCGTGCAGCTCGCTCAGCATCGACTCGGTATTGAGAAACGCATCCTCGTGATAGAACAGCACTTCGCCATTGCCCACCGCGATGACGTCGTTATGAAACACGCCTTGATCGATCACCGCCGGGTTCTGCTGGCCGTAGACTACGCCGCTGTCGCTCAGGCCATGCAGCCGGGCCACGGCCTTGGAAGCCTCAAGAGTCTGTCTGGCCGGGTACTTCTGCGGTGCGGGGTAGCGGGTGTCGAAAGCACTGCGCCCGAAAACGAAAAACTCCACGCCAGCCTGACCGTAGTCCCGACAGAAGCGCGTGTGGTTGGCCGCCCCTTCGTCGCCAAACTGCGCAACCGCTGGCAGTGCGGCGTGATGGGCAAAATGCTGCTCATTGGCGAACATCGCTTTCAGCACGCGACTGGTGGTCGGATGCTCGATGCTGCGGTGATATTTGCAGTTCAGGTTGGCCGCCGTGAAATGCACGCGGCTATCGGCCGTATCGGCACTCGGGCTGACAGTCGCGGCATTGGCGACCCACATGCTCGACGCCGAGCAACTGGCGACCAGCAGCGGCATGTCATGCCTTGCCGCCTGCTCGATCACCTCAGCATCGCTGCCGCTGAAACCCAGTTGACGCAACCCGGCGACATCAGGACGCTCCTGAGGAGCCAGTACACCCTGGGTAAACCCCATGTCCATCAGCGCCTTCATCTTCGCCAGACCCTGCAATGCCGCTTCGCGAGGGTTAGAACACTGATGGCTGTTGCGCTGGGAAGCCACATTGCCGTACGAAAGACCGCCGTAGTTGTGAGTAGGCCCAACCAGACCGTCAAAATTGACTTCACAGGATTTCATCGGCAAGGCTCCGTAGATCTGTTTTTATAGGTGCATCGCATTGCTATCAATCGAGCCTGATGCCCGGCGTCAGTGTCGCAGGTAAGGTCAATGCTGCTGCCTCCAGGGACGCAACCGGGTAAGCGCAGTAATCGGCGGCGTAATAGGCGCTGGCCCGATGATTACCCGAAGCACCGACACCACCGAAAGGTGCGCTGCTCGCCGCCCCGGTCAGTTGCTTGTTCCAGTTGACGATCCCGGCGCGGCTTTGCAGCCAGAACTGTTTGTAACGCGCTTCGGAGTCCGACAACAGACCCGCCGCCAGACCATATTGCGTGTCGTTGGCCTCTGCGATGGCCGCATCGAAACCGGCGTAGCGAATCACCTGCAACAACGGACCGAACAGTTCCTCGTCAGGACGCTCGCTGACAGCGCTCACATCAAGAATGCCCGGCGTAAGCAAGGCGGCCTGTTCCTGCGGCCGGGTCATTTCCAGCAACGCATTGGCGCCCTTGCCCAGCAGATCACGCTGGGCTGCCAGCAAAGCGGCAGCGGCCTGCAGAGAAATCACCGAGCCCATGAAAGGCGCAGGCTGGCGGTCGAAAGCGCCGACCTCAATGGTTGCCGTTACTGCCACCAACCGGGCAAGGAATGCATCACCCCAGGTACCTTGCGGCACAAGCAGGCGCCGGGCACAGGTACAGCGCTGGCCAGCCGAAATGAAGGCTGACTGAATCACGGTGTACACCGCTGCGTCGATATCCTGGACCTCATCGACCACCAGCGGGTTATTGCCACCCATTTCCAGGGCCAGAATCTTGTCCGGCCGCCCGGCGAACTGTTGATGCAAGGCACTGCCGGTACGGCTGGAACCGGTAAAGAACAGGCCGTCGATGCCCGGATTGGCCGCCAGGGCGATACCGGTTTCGCGCCCGCCTTGCAGCAGGTTCAGTACACCTGCTGGCAAACCGGCCTCGATCCAGCACTTGACCGTCAATTCGGCAACCTTGGGTGTCAGCTCGCTGGGCTTGAACAGCACCGTATTACCCGCCAGCAGCGCAGGCACGATATGGCCATTAGGCAAATGACCGGGGAAGTTATAAGGACCAAAGACCGCGACAACGCCATGGGGCTTGTGACGCAACACAGCCGTGGCATCGCCCAGCGGGCCGCTCTTTTCGCCGGTTCGCTCACGGTAGCTCTGCACCGAGATGGCAATCTTGTTGACCATGCTGGTCACTTCAGTGGCCGACTCCCAGAGCGGCTTGCCGGTTTCCTCACCGATGCAATGCGACAGTTCGTCCGCATGCTTCTTGAGGCTGGCGGCGAACGCTTCCAGCACGGAGATGCGATCTTCCAGCGAACGTGATGCCCAGCCCGCAAAAGCCTGACGCGCCGCCTGCACGGCGGTTTCGACCTGAGAGGCACTTGCGCCCCGGCCAGACCACAGAACCTGCTGGGTCACCGGGTTCAAGGAGTCGAATGCGTCACCTTGCCCGTCCTGCCAGACACCCGCGATATACAGCGTGCTCATCAAGCGCCCTCCCGCACCGCCGACAAAGGCACAGCACGCACATTATCGCCAGGACTCATGCGCAGACGTCGGGCCGTCAGCGGATCAACCACCAGCGCGCCGGCCGCCATGCGAGCCTGCCCGATGGTAATCCGGCCGTCTTCACGTTTGCGGTTGTAGATCAGGAATTTCGGCGCATCATCACCCGGCGTACCGATGGCCAGCACCAGCGTCTGGCTGTCACGCACAGCGCGGATTTTCGTGGTTTCACACTCGATGGCAGGGCCGGCATCGAAGATGTCGACGTAACCCTGATAGTTGAAACCCTCACTCTTGAGCATCGTCAGAGCAGGCTCGGTATCGGCGTGAACCCGGCCAATGACGCTGCGCGCATCTTCCGAAAGAAAGCAGGTGTACAGCGGAAACTTGGGCATCAGTTCGGCGATGAATGCCTTGTTGCCCACGCCGGTCAGGTAGTCGGCCTGGCTGAATTCCATCTTGAAGAAGTGGCGACCCAGGCTTTCCCAGAATGGCGAACGCCCCTTGTCGTCCGACATGCCACGCATCTCGGCAATGATCTTGTTGCCGAACAGCTTCGGAAACTCGGCGATGAACAACATCCGCGCCTTGGACAGCAGGCGACCATTGAGACCGGTACGCGAATCGCTGTGAAGGAACAGCGAGCACAGCTCGGAGTTGCCGGTCAGGTCGTTGGCCAGGAACAGGGTCGGAATCTCGCGGTAGATATTCAGTTCCTGAGAGGCGCTGACCGTCAGCCCGACGCGATAGTTGTACCAGGGCTCACGCAAGCCAACGGCACCCGCGATGGCAGAAATACCGATCACACGTCCGTCATCGTCTTCGAGCACGAACAGGTAATCGGCATCCGCACGATCGGCTTCGCCACGAAAGGACTTCTCCGCCCAACCCACACGATGCGCCAGGCGCTGCTCATTGGCAGGCAATGTCGTCAGGCCTGCGCCGGTGCTGCGCGCCAACTCGATCAGCGCGGGCAGGTCACTGCTGCGTACGGGACGAACGATCATGTTATCTCCTCGACCGGACTCCTCTGGAGCCCGGAAAACTGGCTAATCCGCTATGTTCGGACGATCAGGATCAGACGGCGACAAGGCGCACGCTGGCACCTTCACCGACACCCAAGGCCTCGGCGGCCTGCAGACTCAGCACCACCGGCCGGCCGGGTGCCCAGTCCAGTTCCAGCAGGGTTGCGCGGTAATCCTGCAGCAGCCCGTTCGTCACCAGATACAGGCGTGCGCCCTTGCCGGCATCGTCCGTTGCGCTGGTGTCGATCTTGACCGGCACCAGACGGCTCTGGGCAATCGAGCGAATCCCGGAAACACGAGCGTGCAGCGTCGGGCCACCGTCGAAAATGTCGATGTAATGATCGGTCTCGAAGCCTTCGCGCATCAGGATGTCGAAGGTGATCTGGGCACGCGGATGCACTTGCCCCATGGCTTCCTGAGCGGCGTCGGTCAGGAGCGGGACATAGATCGGATAATGCGGCATCAGCTCGGCCAGGAAGGTCCGGCTTTTCAGGCCACACAAGCGTTCTGCTTCGGCGTAGTTCAGGTCGAAGAAGTTGCGTCCGATGGCATCCCAGAACGGAGAGTCGCCATTTTCATCGCTGTAGCCCACGATCTCGGTCACCACCGAATCGGCGAAACGCTCGGGGTGGCTGGCGACAAACAGCAGGCGACCGCGAGAATTGAGCTCCGACCAGGCGGTGCCCACCAGTTCGGGGATCACGTAGAAGCTGGTCAGCAGGCTGTTGCCTGTCAGGTCATGGCACTGGGACAGGACGTGGATCTTGTTGTGGATCTTCAGCTCACGTGAGGCATGCACGAAGGTTTCGTTACGAAAGCTGTAGAACGGCTCGGAGTAACCCGCGGAAGCGACGATGCCCGAACAGCCCACCAGACGACCGTTCTCGCTGTCTTCAAGCACGAAGAAGTAGGTTTCTTCGCCATTGAAACTGACCTCGGCGGCGAACGATGCCTCCGAAGCGCCGATCTTGTCGCCCAGGCGACCAGCATCGTCAGGCAAGGACGTCACACCAATCGGACTGTCGGCGGCGAGGCGCTGGACTTCTGCCAGATCAGCCATTTGCGCGGGGCGCATCACCAGCATGGTGCCACTCCTTACCAGATCACAGGCCGGAAACACCGGCACTAAAAAAAGCACCGCGCAGCCTGGAAGCCGCCCGGCACAGGAAAAATGTCCGGTGCCCGCCAAGAGGCGAACACCGGAAGGTCCAGCAATGTATCAGGCTGTCAGCTTGGCGATGGCGCGCTCGAAGCGGTTCAGGCCTTCGTCGATATCGGCATCTTCAATCACAAGGCTTGGCGCGAAACGAATCACATCCGGGCCGGCCTGCAGAATCATCAGGTTCTCGGATTCGGCGGCGTTGAAGATGTCCTTGGCCTTGCCTTTCCAGGCATCGGACAGCACGCAACCGATCAGCAGACCAAGACCGCGCACTTCGGTGAACACACCGTATTGCTGGCCGATCGCCTCCAGACGCGCCTTGAATTTCTGATGCTTGCTTTCAACACCCTTCAAGACTTCAGGGGTGTTGACGACATCGATCACCGCCTCGCCCACCGCGCAGGCCAGCGGGTTGCCGCCATAGGTGGTGCCGTGTACGCCAACGGCAAAGTGCTTGGCCAGTTTCTCGGTGGTCAGCATTGCCGCCAGAGGGAAACCGCCACCAATGCTCTTGGCGCTGGAAAGAATGTCAGGGGTCACGCCGTAATGCATATAGGCAAACAGATGGCCGCTACGGCCCATGCCGCTCTGCACTTCATCGAAGATCAGCAGTGCGCTGTGCTCGTCGCACAGTTTGCGGGCACCTTGCAGGTATTCAAGCTCAGCCGGCAGAACACCTCCCTCGCCCTGGATCGGCTCCAGAACCACGGCGCAGGTCTTGTCGGTCACGGCGGCTTTCAACGCTTCCAGATCGTTGTACGGCACATGGCTGATACCGGTAATCTTCGGCCCGAAACCATCGGAGTACTTGGGCTGACCACCAACGCTCACCGTGAACAGGGTGCGGCCGTGAAAGCTGTTCAGGGCTGCGATGATTTCGTACTTTTCCGGACCATGAAGGTCGTGGGCAACGCGACGCGCCAGTTTGAAAGCGGCTTCGTTGGCCTCGGCACCGGAGTTGCAGAAGAACACGCGCTCTGCGAAGGTGGAGTCCACCAGTTTTCTGGCCAGACGCAAGGTCGGCTCATTGGTGAAGACGTTGGAGACATGCCACAGATTGTTGGCCTGCGCAGTCAAGGCACCCACCAGCGCCGGATGGCAATGGCCCAGCACGTTGACGGCAATCCCGCCGGAGAAATCCACCAGTTCGCGTCCCGCCTGATCCCATACACGGGAGCCCGCGCCACGCACGGGGATGAACCCGGCAGGTGCGTAGTTGGGGACCATCACCTGGTCGAAATCGGCGCGTTGCACCGCAGCATGCTCAACGGACATCGGAGTCTCCTGAAGAGGAACGCCTGCCTGAAACCGGCAAGCGATGGGAAGATTGTAAGGACTGATTTCTGTTCGGCCTTGTCGCCAGGCGACATCTTGTTACAGCGCAACACCGGTTTTTTTTCACTGTTTTCGGCAATGCGACATATTGCGTCACAAAGGCGCAGTTTATCTGCTTTTCCGAATGAATTCGCCCCCCCCTCGTTGAAGAGAAATCAATCGCGACAAAGCTCTTCCACCACCGGCTGGAACGGAAGACAACTCGAAAGGACTGTTGCTGCGACGCTGGTTGCGGTCTTCACGAGGCGTGGCGCCAAAGAAGTTGCGGTAGGCGCTGGAGAAATGCGGGCCGGAGGAGAAGCCGCAGGACAGGCCGATCTGGATGATCGACTTGCTGGTCTGCATCAGCATCTGCCGCGCCTTGTTGAGGCGCAGCTCCAGGTAATACTGGCTCGGCACTCGATTGAGGTACTGCTTGAAGATCCGCTCCAACTGGCGACGGGACACGCAAACGTGCTGGGCGATTTCGTCGGTGGTCAGCGGCTCTTCGATGTTGGCTTCCATCAGCAGGACTGCCTGGGTCAGCTTCGGATGACTGGAGCCCAGGCGATTCTGCAGCGGAATGCGCTGACGCTCGCCACCTTCGCGAATACGCTCGACCACCAGCTCTTCGGAAACCGCACCGGCCAGCTCGGCGCCATGATCACGGGACAGAACCGCCAGCAGCAGATCCAGCACCGACATGCCGCCACAGGCAGTCAACCGGTCACGGTCCCAGTCGAACAGGTGGCTGGTGGCAATGACTTTCGGGAAGCGCTCGCTGAAATCATCCTGCCAGCGCCAGTGGACGGCAGCCCGATAACCATCGAGCAAGCCAAGCTGGGCCAACGGATACACGCCAGCGGACAACCCGCCAATCGCACATCCGGCGCGCACCACTTGCTTGAGAGCACTGGCCAGGGCCGCCGACATGGGAGCAGGCGGCTCGTCCGCCAGCAGGAACAGCTTCTGAAAACCGTCGATGCGACCGGTCCACGGCTCTCCCGGCAATTGCCATGCACCTGCTACAGCAGGTTCATCGGCAACCTCGGCCTGGAGGAATGACAATTCATAGACCACGTCAGGGTGAACGCTCTGGGCAACGCGCAAGGCTTCCTCGGCCAACGCCAGGGTCAAGGCTTTGGTGCCGGGCCAGACAAGGAAACCTATTCGATGGGCAGTCATTGGGACATCCGATACGTATCGCCTCAAGGGCCGAACCTCAACAGGCTAGCACTGGAGTAGCCAGAGCATGTTGCGTGGTGCGCAGCATGCCCTGTTCTGTTGTAAAAGACATCGCCGAGGCGATGCCGCTGATTACTTGAGGCTGCCTGAGAGGAACTGCTGCAACCGCTCGGACTGAGGATTGGCCAGGACCTCGCGGGGATCGCCACGCTCCAGTACCACACCCTGGTGCAGAAAGACCAACTGGTTCGACACCTCACGGGCAAAGCCCATTTCGTGAGTGACCACCACCATGGTCCGGCCTTCCTGGGCCAGGCCCTGCATGACCTTGAGCACATCGCCCACCAGTTCCGGGTCCAGCGCGGACGTCGGCTCATCGAACAACATGACTTCCGGCTCCATGGCCAGGGCGCGGGCTATCGCCACACGCTGTTGCTCGCCACCGGACATATGACCCGGATAGGCTTCCTTGCGATGAGCCACGCCGACCTTGGCCAGGTAATACTCGGCCTTTTCCAGCGCCTCTTTTTTCGGCACGCCCAGGACATGCACCGGCGCTTCGATGATGTTCTGCAAGGCCGTCATGTGCGACCAAAGATTGAAATGCTGAAACACCATGGACAGACGCGAGCGCATGCGCTGCAACTGCTTGGGGTCGGCAGCCTTCAGGCCGCCTTCCTTGTTCGGCACCAGCTTGAGTTCTTCGTTGTTGAGCAGGATCTTGCCGGCATGGGGCTGTTCAAGCAGATTAATGCAACGCAGAAATGTGCTTTTACCCGAGCCGCTGGAGCCGATGATACTGATGACATCGCCTGCCTTGGCTGTCAGGGAAACTCCCTTGATCACTTCATGACTGCCATAACGCTTGTGCAGGTCCTGGACTTCCAGTTTGTTCATGCTTTCGATTCTCGCAAGACAGTCAGTCACTGAGCAGACGCCCGTGACGCAGCGCGGTGCGCCCCGCCACTTTGGCCAGCCAGAAACCCGGTTGAGCATAGCGAAGCCGCTCGATGGCGAATAACACACCGGCAGTATTCGCACAGATGGTGCTGACCCGATCGGACAACGGATCGATGACTTCAAACAACGGCTCGCCAACCTCGACCCAGCTACCGGCAGCGCGCAGGAACGTCACCACGCCGGGATGAGGCGCATAGAGCAATTCGGTGCCCTCGAACGGCATGCCTTCGCAGGCTTCACGCTCAGGTTTCGGCCAGTCGCCGCTGATAAAGCCCTGCTCGGCCAGAAACGCCAGGATGCCTTCGGCATGCGTCTCGGCCTCGGCCTTGCCGGTATCGGCCTGACCGCCCAGTTCGATGGTCGTGGCCAGACAGGCCAGGGGAATCTGTGCTTCGGGGAAGATCCGCGAAAGGCGCAGCCAGGGCAGCGAACAGGCCTCGTCAAAGGAGCTGCCACCGGAATCCTCGGCCAGCAGCGCGACCTTGATATCCAGATGCGCAGACAGCGAACGCCACTGCGGCCAATGTTGTGGCAAGGCATACATGTGCAGCGCTGCATCGGCATCGCAATGCAGGTCAAGCACCACATCAGCGACACAGGCATGACTGAGCAGCACACGCTGCATGGCCTGCAGCTCGCCTTGCGGAGCAGGCAAGCGCTCGAGCGCAGCCTCCATGGCCTGACGAATCAGTTGAATATTGGCTCGCGGGTCGTCGCCCAATTGCCCTTCCAGCAACTCGGCGACAGGTTCGCTCAATTCGGTGAAATCGCGGTTGAAGTTCTTGCCGCTGCCAAACTCGAAACGCCCTTGATGCGCGCCTTGCAGCAATTGCCCCAGGCCCAGGGGATTGGCCACCGGCACCAGCTCGATAACCCCTTTGAGCGCGCCTTGTTCTTCAAGCTGACCCAGGCGTTTTTTCAACTCCCAGGCCGTACGCATGCCCGGCAACTCGTCAGCGTGCAGGCTGGCCTGGATATAGGCCTTGCGCTCGCCGCTGCCGAAACGAAAAACACTCAGTTGACGCTCGGTGCCGAGGCTTCCCCACGGCAATACATGATCGATTCTTTGCATGTCAGACCTTCCGCGGAGCCAGGTAGCCCAGCCAGCGACGCTCCGCCAGCTTGAACAACCGCACCAGAATGAATGTCAGGCACAAATAGAAAACGCCTGCGGTTATATAAGCCTCGAAAGGCAGGTAGTACTGAGCATTGACCGTGCGGGCCGCGCCGGTAATGTCGATGAGGGTCACGATGGACGCCAGACTGGTGGTCTGCAGCATCATGATGACTTCATTGCTGTATTGCGGCAGCGCACGGCGCAGCGCGGAAGGCAGCAGAATGCGGCGATACATCTTGAGCGGCGACATGCCCATGGCCCTGGCCGCTTCGATTTCGCCAGCCGGTGTTGCCTTGAGGCTGCCGGCAATGATCTCGGCCGTGTAGGCACTGGTATTGATGGCAAAGGCCAGGCAGGCGCAGAAGCTGGCACTGGACAACAGCGGCCACAAGACGCTCTCGCGCACCGCTTCAAACTGGGCCAGCCCGTAGTAGATCAGGAACAGTTGCACCAGCATCGGCGTGCCGCGAATCACGTAGGTGTACAACCAGGCAGGGAAGTTGACCCAGCGACGTTTCGAGACACGCATCAGGCCCAGGGGCAATGCCGCCAGCAGACCGAATGCCAGGGAAATACCGAGCAGTTTCAGAGTCACCAGCAGGCCGCCGAAGTACAGCGGCAGGCTTTCCCAGACGACGTTGTAGTCGAAGATCATAGGTCAGCCGCCTTTACGCCTACGGAGTAGCGTTTTTCCAGATAACGCAAGGCGAGCAGCGAGACACTGGTAATCACCAGATACATCGCAGCAACCGCCAGGAAGAAGGTGAAAGGCTCGCGGGTGGCATCTGCCGCCTGCTTGGCCTTGAACATCATGTCTTGCAGACCGACCACGGAAATCAGCGCGGTCGCCTTGGTGAGTACCAGCCAGTTATTGGTGAAACCGGGGATCGCGAGGCGAATCATCTGCGGCACCAGTATCCGGAAAAACACCTTCAGGCGGCTCATGCCATAGGCCATGCCAGCCTCGGCCTGCCCCTTCGGAATCGCCATGAAGGCACCGCGAAAGGTTTCGGACAGGTAGGCACCGAAAATGAACCCCAGGGTGCCGATACCGGCCAGCAACGGGTTGAGGTCGATGTAGTCATCGAAGCCCAGCAAGGGCGCGACACGGTTGATCAGATCCTGCCCGCCGTAGAAGATCAGGAGAATCAGCACCAGATCGGGAATACCGCGAATCACCGTGCAGTACAGATCGCCCAGCCACGCCAGCCAGCGCAGCGGCGACAGACGCAACGCCACACCAATCAGACCGAGAATGATTGCCAGGGCCATCGATGACAGAGCCAACTGCAAGGTCAGCCCGGCACCTTCGAGGATTACAGCCCCGTAGCCTTTCAACATGTTTGTGCGGTCCTCAAGCGTGGGTATAAAAAATGGCGCAATCCAGGCTGCCCTGTTTGCGCCATCCAGATCAGGAACCTGACGTTACTTGCCGTAGATATCGAAATCGAAGTACTTGTCCTGAATTGCCTTGTACT
This sequence comes from Pseudomonas cichorii, assembly GCF_019719005.1. Classification (GTDB taxonomy): domain Bacteria; phylum Pseudomonadota; class Gammaproteobacteria; order Pseudomonadales; family Pseudomonadaceae; genus Aquipseudomonas; species Aquipseudomonas cichorii_E. Next base: position 42,166 of record NZ_JAIGPJ010000040.1, read on the forward strand.
TGCCATTGGCACGAATCGCGGCGATGGCGGCGTTGATACGGTCCAGATTGGCCTTGTCGCCCTTGCGAACAGCGATACCGATGCCTTCACCGAAGTATTTCGGGTCGGTAAACGACGGACCGGTGAAAGCATAGCCCTTGCCAGCGTCGGTTTTCAGGAAGCCGTCCTGCAACAGGGTCGCGTCAGCCACGGTGCCATCCAGGCGACCTGCGGTGATATCCAGATAGATTTCGTTCTGGGAACCGTAAGGCGTGACCTCGGCACCCAGAGGAGCCAGGACTTCGCGAGCGAAGCGCTCGTGAATCGAACCACGCTGCACACCGACCTTCTTGCCCTTGAGTTCAGCGAGGCTGTCGCTGACTTTCGTGCCGTCCTTCATCACCAGACGAGCCGGGGAATTGTAGTACTTGCCAGTGAAGTCCACGGACTTCTTGCGATCATCCGTGATGGACATCGAAGACAGAATCGCGTCGATCTTGCGTACCTTGAGGGCCGGGATCAGACCGTCGAATTCCTGCTCGACCCAGGTGCACTTGACCTTCATTTCTTCACAAAGTGCATTACCGATGTCGTAGTCGAAACCCACGATGCTGCCATCCGGCGCCTTGGAGGCGAACGGAGGGTAAGCGGCTTCGATACCGATCTTGAGCGGTTTTTCATCGGCGAAAACCGGCTGGGCAAGCACAGACAACGCCAGCGCGCCAAGAAGCATGAGCTTTTTCATTTACAGGACTCCATCGATGAAACACGACAAATGGCAAAGTGAGCGGTAGCCCAAGATGCAAAAGAACAATCCGGAGAGAGCGACGCCAGGCAACTGATACCGAAATTCCGGTCAGAGGACCCCTGACTAAGTGAGGGGCATTTTAGCGGCAGGTACGAAGTCGATATTTCTTCAATGCGACAACTAGTTACAGATGCATCGAGAAAACCACCCCACCCCATTGACTTGAAAAAAACTTCGTGATCTTAAAAAATCAAGAAAAACAGTTGATGCAGCAAAAAGCGCGCCCATTATTGGCAAAGCCTTCTAATACGGCAAGTCCAGCATTGCATGCGACTGACAAAGCGCTAATAAATGCACCGCAATCCTACAAATACCTAGCAACTCGTCCTACAAAGAAGCACGCCCAAGCACAGCCTGGGTGAACAGGTAACACATCGATATATATCCCTTTTCGAAATGAGTGAGCAGCAGTCTCAGCCGAGTACCCCGATCATTTTCAGAAAGCAGACATGAAAACGCCCCGTACCGGACGGGGCGTTGCGGTGACTCAAGGGATCATGCCGCGCTCATGGTCTTGTGAGTATCGACCAGATGCTGAACCACGCCAGGGTCGGCCAGGGTCGAGATATCGCCCAGCGCATCGTACTCACCGGTGGCGATCTTGCGCAGGATACGACGCATGATCTTGCCCGAACGGGTTTTCGGCAGCCCCGGTGCCCACTGGATGAAATCAGGCGAGGCAATCGGGCCGATCTCCTTGCGCACCCAGTTGCGCAACTCGATACGCAGCGCTTCGTCCGGCACTTCACCCGCATTGAGGGTGACGTAAACGTAGATGCCCTGCCCTTTCAGATCATGAGGCACACCCACCACAGCGGCTTCGGCGACTTTCGGGTGCGCAACCATTGCGCTCTCGATTTCGGCGGTGCCCATGCGGTGGCCGGAAACGTTGAGCACGTCGTCCACACGCCCGGTGATCCAGTAGTAGCCGTCTTCGTCGCGACGGGCACCGTCACCTGTGAAGTACATGCCACGGAAGGTCTTGAAGTAGGTATCGACAAAGCGGTCATGATCGCCATACAGCGAACGTGACTGGCCTGGCCAGGAATCCAGAATCACCAGATTGCCTTCAGCCGCCCCTTCGATCAGGTTGCCCAGGTTGTCCACCAGCGCCGGGATCACACCGAAGAACGGACGTGTTGCCGAGCCGGGTTTCAGCGCCGTTGCACCCGGCAACGGGCTGATCAGGATGCCGCCGGTTTCGGTCTGCCACCAGGTATCGACAATCGGGCAGTTTTTCTTGCCCACGGTGTCGTAGTACCAGCCCCAGGCCTCGGGGTTGATCGGCTCGCCCACCGAACCCAGCAGACGCAGACTGGAACCGTCTGCCCCCTCCATCGACTTGGTGCCTTCGGCCATCATGGCGCGAATCGCGGTCGGCGCGGTGTAGAGGATATTGACCTTGTGCTTGTCGACGATCTTCGACAGGCGAGTGATGTCCGGATAGTTCGGCACGCCCTCGAACAGCAGAGTGGTCGCGCCATTGGCCAGCGGGCCATAGACGATATAGCTGTGGCCAGTGACCCAGCCCACGTCTGCCGTACACCAGTAGATTTCGCCCGGCTTGTAATCGAACACGCGCTCGTGGGTCAGCGCGGCATACAGCAGATAACCGGCCGTGGTATGCAGCACGCCCTTGGGTTTGCCGGTGGAGCCGGAGGTATAAAGGATGAACAGCGACTCTTCGGCGCCCATTTCTTTCGGCGCGCAGGTGCTCGATGCCACTTCCAGCAGCGCGTGGTACCAGATGTCACGGTGGCGGTTCCACTCGATCTCGCCGCCGGTGCGCTTGCAGACGATGACCTTCTGCACACTGCTGGTTTCAGGGTTGGTCAGCGCCCGGTCGACGTTGGCCTTGAGCGGGGTTTTCTTGCCGCCACGCAGACCTTCGTCGGCGGTGATGACGACCTTGGAATGGCAGTCGATGATCCGGCCGGCCAGCGCCTCTGGCGAGAAGCCGCCGAACACCACCGAGTGAATCGCACCGATACGGGCACAGGCCAGCATGGCGACCACAGCTTCGGGGATCATGGGCATATAAATGGTGACGACATCACCACGATGCACATCCTGACCGCGCAAGGCGTTGGCGAACTTGCAGACTTCCTCATGCAGTTCGCGGTAGGTGATGTTGCGGTGTTCGGAAGGATCATCACCTTCCCAGATGATTGCGATGCTGTCGCCACGCTCTTCGAGATGGCGATCCAGACAGTTGTAAGCGACGTTCAGTGTGCCGTCGGCAAACCATTTGATATCGACACGGTGATCGTCGAAGGAGGTCTGCTTGACGTGGGTGAAGGGTTTGATCCAATCGAGGCGCTCGGCCTGCTCGCGCCAGAAACCATCCGGGTTGACCACGGACTGCTGGTACATGGCCTTGTAGGTCGCCTCGTCGGTCAGCGTGTTCGCTGCGACTTCTGGGCGCACGGGGTACAGAGAAGCTGCACTCATCTTGGATACCTCGGTGGAATAGTTGTTGTTTTATGACTCTGTTGTATCCCGCCATATCCTGTGGGGCCATTCGACGATGGTCTTACCGCCTTACTCTTCAACACTCCCATACGCAAGGGGGACACGCCAAAGAAAAGGCCGAGAACCCAGTGTCGCTCCCAAGGCAATCAGGCTACCCTGTAAAAAAACAATAACTCCCTTGGGAGGTCAGCATGAGCCAGACGCAATACGTGGCCCGTGAACCCGACGACAAAGGCTTCATCGATTATCCACCTGCCGAACACGCGGTCTGGAACACCCTGATCACCCGTCAGATGAAGGTGATCGAAAACCGTGCCTGCCAGGAATACCTGGACGGTATCGCACAGTTGAACCTGCCCCACGATCGCATTCCGCAACTGAGCGAGATCAACAAGGTGCTGGGCGCCACCACCGGCTGGCAGGTCGAGCGGGTTCCGGCATTGATTCCCTTCCAGACCTTCTTCGAGCTGCTGGCCAGCAAACGCTTTCCGGTGGCCACCTTCATCCGCACCCCGGAAGAACTCGACTACCTGCAGGAACCCGACATCTTCCACGAGATATTCGGCCACTGCCCGCTGCTGACCAATCCCTGGTTTGCCGAATTCACCCATACCTACGGCAAGCTTGGCCTGAGCGCGAGCAAGGAACAGCGCGTCTATCTGGCGCGACTGTACTGGATGACCATCGAGTTCGGTCTGGTGGATACCGCCCAGGGTCGCAGGATCTATGGCGGTGGCATTCTCTCTTCGCCCAAAGAGGCGGTTTACAGTTTATCCACGGTGCCGGAACACCAGGCTTTCGATCCACTGGAAGCGATGCGTACGCCTTATCGCATCGATATCCTGCAACCCGTTTATTTCGTATTGCCCGAACTCAAGCGCCTGTTCGAACTTGCCCATGAAGACATCATGGGACTGGTTCATCAGGCCACGCAGTTGGGCCTGCATTCACCCAAATTCGAACCACGGCCCAGAAACCATGCGGCCTGAACAGGAGTCCTGGCATGTCATCTCTCAACCAAGCCCATTGCGAAGCCTGCCGCGCTGATGCTCCGCAGGTCAGCGAAGCCGAACTGGCCGAGCTGATCAAACAGATCCCCGACTGGAACATAGAAGTACGCGACAGCGTGATGCAACTGGAGAAGGTCTATCTCTTCAAGAATTTCAGATTCGCCCTGGCCTTCACCAATGCGGTGGGCGCCATTGCCGAAGCCGAAGGTCATCACCCGGGACTGCTGACCGAATGGGGCAAGGTGACCGTGACCTGGTGGAGCCATTCGATCAAGGGACTGCATCGCAACGACTTCATCATGGCAGCCCGCACTGATCAGGTGGCGCAGGACGCCGAAGGCCGCAAGTAAGGGGTTTTGCCAGCATTGAAGTACCTTGGGCAGGACACTGAAAATCGTTTTTTGTTTCACCAATGGACGAACGGAGTGAAAAAAATATCCGGTTTGTCATTTTCAGTGTTGTATCCTGCAGAAGCTTTTTAAAGCACGGTTCAATCTGCAAACCCTTGTGAGGCGACGACGATGCATGAAATTCCAAACTTCCCCTTCCCAAGTCAACAGGAACCAAAGCAGTCTCCCCTGGCTCAACAGGAGCTTGGTCAAACTGCCGCAATGAAAGCAGCATCGCTGGCTCAAACCAGCCAAAAAGCCCGACGCAAAGACTGAAGGCAACTGTTTTCAGGCGTATGGAAACCGGTCTGACCAGGTTTCGATACGCCTGAAAAACCAACACAAGAAAGCGGATTCATGACCGACTTCACCGAACACCAGGCCAAAGCCCTCATTGGCGCAGCCGAAAAGATGATCGATATCTGGGAACGCCTCAGCCCGGAAAAACAGAGCGCCCTGCTCGCACGTTTCGGTACCCAGGAAAACGCACTGGCGGCCTTGATCACCACCCAGCTTGTAGGCTCCAGCAAAGGCTGAACGCCTGCGCCTGCACTTTAAATTTCTCTTTATATCCCCTGCATCCCGCGCTGGATCGTTATCATGGCAACTTCGAAAGCTTGCTAAGGGTTTTACCTGCGCCTTTCGCCAACCCGCCGCCAGAAGGGTCCGCTACTCTCATGTCCCAGATACAAGACACACCACGCCTGATGGTGACGCTGCAGGTCGTCTCCATCGTACTGTTCACCTTCATTGGTTATCTGAATATCGGCATCCCTCTCGCGGTGCTGCCGGGCTATGTCCACACCGATCTGGGCTTCGGCGCGATAACCGCCGGGCTGGTGATCAGCGTGCAGTATCTGGCGACACTGGTCAGCAGGCCCTGGGCGGGGCGCATCATCGATAACCTGGGCTGCAAGAAAGCCGTGCAATACGGGCTGGCAGGATGCGGACTCAGCGGCGTCTTCATGCTGCTACCCATCGCCATGCCCAACTGGCCTGTTGCGAGCCTGATCAGCCTGTTTGTCGGCCGTATTCTGCTGGGCAGCGCGGAAAGCCTTGTGGGTTCAGGCTCCATTGGCTGGGGCATCGGCCGGGTTGGCGCACACAACACCGCCAAGGTCATTTCCTGGAACGGCATCGCCAGCTATGGCGCCTTGGCGATTGGCGCCCCGCTGGGTGTATGGCTGGTCAAATCCCTGGGCCTTTGGACCATGGGCGCCAGCATCATTGCCCTGTCTTCGTTCGGGCTGTTGCTGACCCTGAAAAAACAGGCAGCGCCTATCGTGCAGGGCGAACGCCTGGCGTTTACCCACGTACTGAAGCTGGTTTTCCCTCACGGAATGGGTCTGGCGCTGGGTGCTATCGGTTTCGGCACCATCGCGACCTTCATCACCCTGTATTACGCCAGCAATAACTGGCCAGATGCGGTCCTGTGCCTGAGTCTGTTCGGAGCCTGCTTCATCATCGCGCGCCTGCTGTTCGGCAATCTCATTAATCGCCTGGGCGGCTTTCGCGTCGCCATTGCCTGCCTGTCGGTGGAAAGCCTGGGCCTGTTGCTGCTCTGGATCGCGCCCACCCCAAGCCTTGCGCTGGCGGGCGCCGCCTTGAGCGGTTTCGGGTTCTCACTGGTATTTCCGGCGCTGGGGGTCGAAGCCGTGAATCTGGTCCCGGCCTCCAGTCGTGGCGCGGCAGTCGGCGCCTATTCGTTGTTCGTTGATCTGTCACTGGGGATTACCGGCCCGCTGGCCGGCGCCATTGCAGCCGGATTCGGCTTTGTCTCGATCTTCCTGTTTGCTGCGCTGGCATCCCTGAGTGGACTGGTTCTGAGCATCTATCTGTATAAACAGGCGCAAGTGCTGCGCGAACAGAAAAACCTCAACGCCTCTTAAAAATCCACCTTGCCGCGCCCGGCCTTGATGGAGCCTCGCTTGCTCTTGGAATCCAGGCGCCGGGTCTTGGAACCCAGCGTCGGCCTGGTCGGGCGGCGCTTCTTTTCAACCTTGGTGGCGCTGACGATCAACTCGCTCAAACGCAGCAACGCATCAGCCCGGTTCTGTTCCTGGGTGCGGTACTGCTGCGCCTTGATCACGATCACCCCGTCACCGGTGATGCGACTGTCGCGCAGGGCCAGCAAGCGCTCCTTGTAGAACGGCGGCAGCGACGAAGCGTTGATGTCGAAACGCAAATGCACCGCACTCGATACCTTGTTGACGTTCTGCCCACCCGCGCCTTGCGCACGAATGGCTGTCCACTCGATTTCGGCGTCCGGCAGGTGAACATTGTTGGAGATGATTAGCATTGGGTTCTCATGGCAATTGCAGAGAGCATCTTACTCGCGTTCAAAAAATCACTTAACCCTTTCCATTGATCAATCTGACTCATGACCTTATGCAATCGCGCAGGCTTTTCAGGCTCATGAGCAATCGGGGTATGCTGCCGGGCCGGGAGGAGCCCGGAAGCACACAAGAGAGCCATCGATGATCAGGGATTTCGCACTGCGCGACTATTTCAGCGGCCTGCTGGCATTCATTGCCGTGGCCCGCGAGCGCAGTTTCACACGTGGTGCCGCACAACTGGGCCTTTCGCAATCGGCGGTCAGCCATGCAGTGCGAGGGCTGGAAACCTCTCTTGGCGTACGCCTGCTGGCGCGCAATACCCGCACCGTGATCCCCACCGAGGCCGGTGAGCGGTTGCTGCGAAGTATTGCCCCGCAGTTCGAGGAGATCGACGCGGAACTGGCCGCGCTTCAGGAACTGCAGGATACACCGACCGGCACGATCCGCATCACGGCCTCCGACCATGCCATCCGCAGCGTGCTGTCTGCAAAACTGAAGAAATTTCTGCCCCGATATCCTGCCATCAAGGTCGAGCTTTGCTCAGAAAACCAGATAGTGGACATCGCGGCACAACGCTACGACGCAGGCGTGCGGCTCGGCGAGTTTCTTGATCAGGACATGATTGCAGTCCGTATCAGTCCCGATATCCGCTTTGCAGTGGTGGGCACCAAGGCTTACTTCGAGCGGTACCCGATCCCCAAGACTCCCGACGATCTGGTTGCCCAGAACTGCATCAACCTCAGGCTCGCCACCCATGGCGGTCTGTGGCCCTGGGAACTCGAACGCGATGGCAACATACTCAACGTGCGTGTCGAAGGTCAGCTTGTCTACAACAGCATGTATGAAGTCCTGGACGCTGCGATTGCCGGTCTGGGCTTGGCCTATATCGCCGAAGACATGGCCAGCCCCTATATCCGCTCCGGGCATTTCATCCAGTGCCTGGAAGAATGGTGCCCGCTGTGGTCGGGGTTTCACCTGTACTACCCGAGCCGCAGACAGCCTTCAGGAGCAATGTCCCTGCTGATCGCCGCCTTGAGGCATGAGGAATGAGAGCAGCTGCAAGTTGTAAGCTTCAAGCTTCAAGCTTTTGACTTGTAGCTTGTAGCTTGTAGCTTGTAGCTTGTAGCTTGTAGCTTGTAGCTTGTAGCTTGTAGCTTGTAGC
>NZ_JAIGPJ010000041.1:0-48741 GCF_019719005.1 Pseudomonas cichorii
CTGTCGTTGACATCTATAGGATGCCACCGTGGCGCATAGACGCCTCGGCGGGGGCGAGTCCATCTGATTACCGCGAATTCATTCGCGAAACCCCGACACCCCCTGTCTACTTGCCCTACAACACTCAACGCCCCGCCTGATTCTCCCTTCCCGTACAGCTCGTAAACTCACCTGTAACTTCAATGCCCATTCAATAAAGGAATCAGGGATGAATCCTCGCACCAGCGCGTCCGGCAACTATCAGCAGACTGAAAAAAATACCGCTGAGGTCTACGAACCTCTGCCCGTTGCAGCCCGTTTTGAAGCGGGTCAGGGCGAAAAAACCAAGGCCACTCACGGCTCGATCGAAGCGATCCTTGAAACGGCGGGCTTCAACAAGCATCAAATACGCGCCATCTATTTCGGTAACTGGCTGCGCGATTACTCGCAACTGCTCGACCCGAAGATCGTCCGCGCCACCACAACACCCAAGAACTTCCCGGACGTGCTGTCTCGCGAGGCCCTGACCCGAATCGTGGACGTGCTGGCCGTAAAGGAATTCACCGACCTGATGAAAGCCGACCGGTCGAGCTTCACCGTAACGCAACAAAGGCTCGGCGTTTACCGCCCCAGCGAACACATAGATAACCCCAGGACCGTCAACCCGAGCCCCGCCAACCCCAAGGAGCGTGACGCCGATTTCGAGGATTGGGTAAAACCCGACGACCCAGCCTTGCAGGTCGACTTCCAGACATCCATGAAGCGCTATATACAGCGCTCCGTGGATGTCATGAGCGCCGAGCTGAACATGGCGACGCAGGCTGGCCCGCAATCCACCGATGGCTTGCGGGCACTCGGTTCGGGTTTGCATATCCTCGAAGACTTTTTCTCCCATTCCAATTTCGTCGAGTTGAGCCTGATAAAGCTTGGCCACACCAACGTGCTGCCATGGACATCCGAAGCAGACTGCAGGCATCGACTGCCACTGGTGACCGGCATGTTTGGCGGCAGCGACATCATTGCCAGCCTGGCTGCACCGCTCGGCAAGATCCTGTTCTCGACAGAGGAAAAACCCTTTGAAGCCATCAAGGCCGGAGAACGCTACGAGCGCGACCAGATCATTCAGATCCTGCTCAGCGAACACCCCAACGAGGAACTGCTTCAGGGCTATGAAACATTCCTGGCCACCCGCGACCAATGGGCCAGCCTGCCTTTCTCGGAACAGGTTGAACGGTTCTATGCATTCATTGGCACACCGGGAAGAATCGTCAGCAACGCAATCGGCACAGCCATGCAAGGCCTGACCACCTGGCTTGGCAACAGCATCGACGATGTCCAGACAGCCTTGGGGGATGACCCGAATACCAGCGGCTCTACTGACCCGTCGCACTCACAGCTTGCCAAGGACCATGCTGAGCATCCGCTGCATTCTCTGGCTGCACTGCTGGCAGAAAAAGCGGTATTGCAAGTGGGTCAGGCGATATTGGGTCAGTGGCTCAACAAGGACGGAGCAGAGCATCCTGCACAAGTGGCCGCGAAATTCTTTGCTCATCCCATGGACAGCGACTGGCAGGACGCACTGGTTCGCGACTGGGCAAGCAAGAACCCTGGACGGGTGAAACATGCGACGACCAAAAGCGATCTGGACCGTACTCAGGAGCAACTGCGAATCAGCACAGCAAAAGCGCTGCAGACATTTAATAAGGAAAGCTCCGGCTTCCTGCAGACCTTCTACGAAAGCACTTCGCTGTCAGACCTGTGGAATAAAATCACGGGCAAGTAAGAGCGTTGTCCGACTCCTGACAAATGCGGCACTATCCGCTGTCTATCTGCACGTTGATATTCAGAACGGTTATTGCCGCACTTTGCGAGGGGTTTCATGGGACATACGATCTTCAAACCGCTGCTGTTGACCACTGCCCTGCTGGCCTGCGCTCCTTTGGCTCAAGCCGCCAGCACTCTGGTGTACTGCTCCGAAGCCAGCCCGGCCGGCTTCGACCCGAGCCAGTACACCAGCGGTACCGATTTCGATGCTTCGGCCGAAACGGTGTTCAACCGCCTGACCCAGTTCAAACGCGGTGGAACAGAAGTGGAGCCAGGGCTGGCGACTCGCTGGGAAGTGTCTGCCGATGGCCTGACCTACACCTTTCATCTGCGTGAAGGTGTGAAGTTCCACACCACCGACTACTTCAAGCCAAGCCGGGCTTTCGATGCCGACGACGTGCTGTTTACCTTCAACCGGCTGCTTGACCCCAATCAACCGTTTCGCAAGGCCTACCCGTCCGAATCGCCCTACTTCACCGATATGGGCCTTAACACCACCATCAAGAACATCGAAAAGGTCGACGCACACACCGTCAGGTTCAACCTGAACAATGTCGATGCCGCGTTCGTGCAGAACCTGGCCATGAGTTTCGCCTCGATCCAGTCCGCCGAATATGCCGCGCAACTGCTCAAGGAAGGCAAGGCCGCCGACCTGAACCAGAAACCCGTCGGCACCGGCCCCTTCGTCTTCAAGCGCTATCAGAAAGACTCGCAGATCCGTTATGTGGGCAACAAGGAGTACTGGAAGCCCGAAGACGTGAAGATCGACAACCTGATCTTCTCCATCAACAGCGATGCCGCGGTGCGCCTGCAAAAGCTCAAGGCTGGTGAATGCCAGGTCAGCGGCTACCCTCGCCCGCAAGACATCGAAGAGTTCAAGAAGGACCCGAAGATCAAGGTCCTGAGCCAGCCGGGCTTCAACCTGGGCTTCCTGGCTTATAACGTCACTCATCCGCCGCTGGACCAGCTCAAGGTTCGTCAGGCGCTGGACATGGCCATCGACAAGCCAGCCATTATCAAGGCCGTCTACCAGAGCGCCGGGCAACTGGCCGAGAACGCGCTGCCGCCAGGCCAGTGGAGCTTCGACCCGACCATCAAGGACGCACCTTACGACCCGACCAAGGCAAAGCAGTTGCTCAAGGAAGCGGGCATTGCACCGGGCACCCAAATCAACCTGTGGGCCATGACGGTGCAGCGCGCCTCCAACCCCAATGCGCGGATGTCGGCGCAAATGATCCAGTCCGACTGGGACAAGATCGGCATCAAGGCCAACATCGTTACCTATGAATGGGGCGAGTACATGAAGCGCTCCCGTGCAGGCGAGCATGACGTGATGATCTACGGCTGGACGGGCGACAACGGTGATCCGGACAACTGGCTGGGCGTGCTGTACAGCTGCGCGGCGGTCAAGGGCAGCAACTTCGCAAAATGGTGCGATCCGGCCTACGACAAGCTGGTGCAACAGGCCAAGGTGACTACCGACCGCGATGAGCGGATCAAGCTGTATCAACAGGCGCAGCGCGTGCTCAAGACACAGGTGCCGATCACACCGATTGCCAACTCCAAGGTCTTCCAGCCCATGCGCCAGGAAGTTCAGGACTTCAAAATCAGCCCGTTCGGCCTGACACCTTTTTATGGTGTCAGCCTGAGCAAGTAAGACAGATCCGGTAACAACCTCACGCCAATCGGGTGCATTCAACACGCCCGGTTGCGCGTTTATGGTGCGATAAACGGCAAAAATCCTTTGCGCAAACGATCAACTGCGCAGAAATTACACTTACGCGACATTCATGTACGCTCGTTCCACTTTTTACCGCCCCTTTGTCGTCAGCACCTTGCTTCGGGTACGACCCCTGCATAAGTATCGGATGGATCGGCTCACGAGGTCGTTCCCTCCAAATGACAATAACTGAGGCCTCCATGCTCAAACACGCAGTCATCCCGTTCATCGTCGGCGCAAGCCTGCTCGCCAGCGCACCCTTCGCTCAGGCGGCATCCAACCTTGTGTTCTGCTCAGAAGGCAGCCCGGCGGGCTTCGACCCGGCCCAATACACCACCGGTACCGACTTCGACGCCTCGGCAGAAACCATCTTCAACCGGCTCGCCCAGTTCGAGCGCGGCGGCACGGCTGTCGAACCAGGTCTGGCGACCAGTTGGGACGTTTCCCCGGACGGGCTGACCTACACCTTCCATCTGCGCAAGGGCGTCAAGTTCCACACCACGCCGTACTTCAAGCCAAGCCGCGATTTCAATGCCGATGACGTGCTGTTCACGTTCAACCGCATGATCGACAAGGACCAGCCGTTCCGCAAAGCGGCTCCGACCGAATTCCCGTATTTCACCGACATGGGCATGGACAGCAACATTGCCAAGGTCGAGAAAGTCGACGACAACACCGTGAAGTTCGTCCTCAACACCGTCGATGCAGCGTTCATCCAGAACCTGGCCATGTCTTTTGCCTCGATCCAGTCTGCCGAATACGCCGACCAGTTGCTCAAGGAAGGCAAGGCTGCTGACATCAACCAGAAGCCTGTGGGCACTGGTCCGTTCGTCTTCAAGAGCTATCAGAAAGACTCCAATATCCGTTTTACCGGCAACAAGGATTACTGGAAGCCTGAAGACGTCAAAGTCGACAACCTGATCTTCGCCATCACCACCGACCCGTCGGTACGCATGCAGAAGCTCAAGAAGAATGAATGCCAGATCACCGCTTACCCTCGCCCGGCCGATCTTGAGCCACTCAAGGCTGACAAGAACCTGAAAATGCCCGATCAGGCCGGTTTCAACCTGGGTTACATCGCCTACAACGTGATGGACAAGATCAAGGGCAGCGACACGCCAAACCCGCTGGCGCAACTGAAAGTTCGTCAGGCGCTGGACATGGCGGTCAACAAGCAGCAGATCATCGATTCGGTTTATCAGGGCGCGGGCCAACTGGCCGTCAACGCCATGCCGCCGACCCAGTGGTCCTATGACACCACCATCAAGGACGCCAAGTACGACCCTGAAAAAGCCAAGGCCCTGCTCAAGGAAGCCGGTATCAAGGAAGGCACCGAAATCACCCTGTGGGCCATGCCTGTTCAGCGCCCTTACAACCCCAACGCCAAATTGATGGCCGAGATGCTTCAGTCCGACTGGAAGAAAATCGGTATCAACGCCAAGATCGTCAGCTATGAATGGGGCGAGTACATCAAGCGTTCCAAAGGCGGTGAACAAGGCGCGATGCTGATTGGCTGGAGCGGTGACAACGGTGACCCGGACAACTGGCTGGGCACCCTGTTCGGATGCGATGCCATCAATGGCAACAACTTCTCCAAGTGGTGCGACAAGCCTTACGACGCAATCATCAAACAGGCCAAGGCAACACCTGACCAGGCCAAGCGCACCGAGTTGTACAAGCAGGCGCAACACCTGCTCAAGGATGCCGTGCCGATGACACCTATCGCGCACTCGACCGTCTATCAACCGATGCGCAATACCGTTCAGGACTTCAAGATCAGCCCGCTTGGCCTGAACTCCTTCTACGGTGTCAGCGTGAAGTAATAGCAATATGCCTGCGCTGTTATTGCAGCGCAGGCAATTGAATGTCGGCCTGAAAAATAAATTCGCCAAGTTGCGTAATTGCAGCTAAAAGCAATTACCTACTTGGTGAAAGTTTTTTTCCTACAACAACTAGAGCCTGCGAACCTATTTACCGAAAGCGCTGGCCGACATACCGTCGTGGCAGTTTTACTTACTTCAGATATTGTTTTCGGACGCGTCGTTACATATGAGCGCTATCACTCGCCCGTGGAAGGACAGGAATCCTTATGCGTAAAACAATCGCAATAACATCATTAGTTGGCCTTGGGCTACTCAATGCGGCGACTGCAACCCAGGCCGCCAGCAGCCTGGTGTTCTGCTCGGAAGCCAGCCCTGCCGGCTTCGATACGGCTCAGTACACGGCAGCCACGGACAACGATGCCGCCGAGCCGATCTACAACCGCCTGACCGAGTTCAAGCCCGGCGATACCAGCGTCTTGCCGGCACTGGCCACCAACTGGGATGTATCACCCGACGGCCTGGTCTACACCTTCCATCTGCGCGAAGGCGTCAAATTCCACAGCAACAAAGACTTCAAGCCCAGCCGCGACTTCAATGCAGACGACGTGGTGTTCACGTTCAACCGCATGCTCAAGCCTGACCACCCGTTTCGCGTGGCTTATCCCACAGAGTTCCCTTATTTCAACGGCATGGGCCTGAACAAGAAGATCAAGTCCATTGAAAAGACCGGGCCACTGACCGTCGTATTCACGCTTAATACCGTCGACGCCGCGTTCATCCAGAACATCGCGATGAGCTTCGCCGCGATTCTTTCTGCCGAATACGCCGAGCAACTAATGGCCAAGGGCGACCCACGGGATATCAACCAGCAGCCTATCGGCACTGGCCCGTTCGTATTCCAGCGCTATCAGAAGGATTCGCAGATCCGCTACAAGGCCAACAAGGAATACTGGGACCCGAGCCGCGTCAAAGTCGACCAGCTGATTTTCGCCATCAATACCGACGCCTCGGTACGCATGCAGAAGCTGCGCAAGAACGAATGCCAGGTCACGCTCAACCCAAGGCCCGCCGATCTCGAAGCCTTGAAAGCCGACAAGCAGTTGCAGGTACTGCAACGTCCCGGCTTCAACCTGGGTTACATCTCCTACAACGTGCGTCATGAGCCGCTGGGCAATCTGCAAGTGCGTCAGGCGCTGGACATGGCCGTCAACAAGCAGGCCATCATCAACGCCGTTTATCAGGGCTCCGGGCAACTGGCGGTCAACGCCATGCCACCGACCCAGTGGTCTTATGACGACAGCATCAAGGACACGCCTTTCAACCCGGAAAAAGCCAAGGAGCTGTTGCGCGCCGCAGGCGTCAAGGAAGGCACGGAGCTGACACTCTGGGCCATGCCAGTCCAGCGCCCCTATAACCCCAACGCCAAGCTGATGGCCGAAATGCTCCAGTCCGACTGGGCCAAGGTCGGGATCAAGGTCAAGATCGTCAGCTACGAATGGGGCGAATACCTCAAGCGCACCAAGAATGGCGAGCACGATATCTCGCTGATCGGCTGGACCGGCGACAACGGTGACCCGGACAACTGGCTCGGCACCCTCTACAGCTGTGCGGCCATTGGCGGCAACAACTACTCGATGTGGTGCGACGAGAAATACGACGCGCTGATCAAGTCGGCCATCTCCACCACCGACCGGGAAAAACGCACCGACCTTTACAAACAGGCGCAGCGTTATCTCAAAGAACAGGTGCCCATCACGCCGGTTGCCCACTCCACGGTCAACCAGCCACTGCGCACTGAAGTCGAAGGTTTCTACGTAAGCCCCTTCGGTCGCAACAGCTTCTCGGGCGTCAGCGTCAAAGACTGATCCTCAATCCCTCCGCTTGCATCACTCACGCTCAGACGTTGAGTGATGCAAGCGGGTGGCCGGATACATAAAAAAAGCCGGTTCCAAACCCGGCACCACCAAGCCAGACAGAAAAAACTGGCGCTATAAAAGTGATAACAAAGGAGCGGTACCCCTTGAAAAAAACCAGCACGGCATTGCTTGCCCTCTCTCTGTCCTCCTTCGGTGCGGTCGCCCAGGCAGATGAAAGCAATACATTCGTCCCGACTCAACTGAGCACCTCCAACGCTCAGGACGAGGCAAAAGGTTTCTTTGAAGACCAGCATCTGACGGGCACTACCCGTAACTGGTACTCCAATGAGCTCCTCCGTGGAGACGACCGCTTCAGCTATCGGAAGAACGGTGTAGCTACTCCAACCCCTCGCCGCATCAACTGGGTGCAAGGCACTATCGTCAACTACAGTTCGGGCTTCACTCAAGGCACGGTTGGTTTCAGTACCGAAGTGGCGCTCTACAACGCCATCGCTCTGGACAGGGATCGCAAGCACATTGCCGGTGGCGGTAACCGTACACAGGCCGAAAACGACGGCGATGCAGTCGGGCAATGGAGCAAACTGGGCCTGGGCAACGTCAAGGCACGCATCTCCAACACCACCCTGACCGCCGGTCGCCAGTCGATCAACACACCGGTCGTTGCCTATCTCGGCAACCGGGCCTTGCCTTCCAGCTTCCAAGGTTTTGCCCTGCAGAGCGACGAGTTGAACAACCTGTCCATTCAGGCTGCCACCTTTGACCGGATTTCACCTCGTAGCGAGCAAAGCCTGACGAAGTTCCGCTCCACCTATACCAACATCAATGCCACCTCAGACCGCATGAGCATGGTAGGTGCCGACTACAAACCTTTCAGCAACGTGACCGCCAGCCTGTACGCATCGGATCTGGAAGATTTCTGGAAGCAGTACTACTTCGGTTTTACCCACGAGATCGGTGACAGTAAGGCGCTGGCTCTGAGCAGCAACCTGAACTACTACAAGACCAAGGACTCGGGCCAGAGCAAGCTCGGCGCTATCGATAACGATACCTACAGCCTGTCGTTCACCGCGACTCACCAGGCGCACAGCTTCGGCATCGCGTACCAGGAAGTCATGGGCAACGAATACTTCGACTATGCCCGGGAAACCAACGCCATCTTCCTGGCCAACTCCCTGCTGTCGGACTTCAACGGCCCGAACGAAAAATCCCTGCAGCTCAGCTATGTCATCAACATGGCCGACTACGGCGTACCAGGCCTGAAATTCAATATCTATCAGGCACGTGGCTGGGGCATCGACGGGACCCATTACAGAGGCACCGGCTACTCTGACGTCATCAATCTGAATGGCGAAAGTCACTACGAGTACGGCATCGGCACCACCTACGCCGTACAGTCCGGCCCACTCAAGGCCACAACAGTGCGTGCCACTTACACCACCCATCGCGCCACTGGTGCGCAGATCGATGGCGATATCAATGAATTCCGCCTCGTAACCACGATCCCATTCAAGATTCTGTAAACAGCCATGCCACTGCGGCGTGCGTCGTGCCTGGGCATGACACACGCCGCAGCCATAGCCTTCGCACTACTAAAGGAGGTTTCTATTGAAACTGCTCACACTACGCGCCTCGATTGCCATCGCTCTGTTCGGCGTCGCCGCCAGTGTCTGCGCCAAACCGCTGGTGGTCTGTACCGAAGCCAGCCCGGAAGGCTTCGACATCGTGCAATACACCACCGCAGTGACGGCAGACGCCTCGGCAGAAACCATCCTTGAGCGCCTTGTCGCGTTCACGCCTGGTACCACTGATACCGTTCCAGGTCTTGCCGAAAGCTGGGAGATCAGCCCTGACGGCCTGACCTATACCTTTACGCTGCGACGCGGGGTCAAGTTCCAGACCACCGATTACTTCAAGCCCACCCGCGACATGAACGCCGACGATGTGCTCTGGAGCTTCAAGCGACAGATGGACACCAACCATCCCTGGCATGCGCGCTCACTGGTGGGTTACCCCTATTTCGAGAGCATGGGCTTCAAGGACCTGCTCAAGAATGTCGAAAAAGTCGACGACTACACCGTAAGGTTCACCCTCTCGAAACCCGAGTCGCCTTTCCTGCGCAATCTGGCGATGCCTTTCACCTCGATCTACTCGGCCGAATACGCCGATCAGTTGCTCAAGCGTGACAAGACCGCCGAACTCAACAGCAAGCCGATTGGCACCGGCCCGTTCATCCTGACGCGCTATGCCAAGGATGCCCAGGTCCGCTATAAAGCCAACCCGGACTACTGGAAGCTGAAGGTTCCCAGTGAAG
This sequence comes from Pseudomonas cichorii, assembly GCF_019719005.1. Lineage (GTDB taxonomy): Bacteria > Pseudomonadota > Gammaproteobacteria > Pseudomonadales > Pseudomonadaceae > Aquipseudomonas > Aquipseudomonas cichorii_E. The sequence continues at coordinate 9,535 of NZ_JAIGPJ010000041.1, forward strand.
CGCTGATCTTTGCGATCACTCTGGACAACAACACTCGTTTACAAAAACTCAAAGCAAATGAATGTCAGGTTGCGCTTTATCCAAAACCTGACGATATTGCGAGCATCAAGGCTGACCCGAATCTCAAGATCGACGAGATGGAAGCCATGATGACCAGCTATGTCGCCATCAACACATCCCACAAGTACCTTGGCGATGTGCGTGTGCGGCAAGCGATCAACCTGGCTTTCGACAAGAAGTCCTACATCAGGGCTCTGTTTGGCGAAGGCAAGGCCACCGAGGGCGTCGGCCCATACCCACCGACCATGATCGGCTACGACAACGATAGCCAAAGCCCGCCGTACGATCCGGCCAAGGCCCGTACCTTACTCAAAGAGGCCGGTGTTCCTGAAGGACAGGTGTTTACCCTGTTCGCTCGCAATGGGGGTGCAGTGACCAACCCCAATCCGTTGGTGGGGGCGCAGATGCTTCAGGGCGATCTGGCCAAGGTAGGCATCAAGCTGGACATTCGCGTCATGGAATGGGGTGAAATGCTGAAGCGCGCCAAGAATGGCGAACATGACATGGTTTTTGCGGGCTGGGCAGGCGACAACGGCGACCCGGATAACTTCCTGACGCCGAACCTCGGCTGCGAAGCCGCAAAAAATGGCGAAAACTATGCTCGCTGGTGCAACAAGGAGTTCGAAGACGCGATCACCCGGGCCAGGGAAAAAACCGACCCTGCCGAACGGGCCGCGCTCTACAAAAAGGCCCAGCAAGTGTTCAACCAGGAGCAACCATGGATAAGCCTGGCCTATCCAAAACTGTTCGTAGCAATGCGCAAGAATGTCGAAGGCTTTCATATCAGCCCGCTGACCAATAACAACTTCACCACTGCACAGGTGAAGTAAGAAAAACAGCCGCCCGCGTCCACAAGATCAAGGGCGGCATGCCTGAAAGGCTGATGAGGTACACCACAAGATGTTTAGTTTTATTGCCCGCCGGGTGGGGTTACTGATCCCTACCTTCTTCGGCATCACCCTGCTGACCTTCGCCCTGATTCGCCTGATTCCGGGCGACCCGGTCGAAGTCATGATGGGCGAGCGCCGGGTCGACCCGGAAATGCACGCCCAGGCCATGGAACGCCTTGGTCTGAACAAACCGCTTTATGCGCAGTACATCGATTACGTCAGCAAGCTCGCCCAGGGCGACCTCGGTGAATCCCTGCGTACCCGTGAAAGCGTCTGGACCGAGTTCACCTCGCTGTTTCCCGCGACCCTTGAGCTGTCGATTGCAGCGTTGATCTTCGCCGGCATTGTCGGCCTTCTGGCCGGGGTGATCGCCGCACTCAAGCGCGGCTCGCTGTTCGACCACGGGGTCATGGGGATTTCCCTGGCGGGCTACTCGATGCCGATCTTCTGGTGGGGCCTGATCCTCATCATGTTTTTCTCGGTATCCCTGGGCTGGACCCCGGTATCGGGACGCATCGACCTGCTGTATGACATTCAGCCGGTGACCGGTTTCATGCTGATCGACACCCTGCTCAGCGATGAAGAAGGCGCCTTCCTCGATGCCCTGCATCACCTGATTCTTCCGGCCATCGTGCTGGGCACCATCCCGCTGGCGGTGATCGCCCGGATGACCCGCTCCTCGATGCTCGAAGTGCTGCGCGAAGATTACGTGCGTACCGCACGGGCCAAAGGCCTGTCGCCCGCCCGCGTGGTGTTCGTCCACGGTCTGCGCAATGCGCTGATCCCGGTCCTGACCGTCTTCGGCCTGCAAGTCGGCGCGCTGCTGGCAGGTGCCGTACTGACCGAAACCATCTTTTCCTGGCCCGGCATCGGCAAATGGCTGATCGAAGCCATCGGCGCACGGGATTATCCGGTCGTGCAGAACGGCATCCTGTTGATCGCCTGTCTGGTGATCCTGGTCAACTTCGTGGTGGATATCCTCTACGGCTTTGCCAACCCACGCATCCGTCACCAGCGCTGAGATCCTGACCAATGAGCACACCTACTCCTGAGGTAGCAGTCGATCAAAGCCTGCTTTACCCATCGCCCTACAAAGAATTCTGGCACGCCTTTTCCCGGAACAAAGGTGCCGTTGCCGGCCTGATGTTCATGATCCTGATCGTGTTCTGCGCACTGTTCGCCCCCTGGGTTGCACCCCACGATCCGAGCGAGCAATACCGAGACTTCCTGCTGACCCCGCCGGTCTGGCTGGAAGGCGGTCAATGGCAGTTCATTCTCGGCACCGACGAGCTGGGCCGCGACCTGTTGTCCCGGTTGATCCAGGGTTCACAGCTGTCGCTTCTGATCGGCCTGTCGTCCGTGGTCATGTCACTGATCCCCGGTATCCTGCTGGGCCTGCTGGCCGGTTTCTTCCCGCGCTTCCTCGGCCCTACGGTCATGCGCCTGATGGACATCATGCTCGCCCTGCCCTCGCTGCTGCTGGCTGTGGCCATCGTCGCGATCCTCGGCCCTGGCCTGATCAACACCGTGATCGCCATTGCCATCGTGTCGCTGCCTTCCTATGTACGTCTGACCCGTGCTGCGGTCATGGGCGAACTGAACCGCGACTATGTGACCGCTGCCCGTCTGGCGGGCGCCACACTGCCACGCCTGATGTTCGTCACTGTGCTGCCCAACTGCATGGCGCCGCTGATCGTTCAGGCAACCCTGAGCTTTTCCTCCGCCATCCTCGATGCCGCCGCACTGGGTTTCCTGGGCCTTGGCGTGCAACCGCCGACGCCTGAGTGGGGCACCATGCTCGCTTCGGCCCGCGATTACATCGAACGTGCCTGGTGGGTCGTGAGCCTGCCCGGTCTGACCATTTTGCTCAGCGTGCTGGCAATCAACCTGATGGGCGACGGCCTGCGCGATGCGCTGGACCCGAAACTCAAGAATGCCGCCTGAGGAGATTCGTATGTCACTTCTGCAAATCCAGAATCTCAACGTCCGCTTCGGCGACGCCAAGGCCGTGCCCGTTGTGGATGGCCTGTCCCTGAGTGTCGAGAAAGGCGAAGTCCTGGCCATCGTTGGCGAATCCGGGTCCGGCAAGTCCGTGACCATGATGGCGCTGATGGGGCTGATCGATGCTCCCGGCATCATCACCGCCGATGCGTTGAATTTCGACGGTAATGACCTGCTCAAGCTCAATGCCCGTCAACGTCGCCGCATCATCGGCAAGGACCTGGCGATGGTCTTCCAGGACCCGATGACCGCTCTGAACCCCAGCTACACCGTGGGCTTTCAGATCGAAGAAGTCCTGCGTCAGCACTTGAAGCTGTCAGGCAAGGCCGCCCGCCAGCGCGCGCTGGAGCTGCTCGAAAAGGTGGAAATACCCGGTGCTGCTTCGCGCCTGGATGCCTACCCCCATCAACTGTCCGGCGGCATGAGTCAACGTGTGGCAATTGCCATGGCCATCGCCGGTGAACCCAAGCTGTTGATTGCCGACGAACCGACCACTGCGCTGGACGTCACCATCCAGGCACAGATCATGGACCTGCTGCTGAGCCTGCAAAAAGATCAGGACATGGCACTGGTGCTGATCACTCACGACCTGGCCGTGGTTGCCGAAACTGCCCAGCGCGTCTGCGTGATGTATGCCGGGCAAGCCGTGGAAGTCGGTCAGGTGCCGGGGCTTTTCGATGTCCCGGCTCACCCTTACAGCGAAGCACTGCTGGCGGCGATCCCGGAACACAGCATGGGTGCAGCGCGTCTGGCGACATTGCCCGGCATGGTGCCTGGCCGTTATGACCGCCCGTTTGGCTGCCTGCTGTCGCCGCGTTGCCCTTACGCCCAGGAAAACTGTCGCATCCAGCGCCCGGCACTGGACCCTAAAGCCCACAGCCTGGCTCGTTGCTTCTATCCGTTGAATCAGGAGGTGGCGTGATGAGCGTCGTACTTACCGCCCGCGACCTTACCCGTCACTACGAAGTCTCTCGCGGCCTGTTCAAGGGCAATGCACTGGTGCGTGCCCTCAACGGCGTCTCCTTTGAACTGGAAGCGGGCAAGACACTGGCTGTGGTCGGTGAATCCGGCTGCGGCAAATCCACCCTGGCCCGCGCCCTGACGCTGATCGAAGAGCCATCGTCGGGCTCCCTGAAAATCGCCGGGCAGGAAGTTGCGGGGGCCAGCAAGGCCGAGCGCAAGCAATTGCGCAAAGACGTGCAGATGGTATTCCAGAGCCCTTACGCTTCCCTCAACCCCCGACAGAAAGTCGGTGACCAGTTGGGCGAGCCGCTGCTGATCAACACGGACCTCAGCCGTGCCGAGCGCCGGGAAAAGGTCCAGGCGATGATGAGTCAGGTAGGCCTGCGTCCAGAGCACTACCACCGCTATCCACACATGTTTTCCGGTGGTCAGCGTCAGCGTATCGCTCTGGCCCGTGCCATGATGCTGCAACCCAAGGTGCTGGTGGCCGATGAACCGACTTCGGCACTGGATGTGTCGATCCAGGCGCAAGTGCTGAACCTGTTCATGGACCTGCAGCAGGAATTCAATACCGCCTACGTGTTCATCTCCCACAACCTGTCGGTGGTGCGTCACGTGGCCGACACGGTATTGGTGATGTACCTCGGGCGGCCTGCGGAAATGGGGCCGAAGGAAGAAATCTACAATCGCCCTCTGCACCCTTACACCCAGGCGCTGCTCTCGGCGACCCCGACCATTCACCCGGACCCGCTGAAGCCGAAGATCAAGATTGTCGGCGAACTCCCCAACCCGCTCGACCCGCCAAGCGGCTGCGCCTTCCACAAGCGCTGCCCCTACGCGACCGAACGTTGCGCCAAGGAAGTACCCGAGTTACGGGCGGTGGATAACCGTCAGGTAGCCTGTCATTACGCGGAGCAGTTTGTGGCCGCGTAATCCTTCGCGAATGAATTCGCTCCTACGGTACAGACCGTGTGAAAACGTAGCGAGCGAAGGTCAGGCAAGGCGAAAACAGGCGAGGAAGCGGAGTTTACGTATTGTAAATGAGCATTCCGAGCCTGTTTTCAACGCAGCATGACCGAGCGCAGCAGTTTTCACACAGTCTGGGAGCGAATTCATTCGCGATTTCCATCAGTAAACATCCCTTCTGTAACGCCCCTGCTCGACCAGCTCGGTCACCGCCTGTTCACCCAGCACATCCTTCAACACCTGATCCACACCCGCCGCCATCCCTTGCAGGCTGCCGCAGATATAAATGGCCGCGCCCTGATCCAGCCATGCACGCAACTCATCGGCGGCTTCGCGCAAGCGATCCTGTACGTAGACCTTTTGCGCCTGATCGCGAGAAAACGCCAGATCCAGCCGTTGCAGATCGCCACTGGCCAGCCAGCCTTGCAGCTCGCCGGAACAATAGAAATCATGGGCCTCATTGCGCTCGCCAAACAGCAGCCAGTTGCGCGATTGCCCCTGAGCGATGCGCGCCTTGAGCAGGCTGCGCAAGCCCGCAAGGCCAGTACCGTTGCCCAGCAGGATCAGCGGGACCGGCTCGCTTGGCAGGTGAAAACTGCTGTTACGACGCAGACGCAGGCTGATTGCGCCATTCAGCGCAGCATGCTCGGTCAGCCAGCCAGACCCCAGCCCCAGGCTGCCATCGGGATGCAGCTCCTGACGCACGATCAGTTGCAGCGCACCATCTGCCGGAATCGAAGCAATGGAGTATTCGCGAGCGGCCACTGGCACCAGCGCATTGACCAAGGCTTGAGCATGCAGGCCGACAAGGTGCGCCCGATGCTGCGGCAACTGACGGGTAGCCAAGGCCTGAGCCAGGGTTTCCTGCAAGCCATCCACAGTAACCGGCGCATCCTGAGCGATGCCCAGCCCGCTCAGGAAATGTTCGATGCTGCCTGCGCTGTTGCGTGGCAAGACCTCGATCAGATCACCGGCCAGCCAGGTCGCCGGCCCTGGTGCGACCAGGTCCACCAGAAAGACTTTTGCACCGCTGCTGCCAGGGTTCAACAGTTCGCGACGCACCAGCGTCCAGTTCTCGAAAACCGGGGCCTGCCAGGTCGTGGAAGGCTTGCTGCCGGTCAATAGCCCAAGCTGTTGTTGCCAGTGCTGCAAAGCAGTCGGATCGGCACTGTCGACTTCCACTGGCGCAAACAACGTACGGCCACCGCGCTCGGCCAGCCAGTCATGCAACCGGTGAGCGAAACCGCAGAAATGCTGATACTGCCGGTCGCCAAGGGCGAGGACGGCGTAGTTCAGGTTTTGCAGCGATAACGGGCTGCCCAGCAATTTACGCTCAAAACCACGAGCGCTGTCCGGTGCCTCGCCATCGCCAAACGTACTGACCACAAACAAGGCATTGCTGCTCTGGGTCAGGTCCTGCTCGGTCAGTTCGCCCAGGCGCTGCACACGCACCGGCAAGCCCGCCGCCTGCAATTGCCCGGCGGTCTGCCAGGCCAGTTGTTCGGCAAAGCCGCTCTGGCTGGCAAAACCGATCAGCCATGACGAAGCATCGTCGCTGGCCACCAGACCGCCACGGGCATTCTTGATCTCACGCTTCTTGCGGCGCCGGTCCAGATACAGCAACCAGCCGGTGATAAAGAACAGCGGCATCATCAACGACGCAGCGGTCATGACGATACGCCCGACAATGCCGAAATAACTGCCCACATGCAGCGCGTAATTACTGGCCAGCAGTTGCGCGCCCAGGCTCTTGTCCTCATAACGCACAACAAAATTGATCTTGCCGGTGGCCGGGTCCAGATTGAGGGTGCCAAAGGCACGCGGATGCGGCGAACTCTTTAGCAGGTAGAACACGGTGGCAGGCTGACCACCGCTCGCAGGCAGCCTCAGGTTATAGGAACTCAGTTCAGGCCCGGCCGCCTCCTGAATACTGGCCCAGACCGCATCGTAATCAACAACCAATGGGCCTGAAGGCTGCGTACGCTTCTCGCCTTTGCTCTGCACAACAGGCGGCGGATCGCCCAGCAGTCTGTTCATGCCATTGCTGAACCAGTCATAGGACCAGTTCAGGCCAGTCACGGCGAACAACAGATAAAACAGCAGGCACCAGGTCCCGAATATCGAATGCAGGTCCCAGTTGAAGCTGCGGCCCTTCTTCGCCCAGTCCAGGGTCAGCCAGACGCGCCAGTCAAGCGCCTTGCGCGGCCAGCGCAGGTAAAGGCCGGACAGGCAGAAGAACACCAGAATCAGGGTACAGGCTGCCGTGATCTGCTTGCCGACCTCGCCTGCCGCAAGATAGCGATGCACGTTCAGGATGAAATCGAAGAAACCTTCGCCCACACCACTGCCTCGGATCTCCCCGGTGTAAGGATCGAAATTGCGCTTGGGACCGCGTCGCTGGCCAGGTTCGGGCGTGAAATAGACCTGGGCAACGCGATTGCCCACCGTTTGAACACGAAGAATCGCCACCGTCAGCCCCGTGGCGGCCTCAAGCTTGCGGACCAGTTCAGGCGGCGGCAAGGTTGCGGCACGCTCCTGCACAAGCAGCACGTCAGGATTGAGCGCGTCGAGAATCTCATCCTCGAACGAATACAGCGCACCGGTAATGCCCATCAAGGCCAGAACCAGACCCGCCGTGACTCCGAAGAACCAATGAACCTGAAACAGGACTTTCTTCAACACACCCACTACCTCGCCGGCATTTTGCGGCGCGTAGTATGCGCTAAATGTTATTTGTTCTCATCTTTAAGAAATGGCGTTCCGCCACGCGTGGCGTTGCGCGCCGGGGGTTCATGGGGGCTCAAAACCCTGCACGGCATGTCGAGCGCCGTATGACAAAGACGCATTCTCATACCTTTTCCAACTTTCCACTTACTCAACAACACCAACTAACTTAATAAAAACCCATTCAACCACCGTCACAAAACCTTAACTTACCTACTTACCCACCCAAAATATTTATCCTACAAGACACGACTATCTTTCGCCTTTGACACTCACATTCAAAGCCCCCTAGTCTTCATCTCAAGCAACAAATGAAACACACAAACAGGGATCCAATAACGGTCCCCTTGGAAAATAAGGATATGTCCAATGACCGCACTACTTGAAAGATTAGCCTCTGATGATAATACAACCGGCGACCCGGTCACCGACGAAGCAGTAAAAGCACCCGAAGTGTTCTTTAATGTCTCTTCCGGTAATGACTCCGAGGTTCAACGCGCACCGGGCCTGATACTGACCAAGCAACAAATCGTCAACCTCAAACAATATGAACTGGTCGGTTTGGCATTGCCCACCGAGATTGACGCCGTCATTTCCTATCTGGGCTACAGCAGTGGAGCCGGTGCGGGGCTCGAACCTGAAGACTTTCTGAAAAGTTATAGAATTGTGCATGCGCATGCAAAACGCTGGAGCCCCCTGCGCACCCAATTACTGACGGTAGGCGACAAACTGAAACTGTTTGCCGGCCAGATGGTGGTCTACGGCACGAGCATGGACGACATTTATAACGACATCAGGAGTGGAGCTGTCGTAGAAAAGTTCGACATCAAGACACTGGAAGACGTAAAGCGACTGTCCCAGGAACTGGGTGATAAATTTCCGGGGATCGAACTGAGCGAGGGCGACAAGGAAACCGCAAAAGACATAGGGTTCTACCTCGCCGAGATACTGAGCAAGATCAAGAAAAGCCAGGAAGACGCTCAGGACATCAAGGAAGAGCTGGAGAAATTCGGCCTGGATCTGGCGCTTTACATCACGCCAGAGATCCAGCGCAAAGTCATCGCCATCGATAACAGCTCATTGCCCGCTGATGTAACAAAGCTCAATGACAGTATCGAGCGCAGAGCAAAAGATATCGATGAAAAGAACCGGGAGTACAAGGCAGCCGTTGAAAGATCCCTGGGATCAGTCAGCAAGCTGAATGTTGCCGGCCTTGCGCTGGGCATCTACTTTGGCGTTGAAGCTGAAGGTGTTCGTAAAGCAAGAAACGAACTGATTTCACAACAAACCAGAGAGATCGATGAACTGCAGCTAAAGAACAAGATCCTCGGCTCATTGAACAGAGTCAAATTTGATCTGCAGAATCTCGTGACCGTCGTGATTGACGCAGATATCGCGACCAAAAATCTGATCACCGTCTGGAACAAACTCTACATCTTCATTGAAGACTCCGCACAGTCGTCCGGCGAAATCAATGACGGCCTGTCACTTAGAGTCTTCATGAATCGTTTCAGAAAAGTTGTACAACCATGGAAGACCATCGAACAGGATTCCGATGCGTTACTTAACGTATTCAAAGAAGCCGACGAAGAATTCAAACGGATTTATGGAAAATAAACATGACTACTAGCATTAGCGCCATTGATACCCCACTGAATATAAAGACACCTGACCTGCTGGCCATGTCCGCTAGCCAGAATGCCTTGAGCAGCAAGCTGGTGATTGCAGATGTTCTTTATTCCAAAACTGCCTACCTGCCCAATATTTATCAACGCTTCAAGCGGATCAATAACGCGGTGATCGTTGAACGCCAACGCCTGGGCGGTGCTTGCATGAAGCTCAAGATCGATATCGAGTCCCGAATCGCCCAATTGAGAAAATACGATCAGGAACTCGCCGAAACCAAGGATCAGGATGATCTCAATGACATTCAGGCCGAACGTGCATACACCCTGAAAAACGCCATGACCGTGGCAAGTACAGAAGCAGTAAAGCAGGCCAATGCCCTGAACGAGATGAAAGAAGCCTCCGGTCGTCAGCAGACCCAGGAATTCCAGACAAGCCTTGAACAAGACGTGCTCAAGGCCACAACCGGGATCAACGATACCAACACACTGCTGGCCAGCCTTCAGGAAGAGCGCCGGGTGTTGACCGAAGCCATCGATGCCATTGAAAGCAAAGGGTTCGCCAGCATTGCCAAGGACACCCTTCTCACTGCAGAAAAAGTCATTGCCCTGGGTGTGCAGCCTCCGCAAATCGCGGTGATCACCCTGGCAATCGAGCAGATGAAAGCAACGCTGGAGTATGGTGCCGAGGGGATCAACTTCATCTCCATGATCAAGCGCCGTGACGGCATGCGCGAGCGAATCGACAAGCTGTTTGAAAAAGTGACCCAGAAGGAGAAGGACAAGCAGGCGCTGACTCAGCGTATCGAGTTGATCACATGCTTCCACGCCATGGACGATCAACGCACTCTTTACGTAGAGCAGTATCAGAAAATTGCTCAAACGATAGACAGCTTCCTTGCAATCAATCAGGCAGCCGCACTGGATGAAAAAGAGTTCAGCAGGCGCTTCATCAATACCGGGCTGCAACTGGCCAGCTATCTGCAACCCATCCGCTGATTAGTTCGCACGCTGAATACAAGGGAAATGGCATGTTCCATTTCCCTTGCCCACTACACGACCCATCAGGGACTCAATAATGACTGGGAATCTGATTCATCAAAGCGACCTCACGGGGCTCGACAACTACATGCAGGTCTTGCGCAGACTCCCGGACTCTACCCGCTCATTCAAGGTAGGCCTTGATCTGGTGCCGGCCCGAGAGTACGCCACCTACCGGATACCGGAAATTGCAGAGTTATTGACCAAGGCAAACCAGCACGCCTCCCTCTGGTCGAAAATCCTGCCAGCGATCACTGCACTGCACAGAGAACTTGAGACCTTCCTGGAAAAGCTCATTGAGTCCATCGAGAAGATCAGGAACAGTCAGGATGTCACTCAACAATTCATCGAGCAAAGCAGAAAACGGCTCAGCATGTTCCTGGATGAACTCGATGATCATATTAAAACGTTACAGTCGCTCACCGAAGGCATCTATGGCCTTCTTCCTCGCATCATCGACTTCATGAACAGCAACATCTATCGACACGCCAACGAATACAACCTGATCGTAAAAAACCAGGAGCTGGGTGCTGCGCTGCAAAAGCTCACCGCCTCAATCCCTTTCAATCAAAGAGGCCCAGCGCTTTCCCCCGAGGCCAGACTCAACGGAGCACAAAACTACACACGCCTCGTCCATAGGCAATATGCAGAAGCCTACTGCGCAGCAGCCAATATGAATGCCTACATGGCAAGGATGTCCGACTTGATGGGCGTTGCTTTCTCACACACTCTGAGAATGCGCAAAAACACGCCTGCTTCACGGCCCTATTTAGAGGCAAGGCTGATGCAGGTCAGCCTGAAGGAAATCCAGCGTTTCACACAATCGTTCAATAGCCTGACTGGCAGTTCCGCCTGAGCGGCTACCAGCCCGGCATCCAGAAAAAAGCCCACAATCGCTTGTGGGCTCTTGTGCAACAGGCTGAACGCTTAGACGTAATACGACTTCAGCGGCGGGAAGCCATTGAACTCAACAGCGCTGTAGCTGGTGGTGTAGGCACCGGTGGACAGCCAGTACAGGCGATCACCGATGGCCAGGTTCAGCGGCAGGCCGTACTTGTAGTTTTCGTACATGATGTCGGCGCTGTCACAGGTCGGGCCGGCGATGACCACTTCTTCCATCTCGCCTTTCTTCTCGGTCCAGATCGGGAACTTGATGGCTTCGTCCATGGTTTCGATCAGGCCGGAGAACTTGCCCACATCCGTGTACACCCAACGCTCGACAGCGGTACGCGACTTGCGCGCAACCAGCACGACTTCGCTGACCAGGATACCGGCGTTGGCGATCAGGGAACGACCAGGCTCCAGAATGATTTCCGGCAGGTCATCACCGAAGTCTTCCTTCAGGAAGCGGATGATTTCCTCGGCGTAGGTTTCCAGGCTGTTGGTACGGGTGATGTAGTTGGCCGGGAAGCCGCCACCCATGTTGATCAGCTTGAGTTCGATGCCGTCTTCTTCTTTCAGACGCTCGAAAATCACCTTCACTTTGGCAATGGCCGCGTCCCAGACGCTGATGTCGCGCTGCTGCGAACCCACGTGGAAGGAAATACCGTAAGGCACCAGACCCAGGTCACGAGCCAGGATCAGCAGGTCCATGGCCATGTCGGTCTGGCAACCGAACTTGCGCGACAGAGGCCAGTCGGCAGTGGTCGAGCCTTCGGTCAGGATACGTACGTAGACTTTCGAACCCGGCGCGGCCTTGGCGATGTTGCGCAGGTCAGCTTCCGAGTCGGTCGCGTACAGACGCACGCCCTTGTCGTAGAAGTAACGAATGTCCTTGGACTTCTTGATGGTGTTGCCGTAGCTGATGCGGTCTGCGCCGACGCCACGGCTCAGCACCTTGTCCAGCTCATAGATCGAAGCGATATCGAAGCTCGAGCCTTTTTCCTTGAGCAGGTCGATGATTTCGACCGCCGGGTTAGCCTTGACCGCGTAGTAGACCTGGGCGAATTCAAAACCGGCGCGCAGGTCATCGTAGGCCTGGCTGATCACCTGAGTGTCGATGACGACAAAAGGGGTCTCTTGCTTGTCAGCGAACGACTTGATCTTCTTGAAGGAAGCGTCAGAGAAATAGTCTTCGACCTTGATCGGCATGCTTGGGAACTCCACTTGGCAAACAGATGAATATAAATGGGTGCAAATGAACGCCCTCCGTATCCCCACTTTGGTTCGCCTACTTCCCAAGGCATGTCGCCGAAAGCAAAAAGGCCATGGGGATCATGCCCCTTGGCCTTGCTGTCTCGTCGTCAGTACTTGAGCCGGATGGATCGTTTCCAGCATGGACGTTCGGCGCGAACTTTAGGACCTGAGGGGCCATAGATCAACAAAAAATGTCGCGTTTTGACACACGTTCGGCAGATTGCCGGGTTGATCGTCGTTATAACCGACCCTCATGACAGGCTGATGTTCATTTTCAGGGAACTTGAGTGACGAACAGAGAGCCTTGAAAAGCCTCATTCGGGCACAAAAATGTGTCCACACCGAAAGACTGATCCCTATCTCTTGAGTGAAATTTCCTAGAAAATCCAACCCGCTTGCACCTGAAAACTTCTGCCACTAGCCTGCGCTGCATAGCTGAGAAATCAGTGGTCGGGGGTGAGAGCCCGTTTTCAAAGGTGCATCAATCTGCCAAACCAACGTCAAGACTCATGTATCGATGAGCACGTTATGGCAGCTGTGTGCAGGCAGACTTAAGTCTGGCCGGGTTCCCTTTGATCCGGTCTCTCACCCTGTACATAGCTGCCGCCCTTTGCCGTGTGAGAGCGACAAGTGGTGGTTCAAGACTTTCATAGGGAAAGAACCATGATCAAAATCTCCAACAAATCACCATCCAACCTCGAACAAGACCTCCAACACGCATCAGATCTGCTGCGCTGCGCAGTGGCCACGGCTTATGAAACCAGCGACCAACTCACCGGCCAGAAACGTGACTTGGCGTTTTCAGTGATGCATCTGGTTACTATGGCGCAAGGACTGGTTGAAAGGTCATTGTCAGCTGTCGAGACGTGATGCTGCCGTAGGAATAATGCCGATCAGTTAAGTCAGATTTTCAGGCCTTGTCGCCAGCAAGCTGCCTCCTACAAGTTTGTGCTGTGCCTTAACTGATCGGTATTACGCCGTAGGAGCGACTTCAGTCGCGAATACCGCCCTTCGCGAATGAATTCGCTCCTCCCCCGCATTAGCTCAGCGCTTCAGCCGGAGAAACAATACTGGTCTTCATACCCCGCGAACGGCCGGAGCTCAGGTAAGCGGCAATCGACTCTTGCGTCACCTCACCGAGGAACACTCGCTCGGCATCCAGCACTGGCAGCCAGGCGCGGTTGAACTCGTACATGCGCGACAGCAGGATACGCAAGTGCTCGTCGTAGGCGGCCGTGGCGTTGAACTCGCGCAGGAACTGGGCGCAGGTGCCCTGTTGGCGATGCAGGTCGCGGCGACGCACGTAACCCAGTGCTTTGTTCTCGGCATCGGTGACGACGATGTAGCGACGGTCGTTTTCATCCATCACTTCCAGCGCATCGGCCACCGGGGTTTCCGGGCTCACCGACGGGGCGTTGTCGGCAGCGTCTTCGGCCTTGACCAGCAGCAGGCGCTTGAGGGTGCTGTCCTGGCCGACGAAGTTGCTGACGAACTCATCCGCCGGGTGCGCCAGCAAGGTGTCCGGGTGATCGATCTGCAGCAGTTTGCCTGCACGGAAGATCGCAATCTTGTCGCCCAGCTTGAGGGCTTCGTCGATGTCGTGGCTGACCATGATCACGGTCTTGTTCAATGCACGCTGCATCTCGAAGAATTCGTTCTGGATCATTTCGCGGTTGATCGGGTCGACAGCGCCGAACGGTTCGTCCATCAGCAACACCGGTGCTTCGGCCGCCAGGGCACGAATCACGCCAATACGCTGCTGCTGACCACCGGACAGCTCCCGCGGGTAGCGATGCAGGTACTGCTTGGGCTCAAGCTTGATCATGTTCATCAGTTCGCGGGCACGGTCGTGGCAGCGCTTCTTGTCCCAGCCGAGCAGCTTGGGCACGACCACGATGTTCTCCTCGATGGTCATGTTCGGGAACAGGCCGATCTGCTGGATCACATAACCGATGTTGCGACGCAGGGTCACTTCGTCCAGGTCGGTGGTGTCTTCGCCATTGATCAGCACCTTGCCGGAGGTCGGCACGATCAGGCGGTTGATCATTTTCAGCGTGGTGCTCTTGCCGCAACCCGAAGGCCCGAGAAAGACGCAGATCTCACCTTCATTGACGGTCAGGCTTACCGAGTCCACGGCTTTGACGTCTTTGCCGTTGGAGGTGAAGGTTTTGGTCAGATTCTGAAGTTCGATCATTTGAGCAATCCTTTTGGAGTCAGGCTGCGTTGCAGCCATTGCAGGAGCAAGTCAGCAAAGATGGCCAGAATGCTGACCAGCACCGCGCCGACGATCAGCATCGACATGTCGCTGCGGCTGATTGACGCGAGAATGAGTACGCCCAGGCCACCGGCACCGATGGTGGCGGCGATGGTCATGACACCGATGTTCATCACCACGGCGGTGCGGACACCGGCGAGGATCACCGGCACGGCAATCGGCAACTCGACCATGCGCAAGCGCTGGCCGAAGGTCATGCCGATGCCTTTGGCGGCTTCGCGGATACCGGCGTCTACACCGGTCAGGGCGAGGTAGGTGTTGCGCATGATCGGCAGCAGTGAGTAGAGAAACACCGCCGTGATCGCAGGCAACGGACCAAGACCCTGGCCGAACTTGGAGTAGAACGGCAGCAGCAGGCCGAACAGCGCAATGGACGGCACAGTCAGCAAGACCGTGGCGCTGGCTTGCAGCGGTCCGGCCAGCGCCGGAAAACGGGTCATCAGAATACCCAGGGGAACACCCACCAGAATCGCCAGGCTCACGGCGACTCCGACCAGGGTGATGTGCTGCCAGGTCAGTTGCATGACCTGGGCCCAGTCAAGATGGGAGAAGGCGTCAAAGAAACTCATATCGTCTCCTTCCTTAATTGAGTGGATGCTGGCGCAGGA
Organism: Pseudomonas cichorii; assembly: GCF_019719005.1. Classification (GTDB taxonomy): domain Bacteria; phylum Pseudomonadota; class Gammaproteobacteria; order Pseudomonadales; family Pseudomonadaceae; genus Aquipseudomonas; species Aquipseudomonas cichorii_E. The sequence continues at coordinate 24,824 of NZ_JAIGPJ010000041.1, forward strand.
AGTCTGCGGCAACCGTGGACGGGCTTTCATGACCGACATCGACGCGGGCGTTGAGCTCGATCATGGTCTGGTTATCCAGCAGGTCAGCCAGCGGCTTGAGCAACGTGGCGATTTCCGGATGGGCATCCAGGTACTCCTGGCGGATCACCGGTGCGGCGGTGTAATCCGGGAAGTAATGCTTGTCGTCTTCCAGCACCTTGAGCTTGAAGGCATTCAGGCGTCCGTCGGTGGTGTACACCAGCCCGGCGAAGACTTGCCCGTTACGCAAGGCGGTGTAGACCAGCCCGGCGTCCATCTGACGGGTGTTCTCGCGACCGAGATTCATGTCGTAATGCTTGACCATGCCGAGCAGGCCATCGGAACGATTGGCAAATTCGGTGTCCAGCGCTACGACATGACCCTCTTTGGCTTCGTCCTTGAGCACCTTGGTCAGGTCGCTCATGGTGTTGACCTGCGGGTACTGATCGGCAACGTTCTTCGGCAAAGCCAGGGCGTAGGTGTTGTTGAAACGGGACGGGGAAAGCCAGACCAGACCTTTCTTCGCATCCACTTCCTTCACCCGTGCGTAGGTCTGCTCGCTGTCGAGCTTTTCATCGATATGGTTGTAGGCCACCAGCGACACACCGGTGTATTCCCACAACAGGTCGAGTTGACCGCTTTCCTGTGCGCTGCGGGCCAGGTTGCTGCCCAGGCCGCCCGTGATCTGCACGTCGTAGTTCTTGGTGCGCAGGTATTGCGCGGTGAGTTCGGCGAGCATGGTCTGCTCGGTAAATACCCGTGCGCCAATGCGCAGCAAAGGCTTTTCGGCTGCCTGGGCAAAACCGCTGAACAGCAGCCCGAGGCCCAGTAACAAAGCTAGTTTTTTCATGGTAATTCCTTTCTCTCAGCGGCTCAGGCCGCGCTCCAGCCAGAGACGACTCACCAGAGTGACCAGACCATCGAGCACCAGGGCCAGCAGCGCCGTACACGCCGCACCCAGCAGCAATTGCGGCTGATTGTTCAGGGCAATGCCGGGGAAGATCAGGCTGCCCAGGCTGTTGGCTCCGATCAGGAACGCCAGCGGCGCGGTCCCCACATTGATCGCCAGCGCCACACGAACACCGCCGACGATGATCGGCACGGCATTGGGCAGCTCGACACGCAGCAACACCTGACGCGGTGTCATGCCGATGCCGGTGGCGGCTTCCTTGAGTGAACCCTGAACGTTTTTCAGGCCTTCGTAGGTGTTGCGCACGATGGGCAACAACGAGGCGAGGAACAAAGCGAAGATGGCCGGACCACTGCCGATCCCGAGAATCCCGAGAGCGATGGCCAGAACAGCGAGAGGAGGAACAGTATTGCCAATGTTGAATATCTGCATGAAACGTTCGGCGCGGCCAACCATGTTCGGTCGGCTGAGCGCAATGCCGGCAGGAATACCGACCACGACAGCCGCCAACATTGAAACCAGAACCAGAACCAGATGAGCCTGCAGATAGAACAGCAGATCATCCTTGTACTTCACAAACGTATCGATGCCGATCCAGTGGACCAGCAGGGCCAGGAGTACGATGCCAGCTGTACCTCCCAATAGCCCCTTGCCATAGCGATTAGCCACGGGCGGACTCCTTATTTCAGTCGGCGAACGCGCTGTCTTTGACGCCCGGTAATGAGCGCCTGCAGTTACGTTCGCGAAGAGCAGCAGGTGGATCGCCAGTGAGGATTTTTCCTCGGCGAAGACACAGGCCATGAGCGCAGCTTCGTCAAGCTAACTTGCTGATTTATCAGCTCTTGAAGCAGGCTATACATAACCGGTTACAAGAGAGTGGACGTCTCCACGGTCTGAAAGGTTCCCACGTGAGACACCAATTGGCCACCCCGAATCGACTGAACGGCTCGGTTATTGCTTTGAGTTGAGCTATAATCTGCGCCCTTTTTTGACTCTCTTTCAGGCGATTTCCCATGACCCAACAGGCCGCCGAAGTCGCGAAACGCCGCACTTTCGCCATTATTTCCCACCCGGACGCCGGTAAAACCACCATCACGGAAAAACTGCTCCTGATGGGCAAGGCCATTTCCGTCGCCGGTACGGTCAAATCCCGTAAATCCGATCGTCATGCCACATCCGACTGGATGGAAATGGAGAAACAGCGCGGCATCTCCATCACCACCTCGGTCATGCAGTTCCCGTATCGCGAGCACATGATCAACCTGCTCGACACCCCGGGCCACGAAGACTTCTCCGAAGACACCTACCGCACCCTGACGGCAGTGGACTCGGCGCTGATGGTGCTGGACGGCGGTAAAGGCGTAGAGCCACGCACCATCGCCCTGATGGATGTCTGCCGTCTGCGCGACACGCCCATCGTCAGCTTCATCAACAAACTCGACCGCGACATCCGCGACCCTATCGAACTGCTGGACGAGATCGAAGCGGTCCTGAAGATCAAGGCTGCGCCGATCACCTGGCCGATTGGCTGCTACCGCGACTTCAAGGGTGTCTATCACCTGGCCGACGACTACATCATCGTCTACACCGCCGGTCACGGTCATGAACGCACCGAAACCAAAATCATCCAGAAACTGGACTCGGACGAAGCACGCGCTCACCTGGGCGACGAGTACGACCGTTTTGTCGAGCAACTGGAGCTGGTGCAGGGTGCCTGCCACGAGTTCAATCAGGAAGAGTTCATCAACGGTCAACTGACCCCGGTGTTCTTCGGTACTGCATTGGGCAACTTCGGTGTCGATCACGTGCTCGATGCCGTGGTGGACTGGGCACCGAAACCTCTGGCGCGAGTCGCCAACGAGCGCAGCGTAGAGCCGGTGGAAGAGAAATTCAGCGGTTTCGTGTTCAAGATCCAGGCGAACATGGACCCGAAACACCGCGACCGTATCGCCTTCATGCGCATCTGTTCGGGCCGTTACGACAAGGGCATGAAAATGCGCCATGTGCGTCTGGGCAAGGATGTACGGATCGGCGACGCCCTGACCTTCTTCTCCTCCGAGCGCGAGCAGCTTGAAGAGGCGTATGCGGGCGACATCATCGGCCTGCACAACCACGGTACGATCCAGATCGGCGATACCTTTACCGAAGGCGAAAGCCTGGGCTTCACCGGTATCCCGCACTTCGCCCCGGAACTGTTCCGCCGCGTGCGCCTGAAAGATCCGCTCAAGTCCAAGCAACTGCGCCAGGGCCTGCAACAACTGGCCGAAGAAGGCGCAACGCAGGTGTTTTTCCCGCAGCGCAGCAACGACATCATCCTCGGCGCCGTCGGTGTGCTGCAGTTCGATGTGGTCGCCAGCCGCCTGAAGGAAGAGTACAAGGTCGAATGCGCCTACGAGCCGATCACCGTCTGGTCTGCCCGCTGGATCGACTGCGCGGACAAGAAGAAGCTCGAAGAGTTTGAAAACAAGGCTGTGGAAAACCTGGCACTGGACGGCGGCGGTCACCTGACCTACCTGGCCCCGACCCGCGTCAACCTGGCCCTGATGGAAGAACGCTGGCCAGACGTGAAATTCCGCGCAACCCGCGAGCACCATTGATCTGTGGGGGGCGAATTCATTCGTGAAGATTTTCGCGAATGAATTCGTTCCTACCGGATTGCCAGCTTTTCCTGCATGAAATCCAGAAAACACTGAATCCTCAGCGCCAGCGTTGAATTGCGGTAATACACCGCATGAATCGGCTGTCGGTAACCGCTATTGGCTTCGGCCAGTACCACTACAAGACGTCCTTCGCGAATGTCTTCATGGGTCATGAAGTGCGACAGGCACACGATCCCCTCTCCCGCCAACGCCAAGTGCCGCAAGGTGTCGCCACTGGACGCCGACAAGGCAGGCCGAATCAGCCAGCGATCCCCCTCCGCATGCCGCAACGGCCAGCGATTCAGGGTTTCGCTATGGGAAAAGCCCAACAACGTATGGTTTGCCAGATCCTCCACCGAAGCAGGCATGCCATGCCGTTGCAGGTAATCCGGGCTGGCCAGGATATTGAGCGGGGAAGCCCCCAGAGAACGGGCATGCAGGGTTGAGTCGGCCAGAGGCCCGATGCGGATGGCGAGGTCGGTGTTTTGCTCAAGCAGGTCGATCACCAGATCGTTGCTGTTGAGCTCAAGCTGAATGTCCGGGTAAAGCTCGCGAAACTCGGCCACGTAAGGCACGACCGAGTGCAGCATGAACGGCGAAGCGGCATTGATGCGCAGGCGACCGGACGGCTTTTGTCGGGACAGGGACAAGTGCTCTTCCAGATCCTCCATCTGTTCAAGAATCTGCCGGGCACGCGCCAGAAAGAACTTGCCCTCCTCCGTCAGATCCATGCGCCGCGTGGTGCGGTTGATCAGTGTGGTTTCCAGCTTCGCCTCAAGGCGCGACAAGGTCCGGCTGACCCCGGAAGGCGTTTGCCCCAACTGCTCGGCAGCGGCAGAAATCGACCCGCTTTCGATCACAGAAACAAAGACCTGCAATTCATCGGACCTGGCTTTCATGCGTTCACTCGCCCTCATCAAACAAAACGCAACATCATGAATTAAATGGAGTTTCCGTAGGAGCGAATTCATTCGCGAAACGCCCGTCCATCCAAAAAATTCTATCGCTTTCAATGACGTTCGCGAATGAATTCGCTCCTACACCTCAAACACTTTGGCCAGATGCGCTTCATAGCGCTTCACATCGCTGTCGATATCCGGACGTTTCATCACGTCCACCGCCAGGAAGGTCGGCAAGCCGGTCATTCCCAGAAACTGGTTGGCCTTGTGAAACGGGAAGTACACCGCATCCACGCCCTTGGCTTCAAAGAAATCCGTCGGGTCATCGAAGGCCTGCTGCGGCGCATTCCAGGTCGCGGAGATCATGTACTGCTTGCCGTGCAGCAAACCGCCACTGCCGTATTTCTGCGAAGCATCGGAACGGGTGCGGCCGTCGTTGGCGTACAGGCTGCCATGGCCTTCGGTGAACACTTCATCGATGTACTTTTTCACGGTCCAGGGCGCGCCCATCCACCAGCCCGGCATCTGCCAGACAATGACATCCGCCCAGAGAAACTTCTGCACTTCTTCGGCCAGATCGTAACCGCCGTCGATAAAGGTTTCCTTCACGTCGAACCCGACGCGGTCCATGAATGCCACACCGGCTTCATGCAAGGTCGCGTTGTAGCGGCCTTCCGAGTGAGCGAATTGTTTGCCGCCGTTCAAAAACAGAATCTTTTTCATGCCAGCCTCATGGATAAATGCTTGAAGACCCGGCCGGTCGAAAGCCGGATCGAAAGTCAAAAACGATGGCAGCAGAATAAAGAAACACGTGCCGGTGAGTAATAAGCCCTCAGGCAAAATACTTTTGCCTGAGGATCACGAATCAGCCACCCATTATTGAGTTAAACGTGATCAGCCCGCTATCAGCAAATGCAGCCCCAAGGCTCCCATCCCGATAAAGAACACTCTCTTGAACACCAGCGCGCTGATGCGCTGGCGCAACCATTGGCCCAACAGCATGCCCAGCAAGGCCGGGATCAGCGCCAGCAGTGAAGCACCCAGCTCACCCCCACCCAGCGAACCGTTCCACAGCAAGCCAGCCGCCAGCGCCAATGTCGAAACGGTGAATGACAATCCCAGCGCCTGAACCAGTTCATTACGCTCAAGCCCCAGCGCTTGCAGGTAAGGCACGGCAGGAATCACGAACACGCCGGTGGCCGACGTGATGACCCCGGTGATGAAACCGCATACCGGCCCGAGCCAGCGCTCGGCACTGGCGGCAACCCTGAGCGTGGGCAGAAACAACCCGCTCAGCGCATAGAGCAACAAGGCTGCGCCCAGTGCCCGGGTCATGGAATGCCCGCCACTCATGCCCAGCCAGAACGAGCCCAGACTTGTGCCGATCACGATCAGGCTCAGTAGCGGCCACAGACGCTTGAGCAACGGTCGAAGATGCCCGCCGGTCGCCAGTTGCCAGAGGTTGGTGACCGTCGAAGGAATGATCAGCAGGGCCGCAGCCTGTGCCGGTAGCATGGCCAGCCCCAACAGCCCCATGGCCACGGTCGGCAAACCAAGCCCGATCACGCCCTTGACTGTTCCGGCCAGCAGAAACGTGCCGATCACCAGCGCCGTGATGCCCCAGCCGGCAGCCTGGTAAAAATCCAGGAGTGTATTCATGGCTCTATCCTGAGCCAGCCTCAATCAGTGATTGAGGCTGAATCTATAGGTTTACTCAGTAACCCAGCGACAACCCGGTATTGCGACGCGGGTCATTGGCACCGTAGAAACGGTTGTTGCCCACCGGCTTGCCTTCCAGCGAGGGGGCACCCACCAGAATTGCAGCGAGGTGGTTAAGCGGCTGAGCCCCTGCGAATTTGTGTCCCCAGCTTTCGAGGATCTTGCGCGTATCAGGGCTGACCGCGAACTCCTCCAGGTTGGTCGTCTCCGGCTGCCATTGCTGATGGAAGCGTGGGGCATCGACGGCTTCCTGAATGTTCATGCCGTAGTCGATCACGTTGAGCATGGTCAGCCAGGTCGCCGTAATGATCCGGCTGCCACCCGGCGTGCCGACGACCATCACCACCTTGCCGTCCTTGGTGACGATGGTCGGGCTCATGGAAGACAGCGGCGTCTTGCCCGGCGCGATGGCGTTGGCTTCACCCTGCACCAGCCCGAACATGTTGGGCACGCCGACCTTGGTGGTGAAATCGTCCATCTCGTCGTTGAGAATGATACCGGTCTTGCTGGCCATGACTCCGGCACCGAACCAGTTGTTGAGGGTATAGGTCACTGAAACCGCGTTGCCCCATTTATCCATGATGGAGTAATGGGTGGTGTTATTGCCTTCATGGGGCGCGACACCCGGCTTGATCTTGTTGGAATCACCGGCCTTTTGCGGCTCGATGGCGTCGCGCAGTTTGGCCGCGTAGCTCTTGTCCAGCAGTTGCGCGATAGGGTTCTTGACGAAATCCGGGTCGCCCAGATAGCTGTTGCGGTCGACATAGGCGTGACGCATCGCTTCGATCTGGTAGTGCGTGCCCTGTGCCGAGCGGAAGCCCAGCTCTTTCATCGGGTAGCCTTCAAGGATATTCAGCATCTGGCAGATAACCACGCCGCCGGAACTGGGTGGCGGAGCCGAAATCACGTGATAGCCACGGTAGTCGCATTCAACGGGGGCCAGTTCGCGGGGCTTGTAGTGGTCGAGGTCGGCCTGGGTGATGATGCCCTTGCCTGCCTGACTGGAATCCACCAGCGCCTTGGCGACCCAGCCCTTGTAGAAACCATCGTTACCCTTGCTGGAGATTTCCTCCAGCGTCTTTGCCAGATCTTTTTGCACGAGTTTCTGACCGACTTTCATCGGCTCGCCCTTGTCCAGGAAGATCGAACCCGAGTCGGCCATGTCCGCCCGGAACACATCAGTGGCGGTCGACAGCAGATCGACATCGCCCTGCTGCAGGACAAAGCCGTCTTCGGCGAGCTTGATGGCCGGTGCAATCACTTCCTCACGTTTGCGAGTGCCGTATTTGCTCAGCGCCAGCTCCATGCCCGCGACCGTGCCCGGCACGGCCACAGACAAATGGCCTTTGGAACTGAGGTCAGGAATGACATTGCCTTGCTTGTCCAGGTACATGTCGGCCGTGGCCGCCAGCGGGGCCTTCTCGCGGAAATCCAGGAACGTCTTGCGCCCGTCAGCCAGTTGAATGGTCATGAAACCACCACCGCCCAGGTTGCCTGCTGCGGGGTAAACCACCGCCAGTGCATACCCCACCGCCACCGCGGCATCGACAGCATTTCCGCCGTTCTTGAGGACATCGACGCCCACATGGGTCGCAAGATGTTGAGCGGTCACCACCATACCGTTTTCGGCGGCGACCGGTGCCTGGGAGGCGGCGTGAACGGGGGCGTAAGCCAGAATGAGTGCGGTCGCGATCAGCGACCTGGCGAGGGGTTCAAACTTCATGTCGTTCCTTCTTTTCCTGAGTCGGGGACGTTTGACAAGCGTCATGCAAAACGCCTCAAGGCCGTATGCGGCACTCTTGCGCGGGTCAAACGCCATCCAAAGTAGCGGTTCCTGCCGTCGCTGCCAACAACCGGGCCTGGCGAGACACTCAACGACCATGGGGTTTATGGGATAAGATCGCGCCTTGAAATGAGAATCATCCATATCACCATCGGCCCGCTGCCTTCCAGGAAACACCATGACATCCGCTGTCGCCGCTCCACGCATTCTGGTCGTCGATGACCACCGCAAGATCCGCGACCCGCTGGCCGTCTACCTGCGTCGCCACGAGTTCGAGGTGCGCACGGCGGAAGATGCTGCGGGCATGTGGCAGTTGCTCCGGCAGCAGGCATTCGATGTCATCGTGCTGGATGTGATGCTGCCCGATGGCGACGGTTTCGAGCTGTGCAGCAGGCTGCATCGTCGCGAGAACATTCCGGTGATTCTGCTCACGGCCCGCGACACCTGTGCCGACCGGGTTCGTGGCCTGGATATCGGCGCAGACGATTACGTCACCAAGCCGTTCGAGCCTCGCGAACTGGTGGCGCGGATCCACAGTCTGTTACGCCGGCGCGGCACTGGCCTGAGCCGGTCGGACAGCACGCTGCCACCCGCCGACACTTCGGAACGGGCACAGGGTTATGCATTCGCCGACCTGAGTTTCAGCGCAAGCAACAGCACCCTGACCCGTCCCGATGGCTCGGCGGTGCGGCTCAGTACTGTGGAAAGCCGTCTGCTGCAGGTCCTGCTCGCCAACCCCAATACCGTCCTGAGCCGCCAAAAACTGATCGACCTGACCAGCCGTCCCGGCACAGAAGTGTTCGACCGCGCCATCGACCGACAGATCAGCCGCCTGCGCCGCAAGCTCGATGACAATCCGCTGGAGCCGGATCTGCTGCGCACCATCTGGGGCGACGGTTATATGCTGGCGGCCACTGTTACCCTGCTCGACCCATGAAGCTGTTGCGTCGTTTATGGCCAAGGCGCATGGCCCATCAACTGGGTGTGTTGCTGCTGCTTGCACTGCTGGCTTCCAACGCCATCGCCATGCTCTACCTGCAACGCACCGGCGCCCTGATTCATCCACTGTCACGCACGCTGGCCATTGAACGACTGATCACCGCCTACCATGTCGCACAAGGCTTGTCCGCCGAAGATGCCTCGCGCCTGCTGGCCTCAATGCAGACACCTGACTCGCACTTCTGGGTCGCCAGCAACGCCATTGCCGATACCAGCGGCATGCGCCCGGAAGAACAGCGTCTGGTCAGCGATCTCAGAAAACGCCTGACGCTGCCCGCCAATCCACTTATCGGCATGCAGCTGGAGCGCATCAGCGGAGGCCCGGCACGGGAGCATGTCTTTGTGGCAGCCGGTTGGGCACCCCTGCGGCTGCGCACCAGCATCGCGTTGCCTGACGGCAAACAGTTGAACGCCATCCAGCATCCGGCAGGCGGTTACGAATGGGGCCGCATGCTGGCCTACACCTTGCCGGTCACTACCATTCCGGTATTGCTGATCGTGATCTTTTTCATGCGCCGGGTGGTGCAGCCGGTCAAGACACTGGCCCAGGCAACCGAGCGGGTCAGTCGCGGGGAATGGATATCGCCGCTGCCGCTCTCGGGCCCGCAAGAGGCTCGGGACCTGACCAAGGCTTTCAACGTGATGCAGGAACGCATCGCCCGCCACGTCGAAGGCCGCACGCGGATGCTGGCCGCCATCAGCCATGACCTGAATACGCCCATCACCGAATTGCGTCTGCAAATGGAATTGCTGGAAGACAGCCCTGAACGCGATGACATGCTCGACAGCCTGGATGAGCTGAGCGCCATGGTGCGCGAGACACTGAATTTTGTGCGCGGCGATGCAGTGCAGGAAGCGACGGTCAGAATATCCCTGAGCGCCCTGCTCGACGACCTCGCCCGCCGCTATCAGAGCATGGGCCAGCCGATAGTCTGGGAGCGCGGGCAAGAAGTGCATTGCCACTGCCGCCCACTGGCGCTCAAGCGAGCACTGACCAATCTGATCGACAATGCCTTGCGCCATGCCGGGGATGCGACTGTGAGCCTGGCTGTAGAAGGTTCGGAAATCCACCTGGAAATCCTCGACCACGGGCCGGGCATCAAACAAGCCTGGCTGACCCAGGTGTTCGAGCCCTTCGTGCAATTGAGCCACAGCGGCGCGGATAACACCCATGGCGGGCTAGGCCTGGGTCTGGCCATCGCCCGCTCCTGCATCCAGGCACACGGCGGCGAACTCACCCTGGAAAACCGCCCGCCTGCGGGATTATGTGCGGTTGTAAGGTTGCCCTCTGTTCGCGAATGAATTCGCTCCTACCCCGCTCGCCGTGGGAGCGAATTCATTCGCGAAAAAGCTCAATCAGAACCGCACTGTCGTACTCGCCCACAAGGTACGGCCATAGTTCACGGTGCCATAGGTTTCATCATCCAGACGGCGATTGGTCACGTTATACAGCGCGCCATTGAGCGATATGTTTTTGGTCAGCTCATAAGACCCGCCAAAGTCAGCCGTGGTGTAGGCCGGTGAGGCTTCGTCGGTGAGGGTGTTGCCGTATTCCTTGCCGTAGTAATTGGTGGCTGCCCACAGTTGGGTGCGGTCGTTCAGTTGCCATTCGGCGCGCAGGTTGGCTTTGCGCTCCGGCGTCAGGGCCAGTGGCGCGCCGGCGTTGGCACCGCTCTTCTGCTCGGAATCGGTATAGGTGAAGTTGCCCTTGATCGCGACGGCCGATGTCACATCCCAGCGACCATTCAACTCGACGCCCTGGATCACGGCTTTATCAACGTTGACCCGGTCCATGACCGTGAAACCGTTCCACACTTCTGTGGTGGTTACAGTCGACAGCTTGTCCTGGAAGTCGTTGTAGAACACGGTCGCGCCAGCGGACAGGTTATTGCGGTTGGACCACAACGCCGAGAGTTCATAGTTGGTGCTGGTTTCCGGCTTGAGGTCCGGGTTGCCGAACATCACGAACCTGTTGCGGCGCAGGTAGGAGTAACCGGGCACCACAGCCCGCACTTCGGGTGCCTTGAAGCCACGGGCGACACCGCCCTTGAAGGTCCAGTCATCCGTCGCACGCCACACACCATAAACCCGCGGGCTGAAATGCACGCCGTACTGTTCGTGATCGTCCATGCGCAGGCCGGTGGTCAGGGAGAACGTATCAGTCATCGACCATTCGTTTTCGGCAAACAACGCTTTCTGCACAACCGAGAATTCGTAGTTTTTCCGGTCGCCCAGGCCCTGATTCCAGTCGGTGACGGTGGTGTCGTTCCACTGCATGCCAACCGTGGTGATGTTGTGTTCGGTGGGCATCACCAGCTTGGCGTCGAATACGGTGTTCTCGACTTCCGGCTTGCGACCCAGCACATCGGTCTGGGTCGAATCGGCTCGACCTTCGCGGCTGGACTTTTCATACGCCAGCGACACATCGGAAGTCGCCCAGCCCCAGCGGCCCTGATGGGAAATGGACCAGTGATCGCGGTTGTTTTCCTGCTCGCGGGTCGCCCAGTTGGCGCTCAGGCCATCGCCGTTTTTCAGGCGGGTTGCACCGGCTTCCAGCAGGATTTCGTGGTCGGCATTCGGGGTAATCGCCAGGCGCGCCGTGAGGTCACGGTGATCTGCCTTGCTGAAGCCATTGGTCTGTTCGATGTCGTCATCGGCCTGACGGTCCAGATAACGTCCCCACACCTGCATACCCAGCAGGTCTTCCTTGATCGGGCCGCTAAGGTAGAACTGGGTCTGGCGGGCATTGCCCTGATCGCTGTGCTGGCGAGCCGAATAATCGTAAGTGATCGAACCGCCCCATTCCGGCGTTACCTTGCGGGTGATGATGTTGATGACGCCGCCGATGGCATCGGAGCCGTACAACGAAGACATCGGGCCACGTACCACTTCGATTCGCTCGATGGCTTCGGCAGGCGGAATGAAACTCTGTTCGTAACCGCTGTTGCCGTTGACCCGTGATTCGCGAGCGCTCTGGCGCTTGCCGTCCACCAGGATCAGCGTGTAATCGGCGGGCATGCCGCGAATGGAAATGTCGGTTTCGTTGGCACCACCGTTTACGGTGACACCCTCCACATCACGCACCGCATCGGTCAGGTCCCGGAAAGATTTCTTGCGCAGCTCGTCACCGGTAATGACGGTCATCGAGGCAGGAGCATCCTCCAGGTTCTGCTCATAACCGGCCGCCGTCACCACCACGTCTGCAATCGACAGCACGTTGGCCGACTCTTCGGTTTCGGTCTGCTCTTGTGCATACACCTGACCCGAAGCCAGACACGCCAGCGCCAGTTTGATCATCACAGCCGAAGGCCGCAAACGGAGGGGAGAATGCATGGAACGTCCTTACGATTCAAATAAGTAAAAGAGAATCGTATGCATCTGCATTCATGAAGGTTGGACAAGATGTGACAAGACGGCAAAAACACTCGCTGATTGCCAGAGATTCGCTGCCACGCTAGCGGGATGACTCTTGCTCTGCTGAGTGAAACTTCCGAGAAAGCCACGCCCTATTGCGTGCCGGAATCGGCCTCTCTAGGCTCTGTTCGCTGCTTCAATTACCTTCGAGTTGCCCATGCCCGACATCAAACCGTTCATCGTCAACGAAGCCCTCAGCCAGCAGGATGGACTCAATATCGCGTCCGACTTGCTGCGTTGCATCATTGCCACCGCCAATGAAGCCAGTGACGGTCATAACCATGACCTGACGATCTCGATCCTGCACCTGGCGCAAATGGCCAAGGCAATGGTCGACCGCTCACTGGATTCGATAGTGGCTTGAGCCTTCACTCCTTGCGTCGATACCCTTCAACTATCGCTGAAAAATCCTTGTTGCCATCACCCCGCAGACTCATCGCCTGATAAAGCTGCTGGGCCAGGGCACCAAGGATCACAGGCTGATGCGCTGCCTTGGCGGCTTCGGTTGCCAGGCCCAGATCCTTGAGCATCAGCTCTGCGCCAAAACCGCCGGTGTAGCCTCGCGAAGCAGGCGCGGTTTCCACGATGCCCGGCCAGGGATTGTAGAACTCTGAACTCCAGCAACGCCCGGTCGAAGTGTTGATGATTGCGGCCAGCACCTGAGGATCGATCCCCAGGGAATTGCCCAGGGCCATGGATTCGGAAATGCCGATCATGGAAATGGCCAGCAGCATGTTGTTGCAGATCTTGGCAATCTGCCCGGTCCCCACATCCCCGCAATGCACGATGTTACGGCCCATCTGCTCCAGCACCGGCTTGAGCACGGCAAAGTGTTCAGACGTTCCTCCCGCCATGAAGGTCAGTGTCCCGGCCTGAGCGCCAGCCGTTCCGCCAGAGACTGGCGCATCACTGACAACCACGCCTTGTTTCGCGGCAATGGCCGATATCTCACGAATGGTCTGTGGATCGATGGTGCTGCAATCCACGGCAGACACACCGGCAGCAATGCCTTCCAGCACGCCGTCCTCATCCAGATAAACGCTGCGCACATGGACTGCGGCAGGCAGCATGGTGATGACCAGTTCACTGCCCTGAGCAGCATGCTTCGGGGTTTCGCGAATGCTTGCGCCCAGGGCGGCAAGCTCCGCCAGCACGGTCTTGTTCAGGTCACATACCTGCAACTGGTGACCGGCCTTGATCAGGTTACGCGCCATAGGCGCTCCCATATTGCCCAGGCCGATAAATGCGATTTTCATTGTTGTTCTCCGTGGCAGATTGGCGTGTGAGAGGTCAGCTCGCAATACATAGAGTTTCGAGTATAGAAGAGCCCTGCCACGGGTAGCCGTGGAGCCTGCCGCGTCAATCAAATACGGGTGAAAACGGATTTATCCACAGAAGCGATGGTCGATATCGCTGTCCCGCCCAAGAACTCAACTGCACCAGCGCCTTCCGAGGAAAAAGCAATGAATCACGTCGCAATGTGGAAGTCCTGGCTACTGGCTTGCTGCCTGTTGCTCAGCAGTTGCTCCAATATCGAAGTCGGCCAGTACCGTAACGAGAAACCCGAGCTGGATCTGCCTGCTTTTTTCTCGCAGCCGGTAAAGGCCTGGGGCATGTTTCAGAAGCGTTCGGGTGAGGTGGTCAAACGCTTTACTGTGACCATCGAAGGCCGTAAACAAGGCGAGCAGTTGATTCTCGACGAACACTTTGTCTACAGCGACGGTACGCTGCAACGCCGGGTCTGGACCCTGACACCAGACGGTCCGGGGCGCTGGAAAGGAACCGCTGGCGATGTCATCGGCGAGGCCATTGGCGAAGTGGCAGGCAATGCACTGCGCTGGCGCTACACCCTCAACCTGGAGGTCGATGGCAAGTTCTACCCGGTGCAGTTCGACGACTGGATGTACCTGATGGACGAGGACACGCTGATCAATCGCTCGTTCATGTCGAAGTTCGGGGTCGAGCTGGGGCAAGTGACGCTTTTCTTCAGACGCGGTGCCGACAATCACTGAGTCGGCAGGCGTCCTCTGACAGTTTCGCTAAAGCCCCAGCATCAACCCGCTCAGACGCTTGACCTTGCGGCGCAGCGCCTCCTCGAATACGCCCTGGCGTGGCTCGATCAGGCTGAACCAGTGTTTGGCCCGGGTGATACCGGTGTAGATCAGCTCCTTGGTCAGCACCGGGTTAAGGGCTTCGGGCAGGATCAGGGCGGTGTGAGCGAACTCAGAGCCCTGTGATTTGTGCACGGTCATGGCGTACACGGTCTCCACATCATTGAGCCGGCTGGGCAGCACGAAGCGCACACCGTCGCTGCCGTCATTACGCGGGAAGGCCACGCGCAGTACCTGCTTCCCTGAGCCATCGCGCTCCGGCAGGTTCAAGGCGATACCGATGTCGCCGTTCATGAGGCCAAGGCCGTAATCGTTGTGGGTCATCAGAACCGGGCGACCTTCGTACCACAGTTGGTCCTTTTCGATCAGGCCTGCGCCAGCCAAGGCTTGAGTGATGCGCTGGTTCAAGCCCTCGACGCCCCAAGGCCCTTTGCGCACGGCACACAGCAACTGGAACGCATCGAAGGCCTGTAAAACGGCACGCGCCCAGCGGGTCCAGCATTCGTCCTCAAGCGCTGCTCCCTCGGCAGGCCGCTGCCCGTCCAGCACGCCCAGGTAATGGCGATAACCCTGCGGGCCGTCGCCATGGCCATCGAGTAACAGACGCTCAAGACGCTGATCCTGCTCGCCCTTGAGGGCCAGGCTGAACAGGTCCTTGTGACTGCGAGCCGCCAGCAGCCCGCGTGCTTCATGGTCCTGTTGCTGGTTGACCAGCCGTGACAACTGGCCGATACCACTGCCCTGCCCGAAACGCCGCGAGTGACGCAACATCACCACTTGCTGCGCGAGAGGATGCTGTTGGGCATCGCCTTGTTGCAGCGCGCTCCTGCTCAAATCCTCGCCGCTGATCGACTCCAGCCAGGCCTGAGTCTGCGGGCTGTAGAAACCCTGCTCCGCATCGCGACACAGGTCCCCAAGCACGGCGCCCGCTTCCACAGACGCCAGTTGATCCTTGTCGCCCAGCAGCACCATGCGTGCATCGGGCGGCAATGCATCCAGCAGGTTGGCCATCATTTCCAGGTCGATCATCGAGGCTTCATCGACCACCAGCACATCCAGCGGCAATGGATTACCTGCGTGATGACGGAAGTGTCGCGTTCCCGGACGACTGCCCAGCAGACGATGCACGGTGGTGACTTCACTGGGTATTTTCTGCCGCACGCCATCACTGACGTCCAGGCTTTGCACTTGCTGACTGATGGACTCGGTCAACCGCGCTGCCGCCTTGCCGGTGGGTGCCGCCAGACGAATGCGCAGCGGCTGACCGCTTTGCACGGCGGGCGCTTGCAGCAAGGCCAGCAAGCGCACGACAGTCGTGGTCTTGCCGGTGCCCGGCCCGCCAGTGATGATGCTGAAGCCTCGGCGAGTGGCCAGGGCGCAGGCCAGTTTCTGCCAGTCGATCACGGCGCCTGGCGCAGTACTGGCTGCGCCGAACAGAGCGTCAAGACGCTGGGCCAGATCCTGTGGCGCGCTTTCCGGCTGAGCCAGCCGTTGACGCAAGGCCGCTGCGATGCGGCGCTCATACGTCCAGTAACGGCGCAGGTACAGACGTCGGTCAGATAACACCAACGGCTTTTGCAGAGCTGCCGGGCTCACGTCTTCGGCCAATGCGACCAAAGGACTGCCAGCCAGAGCCTGACACCATGTTGCGCCATCCAGCCCTTTGAGCAGTTGTGAGGGCAACATTACCGGTACGCTCTGCATGTCGCCTTCCGGTGGCAGTGACAGAGCGAAATCCGGCTCCTTGAGGGTTTCATACAGATCCAGGCATACGTGCCCGTGACCCAGTTGATGGCTGCTCAAGGCTGCCGCCAGCAATACCCGGGAATCGGCGTGCGGGTCGAGTTCCCCAAGAAAGGCCACGAAGGCCCGGTCCAGCGCCCGCAACCAGCCACGCTCCACCCAGCGGTCGAGCAACAGCAGCAAATCGTCGACCCGGCTCAGCGGGTTCAGATGGGTCAGGCTCTCGGCATCCAGTTGCGCGGGCAAGAGTTCGGCAAACGTGCGGCTCATGCGAACGCTCCAGGCTGGGCGGTGGACAGGGGTTGGCCCTGGAACAGCAGGTCCAGGCTCTCGATCAGTTCACGGGGCGGTCGGGTGAAGTAAACGCCTTGAGTGGACGCGCGGCTGCCGCGCAGGAACAGGTACACCGCGCCGCCCATGTGCTGGTCGTAATCGTAATCGGCCAGCCGCGCCTTGAGCTGGCGATGCAGCGCCAGCAGGTAGAGGACGTATTGCAGGTCGTAACGGTTTTCGAGAATGGCCGCTTCCATGGACTGCTCGGTGTAGAACGTCTCGTCGCCGCCCAGCCAGTTGGATTTGTAGTCCGCCACGTAATAGCGCCCTTCATGCTCGAACGTCAGGTCGATGAAGCCTTTGAACATGCCATTGAGCGAAGTGGTCTGGGTCACCAGTCGCGGCGCATTGCCGTGGGTGTAATGACGCACGAGTTCATCCATCTGGGTCACGTTGACCTGGCTGCTGGCAAACCAGAACTCCATTTCAACCCGGTACTGATTGGGTTGATCCAGTTGTCCCAGAGCGACCGGCGTCACGTCATTGCCCAAGTGCAAAGGCATGTTGAGCAGGTGTGTCAGCCAGCCGGTCAGGGTGTTGATCCAGCCTTCCCAGCCTCGTCGGTTGCAGCGGCGGGCAATGGCGTCGCTCAGCAGTTCGGGGTCATGAGCTACGGCGGCAAAACCTTCGTTGCCTGCCCACTCCAGCAGACCATGCAAAAAGGTGCCGGGGTTGGGGCCACGGGGGAAACGGTGGATATCGTCACCCGCAGCCAGCACCTCGCGAGGCGCTTGCGGGTCCAGGCGTTCGTCGTCGAACAGCTTCTGCGCTTGCGGACTGTCGGGAGACGCATCGCCGCTCGTGGTCACGGTGTCGCCGATACGCAGAGCACTGTAGGAGGCGATCCACCAGTTTTCAGCGGCTCGGCGCTTGGGCATCAATGCCTTGACGAGCTTTGCCTCATTGCGTGGCGGGCTGAAGGTGTCGGCGGTGGGCTCGGGAACCGGTTGCAAGGCAATGCTTTCGCAGCCCTTGCTCAGATCCCGCAGCCACACTTGCAGATCGGCCGACTCGCCCAGCGCCACACCGCCGCCCAGCAAGTAACCCAGCGCAGAGCGGTGCAGCATGGAGCTGTTGAGGTTGCCGCGCTTGAGGTCGGCGACACCCAGCCAGCAAGCGTGCTCAGAGCGGGTCAGGGCGACATAGAGCAAGCGCAGGTCTTCGGCCAGACGCTCGTTGTCAGACAGCTCGATCAGTTCGTCCGTGGGTTGCAGGCTGATCTGCGCATGGCCTTCGGCATCGTGGAACTGCAAAGGCAAGCGGCTGCCATCCACCGGTTTGGTGGAGCAAATGAACGGCAGAAACACCAGCGGATATTGCAGGCCCTTGGACTTGTGAATGGTCACGACCTTGACCAGTTGCTCGTCGCTTTCCAGGCGCAATATCTGCTCTTCGGCGGCCTGACCGGACAACGCCAGTTGCTCGCCCAGATGCCGGATCAAGGCCTGTTCGCCATCCAGCTCGGCGGCGGCCTGTTGCAGCAATTCGGACAAATGCAGCAGGTTGGTCAGCACTCGCTCGCCATCGTTACGAGCGATCAGTGTCTGGGTCAAGGCAAAGTCATGCAGCAGACGGCGCAGCATCGGCAGCACACCCTGATGACGCCACAGGCTACGATAGCCGCGGAACTGCATGACGCGCTGTTCCCAGGCCAGTTCGTCCTGATTCAGGCGTTCCAGTTCGGCCAGCGGCAGGTTCAGCGTGATGCAGGCCAGCGCAGCGCGCAGGATGCGTTCGGCGTCGGGTTCGGCACAGGCCTTGAGCCAGGCCAATAGATCATGGGCTTCCTGCGCCGCGAACACCGAATCCTTGTCGGAGAGGTAGACGCTGCGCACGTTACGGACCGCCAACTCATTACGCACAGCCTGGGCTTCCTTGCCATCACGCACCAGAATCGCGATGTCGGCAGGCAGCAAGCCGCGCAGCGCTTTATCAGGTGCCGCAAAGCCGGTCTGACCTTGTTGCCCGCCCTTGAGCAGGCGCACGATTTCACTGGCGCAACTGGCCGCCAGTTGCTGGCGATAAACCGTGCCGGACACCGGCTGGTCGCTTGGCAGATGCCAGACCGTCAGGGCAGCGAGTGGTGCGCCATCGACCTGCAGGGTTTCCTTGCGGCCCTGGGCCAGCGCCTTGGTAAACGGCACCGGGTTCTTGTCGCCCTCGCGAAACAGAAACGCGCCACGCCCTTCGGCACGTTGCTCGGCCTGATAGAAGATGTGGTTGGCAGACTCGACCATGGCATGACTGGAGCGGTAGTTGGTGTCCAGGGTGTGCCAGCGCCCGGCGGTGGCACTGCGGGCGCGCAGGTAGGTATAGATGTCAGCGCCACGGAAGGCATAGATCGCCTGTTTGGGGTCGCCGATCAGGAACAGGCCGGTCTGTTCGTCGTTCTCTTCAAGGCGATAAATGCTCTCGAAGATCCGGTACTGCACCGGGTCGGTATCCTGGAACTCATCGATAAGCGCGACAGGAAATTGCTCACGAATCAGCGTCGCCAGACGCTCCCCGCCTGCACCTTGCAGGGCGGCATCGAGCCTGAGCAGCATATCGTCAAAACCCATTTCGGCACGACGACGCTTTTCTTCTTCAAAGCGGGCACTGACCCACTGCGCAGCGTGTTGCAGCACAGCGGCATCGGGTTTGGGAAGTGCGTCGATGGCCGCTTTCAGTTCGAGCATGGCCTCCAGAGCCGGGTGCGACGGTGGGTCGCTTTTCCAGGCTTCGGCAATGCCATCCGGGGTCAGGCGGGTGAAGCCGGTGCCAAGCTCCAGCACTTCCTGGGTTTCATCGGCGGCCCAGGCCTTGAGCTTTTCAAACCAGGGCGCAAAGTAGCGCTCCTGCATCTTGCGGCCATCGACGATCTTGCGTTTGACGCCGTCCTGACAAATCGCATGCAGCTCGTTGGCCCAATCGGTCCAGGGCGATTTCAGCGTTTGCAGCGCTTCGCGGCGCTGTTGCAGGGACGCCAGAATCAGCTCGGCCGGCTCTTGAGTCACCTGACTGCGCTCGCGGCCAAAAAGGCCCCTGATACGTGGCAGCAAGGCGGCCGGACCACCCCATTTATCCCGCACCCAGTCCAGGGCATCGCCACTCATGGGATAGCAGAAACGCCGCCAGTAATCGCGCAGCACTTCGCCCAGCAGATCACTGTGATCGGTTTCCAGGCTCTGGGTGAACAGGCTTCCGCTGTCGAAAGCGTGCTCGCGCAACATGCGCTGACACCAACTGTGAATCGTCGAGACAGCCGCCTCGTCCATCCATTGCGCAGCGATATCCAGACGGTTGGAGCAGCCCGGCCATTGTTCGGCGCTGAACTGGGCACGCAAGTCGGCGATCAGGTCGTCGGGCGCGGCGATTTCGTCACGAAAGAAACGGGCGGCTTCGGCCAGACGGGTACGAATCCGGTCGCGCAGTTCCTTGGTCGCGGCATCGGTAAAGGTCACCACCAGAATCTGCGGTGGCAGCAGCTCGCGGCCAAACCCTGAGGTTTCATCCCCGTGGCCAAGTACCAGACGCAGGTACAACGCCGAGATGGTGAAAGTCTTGCCAGTACCGGCGCTGGCTTCGATCAACTGGCTGCCACGAAGTGGAAAGCGCAGTGCCAGAGGAACGGTGTGTTCTTGCAAGGTACTCATGCGCTGGCCTCCCCGCCGGACAGAGACTGCCAGGGTGCTTCGTAAATCGGTTTGTAGAGTGCTTCGCACCAGCCGACGAACTCTTCACTTTCCATCAACGCATTGAAGTCCGGGAACTGCCGGGCCAGCGCGGTGCTTTCGCCGAGTTCGCCATTACTGGTCACGCCATCGCCCTCATAGGTCTTGCGTGCAGCGGCTTCGGCCTTGTCCAGTGGTTGCCCCAGCCAGGCAAAGGCGGTCTTGACCGCTACCGGCAAAGGTTGCTGCATGCCGAACATCCAAGTGGTCAGCAGGTCGTTGAGGATTGCGCTGGCAGCGTCTTTGTCCAGCGGGGCCAGCATGAGCGTGTCATCGGTGGCCACCAACGCTGTATTGAGCGGCAAGCCGCACGCGCTGGCGACCAGATGAGTGACCCATGGACGAATCAGCCGGTGCCATTTGCGGGTTCGTTTCGAGCCAATGCCATTGGGAATGACCGTTACGGTCAGCAACTGGTTTTGCCCATTACTGTGCAGACCGCCCAGCCAGCCTTCGAGGCTCACATCGTTGTGGGCAAAGCTTACCGGCAAGGCGCTGCTCAACGGTTCAGGCCACAGGGTCAGCAACGCCTGATAGCGCTCAAGCACATCCGGCAATGGCTCGATCAGCTCAGCCTGAAGGCGAGTGCCGAATCCGGCCATGGGCAGCAGACCGCTACTTTGCAGCTTGATTGCCTGAGCCTGCAAAGCTGCCTCGATATCGTCTGGATTGGCCATGGCAGCGGCCAGCAGGCTTTCACTCAGGCTGTAACGCTCAAGGGCGTTGAGCACAAAAGGTTCTTCGTCAGGCACCGGCGCTTCGGCGGTCTCGAAGTAGATCTTCAAACGCTGACTGAAAAAGTGCTTTACCGGGCTCCTCAGGAAGTCCTGCAACTGCGCAATCGTCAGGGGTTCATCCTGCTCGTGAGGCGGCAAGACAGCAGCGCTGATCGGTGCCGGTTTGTCTTCATGCAGCAGCCGCCATTCCTGGGCAAAACTGAAATAGCCGGTGCCGGCATGGAAATAACTGGCACTGAAAGGTTGCAGCGGATGATGCAGGGTCAAGGCATCGAGCAGACGTTCGCCGGGGTCTTGGTTGCTGTCAGGCTCATCGTCGGAGGCGAGCTTCCAGCCGCTGGCCAGATGGTCGCGTAACTGACCGATCAACACCGAAGCCGGGCGATCGCTGTTGTCACGAATGCTGTGGCCGACCCAACTGATATAGAGCTGGTCCCGTGCCGAGAGCAATGCTTCAAGCAGCAGGTAACGATCGTCTTCACGCCGCGAACGGTCCCCGGGGCGGTAGTCGCTGCCCATCAGGTCGAAGTCCAGTGGTGGCTGAGCGCGAGGGTAATCGCCGTCGTTCATGCCCAGCAGACAGACCACTTTGAAAGGAATCGCACGCATGGGCATCAGGGTGCAGAAGTTGACCGAGCCCGCCAGGAAGCGCTGGGACAGACGCCCTTTGTCCAGGCCGGCCAGCCAGGCCTCACGTACGACAGTAAGTGGCAACTCATCGAACAGATCGACTGTCTCACAGGTCTTCAGCCAGGTTTCCCGAAGCGTCTCAAGCTGACCCAGCAGGTAATCGTCATGTTCGCTTTCGGCCTGGAAAAACACCTGTACCAGAGCTTGCAAGCGTATTCCCCATTGCTCGGGGGTCGCAGGCAGGGACAGTTCGGCGTGGGCAACCTGCAATGCGTCGATCAAGGCAACCAGTGGGCCGATCAGTGCAGCATCCAGCCCGCCGATTTCGTCATAGGGTTCGATACCTTCATAAGCTTCGCCTGCTCCGACGGCATAGCCCAGCAGCATTCGACGCAGGCCGAAGTACCAGCTGTTCTGTTCCAGCTCGTCGGGCAATCCCAGGCCGGCACGCTGTTGTGCATTCAACCCCCAGCGCACCCCGGCACCTTCGATCCAGCGGTGCAGGGTCGGCAAGTCATGCTCCTGAATCTTGAAACGTGCCCGCAAGGCTGGGACGTCGAGCAAGTCGAGGATTTCGCTGACCGGAAAGCGGCTGTCGGGGAGCTTCAACAGATGCTCGACCGCAATCAGCAGTGGCTCGCGGCCACGTTGGCCCTGGTCGGCCAGGGTGAAGGGAATGAAGCGCTGATCATAAGAATCGATCTGCCCGAAGACGGCACGAATGTGTGGGGCATAACTGTCGATGTCCGGGACCATGACAATCACATCTCGCGGCCGCAGGTTCGGGTCCCGGCTGAAACGTGCCAGTAGCTGATCGTGCAGCACCTCGACTTCACGCTGGGCACTGTGGGCTACGTGAAAGCGGATCGAGCGATCCTTCAGGGAGTCGACAGCGGGCCAGTGTTCGCGGGTCTCGTCGAGAGGCCGGAGTTCAAGGATGTCATCCTGCAATTGGTTGAGCAGGGTTGTCGGCTCGCTCTCGCTGAACAGGTCGATGCGCTCATCCTTGAAAGAGGAGCGGTAGCTGTTGGGTTCGTCATGACTGTCGAGCAGGTTGATGTAGTCACGGCCTTGCTTGCCCCAGGCGGCGAGCAGGGGATGGGCGTGCTGGTGCAAAGCCTCCGGATCAAGCGCTATTGGCATGCCGTTCTTGCGCGCCTGACGTTTGTATTGATGGCGGAGCAGATCCTTGTCGGCAACGATATCAGCCCAATGATGGCGGCAAGGGTTATGCACACAGAGCAGCACCTGGCTGAACTTCGATAATCCGGCGAGGGCTTCCAGCGCTTGTGCGGGCAGGGACGAGATTCCAAAAACGATAACCCGTGCTGGCAGGCCTTGCGGTGCTTCATCGAGGGTGCCAATACGCTTCAGAAAACGCTGGTGAACACCTGCCCGGCTCTGCGCCATGCCTTCGGTTCCAACATCCTCAAGCAAAGCGCGCCACAATTCGGCTTGCCAGCAATTGGCGGCACTCAGCGGCTTGGCTTCCCCTCGAACATTTAGCAGTTGATGGCGGCCTTGCGCCCAGTCTTGCAACCAGTCGGCCCGGTACACCTGGTATTGGTCGAACAGGTCAGCCAATCGCTCGGACAACTGGTAGCGCTTGCGCAGGTCAGTATCGTCAGTGAGGAAGCGCTGCAACGGCTCGAAATGGGGCTGGTTGATCAGTTGCGGCAGGAGGCGCATCAGGCGCCATGTCAGCGGAGCCTTGTCGAGCAAGGAGACTTCCGGGATTTCATTGCGGCCCAGTACAGAGCGATACAACTGCCACATGAAACTGCCGGGCAGTTGAACATCTATCGCTGCAGCAATGCCACAGCCACCTTGATCTTCATCCTGGGCATCTTCGGCCAGGGCCAGCTTGAGCCATTGGGCGATGCCGTTGCTTTGCACCAGAGCAATTTCGTTTTCCAGAGGAGCAAGGGGATAGCGTCGCATCCAGGAGACAACCAGACTGCGCAGTTCATCGGGGCGGTTGCCATGAACCACCATGAAGCCGGCGCTCAGAGAGGTTGTGACGGACATGTATGCTTCCTTGACTCGAACGAGTAAAACCTGAAGCCAAACCATAAGGGCAAGCGACCGGGATTGCCATAAGCAATCCACCACATTTGATGTGGCAAGCCAGCAGACAAAAGGTTGGGACCAGAAAGACAAAACCCCCACCTGCGTGTGCAGATGGGGGTTTCGGAATTTAATCTTGACGATGACCTACTCTCACATGGGGAAACCCCACACTACCATCGGCGATGCATCGTTTCACTGCT
>NZ_JAIGPJ010000042.1:0-48019 GCF_019719005.1 Pseudomonas cichorii
AGACTTCGACACGGCCAAGCTTTTTAGCGAAAAATACCGGCTAAAAGCTTGACCGTGAACAGAGTATCTACCGGGTTTGCGGTGCTTGCGTAGGAGCGAATTCATTCGCGAACGCATCAGGCACCAACCTCAATCTTGTCCAGAGAGCGCTCGACCAACGCATTGGCCATCTCCACCAGATAAATCACCGAAAACGCCAGATCACGTTTCTGGCCGCTGAGCTGGTCACCGGTTTCATAGGCTGCGGCTGAGGCGCTACGCAAGAGGTCGGAAATCCGCAGAAGGGTTTCTTCGAGTTTGATGGGTGGATCGGGGGTTATTTTTAGCATGATGAAACTCCTACACATTCCGGAGCCATCTCCTGCCGTTTCCACACGACAAAAGGTGGCAGCTATGAACGGGGTGGAAAACCAGGCTGTAGGCACCCGGCCAGACCGAAGTCTGCCCGCACATAGCCGCCATAGAGCACTCGCCGATTAAATATCCGGCAAGCAACTTGGTGACGCTTGTGCGCCTACAGAAAAGAACAGGTTTCCACACCCGATCGCTGATTTTGCAGCGACGGAGCGCAGACTAGTTCCCGGATCTGGCAGGCACAAGCGGGTTGGATTGTCAGGGAAGTTTCACGCAGAAGATACGGATTGGTCTTTCGGAATCGTCACATTTTTTGAGCTTTTCGCGACTGAAGTCGCTCCTACGGCGTTCGGTGTAGGAGCGAATTCAGTCGCGAAAAGCTTCACCACCACAAAATAAAAAACCGCCCCGAAGGGCGGTTCTCTGTGCAGCTAACCCGAATTACAGCTTCGGACCAGCAGCCTTGATCGCGTCGCTCACGTCGAACTTCTTGAAGTTCTCGATGAACAGGCCAGCCAGGCCTTTGGCGGCTTCGTCGTAAGCCGCTTTGTCAGCCCAGGTGTTGCGTGGGTTGAGCAGGCCGGTTTCAACGCCCGGTACCGACTTCGGCACGTCGAGGTTGATGGTGTCCAGGTGTTCGGTTTCTGCGCCGATCAGCGCGCCGCTCTGGATGGCTGCAATCACGCCACGAGTGGTCGGGATGTTGAAGCGCTTGCCAACGCCGTAGCCGCCGCCGGTCCAGCCGGTGTTGACCAGGTAGACCTTGGAGCCGAAGCCGCGGATGCGCTTGATCAGCAGCTCTGCGTATTCGCCAGCCGGACGCGGGAAGAACGGTGCGCCGAAGCAGGTGGAGAAGGTGGACTTGATGCCAGCGCCCGAACCCATTTCGGTGGAGCCAACCAGTGCGGTGTAACCCGACAGGAAGTGGTAGGCAGCCTGTTCTTCGCTGAGGATCGACACGGGAGGCAGTACGCCGGTCAGGTCGCAGGTCAGGAAGATCACGGCGTTTGGCTCGCCGCCCAGGTTCAGCGGTGCGCGTTTTTCGATCAGTTCACGCGGGTAGGCCGCGCGGCTGTTCTGGGTCAGGCTGTCGTCGGCGTAGTCGGCTTTCTTGGTGACCGGGTCCAGAACGACGTTTTCCAGTACGGCGCCGTGCTGGATGGCTTTCCAGATGACAGGCTCGTTCTTCTCGGACAGGTCGATGCACTTGGCATAGCAACCGCCTTCGATGTTGAACACAACGCCCACGCCCCAGCCGTGTTCGTCGTCGCCGATCAGGTAGCGGCTTTCGTCAGCGGACAGGGTGGTCTTGCCAGTGCCGGACAGACCGAAGAACAGGGTCACGTCGCCCTCTTCGCCCATGTTGGCCGCGCAGTGCATCGGCAGAACGTCGACTGCTGGCAGCAGGAAGTTCTGTACCGAGAACAGGGCTTTCTTCATTTCGCCGGCGTAGCGCATGCCAGCGATCAGCACTTTCTTGGCGGCGAAGTTGATGATGACGGTGCCGTCGGAGTTGGTGCCGTCACGCTCTGGCTCGCAGACGAACCATGGAGCGTTCTGGATCTGCCACTCGTCCTTGGCAGACGGGTTGTACTGCTCAGGGTTGATGAACAGGCAACGGCCAAACAGGTTGTGCCATGCAGTCTCGGTGGTCATCTTGACTGGCAGGTAGTGCGCAGGATCGGAACCTACATGAACGTGGGAAACGAAACGCTCGCGCTCGCTCAGGTAGACCGCAACGCGGTCCCACAGCGCATCGAATTTGTCAGCCGGGAACTTGCGGTTGATCGTGCCCCAGGCAATTGCGTCCTGAGTGCTCGGCTCTTCAACGATGAAACGATCGGCTGGCGAGCGGCCAGTGCGATGGCCTGTTTGCACAACCAGTGCGCCGGTGTCGGAAAGCTCGCCTTCACCACGGGCAAGGGCTTCCTTGACCAGTTCGTCGATGCTCAGATCGGTGTACACAGCGTTGTTTGCTTGCGTCATCAGGGTCCCCGTCGGCCAGTGGCCGAGTGCTTCAAACGGTTTTGTAGTAAAAAAACAACCACTACTACAGCGGAAAAGTGGGCGGGATTATGCCAGAAAAGCCCAAAAATGGTAGGACCCTCCTGTCAGAACCGCATTACAACCGCCCACACGATGTTCTGAGACAGTTTCTCTCGCGATTAGTGGCGCGTGTCAGATGGAGAATCGACACCACCGCCAGCAAACAGCTGGGCGACGTCAGCGGCATCGAACAAATAGCGCTCATTACAGAACTGGCAGTCGATCTCGATGGCGCCCGCATGCTCCTGAACCAGTTGCTGCGCGTCCTCCAGACCCAGGCTGACCAGCGCATTGGCGGAACGCTCGCGCGAGCAGCTGCAACGGAAGCAGATAGGCTGGATATCGAACAGGCGAACCGGGTCTTCGTGGTACAGGCGATGCAGGATGGTCGGGTTGTCCAGGCCCAGCAATTCCTCGGCCGACAGGGTGCTGGCCAGGGTGATGACATGTTCCCAGCTGGCGTCGCGCTCTTCGGGGTCGGTGATCTGTGCCACGGGAAGCTGTTGCAACAATAGACCACGGGCGCGATGTCCGTCGGCCTTGAGCCAGAAGCGGGTGCCAAGCTGCTCGGACATCACGAAATAGCTGGAGAGGCTTTCCGAGAGGTCGACGCCGTCCAGAGCCACGATGCCCTGATAACGCTTGCCCTTCTTGGGGTCCACGGTCAGGGTCAGCGAGCCTTCAGGCATCAGGTCTTGCAGACCGGCACCCGGCGCGATCAGGGATTCGTCATAACGGGCAATGCCGCGCAATTCCCGCTCGCTGGAGCACTCGACCATCAGCAGCGGCACAGCGCCGCTGGAGCGCGCCTGCAGAATCAGCAGACCGTCGAATTTCAGTGTACCCACCAGCAAGGCAGCAGCAGCCATCAGCTCGCCGAGCAGTTGCGCGACCGGCTCCGGGTAGGGGTGCTTGGCAAGCACTTCGGCGTAACTGCGCTCCAGCGCGACCAGCTCTCCACGAACGTCGCTTTCGTCAAAGATGAAGCGCTGGGTGAAGTCGATGTCCGGTAAATCATGCATAAGAAGAAGGTATCTGAAGGAATGACAATTGATGGCAGTGTCAGGCATCCATGGATGCGCTCTGCCATACCGTTGCAGGACATTTTATGGGCTACGGTGCGCTCTTCCAAGCCGGATGGCGATTCGTGCTGATTACTGGCGCACAGTTTCAGTCACCGTGATTGCTGCCGTGAAACTCGAAAAGCTGGCGACGCTGCTTCTTGGTCGGTCGCCCGTCGGTGGTCACGCTCAGGTTGCCCGCCTTGCGTTGTGCGGCTGCGTGTTCACGTTTTGCGATGCTGTCGGGTGTTTCGCGATACAGGGTTTGTGCCTCGGGCGCGCCACGTCGCACGATGGACAACGCTTCAACCACGACCGTGCGCTCATCGAAACCGGTGCGCACCAGAATCTCGTCACCGATATGAGGCTCCTTGCCTGGCTTGCAACGCTCGCCACGACAATGCACCTTGCCGCTTTCTATAGCCGCCTTGGCCAGCGCACGGGTCTTGAAGAAACGCGCCGCCCAAAGCCATTTGTCCAGACGAACCTTGTCATCGTCTTCTTCAGTCTTTTTCGCCATGTGAATTCCTCACTCGTGAAACAGTCAGAACTATCGGGTTGAGTATAGAAAGTGACTGCATGCAGTCGCCGGTCTACGTACACTCCCTGCGCCCTGTCGAACATGAAGCAATCAATCCTTGCGTGTCAAAGCCGGTCAGTGCGAATTTGTTCCCAACCTCAGCATGGAAGAGCGACATGACAGAGTTCCCGACCTCTTTGACCGCACCCAGAAAGGGCTGCGAAGGCTGCACCGGCAGCCCGGAACTGGACTTCTCGTTCGAGTTTGCCTACCAGCCGATCGTGGACCTGCGCGACCAGTCGATATTTGCGCATGAAGCACTGGTCAGAGGCCCCAATGGCGAGGGTGCCTATTCGGTCCTCGACAAGGTCACGGACACCAACCGCTACCGCTTCGACCAGAGCTGTCGCACCAAGGCCATCGCAGGCGCGGCCCAACTGGGAATGACCGAGCGTTTATCGATCAACTTCCTGCCCAATGCCGTGTACCGTCCCGAGCTGTGCATCCGCACCACCCTGGAAGCCGCTCGCCAGCACAACTTCCCGCTTTCGAACCTCATATTCGAAACGCTGGAAACCGAGCATGTAAATAACGATGGCCATTTGAGTAATATTTTGCGCGAATATCGCGAATTCGGTTTCATGACCGCTATCGATGATTTCGGCGCCGGCCATGCCGGGCTGACGCTTCTGGCGAACTTCCAGCCCGATCTGATAAAACTCGACATGGATTTGATTCGCAACGTCCACCGTGATCGGGCACGTCAGGCTATCGTTCGTGGTGTTGTCACAATGTGTGCAGAGTTGGGGGTTACAGTGATCGCCGAAGGCATCGAACACGCCGAAGAACGGGACTTCCTCGCTGACTGCGGAATTTTCCTGATGCAAGGCTACTGGTTCGCCAGGCCTGCGTTCAAAGCACTGGCCCAGGTTGATCCTGGTGTCTGGAAGACGTCTTGAATCATATGGAATCGCGTTGAAGACATTCGATCATCTGACAGTTGTCGGCCTGCGTGAGTGGGTGGCGCTACCCGATCTGGGGGTCGCTGGCCTGCGGGCAAAAATCGATACCGGCGCAAGCACGTCAAGCCTGCATGCCACCGAGATCGAACCTTTTGAACGCGACGGCCAGAAATGGGTTCGTTTCAATGCTCATCTGGGCACCGTGGTGCAGTTGCGTCATCGCCGCTGCGAGGCCCAACTGGTCGCCATGAAAACGATCAAAAGCTCCAATGGCCAGGCGCAGGTTCGCTATGTGATCCGCACCACGCTGGCCCTGGGTGATCGCGTCTGGCCGGTGGAATTCACCCTGGCCTGCCGCAAGTCGATGCGCTATCGGCTGCTATTGGGTTCAAACGCCTTGATCGACGGCCAGCTGGTGGTCAATCCGGGCATTACTTACGTTCAAGAAAAGCCGGTGTTCCCGGCCTCTACTTCCTCAGGTGCTGCATGAAGATCGCTGTGCTTTCGCGTAATCCGCGTCTGTATTCCACCCGTCGTCTGGTCGAAGCTGGTATCGAGCGTGGCCACGAGATGGTGGTGATCGACACCCTGCGCGCCTATATGAACATCGCCAGCCACAAGCCGCAGATCCACTATCGCGGCAAGCCGCTGGAAGGCTTCGATGCGGTCATCCCGCGCATCGGCGCTTCGGTAACGTTCTATGGCTGTGCGGTGTTGCGCCAGTTCGAAATGATGGGCGTGTTCCCGCTCAATGAGTCGGTGGCCATTGCCCGTTCCCGGGACAAGCTGCGCTCGCTGCAATTGCTGTCGCGCCGTGGCATCGGCCTGCCTGTCACCGGTTTTGCCCACTCGCCGGACGATATCCCCGACCTGATCCAGATGGTCAACGGCGCGCCGCTGGTCATCAAGGTGCTCGAAGGCACTCAGGGCATCGGCGTAGTGCTCTGTGAAACAGCCACGGCTGCCGAGTCGGTGATCGAGGCGTTCATGGGCCTCAAGCAGGACATCATGGTTCAGGAATACATAAAGGAAGCGGGCGGCGCGGATATCCGCTGCTTCGTGGTCGGCGACAAGGTCATCGCGTCGATGAAGCGTCAGGCCAAGCCGGGCGAGTTCCGCTCCAACCTGCACCGTGGCGGCAGCGCCAGCCTGATCAAGATCACCCCGCAGGAACGCATGACTGCCCTTCGCGCCGCCAAGGTCATGGGTTTGAGTGTCGCGGGGGTGGATATCTTGCGCTCCAACCATGGTCCGCTGGTGATGGAAGTGAACTCGTCGCCGGGGCTGGAAGGTATCGAAGTGACGACCAGCAAGGACGTGGCCGGCATGATCATCGAGTATCTGGAGAAGAACAGCGGGCCGCATATGACGCGGACCAAAGGGAAAGGCTGAACCCAGGCAGGAGCGAATTCATTCGCGAATAAATTCGCTCCCACACAAAAAAGCGCCTGTCGAAAGGCGCTTTTTTCATTTACTGCACGGTTGGCGTTTCGCCAGCTTCCTGCATGCGTTGTAGCTCTTGGGCGTACAGCGCGTCGAAGTTGACCGGGGACAGCATCAGCGCAGGGAAAGAACCACGAACAACCAGGTTGTCGATCGCTTCGCGAGCGTAAGGGAACAGCAGGTTCGGGCAGAACGCGCCCAAGGTGTGGCTCAGGGAAGCGTCGTCCAGGCCCTTGATCAGGAAGATACCGGCTTGCTGGACTTCAACGATGAAGGCAACTTCATCACCGTTGTTGACGGTCACGGACAGGGTCAGCACTACTTCGTAGAAGTCGCCTTCCAGCGGCTTCTGACGGGTGTTGAGGTCTAGGCTGACGCTTGGAGTCCATTCCTGACGGAAGATTGCCGGGCTTTTCGGTGCTTCGAACGACAGGTCGCGAACATAAATACGCTGCAAGGAAAACTGGGGGGAGTTTTCTTCGTTGGTAACGCCGTTGGTCGATTGCTCGGTCATGTCGAATCCTTATGAAAAATAGGGTGTGAAGTTGAACTCAGTTTTCAAGCCATTGGTCAAGCTTGCCTGCGCGCTCAAGGGCAAAGAGGTCGTCGCAGCCGCCGACATGCCTGGAACCGATCCAGATCTGCGGCACTGAAGTACGACCGGCCTTCGCTACCATTTCAGCGCGAACCTGCGGTTTGCCATCGACTCTTATCTCGTTAAAGGCAACTCTCTTGCTTTGCAGCAACTGCTTGGCGCGTGTGCAATAGGGGCAATAGTCGCTGGAGTAGACGATGACTTCAGACATTTCATTTCACCAAAGGCAAGTTATCGGCGCGCCAGCTGGAAATACCGCCAGACAATTTGGCCGCCTTGAAACCCGACTTCAGAAGCTCGCGGGCTGTGCTACCTGCATGCTGCCCGAATGCATCGACTATGATCAACGTCTTGTCCTTGTGTTTTTGCAGTTCAGACGTGCGGGTCAGCACTTTGTCCTGCGGAAAATTCAGGGAGCCGACGATATGGCCTGTCGCAAAATCCTTGGTGGAACGCACGTCGATGACCACGGCCTGGTCGCTGTTGACCAGAGCTGTCAGCTCGCGTGTGCTCAGGCTGCGACCGCCCTTGCTCAATTCATAGGCAATCAGCAATGCCAGCAGAATGAAGAAAGCACCGGTGATCAGGTAGTGGTTAGTGGCGAATTCAAGCAGATGAGCAACCATCAGTAGGTTCCAGGGCGTTAAAATGTCGGCCAGTATACACAGCACCCAAGGTGCGCCAAAGTCCGTGCGGCAGTGACGTCGTTTGAACTTGCCCCTAAAATGCGGATCTTTTTTGTACTTTCTTTAACCAGCCTCGAGTGGGTTCTATGACTGCCACCCCAAAACCTCTGGTCCTTATCATCCTGGATGGCTTCGGACACAGCGAAAACCCTGAAGGCAACGCCATTCTGGCCGCCAAGATGCCAGTCATGGATCGCCTCTACCAAACCATGCCGCACGGCCTGATTTCAGGTTCGGGCATGGATGTGGGCCTGCCGGACGGGCAGATGGGCAACTCCGAAGTCGGCCATATGAATCTGGGTGCCGGGCGTGTGGTTTATCAGGACTTCACTCGCGTCACCAAGGCCATTCGCGACGGCGAGTTCTTCGAGAACCCGACCATCTGCAAGGCCGTGGACAAGGCTGTCGAAGCAGGCAAGGCCGTTCATATCCTGGGCCTGCTGTCCGATGGCGGTGTTCACAGCCACCAGGACCATCTGGTCGCCATGGCCGAGCTGGCGGTAAAACGTGGCGCCGACAAGATCTACCTGCACGCTTTCCTCGATGGACGCGATACACCGCCGCGCAGCGCGAAAAGCTCCCTTGAGCTGCTGGACGAAGCCTTCGCCCGTCTGGGCAAGGGCCGCACCGCGACCATCATTGGCCGTTACTTCGCCATGGACCGCGACAATCGCTGGGATCGCGTGTCCACCGCCTACAACCTGATTGTCGACAGCACGGCAGAATTCCAGGCTGAAACCGGCGTTGCCGGGCTGGAAGCGGCCTACGCCCGTGACGAGAACGACGAGTTCGTCAAAGCCACCCGCATTGGCGAGCCGGTCAAGGTCGAAGACGGCGATGCCGTGGTCTTCATGAACTTCCGCGCCGACCGTGCCCGTGAGCTGACCCGTGTTTTCGTCGAAGACGATTTCAAGGATTTCGAGCGCGCCCGTCAGCCGAAGGTCAGCTACGTGATGCTGACCCAATACGCGGCCAGCATTCCCGCGCCATCGGCATTTGCTGCCGGTAGCCTGAAGAATGTGCTGGGCCAGTACCTGGCCGATAACGGCAAGACCCAGCTGCGCATCGCCGAGACCGAAAAGTACGCCCACGTGACGTTCTTCTTCTCCGGTGGCCGCGAAGAGCCGTTCCCGGGCGAAGAGCGCATCCTGATTCCATCGCCGAAAGTCGCCACTTACGACCTGCAGCCGGAAATGAGCGCGCCTGAAGTCACCGACAAGATTGTCGACGCCATTGAAAACCAGCGTTATGACGTAATCGTCGTCAACTATGCCAACGGCGACATGGTTGGGCATAGCGGCGTGATGGAAGCGGCGATCAAGGCCGTGGAATGCCTGGACCTGTGCGTCGGCCGCATCACCGAGGCTCTGGAAAAGGTCGGCGGCGAAGCGCTGATTACCGCCGACCACGGCAACGTCGAGCAGATGACCGATGACTCCACTGGCCAGGCGCACACCGCGCACACCTCGGAGCCGGTGCCTTTCATCTATTTCGGCAAGCGTCCGTTGAAAGTCCGCGAGGGCGGGGTTCTGGCCGATGTCGCGCCCACACTGCTGCAACTGATGGATCTGGAAAAGCCGCAAGAGATGACCGGCCATTCGATTCTGGTCGCGGAGTAAGCGCTCTGAACCGGCATTTCGACATCAGAAAATGCCGGTTTTTTGTGTATCAGGCCCCAAAGCAGTGGCTGCGGGGCGTTTTTTTTGTGCCGTATGGCGGGCATACTAGGCCTGTCATTTTTTCTCACAATTCCTCGGTATCGCCCACCCTCATGCTCCGCGCCTTGATTGCCCTTGTCCTGCTTTGCCTGCTCAATCCGGCGCTCGCCGACGACGAGCGTGCGCAAACCCAAAAACAGATAGACGCTGCGCGCCAGGATGTTGCCGAGCTGCAGAAAGTCCTGAACAAACTCCAGGAAGAGAAAGCGGGTGTCCAGAAGGACCTTCGTACCACTGAAACCGAAATGGGTAAGCTGGAAAAGCAGGTCGAGGTCCTGCAAAAGGAACTAAAAAAGACCGAAACCGAGCTCCAGCGGCTCGACAGTGAGAAAAAAAAACTCAACACCGCTCGCGCTGAGCAACAACGCCTGATTGCCATCCAGGCCCGTGCCGCCTATCAGAGTGGCCGTCAGGAATACCTGAAACTGCTGCTCAATCAGCAGAACCCTGAAAAATTCGCCCGCACCCTCACCTATTACGACTACATCAGCCAGGCCCGGCTGACCCAGTTGAACAACTTCAATGAAACCCTGCGCCAGCTGGCCAGTGTCGAGAAAGATATCGACCTGCAGCAAGCGCAGTTGCTGGTCCAGAAAAGCAACCTGGACAGCCAGAGCGAAGAACTGGCCAAAGTCCGCCAGGAACGCCAGCAGGCGCTGGCCAAGATCAATCAGGATTACAAGGCCCGGGACCAGAAGCTCCAGGCGCGCCAGCAGGATCAGGCCGATCTGGGCAAGGTGCTGAAAACCATCGAGGAAACCCTCGCCCGTCAGGCTCGCGAAGCCGAGGAAGCGCGTCAGAAAGCACTGGTTGCCGCCCGCGAAGCCGAAGAGCAGCGCCAACGTGCCGCCAGCAGCAGCCGAAATAATGATGAACCCGCGCCCAAGCGGCCAGTCAAAGCCCCCGGCGCCATGGTTTCCAGTGCCGGCGCGTCATATGGCGGCGCTTTTGCCGAAGCCAGGGGTAAACTTCCCTGGCCTGTCGATGGTCGATTGCTTGCCCGCTTTGGTGAAGCCCGTGGAGATGACGAGCGGACCAAGTGGGATGGTGTGATGATCAGCGCTGCTGCCGGAAGCCAGGTCCATGCCGTGCATGGCGGGCGTGTGGTTTTCGCTGACTGGTTGCGCGGCGCCGGTCTTCTGGTCATTCTCGACCATGGCAACGGATATCTGAGCCTGTATGGTCACAACCAGAGCCTGCTGAAGTCGGCAGGCGACATCGTGAAGGCCGGTGAGGCAATATCCACCGTAGGCAATAGCGGCGGTCAAGACACATCAGCGTTGTATTTTGCTATTCGTCAGCAGGGTCGCCCCAGCGATCCAGCCCAATGGTGCCGCACTCAAGGATAAGTCGGCCCCAATATCTGTAGGAGTTCGTTAGACATGCTGCATTTGTCCCGCCTCACCTCGCTGACCCTGGCTATCGCCATTGTTATTGGTTCGCCTCTGGCTCTGGCTGCCGAAAAAGCCACGCCGGCACCAGCGCCAGCAGCTGTCGCGCCCGCCAACGCCAAGGCACCGCTGCCGCTCGATGAGCTGCGCACCTTTGCCGAAGTCATGGATCGGGTCAAGGCCGCTTATGTCGAGCCGGTGGACGACAAGACCCTGCTGGAAAACGCCATCAAGGGCATGCTCAGCAACCTTGACCCGCACTCGGCCTATCTGGGCCCGGAAGACTTCCAGGAGCTGCAGGAAAGCACCAGCGGCGAGTTTGGCGGCCTGGGCATCGAGGTCGGCATCGAAGACGGTTTCGTCAAGGTGGTTTCGCCCATCGACGACACCCCGGCGTCCAAGGCGGGCATCGAGGCAGGTGACCTGATCGTCAAGATCAACGGCGCACCGACTCAGGGTCAGACCATGCAGGAAGCGGTCGACAAGATGCGGGGCAAGATCGGTGAAAAGATCACTCTGACGCTGGTACGCGATGGCGGTACGCCGTTCGACGTGACGCTGGCGCGGGCAACCATTCAGGTCAAGAGCGTCAAGGCGCAGATGCTGGAGAACGGCTACGGCTATATCCGCATCACCCAGTTCCAGGTCAAGACCGGCGATGAAGTCGGCAAGGCACTGGCCAAACTGCGCAAGGACAACGGCAAGAAGATGAGCGGGTTGATCCTGGACCTGCGCAACAACCCTGGCGGCGTGCTGCAATCGGCGGTGGCCGTGGCGGATCACTTCCTGACCAAGGGCCTGATCGTCTACACCAAGGGCCGTATCGCCAACTCCGAACTGCGCTTCTCCGCCGACCCGGCAGACGCCAGCGAAGGCGCGCCTCTGGTGGTGCTGATCAACGGCGGCAGCGCCTCGGCCTCGGAAATCGTCGCCGGAGCCCTGCAAGACCAGAAGCGCGGCATCCTGATGGGCACCGACAGTTTTGGCAAAGGCTCGGTGCAGACCGTTCTGCCGCTGAACAACGACCGCGCCCTGAAAATCACCACTGCGCTGTACTACACGCCTAACGGCCGCTCTATCCAGGCTCAGGGCATCAACCCGGACATCGTCGTGCGCCGCGCCAAGGTCACCAACGAAGCGGACGGCGAGAACTACAAGGAAGCCGACCTTTCCGGCCACCTGGGCAATGGTAACGGCGGTGCCGACAAGCCGACCGTCAAGGGCGGCGCAGCGGCCAAGGCGCGTCCGCAGGATGAAGACTACCAGCTCAATCAGGCGCTGAGCCTGCTCAAAGGCTTGAGTATCACCCGCGGCAACTAAGGCATGCGTTTTCTCTCATGCCTGTTGCTGGCCCTCTCGCTGACCGGTGCTGCCCATGCAGCGCCCGACAGCGAGAAGGCTGACAAGCCGCACGCCATCTATCTGAGCCTGATCATCGACGATCTGGGCCAGAACCCCGCTCGCGACAGCCGCACCCTCGCCCTGCCCGGCCCTGTTACGCTGGCGATCATGCCCGACACGCCTCATGCCACCGATTTCGCCCGACAGGCACACGCTGCCGGCAAGACGGTCATGCTGCACATGCCGATGGACCCGGCGACCGGCCCGTATGCCTGGCATCCCGGCCTGCCCTTGCCCGAGCTTGAAAGCCGCCTGAACGCCGCGCTGCTCAAGGTGCCTTATGCCGCAGGCATCAATAATCACATGGGCAGCCGCATGACCAGCGAGCCTGTGGCCATGGCCTGGCTCATGGAAGAATTGCAGCGCCGGCACATGTTCTTCGTCGACAGCCGCACCAGCGCCAAGACCGTGGCCGCCGCCGCAGCCCAGCGTATCGGCCTGGCAAGCGTGTCTCGCGATGTGTTCCTGGACGACGAGCGCACCGCCGAGGCCATCACCCGACAATTGCAGATCGCGATCAAACTCGCCCATAAACAGGGGTCGGTGGTCATCATCGGCCACCCTTATCCCGTGACCCTCGATGTGCTGGAGCGCGAGTTGCCCAAGCTCAAGGCACAGGGCATCGAATGGATCGAGCTGCGTCACATGATCAGCGAGAGAGGCAACAAGGCCATGGCCGGGCACGGGAAGGAAGGCATCTACCGCTGATTACCGACCTGACCGGCTTGAATTTTCCACACGCGCTGTAAGCTCCGCCTACTTTAAATGTCCCCGGCCATTACTGCCTTGATAACAGCGTCAGCCCCCGTTTAAAGGGACTGATATCCATACCTGTTATCAAGGAAGAATCATGAATCTCCGCATTTTTGCTGCCGCCTGCTGCGTCGCCAGCCTTTTGCACATGCCCGCTGCCGCAGCCCATGACCTGGGCGAAGGCCTGATTTCGCTTGCGCCCTCGAAAGTCCTGCTAGAAGCAGATGGCCAGAGCGTTCACTGGAATGGCATCGGTCGCATAAAGAGCAAAAAAGGTTCGGATTGCACCGCAACCCTGATCGATACCCGCAGCCCCGACAGCCCGGACGACGCGCCTGCCTACCTGCTTACCAATGGCCACTGCATCTCTCGACGCAACGGCCTGATCCTCACCGACAGTGAAATCAAGGGGACCGTCCAGTTCAACTTTTTCACCGACAGCCACGCCTACAGCTATCCATTGAAGCGTGTTAACTGGAGCAGCATGCAAGGCGTGGATCTGGCGATTGTCGAGTTGCAACCGACACTGGCATCGCTGATCGCTGACGGCATCCAGCCACTGCGACTCACAAACCAGATGCCGGAAAACGGCCGCGATATCCTGTCCATTGGTGCCCCGCTTTATATCGGCACAGGTCATCTGCGCATGGCGGCCTGCGTTCATCAGTCTTCAGGAGAAATCCTGCAGCAACCCTGGGTCTGGCGTCACACGGTCAGCAACCAGTGCAAGGACATCGCCAAGGGCTCATCCGGCAGCCCATTGCTGACCCGTGATACCGGCGAGGTGTTCGCCGTCTTGAATCTCACCAACCAGCCATCACCCGAAAGTTCTGCGGTAAAGGGTGAAGTGACGTTACCACCCGGTTTCCCGACCCAGGCTGCCGACAGCAACTTTGGCAGCCCGGTCACCAGCCTGAACGAATGCTTCATTGATGGCGTGCTCACTACCGATCCCCAGCAGTGCAGGCTCTTTCCTGTGCATTCGATCCTGTTTGAGAAACCACCCAGACAATTTGCCAAGGTCAGGCTGGATGCTCTGGGCAATGAGGTTTATCCCTCGTGGGATCTGCAGTTCAGGGTGGATAAACCTTTCTATCGCTACAAGAAGGTCGGCTCGCCTCTGGAATGTGAGAATCCAGTGGGTTACAGCGCCACAATAACGTCCCGGGATGCCCGTATCGATGACCCGATAGACGCACGGGTCGGCATCAATTGGCTATGTATCATCGGCGTCTCGTCAGCCGATGAGCGGCCCAGCCACGGGATGATGCGCAACGCCCTGACACTGGCTGTGGAGTTGCTTGCAGCAGGCCCCACAAGCGACCCGCAAGTGCATATCCAGAAAAACAGCTTCGGCTCTTATGAGGTCAACTGGTTAAGTGACCCCGGACGGATTGATTACTACACCGCGAAGATCGGCCCTGTGGCGACAACGGACTGCACAGACCCGCAAGGCTTCAGAAGGCGACTGGGCAGCAATCTGGTGCTGCGCAAGAAATTATTGCCGGTGAAAATCTGCACCTACGCCCATGACGTCAACGGCCAGCGCTCCAGCGTGCGCGAGGACATTGTGTCCGTGAGCGAGTGAGGCGTTATTGATAGCGCGCCTGAACCTTGTCCACCCAGCCTTCGGCGCGCATGTCATCCAGCTGCTTTTGCAGGCGGGCGACAACGTCGTCGGGCGTTTCCTTGTTCAGCGCCAGGAACAGCTCGGCCGTATGGAAGCGCAAGACTGTTTTAAAACCCGTGATGCCTTCCTGCTTGGCCAGATAACGGCCAACAGGATCGGCAGTGGCCCACAGGTCGATCTGGCCAGTGGCGAGTTTTCTGGCGTTGTCCTGATCCCGCAACATCAACACCGGGTTGAAGCTCTTGAGAATCAGGCTCTGGGCAACCGCATCACCTTTATAGGCGCCGACCTGATAAGCCTTGGCTTGCTCCAGGTCAGTCAGGGTGATGGTGCTGTCCTCACGGGCCAGCATGACCCAGTCCACCGGACCAAGAGGGCCAACCCATTTGAAGAGTTTTTCACGCTCGGGCGTACGCACGGTGGAGAACACACCATAGCCGCGTTTTTCCAGCGCCAGCTTGTAGATGCGCTCCCAGGGAAAACGCAGGGTCAGGTTGTAGCTGATACCGGCCCGCTTGAACATCTCGCGCACGATCTCGACAGCGATGCCATCAAGGTTGTTTTCCTGAGCGAAGTTCTTGCCGTCCACCGCCATGTTGTAAGGCGGATAGTTCTCGGTCAGCAACACGATAGAAGGCGTCGACGCATCACTGCCCCGAGCGCTGAAACTGAGAAGAGCGCTGGCGCCCAGTAGTGCAAGAAAAAGACGTTTGAACATATTTCGGCACTCGAGCATGACAACCCCGTGCAGAGTGCCGCTATACCATGACAGTGTCTAGCAGTGTCGCTGCAACCAGAAAACTCATGACAGGGCGAGCAAGGGCTGCCCGCCTGCCAATCAACGAACGACGATACCGCGCTGGGCCATGTAGGCCTTGGCTTCGGGCACGGTGTATTCGCCAAAGTGGAAGATGCTCGCCGCCAGAACAGCGCTCGCATGACCCTCAATGACACCCGCTGCCAGATGCTCCAGGTTGCCGACGCCACCGGAGGCAATCACCGGAATCCCCAGCGCATCGCTGATGGCCCGGGTAACGCCCAGGTCGAAACCGTTTTTCATGCCGTCCTGATCCATGCTGGTCAGGAGGATTTCACCGGCACCCAGGTCTTCCATCTTTTTCGCCCACTGCACGGCGTCAAGACCGGTCGGCTTGCGACCGCCGTGGGTGAAGATTTCCCAGCGCGGGGTTTCGCCTGGCAGGGAAACCTTCTTGGCATCGATAGCGACCACGATGCACTGCGAGCCGAAACGGGAAGCCGCTTCGCCAACGAATTCCGGGTTGAACACCGCCGCCG
Source organism: Pseudomonas cichorii (assembly GCF_019719005.1). Classification (GTDB taxonomy): domain Bacteria; phylum Pseudomonadota; class Gammaproteobacteria; order Pseudomonadales; family Pseudomonadaceae; genus Aquipseudomonas; species Aquipseudomonas cichorii_E. The sequence continues at coordinate 15,857 of NZ_JAIGPJ010000042.1, forward strand.
TGTTGATCGAAACCTTGTCGGCACCGGCGTTCAACAGGTTGCGGATGTCCTGGACGGTACGCACACCGCCACCGACGGTCAGCGGAATGAACACCTGACTGGCCATGCGCTCGACGGTATGGAGCGTGGTATCACGGCCATCAACGCTGGCGGTGATGTCCAGAAAGGTGATTTCGTCCGCGCCCTGCTCGTTGTAGCGACGAGCAATTTCCACCGGATCGCCCGCATCGCGGATGTTCTCGAACTTGACGCCCTTGACCACTCGACCGTTGTCGACGTCCAGGCAAGGGATGATGCGTTTGGCCAGGGCCATGGGGTTATCTCCGATAACAGCAGTTGCAAGCGGCAAGTTTCAAGCCGCAAGACAAAGCAGATCTGCTTCAGCTTGCGGCTTGCAGCTTATGGCTTGAGGCTCTCCAGATCACAGAGCGCCTGCGCTTCAGCCACGTCCAGCGTCCCTTCGTAGATCGCACGACCGGTGATTGCGCCGATGATGCCGGGGGCCTTGGCGTCCAGCAGGGCCTTGATGTCGCCCAGGTTGTGGATGCCACCGGAAGCGATGACCGGAATACGGGTCGCAGCAGCCAGCGCGGCGGTGAACGGGATGTTGCAGCCCTGCATCATGCCGTCTTTGGCGATGTCGGTATAAACGATTGCAGACACGCCATCAGCCTCGAAACGCTTGGCCAGGTCAATGACCTGCACGGTGCTGACTTCTGCCCAGCCGTCGGTGGCGACGAAACCATCCTTGGCGTCCAGGCCGACAATCACTTTGCCAGGGAATGCGCGGCAGGCTTCAGCGACGAACTCTGGCTCCTTGACGGCCTTGGTGCCGATGATGACGTAGCTCACGCCCGCCTTGACGTAGTGCTCGATGGTTTCCAGCGAGCGAATGCCGCCTCCGATCTGGATCGGCAGTTGTGGATAACGCTTGGCAATGGCCGTGACAACGTCGCCATTGACCGGCTGGCCTTCAAACGCACCGTTCAGGTCGACCAGATGCAGACGACGGCAGCCACCATCGACCCACTTGGCAGCCATGCTCACCGGATCATCGGAAAACACCGTGGAATCTTCCATACGGCCCTGGCGCAGACGTACACAGGCGCCGTCTTTAAGGTCGATCGCGGGAATAATCAGCATACTTTTTCCTTCGTCAAAAGAGCGGCAAGCTTCAAGCGTGCGTGTCTATCAAATTCAGTTCTTGCAGCTTGAAGCCTGAAGCTTTCAGCTGCTCTTTTCGAGCGACCACAGATCGCTTTCGATGCTCTCGAAGCGCTCCTTGAGGAGCTGCTGAGCATCGAAAACCGCTCGGTTGTAATAGTGCGGGGCAATCTCGCTGGTAAAGAACTCAAGCACCTCGGCCACCTCAAACGACCCCAGGTCCATTTCAAAGCGCTGCGCGAACAACCGCTTGAGCTTGTCGATGGCCTGCTGCTCCTGTTCAGGAGTGAGGGTGAGAATCGGGGCCTTGGTTCTGGCTTTACTCATGGCGATTACCAGCGACCGTCCCAGGCCACGAAGTTCTGCAGCAATTGCAGGCCATGGGTATGGCTCTTCTCGGGGTGGAACTGCACGGCAAAGCGCGAGCCGTCAGCCAGGGCTGCGGCGAAATCAACGCCGTAATGCCCGCTGCCCACCACCTGACGCGGGTTGGCCGCCTGGATATAGAAGCTGTGGACAAAGTAGAAGCGAGCCCGGTCAGGGATGTCGTGCCACAGCGGGTGATCCACCGACTGGGTCACTTCGTTCCAGCCCATGTGCGGCACTTTCAAGTGCTCGCCCTGCTCTTGCAGGTCCTTGCCGAAGAACTTCACCTGGCCCGGGAACAGGCCGATGCAGTCCACACCGCCGTTTTCTTCGCTGCGATCGAGCAAAGCCTGCATGCCGACACAGATGCCGAGGAAAGGACGATCCTTGCTCACTTCACGAACCAGTGCATCGAACTCCAGGCGGCGAATTTCAGCCATGCAGTCGCGAATCGCGCCCACACCCGGAAACACGATGCGATCGGCTTCGCGAATCACTTTGGCATCGCTGGTGATCAGCACACGGCCGGCGCCCACATGCTCGAGCGCCTTGGCGACCGAGTGCAGGTTGCCCATGCCGTAATCGATGACAGCAACCGTCTGCATCAGAGCACACCCTTGGTCGAAGGCATTTGCCCGGCCATGCGCTCATCCAGCTCGACCGCCATGCGCAGTGCGCGACCGAATGCCTTGAAGACGGTTTCGATCTGGTGGTGAGTGTTGGTGCCGCGCAGGTTGTCGATGTGCAGGGTCACGTTGGCGTGGTTGACGAAGCCCTGGAAGAATTCCTGGAACAGGTCCACGTCGAAGCCACCGACCACGGCACGGGTATAAGGCACATGCATCTGCAGGCCCGGACGACCGGAAAAGTCGATGACCACGCGGGACAAGGCTTCATCGAGCGGCACATAGGAATGGCCATAACGACGGATACCTTTTTTATCCCCGATAGCCTGGCTGAATGCCTGGCCCAGGGTGATACCGACGTCTTCCACGGTGTGGTGGTCGTCGATTTCCAGGTCGCCTTTGCACTCGATATCAAGGTCGATCAACCCGTGCCGGGCGATCTGGTCGAGCATGTGCTCAAGGAAAGGGACTCCGATATCGAATCGGGCCTTTCCGGTGCCATCCAGGTTGATCGAGGCTTTGATCTGGGTTTCCAGGGTATTGCGCTCGACGGATGCCTTACGTTCGGCCATCACCAGCTCCGCAAAATCATTGGGCGAAAAAGGTGACCATTATAGGCCCAGATGCGGCCGGCATGAAGTAAACAGACGAGGGGAAGGCAAGATGATGGCGGTTTGTCGGAGTTGAGGGGGCAAAATCGACGATTTCACGCCCCTCAAGCCTGCCGACACACGCTTGCGGAAGGTTTTACGCAGGTTTTCCGGCAAACAGGCTGCCCAGCGCATCGCAGAACTTGCCGATATTGGCCTCGTTCAGCCCGGCCATGCACACCCGGCCACTGCGAATCAGGTACACACCATATTTTTCACGCAGCTCATCGACCTGTTCAGGGCTCAGGCCGGTGTAACTGAACATGCCACTCTGGCGAAGGATGAAGCTGAAATCACGGCCCGGGACTTTCTGCTCCAGTGCGGTCACCAGCTTCTGACGCATGTCGATGATGCGCAGGCGCATGTCTTCGACTTCACTCAGCCACTCGTCGCGCAGTTGCGGGGTGTTGAGCACACGGGCAACCACCTGCGCGCCATGGGCAGGCGGGCTGGAGTAGTTGCGACGCACGGTGGCCTTGAGTTGCCCCAGCACGTTGGTGGCTGAAGCCACGTCCTCACAGACGATGGACAGACCGCCGACACGCTCGCCATACAGCGAGAAGATTTTCGAGAACGAGTTGCTGATTACTGTGGTGATGCCAGCGCTGGCCATCGCCCTGATCGCATAAGCATCTTCATTCATGCCTCTGCCGAAACCCTGATAGGCGGTATCGAGGAACGGAATGAGCTGTCGGCTCTTGACCAGCTCGATCAGACGGTCCCACTGCTCCACCGACAGATCGGCGCCTGTGGGGTTGTGGCAGCAAGGGTGCAGCAACACGATGCTGCGCGCCGGCAAGGTCTGCAGCTTGTCCAGCATGGCTTCGAAATCCACGCCACCGGTGCTCGAATCGAAGTACGGGTACGTGTGGACCTTGAAACCCGCACCACCGAACAGCGCGTGGTGGTTTTCCCACGTCGGGTCGCTGACCCAGACCTGAGACTCGGGAAACGCATATTTCAGAAAGTCCGCACCGACTTTCAACGCCCCGGAGCCGCCCACGGTCTGGATGGTCGCCACACGACCTTCAAGCAACGCAGGATGATCGGCACCGAACAGCAGGTTCTGCACAGCCTCGCGATAAGGAGCCAGGCCTTCCATCGGCAGGTAGAGAGATGCGGCCTGCTGCTCGCTTTCGGCCACTTGCTGCAGAGCACGGACTGCCGCAGCCAGAGGCGGGATGCGCCCTTCGGCGTCATAGTACAGACCGATACTGAGGTTGACCTTGTCCGCACGCGGGTCCTTCTGGAAGGTTTCCATCAGCGACAGGATCGGATCTCCGGCGTAGGACTCTACGTGGGCTAGCATGCGCAACAACTCCTCTTGTTTAGTGAATCAGGCCGAATAGCGATCGGATCGGTGGTTTTGCGCAATGATGAAATTCAGCAGCACGGCACCGACTATGGAAGCTACCAGAGTCGGCAGGCTGATGAACGTCAGGGAAGCGACAAGCACGCAAATATCCACACCCATCTGCAACCAACCAGCCTTGAAACCATATTTATCCTGAAGATACAGCGCAAGAATATTCACGCCACCCAGGCTGGCCCGGTGCCTGAACAGGATCAGGAAGCCCACGCCCAGAATCAGGTTACCCAGCACCGAGGCATAAAAGGGCTGCAACTGATCGATATGGATGAACAGGGCATGCTGATCGGAAAAGAAGGATACCAGCCCTACCGCACAAAAGGTCTTGAGCGTGAACAGCCAGCCCATCCGGCGAAAGGACAGGTAGTAGAACGGCAGGTTGAGGGCGAAGAACGCAACGCCGAAAGGCACGGCAAAGGTGTAGTGGAAAAACAGGGCAATGCCCGCCGTACCGCCCGTCATGACGCCCGCCTGGCGCAGCATCAGCACGCTGAAGGAAATCAGGACAGTGGCGATGACCAGGGCAAATACGTCTTCCTGGGCAGAGTGACGGGTATCAAGACTGTTGGGCACGGCGGTATGGGTTGTCATCAGGGCGCTCAGGCAGGATCGATGCAGGTGAATGACAGCGCGCTTGACCCAGCAACGCCATGACGACTCACGATATGAGCATAAATCCTACACAATACGACCGATGTTATCCAACAAATACAACTTTGCGCACACTAACAACTACAAAAACAACATACATGCATCATTTGCGCACACCAACAACACTTATGTGCCATAACAGTGCAGCGCTTTATACTGTCACCACACTGTTTTCTTTCAGGCGCTCCAGAACAACAGCCGTCTTTATATGCGCAACGCTGTCGCTTGCAGTAATACACTCCATCAGCTTGTTGAGACTATCGAGGTCGGCAACAGCCACCTTGAGCGTATAATCCGCGTCCCCTGTGGTCTTGTAAGCGTCGATGATCGAACTGAGGTCGGCAACCAGTGCCTGGAATATCTCCCGATACTCCGTGTTGTGACCGACCAGACGGACTTCGATCATTGCCAGAACCTCGCGGCTCAGGGCTTGCGGAGCGATACGGGCGTGGTAGCCCAGGATCAGATGGTCCTGCTCCAGACTGATTCTGCGACGCGAGCATTGCGATGCCGAAAGCCCGACCAGATCGCTCAGCTCCTGATTGGTCAGGCGGCCATTGGCCTGAAGCAGAGTCAGGATCTTCAAGTCGAAGTCGTCGATTTCATTCATTTTCATTGAGGGCAATCGCTCGTACCAGAGAGTTCAGGCCGGGAAGCCTATCAGTTTCAAAGCATCAACAGCGACCGCCCGAAGTGCATCACCGGACCACAAGAGAGATGGCACCTGTCTTGCAATCGAGGCCAATAGTAAAGCCAATGATGGCCATACCAGCCGATCCGTTATTAATACTTGCAGGGATTTTCAATGACCCAATCAACGCCGCCCGATCAACTGCATCGGGGTTTGAAGAATCGGCATATCCAACTGATCGCGCTGGGTGGCGCCATCGGTACGGGGTTGTTTCTAGGAATTGCTCATACCGTCAGCATGGCTGGCCCTTCGGTGATTCTGGGTTATGCGATTGCAGGCCTGATCGCGTTTTTCATCATGCGCCAGTTGGGCGAGATGGTGGTCGAGGAACCGGTGGCCGGAACCTTCAGCCACTTCGCCAATAAATACTGGGGCAACTTTGCAGGCTTCATGTCCGGCTGGAACTACTGGGTCCTGTATGTGCTGGTAGGCATGGCCGAGCTCACGGCGGTCGGGTTGTACGTTCAGTACTGGTGGCCGGACGTCCCTACCTGGGTTTCGGCAGCCGCGTTCTTCGTGATCATCAACCTGATCAACCTCAGCAGCGTAAAGCTCTACGGTGAAATGGAGTTCTGGTTCTCCATCATCAAAGTGCTGGCCATCGTCGGCATGATTGTTTTCGGCGCCTATCTGCTGGCCAGCGGCAATGGCGGCCCGGACGCTGCCGTAGCCAACCTGTGGCAATACGGCGGGTTCTTCCCCAACGGCGTCAGCGGGCTGGTAATGGCCATGGCCTTTATCATGTTTTCGTTCGGTGGCCTGGAGCTGATCGGGATTACCGCGGCCGAAGCGCAGGACCCTCAGCGCAGCATCCCGCGCGCGACCAATCAGGTGATCTACCGCATCCTGCTGTTCTACGTGGGCGCACTGGTGGTTCTGCTGTGTCTGTATCCCTGGCAGAAAGTGGTGACCGGCGGCAGTCCTTTCGTGATGATCTTCCATGAGATGGACAGCAATGTGGTCGCGACTGTGCTGAACGTCGTGGTCCTGACCGCTGCGCTGTCGGTCTATAACAGTTGCGTCTACAGCAACAGCCGGATGATGTTCGGCCTGGCCAAACAGGGTAATGCACCCAAGGCAATGCTCAAGATCAACGCCCGTGGCGTACCGGTCAATGCCCTGGCGATTTCGGCGCTGTCCACAGGCACCTGCGTACTGATCAACTACCTGATGCCGGAGCAGGCCTTCAAATTGCTGATGGCGCTGGTGGTGGCGGCTCTGGTACTCAACTGGGTCATCATTACCATTACCCACCTGAAATTCCGCAACGCCAAACGCCAGGCCAACGAAACCACACTGTTCAAGAGCTGGGGCTATCCGGCCACCAACTACATCTGCCTGGCTTTCCTGGTCGGTATTCTGGTGATCATGCTGTTCACGCCGGGTATCAGTATCTCGGTGTACATGCTGCCAATCTGGCTGATCGCACTGGGCGCGGCGTACGCCATAAAGGCCCGCAGTAAACCTGTCACCTTCACGAATAAATCGACCACCTCATGACGGTAGGAGCGAATTTCGCGAGGTGGCATTCCAAACGCCATATCTGTGTTGGATGTACCGGCCTCTCGCGAATGAATTCGCTCCTACTGGGGTAGCAGGCATAAAAAAAGCGCTTGCACGTCCTGTGCAAGCGCTTTCTTTTTACCCGACTGTTTTAGTTGAACAGTACGGCCGTCTTTTGCAGGGTGACCCACACGCCCCACGCCAGAGGAACACCAACAGCCAGCCAGGCCAGGATGACAAATGGCTTGCTGCCTTCAGACGCTTTCCACTCCAGAGAAGTGGTCGCAACAGCGTTCTTGTCGAGGCCGATGGCTTGTTCAGCAGCAAGTTCGGCGTCAGTCATGAAGTACTTGTCGGCAACCGGACGAATCAGCAGGTTGCAGATGAAGCCCAGTACCAGCATGCCGGCCAGGATGTACAACGTGATGTCGTAGGCTGCAGCACGAGCAACGCCGTGGCTGAGCTGATATTCACGCAGGTAGTTGACCAGTACCGGACCCAGTACACCGGCAGCAGCCCAGGCGGTCAGCAGACGACCGTGGATTGCACCGACCATTTGCGTACCGAACAGGTCAGCCAGATAGGCAGGAACGGTCGCGAAGCCACCGCCGTACATCGACAGCACGATACAGAAGGCACCCACGAACAGCGCGATGCTGCCAATGTGGCTCAGAGTCGGAACCGACGCATACAGCACGAAGCCCAGGGCAAAGAACACGAAGTAGGTTGCCTTGCGGCCGATGTAGTCGGAGCACGAAGCCCAGAAGAAACGACCACCGATGTTGAACAGGCTCAACAGACCGGTGAAGCCTGCCGCGATGGCAGCGATGGCTTTCAGTTGATCGGCATTCAGTTGGCTGAAGGTCAGATCATTGCCCAGCAGTTTACCGGCGAACACTTCCTGCAGCAGTGGCGACGCCATGCCCAGGATACCGATACCCGCGGAAACGTTCAGGCACAGCACCAGCCATACCAGACGGAATTGCGGCGTTTTCCAGGCCACGCTCACGTGTACGTGACGATTGGTGATCATCGCGTTGCTGGCTTTCTTGGCAGGAGCGGTCCAGCCTTCAGGTTTCCAGCCGGTCGGTGGAACGCGGTAGCCCAGGGCGCCGCCGATCATGAAGACGAAGTAAATCACCGCCATCACCGCGAAGCTCTGCCATACGCCAACGCTTTCAGCAGAAGCGAAGTAGCCCATCAGCGCAGTGGCCAGAGGAGCACCTACCATCGCACCGCCGCCGAAACCCATGATCGCCATGCCGGTCGCCATGCCGCGCTTGTCCGGGAACCACTTGATCAGGGTTGAAACGGGGGAGATATAACCCAGCCCCAGGCCGATACCACCGATCACACCGGAACCCAGCCACATCAGCCAGATCTGGTGAGTGTAGATACCAAGCGAGGAGATCAGCAGACCGCCACACCAGCACAGAGCCGAAACGACACCGGCCTTGCGCGGGCCAGCGTGTTCGAGCCAGCCACCCCAGATGGCAGCAGAGCAGCCCAGGAAGATGAAGAACAGTGTGTAGATCCAGCCCAGCATGGAGATCTGCCAGTCACAGGTCGACGCGAAAATCTGTGCGAAGAAGCCCATGTCAGGTGTGCAGGCAACAGGTGTCGAAATACCGATAGCCTTGGAAAGCGGCAACCAGAATACCGAGAAGCCGTAAGCCATACCGATACAAAGGTGAATTGCCAAAGCAGCGGGCGGAACCAGCCAACGGTTGAAACCGGGCTTGGCGATGATGCGTTCCTTGGACAAGAACGCAGGTTGAACGGTGGCGCCGCCCAAAGCTGTGCTTGTGCTCATTGTGATTACCCCCAGATGTGTAATGCTCGCAGGATTAATGCGCTGGTCCGCTCACAGTCTCCATGCCTGACGGCCATGACTGTTTTTTTATCGGGCGGTATCCAGAGGCGTGGCAAAAGGCCGCACCTTACCAGCGATGGCGAGAGACTAACACTTACCAAGGGCCGTAAGTATCTTGTTACATCAATTAATTACTTACCCAATCCACGCCATCTATGAAGTAATAGATACAATCAATTGCGGACAGAGGAAATACAATGCCGGTCTTAGTTGGGATTATTAATTCCCCCACTTATCAGGATCAGGAAGATCTGCAAAAGATATATCGCGACGCACCGCAATGGCTGTTTGCGCCCTTCGCCGATGCGGCGCAATTGATTGAAACAAGCCTGAATGACGGAACACTTCTGGCGGGACGCTTCAATGACCGGCTGCTGGGCGCTGCACGCCTGGAACAGACCGGTGATATCTGGCGGCTGTCGCATCTTTGCGTACGCACCCTCACCCGTCGGCGCGGTGTTGCCGAGCGACTGGTGGCCCAGGCACAGAAATCGGCCCGCGATGCAGGTTGCGAACTACGCTTGCAGACAACCGCCGAGCTTCCTGAAGTCCTGGCCCTTGCGGCCAAGCTCGACGTGCCGCTGGAAATCGCAAGCATTTGACCCCGCGCAGCAGCCCAAGGCATCCAAAGCCCCCGACACTCGTTAGAGCGGTATACTCGTGGGCTATTTTTTGAACGATCGATAACAAGGACTCGCCCATGAAAGCGTTCGGCAAAATCCTGGGACTGTTTATTCTCGGGTTGTTGCTGATCATCGTGGCTCTCGGCTTCGCCTTGACCCATCTGTTTGATCCCAACGACTACAAAGACGAGATTCGCCAACTGGCACGCGAAAAGGCAAACGTCGAGCTTACGCTCAACGGCGACATCGGCTGGAGCCTGTTTCCCTGGCTGGGCCTTGAGTTGCATGACGCCAGCGTCGCCAACCTGAGCGCGCCCACGGCGCCCTTTGCCGACCTGCAGATGCTCGGGTTATCGGTTCGTGTACTGCCGCTGTTGCGTCGTGAAGTCCAGATGAGCGATGTGCGGGTAGAAGGCCTGAACCTGCGCCTCAACCGCGATGAAAACGGCCATGGCAACTGGGAAGACATCGGCAAGCCCGCCACCGCTACCGCGCCGACACCCGAACAGCCTTCGGGCACAACGCCTGTGCCGCCTGCGGACAAACCCTCGCGCCCCGTCAAGCTGGATATCGACAGCCTGACGGTCAATAACGCCCGGGTCGAATACAGCGATGCCCGCAAAGGCCGGACCCTCACTGCCGAAAGCATTCAATTGAGCACCGGCGCCATCCGGGAAGCCTCGGACATCCCGGTCAAACTTACCGCGTTCCTCAGCACCAACCAGCCGGTTGTGCGCATCAGGACCGAACTGGTGGGCGACGTGCGACTGGACCGCGCCCTCAAGCGCTATCAATTCGAAGACATGCGCCTGTCGGGCGAAGCGGCTGGCGAACCCTTGCAGGGCAAGACCGTGACCTTCGCCGCTCAGGGCCAGTTGCTGGTCGACCTCGCCGCCAACATTGCGGAATGGAACAGCCTCAAGATTTCCGCCAACCAGTTGCGCGCCCTTGGCGAGCTGCGTGCCCGCGATCTGGACAAGACTCCGCAGATCAGCGGCGGCCTGTCCATCGCCCAGCTTGATGTGCGCACCTTCTTCGACAATATCGGCCACCCGCTGCCGGCCATGGCCGACGGCGCGCTGAGCAAAGTCGAAATGGTCACCCGCCTGAACGGCACGCCGAACAGCCTGGCGCTCGAAGAACTGAATCTCAAGGTTGATGAAAGCACTTTCACGGGCCGCGTCGCCATTGACGACTTCGCCAAGCAGGCACTGCGCCTGCAACTCAAGGCCGACACCTTCAATGCAGATCGCTATCTGCCGGCCGAGAGCGAAGAAAGCAAAGGCGCCAAAGCGGCGCGTCAGTCAGAAGTGCAAAGCGGTGAAGCCGCTGCACTCGCGGGTAACACGCCGCTGCCGGACCAGCCTACCAAGGCGGCCTGGAACACAGCCAAGCTGCTGCCTCTCGAGCGCCTGCGCACCCTCGACGTCCAGGCCGACCTGAACTTCGGCAAACTGACCCTCGACAAACTACCCATCGACAATGCCGTGCTCACCACCCAGGCACAGAACGGCGTCATCAGCGTCGAAAGCCTGCGCGGCGACCTCTACAACGGCAACTTCGACATCAAGGGCAACCTCGACGCCCGCCAGGACATTCCTCTGGCCAGCGTGCAGGCCAAGGTCAATCGGGTTCCGGTCGAGCGCCTCCTGCAAAGCCAGGGGCAGACACCACCGGTCAAAGGCCTGCTGAACCTCAACAACGACCTGACCGCCAAGGGCAACAGCGAAAAAACCCTCGTCGACAGCCTCAATGGCACGGCCAGTTTTGTGCTCAACAATGGCGTGCTGGTCAACGCCAACCTTGAACAGCAACTGTGCCAGGGTATCTCGACCCTCAACCGCAAGACGCTCAGTGGCGAACCTCGCGGCAAGGACACGCCCTTCCAGCAGCTCAATGGCAACCTGACCATCCGCAATGGCGTGGCCAGCAACCCTGACCTCAAGGCTCGCATCCCGGGTCTGACCGTCAACGGTAACGGCGATGTCGACCTGCGCGTGCTGGGCATGAACTACCGCCTGGGCATCATCATCGAAGGCGACAAGAGCGACATGCCGGACCCGGCCTGCGAGGTCAACCCGCGTTATGTGGGCATCGAGTGGCCGGTCCAGTGCCGAGGCCCGCTGGAGCTGGGAGCCAAGGCCTGCCGTCTCGACAAGGAAGGCATCGGCCAGATCGCAGCAAAGCTGGCTGGCGACCGGATCAGCGAAAAGCTCGAAGAAAAGCTGGATGAGAAGCTCGGCGACAAGGTCAATCCTGAACTCAAGGATGCCCTCAAGAACCTGTTCAAACGATGAGAGCCGATTCTGCAATGCAACCCGAGCAATTCTCCCAGGCAGTACTGAACTGGTACGACCGTCATGGCAGACACGATCTGCCATGGCAGCAAGGCATTACCCCGTACCGGGTGTGGGTGTCCGAAATCATGCTGCAACAGACCCAGGTCAGCACCGTGCTGAACTACTTCGACCGCTTCATGGAAGCACTGCCCACCGTGCAGGCCCTGGCTGAAGCACCGGAAGACGAAGTGCTGCATCTGTGGACCGGGCTGGGTTACTACACCCGCGCCCGCAACCTGCAGAAAACCGCAAAGATAGTGGTTGCCGATCACGGCGGTGAGTTTCCTCGCAACGTGGAACAACTCACCCTGCTGCCCGGTATCGGCCTGTCGACGGCGGGTGCCATTGCCAGCCTGAGCATGGGCATTCGTGCGCCGATCCTCGACGGCAACGTCAAGCGCGTCCTCGCACGCTACACCGCCCAGGAAGGCTACCCCGGCGAGCCCAAGGTCGCCAGACAACTCTGGGCCACCGCCGAGCGCTTCACACCTCACGCCCGTGTGAACAACTACACCCAGGCGATGATGGATCTGGGCGCCACGCTCTGCACCCGCAGCAAACCCAGTTGCCTGCTCTGCCCGCTGGAGCGTGGTTGCGAAGCGCACCTGCTGGGCCTGGAAACCCGCTACCCGATTCCCAAGCCACGCAAGACCGTCCCGCAAAAGCGCACCCTGATGCCGATGCTCGCCAACCGCGACGGCGCGATCCTGCTTTATCGCCGCCCTTCCAGCGGTCTTTGGGGCGGTCTGTGGAGCCTGCCGGAGCTCGATGACTTCAATGACCTGAAAGATCTGGCGCTGCAACACTCGCTGGAGCTTGGCCAGCATCACGAACTGCCGGGGCTGGTCCACACCTTCAGCCATTTCCAGTTGAGCATCGAACCCTGGCTGGTTCAGGTCCAGGAGTCAGCCCATCACGTGGCCGAAGCCGACTGGCTCTGGTATAACCTCGCCACCCCGCCGCGCCTGGGCCTTGCCGCTCCGGTGAAAAAGCTGCTCAAACGCGCGGCCGACGTATTGAATGCAGGAGAGTCGTCATGACCCGCACCGTGATATGCCGCAAATACAAAGAAAAACTGCCAGGCCTGGAACGCGCTCCGTATCCGGGTGCCAAGGGTGAGGACATTTTCAACAACGTCTCGCAGAAAGCCTGGGCCGACTGGCAGAAACACCAGACCCTGCTCATCAACGAACGTCGCCTGAACATGATGAACGCCGAAGACCGGAAATTCCTCCAGACCGAGATGGACAAGTTCCTTTCCGGCGAGGAATACGCCAAGGCCGAAGGCTACGTTCCCCCCGAGAAATAAAGCGTTTCCAGCAATGAAGGTCGTAAGCGTCGGTAATAATTCAAATTTTTTTCAACATGACGCTTGACGACCTCCTGAAAAACACGTCTAATGCGCCCCGTTGCCCAGATAGCTCAGTCGGTAGAGCAGGGGATTGAAAATCCCCGTGTCGGCGGTTCGATTCCGTCTCTGGGCACCAAAACATCTAAACCCCTGAAGCTTCAAGGCTTCAGGGGTTTTTTGTTTGCGCCAGATATACCAAGCCTGCCTAACTGGTACACAAAGGCGGTACACATGGCATCTCACAGCCGTATCATAATCGGATCAACAGCCCCCGGTTTCGTGCGCTCATGGCTCAACCCTTCAAGCATTATCAAATGGTATCTTCTACCTCCATCGTCGTGTACCTGAAGACCTACGCCCCGCCTTGGGACGAGAATACAAACGTTCATTGCAAACCCGAGACGCCAACGAGGCGAAGGGAAGCATGCGGCTGAGTGGATTAAATCCGAGGAAGCGTTTGCCCTAGCACGCGCTCAACTCTCTGGTGCTGAGATACTCAGCGCGAAGGATGTGCAGCAGTTGGCTGCTCTATGGTTTCACCGTGAACTTGACGAGCTGGAACAGTCCGGCAAATTCCGAAAGGTACTAGTACCCGGTGACGCTGTAGAGCTGGAGACACCGCTCAGCCTTAAGCAACATCAGGAATGATTGAGCATCCGTGAAGCGCTGGAGGAGGACTACAAGACTGACTGGCGAGCCGTGATCCAGCCTCACATGCTTCGCGCCTTAAAAGCAGAGAACATCCCGGCACCTGCCAAGGATTCACCTGCCTTAGACTCGCTCACTGGCGCATTCAAAAAGCACTTACTCAAGCTGTCGGACATCGCCAAGAGACGAGGGAGACTGGAGCGCTACGGCAGACGTGCTCAGCAAGTGGAGTACATTTTCGCAGCCTGCGTAGCTTGGCAAATCGGCGCATTTTTGTCTAAGGACTCCTCAAGTCGCATTTCAGCTACAAGATCCCGAACAACTTCCTCATCGATTGATGCTGCCATTAGCTTGCCGTACTCCTCACCCTTCCGCTCGTGCTGCTCAGAGAGGCGAGCAGCCTTATCCTTTCGATTATAAAAGCAAAGAGCTGCTAGGCAGCAGGGGTGATACTCAGCAGGTTCTTGACGACCTACTTGCGCTGACTTTCAAAGCAATGGCAATCTGCCTACCGTATTGGTTTCCAAGCACGCGAACCAAGGGACCTCCGATGACAGCTCCATACCGCACTCCATATCGGTAGCGGCGCTGTCAACTTTGACCGGTTTTATCAATGGAGTTTTAAATGACCGCCAAAATCCGCGTAAATTTGAAGGACGGACTTCTAGAAGCCGAAGGTTCAGAAGCTTTTATTGAGAAATTATACTCCGACTTCAAAGAACTAATAAGCTTCCATCAGCAGCCCATAGCTGCGAACAGAATGGAATTGCTGACTTCCGAAACCTCAACAACCGCAGTATCTGCAGTCGCCGCCGATGTAGCAGCACTCAAGGCACCAACAAAAACTGAAACTCAAAAGCCGAAGGCCAAGGCTAAAAAAAGCAACTCGACTGAGCCAACACTTCTAAAAGACTTAAATCTGGCGGGCAACGAAAGCTACCAAGGCCTGCGAGAGTTCTACTCCAAATACTCAACAAAAACAAACATGGAAAGAAACTTAGTCTTCACATACTACTTAACTAAAATCATGTCAATTGGCGGAGTCAGCGCTAGTCACATATTCAGCTGCTATCGGCACATCGCAGGAATCAAGATCCCTGGGAACTTAAAACAAAGCCTGTATGATACTAGCGCAAAAGGCTGGCTATCAATCGCATCCATAGAAGACGATATTAGTGTTTCTATTCTAGGCATAAATCATATTGAACATGACCTTCCGAAATCTGGGGATAGCCTGGCATGAAGGAAAGCCTCGACGCTTTTCTACTGTTAGTTCCGCAGCATGAGTCGTGCTCTCCTGCGGACATGATTGATTACTTTGTGTATTTTTTAACCGTAATAACTGGACAGGAAACTGTCAAACCTTCTGAGGTAGACGCCTGCTTCACATCATCCAGACTACAAAAATATTCGAATATATCAGCATACCTCAGTAGAAACTCAAAAAAATCAAAGGGCAAAAAATCGAAATTCATTAAACTCAAGGAGGGCTACCAACTTGAGCGAAGTCGACAAGTCGAACTTCAACACGACCTCCATAGCGGGCCTGCAAAGCTTGAAACCAGTTTTCTGCTACGATCATTACTTGAAAGAATGACTAGCAAAAGCCAGCAACTATTTCTACAAGAGGCCATTGAGTGCTATGAAATAGGCGCCAGGAGGGCGGCCGTAGTATTGGTTTGGATTCTGGTTATTCACCACCTTTATGATCATATCACCAAAAACAGCCTAACTGAATTCAACACTGCGCTATCCAAAAACACAGATAAAAGAATAAAAATCACATCAATTGAAAAGCATGATGACTTCAGTGAAATTCCCGAGGGGAAATTCATAGAGCTCGCTCGCTCCGCAGGCATTATTTCAAATGACGTTCGCAAAATCCTAGATAGCAAATTAGGCACGAGAAATACTTATGCACATCCTTCAGGCGTTTCCATTTCGGAAGTAAAGGTAAATGACTTTATCATTGATCTTGTAGAAAATGTAATACTCAAATACTCCAGTTGAGTATCGATCACAAACTGGCGGGCACTTGGAATACTCCGCTCTGCTCCTGCCTGCTTTCAACATAACGGCTCCGGCGACCCCGCTCAAACGGACCAAAAATGCTAAAGCGGCAGTCAGTTGAGGTAGGTACACGGACCAGGTACACAAGCTACCTTCAAAGCACGCTAACAGACCTGTATTTACAGGGCTTGGCCATTGATGCAACAAGTCGGCGGTTCGATTCCGTCTCTGGCACCATTAATTAGATTCAGGCGGTGTCAAAGTCATCTGAAAAACAGAAACCCGCCTAGTGCGTTTCTTTGCTTTCTACAATTCCCAACTGTTGCCTTGCAAACGCCCCTTGAATGACCAACACCAGCCGTTTCAAGGTCAGGCTTTAGCGAAACAGCGACATGCGGTCTAGGCAAGCATCGATTACTTTACGCACAAGCTGCATTGAGTTGAAATGCAATCTGCCCGCTCCCCCTATATGCTGTTCATAGCGCCGAAAATGAATGTTGGCGCACTCAATATATTAAAAGGAGCGTGCTTCATGCATATGGGCTTTCGATTTTTCGCTGTGTTTGCCTACGTGGTAATTGCTGGTTGTACAGGAGGAAAAGCAGTCCCGAGAGACACGGCTGTCGTCACGGTATCCGCCTATGGCCCTGATCTATTCGGTAAGCACTCCCACGGTGTAGGGGGGCGTTTGGATGTCCTAGAGTCTTCGGAAGGGGTAACGGAACTCAGCTATCCCCCTATGGATTTGCGCTCCTGTAACGAATCCAATACTGCCTGCTCCTTGGGTATCGGGGTGGTTAACGGGAGCGCCCAAATTATTTCGTCGAATGCAACCGGAGCGACACTGGCAATCAACCTGAACTATCAGGTGGGGCGGAGTTACTCGCTCAACGTAAATGGCCACACATTCAAGCAAGAGATACCACCTGATGTGCAAACATTGCATGCCAACCAGACGATCTCGAAGAGAATCGAGGTGGCCTATGGGGAAGTCGTGCATCTGCCTCTTCCACACGGAGTAGATGTCGCGGTGTGTGCCCAGAAGCATTATGCGGGAGAAATCATGCCAGATCGAAGCGTATGCCAAGGGTATTGATAACATAGCGAAGGGTTCAGGGAGACATCACCCATCGGTGTCAGTCGCTCCGCATGGGTGAAAACCATAACAGTACAAAGTCAAATACGCACGGCGGGAATGCATTCTGATGCGTACAACAGCAAGTTCGCGCCAAGGTTCGCAACCTCCAAGGCGCTAATCAGACCGTCCGCCTGCTATCGAAGCCATAGTGCCAGACGCTAGTTTCCAGGGTTTTGCATCACATCGGGTACTATCCAAGCCTGCAGTCACTGCAATCACTCGACAGTCATGTCAAATCAGTCAATGGGGATAGAATGAGTACTGAGAAATGTGCATTGGTTCACTTAACGCTCTTCAAACACAGTGCGGAATCATTTTTAGCCGCTCTTGATGAGGCGGATATTCCTCATGGCCCCATCCGTATGTTCTCAAGCGCCCCTCAAAACTCAGGGCTTGTCGAAGCAATTTCAGCTTTATCTGAAGCGATGCCTTGGAATGCAATCGCGAAGGTAATAATTGCATGGATTGAGGCAAGAAAAAGCCGAGAAGTCATCATCTATACGGAGGCTGGTGAGTCTTTCCACGCAAAGGGTTACTCGGCATCAGATGTTCAAAAGTTACTCCAGATTTCCACGAACGTTGCCATTATTGATACCAAGCCTGTTGATGAGTAATGACGACTTGCCTTGCCTGTACCTTTAGGCGTCCTCTATGGAATGTGAGACAGGTGGTGTCAAAGCCATCTGAAAACAGAAACCCGCCTAGTGCGGGTTTTTTGTTGTCCGGAACTTTTCATTGCCCGAAATCATGCCTGACAGACGCGCCGGAATGAAAAGCGTAGGACACCGCCCTTTCGTAGCGCCCCCAAATCCCCTTCTTGGCTCAGAGCTGTCTTTATTCGCCAGCAAGGCAATCAAGCCAGTTTCCTTGCACACCTACAGACCTATAGTCACGCCCTTCGAGAAAAAGCTTTCCAATCGTGTGATTGGAGTTTCAATTGACTCAAAGGGATTGCGCTCTAGCCAAGCACAACCTATAAATATTATAGGTCGCCATGAAAACCGAGCCTCTATGGGCTAAGCAACAACTGGAGGACCTGGTGCATGCCTTGGCACAGGAATCTTCCAGAGTGGTATTTACCAACCATTGCCTTGAACGCATGGTAGAGAGAGGCATTTCCACCATAGAGGTCATACGCTGCCTCAGACGCGGGGTCATAGTGCGGGGACCGACTTACAGTCACGCCCACATGAATATCGAGTTCAGGATGAGCGAACCTCCTCCACGGGATGTTGTATGCGTCGTAGTCGCCATCAAACCTGAGCCAGAGCCAAGCCAGCTTTTCACCATCACGGTCTGGGAGATATGAAAATGTACGAATACACAGGTAGCGGCCTGAATGGCATCTTCCTGAAAAATGGATACCGAATCGTGGAAACGGCCCATGGAAAAGGCGTATCGATAGAGAATATCGAAGGGCTGCACAGGGCAATTGCTGCTGATATTGTTCAGCAAGACTCGCCAATGACAGGCCATCAGTTCCGCTTCCTGCGCAAGGAACAGGATCTGGTGCAAGCGGAATTGGCAGAGATTTTACGAGTAGATATCCAGACCATAGCCAATTGGGAAAAACGCGGTCCCGAAGGGGTTCCCGGCCCGGCAGACATTGCCATGCGCGGTTTGTACTCAGCCTACTGCCATATTCAATATGGCCCTTATCAAGCCCTGCGCTCAAACATACCAACCGAAACCGCCACCTTCACTCTTGATGGAGAAAACTGGGTAGAAGCGATTGCCGCATGATCATCGACGTGAAAATGGGTATAGCTGATCTAATCCCCCATGAAGTGGTCCGTCGCATTGTCGATGGTGCCTCCGCTATCCGCGCCTGGCGTGAGCACCTGAACCTGACTCAAGAAGAAGTCGCCAAGCGCATGAATATCAGCCAACCAGCCTACGCCCAGCAGGAAGCCGTCGCCAAACCACGCAAGGCTACACGCGAGAAAATTGCAGCCGCGTTTGGAATCAGAGCCGATCAGTTGGAGCTGTAGGCTATCGGACAAGCCGGGCCTTGTGCTTGAGCACGCCAACCGAAACCGCCACCTTCACCCACTCTGAGCTCTCAGCACCGTCCCCCCTCAATAATTTCCTGCCCCCACGAATAAGCCTTTGCTATATTCGAGCAGCATCAAAGAGCCACCTCGCAATCTCGCCAAGAGGCTCCGTTGCTTGCCCGAGCGTTCTGGAACGTCGGGGAGCCACAGGGATTTATCAACAGAAGGATCTGTCATGAAGTTCACTACCCTCCTCCTCGCGGCCATTCTTGCCGCCACCTCCTTTTCTGCAATCGCTCACGGCGGCCGGACTGACAAGCAAGGCTGTCACAACGACAAGAAGGCCGGCACCCGGCATTGTCATTGACTGCGGGCCTCGCGCCCTCTCGGAGACAAACATGGCCTTGAACAAACCCAACCAGGACTTGCGTCGCGACTTGCAAGGAGTGGCCTCTGACCTTAAGTGGTCGGCAGTCGAGCTGATGCGCATCGCGGAACGGCTGAGTACTTCCGGGAATGAGCCGGATGCTCAGGCGGTGCTTCGCATATGCACCGTGATGCAGGCCGGGGAAGAAAAGCTGCAGGGCGTAACGAATGAAGTGTCACTGGGCAGGCTCGTACGGGCCCGCTCCTGACTGCATACGGATGAGGATTAGGCACGGAGCAATTCGCAATGAGCCTGGACGCCATCACCGCAATACTTGAAGTCATCGGCGACGTGATCGAGTTCGGATCACTCAAGAAAGATAGAAACTGGCCACTATGGCGCCGATGCCTGTGGTACTTGCTGCGGATAACCAGAAATCTTCTTCTGGCACTCCTGATCTGCCTTCTGGTGACCTTGATTCTCGACTGGCTCACGCAATAAGAGCCGCATCCGAAAATTAATTTTCATATTGATGGAACCGGATTCGCTCAGTAGCCACTCACCTCTAAATCCTGTCGCTTACGGACCTGGCCATGAGTAGCCTGTTCTACAAGACGTTACTCATCGATCTTTCAAAACACCTTGAAATGCGCCCCTTGGCGTTTGACGCCCAAGGGATTTGCAACCTGATCATCGATGAAACCTTTGCACTGAAACTGGCCTGCAACGACATCCATGAACGGTTGTTGGTGATCGGCTTGCTTGAACTGCCAAAAGAACCACCACTGCAACGCCTGCCGAGTGGCGCTCTCAACCCGATGCTAACTGCGGGCCCAGGACTGGGCTGGGATGAGCGCAGCGGCCTGTATTTCGGCTATCAAAGTATCCCGCGAGAGAAAGTCAGCGTACCCGCTCTGATGCGTGAAATCGCGGCACTGGTTGAGTGGATCAAGGTCTGGCGCGATATGCGCCCATGAATATCTCGTCAACGCCCTATCGCTCGCGCCAACAATCATCTGCTCGATACGGAGCACACCTGTGACCAACATCCAAACACGCTTTTCGAGTGTCGAAGCCCTGAAAAGCTCGGACGTCGATATCTGCGGAGGCTGAGCAGGATCGACGCGCATGCGGGCATCAATGTTTGGCCCCAGAGCATGGACGCCGCCAGCCCTGAACATCGGCGTCTCGATATTTACATGAAGCACCACCCCAACATACGCAAAGAGTTCTACAGAATATCCCCAGACCCCGTGCGTGAAAAATCGGAAAATATGGGCCGCCTGACCATTGGCGTCCACCCCCAGTATGCCGAACAACTCATAAAGACCATGGCTGCAATGGTCCAAAAGGAAGACTCGATTCACAGTGGAAAAGTTGATGGCCCGCAAAGCTACGGAAGCAGAACCGACTCAGCCATCCTCTATGTGAAAGGCGATTATCAGAAGGCTCAGGAACTGGGGCAGAAGCTGAAAATCATGAGCGGGCTCCCAGCAGAAGCCTTCATCAGCCACACACCGCCAGGCATGCACACGATAGATCAGGGGCTTTCTTACGCAGAAACGGTCAAGGGACAATCCTCAAGCCATGGCGACTCACGAGCGGCAATCATTCTGGATGCCTTGAAACGTAAAGGTGGCTCGCTGGAAACAAAGCTGAAAGCAGCACTGGCCGACAATGGCTACAACCCTGAAAATCCGGCATTCAGACGCACTCAATGAGCGCAATCCTGTCCGTGTTGAAAGTATCCGGAAAGAGTAATCACTGCCGCTGAAACACCCAAAAAAAGGCCGCTTTTTTTGACGTCAAAAAGCACTCTACCCACTGATCGGAATCCTCCTCTGCCAGGTTAATGCCCCTCGCCTTCAGGTCGATATCGTCGTGAGAGTCAGTAGGTCAAACAGCACTGGGGCAGGTTATGTTCGGGACAAAAATCAAAGCTGAACTGGCAGCCATGAAGGCCGAAGTTGATGGACTCAAAGGATTGATGTGCGCGCTTGAGCGTTCGATGGCCGTGGCAGAGTTCGATCTGGATGGAAAGCTCATCCGGGCCAACGATAACTTCTTGACCGCCATGGGATATCGAGCCGAAGAGCTGGCCGGCAAGAACCACCGCGAGTTCTGCTCACCCGCACTCTGACGCAGCAGCCAGTACAGCGAACTATGGGCTTCGCTGCGCGCCGGCCGCTTCGTCTCGGGCACATTCCAGCGCGTGGACAAGAACGGGCATAACGTCTGGCTCGAAGCCAGTTACAACCCGGTGCTCGACACACAAGGCAAGCCCTTCAAAGTGGTGAAGTACGCACTGGACGTCACCCGCAAGGTCATGCAGGAAAGCGAGTCTCGCGGCAAGCTTGCCGCTGTCGACAGAGCCATGGCCGTGTGCGAGTTCGACCTCAACGGCAATGTGCTGGCTGCCAACGATAACTTCCTGCATGTCATGGGTTATGGCCTGAATGAAATCAAAGGCAAGCACCACCGCGGCTTTTGCGAGCCAAGCCTGATCAACAGCTCGGAGTACGGGGACTTCTGGCGCAGGCTGAACCAGGGTGAGTTCTTCAGCGGGCAGTTCAAGCGCATCGGCAAGCACGGCAGGGTGGTCTGGCTGGAGGCAACTTACAACCCGGTCTACGACGCAGAAGGCAAGCTCTTCAAGATCGTGAAGTTCGCCAGCGATATCACCGAGCATGTGGAAAAACAGCAGGCCGACTCGCTCGGTGCTTCGCGGGCTTACCACATCTCGACTGAAACCGAAAAAGTAGCCGAGCAAGGCACGCTGGTCATTCAGGAAACCGCCAGAGAGATGCGCCAGATCGCGGACAGCATTGGCGCTTCTGCAAAACTGGTGGGGCAACTGGGATCTCGCTCCGAGCAGATCACCGCCATCGTCAACACCATTCGCGGCATCGCGGACCAGACCAACCTGCTGGCCCTCAACGCGGCAATCGAAGCCGCTCGCGCAGGCGATCAGGGTCGGGGTTTTGCGGTGGTCGCGGATGAGGTGCGCCAGCTGGCGGGGCGCACCAGTGGCTCAACGACGGAAATCGCGGACATGATCGGCAAGATCCTGAGTGAAACCCGCGAAGCGGTCGCCAGCATGAGCACCACTCAGGAAGGTGCGATTCGGGGTGTGACGCTGGCCGATCAGGCGGGTCAGGTCATCATCCAGATTCGTGATGGCGCGAGCGAGACCGTAGAGGCGGTGAGCATGTTTGCCACGCGATTCGACGAAGCCAATAAAGCATAAGCTGCGCTCAGCGCCCCGACTGCACCTTGAAACCCGCCTCGTGCGGGTTTTCATTGCCCGGCAAGCCGCCACACCTCTTGGTTATTGAGGCCGTCTGGGTTTCAATGATCGCCATTGCCCTTATCGCCTGCCAAAGGACCCGTTCATGGCTTCGCCAGACAAACAGCAAAAACGTGCCAAGCGCGCGAAGATCAAAGCCAAGCAGAACCGCTCGGGCAAGCCGGCACAAAATGTCGTTCATCCTGTATTCGCTTCCGCTCTTGTGAATCAACCGTTCGATGATGTGCAGCTCGACCTGAGCACCTTTGATTTCCAGGACATCGTCGAAAACGGTTTTGACCCGGCCGATTACGAAGACCTGTTTGAAGCCATGAGGGCTGCCGAAGCCATCAGCCAGTTGGCGCTGTGCGTGGTTTTCCTGCAATACCCGGTTCTGGCACTGGTCATCAGCGAAGAAGATGAAGAACAGGCCACCGACTTCATGATGGGCTTGCTGATCACCTACCGCTCCCTGTTCCACGATGAGGACGAAGACACCGCCGTCGACTGGATCGGCAGCCCGGCGTTCCAGTCCGATTACAACAAGGCCTCCGAGCTGCTAGTCAAGCGAGATTCAAAAGGACAGCGCTGAATAGCACAAAAACGTCATGCCCCCTTCAATAGCGACAAGACCGCTCTAAACAGCAGGTTTCATCCAAAGCAGGCTTAAGCTTCTGCCCGAGAATCCGATATAGCTGCGTACGCGTCTGCCCAGACGCCCCTCAACGCAGCACATCGGATGAACTCGGAGCGGGTATGTATTTGAGAAACATGAAAATTGCCAAACGCACCCTGGCCTGCTTCACGTTTATGGTTGCCATGGTTGTAGGACTCGGCATTTTCAACATCCAGCAAATGGGCAATATTCGCTCAGAAGGCCTGGAAATCGAAAACGACTCAATGCCCGGTATTGCCTTGGGCGATGACATCACCCTGGCATTCGCCAATACCCGCATCGCCATCCTAAGAATGATCTCAAGAAGCCCTGCCGAGATAGAGCAGGCTTATAACGAGCTGCTGAAGGAAGAAGACAAGTTCTACAAGGCGGTCAAAGCCTATAAACCGCTGATCAATGGTGACGACGAGAAAACGCTGATCGCCAGCATCGAGTCCACTTACAAATCCTATGCCGACGGCGCTGAGCGGGCCTACAAACTCACCAGAGATAATCAGCCGGACGCTGCTCGCCAGGTGATCAGAGTTGAAATGCCAAAGAGCGCAGAAGCCATGGCTGCGGCGCTCAGCAAACTGGAAAAAGTAAACGACGACGCTGAAGCCGCGTCCAGCGCAAGTGCAACGGCGGCGTACGACAGAGCCAAGACCATTTCTGTTTCGGTCATGGTGCTGGCGGTACTGGCAACACTGGCTCTGGCCTGGCGCCTGACTCAAAGCCTTTCCGCACCGATCAATCAGGCCCTCAAGGCTTCGGAAATTTTTGCGTCGGGAGATTTGCGCCCGCTCGATGTGGACAGTCGCGGCGTAGACGAAGTCGCCTTGCTGCTGCAATCGATGGAGCGCATGCGCAAAAACCTGCAGGCCACCCTGAATCAGGTCGACGATGCGGCGCAGCAGCTATCGTCCGCAACCAGTCAAATGAGCAGCCTGATGGCCAGCAGCAATGCTGACCTGATAACCCAGAACAGTGAAATCGAAATGGCAGCCACTGCCGTGACCGAGATGAGTCAGGCGGTTGACGAGGTTGCGCGCAGCGCAGTGTCGACATCGGAAGAATCTAAGTCATCGTCACGCTCGGCACAGCAAGGACAGGAAGAGCTCAAGCAAACCGTCAATTCCATCACTGAACTGACCCGCAATGTCAGCAGCGCATCGGAACAGGCGCAGCAACTGGCAAGTCGCACGCAGGAAATCAGCAAGGTTCTGGAAGTGATTCGTTCGGTATCCGAACAGACCAACCTGCTGGCCCTCAACGCCGCAATCGAAGCGGCTCGCGCCGGCGATGCAGGCCGTGGTTTTGCGGTGGTCGCCGACGAGGTTCGGGCACTCGCGCATCGGACCAATGAGTCGACTCAGGAAATTGAATCCATGATCGGCCATATCCAGCAAGGCACCAAAAATACGGTGTCGGCGCTGGAAATCAGTACCGAACAGGCCCAACGCACCAAAGGCCAGGCTGAATCCGCCAACGCGGCACTGGAGATCATTGCCCATTCGGTAGGAGTGATCGACGATCGCAACACCGTAATCGCCAGCGCCTCCGAAGAGCAGGCCCAAGTCGCACGCGAAGTGGACCGCAACCTGGTACGCATCCGCGACCTTTCCACACAATCAGCCGTAAGAGCGGATCAAACCAGCAGCGCAAGCCATGCCCTGGCGACACTGGCTACAGAGCTGAATACGACCCTGCGCCAGTTCAAGTTGTGATGTCTCGCGGATGAATTCGCTCCTGCGCGGCCGTGCAGGAGCGAATTCATTCGCGATCAGCGGCTCAACTCAAAGCCGCAGCTCCAACCCGTGAAGCCTTGCGGCGGCGGGAAACCAGCAGACCGGCAGCGATAACGCTCAGGCTGAGCACACCGGTAGCGATGATTTCTACACGATGGTCTTCCTGGAACAGCATCACCGTCAGTACGGCAACGATGAAGAAAATCGCAGCCCAGGTCAGCCACGGGAAAAGCCACATCTTGAAGTCGATGGCCTCACCTTTGGCGATACGTTTCTGACGCATGCGCAACTGGGAAACGGCGATCACCAGATACACCAGCAAGGCGATTGCGCCGGAGCTGGCGAGCAGGAATTCAAACACGGCGGCCGGAGCGACGTAGTTGGCAAACACGGTCAGGAAAGCTGCGGCGGTCGACATCATCACCGCCCAGTGAGGCGTGCCGCTCTTGCTGATGCGTGTGGAAACTGCAGGTGCATCGCCACGCTTGCCCAGGGAAAAGAGCATGCGCGAAGCGGTGTAGAGCGCGGAATTCAGGCAACTGGTCACTGCGACCAGCACCACCAGATCCACGATCAGTTTGGCGTTGGGAATCCCCATCACATCCAGCACCGTCTGATAGGAGCCCACTTCAGCCAGACGACTGTCGTTCCATGGCACCAGCGACACGACGATAAAGATCGAAACCAGATAGAACAGGAAGATCCGCCAGATCACCGAGTTGGTGGCCTTGGTGATCTGCTTGCCCGGGTTCTTGGATTCGGCAGCCGCGATGGTCACGATCTCGGTCCCCATGAAGGAAAACATGGTGGTCAGCATTGCCGCCAGGACCGCGCCCAGACCGTTGGGCATGAAGCCCTGAGTATCGAACAAGTGGCTGACGCCGCTGACATTGCTGGTCGGCAGCAGCCCGAAGATCGCCACGACACCCAGCACCACGAACGCAATGATCGCAACGACCTTGATCAGCGCGAACCAGAACTCGAACTCGCCGTAGTTCTTCACACTGAACAGGTTGGTGGCCGTCAGCAATAACGTAATCACCAGAGTGAACACCCAGATCGCCACGTCGGGAAACCAGGCATGCAGAATGGTCGCGGCGGCGTTGGCCTCCAGCGGGATCACCAGCACCCAGAACCACCAGTACAGCCAGCCGATTGTGAAACCGGCCCAGTGCCCGATGGCTCGGTCGGCGTATGTGGAAAACGAACCGGTGTCAGGCGAGGCCACAGCCATTTCGGCCAGCATGCGCATCACCAGTACAACCAGCGTACCGGCTGCGGCATACGAAAGCAGCACGGCTGGGCCGGCTGCCGCAATCGCATGACCTGAACCTACGAACAAGCCTGCGCCGATTACACCGGCAATCGACAGCATCGTGATGTGCCGAGGTTTCAGCCCCTGTTCAAGCTCGGAAGAGTTAGCGGTACTGCTCATGAAAACCACCTTTTGCAAGACGAGCGATACACACCGAAACCCCTCGTAAAAAGAAAGCAACGGTGCCGTTCTTTATTATTTACGCAAAAAGTGCGCCAAAATATTTCAAAAACGACGTCGCACTTGGAACGCAAGGCTTGCAGCCCGCAAGCATGGAAGTGAAAGAAAGAATTCTTTCTGTGGCTTGCAGGTTTTGTTACCGAACACCTCACGACTTACCCACATTAATGCACCGAAAACACACACCCTGAATCGGTTAAGCTCGCATATGGTGCAAGGAAGCGCAAAAGCCCCTTCCAACACCCGGCCAAAGCTGGCAACATCGCGCCTTTTTCGCGCATTCCGGCTGGCAAACAGGCATCAAACAGACGCATCGCTTGCCTTGCGGCGACAGTCTGCTGCGATGATGCGACACCCATCGCATAACCCTGCCCGCCAGACCTGACGCTGTTGGTTGTCCTTCAAGCCCTGTGCTAGCTTGGCGCTCGCCCCGGTCGAAGGGCGCACAAAATATATGAGGTCCCTACATGGCCGAGGCCACGCCCGCCCTGGAAATCCGCAATCTGCACAAGCGCTACGGAAAGCTGGACGTGCTCAAAGGCATCTCCCTGACCGCTCGTGACGGTGATGTGATCTCGATCCTGGGTTCATCCGGTTCAGGCAAGTCCACGCTGCTTCGCTGCATCAACCTGCTGGAGAACCCTCATCAGGGTCAGATCCTGATAGCGGGTGAAGAACTGAAGCTCAAGGCCGCCAAGAATGGCGAGCTGGTCGCCGCCGATAACAGACAGATCAATCGCATGCGCAGCGAGATCGGTTTTGTGTTCCAGAACTTCAATCTGTGGCCGCACATGAGCGTGCTCGACAACATCATCGAAGCTCCGCGCCGGGTGCTGGGCCAGAGCAAGGCCGAAGCCATCGAAGTCGCTGAAGCGCTGCTGGCCAAGGTCGGTATCGCCGACAAACGCCACGCCTACCCCGCACAGCTTTCCGGTGGCCAGCAGCAACGCGCCGCCATCGCACGCACGCTGGCCATGCAGCCTAAAGTGATTCTGTTCGATGAGCCGACCTCCGCGCTGGACCCGGAAATGGTCCAGGAAGTGCTCAACGTCATCCGCGCACTGGCCGAAGAAGGCCGGACTATGCTGCTGGTGACCCACGAAATGAGTTTTGCGCGACAAGTTTCCAGTGAAGTCGTCTTTTTGCATCAGGGACAGGTCGAAGAACAGGGCACACCACAGCAAGTATTCGAGAACCCGCTGTCGGTAAGGTGTAAACAATTCATGTCGAGCAATCGCTAACGGAGCAACCCCCATGCAGATGTACAAGAAGTTCCTGCTGGCAGCCGCTGCCACTGTGGCACTCAGCAGCAGTGCTTTTGCTGAAACCCTGAAAATGGGCATCGAAGCCGCTTACCCGCCGTTCAACAACAAGGACGCCAGCGGGCAGGTCGTCGGTTTCGATTACGAAATCGGCCAGGCCCTGTGCGCCAAGATGAAAGTCGAGTGCTCGGTCGTCACTTCCGACTGGGACGGCATCATTCCGGCACTCAACTCCAGAAAGTTCGACTTCCTGATCTCGTCATTGTCGATCACAGACGAGCGCAAGCAGGCTGTGGATTTCACCAATCCGTACTATTCCAACAAGCTGCAGTTCATCGCGCCGAAAGATTCGCAGATCAACACCGAAACCGTCGAAGCCGCCAAGGCGTCGCTCAGCGGCAAGATCATCGGCGCCCAGCGCGCCACACTGTCCGGCACCTGGCTTGAAGACAAGCTGGGCGACAGCGTGACCATCAAGCTCTACGACACTCAGGAAAACGCCTACCTCGACCTGGCTTCCGGTCGTGTCGACGCCATGCTGGCCGACAAATACGTCAGCTACGAGTGGCTGAAAAGCGACGCTGGCAAGAACTTCGAGTTCAAAGGTGATCCCGTCGAGCAGAACGACAAGATCGGCATTGCAGTGCGCAAGGGCGACCCGCTGCGCGAAAGACTCAATGACGCTCTGAAAGAAATCATCGCTGACGGCACCTACAAGAAGATCAACGACAAGTACTTCCCGTTCAGCATTCTCTGATCTGCCTGACGTGGCCGTTGCGTCCTTCCTGAAGGCGTGACGGCCCGTCCCTAGCAAAGCCTGCCCATGAATATTGACCTCCAAGGATTCGGCCCGGCCCTTGCGGCTGGTGCGCTGATGACTGTTCAGCTTGCCCTCTCGGCCCTGTGTCTGGGGCTGATACTGGGGCTGCTCGGCGCCCTGGCCAAAACCTCGCCTTACAAGCCGCTGCAATGGCTGGGCGGTACTTACTCGACGCTGGTGCGCGGTATTCCTGAATTGCTCTGGGTGTTGCTGATTTACTTCGGCACCGTCAACGGCATGCGCGCCCTGGGCGAAATGCTCGGCATTCCAGACCTTGAGCTCAACGCCTTTGCTGCGGGTGTCATTGCCCTGGGCCTGTGCTTTGGCGCCTATGCGACCGAAGTCTTTCGCGGCGCTATCCTGGCCATTCCCAAAGGCCATCGCGAAGCCGGCCTGGCGCTGGGCATGTCGCGTTCGCGCATTCTGTTCAGACTGATCCTGCCGCAGATGTGGCGCATCGCGCTGCCAGGCCTGGGCAACCTGTTCATGATCCTGATGAAAGACACCGCGCTGGTTTCGGTCATCGGCCTTGAAGAAATCATGCGGCATTCGCAGATTGCCGTCAGCGTCACCAAGGACGCCTTCGTGTTCTATCTGGTCGCCGCCTTCATGTACCTGGCCCTGACCATTCTGGCCATGATCGGCATGCACTTTCTGGAAAAACGTGCCGCTCGCGGCTTCGTGAGGAGCGCGTCATGAACTGGGAAGTCATCATCAAGTGGCTGCCGAAACTGGCGCAGGGCGCGACCCTGACTCTGGAACTGGTGGCGATTGCAGTTACCGCCGGTCTGATCATCGCCATCCCGCTGGGTATCGCCCGCTCGTCGAAACATCTATACGTGCGTGCGCTGCCTTATGCCTACATCTTCTTCTTTCGCGGTACACCGTTGCTGGTGCAACTG
Source organism: Pseudomonas cichorii (assembly GCF_019719005.1). GTDB lineage: Bacteria > Pseudomonadota > Gammaproteobacteria > Pseudomonadales > Pseudomonadaceae > Aquipseudomonas > Aquipseudomonas cichorii_E. The sequence goes on from NZ_JAIGPJ010000042.1 coordinate 45,388, forward strand.
TTTCTGGTCTATTACGGGCTGGCGCAGTTCGAAGCAGTACGCAAAGGGCCGCTCTGGCCATACCTGCGTGACCCGTTCTGGTGTGCCGTCATCACCATGACCCTGCATACCGCTGCCTACATTGCCGAGATTCTGCGCGGCGCAATCCAGGCCGTTCCGGTAGGAGAAGTAGAGGCTGCACGGGCGCTGGGCATGTCCAAGTGGAAAGCGCTGTTCTATATCATCCTGCCTCGCGCAGCCCGCATCGGCCTGCCCGCCTACAGCAACGAAGTGATTCTGATGCTCAAGGCCAGCGCCCTGGCCAGCACGGTCACGCTGCTGGAACTGACCGGCATGGCGCGCACCATCATTGCCCGCACTTACCTGCCGGTGGAGATTTTCTTCGCGGCGGGCATGTTCTATCTGGTCATGGCCTATGTGCTGGTCCAGGGGTTCAGATTGCTGGAACGGATATTACGCGTAGACGCCAGCCAAGGGCGCTGATATGAAGGGGGCTGGCTTTTACAGAGTCAGCCCTCACACCCGGTCAACATCATGCCTTCTGATACTTGCTTGCAGGATGAACACATTCGCAGCCGCTTTCGGGCGCTGGACAGTTTTCTGTTCGCGCATCAGGCGCTGTGGCGACCCAAGCCTTTCACGCACCTGCACATGCCGTGGGAACAGCAATATCCGACGCTTGCCACGTGGCTGCGCCAGCGCACGCTGGATCAAGCCGAAGCCGCGCACAATCACCCCGAACGTCTCGACGCGCCCTACCCCTTCAGGCAGTTGGCCGACGAAGCCTTTGAGTTGGCGCATCTCGGCGAACTGCCTGCCTATCCGCTTGAGCCGGTGGAGCCACGCCAGAGCGTCGATGTGCCAGGGCGTAAGTGGCAGCAGATCGAGGCCTTTGCCAGCCATCTGCAATTCCGGCAAAACGCCACTCATTGGCTCGACTGGTGTTCGGGCAAAGGGCATCTGGGCCGTCGTCTGACACAAAGCGGACAGAAATTGACCTGCCTGGAGCGCGATCCGGCTCTGATCGAGGCCGGTCGTAAACTCAGCACCCGGCAACACATCGAGGCTGAACATGTGGAACAGGATGTCATGGCCGATGACACCTGGCGCCACCTCAAACCCGAACACACCCCCGTTGCCCTGCACGCCTGCGGCGATCTGCATGTGCAATTGATGCAGGTCGCCAGCCAGACAGGCTGCATACAGATGGCCATTGCCCCGTGCTGTTACAACCGCACACGGTTCGACGAGTATCAGGCGCTGTCCAGCGAAGGCCGCAGCTCCGCCTTGAAGCTGTCTCGGGACGAACTGGGCCTGCCACTGAGCGAAACCGTTACAGCGGGTGCCCGCATCCGCCGTCAACGCGACACCTCCATGGCTCGCCGCCTTGGGTTTGACCTGCTGCAACGCCGTTTACGCGGCATTGATGAATATTTGCCCACACCTTCACTGCCCGTCAGTTGGCTGGACAAACCCTACAGCGACTACTGTCACGAACTGGCAGACCTGAAAAACCTGCCAGCCCCAAGCCAGCAGGACTGGGCCGAACTGGAAGCCGCTGGCTGGCAGCGACTGGCCGAGGTGCGCAATCTGGAACTGGTACGCAACCTGTTCCGCCGCCCTCTGGAGTTGTGGCTGGTTCTGGATCGAGCCATGTCCGTGCAGGAGCATGGTTACAGCGTCAGCGTCGGCACCTTCTGCGACAGCCAACTCACCCCGCGCAACCTGCTGGTTCTGGCTCAAAAGCAATGACCCAAATCAACAGAACATCCTGTGGATAACTCTGTTGATGAAAATTCAGACAAGCGTTCTAAAACCTTAGTGCGCCAGTTACTGAAGCGCCTTGTTTTTTCCTGACACCCAGGTCAGAAGCCTCGAAAAACGGCGCTTCGCGACAAAGTGCGAATAACGGCACGGATCTGCGGAAAAATCGTTTTTATTCTGAACGGGTTGTGCATAAAGGATCTGGGGCGGGGTGTTTTTGAAGGCGGTGTGGGAGGCAGCCGCACACAGGTTAGTAGACCGATGAGCCAAGAATCGGCGCACCCGAAGGTGCCCTGCATACAGCCGCCATTAAGGAATGAGCGGCGAGAGTTTACCTGCGCGCCAGCTCATGTTTGACGCATTGTTCGTAGTAGGTTTGCTTGATGGCGGCGGGTTTGAGGCGTGATGTGCTTTTGTAGGTCTGTTCCGTGATGCCCATTGCGGTCATGCGCATCCAGGGTTGGGGAAACTTGCGAGCCTGCAGTTTGTTACGCGCGCCATAGAGAGAAATCCCGGCAAGCTTCGACTCCTGAGCCCCGGCCGCGATACCCGAACCCCATGTGCATATCGAGCGCGTGCTCTTGGTCAACTCCTTGGCCTGAACCCCGACCGAAACGCCGGCCAGGACAAACATCGCAACGGTCAATGCAAAACTCCGCATAGCGCCAGCACCCAAGCTTCTGAAAGGAAAGCGAGTTTGCCAACGAAACAGAAATCAAAGGGCCAGCTATGTGCTTCTTTTCACGGATGTTTTTTGAATATGGCGCTGGTTCGCGAATGAATTCGCTCCTACGGTGTGAACTGCCCCCCAAAAGTTGGACGGTTTCAGCCAGCAGCCTGAGCCCTGTAGTCGACAGGGCTCAGGCCA
>NZ_JAIGPJ010000043.1:0-47181 GCF_019719005.1 Pseudomonas cichorii
CTTCGCGCCCGTGTCCATTGCACCTTCCTGAAAAGAAGTTAGAAGGTGTAAACCTTATTCAGGACGGGACAGCAGATACAAAAAAGCCCCATGAGTGATCATGGGGCTTTTTTTATGTACATGGACCATTCGCGAATAAATTCGCTCCTACGGTGTACATAAGGTGACGGGTTACAGCGGCGTCGGCTGGATGATTTCCACCCAGTAGCCATCCGGGTCCTTGATGAAGGCCAGGTTGTTCATGCGGCCATCGGCCAGGCGTTTCTGGAAGTCCACACCGAGCTTTTCAAAACGCTCGCAGGCCGCATGCACGTCCGGTACGGAGATGCAGATATGTCCGAAGCCACGCGGGTCGCTGTTGCCGTTGTGGTAGCTGAAAGCCGGGTCTTTTTCGGTGCCGTGGTTGTGGGTCAGTTCCAGAATGCCGGGGATGGATTTCATCCACTCGTGGCGAGCCTTGTCGTCGGCAGGGATCTGGGCCTTGTCGACCAGTGCCAGGAAGTACAGGCTGAACTCGGCTTCCGGGAAGTCGCGCTTTTCTACCAGGCTGAAACCCAGTACACGGGTGTAGAAGTCCAGCGAGGCAGTGACGTCCCTGACGCGCAGCATGGTGTGGTTGAACACGAAGCGCTGTGTGGCCGCTTCGGGTTCAGCGGTCACGCCAGGGAAGGTGTTGAGTTCTTGCAGGCTCATGGGGATCTCCAACAGAGTGTTCAAAAATTGCCAAATGATACGGGGCAGGGCGGCCAGTGCCAAACCTTGCGCTGATCAAAAAGTGCTTCGGCCCTTGCTCGTGGCGGGCGACAGGCTCAGAATTTCCAGTTTCCTGTACTGAGTAGCTCCGATCATGACGTTCTTGCCATGCAGATCCTTGTTCATCAGCCTGTGCCTGGCTGCAGCAGGTGCACATGCCGCCGATGCAATGATCATCTGGCCGGCGGGCTGGGAGGTGGAATCGCTGCCGGCAGCGGATCCTGCCACTCAACCGTCCGTGCAAGTCAGACAACGCGCAGTCAAAAACGATCAGGCCGGTAATCCGAGTATGGTGATGGAACTGACCCAGTCACGTCTGGTGCCTGGCCATGAAGTCAATGTTCAGGCTGTTTTGCTGGAGATGCGCAAGTCGATTCAGGTCAATTTCGCTCGCAGCGGCATGCAGAGCGTGTGCACCCATGTGCGCGAAGGGCGGCTCAGTGTGATCCCTTCGCTGGAAACCACCTGTACGGTGACCCAGAACGGCGTGCATGTAATGACCCAGACCCTGGTGGCAGCGGCGAACAAGGAGATGGCGTGGTCGTTGTCCTATGCCGGATCGGTGGATGGTTATGCGGCGAACAAGGATGAGGTTTTGCGTATCAGGGAAGGGCTGAAGCTCGACTCTACGCCTTGATGCTTTCCTGCAGACAAAAAGAAGCCCGCCGAGGCGGGCATGGGGCGCTATTCCTTTAGCGGCCTTCATCTTGTAATAAGACGTGTGAAAAAAATGTGAAGTCCTGACTTGATGCTTATTACCTTGAGGTGCAGGTCGCAAATCATTTGAGCCGGTCTTTTGCACAATCCTGTCGGACACTATTCGCGACTCGTCAAAAAGTTAGCATCTTCGCGTGATCAGTCCTGCAAAGCGGCGATGATTTTCGGTGAAGCAGATGTGTAGTCGTGAGAGGAAAATGATGCACTTCACATCGAGTTACACATCGTCATGAAGCTGTCGGAATGCTGAACGAGGGGGTGAATTCTTCAAGTTGCAACAGTGGCTGCTATGTTGGTGTGCGGAGATTTTATTGGCGTCATTATTTTAACGTGAGCAGGGTCTACGGTATGTCATCAGGTGTTATATGCAAATCGTGCCGAAGTAGGCGGCATGTATATGAATTATTCATGCTTCCCTATTCATATATATGAGTTGGGTCTGTGCAATAAAAAGCCCTGCAGATGCAGGGCTTGCCTTGACGACAAAGTGTGATCAGGCGCGCAGCCAGGAATCGACAGTCTCGACGCCGTATTGCTCTTTCCAGGCTTTGAGGCCGCGGTGGTTACCGCCTTTGGTTTCAATCAGCTCGCCTGTGTGCGGGTTCTGATAGACCTTTACAACCCGCGCGCGACGGCGTTTTGGGCCCGGGGCCGGGGCAACCAGGGACGTGGAGCTGGCAGGGTCGAGGATTGCAATGATGTCGCGCAGGCTTTTGCCGTAGCTGCCCATCAGGTCCTGAAGCTTCTGCTCGAATTCAATCTCTTTTTTCAGTCCGGCATCATTCTTCAGGGATTCCAGCTGTGCAAGCTGTTCTTGAAGGGCTTTCTCTGCTGCGCGGAACTCGGCAAGTCTGGACAAATAAAATACTCCAACGGTGTAGTGGCTGTTGATAGCCCGATAAAGCGATATGACAAAAACGTTAGGCCGACTCGCTCATTTGGTTTCCTACCCGGCCCCCGCCTTTTCAATGATGAAACTAAAGGTTCCGTCAGGCGTGCGGGAGTAGTGGGTAGTTATAATCAGTTGCCCGTAAATAATGCACGTTTTTTACGAGTTAGAAAATAGTATTCTTGAAAATGATTAAATGAAACTGCGTTCATCAGTTGGCGGTTTCTATCACTGCTTGTGATATCGGACGAAGCAGGTTGTAAGTTATTTCCGATATTAGGTGGGGCGTGAAGAAGTGTGAAATATGTCGGAACAGGTTAAAAAAAGACGCGAAATGCTTACTTTCAGGCAGGTAAAAAGCCTGCCTGCCAAGCGTCTAGAGCCCCTGCTGGAGGGCCGGATCATCGGGATTCTGCTGCTCCAGCTCAGCCAGCAATACCTGTACGTTCTGCAATTGGCCGTTTTCTTTCCAGTACTGGATCAGTAAAACCCGGGCACGTCGGTTGGCAGGCTGGTTCTGCAGTATCTGAGCCAATTGTTTTTGCGCGGCTTCCAGTTGATCCAGATCATGCAGCGCTACTGCCAGGTCATAGCGGTAATCATTGTTCCCCGGTTCAAGTTCTGCCGCTTTGGCCAGGCTGAGCAGTGCGTACTCGCTCTGTCCATGGTGCAGCAGCCACATGCCCAATGCGTGTTGCAGCACAGAGGACTCCGGGTTGCGCTCCAGTAACTTCGCGAAAAGGCTGCGGGCCTGATCCGCCTGGCCCTTCTTGTCCAGCAGTTCGATATGCGCAAGGGCGGCTTCGATGTTATCCGGGTCCAGGGCAATGGCGTTCTTCAGGGCTGAAAGCGCAGGTTCCAGATCCCCGGTCTGCAGATAGAGTTTTGCCAGCTGTAACTGGTTCTGCGCTGTCTGTGGCTGGGTTTTCAGGGCTTCCTGATAGGTTTCGGCGCTTTGTTGCAGAACAGCGAAATACAGACCCAGATCATCCGCAGAGAGCCCAAGCAATGCGCGGGTGGCGCTGAATCTCACGGATTGTTCTGTATCTTCCAGCAAGGGGCCCAGCAACAGGCTGCGTTTGTTGTCGGGTATCAGCTCCATACTGGCTTCGATGGCCGCCTGACGCACCTGGGGCGATGGGTCCTTGAGACAGCCATTGAGTAACTTGAGTGCCTGAGGGCTTGGATAATTGCCCAGTTCGGCCAGCAGGGCCATGCGATGGGTAGGTGAAAGGTCCGTACGCGCCAGTTGCTGATAAAGCATGCGCGCTGCGCCAGGCTTGCCATCATGAGCCTGCTGCATTGCCTGAGCGTAGGTGTGATTCAGTTTTGCGGCGGGTTGGGCAGGGGGACTGCGCCATGACCACACGACCAATGACAGCGCCACCAGCATGACGGATGCAACGGCGATACCGACCAGCCTGCGGCGTCGGGTGCCAGGGTGAGGCGATGAGCCCTGTAAAGGCATTTTGGGCATACCGGGTTCCAGTTCCAGACGGCATGAAGCTTCGGGCAGTGACTGGCTGCTGTCAAACTTCAATCTTGAATAGCCTGTGAATACGGGACGAAAAAAAGCCCCGCGCTCAAGGAACGCAGGGCTGATCGGTCATGTAATCAAGCTGTCAGGCTTGCGGTTGCCACCCGCCGCCCAAAGCCTTGTAGATGGCCACGATCCCGCGATAGGTCTCGATCTCTGCCTGAGCCTGGGAATCTTCGGCGGCCAGTCGCTCCCGCTCGGCATCCAGCAGGACCAGGAAGTCCGCCGTGCCTTCGCGGTACTGGATGGACGCCAGCCTCGCTGCGGCACGACTCGATTCGCTCTGGCGAATCAGAGCCAGCAGGCGTTGCTGGCGTTTGTCGTAGTCGCTGAAAGCGTTTTCCGACTCTTCGAGTGCCAGCAGTACTTGCTGTTCATAGTTCGCCAGCGCGCCTTCGGCATCGGCATCGGCGCTGCGGATCTGGGCGCGGACGCTGCCCAGATCGAAAGCGGCCCATGTGATGTTCGGGCCAAGCGCCCAGGCTCGTGCAGCCGAAGAGCCTATCTGCGAACCGCGTCCGGCAGTAAAGCCCAGGAAGCCGCTGAGGCTGACCCGCGGGAACAGATCGGCAGTCGCCACGCCGATACGTGCGGTGGAGGCCGCCAGTTGCCGTTCGGCTGCACGGATGTCAGGACGCTGACGCAAGACCTGCGCCGGATCGCCAATCGGCAAGGCCTTGGCAATGGCCGGCAGTTTTGCCGGGCTCAGGTCCACACTGAGGTTCTCGGGCCGTTCGCCCAGCAAGGTCGCGATGCGGTTGCGCTGACGCACCTGCTCGGCCTGCAACTGCGGCACGCTGGCTTCGACGGCGGCGAGGCGGGCGTCGGCGCGTACCACGTCCAGTTCGTTGCCGACACCGGCATCGCGCAACTGGGTGGTCACGCCTCGGGAGTCCTGCTGGTTTTTCAGGTTGTCCCGGGCAATCGCCTCACGTAGTTGAGCACCGCGCAATTGGCCATAGGCATCGACCACTTCGGCAATCAGCGTTACCTGAAGCTGATACAGGTTGGCTTCGGCGGCTTCCTGATCGGCTTCGCTGGCTTCAAGTTGCCGTTGGATGCGACCGAACAGATCCAGCTCCCAGGCCATGTCCAGACCCAGGTCATAGCGTTCGGTGTTGACCCTGCGCTCGGTGGTGCCCGGTTGCTGGCCTTTGCCCAGATCGCTGCTGGCACGGCTGGTGATCACGGGCATGGCGTCGTTGCTGACGTCATCGCGAATCGCCCGTGCCGATTTCAGGCGGGCAAAGGCCACGCGCAGGTCACGGTTGCCATCCAGTGAACGGCTGACCAGCGTGTTGAGGGTCGGGTCGTCGAACTGCTGCCACCACAGGGTATCCACCTTGCTGCGGTCGTGGTTGCCCTGAGCGGCCGAAGCGAGTTTTGCCGGAGCCGTTTCGGGTGCCTTGTAGTCCGGGCCGACGGCACAAGCCGCCAGCGCCAGAACCAGCAGGGTCGGAGCGAAAAGTTTAAGCGCGCTCATCAATGCATCTCCGCAGGCAAGGTGTTCAGTTTCTGTGCCCTGGCTGCCTTGCGGACTTCCTGGCGCTCTACATAGTTACGGATCAGCACATAGAACACCGGCGTCAGCAGCAGACCGAAGAAGGTCACGCCAAGCATCCCGGAGAACACCGCCACGCCCATGGCATGACGCATCTCGGCACCGGCACCGCTGGAGATCACCAGTGGTACCACACCCATGATGAAGGCGAACGAGGTCATCAGGATCGGGCGTAGACGCAGGCGGCAGGCTTCCAGCACCGCATCCAGCGGGCTCATGCCTTCTTCCTGTTTATCCTTGGCGAACTCGACGATCAGAATCGCGTTCTTGCACGCCAGGCCCACCAGTACGATGAGTCCGATCTGGGTAAAGATGTTGTTGTCGCTACCGGCAATCATGACCCCGGCGATGGCTGACAGCAGCGTCATCGGTACGATCAGGATCACCGCCAGTGGCAGGCTCCAGCTTTCGTATTGGGCCGCCAGTACCAGGAAGGCCAGCAGCACACAGAGCGGGAAGACAAACAGCGCGGTATTACCCGAGAGAATTTGCTGGTACGTCAGGTCTGTCCACTCGTAGACCATGCCGTTGGGCAGTTCTTCCTTGAGCAGTTTCTCGATGGCGGCCTCTGCCTGACCGGAGCTGTAGCCCGGTGCAGCAGCACCATTGATTTCTGCGGTAATGAAGCCGTTGTAGTGCATCACTCGGTCGGGGCCGGCGGTATCGCTGATCTTGACGAAGGTCGCCAGTGGGATCATTTCACCCAGATTGTTGCGCACCTTGAGTTGCCCGATCTGGTCAGACTCCTGACGGAACTGCTGCTCGGCCTGGACGTTGACCTGGTAGGTGCGACCGAAGCGGTTGAAGTCGTTGGCATACAACGAGCCCAGGTAAACCTGCAGGGTGTCGAAGATGTCGCTGATTGCAACGCCGTGGGTCTTGGCTTTTTCGCGGTCGATGGCGGCATCGACCTGCGGCACGTTCACGGTGTAGCTGGTGAACAGGCCTGCCAGTTCCGGCACGCTGCGGCTCTTGGCGATGACGTTCTGGGTTTCCTTGTACAACTCGTCATAGCCCAGGTTGCCACGGTCTTCGACTTGCAGACGGAAACCGCCAATGGTGCCCAGCCCTTGTACCGGCGGTGGCGGGAAGATCGCCATGTAAGCATCCTGAATGGAGGCGAACTTGCCGTTCAGCGCGCCAGCGATGGCATTGGCCGACTGGCTCGGGTCCTTGCGCTGGTCAAAGTCCTTGAGTGCAACGAATACCACACCATTGTTGGGGCTGTTGGTGAAACCGTTGATCGACAGGCCCGGGAAGGCAATGGCGTTTTCCACGCCCGGCTGTTGCAGCGCCAGATCGGACATACGCTTGATGACATCTTCGGTGCGATCCAGGCTGGCGGCGTCTGGCAACTGGGCGAAGGCGACCAGATACTGCTTGTCCTGGCTCGGTACGAAACCGGTCGGCGTGCTGGAGAAGCCCATCCAGGTCATGACCATCAGACCGGCGTAAACCAACAGTGCGATACCGCTGCTGCGGATGACACGGGCGACGGTGCCGACATAGCCATGGCTGGCTTTCTCGAAGAAACGGTTGAACGGACGGAACAGCCAGCCACCGAGTATCCGGTCCAGGAACAGTGAGAACTTGTCTTTTGGCGCACCATGAGCCTTGAGCAGGACCGCGGCCAGAGCGGGCGACAGGGTCAGGGAGTTGAATGCCGAGATCACCGTCGAGATGGCAATGGTCAGGGCGAACTGTTTATAGAACTGGCCTGTCAGCCCGGAAATGAACGCTGCCGGTACGAAGACCGCACACAGCACCAGCGCCGTGGCGATGATCGGCCCGGTCACTTCGCCCATGGCCTTGTGGGTCGCCTCCATGGGCGACAGTCCCAGCTCGATATTACGCTCGACGTTTTCCACCACGACGATGGCGTCGTCCACCACGATACCGATGGCCAGTACCAACCCGAACAGTGACAAAGCGTTCAGGGAGAAGCCGAACATGTGCATGACCGCGAATGTACCGATCAGCGAAACCGGTACAGCCACCAGCGGGATGATCGAGGCGCGCCAGGTCTGCAGGAACAGGATCACCACCAGAACAACCAGAATCAGCGCTTCAAACAGTGTATGGATCACCGCTTCGATGGAGCCGCGCACGAAAATGGTCGGGTCATAGACGATGCTGTAGTCCATGCCTTCAGGGAAGCCTTTTTTCAGCTCGGCCATTTTGCTGCGCACGTCATTCGAGATATCGATGGCGTTGGAGCCTGGGCGCTGGAAGATCGGCAGGGCGACCGCCGGTTTGTTGTTGAGCAGCGAGCGCAAGGCGTACTGGTTGGAGCCCAGTTCCACACGGGCTACATCCTTGAGGCGAGTGATTTCACCATCCGCACCGGCGCGAATGACGACGTTCTCGAACTCTTCTTCAGTGACCAGACGGCCCTGAGTGTTGATCGACATCTGGAAGCTGGTGGCGCTCGGGGAGGGCGGTGCGCCCAGTTGACCTGCAGCGACCTGACGGTTCTGCTCACGAATGGCATTGACCACATCGGTTGCGGTCAGATTGCGTGAAGCGGTCTTGTTCGGGTCCAGCCAGACACGCAGCGAGTAGTCACCCATACCGAACAGTTGCACGTCACCGACGCCGCCCAGTCGTGCCAGCTCATCCTTGATGTTGAGCACGGCATAGTTGGACAGATACAGCATGTCGTAGCGGTTGTCCGGGGAGGTCAAGTGCACGACCATGGTCAGGTCGGGAGACGCCTTGTCCACGGTGATACCGATACGGGTCACTTCCTCGGGCAGCTTGGGTTCGGTACGGGTCACGCGGTTCTGTACCTGTACCTGAGCGTTGTCCAGGTCAGTGCCCAGCGCAAAGGTGATGGTCAGGGTCAGCTTGCCGTCGGCCGTGGACTGCGAGGACATGTACAACATGTTCTCGACGCCGGTGATGGCCTGTTCCAGTGGCGAAGCAACGGTTTCACCGATGACCTTGGGGTTGGCGCCGGGGAAGCTGGCACGTACCACGACTGTGGGCGGAACCACTTCCGGGTATTCGCTGATCGGCAACTGGAACAGCGAGATGGCACCGGCGATCAGGATCAGCAGTGACAGCACTGCCGCGAAGATCGGCCGCGTGATAAAGAATTTGGAGAAGTTCATCGGACGAGTCCCTTAGCCGCGAGGCGCAGTTGCGCTGGCGATTTTGACGGCCGCCTTGGGCGCCACTTGTGACAGATTGCTGGCTTCGAGGGCCTGGCGTTGTTTGAGCAGTGCAGCCAGTGTTTCGCTGGAGGCCATTGGCGTCACTTCAGGGTCTACAGGCTGGCCAGGGCGAACGCGCTGCAAGCCTTTGACGATGATGGTGTCGTCTTTGCCCAGGCCGCTGCGCACGATGCGCAGACCTTCAAGCTTGGGGCCCAGCTCGACGAAGCGATAGGTCGGCTTGTTGTCCTTGTCCATCACCAGCACGAATTTCTTGCCCAGATCGGTGCCCACGGCTTCATCGTTGATCAGCACGGCCGAATAGGTGCCGCTACCCACCAGCTTGAGGCGTGCGTACAAGCCGGGAGTGAAGCTGCCGTCGGTGTTGTCGAACACGGCGCGACCGCGAATGGTGCCGGTCCGGGGATTGACCTGGTTGTCGACGAAGTTCATCTGGCCCAGATGAGGGTTGCCGGCTTCGTTGGACAGCCCCAGATAGACCGGAGTGGTCTGGCCACGCTGGCCCTTGCGCGCCAGTTCGGTGTACTTGAGGAATACGCGCTCGTCGGCGTCGAAGTAGGCGTAGACCTTGTCGGTGGACACCACACTGGTCAGCGGCGTGACATCGGCAGTCACGATGTTGCCGGCAGTGATTTCGGCACGGCTGACGCGACCGCTGATGGGCGCAGTGACGCGGGTGAAGCTCAGGTTGAGTTTGGCCACGTCCAGTTGTGCCTGGATTGCTGCAACGCCGGCTTTTGCTTCCTGGGCCGAGGTGGTGCGCGAGTCGGCCAGTTCGGCGGAAATGGCATTGTTGGTGCGCAGACGCTCACCGCGTTCGGCTTCGTTTTCACTGCGATTGGCTACGGCGCGAGCCTGTTGCAGTTGAGCTTCAAGACGGCGGACTTCCGCCTGGAAAGGACGAGGGTCGATCTGGAACAGCAAGTCGCCTTTCTTCACCAGCGAACCGTCGGTGAAAGCAACCTGATCGATCTGCCCCGAAACCCGTGGACGGACCTCGACGGTTTCCGGCGCTTCGAGGCGACCGGTGAACTCATCCCATTCGTTGATTGGCTGTTCCAGCACCTTGGCGACGCTGACTTTGGCGGCTGCTGGAGCCATGGTGGCCTCTGGTGCGCGTCCACAGGCACTGATCACGATCAGGGCGAGGGCGGTCAGGGGATAGCGCAAATGAGAGAGAGACTTAGACATGGGAAAATCCGCCGATAGTATGAGATGGGCGGATTCTGTTGTGAGGGGGTTCTATTAACGAATCGAATAAACCGAAGGTTATTATCAGCGGGAATGATAAAGGGAACCTTTGGCTTTTTCAGGGATCACGCCATTCGTTGCAGTAGTGGTGTAGAGGGGGGCTGCGGGGTAATGCTGATCAGTCTTGTGGGAGGGGCCTTGGCCGCGACAACTGGCTGTCGCGGCCAAGGCCCCTCCCACGGATTGTGACCAGGTTATCGCTATCAGGTCTTGAACTTGCGTACCAGGGCATCCAGCTCGTTGGAGAGGGTTGCCAGGCTGTGGGAGTCATTGCGGGCCGAGTCGGAGAGGTCGGCAATCAGTTGTGCATCGCCATGGATCTGGCTGATGTGGCGGTTGATGTCTTCTGCTACCTGATGCTGCTCTTCGGCCGCTGTGGCGATCTGAGTATTCATGTCGCGGATCACGTCCACCGATTCGCGGATTTGCCCGAAGCTGCTGCGAGCCTGACCGATCTTGGTGACCGATTGCTGCGAGACATCCAGGCTGGCGTGCATCTGTTGCGCCACGGACGCGGTGCGCCGTGCCAGGTTACCCAGCAGGGTATCGATCTCGGCTGTCGAGTCGGCGGTGCGTTTGGCCAGGGCGCGGACTTCGTCGGCGACTACCGCAAAGCCACGGCCTTGTTCGCCAGCACGAGCAGCCTCGATGGCGGCGTTGAGCGCCAGCAGGTTGGTCTGTTCGGCGATGGAGCGAATGGTGTCGAGGATCGACTGAATGTCGTTGCTGTCTTTTTCCAGGTCCGACATGTCCTTGGCCGAGCGGGCGATTTCCGAACTCAGCTTGTCAACACTGCTCACCGCGTCATCAATCTGCCGCTGACCTTCGCGGGCCTGCTGTTGACCGTTGTCGGCCGATTCCGCAGCCTGGCTGCAGGAGCGGGCGACTTCGTTGGCGGTGGCGACCATTTCATGGAACGCCGTGGACACCATATCCACCGCTTCACGCTGACGGCCTGCCGCTTCTGCCATGTCATTGGAGACACGGGTAGAGCTTTGCGAGGTGTCGAGGATCTTGTGCGCGGCTTGCCCGATATGCTGGATCAGGCTGCGGATCGCGGCCAGGAACTGGTTGAACCAGCCGGCCAGTTGCGCGGTTTCATCCTTGCCGCGCACAGGCAGGCTGTGAGTCAGGTCGCCTTCACCTTGGGCGATGCCTTCAAGGCCGCTGGACACGCTATGGATCGGACGCACGATCACACTGGCGAAGCTGGCACCGACGATGGCGAAGACGATTGCCAGTACAGCAGCGATGATGCCGATCAGCCAGGTCAGGCGGGTGGCTGAGGCCATTACTTCATCCTGCTTGATCAGGCCGATGAAGCTCCAGCCAAGCTCAGGAGACGGGTAAACGTTGGCCATGTAGCGCTCGCCATTGAGCTGCACTTCAACCATACCCTTGTCGGTTTTGGCCAATTGCGCGAAGCCATCACCCAGGTCGCCGAGTTTCTTGAAGTTATGCTCCGGCTGCTTGGGATCGACCAGCACATTGCCGTTCTTTTCCAGCAGGATCAGGTAGCCGCTGTCGCCGAGCTTGATGTCTTTGACGATGCCGGTCAGTTGCTTGAGCGATACGTCGATGTTCACGACACCGCCAGGGTTGCCCAAGGTGTTGGGGATCGCTCGTATGGTGCTGACCAGCACGGCGTCATCGCCAGCCCAGTAGTAGGCATCGCTGCGCACGGTCTTGCCCACGTTATTCATGGCCGTCTTGTACCAGGGACGAACGCGTGGGTCGTAATTGCTCATCTTCGGATCTTCCGGCGTCATCACGTAGCTGCCGTTGATCAGGCCGTAGGAGACGTAGGAGTAAGCCGGGTGAGCCTTGGCAATGCTGACAAGGAATTCGGTGGTCAGCTTGTCGTTTTCAGACTGGGGTGTCGGGGTCGCGCCCGTGTAGTTTCTCAGGTCGCCACCGGCACCTGCGATCAGGGGATGCGAGGCAATGTAGTTGACGTTCTGGCTGATGCCATCGAAGAACAACTGCATGGCGTTATCGACCTGACGAATTTCGCGGCTGCTGCTGTTCACGAAGTTGTCAGTCGCATTTTCTCGCAGGTTCACGATAACGATAATTGCAACGACGACGATGGGCAGGCATGCAATGACTGCAAAAGCCCACGTCAGTTTTTGTTTGATGTTCATCCATGCTCCAGATTTTTTTATAAATCGTTATCTGACGACAGCACGCACAAGCAGAACCCAGGCTAAAAACCAGCCGCAACTCCTGTCTCATGGCATACCGAGAATTTCGGCCGTCCTGAGAGAATCTTTAGCAAACAGAATGCCATCATTTTCATGAGGGTTTTGTGTCACTTTGTATGGCCGAGCTCGCGGCTGAGGGTGGCGCTGCACTCAAGTAACAAGGCCTGAAAACGCTCTTTGGCACCTTCCGGGTCCATGACCGCATCCGGGCCGGACAGGTTGATGGCCGCAATGACCTGACCCGTGTGATCCTTGATCGAAGTGGCAATTGCTGTCGAATAATCGGAGCGATGCAACACCCAGCCACGCTCCCGATCGCTCTGGATCAGGGCCTGCAGCTCGGGCAATGTGCGCGGGGCAGGTGACGGGTAATCGTCCAGCCGAATGTGCTGATAGAGGGCACCCAGTTCTGCTTCCTTCAAGGCCGTGAGCAACATGCGCCCCATAGCGGTGCAGTGACAGGCAATGCGAGTGCCCACCGGGATATTCACCGACAGGCGTTGCGCCGCGAATGCGCGATACAGGTACAGGCTGTCGGTCTGTTCGCGAATGCTCAGGTGGCACGACAGCGAAGTACGGTCGCGCAACTCGTTCAGATGCGGCATGGCAACTTCGACGATATCGCGGCTGGCCAGGTAGCTGAAACCATCGCTGATGACCCTGGCGCCCAGCTCGTACTGGCTGTTGACCTTGTTCAGGTACCCCATGTCGGTCAGGGTAAACAGAATCCTGTAGACCGCCGATGTGCTCACTTCCAGGCGTTCGGCGATCTCATTGATGCCGAGCGAGCGCGTCCTTGCGTTGAACATGCCCAGCACACTCAGGCCCCTGGCGAGAGCCGGCACGCTGTAGTCGATGTCCTTGTTATGGGGGGCAAGGTTTTTCATGAAATGTTAACCATTGAACTCGTTCATGGCATCCAGCACCGCGCCCTTGAAATATTCCAGTGAAGCGCGGTCGCAGAGGATCTGGAAGCAGGGCGTTGTCTCCAGGCCTGCATTGATCACTATCACATTGATACGCGCCGCTGAAGTCTGGGCCACTGCGCCAGGGCCGAATGCCTGAGTGCGCAGGTCCACGCCGCAGAGTTTGGCCATTACTTCGGCAATACAAGCACCGCTCAACTGCAGCCAGGCATGGCTGTCCTGGCGCGGCAGCAGGTAATTGGCGCTATGGTCCAGTTCCCAGCGTGCCTCTTCGTCGGCGATGCGTTCGCCATGGTCGTTGAGGCTGCCCAGAATGAAATACTCAGTCTGCGACAGGCGGGCGACATGGCTGCCGTCAGCCTGGGTCACGGCCCGGTTCGGCGCATCCGGCAGCGTGAAGCCACGGGCCCGCAAATAATCGGCGCTTTGCGTGCCGCGAAAGCCCACACGCGGGGTATCGGTGAGGTCCAGCAGCGTGCACAACTGAACAGGGCTTAGCCCGATAGGGTTTTCGGCATTGAGGCTGGACATGATCAAAGCTCCTGGCGCTGGTTTTCAGGATCGAAGAAGGGCAGTTTCACCACGGTGGCCTGGACCACGACACCGTCCTCGACCCGGATCGGAATCTGCTGGCCGGGCGTGCTCTGATCAAAGGCGGCGTAGGCCAGGCCAATAATCTTGCCCAGGGTCTGTGAATATTCGCAGGAGGTCACGTTGCCGCTGATGTCCGGCCCCTTGAGCACCAGATGGCCCTCCAGTGGTTGCGGGCTGGCCTTGGGCAGGGTGAAGCCCACCAGCTTGCGGGTCTGCGGCTGGGCTTCAAGGATGTCCACCGAGCGGCGGCCGACAAAGAACGGTTTTGTACGGCTCACCGCCCAGCCCATGTCGATTTCGCCTGGATGGGTCATGCCGTCGGTGTCCTGGCTGATGATCACGTGGCCTTTTTCAAGGCGCAGCAGGCGCTGGGTTTCTACCCCGAATGGACGTATGTCGTACGCCTTTCCGGCCTCGACCAGTGCATCCCACAGTTGCAGGGCATGGCGCGCCGGAACGTGGATTTCATAACCCAGTTCACCGACGAAACCCACTCGCAGCAGACGTGCCTTGATCCCGGCCACAGTGCCTTGGCGCACTGCCAGATACGGGAAGCCTTCAGCCGAAAGATCCAGGTCCGAGCAGACTTTTTCCAGCACCTTGCGCGAGTCCGGGCCAGCCACGTTGACCGCCGAAATCGCCGCCGTGACGTTGGCGATG
Source organism: Pseudomonas cichorii (assembly GCF_019719005.1). GTDB lineage: Bacteria > Pseudomonadota > Gammaproteobacteria > Pseudomonadales > Pseudomonadaceae > Aquipseudomonas > Aquipseudomonas cichorii_E. Next base: position 14,269 of record NZ_JAIGPJ010000043.1, read on the forward strand.
TCCACGTTCAGACGCCATTGGGCATTCCACTTGAGCATCTGTTGATAGATACGATCCACGCCGCTGGTGGTGGCGGTGACGTAGAAATGGTTATCGGCGAAGCGGGCGCAGACGCCATCGTCGATCACCACGCCATGTTCGTTGGTCATCAACGCATAGCGCGAACGGCCCACCGGCTGCTTGAGGAAGGCAAAGGTGTACATGCGATTGAGCAGTTCGGCGGCATCCGGGCCACGCACATCCAGGCCGCCCAGTGTCGAGACGTCGATGATGCCGACCTTGGTGCGCACGTGATGCGCCTCTGCCTGCATGCAGGCGTCACGCTGCGAAGGCTTGCCGTAAAACGCAGGGCGCTGCCAGATACCGGCAGGCATCATCTTCGCCCCGGCTTCCACATGACGGCGGTGCATGGGCGTCTGGCGATAAGGGTCGAAGGCGCGACCGGCTACATGGGCCAGCTTCTCGGCCTCGAACGGCGGGCGAGCGGTGGTAACGCCGGTTTCGCTGATACTGCGCTGGGTTGAAGACGCCACCAGACGAGCCGTTGGCAGCGCGGAATGCCGACCTTGTGACGGCCCCATGCCGACCGTGGAGTAGCGTTTGACCAGTTGCACGTCGCGGTAGCCGATGCGCGTGGCGTTGACGATGTCGCGCACTTGCAGGTCCTCGTCGAAATCGACGAAGTCCTTGCCCTTGGGGTGAGGAAAGATCGGCCAGGCAAAGTTGACGCGAGCCTCGCTGCGCAGCGGCAGCGGGCTGGTGTTGAGTGCCAGGCCCAGCGCGGCAACAACCTCGGCGCTGGCATGAATGGCATCGGCCAGTACGTTGTCCAGTGCATGGTAGCCATGGGCCGAACCGGCCACGCTGAGGTTTTTCGGCAAGCCGCTCAGGGTGAATTCCGAGAGCTGATCGTCATAGCTCAACTTGCCGCCCGCCTGGCACAGCAACTGGTAGACCGGCATATACCCGCCGGACATGCACAGCAGATCACAGTCGATTGTCAGGCCGCTATTGGCGACCTGACCTTGCCCTGTGATTTTGCGCAAGTCCACGCCGCTGACATGGCGCATGCATTTTTCATGCAGCGCTTCATAAACAGTCGTGCTTGGGTGACAACGGATGCCGCGTTTTTCCAGTGCGTTCAGCAGGTCGCTGTCGACAGGGTTGGCGCGCATGTCGGCCACGGCGACCACTTCTACACCCTGATCGTGCAAGTCCAGAGCGGCCAGATAGCCGTCATCGTTACCGGTCAGGATCACGGCGCGTTTGCCGGGCTTGACGGCATACAGCTTCATCAGACGCTGGGCGGCGCTGGTCAGCATCACGCCGGGCAGGTCGTTGTTGCGGAAAATCACCGGCTGGTCGAACGAGCCGCTGCACACCAGGCAATGGGTCGCTCGCACCTTGTACATGCGCTTGCCCTGAATCACCGGCAGGTAGTTATCGGTGAACCAGGCGTTGCAGGTAGCCTGCTTGAGCACACGAATATTGGCATGACCTTCCACGGCATCGATCAGGTTGCGGCGCAGTTTTTCGGCCCGTTGGCCTTCGATATCGAAACGGGCATAGGTCAGCGAACCGCCGAGAATCGGCTGCTGTTCGATCAGCAACACCTTGGCTCCGGCATTGGCGGCAGTCAGTGCCGCCTGCAGGCCAGCCGGGCCGGCACCAATAATGGCCAGATCGGTAAACAGATAAGCCTTGTCGTAATACTCGGGCTGGAATTCAAGGTCCAGCACACCCAGCCCGGCTTTCTTGCGGATGATCGGCTCCCAGACTTTCCACATGCCCCTGGGCTTGTAGAACGAGCGGTAATAGAAGCCCACCGGCATGAATTTCGAGAACTTGCCCAGGTAGGCGTCCTTGTCGTTATCCAGTGAGCCGTTGAAGTTTTGCCCGGTCACTTGCAGGCCGGCTTCAAGTGCATGGGCATCGGCCAGCACGTTGGGTTCGCTGGGCAACTGGATCAGCGTATTGGCATCTTGCCCGGCCATGGTCAGCGGGCCACGCGGGCGGTGGTACTTGAACGAGCGCGACAGCAGGAAGCGTCCGTTGGCGAGCAGGGCGCTGGCGATGCTGTCGCCTTGCAGGCCCTGATAGGATTTACCGTCAAAACTGAAGGTCAGCGGCTGATTGCGATCGATCAACAGGCCCATGGGGGCTGGCAGGCGGGTCAGGGTGCTCATCCTGCGATCTCCTTGGACGGGGCCGGTGTGAAATCGACGCGGGCGGTAAAGATTTCCCGTGGGTCGAAGGTGCGGATGATTTCGTCGCTGGCGGTATGGCGCTCGGCCAGGAACCAGTAGCTGGACGGGTTATGCATCCACCATTCGCGTACCACGCCCAGGGTGTCCTCGCTGTTGAAGACGTAATCGGCCCATTCGGCATCGGTGCAGGTCTGGGGATCGGGCATGAGCTTGAACTCGCCGCCGTAAGTGAATTCGCTGATATTGCGTGGCCCGTTGAGCGGGCATGTCATGACTTTCATGTGTCGCTCTCCGTCAGTGGCTGGCCGCTGTCGCGCCCATTTCGTTGACTTGCCGGAAGGTCGAGAAACGTTCCAGGCCAAAGGGCTTGATCAGGTCCGGCACCTTGCCGCCGCTGGCCACGAGTTCCGCCATGGTCTTGCCGCAGATGGGCGTGGCTTTGAAGCCCCAGGTGCCCCAGCCTGCATCCAGGTAATAATTTTTTACCGGCGAAAGGCCCATGATCGGGCTGTAATCCGGGGTCATGTCGGTGATCCCGGCCCACTGGCGCATCAGCTTGGCGTTGGCCAGGAACGGGAACATCTCGATGGCGTGTGCCAGCAGGCTTTCCTTCAGGTCCAGGGTGGAACGGGTGTTGAACAGCGGGTAAGGATCGGAGCCGCCGCCAAACACCACTTCGCCGCGACTGGTCTGCTGCACGTAGCAATGCAGGGCCGATGAACTCACCAACGGGTCGAGAAACGGCTTGAACGGCTGGGTCACCATGGCTTGCAGCGGGAAGGTCTGGATCGGCGAGCGAATCCCGGCTTTCTTCATCAATTGCGAACTCATGCCCGCCACCGCCTGCACTGCGCAGCCGCATTTAATGGTGCCGCGATTGGTCTTAACGGCGGTGATGGTGCCGTTTTCGATGACCAGTTCCTGAACCTCGGTGAGCTGATGGATCTCTACGCCACGCTTGGCCGCCTGCTTGGCATAACCCCAGGCCACGGCGTCATGCCGGGCGGTAGCACCGTCGATGTGCCACAGACCGGCGATCACCGGCAGATGGCCCGGATCGAGGTTCAGGGAAGGCACCAGTTCACGGATCTGCTGGCGGTCGATCATTTCGGTACGGCCACCGAAATGCTTGTTGACCTCGGCGCGCTGGCGGAACGAACGCACCGTCGCGTCGGTATGCGCCAGGGTGAGTTGCCCGCGATGGGAGTACATGATGTTAAAGTCGAACTCGTTGGACAGGCCTTCAAACATCCGCACCGATTCGGCGTAGAAACGCACGCCTTCGCTGGTGAGGTAATTGGAGCGGATGACGGCTGTGTTGCGTGCTGTGTTGCCACCGCCTAGGTAGCCTTTTTCCAGCACGGCGATATTGGTGATGCCGTGGTACTTCGACAGGTAGTACGCAGTGGCCAGGCCGTGACCGCCACCGCCGATGATCACCACGTCATAAGAGGTTTTGAGTTCCTTGGGCGCAGGCAGATCCACCTCGACCGGATACTCCGAGCTGAGCCCGTACTTCAATAGATTGAAAGGCATACGGCCTCCGATTGGCTGCGTTGTGCTTGGGCCTGCTGACGGGCAGCGGTCACGGTGTTTTTCATGAGAAAGGCAATGGTCATGGGGCCGACGCCGCCGGGCACCGGAGTGATGGCCGAAACGCGGGACAGCGCGCTGTCGAAATCCACATCGCCGACCAGACGGCTGCGGTCGTTGTCCTGAATACGGTTGATGCCGACGTCGATCACCACTGCGCCTGGCTTGAGCCAACTGGCATCGATCATGCGCGGACGACCGACTGCTGCGACCACGATGTCGGCCAACTGGCACAAGGCCTTGGCGTCGGTGCTGCGCGAATGTACGACAGTCACCGAGCAATGCGCCTTGAGCAGCAGGGCGGCCATGGGTTTGCCGACGATATTGGAGCGGCCGATTACCACGGCATGCTTGCCGGTGAGATCACCGCAGGCCTCTTCCAGCAATTGCATGCAGCCACTGGGCGTGCAGGGGGTCAGCACATCGCGGCCCTGACTCAGGCCGCCGACGTTTTCACTGTGAAAACCGTCCACGTCCTTGCACGGATCGATGGCCTCCAGGGCCAGGGTTTCTTCTATATGGGAGGGCAGAGGCAATTGCAGCAGAATGCCGTTGACCTTCGGGTCTGCATTCAACTCGGCGATCAGCGTCAGCAAGCGTGCCTGCGAGCTCTCTGCAGGCAACCGGTACTCCAGCGAATGAATGCCGGCTTCCTCGGCGCGCAGGATCTTGTTGCGCACATAGACCTGACTGGCCGGATCTTCACCCACCAGAATCACCGCCAGCGCAGGTTCGATGCCCTCGGTCTTGAGTCGCTGGACATCGGTTTTGACCTGTTGCAGCACTCGACCTGCGGCCGCCTTGCCATCAATCAGTTTTGAAGTGTTCACCGGAAGATCACCGTTCTGTCCGTGTTGAGGAACACACGATGCTCCAGGTGGTATTTCACCGCCCTGGACAGCGCAATGGTCTCGTTGTTACGGCCAGCGGCCACCAGATCGTCGGGCAGGTAGACATGATCTACGCGCTGCACTTCCTGCTCGATGATCGGCCCTTCGTCCAGATCGCTGGTGACGTAATGCGCGGTTGCGCCGATCAGCTTCACGCCACGTTCGTAAGCCTGGTGATAAGGCTTGGCGCCCTTGAAGCCGGGCAGAAAGGAGTGATGAATATTGATCGCCCGGCCCGAAAGTTGCTGGCACAGGTCATCGGAAAGAATCTGCATGTAGCGGGCGAGCACCACCAGTTCAGTGCCGGTTTCATCGACCACCTTCATCAGCGCCGCTTCCTGCTGAGCCTTGGTTTCCTTGGTGACCGGCAGATAGATGAAACGAATGCCTTCGCGCTCGGCCATCGGGCGCAGGTCCAGGTGGTTGGAAACGATGGCGGTGATGGTCATGTCCATCTCGCCCTTGTGATGGCGGTACAGAAGGTCGGTCAGGCAATGGTCAAACTTGCTGACCATCAGCAGTACGCGCATGGGTTGGCGCGTGTCGTGCAGTTCCCACTGCATGGAAAAGTCGCTGGCGACGGCGTCGAAACCGTCCTTGAGCTGCTGGATATCGCCTTGATGGCCATCGTTGAACCGGAACACCGCACGCATGAAGAATTTGCCGCTGAACTCATCATCGAACTGGGCCATTTCACCGATGTAGCACTGGTTGTCTGCCAGATAGGAAGTCACCGCCGCGACAATGCCGGAAGTCGCCGGGCAACTGATCTTGAGGATGAAATGGTTCTTTTCGTGTTGCATGGCTTGTCCTCTGGAAAGTGGCGGCAGCTCAGCGCAGGGCGAAAGATTTGGGGGTGAACATTATTTTTGCGGATGAATAAAAATTCCTGATAGGAATTAAATATTCACGATTGGCGTTTTATAGGCGAAAGGATTTGCAGCGTCCAGAGATTTTTGGAAACTTTTTTTACTGAGGGGAATTTTTTAGTGCGGGCGGTTCGCGAATAAATTCGCTCCTACCGAGGTCGGTGTGGGAGCGAATTCATTCGCGAAAAGGCATCAGGGGCTAGATCACTCGCCCTGCGCCCCATAATTCATGATCGACAGCAGGCGAATCGGCACTTGCACCAGTCGCTCCGGCCCGTGAGGAATTTCGCCGTCGAAGGTCAGGCTGTCCCCGGCCTCCATTCGATACACCTGATTGCCATGGCGGTAGATCAGTTCACCTTCCAGCAAGTGCAGAAACTCGGTGCCGGGGTGGGAGAAGGTCGGGAACTCTTCGCTGGCGTCGTCCATGGTCACCATGTAGGCCTCGAAACTCTTCTTCGGCCCGCGGGTGTGGTTGAGCAGGTGATAGGTGTGGCCTTTCTCGGTGCCGCGTCTCACCACTTCCAGCCCTTCGTCGGCCTTGACCAATAACGCGCTGCTGCCTTGCTGATCGTACTGGCTGAACAGCTTGGACATGGGCATGCCCAGCACGTCGCAAAGACGGCTGAGGTTATCCAGGCTGGTGGAAACCTGAGCATTCTCGATTTTGCTCAGCATGCCCTGGCTGATACCGGCGATACGTGCCACATCGGCCAGTTTCAATTCCTGGGCCTGACGCTGGCGCTTGATCTGGATACCCAGGTATTGCTCAAGCTTCAGCTTGGGTTGGGGTTCGTTCGGCATATTCATCGGCTTTGCACGGTTTCCGCTCAATAATTTTTATTTCGCACCATGAATGTGCGAGATCCCTGTCCGCGCAGTGGTGTGCGTCGGTTTATTCCCTCAAGGAAAACGAGTTTCCCATATATACAGCGGAAATTCCGCCTTTGGCTGAATTCGACTTTTGGTATACCAAGCTGGCAAGGGCTTTGCATTCCTGTTGGGAAAGTAAATTTCCTGCTTGGAATAACCATTCCGGCAGGAAGTGAAACAACGTCCCCACCTCAACGTTTTGCTTTCGCCAGGAGACAAGTCTCATGTTGCCAACAGAAACACAGCGTCTGATCGAGGAGCACGGCATCAAGTACGTGCTGGCTCAGTTCGTGGATATCCATGGCTCCTCCAAGACCAAATCGGTTCCTGTCTCGGGCCTGGAGATGGTGATCGAAGATGGCGCCGGTTTTGCCGGTTTCGCCATCTGTGGCATGGGCATGGAGCCTCATGGCCCGGATTTCATGGCCAAGGGCGATCTCTCTTCGCTGACGCCGGTGCCGTGGCAGCCGGGTTATGGCCGGGTGGTGTGCATCGGTCACGTCGAAGGCAAGCCCTGGCCTTATGACAGTCGTTACGTGTTGCAACAGCAGGTCGAGCGTCTCAGCCTGCGGGGCTGGACCCTCAATACCGGTCTGGAACCTGAGTTCAGTCTGTTCAAGCGCGATGCGGCGGGCAGTCTGCAACTGGTGGATAACAGCGACAGCCTCGACAAGCCCTGTTACGACTACAAAGGCCTGTCACGTTCCCGGGAATTCCTTGAGCGCTTGACCGAAGCCTTGCAGCCAGTGGGTTTCGACATCTATCAGATCGACCATGAAGACGCCAACGGCCAGTTCGAGATCAATTACACCTACAGCGATGCGATGGAGTCGGCGGACCGTTTCACCTTCTTCCGCATGGCAGCCGGCGAGATCGCCAATGACATGGGCATGATCTGCTCGTTCATGCCAAAGCCTGATCCCAAGCGCGCCGGTAACGGCATGCACTTTCATCTGTCGATCAGCAGCGCCACCAACAAGAACATGTTCCATGACGCCAGCGACCCGAGCGGCATGGGCCTGTCGAAAATGGCTTACCACTTCGCCGCCGGGCTGCTGGCCCACGGCCCGGCCCTTTGTGCCTTCGCGGCACCGACGGTCAACTCCTACAAGCGCCTGGTGGTGGGTAATTCGCTGTCCGGTGCGACCTGGGCACCAGCCTTTATCGCCTTCGGTGCCAACAACCGCTCGGCCATGGTGCGGGTGCCTTACGGCCGCCTCGAATTCCGCCTGCCGGACGCCGGTTGCAACCCGTATCTGGTCAGCGCCGCAATCATCGCAGCAGGCCTGGACGGCATTGACCGCAAGCTGGAAGTCGACCAGGTCTGCAATGAAAACCTCTACAAACTGAGCCTGGAAGAAATCGCCGCACGGGGCATCAAGACCCTGCCGCAATCCCTCAAGGAAGCCTGCGACGCACTGGAAGCCGACCCGCTGTTCGCCGAAGTGCTGGGCAACGAAATCGTCGGCGAATTCATCAAGCTCAAACGCATGGAATGGGTGGAATACAGCCGCCACGTCAGCGATTGGGAAGTGAAGCGGTATACGGAATTCTTTTGAATTCAGCTGCAAGTTTTCAGCTGCAAGCTGCAAGTAAAAGCAGTTTGGAGTGAATGCAGAATTTGTCATCAACGCAGTCAGCTTGCCGCTTATAGCTTGCCGCTTGCTACTGCCGAACAAAGTGAGACTGCCCCTATGTGCGGAATTGTTGGTTTATACCTGAAAAACCCGGCGCTGGAATCCCAGCTCGGAAAGCTGTTCGAGCCGATGCTTGAGGCGATGACCGATCGTGGTCCTGACAGTGCCGGTTTTGCGATTTATGGTGATGAAGTGACCGATGGCTGGGTCAAGCTGACCTTGCAGGCCACCACCGAAGGATACGATTTCAAGGCGCTGATCGCGGCGCTGGAAGGCAAGCTCGGTGCGTCGCTGGACTGGTTCCAGAATGCGAGCGCCGTGGTGCTGAAGATCCAGGCTGAAGAAGCCGTTGTGCGTGCTGCATTGGGCGAACTGGCACCGACCGTGCGCATCATGAGTGCGGGCAAGAGCATCGAGATCCTCAAGGGCATGGGCTTGCCGAAAGAAATTTCCGAGCGTTTTGGCCTGGGCAGCATGAAAGGCAGCCACATCATCGGCCATACGCGCATGGCCACTGAAAGCGCCGTGACCATGGAAGGCAGCCACCCGTTTTCCACCGGTGCGGATCTGTGCCTGGTACACAACGGCTCGCTCTCCAATCACTTTCGCCTGCGTCAGGAACTGCGCCGCGAAGGCATTCACTTCGACACCGAGAACGACACCGAAGTCGCTGCCGGTTACCTGGCCTGGCGCCTGCAACAGGGCGACTCGCTGAAGACCGCGCTGGACAGTTCGCTCGAAGCACTGGACGGCTTCTTCACCTTCGCCATCGGCACCCGCAACGGCTTTGCGGTGATTCGCGATCCGATTGCCTGCAAGCCCGCCATCCTCGCCGAGACCGATGACTATGTGGCCATGGCTTCGGAATATCAGGCGCTGTCCAGCCTGCCGGGGATCGAGAAGGCCAAAGTCTGGGAACCTGTTCCCGCCACCATGTACATCTGGGAACGCGAGTCGGCTTAAGGAGCACGCACATGAAAACCATCGATCTGTCCAACGCTACTGTGCGTGACCTCAATCAGGCGCTGCACGATCAAGTCAGGCAACTCGAGGAACGCGAGTGGGTTGTGACCCATCCCAACGGCGCTCACAACCTGGCGGTCGGCGTCAACGAAGCGGTGTCCGTGGATATTCAGGGGCACGCCGGTTATTACTGCGCGGGCATGAACCAGAAGGCCTCGATCACCGTGCATGGCAACGTCGGCGTCGGGTGCGCCGAAAACATGATGTCCGGTTATGTACGGGTCAAAGGCAGCGCCTCACAAGCTGCGGGCGCGACTGCTCATGGCGGTTTGCTGGTCATCGAAGGCGATGCCGGTGCCCGTTGCGGCATTTCCATGAAAGGCATCGACATTGTGGTCGGTGGCAGCATTGGCCACATGAGCTGCTTCATGGGCCAGGCCGGTCGGCTGGTGGTCTGTGGCGATGCAGGCGATGCACTGGGTGACTCGCTGTACGAAACGAAGATTTTCGTCAAAGGCAGCGTGGAGTCACTGGGTTCCGACTGCATCGAGAAAGAGATGCGCCCGGAGCATCTCGAAGAGCTGCAAGAGCTGCTCAATCGCGCTGGCTTCAATGAAAAGGCCGCCGATTTCAAGCGCTACGGCTCGGCCCGTCAGCTCTACAACTTCAAAGTCGATAACGCCTCCGCGTACTGATCCAGGAGCATCATCATGAGTGACAAACCAACTCCAGTCCTGCGCGAGTCCGCGACCTTCGACCGCCTGACCATTCAGGAAATCCAGCGTGCCGCGGAAACCGGCATCTACGACATTCGCGGCGGCGGCACCAAGCGCAAGCTCCCGCATTTCGATGATCTGCTGCTGCTCGGCGCCAGTGTTTCCCGCTACCCGCTGGAAGGCTATCGCGAGAAGTGCGGCACCGATGTCATCCTTGGCAATCGCTTTGCCAAGAAGCCGATTCACCTGAAGATTCCGGTGACCATCGCGGGCATGAGCTTTGGTGCCTTGTCGGCCAATGCCAAGGAAGCACTGGGGCGCGGCGCGACCATCGCTGGCACCAGCACCACCACCGGTGACGGCGGCATGACCCCGGAAGAGCGCGGTCAGTCCCAACATCTGGTCTATCAATACCTGCCGTCGCGCTATGGCATGAACCCCGATGATCTGCGCAAGGCCGATGCCATTGAAATCGTGTTGGGGCAGGGCGCCAAACCGGGTGGCGGCGGCATGTTGCTGGGCATGAAAGTCACCGAACGTGTGGCGGGCATGCGCACCTTGCCGGTGGGTGTCGATCAGCGTTCGGCCTGCCGTCATCCCGATTGGACCGGGCCTGACGACTTGGCGATCAAGATTGCCGAGATCCGCGAGATCACCGACTGGGAAAAACCGATCTACGTGAAGATCGGCGCGAGCCGCCCGTATTACGACGTCAAGCTGGCGGTCAAGGCCGGTGCCGATGTGATTGTGCTCGACGGCATGCAAGGCGGTACGGCGGCGACTCAGGAAGTCTTCATCGAACACGTGGGCATTCCGATTCTGCCGGCCATTCCCCAGGCCGTTCAGGCTTTGCAGGAAATGGGCATGCATCGCAAGGTGCAACTGATCGTGTCCGGTGGCATTCGTAACGGTGCCGACGTGGCCAAGGCCATGGCCCTCGGTGCCGATGCGGTGGCCATCGGCACTGCGGCACTAATTGCGCTGGGCGACAACCATCCGCGTCTGGACGAGGAATTGAAGAAAATCGGCTCGGCTGCCGGTTTCTACGATGACTGGCAAAACGGCCGCGACCCGGCAGGCATTACCACCCAGGACCCGGAACTGTCCAAACGTCTGGACCCGGTCGAAGGTGGGCGTCGCCTGGCAAACTACTTGCGTGTCCTGGTGCTGGAAGCCCAGACCATGGCCCGCGCCTGCGGCAAGTCGCACCTGCACAACCTCGATCCCGAGGATCTGGTGGCGCTGACGGTGGAATCTGCAGCCATGGCGCGCGTGCCATTGGCCGGAACCAGCTGGATTCCGGGTCAGCAGTACTGACTACAAGGAGCGAATTCATTCGCGAAAAGGTTCGCGAATGAATTCGCTCCTACGGAGTTTTATCTATAAAGAGGCCGCAAAGGCCCGCAGTTTCAAACCTCTCTGCTTTCTGCCAGACACTTTCCATTCCCATGCAGGAGCTTTGATAATGGTTAATCGTCCTATCGGCAAATCCCTTCTGGCGTTACTGGCCGTCGGCGCTTTCTCTCCTTTGGCCATGGCGGCCGAAACCCCTGTTCTCAATACCGGCAGCACCGCCTGGATGATCACCGCCGCGGTGCTGGTGTTGTTCATGTGTCTGCCCGGTCTTGCGCTGTTTTATGGCGGGTTGGTGCGGGCCAAGAACATGCTTTCGCTGTTTACCCAGTGTTTCGGTATCGCTGGCGTGGTTGGTGTGTTGTGGATCATCTACGGCTACAGCATGGTGGTCGATACCAGCAACATGGTTGAAGGTGAAGTGACCTTCAACAGCTTTGTCGGCGGCCTGAGTCGTGTCTTTCTGGCGGGCATGACGCCGGACAGTCTGGTGGGCGAGATTCCGGAAGGGGTGTTTGTGACCTTTCAGATGACTTTCGCCATTATTACTCCGGCACTCATAGCAGGCGCTTTTGCCGAGCGCATGAAGTTCTCGGCAGCGCTGCTGTTCATGGCGATCTGGTTCACTCTGGTCTACGCGCCGGTGGCTCACATGGTCTGGGGCGGAGCGGGGGCCTTGATGCATAACTGGGGCGTGCTGGACTTTGCGGGCGGCACCGCCGTGCATATCAATGCCGGGGTTGCGGCACTGGCGGCCTGTCTGGTGCTGGGCAAGCGCAAGGGCTATCAGAACACGCCAATGCCCGCGCATAACCTGAGCCTGACCATGGCCGGTGCAGCGATGCTCTGGGTCGGCTGGTTCGGCTTCAACATCGGTTCGGGCGGCGGCTTGAGCGGTACGTCGGGCATTGTCATGCTCAACACTCAGGTGGGTGCCTGCGCCGGTATTCTGGGCTGGATGTTTACCGAATGGTTCAAGGTCGGCAAGCCCAGCGCACTGGGTCTGGCCAGCGGCGCATTGGCCGGTCTGGTGGGGATTACCCCGGCTTGCGCCTATGTCGGCGTCGGCGGTGCCCTGGCAATCGGTTTGCTGTGCGGTGTGTTCTGCTACCTGAGCGTGACGGTCCTGAAGAAGCGTCTTGGCTATGACGACAGCCTGGACGTTTTCGGCCTGCACGGTGTAGGCGGCATGATCGGTGCGGTGCTGACCGGTGTGTTCTGTGTACCGTCGATGGGCGGTCTGGTGCCGGATGTGAGCATGGGCGCTCAGGTCATCGCGCAGATCAAGGGTGTGCTGTTCACCACGGTTTATTGCTTCGTGGTCAGTTGGGGGATTCTCAAGCTCGTCAACGCCCTGATCGGCTTGCGTGCTCATGAGTCGGTGGAAGAGATGGGGCTGGATCTGGCCGAGCACAATGAGCGTGCCTATAACCATTAACACTGGGGTGGGAGCGAATTCATTCGCGATTTTCGCGGATGAATCCGCTCCCACAAACGCCTCAACGAAACGCTGGCACTACATGCTTGATAAACAGTTCCAGCGATTTCTTCTTCTCGGCGTGTGACAGGCTGTTGTCGCACCAGAAGCTGAATTCATCGACACCCAGTTCCTGGTAGTAACGGATACGCGGGATGATTTCTTCCGGGGTGCCGATCATGGTGTTCTTGCGGATGCTTTCCAGCTCGAACTCCGGACGCTCCTTGAACTTTTCTTCCGGGCTGGGTGCCAGGAAGCCATTGACCGGTGTCTGCTTGTTGCCGAACCAGGCATCGAAGGTGCGGTAGAACTTCGAGATCGCGGTCGCGCCGACTTTCCAGCCCTCAGGCTCGTCTGCGGTGTGAACGTGGGTGTGGCGCAGCACCATCAGTTGCGGGCGAGGGACGCTTGGGTTGTTGTCCAGCGCGGCCTGGAACTTGTTCTTCAGGTCCAGGACTTCTTCGTCGCCTTTCATCAACGGCGTGACCATGACGTTGCAGCCATTCTGCACCGCGAAGTTATGGGAGTCCGGGTCGCGGGCGGCGATCCACATCGGTGGCGTCTTGATCGGTTTCGGCACGCTGGTGGAGGTGGGGAATTTCCAGATATCGCCGTCGTGGGCGTAGTCGCCTTGCCACAGGGCCTTGACCACCGGAACCATCTCGCGCAGGGCCTTGCCGCCTTCCGATGCAGGCATGCCGCCGGCCATGCGGTCGAACTCGACCTGATAGGCACCACGGGCCAGACCTACTTCCATACGGCCATTGCTGATGACATCCAGCAGTGCGCATTCGCCCGCCACCCGCAGCGGGTGCCAGAACGGAGCAATGATGGTGCCTGCGCCCAGGTGGATGGTGCTGGTTCTGGCAGCAAGATAGGCCAGCAGCGGCATCGGACTTGGAGAAATGGTGTATTCCATCGCATGGTGTTCGCCGATCCAGACGGTGCTGAATCCGCCTTGTTCGGCCAACAGCGTCAGTTCGGTCAGGTCCTCGAACAGCTGACGATGACTGACTTGCTCATCCCAGCGTTCCATGTGCACGAACAACGAAAATTTCATGACACTCACCTCGGTTCAATCGTGGCACTCCGCAAGGGCGGAGCCGATATTTTTTTTGGTATACCGCAATGCTGTGTGGTGATGCAGCTCAGACGTGTGGGTTAGCCTGTTTTGTCTGATGGTATACCGTAATACTTTCTGTGCAAGTATTTTTTGGTGAGGGTCGGCTTCTGCGCAAGGAAACTCACTTCATGTGCAGCGCATAGCCTGGCGTCCAGCTTTCCAGCCGGTATTGCTCGGCAACCATGGCGCAGTAGCTCAGGCGGGTCAGGTACGCACCGCGGGCGTCGAGGTAGGAATGGATCTGCGCGGCTTCACTGCATATCGCCAGTTTGCGCCCGCGCAGCAGACCGAATGACTGGGCCGAACGCATGGCGCCCATGGGTTCTGGGTCGGCAATCAGCAATGCGCCTTCGGGCACTGAGGCTTCATAGACCCTTACGAAGCGCTCGGCAGATCGATCCGGCAGGTAAGGCGCCATGAAGTAATGAATGTCATCGCGAAACGGCAGCGCCTCGATATGCGTCGGCAAGCGGATCAGGCCACTGCTGTAGAGAAAGTAGACGAACAGGATCACGATGGGCGAAGTCAGTGCAGACAGATTCAGCAGGGCAGTTCTCATGCGACAGCGGGCCAGTAACGCCTGAAGCTGAATCACGCCCAGGATGCTGAACAGCACCACGCCCGGCAGAAAGAAAACAAAGCGATCGGTCACGTTGTACGAGGCCGCGAACACCAGATTCAGCAACGCCGCGCCCCACAGCAGGCGCAGCCTTTTGCCACGGGGAAAGACCAGCAGCCCCAACAGTTGCGGCCCCAGCAATGAAAGCAGCAGCAAGCCTACGGATTTTTTCTCGTACCACATGATATCGAAGCGCAGCAGACTGCCTTCCCGGTTGACGTCACCGACAATGGCGGACGAACCGGTGAAGTAGCGGCGGCCTGTTTCCAGCATGCTCATCGGGGCCTGCAGGTCATGGATGATGGCTGGCAAGGCGACAGCGATACCCGCAATGAAGCCTGGCAGGGTCATCAGAGTGCGCAGCTTGTGCCGGTACAGCAACTGAATGTAGAGCGGCAGCAGCACCACAAAGGTCAGTTGGTGAGTCGCAGCGCCAAGCCCGGTCAGCAGGCCGATGACAAGCAGCTTCCTGGAATCACCCAGGCGCGGTCCTGCACTGAACTGCACCCAATAGGCCAGCAGCACCGGCAAGGTATGCAGTACATACACATCTGCCTTGGTCGATACCCAGAACACGGCATGGGACAGCACGCTGACTGCGGCGGCGAGCATGGCCTGGCGTGAGGTGGCGCCTGCGCTCGCGGCTAACTGATAGATGATCCAGGCCAGCGGCAGCAGAAGCATCGAGTTGAGCAGGCTCAAGGTCTGAGGGCCGAATAACTGGAAGAACAGAGTCGTGACGAACCGATAGAGGGGATGTTCTACCGGGCCAAGTGACTGGCTGAAGTACTGACCCTGACTGGCATCGACCAGCAACAGGCCGTTGTCTCGCCACTGGATAGGGCCGCTGGAGGCGATAAAGCTTGCGGCAATCGCGGCACACACCAGCAGCAGGGGAATGAGAGGGAGCAATGACGAGGCGCGCTTGTTTTTGTCCGGGCTCATGGAGGGTTCTCGCGGGCAAGTGGGGGATGGCGCTTGAGTTACAGATCGAGCCGTTTGAACAGTGGCTGGGGAATCGAACGGATCACCCACATGAGCAAGACCCAGAAGCCCGGTGCATAGAGGATCGTCGTCTTGCGCTCGATACCGCTGACGATGCGTTCAGCGACCTGTCCGGGTTGCGCGACCAGTGCCGCCGGCATCGACATGCCCCGAGTCATGGGCGTATCGACAAAGCCTGGTTTGATGATCATTACATGTACGCCCACCTTGAACAGGCGGGCCTGCAGACCTTCGCTGAATGTCGAGACGGCCGCCTTGGCTGAGCCGTACAGATAATTGGAAGGCCGACCCCGGTCACCCGCCACGGACGAAATCACCGCCAGACTGCCGCTGCGCTGCAATTCGAATTGCCTGGCCAGCAAGGTCAGCAGGGCAATCACCGTAGCGGCATTGGTGATGAACTCCTGGAGCATCAGCCCCACATTCTGCTCGCAGGCTTGCTGATCGGGCAGGGTGCCATGGGCAATCAGGGCGACATCGATCTGGCCTATTGCCGAGAGGCAGTCGACGAGCATTTTCGGGTGTTCGGCAAAATGCGTGGCGTCCATTTCATGCAGCGTGATGTTCTTCGCGCCCCTGGTCTTGAGGTCGGCTGCGGTGGCGTGCAGCTTGCTGGCATTGCGTCCTACCAGAAAGAAATCACAGCCCTGTACGGCCCATAGCCGGGCGCAGGCAATGGCGATGGCGGATGTAGCGCCGATAATAAGGATTCGTTTCATAGAGCCACTCGTTTTCGAGGCGGGAGATCAGCGGACATGGCAAAGCAACGCCTGATTTAATAAAGCGCTCTTCAAGATCCATAACTAAAGGATTAACGAGCAAGGGTTCGCCCTTGAATGAGGGACATGGAGAGCTCTTTGTTAATCTTTGTGAACACTATGGAACGAAAGTGAACGAATGCCACTTCAATAAAGTTAAAGGGGGTATAGCCATTTCGTCATCGGGCTGGCGTCAGAAAATCCGGGAGCGAAAGGGCTTGGTATAACGGCTGAACTGTTTCAGCTATTGAACATTTGTTCCCATCACCAAGGGTTAGTTGTAAAGAAAAAGAGATGTTCTGTCAGGGAATATAAATGTCGCATTAACATTGTGTGGAGTCATAATGACCCGTTTCCGGCCATGATTCAGGAGTCGTAATGCCCAATTTCTTGCTATCGGCGCTGGTTCCTCTGGTGGCCGACCTCACCCGCGAGCTGCCGCAAGAGGAGCGCTATCGACGCCTGTTGCATGCCTTGCGCCAATGGCTGCCTTGCGATGCCGTGGCCCTGCTCAGGCTTGAGGACGATGTACTGATCCCGCTGGCTGTCGATGGTTTGAGCCCTGATACCCTGGGGCGCCGGTTCCGGGTGCAGGAGCATCCCCGGCTCAGGGTCCTGCTGGAAAGCCAGGGACCGGTGCGTTTCTCCATGGATTGCGACCTGCCTGACCCTTACGACGGTCTGGTGGAAGGGCATGGCCAACTGGAGGTGCATGACTGTCTGGGATGTGCGCTGTATTTTCAGGAAAAGCCCTGGGGGCTTATCACTCTGGACTCTCTGGACCCTTCCAGTTTCGGCAGTGTGGACCTTGAGAATCTGCAGGCATTTGCCAGCCTGGCTGCTGCAACCGTCATGGCCAGTGACCGGATCAGCCAGTTGGGTCGCAACTATGAAGAGCAGCGGCAACTGGCCGAAGTCTACAAGCGGGCAGCAGGCGGTCGGGCACCGCGTGAACTGATCGGCCAGAGTGCTGCGCACAAACGCATGCAGCAGGAAATACAGCTGGTCGGCAACAGCCCGCTGACCGTGCTGGTCACCGGCGAAACCGGGGTCGGCAAGGAGCTGGTCGCCGAGTCGATCCACATGAATTCCTCAAGGGCGCACAAGCCCTTGATCAGTCTCAACTGCGCGGCCCTGCCTGAAACCTTGGTAGAAAGCGAACTGTTCGGACACGTCAAGGGCGCGTTCTCTGGTGCGGTCAATGGTCGTAGCGGCAAGTTCGAGCTGGCTGACGGCGGCACGCTGTTTCTGGATGAAGTGGGCGAGTTGCCGCTGACGGTACAGTCAAAGTTGCTGCGTGTGCTGCAAAGCGGCCAGTTGCAGCGGGTCGGCTCTGATCAGGAGCATCGTGTGGATGTGCGCATCATCGCCGCTACCAACCGCGATCTGGCCGAGGAAGTCCGGTCAGGGCGTTTCCGCGCTGATCTCTACCATCGGCTGAGCGTCTATCCTCTGCACGTGCCGCCTCTGCGCGAGCGGGGGCGTGATGTGTTGCTGCTGGCCGGCTATTTCCTGGAAGAGAACCGCATGCGCATGGGGCTGCGCAGCCTGCGACTCAATGCCGAGGCCCAGAAGCTGCTGCTTGCCCATGCATGGCCCGGCAATGTGCGTGAACTGGAGCACTTGATCAGCCGTGCGGTTCTCAAGGCCTTGTCCGGCCATGGGGACAGGCCGCGAATCCTGACCATAGAAGCCCATGCCCTTGGGCTCGACGATCAACTGCCAGCG
This sequence comes from Pseudomonas cichorii, assembly GCF_019719005.1. Lineage (GTDB taxonomy): Bacteria > Pseudomonadota > Gammaproteobacteria > Pseudomonadales > Pseudomonadaceae > Aquipseudomonas > Aquipseudomonas cichorii_E. The sequence goes on from NZ_JAIGPJ010000043.1 coordinate 32,080, forward strand.
ACACTAGTGGCCAGTGTGTCGGACGCGGGCCTTGCGATCGCCGCAGGGCAGGGGCTCAAGGAGGCTGTGGACGCTTATCAGCGAGCATTGATTGTCGATGCGCTTGAGCGGCATCAAGGCAAATGGGTCGAGGTGGCGCGGGAATTATCGGTGGATCGGGCAAACTTGAGTCGTCTTGCCAGACGTTTGGGAGTTCGCTGAATATTGTCCTGGTGTCAGACAATAGGGGTTCACTGGTCGCCTGTTATTAAAAAAGAATGAATTTTCTGGCTCGGTGTTGTGTCATCTCTAGTCCATAGTCACAACACAAGAGGTATAGCCTAATAATGGCACTGCCCAAGCACTACCGGATTGATTACTTATTAAACGGAACGTTCAAAAGTTTTTATATTCGTGCCGATAATATGGACAACGCCGAGGCATGGCACCACGCAAGTGTAGACGCCGGTCTGGCTCGTATTCCCAAATACCGACTGGAGAAAGTACCCCGTGTAACGAAGCCACATGCTGAACATTTTGGCATCACCAATGTTGAGTGGGTAAAAACCTGATAGCCCGCTTAGTTGTCGTTATTGCTGCATCGGGCGGGTTTTGATCCTGCCTGATGCGCTTATCCTGATGCATGAATTTTCCTTGAGTGAAGCCGGCCATGACCACCATTGTGCAATCTCGGCAGGGGCGTGTCTTCGAGACGGATCTGCCTGCGCGGCTGGATCGGTTGCCGTGGGGCCGGTTTCATACCTTGCTGGTAATAGCCCTGGGGATCACCTGGCTGCTTGACGGCCTGGAGGTGACCCTGGCCGGCTCTGTGGCGGGCGCTCTGAAAGACAGCCCGGTTCTCAAGCTCTCCAACAGTGATATCGGCCTGGCCGGTGCGGTGTACATCGCCGGTGCGGTGCTGGGTGCGCTGTTCTTCGGTTGGCTGACCGACCGCCTCGGGCGTCGCAAGCTGTTTTTCATCACCTTGCTGCTGTATGTGGGGGCCACAGCCGCCACAGCGTTTTCATTCAACTTGTGGAGCTTCCTGCTGTTTCGCTTTTTGACCGGCATGGGCATTGGCGGTGAATACACCGCAATCAATTCGACCATTCAGGAGTTCACGCCCGCCCGCTACCGCGGCTGGGTGGACCTGAGTATCAACGGGACGTTCTGGCTGGGCGCAGCCCTTGGCGCCGGTGGTTCGATCCTGCTGCTGGACCCGCAGTGGCTGGGAAGCGAATTGGGTTGGCGGCTGTGTTTCGGCATTGGCGCCATCCTCGGCCTGTTTATCCTGCTGATGCGTCTCTGGCTGCCGGAAAGCCCGCGCTGGCTGCTGATCCATGATCGACCCGAAGAAGCCAGGCGTATCGTGGAGCAGATCGAAGCCGATATGCGTCGTCAGGGGCATGTACTGCCCGAGCCACAAGGTCGACCGTTGCGTTTGCAGGCACGCGATCACACTCCGCTGGGGGAAATAGCCCGAACCCTGCTGGGGACTTTCCGTCAGCGCTCACTGGTCGGGCTGACCCTGTTGACGGCCCAAGCCTTTTTCTACAACGCGATTTTCTTTACCTACGCCCTGGTGCTCACCGAGTTCTATGGTGTCCCGTCAGCACAGGTCGGCTGGTATGTGCTGCCTTTGGCGCTGGGTAATTTCTGCGGGCCGCTGCTGTTGGGGAGACTGTTCGATGTCATCGGGCGGCGGATTATGATCAGCTTCACTTACGCGATTGCCGGTGTGCTGCTGACCATCAGTGGTTATCTGTTTGCTCAAGGACTGCTTGATGTCAGGCAGCAGGCCATTGCCTGGATGGTGATCTTCTTTTTTGCCTCGGCCGCTGCCAGTTCTGCTTACCTGACAGTGTCGGAAACTTTCCCGCTGGAGATTCGTGCCTTGGCTATTGCCGTGTTCTATGCCTTTGGCACTGGCCTGGGAGGCATCATCGGCCCGACGCTGTTCGGCCAACTGATAGAAACCCAGGATCGCGACAATGTGCTCATCGGCTATCTGATCGGGGCCGGGCTGATGATGATCGCTGCTCTGGTGCAGGCCATCTGGGGCGTGGCAGCCGAGCGCAAGTCGCTGGAGGAGGTTGCCCGGCCCCTGTCACAGGTCAGAGAGCAGGAGGCGTCTGATCGATCAGCCTGACAACGCCGCGCAGATCCTGAACCGAAGCCTGCAAACCTTCGATCTTGGCGCTGACTTCAAGCATTTCGGTCGGTCGGAAGGTATGTTGCAGGTACATGACGTGGCCTGCCAGATTCATTGACACCTGCTCCAGATCGTTCGCTGTCCGTTGCAAATACTCCTGAATGTCTTTCAGTGGTTCGATTTGCACCAGCTTCTACTCCGGCAGTTGCGTGTCAATGGTTTGGTTGAGTCCCGTCCTTTGGCGTGTATGGTCTGTATATCGGCAATAATGGCATTATGCTTTAGTTTATTTTGTCAAACGCTCACAGCTCGTCGGATTCCGAATACGAATCCAGCAGTTCAGCCAGCGCACGGGTGCGTTCAAGGCCGCTGGTGGTAGACATGATCTGCGCTACGGCTTCAATGGCGTCCGCCTTGGCTGCGGCGCGCTCGGCATCGGTGTTATTGGGCGTGGCGTCCTGCGCGGCTTCAATAATCGATTGCTCAAAGGTGTTCATGGTTCTCGCTCTTTGGGGCAAATGTCTTTGATACCCATAGCGGGCCGTTATTTCAAGTCTCAGCTTTGCTCAGTCTCCCTCGTAGGGGAAATCCTGCAGGGTCTGCACCAGAGATACATCGTCCGGTCCTTGAAGGTTGTCCAGCACCCAGCATTGGCCGCCAGGGTTCCTGGTCAGCAGCAGGCGAGTGCTCTGGGTGCTCGCGCCCAGCGGATAAACCATCTCGACCACGGCCTGCTTGTCGGAACTGGACACCAGCTTCCACTCGGTCGCCTGGATGACCTCGTTATCCTGGGTTCCGGTCCACGGATCAGCGCTGATCGCGCACTGCTCACCTGGCTGCTGGCAACTCCAGTCCTTCTTCAGCAGGCCCAGCAAGTTCTTGGACAGATACTCCGGTCCACCTTTGCCACTGACATAGAAATCATGGTGATTGGTGTAGATCCAGCGTGCCGTATCGACCGGAGTGCCAGCGGGGCAGGCGGCCTGAACGGCGGTTGAAAATACACAGGCAAGAACGATGGCAAGAGATCTGGACATGGAGCGAAACTCGGCAAATGGGTAGTCGATGAAGATGTAACATTGATGAAACAGTATTTGGAGGCCAAGCGCGGGAAAAAGCAATGGTTTTGGCGCCAGATTGATCCGGCCCGATCATTTCACGAGAGTCAACGGACCATCATCGATGCGGCGGCCATCAGCATGATTGCCGCTGCACCACGAAACAGCTTTCGCTGAGCGGACTGGCCTGAGAGTAAATGGCGGATTCGGACGGCTGCGAGAATAAAAAGCGCTCCAACAGCCAGCAGCACCAGGACGGTAAGCGGAACCCGGCATGAGTTACAAGGCGGTGCTGGACCGACGCAAGATCGGGCTCGGTGTCATGGTGTTCATACGGGTCAGTATCCTTCCCGGTCAAAGGCCCTCAAGCCTGAGGGCGTGTGCTCTGACCGTTTCATTTCGGTGCCTCGACAATCTCCACGATTTTGCCTGTGCTGATCTGCACACGTGCGTATTTGTCCTGAATGCGCACCCACTGGCTATTGGTGCCTGGTGACTTCAGGCCTTTGTCTTTCCAGTCGTCCATGGCGGCCTTGGAACTCTGGAATCTTTGTGGCACCAGTGAACCGACATCCAGCTCCTGGAAGGCACTGCTGGTGGCTTCTACCCGTTGTGCCGCCTGGGCGGGCAGGGCAGTGATGGCGAAGCAGCCCAGCAGTGCCATACAGGCGGTCAATGATTTGCTATTCATGTCAGGTTCCCGGTGCGTTGAATGATGGTTTTATGCACCGGGAGCTTCTACATTGCAAATCATTCGGCGGGTTACTTCTTCGAGACAGGAACGATATCGACGATTTGCCCATTGGTGATCTGCACGCGGACATATTTGTCATTGATCCGCACCCACTGGCTTTCTTTGGCGGGTTCGGCGAGGCCTTTGCTTTTCCAGTCGCTGATGGCGGCGTCAGGGCGCTGGAATTGCTGCGGTGCCCGTGAGCCCAGTTCCAGCTCGTGCATGTTGTCTGCGGACTCTTCGACTTTCTGCTCCGCCTGTACAGGCAGGCTGGTGAAAGAGAAGCAGCCCAGCAGGGCCAGGCAGGCGATCAACGATTTGCTGTTCATGTCAGAGACTCCCAGTCTATTGATTCATGGCTTTATGCCGGTTACATAGACTGGGACCCCGGTCACTGCAAATCATTCGATTGGATATGGTGCTCTCGATTATCCAGCCAATGCAGCAGCAATGCTGACCGACACCGGCGTGGTGGCGCGGCCTATGAGTGCGCTGAGTTGGTGGCTGTCATCGTAGAGTGCGCCTTTGGATGCGCCGCTGTCGGAATCGGCCAGCAGGTGAGCAATTGGCTGGGGCAAACCGGCGTTTTCCAGCGCGCCCTGATAATCCGCCTGTGTGAGGTTCACGTAAGGCAGGGTTTTTCCGCTTTGTTGCGACAATTGCGCGGCAAAGTCGGTCAGGGTGTAGGACTCATCGCCAGCCAGCTCGTAGACACGGCCTGCCTGATTCTCGTTTGAAGTCAGGACCACTGCAGCGGCTTCTGCATAGTCCTGGCGGCTTGCCGAACTGATACGGCCATCGCCCGCGCAGCCATAAACCGAGCCCAGGCCCAGAGCAGCCGGAATGCCCGCGGTGTAGTTTTCGTGGTACCAGCCGTTGCGCAGAATAACGGTGGGCACACCGCTGTCGCGCAAGGCGCTTTCGGTTTCGGTGTGCTCTTGTGCCAGGCCCAATACGGAAGTATCGGCATGGAGAAGGCTGGTGTAGGCTAGCAATTTGACATCATCGCGTTTGGCGGCGTCGATCACGGCCTGGTGCTGTGGCAGGCGCTGGCCTACTTCGCTGGACGAGATCAGCAGCACCTTGTGCGCCCCGGCCAGGGCACCGTCGAGCGTAGAAGGCTGCGAATAGTCCGCATGGCGAATCTGCACGCCCAGCGCCGCGAGGTCGGCAGCTTTTTCCGGGCTGCGTACAGCTGCGACGATCTGCGAAGCCGGAACGCGCTTGAGCAGTTGTTCAATGACGAGGCGGCCAAGCTGGCCGGTGGCACCTGTGACGACGATCATGAGTGGACCCTTTAACTCATTGAATTGAAGTGAAAGGCCAGCATAGACTTTAAGCTAACCTTTCGTAAGTACTAACTAAAAGGTAAGTATATGAGCCACCTTATAAGTGACCCTCGGTCTTCCGAGTCATCGAACGCTATCTGCGGGCGTCAGGGTGAGCTGATGGCCGCCGAGTGCCCATCGCGCAGTGTGCTTAGCCATGTGTGTAGCCGTTGGGGTGTTCTGGTGCTGGTGGTGCTGCGTGACGGCACCCATCGCTTCAGCGAGATTCGCCGCAAGATCGGTGGAGTCAGCGAAAAGATGCTGGCGCAAACCCTGCAAAATCTGGAATACGACGGGTTTGTGAATCGCAAGTCCTTGCCGGTCGTGCCGCCTCATGTGGAATATCGCCTTACCCCGATGGGCGAAGAGATAGCCTTGCAGGTCGAAACCATGGCCCGCTGGATAGAAGGCAACATGCCACGCATCATGCAGGCCCGTGAAGCCGTTGCAGAGCCATTGCTGGAGTAGCCTCTTTAGCGGGGTGTCGCGCTTCCTCTCGGCAGACAATCCCCTGCAACCCTCAACTTCTTGGTATCGTGCGCGCCGAAATATTTACTTACATATGTCGCCCGCGTCGTTTGTCATTACCGAGAAGCTGTAGAAATGCCTAATCCTATTCCTCTGAAGGATCATGAAACAGAGAGTCGCCTGGTCAATTTGCGTGTACTGGCCTGTGCGTTGCTGGTCATTGCGTTGAGCGGCTGCCTGATCGCTCGCATGTACTTTCTGCAAGTCATCGAGTTTGACTATCACTCCACCATCTCCGAAAACAATCGGGTGCATGTGCTGCCGATACCGCCCGAGCGCGGCTTGATCTATGACCGCAATGGCGTGGTGCTGGCCGACAACCGTCCCAGCTTCAATCTGACCCTGACCCGCGAGCGTGCCAACGACTGGCACAAGGTCATCGACGAGTTGATGAGCATCCTGTCGCTCCCCGACGAGGACCGCATCCTTTTCGAGAAAGAGCTGAAACAGGTACGCCACCCGTTTGAACCCGCCACCTTGCTCTACGAATTGACTGAAGAGCAGATCGCCTTGCTGGCGGTCAATCAGTTCCGCTTGCCGGGTGTCGATGTGGCGCCGCAGTTCATTCGCCACTATCCCCTGGGTGCGCACTTTGCTCATTCGATCGGCTATGTCGGGCGCATCAACGAGAAAGAATCCAAACAGCTAGACACCGATTACCGTGGCACCCAGTCCATCGGCAAGACCGGCATCGAGCGTTTCTACGAGCCCGAGCTGCATGGGCATGTGGGTTATGAGGAAGTCGAGACCAACGCTCAGGGCCGTGTGCTGCGGGTGCTCAAACATACCGATCCGACTCCCGGCAAGAACATCACCTTGAGCCTGGATGTACATTTGCAGGAAGCGGCCGAGAAGGCTCTGGGTGATCGTCGCGGCTCGGTAGTGGCGCTGGACCCGGCGACCGGCGAAGTGCTGGCGATGGTCAGCAAGCCCAGCTTCGACCCCAACCTGTTTGTGACGGGTATCAGCTTCAAACAGTATGCCGCGTTGCGGGACTCCATCGACCGGCCGCTGTTCAACCGGGTGCTGCGCGGCCTTTATGCGCCGGGCTCGACGGTCAAGCCGGAGGTGGCCATTGCCGGGCTTGATACCGGTGTGGTCAATGCTTCTACAAAGGTGTTCGACCCCGGTTATTTCCAGTTGCCGGATTTCGATCACAAATACCGCAACTGGAACCATAGCGGCGATGGCTGGGTGGACATGGACACCGCGATCATGCGTTCCAACGACACCTATTTCTACACCCTGGCCCACAAGCTGGGCATCGACCGCCTGCATGACTACATGGCCATGTTCGGCCTGGGCCAGAAAGTCTCGCTGGACATGTTCGAGGAATCTGCAGGCCTTATGCCTTCGCGGGAATGGAAGCGGGCGACGCGCCGTCAGGCCTGGTTCCCGGGCGAAACGGTGATTCTGGGCATTGGCCAGGGCTACATGCAGGTCACGCCGCTGCAACTGGCTCAGGCGACTTCACTGATTGCCAGCAAGGGCGTCTGGCATCGTCCGCACCTGGCTGTCGAGGTGGGGAATGTAGCGCCGGTGGATGAACATCCGATGCCCAATATCGTGCTGCATGACCCGAACGAATGGAATCAGGTCAATCTGGGCATGCAAATGGTCATGCACGATCCGCGTGGCATTGCCCGTGACGCGGCCAAGGGCGTGCAGTATCACATCGCTGGCAAGAGCGGCACCGCGCAGGTGGTTGCGATCAAGCAGGGTGAGCGATACAACCGCCTCAAGACTCTGGAGCGCAACCGGGACAACGCCTTGTTCGTCGGCTTCGCCCCGGCCGAGCATCCGAAAATCGTGGTTTCCGTCATGATCGAGAACGGCGAGGCGGGTGGCCGGGTGGCGGGGCCTGTGGTCAGGGAAGTCCTCGATGCCTGGTTGCTGGACGATGCCGGCAAGCTCAAGCCGCAATATGCAGCGCCGGGCAAGGCTGAAGGTCCTCCCCATGCGTGAAGATGTTCATTTGCCTTGCGGGCCGGTTTCTCGCAGGAAAACGGCCAGCACCATGGCGATCACGATACCCGCCAGCAGGTAGCTGCCTGCCTGCTGGAAGACCGAAAGGGACAGGTCGCCACCTGCGGCGATTCGAGTCAGCAGATGGCCGAATACCGGTGTCAGCAGGGCGCTGAAGGTAAACACCAGAAAGTTGATGGCACCGGTTGCGCTGCCTTTCACATTGTCCGGGTTGACCTCCTTGATGATGGTGTAGGGAATCATCGCGGCTCCCGAACCAATGCCCAGCAGCAGGCCGAACAGGTAAGGCGGGGCGATGCCTGCGGGCAGATACAGAATCGCGGCACAGGACACCAGCATCAGCAAGGCGCCCGCCAGCATGACCGGCTTGCGCCGGCCCATCCGGTCCGAAATATAGCCCAGCAACGGACAGCCGATCACCCAGCCCAGCGGCACCATGCTGCTGCGATTCACCGCCTCGGCGTAACCGATGGACAAGCCTTCGCGCAGGAACGGAACACCCCAGATCATGTCGCCGATGGTGGTCGGTAGAAACAGCAGGCCCGCGCTGAAGCCGCACAGGTAAGACTGCGGATTGCTCAGCACCTGCTTGTATGGCGTGAGTATCGAACCTGCCGAGCCGCTGCTGTTGAGCGGCCTTGGATCATGGCCTTTGGGCGTCGCAATCAGTACCAGAATCGCAACCACCGCCAGACAGGCTGCGGAAATGAACCAGAACTGCTCCCAGAGGATCGTGCCGTGAATCAGCGGCCCGACCCCGAACTGCCCGGCAAAACCGCCCAGCATGCCGAAGCATTGGGTAAACCCCACGGCGGTTGCCAGATAGCGCGACGGAAAACCGTGGGTGGCCAGATAGACCGCTCCGATAAAGGAACAGGCCGAACCTGCACCTTGCAGCAGGCGCCCGATCTGCGCGGCCTGCAATTCGCCGAGGCCGAACAGGGCGGCACCGAGGGCAACCATCAGGATGCCCAGAGGAATCACATACTTGGCACCCAGGCGATCCAGCGCAGCGCCCGCGATGATCGAGAATACCGAGTAGGTGTAGTAATAGAGTCCGATCAGGGCGCCGATTGCCACCACATCCTTGCCGAATGCCTGGGTCAACTCCGGCATCATCACGCCAGGCGCAGAGCGTAGTGAATACTGAATGAAGTAGAAGAGGGCGCAGAACAGCCAGGCAATCACAAAGCCCATATGCAACCGCTCTGAGCGTATGGACAAGGTTGCGGAGGAGGCGGGTGGCATGGTGTGGGCTCGCTTACAGCAAAAGGAGATTCCCAACCATAGTCCGCTTTGGCGAGCAGGACCTTGCAGCAGGTCAATAAAAACGCTGTAACACCTGAGGCAGAGCGATGCCGATCAGTTAAGGTCATCAATCACTTTGTGGGAGGCAGCTTGCTGGCGACTTGTCGTCGTATGCCCCAGGCTTCCCTGTCGATCATTTAAAGGCACAGGCGTACAAGGCTTGCGCAGACCGCTCATGCCTACTGTGGAGTCTGCATCGGGCAGCCTCTGGAAACTTCACATGAATCGCAATGACCTGCGCCGCGTTGATCTGAACCTGTTGGTGATTTTCGAGGCCTTGATGTTTGAGCGCAACCTCACCCGTGTTGCCGAGAAGCTGTTTATCGGTCAGCCAGCGGTCAGTGCCGCGCTGGGGCGCTTGCGCGATCTGTTCGATGATCAACTGTTGATGCGCAATGGCCGGGCCATGGAGCCTACAGCCAGAGCCCTGGCTATCCTCAAGGAAATCCGTCCTGCGCTGGATACCATTTCCGGCGCGGTCAGCCGGGCCAAGGAGTTCGATCCTTCCACCAGCAGCGATGTCTTTCGCATCGGTCTGTCCGATGATGCCGAGTTCGGCTTGTTACCGCCGTTACTCAAGCAGCTTCGTGAAGAGGCTCCCGGCATCATCGTGGTCATTCGCCGGGCCAATTACTTGCTGCTGCCTGCCTTGCTGGCTTCAGGGGAAATCTCGGTAGGCGTCAGCTACACGGTGGATCTGCCCGCCAACGCCAAGCGTAAAAAGCTGCGCGAAATCGGCTGCAAAGTGATTCGTGGTGATGCCCGTCCGGGTACCTTGAGCCTGGATGAGTACTGTGAGCGCCAGCATGCGATGGTGTCGTTTTCCGGTGACCTGAGCGGCAATATCGATCTGGACCTGGCCAGAGTCGGTCGCGCCCGCAAGGTGGTGCTGGCGGTGCCGCAGTTCAATGGCTTGCGGGCCTTGCTGGCGGGCACCGAGCTGATTGCCACTGTGCCGGATTACGCAGCCTGTGCGCTGGTGGAAGGCAGCACATTACGTGCCGAGGATCCGCCATTCCCCATCGTGCCTGCCGAGTTGTCCATGGTCTGGAGCGGTGTTCATGACAATGACCCCGCCGAACGCTGGCTGCGCTCGCGCATTGCCCAGTACATGGCAATGCCGATCATTTAAGGCCTGTATGTCCGGCAGGATGCCGCCCGCGTAGGAGCAATTCATTCGCGAAGAGCGAGGGTATCAATCCAGATACAAGACAGCACATACGTTCAATTTTTGCCCCGTAATCAACGGCACTATCTCTATCGGTCAAGCACATCGTCTGACCTGGAGATTTCCATTCGGTGTTTACGGAGCTGCCGACCATGTCTGAATCCTCTCGCCTCGACGCACAAAATCGTGTCTTGAGCAGTCCGGTCTTCAATGAAGTCGTCACCCTGGTCATCAAGCACCGGATCAAGGCCGGACAAGAAGCCGCTTATGAAGCCTGGTTGCGGCGCATTGTCACCATTGCCAGCGGCTACCCCGGACATCTGGGAGTGGATGTGATCCGCAGCAAGTCTGGCGGCCTCCATCTGTTTACCTGTGTCCTGCGTTTTCACTCCACCGAAGCCATGCAGAGCTGGCTGGACTCCGATGAGCGGCGGCAACTGGTGCAGGAGGCCGCGCCTATGCTTGCCGATGGTGATCAGACGCAGGTCAACCCGCATAACGAGTTCTGGTTCACCCCGGTGACCGATGACGTCGGGCCACCGCCACGCTGGAAGCAGGCGTGCGTGACCTTTCTGGTCATCCTGCCGCTGAGCCTGTTGATTCCCCTGCTGTGGAAGCCGGTCTTTGTGCTCATTCCATGGCTGTCGGGTTACCTCGTCAGCAACGCGCTGGTGACGGTAACCATCGTTCTGCTGGTGGTTTATCTGTTGATGCCTGCGGCTACGCGCCTGTTTGCATCCTGGCTGAAAAACTCCGGCAAGGCTCCACAAGGAAAGTGAACCCATGAGTGACGAGAAAACCGATTTGCAGCGCAGACGCTTCATTGCCAAAGGCTCATTGCTGAGCGCCGCTGCGGCGATCCTGCCTGCCTTGCCATTTTCCGGTTATGCCGGTGCCTCCCAAACTTTTGCCAAAGGTGCTGCAATGAATGTCGAACTGATTCTCTTCAACGGTCAATTTCATACGGTCGATCGTGAAAAGCCCAAGGCCAGTGCCGTGGCGATCAGTGGCGGACGTTTTGTCGCCGTGGGCACCGAGGCCGAAGTCATGGCATTGCGTGGCAGCGCGACTCAGGTCATCGACCTGCAAAAGCGCACCGTGATTCCCGGCCTCAACGACTCGCACCTGCACTTGATTCGCGGTGGACTCAATTACAACCTGGAACTGCGCTGGGAAGGCGTTCCGTCCCTGGCCGATGCCTTGCGCATGCTCAAGGAGCAGGCCGACCGCACGCCGACGCCACAATGGGTGCGTGTTGTGGGTGGCTGGAATGAATTCCAGTTTGCCGAAAAGCGTATGCCGACCCTTGAAGAACTCAATCAGGCGGCGCCCGATACCCCGGTATTCGTGCTGCATTTGTATGACCGCGCCTTGCTCAACCGTGCCGCCTTGCGCGTGGCAGGCTATACACGCGATACCCCGAACCCGCCAGGCGGCGAGATCGTTCGGGATTCGCAGGGTAATCCCACCGGCATGCTGGTGGCCAAACCCAATGCCATGATTCTGTATTCGACCCTGGCCAAGGGGCCGAAGCTGCCGCTGGAGTATCAGGTCAACTCGACCCGCCAGTTCATGCGTGAACTCAACCGATTGGGTGTCACCAGCGCCATCGATGCGGGCGGCGGCTTCCAGAACTATCCCGACGATTACGCGGTGATAGAACAGCTGGCCCGTGAAAAACAGCTGACGGTGCGCATCTCCTACAACCTGTTCACCCAGAAGCCCAAGGAAGAGCTGGCTGATTTCAAGAACTGGACCAGCACGGTCACTCTGCATCAGGGTGACGATTTCCTGCGGCATAACGGGGCAGGGGAGATGCTGACCTTCTCGGCTGCCGACTTCGAAGACTTCCTTGAACCCCGTCCGGACCTGCCGCCCGGCATGGAGCAGGATCTTGAACCGGTGGTTCGGCACTTGGTCGAGCATCGCTGGCCGTTCCGGTTGCATGCGACCTATGACGAATCCATCAGCCGGATGCTGGATGTCTTCGAGAAGGTCAACCGCGATATCCCGTTCAATGGCTTGCCGTGGTTCTTCGATCATTGCGAAACCATTACTCCTCGCAATATCGAACGGGTCAGGGCGCTGGGCGGTGGCATTGCGATCCAGGACCGCATGGCGTTCCAGGGCGAGTATTTCGTCGACCGTTACGGCGCCAAGGCTGCCGAAATGACGCCGCCGATCAAGCGCATGCTGTCCGAAGGCGTGCCGGTGGGGGCGGGCACTGACGCTACACGGGTTTCCAGCTACAACCCCTGGACGTCGCTGTACTGGATGGTCAGCGGGCGCACGGTTGGCGGGCTTGAGCTGTATCCCGAAGGCTTGCCTCGTGAAACCGCCCTTGAACTCTTCACCCATGGCAGCGCCTGGTTCTCGTCCGAACAGGGCAAGAAGGGCCAGATCAAGGTCGGCCAACTGGCGGATCTGGTCGCCTTGTCGGCGGACTACTTCAGTGTCGAGGAAGAGTCCATCAAGTGGATCGAGTCGGTGCTGACCGTCGTTGATGGCAAGGTTGTCTTCGGCTCCGGCGATTTCGAGAAGCTGGCTCCCACGAGTCTGCCCGTGCTGCCGGACTGGTCGCCGGTGGCCAAGGTCGCCGGTCACTGGCGTCCAGCCTCACCGGTACTCGCCCAGGTTCACCACTGCAGCGGCCCTTGCGCCGTTCACTCCCACAGCCATGAGCGCGCACGGCTTTCCAGCGTGCCGGTCAGCGACTTCCAGGGTTTCTGGGGCGCGTTTGGCTGTTCATGTTTTGCGTTCTGATTGTTTCACCCTTGCATGCAAACACCGGATGTCGATAAAAAACCAAGGAGTCAACCATGAGCACCCCGTACAAACGCTTGAACAAAGATGACGCAGCGGTTCTGTTGGTCGATCACCAGACGGGCCTGATTTCACTGGTCCAGGACTTTTCGCCCAACGAATTCAAGAACAATGTCCTGGCCCTGGGCGATGTGGCCAAGTTCTTCAACTTGCCGACCATCCTGACCACCAGCTTCGAGCAAGGCCCCAACGGCCCGCTGGTGCCTGAACTCAAGGAAATGTTCCCGGATGCTCCATACATTCCGCGTCCAGGGCAGATCAATGCCTGGGATAACGAGGATTTCGTCAAGGCCGTCAAGGCGACTGGTCGCAAGCAACTGATCATCGCAGGTGTGGTGACTGATGTTTGTGTGGCATTCCCGACCCTGTGCGCTCTGGCCGAAGGTTTCGAGGTGTTCGTGGTGACCGATGCTTCCGGCACCTTCAATGAGACGGTCCAGCAAGCCGCATGGGCGCGCATGACCGCTGCGGGTGCGCAACTGGTCAACTGGTTCTCGGTGGCCTGCGAACTGCAGATCGACTGGCGCAACGACATGGAAGGCCTGGCCAATCTGCTTTCCCAGCGCATCCCCAACTACCGCAATCTGATCAACAGCTACACCGCTTTCACTGCCCGCTAAAACCGTCAGCCCCTCTACGTCAGCGGTGACCGGATAGTCACTGCTGACGCGTGTTTCGCGGATTTCAAGAAATTATGTAGTGATCAAAAATAATCACTACATATTTGTTGACGCCTGCCTTTTCCTTTTGCATTATGCAGCTGTCTCCCTGATCGGGAGCGCTGGAAAAGATGTACTGAACAGGCTCGGCAAGCCGTCGAGATGTTCCCCGGATGCAGGCTGCCCACAAGGCAGATTGATGAAGCTGACCCGGCATGGCCCGTCCGACAGGGCGAGCAGCTGGCGAAACGTCCTCATGATACTTGTGGCAGACCTTGTAACGGTCGCCAGCCAGGTCTTTGGCTTTCGCTACGCTCTCCTTCCGTGACGCCTCCCTGTTGTAGTGGCTTTATCTCAAGGCTACCTGCATGTCCTCTGGGTCGGGTTGCAAGACGTGAACATGACGCACTGTCTCTCCCGACAGGCAAGTTTATCTATCAATGGTCTTAAACAGGTTAACGAGCGAAGGAGCATCAACATGAATATCAACAATCGTCCAACTATTGATGAACTGGCTCGTCTGTTTGCAGCGCGCAAAGATACTCTGGACAGTCATATCCTCTGGATCGAACACTCGGGTAAGGTCCATATCGACCCCATGTCGCCCTGCACGGCAGAGAGCGAATTCCAGGAAAACCACCCGCAAATGCTGGCCTGCCTGAAGATGTTCCGCAGAGGGCAGGGCTATGTCGGCAAGAAGGCCGCCGCTGATACCGAGTTCATGAAAGGCCTGTTGCAGAACCTGAAAGATGAGTGGCAAAACGCTAAAAAACAACAGCGCTTTGTTCGGGTCGCCTGATAGATACGGCAACTGAAAAATACACGATTAGTTAAATATGCCCTCTCACCGAGGGCATTTTTTTAACGGCGCTATCAATCCTTAAAAGATAACACTGACAAACCCTCTTGCAGCCCTGCACTTTTCTTGCCGCTTGCCCGCGTAACAAACCCGATACACGGCCAATACAGAAATTTGACGTCATAATGATGGCGATCTACAATCGCGCCGAATTTGATATCAATATGATATTGCGGGGATTCGCGCCGTGTACTTATCCGCCCAGAGACGGCTTCGCCAGTCCTGCACGCTGCCATTTCTCTGGTTTCCCCGACCATTCCCGCTCCCGCCTCCGGTGAGCAGAACCTGATCTGCCGATCAGTGTTCGCTTCGAACTGCTTTTCAAAATCTCTCCAGACTTTCTGATTCCCGCAGGAATACTTCCGCATGGACGCCAAGCATCTCGCCTTCCTGGCCCGTCAACCGTCGGCCCGTGTCCAATCGCGTGAACACTTCTGGGGCCTGCCCAAACGCGGCATTGCGCTGATCCTGGCCAATGCGATGTTCTGGCAGCCGATGTGGGCGCAGGCTGATGGCGTGGT
>NZ_JAIGPJ010000044.1:0-45479 GCF_019719005.1 Pseudomonas cichorii
GGGAATAAGGTCTGGGGGGATGCGATTCGCGGGTTCAGGGTCACGATGGTGGCGTTGGGAGCTTTTGCAGTAGTGGCGGCGGTGTTGGAGATTTGGGACATCTGGGATGATCACAGCAATGCCAAGACTTCAGAGGAAAAAATCGCGCTTTCTGTAAAAGGGGTTGCTGTTGTTTTGATGAGTATCGGCGGTTCTCTGCAATTGATTGCTGGGTTGAGTCTGTCCAAGACACTCGTAGCTATTGTAATGAGTCCATGGTTTGCTGTTGCTCTTCTAGTCGTCGGATCTATTTATTTAATTGCCACCATGGTCCTGAACTATTTCAAGCAGGATAGTGTCGGTTGGTGGTTGAAAAAGTGCTGCTGGTCGCGTTCGTCTGAATATCGGTATGCGGATAATCTGGAAGGAAAAACTGAAGAAAAGCGTTCTTTGCTGGAAATCCAGTTGAGCCCGCAAATTCTCATTAAAAGCACGGTTGAGTATAGGCAGCAATACATAGGTGCAGCCGGGTATGTAAATATGCCAGTGCAAAACGGTGCCTGGATACAAATACGTTTGCCTGAAACCATACGCGGGCAATGGGTTCAGCTTAACGTAATCAGCAGTACACGACCTTTCGGTTTTCTGCCTACGGAGGAAACCAATACACCCATTGCAGATAAATTTGAAGAGCTTGGCAAGTTTACTCCGCTAAAGGAGTTCGGCAGGCTCGGCAATGAACAAAAGCCTTATCATCCATCGGATCTGTATTTTCCGAATTTCCCTGCGGGTGAGGATGTCGTCTGGAAAACCTGGGTTCCGCTCAGGCAAGAGGTTTCCTATATCGAGCTGCAAATCTGGTACCCGAAGGCGGTCGGTGTCTCGGGTGAACAAGCTCAAAGCTATCTGTATCAGATAGAGCTAAGCCCGGAAGGAAACATGACGGTCGACGGCTCAACTGTTACGGACCTTGAAATCAATAAATACAGTCGTGCCCACGCGCTGACCCTTGCGCTTCCGGAATAAGAAATCGTATGACTTATGTGACAACCTGCCGTACAGAGCAGAACCCAACTTCCTGCACCGATACCTCTGTCATGATGTGGAGCACCAAAATAATTGATTGTCCACCAAGGGAGCTGGCAAAGGCTTATATTGCGGTACTTGTATCAGGTGCGCTCCCTTTTTTCTATTGCTTGTGGCTAATGTGGGATAGTTTGCCTGAGGAACTGAACCTGCTTATTGGTGCGGGCTGTGCGTGCGCACTATTCGCAACTTACTTGATTGTGTTTGCGGTCAGGCAGAAAACCATATTCAACTACCAACTAACAACCCAATCAGGCTCTGTCGAGCACTTCCTTCACTACCCAGACTTCGCAGGCCCGCTCTTCAAAGGCATCGCCATTTTCACCATCCTGCTCTTTCTCGGCGTCGCGCTCGCCACCGGCTCGCTGCTCTTCCTGCTCGGCCCAGCCGCCATTTCAATCGGAGCAGCGCGTACTTTGCTGAATTGGAAGAACCCGATCCATCATCGAGAGACTCGTCCATGGGATATGCATAACTTCGTCACGATTGATCGTAAGCGCTCAATCATTGTTATCCATTGCACTGATATCACCACAGGCTTTGTGGCCCACTTCCCCAACAAGGCGTTATTCGAGCAATACCTGCAATTCCTGCACTCGGTCCTGCCACCCACGGTCGAGTACATGGAGAAATCATGGGAGTGGTAAAAAAGCCCGGTGTCTGATGCACCGGGCTTTGGATCATTGCGGTTGGTCAGCTACGGTCTTTTCAGGCTGGTCTTGACTGGCTGCCGTACGGATTTCCTTGCTCCACTGCAGGATGATCATCAGCAAGGTCGGCACGCCCAGCAGTGCAGTAATGAGGAAGAAGTTGTGGTAGCCGAACTTCTCCACCATGACTCCTGAATAACCGCCGATCAGGCGTGGCAACAGCAGCATGATCGAGCTGAGCAGGGCGTATTGGGTAGCGGAGAACTTGAGGTTGGTCAGGCTCGACAGGTAGGCCACGAAGGCGGATGTGGCCAGCCCTGAACTCAGGTTGTCCAGGGAAATGGTCAGCACCAGCATCTTCAGGTTCGGGCCCATGTCGGCCAGGAGCAGGAACAGGATATTGGTCGCCGCTGAGCTCAGACCGCCGATGAACAGGATCGGCATGATGCCGAAGCGCACGATCAGCAGACCACCGACGCCCGCGCCCAGCAGGGTCATGATCAGACCGAAGATCTTGCTGACGCTGGCAATCTGGTCCTTGGTAAAGCCCTGATCGATGTAGAACACGTTGGCCATGACGCCCATTACCGTGTCGGACATGCGATAGGTCGCGATCAGGCCCAGCAGGATGAAGGCCTGCCAGCGGTAGCGCATGATGAAGTCGTTGACGGGGGTCAGCACGGGCGCGAGGCCGCGTCGTCCCATGGAGGACAGGCAGGCGATGGTGAGCAGGATATAAAGGATGGAACGCAGGAAGGCCCGGTCTTCCATCAGCAGGTCCATCCAGCTGCTGCCCTCGAACAATACGCTGGCGAAGTCGGTGTTGTAGAGCTGGGTGAACATGGCCGGCACGGAAACCAGCAGCACGATCAGCACGAATACCGATGCCAGTTGATGCACAAAACCGTAGCGCGCTGCTGACAACTGGGTGCGCAGCGGCACTGGCGGTTCACGCATGATGAAGGTGGTCACCAGAGCGGGCAGCATGAGCAGGCCGAACAGCACATAGGTCCCGGTCCAGGCCGAGTGCTTGTAAGAGAACCCCGTCGAGCCGAAACCTTCGGCGAAATACAGTGCGCCGGCAGTAGAGAGCAGCGCCGCGACCCGGTAGCCGGACATGTAGCTGGCGGCCAGGGCTGCCTGCTGGGTGTCCTGAGCGATTTCCAGGCGATAGGCATCGATGGCGATATCCTGGGTCGCAGAAGCAAAGGCCACCACCACGGCAATGGCGATCAACCAGGAAAGATGCTGCTGCGGATCGCAAAAGCCCATGCCGATCAGGCCCAGCATCACCAGCGCCTGTGAAAGGACCAGCCATGAGCGTCTGCGGCCCAGTTTCCCGAGCAGAGGCAGGCGCCATTGGTCGAGTAATGGCGACCAGACCCATTTGAAGGCGTAGGCCAGACCGATGAGGCTGGCATAACCGATGGTTTCGCGGGCGACACCGGCTTCGCGCAACCAGACCGACAGCGTTGAGAAGACCAGCATGTAAGGCATGCCCGCTGCGAAACCAAGCAACAGCAATACTAATGTCGAGGGGCTGGCATAGGCGGCGAGCGCGGCGCGCCAGGTTTTACGGGGCATGGGCTGGAAACTGCCTCAGGTTGCGAAAACAAAGGGCGCACTCTAACCGCTGTGCTACGTGGGACGCCAGCCATGGCGCTGCATATCGACCCGATTGTTACGGATGGTAAGGCCTTCTGCACGCAAGCGGGCACGCTGTTCGTCACCTGAAATGCTGCCCAGTGGCAGGCTGAGCCTGCCGCCAGCCCCCAATACCCGATGCCAGGGCAGTGAAGTGCCTTGGGGCAACTGGCTCAAAGTGCGTCCGACCCAGCGTGCAGCTTTTCCCAGCCCGGCCAGTTCGGCCAATTGCCCATAACTGACGACCTTGCCTTCCGGTACCTGCTCAAGTGTGAGATAGAGCGCCGTACGGCGGGCCTCTGCGGGAGAAAGCCCGGCAGGATCTTCATGTTCTGGGGCGGCAGGGATCACGTTTTTATTCCTGTTTAAAAGCTTTGGCACGGGAACTACGGAAATATCTTACTGTCATTGATACCTGACGTCGTCCTGCTGGCCTGCAGGATAATGCCCGATTCTCCGCTTAACAGAGCCTAGTAGTCGCTTATGTTGTCCAGAACCCTGTTGTGCCTCGCAATAACCACGATTTCCACTCCACTGCTTGCCGATACCGTCTGGTTGAAGAACGGTGACCGGTTGAGCGGCACGATCAAAGTTTTCGATGGCGGCAAGCTGCTCATCGAGACGCCTTATGGCGGTTCCGTGCCTCTGGACTGGAAGCAGGTCAAGACCCTTGAAAGTGATCAGCCATTGCTGATCAAACAGGATCAGTACACAGGCGAAGTCGCCAAGTCGTTGAAGGCTGGCGATGACGGCAAGGTCGTGCTGGTCAACGGTGAAGCGCCGAAAACCGTGGAACTGGCCAGTATCCAGCAAATCATCAAGCCCAAGCCGGTCATCACCGACCTAGTCTGGAAGGGCAATATCGATGCCGCCCTGGATTTCCAGCGAGCCGAGAACGATACCAACGACTACAACGTGGCCTTCAAGACCTCGGCACGCCATGGTCAGTGGCGGCATAACGCCAAGGGCGACTACAACCGCGAGACGACTGACGAGGCGGTCAGCACCGATAACTGGAGCGCTGAATACTCCCTGGACCGCTTCCTGACCGAAAAGCTGTTCTGGGATGCGCGTATCACCTACAAGCGTGACAAGATCGAAGACCTCTCCCGTCAGCGCACCGTCGGTACCGGTCCCGGTTATCAGTTCTGGGATGACGAACTGGGTGCATTCAAGGTGGGCGCGCTGCTCAACCGCACCGACTTCGAGTTCGCCAACGGTGACAAGGAGAACTTCTATGCGGTCGCCGGCACCTGGGACTACAACCGCTATCTGGTCGGCAAGAAGTTCGAGTTCTTCACTAACGGCGAAGTGGGCAAGCCTCTGAGCGGCGTGGCCGACTACTCGATGGATGTCGAAGCGGGGCTGCGTTACAAGGTCACGGACTGGGCATCCCTCAACCTCAAGGCCGAGAGAAACATCATCAGCGGTTCGGATAATGGCGACGTCGACAAGACTCGCTACACCGCTGGCTTCGGTGTGAGCTGGTAAAAAACGGCACGTTCCCCACGGCATCCCGCAATCGTAGCGATGCCGTGGGGGCTCAACCTAGATCCTCATTGCCCCATCAAGCTCCAGAATCCTGCCGCTGTAGTAATCGTTCTCCAGAATATAAGCCGCCGAATGCGCGATTTCGGCTGGCGTGCCCATGCGCTTGAGCGGGATGGCCGACGTCATCTTTTCCAGGGCTTCGGGTTTCATGCTGCCGGTCATTTCGGTTTCGATAAAGCCTGGTGCAATGCCTGCGACCCGGATGCCATAACGCGCCAGCTCCTTGGCCCAGGTCACGGTTGCCGCAGCCACCCCGGCCTTGGCGGCCGAATAGTTGGTCTGCCCGATGTTGCCGGCGCGGGATATCGATGAAATGTTGATGATCGCGCCCTGGCTCTTCTGCTCGACCATTTTTGCCGCCACTTCCCGAGTGCAGAGGAAGACGCCGGTCAGGTTGACGTCAATGACGGCCTGCCATTGCGCCAGGCTCAGCTTGGTGATTTCACCGTCCTTGACCTTGAGCAACAAACCGTCGCGCAGGATTCCGGCATTATTGATCAGGCCATGAATCGGGCCGAAGTCCTCGGCTATCCTGGCAACCGTATCCGTCACCTGTTCTTCATTGGCGACGTTGGCCAGATAGGCGCGGGCTTCCACTCCCAGTGCCTTGCAGGCTGTGACGGTCTGGTCGAGTTTTTCCTGGTTAAGGTCCACCAGCGCCAGGTTGACGCCCTTGGTTGCCAGATACTCGGCCATTGCACGGCCTAGCCCCTGACCGCCACCCGTAATAATAATTAACTTGTTTTTCAATTCCATGTGCGTGCCCAATCTCTAAGCCAATGCCGTGGCATCATTCATCATGGATGCCATTCACAACACTTTATAAGCTGTTTCAGCGCGTTCGTCTTTATTCTGACGAAAACGTTATAAGGAGTCACAGGATGAGCGCGAAAGCCTCTAAAAATGCCCGGGAGTTGTTGCTCAAAGAGTACCGCTCTGTGTTGTCCACACATTCCAAGTCCATGCCGGGCTTTCCGTTCGGCTCGGCAGTGCCTTACTGCCTGGATGAGCAGGGCAGGCCGCTGATTCTGATAAGCCGTATTGCCCAGCACACCCACAACCTGACTCAGGACCCGAAGTGTTCCTTGCTGGTGGGCGAGCGCGAAGCCGATGATGTTCAGGCAGTGGGGCGTATCACGGTGCTGGCCGAGGCCCGCAAGCTGACCGATTCACAAGCCATTGAAGCGGCTGCCCTGCGTTATTACCGCTATTTCCCCGAGTCGCAGAGCTACCACACGGCTCATGATTTCGATTTCTGGGTACTGACTCCGGTGCGCTATCGCTACATTGGCGGCTTTGGCGCCATCCACTGGCTTGATGACGTTGCCCTGGCCAACCCGTTCGCCGGGGAAGTCGAAACCCGCATGGTCGAGCACATGAATGACGACCACGCCAATGCAATCGCCCATTACGTGGCGCTGTCCGGTCTGCCGCAGACCGAGCCTGCACAAATGGTCGGTCTCGACACTGAGGGCATGCATCTGCGGATCGGGCGCGGCATCCACTGGCTGGCATTTGGCGAGCCCTGCAATACGCCGACACAAGTGCGCGAAGCCTTGGTTCATTTGGCTCGCGTGCAAAAATGGCCGTCATCTGAAGAGCAAAAAGCTTGAATTAACGATCTTCTGACATCACATACGGTCTACTTGGAAGGCATTCTTCCGTAGAGGAACTGATTTGATGCGTGTTTTTTTGCTGCTCTTTCTGCTTTTCCCGGTGCTGGAGCTGTTTATTCTGGTACGAGTCGGCATGTCCATCGGCTTCCTTTGGACCTTCCTGCTGGTGCTCGGCACTTCGGTGCTCGGGTTGTTCGTGATGCGCGTGGCAGGGTTTGCCACAGCGTTGCGTGCCCGTGAAAGCCTGGCCCGTGGCGAGCTTCCTGCCCAGCAGATGCTTGAAGGCCTTATGATCGCCGTAGGTGGCGGTCTGCTTCTGCTGCCAGGCTTCATCAGTGACATTCTGGGTGTTATCTGCCTGTTGCCGTTCACTCGCCGCATGCTGGCCGACAAATTGCGCCAGCGTGCCGAGAATCAGGCCATGCGTCAGCGAGCATTCGCCGAGGACATGCATCAGGCCAGCCAGGGTCCGGCAAACAGCCGTCCCGGCGCGATTCATCAGACGGCTCGTGAGCCCGATGTCATCGAAGGCGAATTCGAGCATCGCGACAAGTAACCGTCGCAAGCTGTCTGCACGGCACCTTCGGGTGCCGTGTTCGTTTTCAAGTGCCTGTTATACGAAAAAAAATCCTGGGCGAGACTTGTAATCACCTTGCTCGCCCTTATGTATGGGTCACCGCAAGGTTTCTGGCCTTTATGCCAGACCGTATTCTGCGGTTCGCTCGTCGAACCGTGACCGGCAAGACCGGATTTTTTAAACCCCGCCGGTGTATTCACCGAGCGCTCTAAAACCATAATCAGGAGATCGACAATGAAGCTTCGTCCTCTGCATGACCGCGTCGTAATCCGTCGCAGCGAAGAAGAAACGAAAACTGCCGGCGGTATCGTGCTGCCAGGTTCGGCTGCTGAAAAGCCTAACCGTGGCGAGATCGTCGCTGTAGGTACCGGCCGTGTGCTGGATAACGGTGAAGTACGTGCGCTGGCCGTGAAAGTGGGTGACAAAGTAGTGTTTGGCCCTTACTCCGGTAGCAACACTGTGAAAGTAGACGGCGAAGACCTGCTGGTGATGAGCGAGAACGAAATTCTCGCTGTCATCGAAGGCTGAGAACCCCGCTGATTTCCGTCACGACAAAGTATTCAAGGAATAAAGATCATGGCTGCTAAAGAAGTTAAATTCGGCGACGCCGGTCGCAAAAAAATGCTCGCTGGTGTGAACGTCCTGGCTGATGCAGTAAAAGCGACCCTGGGTCCAAAAGGCCGTAACGTCATCATCGAGAAGAGCTTCGGTGCTCCTCTGATCACCAAAGACGGTGTTTCGGTTGCCAAGGAAATCGAACTCAAGGACCGTTTCGAGAACATGGGCGCGCAACTCGTCAAAGACGTTGCTTCCCGTGCCAACGACGACGCTGGTGACGGTACTACCACCGCTACCGTTCTGGCTCAGGCTATCGTCAACGAAGGCCTGAAAGCCGTCGCTGCCGGCATGAACCCGATGGACCTCAAGCGCGGTATCGACAAGGCGACCATCGCCATCGTTGCCGAGCTGAAGAAACTGTCCAAGCCTTGCACCGACACCAAGGCTATCGCTCAGGTGGGTACCATCTCCGCCAACTCCGATAACTCCATCGGCGACATCATTGCCGAAGCCATGGAAAAAGTGACCAAAGACGGCGTTATCACCGTTGAAGAAGGTTCGGGTCTGGAAAACGAACTGTCTGTCGTAGAAGGCATGCAGTTCGACCGTGGTTACCTGTCCCCGTACTTCATCAACAAGCCGGACACCATGGTTGCCGAGCTGGACAGCCCGCTGATCCTGCTGGTCGACAAGAAGATCTCCAACATTCGCGAAATGCTGCCGGTTCTGGAAGCAGTCGCAAAAGCTGGCCGTCCTCTGCTGATCGTTGCCGAAGACGTTGAAGGCGAAGCCCTGGCGACTCTGGTTGTGAACAACATGCGCGGTATCGTGAAAGTTGCAGCCGTCAAGGCTCCAGGTTTCGGCGACCGTCGCAAGGCAATGCTGCAGGACATCGCTGTCCTGACTGGCGGTACCGTTATCTCCGAAGAGATCGGCCTGAGCCTGGAAAGCACTACCCTGGAGCACCTGGGTAATGCCAAGCGCGTTGTGCTGAACAAAGAAAACACCACCATCATCGACGGCTCCGGCGTCAAGACCGAAATCGACTCGCGCATCGCTCAGATTCGCCAGCAGATCGGTGACACCAGCTCCGACTACGACAAGGAAAAACTGCAAGAGCGTCTGGCCAAGCTGTCTGGCGGCGTTGCAGTGATCAAGGTCGGTGCCGGTTCCGAAGTCGAAATGAAAGAGAAGAAAGCCCGCGTTGAAGACGCCCTGCACGCTACCCGTGCCGCCGTTGAAGAAGGCGTGGTACCTGGCGGTGGCGTTGCTCTGGTTCGCTCCCTGCAGGCCATCTCCGAACTGAAAGGCGACAACGCCGATCAGAACGTCGGTATCGCTCTGCTGCGTCGCGCTGTAGAAGCTCCACTGCGCCAGATCGTTGCCAACTCCGGCGACGAGCCAAGCGTTGTTGTCGACAAGGTCAAGCAGGGTTCGGGTAACTTCGGTTACAACGCTGCTACCGGCGAATACGGCGACATGATCGACCTGGGTATTCTGGACCCGGCCAAAGTGACTCGCTCTGCTCTGCAGGCAGCGTCCTCCATCGCCAGCTTGATGATCACCACCGAAGCGATGATCGCTGACGTGCCTGAAGACAAGCCAGCGGCTGGCGGCATGCCGGACATGGGCGGTATGGGTGGCATGGGCGGCATGATGTAAGCCAGCCTCACCCCAAGCGACACTACGAAGAACCCTGCCTAGTGCAGGGTTCTTTGTTTTTGGGCATTCCGTAAGCTGTTCATTGCCATAGGCGCACGATGACTGCCGTTTTTTTTGCGTGCAAGTCGTCGGTTTTTTGAAAAAGGTTGGTTGTAATTGAAAGATTTTTTTACGGCGAGGCATAAAAAATAATCGTTATTTTGCATGCATCGTCGCCAAAAATGATTCATTCTTGAATGAACATGATGTGGCAATGCAGTAACTTCGGTTAATTAGCTGTAAAAAGGATCCAAAATCGTCGAATTCACATATGGATTTAAGGTCTGAATCGTTGCATAACGTAGTTGCGTAACGCAGAATGCGCGCGCTTTTGAGACCCAATTACCTCAAGGAGAGGACCATGACACTGGATTTTAGAACTTTACGCTTGATTTTTTCGGGCGCGATTGTCGGCATATCTGTAGCTGGCATGTTCGGTGTTGATACCACCTCAATGGAAGTCATGGGTTTTGCTTCAGTCGCGGGTGCAGGATCCGCTTTTGTGGCGCTAAAGTCCTTCGCAATTATTTGAGCAGTTTTTTATGGATGTTGTTGCCTTGGTCACGGAGTGGACCATTGATGCATGGACGGTTGTCGTTGGATTGTTTTGTGTTGTACTCCGGTGGTTCATGCAAGGACGGAGTATCCGTAAAGACGAGTGTGTCGTTTCATTCCTGAACGGAGCCACCATGGTTCCATTCTTCGTTTTGGCAGTGTCCGTATTCAGTCCCGCTCTGCTGGACTTGGCACTTGCCGCCAAAGGCCCCACTGCACTTGCGGGCTGCGTCGGTATTTTCTTTGTGCTTGGAGAAACGCTCTCGCCTAGGGATCTTCGCCGTCCAACCGCAAAAATAGCTGTGCCACCTGAATCGCTGCCCGACTAAAACGCAGCCGTGGAAGTCATCACCCCATGCGGCGGTAGAAGAGGAATTCTTCTGCTGGCAGTGCCTTTCATCGCCAGCTTTATGCTCACTATTCGAGCAATGATCGCTTACGGGGCTGGGTACAAGTCAGGGGGGGCACGCATACAGCTAAAAGCCAGTATGAAGAGCGAAGATAGTCTGAGCACCATTCATTCGGTTTTGCATGCCAGTATCGCCACCCTCAACGCAACCTGTCGGCTGGTGAGCGGAAAACCATTGAATCGGAACCCGCGCACTACCACGTTGCGCTGGATGGAGAGCGTTTCCACCGAGGTTGCTCACGCCAAGCTGATAGAAATCATCGACCACAACCTCGAAGCCCAGTTGCGCTTGCTGGCTTATGTGGCGACCTTGCCTGACGCCCTGAAAATGTTACGCCTGAGCAGTGATCTGCTGCCGTTCTACAGTCACCCGAAAGTCTGTGCGTTCTAACGCCAGCCGGACATTCAGTCGACCCTGATCAAAGGCTTTGCTGCCATTGGCGCTGAGGCGCGTGCTGCCGGCATCCGGTTGTCCATGCACCCGGGCCAATATTGTGTGCTGGGGTCCGACATGCCGGAAGTGGTCGAGAACAGCCTGGCCGAATTCGAGTATCACGCCGACATGATCCGCATGATGTGGAGTCGCTGGACCAACGAATATGTGACCCTTTTTCTTGATCGCTTCGACGTCATGTTCGAGTCCAGGCACACAACCCATGCATGACTTAAGGCTTCACGAGCAGGCTGTGCTCTGTCTGCACGCTTTTATCCGGTCTGTACAGAATGAAGTAATACGCGCCCAGGCAGATCAGCCAGCAGAACACCGCCGTCCAGACGTTGTGCGAGAAGAAGTGCGCGCCTTGCAGCATGCGGCCGATGGAAAAGATCGATCCCAGGCTCAAAGCCAGGACTAGTCCGGCTTTCGCCAGGCGTGGCTTGCGATCACGGAATATGAAGAACAGAGCGAACAGCGTAAATCCTGTCGCTGCATGACCGCCCGGCCAGCAGCGGCCCGGCTTGTCCGTTTCAGGGCGTGAAGCGAGCAGTTCGCTGTAAGTTTCCTTGCCACCGAACTCGGTGAGGCTCCAGGGGCATTGCACTGAAGTGATGACTTTTACCGGTGTCACGAAGCCGGTCGAAAGCGCCATGGAAAGCACCAGGCAACCCAGCTCTCGGCGCCATGGCATCAAGCGTCCGACCTTGAACGAGGCCGCGAAAAGAAGCATCGAGACGACCGCCATGCCAATGACCACCTGCTTGGCGCGGTCGTGCAGAATGTCTTCGAGAAAATAGCTGTGCCTGCCGATGAAGTCGCCCGCCTGCGGGTCATAAACCAGACGAGCGAGGCTCATGTCCAGTGTGGTCAGTTCCAGCAGCATGAGAACCAGGGCAGTTGCAAAGGGAATGCCCAGATAGATCCAGAGATTGAGCGGGCGAGAGTGTGGCAGGGTTGCGGGTGTCGACATGGCGAATCCAGTTCAATTGCAAAGGCCCCGACGGCTGTAACGGGGGACGCGGCAGTTTCTGCCACATAAAGTGAAAAAAACGTAAAGCCATGTGGTACTGGCCCTGAGGCTGACTTCGCCTTAAGCTGCGCCAGCCCAAATTGCATATGAGAGTGCCTACCATGCGAATTCTTCTGGTCGAAGATAACCGCGACATCCTGGCGAACCTTGCCGATTATCTGGGTATGAAAGGCTATACCGTCGACTGCGCGCAGGATGGCCTCTCTGGATTGCATCTGGCCGCGACCGAGCACTATGACCTGATCGTGCTCGACATCATGCTGCCCGGCATCGATGGCTATACCCTGTGCAAACGCCTGCGCGAAGATGCGCGACGTGACACACCGGTGATCATGCTTACTGCGCGGGATCAGCTGGATGACCGCTTGCAGGGCTTCCGCTCCGGCGCCGACGACTACCTGCTCAAACCTTTCGCGCTTTCCGAACTGGCGGCGCGTATCGAAGCGGTGCTGCGCCGTGCCCAGGGAGGAGGGCGGCGTACCCTGCAGGTCGCGGACCTGGTCTATGACCTCGATACGCTGGAAGTCACCCGTGATGGCCGCATGCTCAAGCTCAACCCGGTAGGCCTGAAACTTCTGGCCGTCCTGATGCAGAAGAGCCCTCATGTGCTGCGTCGCGAGGTACTTGAAGAAGCCCTGTGGGGAGACGATTGCCCGGACAGCGACAGCTTGCGCAGCCATGTGCATCAGTTGCGTCAGGTGATCGACAAACCTTTCCCCAAACCGCTGCTGCAAACCGTACATGGTGTCGGCTATCGTCTGGCCGAGGGCAAGGATGGAGTTTAAACAGAGCCTTGCCCAGCGGATCATCATCGCATTTGCCCTGATGAGTGCGCTGGTCGCCGGATCCTTCGCCGTGGGGATCATTTCCACGGTTCACCTGGTTGAGGAAAAACTGATTTCCGCAGGTCTTGGAGGGGATCTCAATCGTCTGATGCTGATGGACAGCGTCAGCGACTGGAGCCATCGCCCCAAGCCGGACCAACTGTTCTACTTCAGCAATGGCCCTGGGGATTTCGACCTGCCCAAGGACCTGCGCCATCTCGAGCCGGGTTTTCATGAGGTGTTTCGCGGTCCTTTGTCCTACCACGCCATGATCGAAGTGGTAGATGGCAGGCATTACGCCTTGCTGCAGGACCAGAGCGACTTTGAAGAGCGCGAGCGTATCCTGTTTGCCGTCGTGCTGGTGGGGTTCGTCATGGCTCTGGCGCTGGCCGTATTTCTGGGCTGGGTGCTGGCCCGTCGCGTCATGGCCCCTGTGGTGCGTCTGGCCCGTCAGGTTCGCCATCGTGACCAGCTATTGGGTCTGGCACCGCCATTGGCTCCCGACTATGCCGCCGACGAAGTCGGTGAGCTGGCCGTGGCTTTCGATGCGACCCTCGGTCGTCTCAGGCAGGCGCTGATACGGGAGCGTATGTTTACCAGCGATGTCAGCCATGAACTGCGCACGCCCTTGATGGTGCTTGCCAGCTCCTGTGAACTGCTGCTGGAAAACCCGGCCCTCGACCAGCGGGCCAGAAAACAGGTGGAGCGTATTGCCAGAGCCTGTGAAGAAATGCGCGACCTGGTGCAGACCTTCCTGATGCTGGCTCGCACCCAGCGCGAAGACCCGGCCATGACGCCACGTGCCACTCTTGGTGCTGTTGCCGAGCAACTGGTCGCCTTGTGGCGTGGACCGATCGAAGGCAAAGGCCTGCAATTGATCTACAACCCGCCAGAAACCGACCAGACCACCGATGTGCGCTACAACGCCACCTTCCTGCATGCGGTGATGGGCAATCTGCTGCGCAATGCGCTGCATTACACCGATCAGGGCTTTATTACCCTGACCCTGCTGGCAGACGGTTTCATCGTGGAGGACAGCGGTGTCGGTATCCCCGAAGAAAAACGCGAAGCCATGTTCGAGCCTTTTGTGAGGGGCAATGAACAGCGCGGCGAAGGCCTTGGCCTGGGGCTTTCCCTGGTGCAGCGGATCTGTGCGAATCAGGGCTGGAGTGTGGGGCTTACGCCCATGGAGCCCAATGGCTGCCGGTTCAAGGTGAGCCTGGTGACCAAATCCTGATGGATAAATGCTGGTTGTAATATTTTGAAATGTTCTCTGCTCCCAGAGAACATTTTTTTCACATCTGCATGACTTGATGATGACAGGCTACCCATTAGGCTGGCCTCAACAAGAATCATGAGATGCCTCCCCATGAACAAGCGCATCGAGCTCAAGTTCTCGCGCAAGTACAACAAGGATCATGCACGGGAGTATCTGGAAAAACATCAGCACGGACTGTCACGCAGGCTGTCTCATTATCGCGATGAGCAACTGGCCAGAAAGGCCCTGCATCGGGCGGGAGACCCTGGGCTTGTACTTGACCTGCCTTGTGGCGCCGGTCGTTTCTGGCCTTTGCTGGCCGAAAAGACCAACCGCTCGATCATCGGTGCCGACAATTCTGCCGACATGCTCAATACCGCTCTGGAGTCTCAGCCTGAGAATGTCGTGAAAAGGGTACAACCTTTGCAGACCTCTGCCTTTGCAATCGATCTGCCCGAAAACGCCGTGGACAGCATCTTCTGCATGCGGCTGCTGCACCATGTTGGGCAGGCCGAGCATAGAATGTCTCTATTGCGGGAGTTTCAGCGTGTCACTCGTGACAGTGTGATTGTTTCCTTGTGGGTTGATGGCAATTTTAAAGCCTGGAAACGCAAGCGCCTTGAGCTGCATCGACAGCGCAAAAGTGGGGCTGAAAGTTACCAGAATCGTTTCGTGTTACCGGTTGAAACTGTCGAAGCCGAGTTCGAGATGGCGGGTTTCCGGATTCAGGAACGCATGGATTTCTTACCGTTTTACGCCATGTGGCGAGTCTATTTACTGCGTAAAAGGTAGTCCGGGATGAATGTTCAGACTTTAGGTAAAGCGATGCGAGTCTCCAAAAAAGAGAGCCGCTTCGGCCACTTCTGGAACCTGCGCGGTGAATGGGTCGAAGAGCCCAATGTTCGTCGTGGTGGTGAAAGCGGTGTTCAGCGGATTTATGCTGGCGAAGGCCCGATGCTTTACAGCAAACGCCAGACAGGCCATACCTATCGCAGTTTGCTGTATCCGTTGGGTCGTCCGACAGTCCTGCGTGAGCGTGATGCAATCGAAGGCCTGCGGCAGGTCAACGTTGGCGTACCGGAAATAGTGTTCTGCGGCGCAGAGCGTGATCAGAACAATGAGTGGCGTGCCTTGCTGGTCACGGCTGCGCTGGACGGTTTCGAGGATCTCGACCAGTGGTATGCCAATGGTGGTCGCGAGCGTTGCGGCGAGCTGCTGCATGAGCGACTGCTCAAGGAAATAGGCACGACCCTGGCCCGGATGCACAGGGCGCGCTGGCAACACAGTTGCCTCTACAGCAAGCATGTATTCGTGCGTGTGAGCGGCGAGGGCTCGCAGGCCGAAGTGGAAGTTGCACTGCTGGACCTGGAAAAAGCCCGCCGTCGCTTCACCGCCCATGGTGCTGCCCGGCATGATATGAAACAGTTTCGACGCCATTCGTCATTTGAGACAGCAGACTGGCAAAAGCTCGTCTATTTTTACCATTCGGTGTTTGGCAGCACTATCAAGGGTTTGGAGTGATGAAACTTGAAATGGCTAGAGGTTTGTTTGTCGTAGGTGCGCTGGCAACGGCAACTGTCGCCGTGGCAGCCTGGGAGCAGCCTTCGACCAAGATTCTCAGTGTCCAGAACGGTGAAGGGCACTGCCCGTTGCCGCGTGCATTGAAAAGCGTGGCAGCCGTAAAGCCGGATCATGATTTATTGCTATTGATGTACAGCCTGGCCCAGGGGGCCGGTCCAAAAGGTTGAAATGAACTTCAACTCTCCAGAGCCCCTTTACGGGGCTTTCCGCGTTTCAGTCTTTAATTGGCAGGCAGTGAGCGTGCAGCGCCAACCGGTTTGTCCTTGGCCGCCAGCACCGTATACACGCAGGGCAGCACGAACAGGGTAAACAGGGTTCCCACCGACATGCCTGTCGCAATCACTATCCCTATATCGAAACGGCTGACGGCTCCGGCACCTGTCGCGAATATCAGTGGCACCATGCCGAATACCATGGCTGCCGTGGTCATCAGCACCGGGCGCAGACGAATCGCTGCTGCTTCCTCCACCGCTTCTCGTGCCGACAGTCCTTTATCGTGGCGTAGCTGATTGGCGAACTCGACGATCAGGATGCCGTGCTTGCTGATCAGGCCTATCAGCGTCACCAGCCCGACCTGAGTGTAGATATTCATGCTCGACAGCCCGAGAAACAGCGGGATCAGCGCCCCGCAGATCGACAGCGGCACCGTGACCAGAATCACCAGAGGGTCACGGAAGCTCTCGAACTGCGCTGCCAGCACCAGGAAGATGATCGCCAGTGCCAGTGCAAAGGTTATCCACAGGGCGCTGCCTTCCTGAACGTATTGGCGTGAAGCGCCCGCATAGTCATAAGCGAACCCGACAGGTGCTTCCTCGTTGGCGATCTGGCGAACTGTCTCGATGGCCTCGCCCATGCTGACGATGGGAAAACCCTGAATGATTGCCGAGTTGAGCTGCTGGAACTGGTTGAGCTGGCGAGGTCTGGCCCGGTCGCTGATGGTGATCAGCGTGGACAGTGCCAGCAGCTTGCCTTCGCTGTTTTTTACGTAATAGTTGTTCAGCCAGCCCGGATTATCCCGATAGGCTCGCTCGACCTGGGCTATGACCTTGTAGCTTCGGCCTTCGATGGTGAAACGGTTGATTTCCGCCTCGGCCAGCAAGGTCGCCAGCGTGCTACCCAAGTCCTGCATGGAAACCCCCATCTGGGCCGCCTTGGCCCGGTCGATATCGACCACCACCTCAGGCTTGTCGAACGCCAGATCGATATCCATGAACGCGAACTTTCCGGACTCCACGGCGCGTTTCTTTACCCGCTCGGCGACCTCCAGCAGCGCGGCATAATCGTTCGGGGTGTTGATGACGAACTGGAACGGCAGACCTTCACCGGTTCCCGGCAGCGATGGCAGATTGAAACCGAAGATCTGCAGACCCGGAATCTGCGCAAGTCGTGCCTGAACATCCGGCAGGATTTCCATCTGGGTACGGCTGCGCTCGTCCCAGGGCTTTAGCAGGAAACCACCGACGCCGGTCTGCACGCCATTGAAGCCGTTGATCTGGAACGACGAGTAATACTCGGGAAACTCCCGGAATATCTGCACGAACTCATCGGTATAGGCGTTGATGTAATCCAGGTTGGTGGGCTGGGGTGAGGTCGCCATCATGAAAATGATGCCCTGATCTTCATCCGGAGCCAGGTTCGATTGGGTGAACTTGAGCAGCACCGGAATCAGGCACAGCACAATCAAGGCGAATACCAGCACCACCGGGCGAGTGTCGAGGGTGCCGTGCAACAGACGCCGATAGCGTACTTTCAGACGCTCGAAAAGCTGGTCGAGCCTGTGGGCCAGCCCGCTGGCGTTTTCATCGTGGCGCAGCAGCAAGGCGCACATCATGGGCGACAGGGTCAGGGCCACGATGCCCGAAATGACCACCGCTCCGGCAAGCGTCAGGGCAAATTCCTTGAACAGTGCTCCGGTCAGGCCTTCCAGAAAACCGATAGGCGCATACACGGCAGCCAGCGTGATGGTCATCGATACTACCGGCATGGCGATTTCCCGGGCACCTTCAATGGCCGCGTCGAACGGCGTCTTGCCTTCTTCGATATGGCGATGAATGTTTTCCACCACCACAATCGCATCGTCCACCACCAGCCCGATTGCCAGCACCATTGCCAGCAAGGTCAGCAGGTTGATCGAGTAGCCCATCAGTTGCATGAAGAACAACACGCCGATCATCGACAGCGGAATGGTGATGACCGGAATCAGTACCGAACGCAGGGCGCCCAGGAACAGGAACACGATCACCACGACGATCAGGACCGCTTCGATCAGGGTTTTCACGACTTCGTGAATCGAGGCCTGGATGAACAGCGTCGCGTCATAGGCGATGGACACCTTCAGGCTGGGTGGCAACTGGCTTTCCAGCTCCGGCATGATGCGGCGCACTTCCTTGATCACATCCAGCGGGTTGGAGCTTGGGGTGCCCTTGATACCGATATAGACCGAAGGTATGCCATCGAACGAACTGACCGCGTTGTAGCTCTCTGCGCCCATCTCCACCCGCGCCACATCCCCCAGCAGCACCCGACTGTCGCCATCGGTCTTGAGCGGGATCGCGGCAAAGGCTTCGGCGGACTTGAGGTCGGTGGTGGCGTTGATACTGGTGACCACGTATTCGCCCTTGACCTCACCGGCTGCCGACAGGAAGTTATAGCGGCGCACAGCATTGGTGACATCGGCTGCGGTCAGGCCGAAACCGGCCAGTTTTACCGGGTCAAGCCACAGACGCATGGCGAAGACCTGATTGCCGAGGATTTCCGCTTCGGCCATGCCGGGCAAGGTGGCCAGCTTGGGCTGGATGACCCGTGACAGGTAATCGGTGATCTGCGGGTTGCTCAACTCGGAGCTGTAGAAGCTGATGTACATCAGCGCCGAGGCGTTGGCGGCTTCCTTGCTCAATACCGGGTCTTCTGCATCCTGGGGCAGCTTGTTCTTGACCTCGTTGGCCTTGGCAAGCAGCTCGGTGAACAGGCGATCGCTGTCGGCGCCGATACGGGCATAGATCGTGATCACCGAGAAGTTCTGGCGGCTGACCGAGGTCATGTAATCGATGCCTTCGGCGCTGGCCAGACTCTGTTGCAGTGGCTGGGTGATATAGCCCTGAATGGTTTCGGCATTGGCGCCTGGATAGGCCGTGGTCACGGTGATCATGGCGTTTTCCATCTGCGGATACTGGCGGATGGTCAGTTTGCTGAACGCCTGGAAGCCCAGCAGCACGATCAGCAGGCTGACCACAGTCGCCAGTACCGGGCGGCGGATGAACGGATCGGTAAATGCCATGAAAAATTCCTTGATCAGTCAGCGCGTGGCTGGCTGGTCGGATCGGCGGACAGGGTCTTGTCAGCGCTGATGGCCACATGGGTTCCGTTATCGAGCTTGAGCTGTCCGCCACTGACAACCTGCTCGCCCGCCTTGAGCCCCTTGGTGATGATGACTTTCCCGGCACGGCGCTCACCCGTTTCGACGAAATGCCGTTCCACCGCCAGTTGTTGTTGGCCTTTGGCGTCTTTTTCCGGCTCGCCCTTATCGTCTTTCTTCGGCACGACGACAAATACCGAGTTGCCGTAAAGGGTGTAGGTAATCGCACTTTCCGGCACCACGATCTGGCTTGGGGCGCTGGGCAGCACAACCTGCAGGTTGGCGAACATCCCGGGCAGCAGTCTGCTTTCAGGGTTGGGCAGGGTGGCGCGAATCAGCACATTGCGGGTGGTGTCATCGACCTTGGGGTTGATGGCGCTGACCCGGGCTTCAAATGACTGGTCCGGATAGGCCGCGACACTGAGCCGGACAATCTGGTCGATGGCGATCTTCGGTAGCGCCTGCTCCGGCACATAGAAGTCGACATAAAGACTGCTCAGGTCCTGCAGGGTGGCGATGACCGTTCCGCTGGCCAGATAGTCGCCCACATCCACCTGACGAATGCCGATGGTGCCGCTGAACGGCGCGAGGATCTGTTTCTTGGCCAGAGAGGCCTTGAGCTGGGCGACGGTCGCACCGGCTTTTTTCAGTTGGGCGGCGAGCTTGTCGAAATCCCCTCTGGAAATCGCCTGATCGCCCACCAGCCTGCTGCCGCGACCGTGTTCAACCTGAGCGAGCCCCAAGTCTGCTTCGGCAGTGCCCAGCAGACCCTTTTCGACATCGCTGTCCAGTTGCAGCAGCGGCTGCCCCAGACGAACCTTTTGCCCAGACTCGAATTGCACGGCCTTCACCGTGCCTGCGGTTTCCAGGCTCAGGTCGACACCCTGCAGAGCCTTGAGGGTGCCAATGGCGGGCAGAAGGTTTTGCCACGGTTGTTCGCTGGCAGTGGCCACAGCCACACTGACCGCTGGTTTCGGGGCGCTGAACTGCTGGATTTGCCGATAGATGGAGAACGCCTTGTAGCCCGCGAGCAAAAGCACTACAAGCAGAACAAAGCCCAGCATGATCAGCATGCGCCGACGCACCATACTGCACTTCCTTTGGAGATATTTAACCTGAGAAGCAGGCTAGCTCCAGCGCCGGATATTGCAAACCGGCAGGGCGTAGGACATTTCTTTATTTAGGAATGTATGACCGTAGGACCGGATTTATCCGGGAAGAGGCCAGTACATTCTCAAAACGCCTTCCCGGATGAATCCGGTCCTACAGACAATTACACCAGATGCAGATGGTTGTCCCAGAGCCCGGACGGCAGATCCAGAGGCCTGGCCACCAGTTCGGGCTGGCGGCAGTCGTAGAAGCGGCAGCGGCCCTGACCCGAGGTCACGACAAAACCATCGGCAACTGCACCCACGCCGGCACAGTCAGGCAGTGGTGCATCGAGTTTCACTGCGCCGCTGTCCAGATCCCAGATAAAGAACCGGTTGCCACGCGGGGCGGTCAGGGCAACCAGTCGCAGGTCGCTGTGTACCGCGACGCTGGCGGTGTAGTGACCCATCGCCCGCAGTTGTTCTTCTGCAACCGGAAAGGCCTGGAAGGGCTGGCCTGGACGTTTTATCGCCAACAGTTCGGAGGACTCATGAGCATCGCCCATGAACTGCTGCCCGGCGACAATCGTGCCGTCGCTGGCAATGCCCATGTGGCGCACGCTGTTCATCTGTTGCCTGAGGGTTTCCTTGCTCAGCAGTGTACCGTCGCGTTGCATCAGTACCAGGCTGGGCTCCATGGCATGCAGGTTCATCTCGACCCGGCTTTCTGCCTCGGTGCGAATGCCTCCATTGGCGACCACCAGGGTTTCGCCGTCCGGCATCCACGACACCTGATGCGGGCCGATCCCATGAGTGGAAATCTCTGCCGAATGCACCAGTCGCTCATCGACAAAACGATAAACCCCCAGCAGGCCCCGACCCGGATCGCTGGTGTCGTTTTCCGTGGCGTACAGCCATTCGCCATCGCCATGAATCACGGCATGGCCGTAGAAGTGCCGGTTGGGCTGTGACGTGATGGTTTGCAGCAGGCGGCCATTGCGCAGGTCGATCAGGTAGCTTTCGGTTCCGGGCCTGCGGGCGATGAACACCGCCAGCGGCAAGGACGGGTGATTGATGATGTCATGGCAACGCTGGGCGACCTGGGTCGCGAACACCTGCGTGCCGTCGAGCCGGTAACCCACTGCGTAATGCCTTGCGTCGCCATCGTCGCGAGCGGAAAGCAGCAGCGGGCTTTTGCCTTTTTGCCGAAACAGCGTCCAGCCGCCCAGCGTACAAGCGCTGAGCAACAGACTGCCAAGTGCCAGAGCCTGGCGTCGCAACATCATCTACAACCTCTCGATCAATCGCCGTCGTTGGCGTTGAAACCCAACTGAATACCCAAGGCCTTGGCCAGTTCGCCTTCATGCAGACGGTGAACCACGTTCAGGCTGTCGTAAAAACTGTTGAGCTGCTGACGACCGGCTTCGCTGGCCAGCAAATCGGCCAGTGGCGGCTTGAGTTCCGACAGCAGTTTGCGGCTGGCAGCGTAGGCTGCGTCGATCTTGTCGGCCAGCGGTTTCTGCTCGGCGGGCAACAGACCACGCAGGCCCTTGTTATCCACGCCGGCCCAGACGGTCTGAGCGCTGATCAGGCTGGCTTCCAGGCTGCTGAGCGAAGACTTGCTGCGCCACGAGTCGGCCTGGAACGGTTGTGGTGTGCCTTTGGTCTGGCGACCCAGCGGCGTGCCCAGCTTTTTCTTCAGGCTGTCCAGTGCCGTGACCTGCACGCGCAGCACTTCGGCGATAGCTTCGTGGGAGTCGGCGTAGCGCGGGTTCGGGAACTTGCTCAGTTGCGCGAGCATGCCGTCGTTGCTGTTCCAGCGGCTGAGGATTTCCTCGGCCAGAATCTTCTGGCGCTCACCGATGGCCATCAGCAACGGGCAGTAACGGGCTTTCTGCTCGGCGTTGGCCATGTCGATCTCGGCATCGAACAGGATGTATTCATAAGCCGACAGGCCTTGAACCACGACGCTGGCCTTGGACAGTTCTTCGGCAGTGATCTGCGGTTGTGCGCTGACCAGTTGTTCGACCTGACGTCCGACCAGATTCTTCTTGTCCGGCCAGAACTGCACCTGCCAGGCACGATTGCCTTCTGCCAGCGGCCCGATCAGCAAGGGCTGCAGCTCGGCCCAGGTTTTCTGTGCTTTCAGGAAGTCGGCGCGTGCGCTTTCCAGATCGGTCTTGCCCTGACAGAAAGCAATTGCACTGCTTGCCAGTTGGCGATCAGCTTCGACCCAGCGGCTGTAGGTCGGCAGGATCACCTGTTTGGCGATGGCGGCAGAGGTGACGGCTTGCGGGTCCGATGGTGCGCAGGCGCCCAGAGCCAGGGCCGCGAGGCTGGTGAACAACAACTTGGGTCGGAACATGTGTCCGGCTCCTTCTTTTAAAGGGGAATGCTTATAACGAATTCAGGAACGCCAACAGCGCCGCACGCTGGTTGGCGTCGAAGGCCAGGACCTGTCGTTGTGCTGCCTGGGCTTCGCCGCCGTGCCACAGTATCGCCTCCATCACGTTGCGAGCGCGACCATCATGTAGAAATTGTGTGTGCCCGCTGACGGCACCGGTCAGGCCCAGGCCCCAGAGCGGCGGTGTACGCCATTCGCGGCCGGTGGCCTGGAACTCGGTCCTGTTATCGGCCAGACCTTCGCCCATATCGTGGAGCAACAGGTCGCTGTAGGGACGTATCACCTGATTGGCCAGCTCCGGTTCTGCGGCATCGGCGCGGGTGGTGAATTGCGGTGTGTGGCATTGCTGGCAGCCGGCCTTGAAGAACAGGCTCTTGCCCGCCAGCACTTGCGGATCATCCACATTGCGACGCGCTGGAACAGCCAGGTTGCGGGTGTAGAACTCTACCAGTCGCAGAATGTTGTCGCTCACCTCGGGTTCGCCGTTGGGGCCATTGCCGTTCGGTGCGTTGCGGCAATCCGCTTGCGCCGGGGTGCAGTCGTCGACGGTTTTCAGGCTGGTGGTCAGGCCCATATCGCCCGAAAAAGCGTGGACATTCTGTTGATTGAGTGTGGGTTGCCCGGCTTTCCAGCCGAAGCGTCCCATGACGACCTTTTGCTGCACATCGTCCCAGACCCAGTTGGCGCGGCCGGAAATACCGTTGTCATTTTTGTCGTCAGGGTCGGCATTGGCCAGGATCGCTGCTTCGGGAATCGCTTCAAGCAGGCCCAGTCCGATCATGGGCGGAGCAATACGCGCCGAAGCGTGGGTGTAAGGGTGCATGGGGCCGTAACCCAGTTGAGTGATGCGCAGGGTCGGCTGGCGCAATTCGACGGTCATGCCGTCACGAAAGCGGATTGTCAGCGGATCGTACTCGACTCGCACCTTGCCTTCAGGCGCAACACCCGGGACCGCCATATCCTGTAATTGCCCGCCATACGTCGGCTCTGGCACCACGCCGTTGCGCCTGATGACCTCGGCGTATGTGGCACTGTCGGGAATCGAGAGCCTTACCAGCATCGACACGGCGCTGCTGTCGCCGGGCTCTGGCGGATGGCCGCGCCCGTCCTTGATATGGCAGTTCTGGCAGGCGTTGGTATTGAACAACGGACCCAGCCCGTCACGGGCGGTGGTGGTCGACGGGGCAATGACCCACGGGTTGCGGAAGAAACTGTTGCCGACACTGAAGTCCAGCCTGCGCACCGGCGAGAGATTGGCCGATGGCATGGAGAAAGCGTTCTGATCGCTTTTCCTTACCGTGGCAGATCCACCGGAAAGAGCTTCCCCCGGTTCGGCCTGAGTGAACTGCGGCGCGTCATCGCACGCGGTCAGGACCAGAGCCGATAAAAAAACGAGGGACAGGCGCAGCGGCATACTCATACGAATTCTGCAACGAGCTGAAAATCAGGGCGAGCAAGCTTATCAGCCTGATGGGGCTGGAATAGGAAAAGTTACCGTTTACTCGGGCTGAGGCAACGTATTGTTACTAATTTGCGGGTTGTGGAGGTCTTGAGCCCCGTGCCTGATCGCCTGTGGCGGGGTGGATGCGCGCCCTACATTTTTGCGCACATCTCTACGTCAGCTTGCGTTTTGACCTCTGTCTCAATGCCCCATCTGTATTTGCAGTAATCAATGATGTCCTGTCGCAACTCATCGCTGAGCTTTTCTACCCTACGATAATCTCCGTCATTGGCGTGGATGTTATAAAACTTCATGCGCAGTGTAGGAGATTTTTTAATGAAAAAAATCGTATTGGCTTCGCCCTCAGAAACTTCGTTGTAGTAGCCGGTATTCAGGATGACCAGCAAGGCGAGAAAGCTTATTAATACGAGATACTTCATTCAGCACCTGACCGAGGCGGTGGTAGTAAGTGTGTTTTTGTTCGGATGTTTCTTACTAACTCCATTCCTATATTGCCGGGGCAAATCTTGCCTTCTCGATCCTGTCCGGGAAATTCTTTATGGCCGCCGAATCGCTCAATAAAAAATACACTTTTAAGTGCTTCGATCAAATGCATCAGGGCGTCGATTTGCGCTGCAGGTATCACGTTAGTCGTGCTATATCCTAAACGCTCCAGTGCTTCGCGTCCTTTGGCAATAATGTCGCCACCTTCTTCTGCTGTTGTCAAATTTTCCAGAAGCACTATTCCAATAACGCCTGTATTGAATAGCTTTACGCTTGATGCTTGAAGCCGAATATCACGTCCCTCCAAAACGGTACCATCACAGGAGATTCCATAGTGGTAGCCGATGTCATCAAATTTATTGTTCATTTGGAAGTGTTGAATGTCCTGCATCTGCTGGGTGCCGCCAGGACTGCATTCGTATGATCGACCGGCGTGATGCAAGGCGATCATGGTGTAGTCCCAGTCTTTTTCCATATTCGGCTTGCCTTCCATTGCGCCCCATGCTGAGCGTTCGGTAAAAGTGCTGCCCAAGGAATTAACCTTTTTTATGATTGCCTCGCGAGTGGCGGCACGGTCGTTTACCTTAATGGGGATAGGACACATTAATTCGCCAGGCTTTATTTCCTGGGCAGTGGCCTCTGTTGTAAATCTGGATGCCATTTAAAACGCCTCCGAAAATTCATTGAGGGTTCTGGCGGGAGCATTGAATTTGATGTGAAGTGATATCTTTGAATTTGGTGAAGCGCTTTTTATATGCGCAACACCCTTGGCATCGGTCACGCCTGAAACCTGAGCGCCATCAACCGTGGCGATAAACTCTCTAAGGGCCAGTGGCTTGCCTGTTTCGCTATCGCTTATGTTGAACGACTGTCCGAATACCTTTTGAAACGACAGTGGCAGCGGGGGAGTAAAGGGTGCAGGAGTATGGATGTCTCCAATGATTACTGTTCCAGATCCTGCTGTTACGGTATTTCCATGAGTGCCGGTACTTCCAACCGTTGCTGCATTCAATCCGTTAATAAAAACAGTTTTAGAAACACCATCCACCAATTGGCTACCGCACGCACTTTTATCGGTTACTCTCGCGGCGGCTAATCCATCAAAGAAAACGTCGGGGGAACCGGAAACGATCGGATTTATAGCGTGCCCTGGGGAAGAGCAGGCAGTAGGGTCAGTTACACGAGCGGCAGGTTTTGCCATATCAGATTCCTTCCTGATTGAGTCTGCTGATGCGTCTGGAGAGGCAGGTCTCTTTAGGCTTTGTACGAAAAGTGGCTGCGCTCGGTGATGCTGCGTTAAAAACAGGCTCGGAATGCTCATTTACAACACGTAAACTCCGCTTCCTCGCCTGTTTTTGCCTTGTCTGACCTTTGCTCGCCGACTTTTCGTACAAAGCCTAAAAAATACCAGTCAGTAAACCTGACTGGCATTAGGTATTGCAGGCCTGAAGCTTCGGTTACATCGCTGATCAGAACTCGTGATCGGCGTTGTCCGGGTTCAGGTCGGTGATGCCCAGTTTGCCAGCGGCTTGCTCGATGGCGCCGGTCTGTTTGACCAGTGCTCCAATGGCGTCACGCACCACTTGATTGCCAGCAGTGTTGCCTGCTGCGATCAACTGGTCGAAGTGCTCGCCCTTGTTGGCGTGGTCGACGATCACTTGCAGTTTGGCCTGGGTGTCGTCCAGGTCTGCGCGCAGGGTGGCGTCGGTGGCCGGGTCAACCTTGGCGACCAGGGAGGAGATGCTTGGGCCGGTGATCTTGCTGCCGTCGGTACGGGTGTACTCACCCAGGTAGACGTTGCGGATACCTTTGCCGTTGTAGAAGTGCGAGTTGTGCGTGTTGTCGCTGAAGCAGTCGTGCTCGTCTTCGCTGGAGTTGGCTTCCAGTGCCACTTTCATGCGCTCGCCGGCCAGTTCGCCCAGTGACAGGCTGCCCATGCCGAACAGCATTTTGCGCAGGCCGCTTTCGCCGGTTTCTGCTTCCAGGGACGCGCGATAGTTGTCGGCTACACCGGGTTTCCAGTTGAGCGACATTTCTTCCAGGTCGGTGACCAGCAGTTCGGTCACGGCCTTGAGGTAGGCACGGCGACGGTCGTTGTGGCCACCGGTTGCACCGGCACCTTCCAGGTAGTCGCTGGCAGGACGTGCGCCGGCGCCAGGGCCGGTGCCGTTCAGGTCCTGGCCCCACAGCAGGAATTCGATGGCGTGGTAGCCGGTGGCGACGTTCGCCTCGGAACCGCCCAGCTCATTGAGGCTGGCGAGTTTCTCGGCGGTGATGTCCTTGACGTCGACCTTGTCTTCGCCGACCTGGATTTCAGTGTTGGCAATGATGTTGGCAGTCGCGCCTGGGTTGCCCAGCGCGTGCTGGTAATCCTTGGCTACGTAGTCGATCAGGCCTTCGTCCAGGGGCCAGGCGTTAACCTGACCTT
Organism: Pseudomonas cichorii; assembly: GCF_019719005.1. Lineage (GTDB taxonomy): Bacteria > Pseudomonadota > Gammaproteobacteria > Pseudomonadales > Pseudomonadaceae > Aquipseudomonas > Aquipseudomonas cichorii_E. The sequence continues at coordinate 26,676 of NZ_JAIGPJ010000044.1, forward strand.
CCCAGTCGTCGATGATGGTGTTGCCGAAGCGGAAGACTTCGCTCTGCATGTAAGGCACGCGTGCGGCAACCCAGGCATCACGAGCAGCCTTGAGGGTCTGGTCGTTTGGTGCGGCAAGGAAAGCATCGACAGCGGTCTGCAGCTTTTTGGCGCCGGTTTCGGCATCGCTGAACACGGCGAAGACAATGTTGGTGTAATTGGCGACCACGGCCTTGGCAGCGGCGTCATCGGTCTGGGTTGCAGCTGATGAAGCAGGTGCGGCAGGCGCTGCTGCCGGAGTCACAGGAGCCGCAGCAGGAGCGGGGGCTGCTGCCTTGTCCTTGCCTTCGCCACAACCGGCGAGGGAGATAGCTATGGCCAGCAGACTAGCTGTTGCCAGAGGCATACGAATCATGACGAATTCCTGCGTCTAGGGGATTTATGGCGCCGGGCGCCCAGAAAAACTGCGACATAATGCGAAAGATTTGCATTCGGTGTAAAGGCATAACGCCCTTAAAGTCGTGAACGAGCATTCGACGACTTGTAACTGTCGGTTTCGAGACAACCCGAAACTGATCGTTGTAGCGAATTCATTCGCGAATGAATTCGCTCACGCCTCTACCTGGCTGCGCTGCGCCTGTTTCAGGTACGGCAGGATGTCACGGCCGGGCAGGGGTTTGCTGTACAGGTAGCCCTGACCTTCATGACAGCCTTCGGAGATGATGTAGGCTTCCTGTTCGCTGGTCTCCACGCCTTCGGCAATGACCTGCATGCCGAGGCTTTTACCCAACTGGATAATGGCGCGCACGATGGTCGCGTCGTCATCGTCGTCGATCAGGTCCTGCACGAAGCTCTTGTCGATCTTGATCTTGTCCAGCGGCAGGCTCTTGAGATAACTCAGGGACGAATAGCCGGTACCGAAGTCGTCGATGGCGATCAGCGCACCTGAGCGGCGCAGGCTGAGCAAGTGCTGGGCGGCGGTGTCGATGTCTTCCATCAGGCCGGTTTCGGTGACTTCCAGCTCCAGGCTGCGAGGCGGCAGGCGGTAGATCTGCAACAGGTTGTTGACCACTCGCGGCAGTTCCGAGTGGTGCAGTTGCACGGTGGACAGGTTGACCGCCATGCGCAGCTCGGTGAAACCCTGATCGTGCCATTCCCGCAATTGGCGGCAGGCCTGATCGAGCACCCATTCGCCAATGGCGATGATGGTGCCGTTCTGCTCGGCCAGAGGGATGAAGACATCGGGCGGCACCAGACCGTGCTCTGGATGTTGCCAGCGGATTAACGCCTCGACGCCCATCACCCGGTGGTCGCGATAGCTGATCTGTGGCTGATAGACCAGATACAGCTGGCCTCGGGGCAGGGCTTCGCGCAGGTCTTTTTCCAGCTCGCGACGACGGCGCATTTCGCTGTCGACACTGGCGATATAAAACTGATAGCGGTTGCGCGAGCGTGCCTTGGCCAGGGTCATGGTCTGTTCGGCCTTTTGCAGCAGCTTCTCGGTGCTGTCGCCGTCTTCCGGGAACAGGGTGATACCGATAGTTGCGCGCAGGCGGATTTCATGAAGATCCAGGGCGAACGGCGCCTCAAGGTCATCCAGAACATTCTGCGCCAGCTCTGCGGCTTCATAAGGCTGCTCGATATCGGCCTGAACCAGAGCGAACTGGTCGCCGCCCAGGCGTGCCAGAGCACCCAGTCGCCCGCTATGAGCGCGCAGCCGGTCTGCCAGGGCCAGAAGCAACTGGTCGCCGGTCTGATAACTGAACTGCTCGTTGATGCCTTTGAAATCATCCAGGCCGACACACAGCACCGCGACACGACGCTGCAGGCGTCCGGCGTCCACCAGAATCTTGTCCAGTTGCGTCTGTAATTGCAGGCGATTGGGCAGGCCGGTCAGGAAGTCGTATTGGGCCATGCGCTGCAGGCTGTTTTCCGCTTCGTGGCGAAGATGGGTATTGCGCTCGATGGAGGCCAGCAACTGGTTGGCGGTATTGACCCAGATACCCAGCTCGTTCTTTTCATGGCCCTTGAGCAGCGGCAGCAGGTGTTCGCTTGGGCGGTCCGGGTTGATGCTGGTCAGGTGCTCGATGATTCGGGACAGTGGCTTGGTCAGCAGCCAGTGATAGACCAGATACAACACCAGCCCCATGGCCAGGGCACGCAATACCCCGGACACGAAAATGATCACAGCATTGATGATAAAGCTCTCGCCATAGTTGGCGGTATCCAGCGTGATGCGCAGATCACCGTAGTATTCGCTGTAGGGGCTGCGGCCGACCAGCTGGGTCGTGAAGCTGCGCTCCTGGCCAAGAATGATGTCTGTGAGCCAGCGAATGGGAGACGTTTTCAGAGGGCGCGCTTTTTCTGCGAGCAATGTTTCGTTCGGGTGCCCGATGGAGGCCATGCGAACGGAGTCATCCTGGAACAGACCTTCGATGACCTGCATGCCCATTTCCCGGTCCAGGCTATACACCGCCTGGGTCGACGGGTCACGAAACATGTCCAGAATACGTTCGGCATCACTGGCCACGTTCTGGTGGGTCTTGTAGGCATCGTAGACAATTTGTGCGCAACTCAAGACAACGCCCACGAGCAGCGCTGAAAGCAGTACTACGCGCAACAACTTAACCGACAAGCTGTGTTTGAGTTCCAGCTTCAAATGGTCATTCCTTAATTCGTGCCGGGAGCGTGCAACCCTGCACCCATCGAAAAACCAGCCGTGTCAGCACTGTGACGAGCGTGTACTCATCAGGCCGATTTCTGCTTCCTTTGTCCTGCCTGCGCATAGCGTTGGATCCAGGCAACTCTACTGTGTCGGGCGAGTATGCATGGAACTTGAGTATGACTCTGTAAATACAAGAAGTAATATTAGTATGCTATTGCCTTCTGGCAACATGTAAACCAGTCGTGTCAGGTTGAGGCTGGATGCCCCCGCTGGCACGAAGCGGGGGAAGAAAGCCGACCCAGAGCGCTGGATCGAGAAACTCAGGCCAATTGTTGTACGACTTCGAGGAATGCCTGGCGGAATGCCTGCATTTCGGCCTCGGTACCGATGCTGACTCGCACCCAGGTCGGCCAGACATCCCATTTCCTGCCAATCAGAATATTGCGTTTGGCCAATCCCTCGATGACCCGCTCAGCCTCATGGCCGGTATCGATCATGAAGCAATTGGCCTGGGAAGGCGTGCAGGCGAATCCATGGCTTGCGAGAAAGGCCCGGGTTTCTTCGCGTACGCGGGTATTGAGTTGCTTGCGCTGCCTTACCAGGTCAGGGTCTTCAAGACTGGCCATGCCGCCCATGGCCGCAGGCAGCGGGACGAAATTGTTGCCGCCCCACACTTCTATTTTCTCCAGCAGTTCGGGATGTCCTACCGCCAGACCCAGCCTGGCTCCCGCCATGCCATAGAGCTTGGAGAAGGTGCGCAGGACCAGAACATCCTTGCGCCTGGCTGCCAGCGAAACAAGGCTGGCGGCATCCGAGAAGTGAATGTACGCCTCATCGATCAGCACCACTGAACCTTCGGGTTTGGCGAGTATGGCTTTTTCTATCTGCTGCTGGGGCGTTACGGTCCCGGTGGGATTGTTGGGGTTGCAGATGTAAATCAGGCCGGGTGTCTTGTCGACTTTCAACATGGCCTCAAGATCATGTGCCCCGTCAGGTAGCAGGGGGACTTCATGAAAGGTGACTTGCTGGCTGTTAGCCGCTTCGATGGGCGCATCATAGGAAGGTGTAGCGAGAGCAAGGCTGCGGTGCTCATCGGTAAAGGCCGCAATGGCGTACTGCAAGGGTTCACGCGAGCCGCTGTAGGCATGCACGTAATCACTGGGTATCTGATTCTGTCTGGCAAACAGCTCGATCAGTTTCAATTGCGCGCCGTAGTGATAGCGTCCTGTCGAAGCTGCACCAGCCTGCATTTTTTCAAGTGCCAGGGGAGAAGGGCCTAGATGGCTTTCATTGAAGTTGAGATGAATCCTGTCATTGCCGGCAGGATGCTTGGTTGCGAGAGCGGCTGAGCTGATTCGCGGGAGTGCCAGGCTTGTGCAGGCCAGGGCAGAGAGGGTAACGAAAGAACGACGGCTGACCGATGACATGGAGTAAGTCCCTTGTTGGTTGCGAACGTCTGCACTCGTAATGGCGTATTAATGGTACGCAGGCCTTGAGTGGCGGGGTCTTCGTTGATGGAAACGATAGCAAGCGAAGGATATTTACCGGCAGGTTTCGTAAGGGCGAAGAAGGTCGGTCTGGAGGGCGCAGGATTTCTTTTTAAATCAAAGGACTGAATGGCACACAATAAAAAACCCGGCATGGCCGGGTTTTTTGTAAACAGCAGGAATCAGGCAGCGTATTGCTTGGCCACGAAGTCCCAGTTCACCAGGTTCCAGAACGCTTCGACGTACTTCGGACGCAGGTTGCGGTAGTCGATGTAGTAAGCGTGTTCCCAGACGTCGCAGGTCAGCAGCGGGGTGTCGCCGCTGGTCAGCGGGTTGCCTGCACCGATGGTGCTGGCCAGAGCCAGGGAACCGTCAGCTTTCTTCACCAGCCAGCCCCAGCCGGAACCGAAAGTGCCGATGGCGGTTTTGCTGAACTCTTCCTTGAATTTCTCGAAGGAGCCGAATGCAGCGGTGATGGCATCGGCCAGAGCGCCGGTTGGTTCGCCGCCGCCATTTGGCGACAGGCATTCCCAGTAGAACGTGTGGTTCCAGACCTGAGCGGCGTTGTTGAAGATACCGCCCGAAGAAGTCTTGATGATTTCTTCCAGAGTCTTGCCTTCGAACTCGGTGCCTGGCACCAGGTTGTTCAGGTTCACGACATAGGTGTTGTGGTGCTTGTCGTGGTGATATTCCAGTGTCTCAGCAGTAAGGTGCGGCACCAGAGCGTCTTTTGCGTAGGGCAGAGGTGGCAATTCAAAAGCCATGGTTCATCTCCTTATCAGGTCGATTGCGGTAATCGCAAGGCCGATCACGGGCGGCCGTATACAGCATGCACCGGGAGTTTTTACTCTTTTGCGGCGCAGACCCCGGATCATAGCACCGGGCCTTCGGCTTAACCACGCAACAAGTGTGTGGGATAAAGGTTCCAGAGCTGTTGCATCCATTTATCACGTAAAAGTAAAAGCCTTTCAGTCAGCCCTGATCAATTGTGCCGCCACACTGAACATCATCACTGCCACCATCAGATCGAGCAGCCTCCACGTAGCCGGGCGTGCCAGCCATGGGGCAAGCCAGGCCGCGCCGATGGCGAGGGTCGAGAACCACAGAAACGAAGCGCTGGCGGCACCGGCGACATAGGCGCCCGGCGCACTTTGCTGCGCACCCAGCGAGCCGATCAGCAGGACCGTATCGAGATACACGTGCGGATTGAGCAGCGTGACTGCCAGAGCGCTGAGCAGCACTGCACGACGCGATCTTTGGCCAGCGGTTGCACTGTGCTCAAGGCTCTGGCGCGAATAGGCGCGACGCAGGGCCTGCACGCCGTACCAGGTCAGGAAGATCACGCCGCCCCAGCGTGCGATCGCCAGCAAGGTCGGGTTCTGCACCAGGACATTGGCGAGGCCGAAAACACCCACTGCCACGAGAAGCGCATCGCAGACAATACACAGCATTGCCACCGGTACGTGATGTTCGCGTCTCAGGCCCTGAGCCAGGACAAAAGCATTCTGTGCACCGATGGCCATGATCAGGCCGCCCGCGACCAGCAGGCCGTTGAAGTAACTTTGCCACATGAAATCAATTCCAGAATGCAGAGGAGAGGTGGCGATTGTCTGACTTGGGGGTGTATAAGAAAAACCAATATTCCTGATTCCTCATTAGGAAAACTGATGTTCGATTACAAATTACTGTCAGCCCTGGCGGCTGTCATTGAGCAAGCCGGTTTTGAACGTGCCGCTCAGGTATTGGGGTTGTCCCAGTCGGCCGTCTCGCAACGCATCAAGCTGCTTGAAGCGCGCATTGGCCAGCCGGTGCTGGTACGGGCCACGCCACCCACGCCTACCGATATCGGCAGACGCCTGCTCAACCACGTGCAGCAGGTGCGTCTGCTGGAACGTGACCTGCAAGGCCTGGTGCCTGCGCTGGACGAAAATGGCCTGCCTGAACGGCTGCGCATCGCGATCAATGCCGACAGTCTGGCAACCTGGTGGGCGCCGACGGTGGGTGCCTTCTGTGCCGAGCAACGTCTGTTGCTGGATCTGGTGGTCGAGGATCAGGACGTCGGCCTCAAGCGCATGCGCGCCGGTGAAGTGGCCGCCTGCCTGTGTGGCAGCGAGCGACCGGTGGCCGGCGCCCGCAGCCAGTTGCTGGGTGCCATGCGCTATCGTGCGCTGGCCAGCCCGGCGTTCATCGAACGGTATTTCGCCGAAGGCGTCAGCCCTGAAAAGCTGATGCGTTCAGCGGCCCTGGTGTTTGGCCCCGATGACTTTTTACAGCACCGCTACCTTGCCCTGCTTGGGTGCGAGGGCGGTTTCGAGCATCATCTGTGCCCTTCGTCCGAAGGGTTTTTGCGGATGATAGAGGCGGGTGTCGGCTGGGGGCTGGTGCCCGAGTTGCAGGTGCAGACGCAATTGCAGCAAGGCTCGCTGCGCGAACTGGTGCCTGAACGCTACATCGATGTGCCCTTGTATTGGCACCACTGGCGCAATGGCGGGCAATTGCTGACGCGCCTCACTGAGAACCTGGTGCAGCAGGCGAGCAAGTGGCTGGTGCCCCTGAACGACAAGTGAGCGTCAGTGCAGACATATGAAATGTGGGAGCGGTAAATGAAGATTCTGGTCACCGGCGCAAGCGGCTTCATCGGCGGACGCTTTGCGCGCTTCGCTCTGGAGCAGGGCATGAGCGTGCGCATCAATGGCCGTCGGGCCGAAGGTGTCGAGCATCTGGTACGACGCGGCGCCGAGTTCATCCAGGGTGATCTGTCGGACCCGGAACTGGTCAAGGCCTTGTGTCATGACGTGGAGGCCGTGGTGCATTGCGCCGGTGCGGTCGGTTTATGGGGGACTCGCCAGGATTTCGTCCAGGGCAACGTGCAGCTCACCGAAAACATTGTCGAGGCCTGTCTGAAACAAAGAGTGCGACGGCTTGTCCATCTCTCGTCACCGTCGATCTATTTCGACGGACGTTCGCACCGCGACATCAAGGAAGAGCAAGTGCCAAGGCGCTTGCACAATCACTACGCCAGCACCAAGTACCTGGCTGAGCAAAAGGTGTTTGGCGCCGAAGAGTTCGGGCTTGAAGTCATCGCCTTGCGGCCGCGTTTTGTAACGGGTGCGGGCGACACCAGCATTTTCCCGCGCCTGCTGCACATGCAGCGCAAGAAGCGTCTGGCAATTGTGGGCAATGGCCTGAACGTTGTGGACTTCACCAGCATGCAGAATCTTAACGAGGCCATGTTAAGCAGCCTGCTGGCAACCGGGTCGGCGTTGGGCAAGGCCTATAACATCAGCAATGGTGCGCCGGTCCCGCTGTGGGATGCCATCAACTATGTGATGCGCCAGATGCAGTTGCCTCAGGTCACGCGCTATCGTTCATACCGGTTGGCGTATACCGCCGCGGCAATCAATGAAGGTGCATGCCTGTTGTGGCCGGGTCGACCTGAACCCACGCTGTCGAGGTTGGGCATGCAGGTCATGAACAAGGATTTCACGCTTGATATCAGCCGGGCCAGGCATTATCTGGATTACCAGCCCAGAGTCAGCCTCTGGACTGCGCTGGATGAGTTCTGTGGCTGGTGGTCGGCCCAGCAGGGTGGTTCGCGCTGAAACGGCAACAGAGCCCGGTTATACTGCGCAACTTTGGTTTCAACCGTTTCTTTTAAAGGGTTACCCATGCGTAACGATCCATACGACGACGTCGATGACGTTCCGAACCTCAGCGCCAAGGACGACGATGACGATGATTTCGTCCCGACCAAGGGTGCGCGTGAACGCACGACCGTACACTCGCGCACCACGCCGGTGGTCAAGGTCAAAGGGCCGAGCACCGGTCCGCTCTGGGCTTTGGTGGGCGCCTTGTTCATTGCGTTCTGTGGTCTGGGCTGGTGGAGCTTCCAGCAGGTTTCCCTGATGGAACAGCAACTGGTCGCGACCCAGGAAAGTTTTGCCCGCATCAGCGAGGAAGCGGCCGGTCGCCTGAAGGATATTTCCGGCAAGGTGGTCGCTACCGAATCCCTGAGCAGCGATGGCGAAGCCCTCAAGCAGCGCATCAAGCTGCTTGAAGCGCAACTGGAAGATCAGGACAAGCAACGCGCAGGTGTCGAAGGGCAGCAAACCAGCCTGGACAAGCGTCTGGAGCAGATATCCACACAAGCTGCGCAGCAACAGCATGACAATGCGCAGTTACAGGAGCAGCTCAAGAACGTCGCTATCGAACTGACAGCCCTCAAGACCGCATTGCCGGACCTCAAAGCCGCCCAGAGCGATCAGGCCAGGTTGGACGCCCAGCTCAAGAGCCTGAGTGCCGACGTAGCGACTCTGAAAAAACAGGGCAACCCGTCAGCAGCCATCGAGCGCCTTGAACAGGACCTTGTGGTGCTCAAGAGCGAACAGGAAAACCGCCCGGCACCTGCGGCGGCCAGTGCTGGCAATACTGCCGAGTTCGATGCCTTCCGCGCTCAGGTGACCCGCAACATCAACACCCTGACCAGCCAGATCCAGACGTTGTCGCAGCAGGTCAACGCCAGTCGATAAGGTTCAGGCCTGGCCCGTGGCAACTTTGTCGCGGGTCAGGCCGATTTCAGGTTCTCGCCTTGAGACAGTGATATTCGCGTGAAGAGTGCGCAAAGGCACTCTTTCGTGCGCATTTTAGTTGGTGTTAACCGGTTTTTTATAAGTAATTGATTTTTATTTTTAATGGGGTTTTTGTTTGGGTTTGTTAAGTAAAAATATCTGACTCAATAAATAAATATACGAAATGTTGGGTGGCACGCATTACTGTGGAGGTGCGGTTTTAAACAGGAGTTTCAATAATGAATGGAATCAAGAATATGAAAGGCGTCGAAAACAAAGTATCGGATAGGGCTGAGGGAAGTTCTAAAAGTTCTGACGATTATAGTGATGTTGTGGGGGTTCCTGCTGGGCCCGACAAGCTTGCGGATTTGCAGCAAAAACCCCGTGTGGGTGTAAAACCACCCAAGCCAGCCGGGCCTCCCACCAAACCACCGAAGTTTCCGACCAAACCGAAGCAGCCTCCGGTCAAGCCAGTGGCACCTCCCAAGCCTCCGGTCAAACCGACACTGCCGTCCAGACCGCCGGTCAAGCCTGTGCTGCCCGTCAAGCCGACAGCTCAAAAGCCTGCAGACAGCCCGGTCCCGCCCAAGCCGGTTTTCAGCGGCTCTGCGCCCAGCATCAATGCTTCAAGTCTGCCGCCTGCTCCCGTACGACCAACGCGTCTGGAAACAACATTGAGCGTGATCAATACGGCCACTGGCGTTCTGCAACTGGTCCATCCACTCAACAGCGTATTCAACCCCAACGGGACCGTTACTTATCCCAATGGAAGTGTTGCCGATGCCCAGGGGCAATCGGTCACCAGCCCTGACGGTACTGTGCAAAACGTGGACGGGACAATCGTGCATGCCGATGGCACCACGCAATATGCCGATGGCAGCTATCTGTATAAAGACGGCACCTGGTTACTGGCCGATGGTTCGGTGAAGTATCCGGATGGTCGCTGGAAGTTGGCCGATGGCACGATCACGGATGCAGACGGTAATGTGCAGGGCTCTGTTGAAAGTACAAAGTAAGTAAACGTGTTCTGATGCAAAAAAGCCCTGGCTCTTTCGAGTCAGGGCTTTGTGGTGTTTCCTGCGATTAAAGGCGTGGGTAATCGATATAGCCAACCGGGCCTTTGCCGTAGAAGGTTTCAGGAATGGCCGGATTCAGCGGAGCATCCTTTTCCAGGCGCTCTACCAGATCCGGGTTGGCGATATAAGGCACGCCGAAGGCCACGGCATCGGCCTTGCCTTCTGCCAGCCAGGCATTACTGCTGGCTTTGGTGAAGCGTTCGTTGGCGATGTACACACCACCGAAGGCTTTCTTGAGTTGCGGCCCAAGGCTGTCGCCTGCTTCCTTTTCACGTGCGCACAGGAACGCGATGCCACGCTTGCCCAGTTCAGTCGCTACATAGCCGAAGGTTTCGGCCAGGTTGTCGTCGCCCATGTCATGCAGGTCGGCGCGTGGTGCCAGATGCACACCGACACGGCCCGGGCCCCAGATTTCGATGATTGCGTCAGTGATTTCCAGCAACAGACGGGCACGGTTTTCCAGAGTGCCGCCGTATTGGTCGTTGCGCTGGTTGGTGCTGGTCTGCAGGAACTGATCGATCAGGTAACCGTTGGCGGCATGCAGCTCCACGCCATCGAAACCGGCAGCCTTGGCGTTTTCTGCGCCGATCCGGTAAGCCTCTATCACATCACCGATTTCCGCCAGTTCCAGCGCGCGCGGTGTCACGAAGTCGGACTTGGGACGCAGCAGGCTCACATGGCCAGCCGGCTTGATTGCGCTCGGTGCTACAGGTGTTTCGTCGTTCAGGTACGAAGGGTGGGAAATACGCCCTACGTGCCACAGTTGCATGACAATGCGGCCACCGGCGCCATGTACCGCCTTGGTGATATTGCTCCAGCCACGAACCTGATCGTTGGACCAGATGCCGGGTGTGTCCGGGTAACCCACGCCCAGCGGCGTGACCGAAGTGGCTTCGCTGATGATCAGGCCTGCCGAGGCGCGCTGTACGTAGTACTCGGCCATCATCGCATTCGGTATGCGGCCTTCGTCGGCGCGGCAGCGCGTCAGTGGGGCCATGATGATGCGGTTAGGCAGTTGCAGATCGCCCACGGTGATCGGGTCAAAGATAGTTGTCATGCGTCGAACCCTCTTAAATGATCAGTTGGTAGCAGGAGCCAGATCGGGATTGGCGGTCTGGCGGAAAGTAATCAGGGTGATCAACAGCGCGAGCACGGCCAGCACGGCTGCGGCCAGTGGCACGCTGGTCAGGCCCAGGCCATGGGCGATGACACTGCCACCGACCCAGGCACCCAGTGCGTTGCCGACGTTGAAGGCACCGATATTCAAGGTTGAAACCAGATTCGGAGCGGCCTTGCCGAAGGTCACGACATTGACCTGCAAGGCCGGCACTGCGGCAAACGCAGCAACCGCCCAGAGGAACAGGGTGATTTCAGCCGGGATCAGCGCCACGCTGCTCCAGCTCAAGACGGTGGAAACCACGGCCATGGCAATGAATACGCCGATCAGGGTGGTCGCAATACTGCGGTCAGCCAGCTTGCCGCCCAGGACATTGCCCGCTGTCAGGCCCAGGCCGATCAACAGCAGGGTCCAGGTCACGCCGTTCGGCGACACGCCAGTAACTTCGCCCAGCAGTGGCGCAACGTAAGTGAACAGCGTGAAGACCGATGCGGAGAACATCGCGGTCATGCTCAGCGACAGCCAGATACCGGCCCCCTTGAGCGCAGCCAGTTCGGCGCGCATGTCGAGTTTTTCTTCCTCGCGGTTACCCGGCAGGAAGCGCACCAGACCGATGAAGGCAATGACACCGATAACGGTCACGGCCCAGAAGGTCGAACGCCAGCCAGCATATTGACCCAGCGCTGTGCCCAGCGGCACGCCCAGCACGTTGGCCAGGGTCAGGCCGGTGAACATCAGTGCTACGGCAGAAGCGCGGCGGTTGGCTGGCACCAGACCCGCGGCAACCACTGAACCGATCCCGAAGAATGCGCCATGGCACAGCGCAGTGACCACACGGGCGAACATCAGCACGTCGTAGTCGCTGGCCAGTGCGCAGAGCAGATTACCGATGATGAAAATACCCATCAGCGTGACCAGTGCGGCCTTGCGCGGCAACTTGGCGGTGGCCAGGGCCATGAACGGAGCACCGATGGCGACCCCCAGTGCATAACCGGTCACCAGCCAGCCGGCACCGGGGATCGAAACACCCAGATCAGCCGCGACATTGGGCAGCAGGCCCATGATGACGAATTCGGTGGTGCCGATGGCAAAGGCGCTCAGGGCCAGAATAAGTAAGGGAAAGGGCATGTGGCGCTTCCTTTGGGGCTGGGGCGTCAAGACTGGTTGTCCAGTTCTTGCACCAGGGCTTTGACGAAGGCTTCGATGGTTTCTTCATTGCGTCTGAAGAAATGCCATTGCCCGACCTTTTTGCTGCTGATCAGGCCTGCGCGCTGCAGAGTGGCGAGGTGGGCTGAAACCGTGGATTGCGACATGCCCGCACGCTGGTCGATCTGACCGGCGCAGACGCCGTGTTCGATGGAGTATTCCTGAGTCGGAAAGCTGGCTCGCGGGTCCTTGAGCCAGGTCAGGATCTCGCGGCGCAAAGGGTGCGCCAGGGCTTTTATTATTTCGTCGAGGTCGATGGTCATGTCGTTCTCAGTTAACGGTATATCGCGATAGGGCGAACCTTATATCTGTATTTCGCGATATACAAATATGCAATTGCGCTAAGCAAGGATCAAATCGGTATATCGGGTTATAACGATACATAGACCGCCACCCCGAAAACGGCGTAGGCTTTGCTCCATGAATTACCTCGCACACCTTCATCTCGGCGGCCAGCGGCCCGCTCAATTGCTCGGCAGCCTGTATGGCGATTTCGTCAAAGGGCCTTTGCCGGGGCGTTTTCCTGCGGAACTGGAAGCCTCGATCCGCCTGCATCGCAGCATTGATTCATTCACCGACAACCATCCGCTGATCAAGGACGCGATGGCGCGTTTCCCGGCCCAGCGGCGACGTTATGCGGGGATCATGCTGGATGTCTTTTTCGATCATTGCCTGGCCCGCGACTGGCATCGCTATGCCGATATCCCGCTGCAAACCTTTACCCGCAAGGTCTATGGCGCACTGGCCGCCGAGCCTCAATTGCCTGAGCGCCTGGCACTGATTGCGCCGCGCATGGCTGCGCAGGACTGGCTGGGTTCGTATCGGGAATTCGAGGTGCTGGAACAAGTGCTGGGCGGAATTTCCAGACGTCTGTCACGGCCGGAAGGGTTGGCCGGTGCCATGCAGGAATTGCAGGCGCTGTACCAACCCTTGAGTGCGGATTTCGACGAGTTCTATCCGCTGCTGCAGGATTTCGCTCAAGCGGCCTTGGCAGGTCGCGACACCGCTTCGCTCGGCTGAGCGTCTTCACCAAACAGCGCCACCTGAACCGCCTGTTGCGCCTGATACGCCAGTGCGGCGCGTTCCTGGCCGGCAGTGGGGATCGGCTCCAGCAGATGGATATGCACATCGCCCTGATCGTTGGCGAACAGGCGGCGCAAGTGCGACAGCAGATCGTCATCACCAATGAACGGCGCAATCGGGTCCGGCTTGCCGTCGCGTGAATAGGCAATCGCCACCGGCTGCAAGGCCACGCCGGTTTCGATGGCGCTGGACAGCAGGCGACCATGGAAAGTGCGCAGGGCGCGGCCATCGGTGGTGGTGCCTTCCGGGAAAATCACCAATGGCGTGCCTTGTTGCAGATGGCTGCCAATCTGGCGCTGGATCAGGCGGCTGTCGCCCGAGCCACGACGAATGAACAGGGTGCCTGCCTTGAGCGCCAGCCAGCCCGCCACCGGCCAGGTCCGCACTTCGGCCTTGGACAGAAACGACAGCGGCGCGAGCATGCCCAGCAGTGGAATGTCCGTCCATGACACATGGTTGCTGACCCACAGCATCGGCTGGGTCGGCAGCTTGCCGCTGACGGTCACGCGAAAGGGCAGGGCGTTGGTCAGGCGGGCCATGAACCAGCGAGTCCAGCGTTGTCGGCGTTCCATAGAGCTGCCGACTTTCAGACGCTCCATCACCGCAAAGGCACTGGCAATCGTCAGCCCCAGCGCAATCACCAGCAACACCCGTGCAACACGCGCATGACTGCGCATGCGGTTCATCACACGGCTGCCTTGAAGTGGCGTGCATAGCGCGGGCACAGCTCGTCGCGCTTGAGCAGAATGAATACATCGGCGACCTGGAAATCTTCATCCCAGCAAGGTTCGCCGCAGATCTTTGCACCCAGGCGCATGTAGGCCTTGAGCAGTGGCGGCATCTCGCAGATCACGTTGTTTGGAATGTCGAGGGTCGGCAGGGGATTCCTGGGTTCGGCGCGCAGGTTTTCGGTACACAGGTAGCGTTCGCGCAAACGCTGCATGATCGCATGAGCCTGAATGCCGCCGTCCTGCATCGGAATGCTGGCGCAGCCCATCAGGTAGCTGTAACCGCCTTCGTTGAGGACTTCCGCCAGTTCGCTCCACAACACGGCGATGGTGCCGCCGTTGCGGTACGCCGGGTCAACGCAGGTGCGGCCCAGCTCCAGGATCGGGCCTTGCAGATGCAGCAGGCCATGCAGGCTGAATTCTTCTTCGCTGTAGAAACGGCCCAGAGAGTTTGCGGCCTTGTGATCGAGCAAACGAGTGGTGGCGACCAGGCGACCGGTATTGAGGTCACGAACCCCGATATGCGAGCAGTGAACATCGTAGTCATCCATGTCCAGGCCCAGTTCAGCGCCTTTGAGGCGGGCGTTGAACTCCTCGCTGAACACGCTGAAACGCAACGCCTGAGCTTCCTGCAGGGCGTGTGCTCCGATCAGGCGCTCGGCCTGAAGACGACGGTCAGAAGTGTTGTCACGGATGCGGGCTATCTGGGTCATACCAAGTCTCCATGAGCCAGCCATGCAAGTGCGGCCGGTTGACTGAATTGTCCAAGCGCGTTGCTGTACGTGCAGGCTAGGGAGCCGTCGTGTCATGGAGGTGAAGCTTTGGTGATGGTTGTGTGACGTGGCGCGGCTACCCGGTTTTGTCATGAACCTCTGCTAATGTTGCCCGGTTATGAACCCGAGACTCTGGTTATGGCCTGTCGTTTTGCCCGCTTATGGCTGTTGTTATTACTGAGCCTGAATGTCTGTTCAGCCATGGCCGAAAACTGGCCGGGTGAGCAATGGGCTGTCCAGTCTGCGACGCAGACAACCGCTCTCAAGGCGCTTGAGGATTACGCTTTCCCGCCTCGCGATGACGTAACCCGCACGGGCGTGCGCAGCGATGCTCTGCTGGTGATTCGTGACGGTCGCATCGTTTATGAACGCTATGCCGGAGTCACCACGGCCCAGACGCCGCACCTGACCTGGTCGATCAGCAAAAGCGTGCTTGCCACGGTGCTGGGGGGCGCATTCGGCGAAGGGCGCTTCCAGTTGAATGATCCTGTCGCGAAGTTTTACAGCCCGTTCAAGGCGCATCCGGACATCACCATCAAGGATCTTCTGCACTGGGCGTCGGGTCTCGACTGGCAGGAGGACTACGAATACGCGCCCCTCAACTCATCGGTCGTGGCCATGCTCTACACCCGAGGCCGTGACGACATGGCCCGTTTCACGGCTGAGCATGGTGTCGCCAGCACGCCCGGAACCTCGTATCGGTATTCCAGTGGCGATAGCAATGCTTTGTCCGCCGCTTTGAAAAACATGGTGGGCGAACAGGCTTACAAGGATTACCCCTGGACCGCGCTGTTCGATCCGCTGGGCATTGGCAGTGCCACATGGGAAGTCGATGGCAGTGGTACTTTTGTCGGTTCTTCCTACACCTACATGACCGCCCGCGACCTGGCGCGCATTGGTCTGTTGATGCAGCGCGGCGGGCGCTGGCAGCAGAAACAGTTGCTGCCAGGCGCTTGGGTGGATTTTGTCCTGACGCCTTTTGCCGCCCAGAACGTACAAGCAAACACCGAAGTGCCGGGCGGACATTGGTGGCTCAATCGCACCCATGACGGTGGCCAAGGCCCATGGCCGGATGCGCCACCCGATACCTTCGCGGCGCTCGGGCATTGGGGGCAGGCGCTGTATGTGATCCCAAGCGAAAAGCTGGTCATCGTGCGCTATGCCGATGACCGCGATGGCAGCTACGACCACAACCGGATGCTCAAGCTATTACAGGCGACTTTCGGCAAGGAGAGCGGGCAATGAGCGCACGTCGAATGTTTATCTTGCGTCGTCCCTTCAGCAGTCTGTTCCTGCTGGCGCTCTTGATGATCGCCGTACTTGCCTGGCAATACCGTGTCGCCTTGCAGGCGTTCCCCACGATCATCAGTGCCTACACGGCCAAGGAATACTGTTCGTGCCGTTATGTGATGAACAATCCTGCCGATTACTGCCGCAGTTACGTCAAGCAATACATTCCCGCTACCCTGGCGGATGACTCGCTAAACAAGTCGGTCAGTGCCAGCGGGTTGGGGCGCAGCAGTGTTGCGGCATGGCAGGGTACACGTCAGGGCTGTCGTTTGCTGCCGGATGCACCTTGAGAGACGAACCGAGTTGTTTGCCAGCGGTCTGACAGGCGGATAAGGTTGCCCTTGAATGTGCATTCGGAGTTTTCATGCCCAAGCTGCTGGCCCACGCCACCCTCGCTACCGCTGTTTTGAACTTCACGGCACGCTGACGTGGCGGGAGCGATCTTTCCCTGGCGGCCGGACAATCACTTTCAACTGCTGATTGATGGCCCGACGTTTTTCCCGCGCATGATCGCCGCCATCGACCGCGCCGAGCAGCAGGTTGATCTGGAACTGTATCTGGTCGAAGCGGGTGCCTGCGCCGATGCCATCGTTCGGGCATTGGCCGAGGCCGCACGGCGCGGTGTGATCGTGCGTTGCCTGTTTGACGACTTCGGCTCCCAGGCTTTCAACACCGGTTTGCGCAAGCAACTGACCGACGCTGGCGTGATCCTGCGTTTCTACAATCCCATTCGCTGGCGACGGGGTATCCGCAATTTTTACCGCGACCATCGCAAGGTTCTGGTGGTGGACAAGGCATTGGCGGTGGTGGGCGGTACGGGTGTCACCGATGAGTTCTGGGAGCCGAGTCGTGCAGCCAGCCAATGGCATGAAGTGATGGTGGAAATCACCGGCCCGTTGGTGATCGACTGGCAGGCTTTGTTCGACCGTCAGTTCCACGCCAACCTGCACCGCACGGCCTGGCGACCCACAGAAGACTTCGGTCTCAGGCACCTGCCAAGAATTCCTGAGTCCGGTCACGGCCTAGGGCGCGTGGCTTACGCCGATGCGCGTCAGCATCGCGATATCGTGCAGTCTCTGGTCCGCGCGCTGAACAGCGGCCAGAAGCGTATCTGGCTGGCGACGCCATATTTTCTGCCCACCTGGAAAGTTCGCCGCTCGCTGCGCAAGGCGGCTTTGCGGGGCGTCGATGTTCGCTTGCTGCTTACCGGCCCGCGTACCGATCATCCCTCGGTGCGTTACGCCGGGCATCGCTATTACCCGCGTCTGCTCAGGGCCGGAGTGAAAATCTTCGAGTACCGGCCGCGATTCCTGCACCTGAAAATGGTGCTGATCGATGACTGGGTCAGCATTGGTTCCTGCAATTTCGATCACTGGAACCTGCGCTTCAACCTTGAGGCCAACCTCGAAGCCATCGACCCGGACCTGACCCGCGATGTGGTTGCCAGCTTCGACAAGGATTTCGCCCAGAGCACCGAAATTACTCTGGACGCCTGGAAAGCCCGACCTTTGTGGCGCCGGGTCAAGCAGAGGCTTTGGGGCTGGATCGACCGGTTGGTGGTCAATCTGCTGGATCGGCGTAACTAAGCGATGATGTTGGAGCGAATCCATTCTCGAATAGGCCATAAGCTCAAGTCATTAAAAGGTCGACTATTTCTCATAGGGAGAAACGTCGACGCTCAACGCGCACAGGGGGCTTGGTGATGGCGAGATTCAAGGCCGGGATGCGGGATGATGGTTCATCAAGCACGGTCAGGCTGGCCATCGGACCATTGAATTGTTGATTGATAACCGAAACCGCCAGAGAAAGGGAATCGGCGTTTTTCAACATTATCCGGGTGCGCTGCAACGGGTCTTCGCTGAAGGCTGTGCTGTCAAAACTTGCTGCGTCAGGTCCATCCCATATCAGGTTTGCGTAACGTCTTTGAAGCATTTGTACTTGAGCGAGAATCTCGACTCTTCCGCCGTATGAGTCATCCCCCATGGCTTGTGCAGCCGTTGCACCGGGCATGTTTATGTACCAGAGGTCTTCTGTATCCAGGAACATATGAGATGCCTCATGAATGATATTCCAGGCTGCCTGATGGGGCGCTTCATTGATAGGGCCGGCCCTCATGAATAAATGGTGTTCAGGATCATTGATATATTGCCAGGCTACTTCTTTACTGGCCTGGTTCTCACGCATGCCGACCATTCTGGCGCTGTCCCAGGTTTGAAGGGACGAAGAAAGGGTGCCGATACTCTGGCTTGCCATCTCGAGGATTTGAATGTCGGTCTGAGGACTGGCTTCAAACGAGGTTCGGTAGTAACTCAGCAGTGTCTCGCGATCTGTCTGGGAGGCCAAAGGCAGCATCAGTTGATTGATGGTTTTATGTGCAAAGGCCAGTCCCTTTCTGCTGGACGACAGCCCTACGGCCAGAGAAGACCCAAAAGTCAGGCTCCACCGGCCGATACCTTCAAGTCCTTTTGCCTGAACCGGATCACCCTCTTTGCTGAGCGCATTCTCTACATCAGTAAAATGAAAAGGGCTTGAGCCCGACGGATCTACCCACACCATGGGCGAGTTTCTTGAGAAGCAAAAGAGATTCAACCCATCCACATCGCCCGCCGGATCTGGATTGATCCACCGCTGCAACCACGGTACGTAATACCTGAATCCGTAGTAATACAGCCCGCTGGCATCGCGCTCCTTGCCTGAATAACGCACCGTCTTGTATTTGGCCTCTACGGCACTGCGCGCAGCCCACCATAAGGTGCCGCCGAACGGGTAGTAACTTTCCTGGCTGATCAGTTTGCCTTTATGGTCCAGTTCCAGAGTGTTGGAGCCCAAGTG
>NZ_JAIGPJ010000045.1:0-43910 GCF_019719005.1 Pseudomonas cichorii
TACAGCGAATTCAGGGCCGAGGAACACTGCACCGTCAACGCCGACCGCAAGGTGGAAATCAGGGCAAACGATCACTTGAGCATTGCTCAGGTTCAGAACATCAAGGTGGGGATCGCGCAACTGATCGAGGCTGGTCAGGAAATCCATCTCAAGTCCGGCGACAAGACAGTGATCGATGCCGGCATGGAACTGACCCTCAGGGTCGGCGGCAGCTTTATCAAGATCGATCACAGCGGCGTCAGCATCAACGGGCCGCTGGTGAGAATCAATGAAATTGCTTTCCCCGGCATGGGGACACCTGCACTGCCTTTGTTACCGGGTCCCCTGCAACCGGTGGATATGAACACGCCGGGACAACTGCTGGCACAACCGCAATTTCTGGCGTTGAACCGCAAGCGGGCTGCGCGTTGCGAGGTATGCCAGGAATCATAGGGTGCAAAACAGCCTGGCGCTCAGGCAAAATCTATCCGGCTGATAACGAGCCACTGTGCTGCATGCCCTTCTGCAAGGAACCCCATGATCCAGATTCGCCCCATGACCCACGACGATTTCGAGATTTTCTGGCCCACGTTTCAGGCTGTCGTGGTGGCACAGGAAACCTATGCTTATGACCCGGCACTGACTCGGGAACAGGCACGGGACCTGTGGATGGGATTGCCCTTGCATACCCTGGTCGCTGAAGAGGACGGTCAGTTGCTGGGCAGTTATTACCTAAAGGCCAACGCCGTCGGCCCCGGGAATCATGTCAGCAACTGTGGCTACATGGTGACCGAGGCTGCACGCGGACGTGGCGTGGCCCGCCTGATGTGCGAGCACTCCCAGCAACTGGCTCGTGAAAGCGGCTTTCTGGCCATGCAGTTCAATTCGGTGGTATCCACCAATGAAGCGGCAGTGGCTTTGTGGAGCAAACTAGGTTTCGCAACCGTAGGACGTCTGCCACGTTCCTATCGCCATCTGCAGTTGGGGCTGGTGGATTGTCTGGTGATGTTCAAATGGCTGGTCGATGAACCGCAAGCCCGGGAACCCGAACAGCCAAAGCTGATCGGACGCAAGAATATCGAATCAGTGGTTTCCCGCCCCAGGCGCCGCTAGCCTGCTCAGTCCTTGACTTCGTTCAGGGAAAACCTTCGTCCCTTGGTGTCCCGCACTTCGGCACCCACGATATAAGCAATGGTCTGCCCGTCATGGTCAACCAGACGCTGCGGGGTTCCCAGGCTCAGGGTGCCTATCTCGCCGCTCCAGTCGCGGCGAGGATCATGCTCCAGATAGGCATAGACCTTGCGCTCGCGAATACGCCAGATCGGGTAGGACTTGCGGGTTGAAACGACGTCGTAGGTCAGATTGGGATTGAACAGGAAGGCAGTGGCCATGGCAGTCTCCGTTTGTGGACGTGGTTGACTGCATGTTGAAACCACAGGGAATGAGGCAGGATAGACCAAGCATCACTGGCAGTGCAGGTTCGCCTGACCGCCGACAGCAAAACGCGGGCGGAACGGGCTAAAAGTGCCCGTCCCGCCCGACGTTCAAGGTTTAAGAGGTTTGCGCATCAGGTTGCTTTTGCAGCAGAACCCGCGTCACACGCCGTTCCTCGACACCGACGACCTTGAGTTGCCAGCCTTGCCAGTCCAGGTTGTCACCGATCACCGGCAAGCGATCCAGCAGGCTCATGACCAGGCCGGCCAGGGTCTGATAATCATCGGTTGCCTTGGCCTGAAAGCCGGTCCGCTCGCGGATCAGGCTCAGGTTCAAGGCGCCCGACACCAGGAAGTCCTCACCCTGTGGCACGATATCCGGCCCTTCCACTTCACTGGCATCAGGCAACTGGCCAGCGATGGACTCCAGAATATCGGTCATGCTCAAGACACCGATGAAGTCGCCGAACTCATTGACCACGAATGCAATGTGAGTCGACTCTTTGCGCATCTGCTCCAGGGCATTGAGGATGGTGAAGTTATCCAGCAGGTTGATCGCCTTGCGGCTCATCAGACGCAGGTCAGGTTCGTTACCCGCCAGGATTTCCTTCAACAACTCCTTCTTGTGTACAAAGCCCAATGGCTCATCAATGCCAGCCTCGCCGATCAGCGGCAGTCTGGAATATGAGGAGTGCATCAGCTTGAGGCGGATCTTCTCCGCATCATCACCAATGTCGATGTAGTCGACTTCGGTACGCGGTGTCATGGCGGTGCGCACCTGACGCTCGGCCAGTTGCAGGACGCCGCTGATCATGACGCGCTCGCGACGGTCAAAGACCGGCTCGGTGCCTTCGCCCTCGATCATTTCGATGATTTCCTCCTCGACCTCACCCGCTTCCAGCTTGCGGCCGCCCAGCAGACGCATCACCGCATGGGCTGCACGCTCACGGCGCGGCAGATGACCATGGGCAGACTTCTTGCTGCGCTTGCGAGCGATCTGGTTGAACACCTCGATCAGGATCGAGAAGCCAATCGCGGCATACAGGTAGCCTTTAGGTATGTGGAAACCCAGACCTTCCGCAGTCAGGCTGAAGCCGATCATCATCAGGAAGCCCAGACACAGCATGATGACGGTCGGGTGGCTATTGACGAACTTGGTCAGCGGCTTGCTGGCAACCAGCATCAGGCCGATGGAGAAGATCACGGCAATCATCATGATCGACAGGTGTTCGACCATGCCGACGGCTGTAATCACGGCATCCAGCGAGAACACGGCGTCCAGCACCACGATCTGCGCCACGATAGGCCAGAACATGGCATAGGTGGCATTACCGGCACGCTGGCTGACATGGCCTTCGAGTCGCTCATGCAACTCCATCGTGGCCTTGAACAGCAGGAACACACCACCGAACAACATGATCAGGTCACGCCCGGAGAAGCTGTGATCGAATATCTCGAACAGCGGCTCGGTCAGCGTCACCATCCAGGAAATGCTCGCCAGCAGGCCAAGTCGCATGATCAGCGCCAGGGACAGACCAATCACCCGAGCCTTGTCACGCTGCTCGGGAGGCAGTTTGTCGGCCAGGATGGCAATGAACACCAGGTTGTCGATACCCAGTACCAGTTCAAGCACGATCAGGGTAAGCAGGCCAAGCCATGCCGTGGGGTCAGTTATCCATTCCATAGGAATCATTCAGTCTCGTGCAAAAAGTAACGGGAGGATGTCATCGGCAGAATCAAGCATGCACTGCGAGGCGTTACCGGGCTTGGCTCGGTAAATCCGGAGGGCAAAAGGCTGACGGGGCGAACACCCTGCAAGAGAGTGAAGAAACCAATGCTTGAATGAAGTGATCCACTCGATAACGAGGCGTGGGCACGCGAGCAGATGGGGGGTGTTGATGAAGCAGAGCGACCAGGAGGCTCCTGAGGGGTATTCATATAGTCCTGAAAATTAATGCGGGATGAGATCCTACAATAGAAAAAGATATTTCACCCGTCGAATAAGTATTACAAAGATTGACTGAGATCATGGGCAAGTCACCCTCCAGCGACACTATGTCGCACGCCCAAAGGCGACCAGTTATCTGACGACGGCGGCCAGGCGGTAGCTGCAAGCCTTCATTTGTCTTAAAATGTTGCAATACCGTCAAGCGAGTGCGGAATCGAACATGGACAGCCAGCCTGTCCTGTCGCGACCTCCCACCTGACTTGAACCGACTTATAAAAAGAAAGCCCGTCCCTGACGGGCTTTCTGCGTTTTCAGCTTTTGCTTTCTGGCTCACAAAGCCGTAAAGCCAGCTCCGTTTTCTGATATTGAGGCTATTTCCAATGCTGCGGCTTGTTGTGATTCACCTGTTCCAATGGTTCAAACGTCTTTCCTCGGTGCTTGCATCCCGCCGCTCTGCAGACACCCCCTACTCCCGTGATTTCAATCGCGAAGACGATCAGGGCCGCTGGACCTTCATTTCAATCTTTATCGTGCTCACCCTGAGCCTGTATTGCCTGGCAGGGCTTGGCTACTACGCCAAGGTCAATGTCTGGGACCACTTCACCGAAGAGCAGAAGGCCAATATCGCCCAGGCCATGGTGATCAGCACACAGAACCTGTGACACAAGGCGCAGTGACCACCGGACGGGGAAGTGAAAACTTCCCCGTTTTCGTTTGCGCAACTTGCCACCCAAAGGCTTTTCTGCGAGAAAGCAGCCCCGACCATCACAGGACAATCAGGCCATGAGCAACGAACTACAGATTACCGACCTGCATATCGGGGACGGCAAGGAAGCGGTAAAAGGCGCCTTGATCACCACTCATTACACTGGCGTTCTGGACGACGGCACCGTCTTCGACTCCTCCCATGAGCGCGGCAAGCCATTTCAGTGCGTAATTGGCACCGGCCGGGTCATCAAGGGCTGGGACATTGGCCTGATGGGCATGAAGGTTGGTGGCAAACGCAAGCTCTTCGTCCCGGCCCACCTGGGCTATGGCGACAGAAAGATGGGCGCCCATATCAAGCCCGGCTCCAATCTGACGTTTGAAATAGAGCTGCTGGAAGTCCTGACCCGCGACGATTGATCACGGTCAAGGTACGGCCCGCCCGCCACCATTTCCTTCGTGAATGTCTGATACAGCCCCCGGATTGCTTGTTACCGTGGAAAAAGCCATGCTCTGGGCATGGAGTTCAGACATTTATCTGACAGGAATTTATATGGCTCTCAATAAGCCGACCCAGGAGCTGAAACGGCACCTGAAGGGCACTGCCTCCAATCTTGAAAAAACAGCCGATGAAATTCTCAAGCTCGCCTCTGACATGAAAGATGTCGATGTGACCGCCATTTTGCAGTTGGTCAATCGACTCTACGGCGATGCCGACCAGCTCAAGGCCTATGTGGATGAGGTCAAGGCGAAAAGGATTGTGCGCACCAAGCCGCAGTGAAACACGGACAGACCCCCAGCCCCCGCGCAGCCTACTGCCAGAGAGCCATCCATGTTGCCATCCGCCACAAAGATCAGCGCCAGCCCAAGACACCTGAACATGCAGAAATGGCGTGGCAGGATTGGTATGGCACTGGCGGCCAGCCTGTCAGTGCTGGCGGGCATGACCGACGCAATAGGCTTCATGGCCACCGGGGATTTCGTTTCATTCATGAGCGGCAACACCACTCGCCTGGCCGTCGCCATCAGTGACGGTGACTCGGGGACAACCAACCGCCTGATACTGGCCATTATTGTTTTTATTGCAGGCAATGCCCTGGGCGTCATCATTGCCCGCCTGGGTGGCAGACGCGCCCTGCCCTTGTTGCTCAGCGTCGCCACACTGCTTTGCGCTGCAGCGGCCTGGCCGATGGATTCGAATATTCTGGCACTTGTCTGGGCCATTCTGGCCATGGGCATGCTCAATGCCGCTGTCGAACAGGTCAACGGTCTTCCCGTGGGCCTGACCTACGTGACCGGCGCGCTGTCACGCTTCGGGCGTGGCCTGGGGCGCCGGATGCTCGGTGAGCGCCGCGATGGCTGGCGGATTCAACTTGTCCCGTGGGCAGGCATGTTTGTCGGTGCCGTCATTGGCGCCGTGCTTGAACGGCACATGGGACTCAATGCACTGCTGGTCAGCGGCACGCTCTCAGCCTTGCTGGGGCTTGTGTCACTGAAAATCCCCCATCGCTGGCAACGCCGCTATATGCCACGCTGACACGAGTGCATTGCTCTTCCATTTCAGCGTCGCTTGAAATGCGTTTAACATACGCGCCCTTTCATTGCCGACCCTTGTCATGACCCCTGATGCGCTCGCCACTCTGCAACAGCACGTACTCGATGCCTTGAGCACCGTGCCCGATGAAACCCGTCGCCTGTTTCATGGACGCGGCAGAGTATGGCCGGGGCTTGAACACATCACCGTCGACTGGATGCAGGGCGTGGTGCTGGTCTCGCTGTTCAGGGAATCATTGGAGTCAGAGCTGGCGTCATTGACCCGACTGCTGCTGGAGCTGACGCACTCCCCTCAATGGCAACAGAGCCAGGCCCATACGCTGTTGCTGCAACATCGCTATCTGCCACAAAGCACAGTGCAATGCCTCGTGGGCGAACTGATGGACGAGTGGGTCATTACCGAGAACAACCTGCGCTACAAGGTCGATTTCGGCAAGAAACAGAACAGCGGTCTGTTTCTGGACATGCGTTATGGCCGCGAATGGGTTCGCTCCCAGGCCAAGGGCAAGCGGATACTCAATCTGTTCGCCTATACCTGCGGCTTTTCGGTCGCCGCCATTGCCGGCGGTGCCGATCATGTGGTCAATCTGGACATGGCCAAGGCCGCGCTGAATCGTGGACGTGAGAATCATCGGCTCAATGGCCATGATCTGAGCCGGGTCAGCTTTCTGGGACACGATCTGTTCAAGTCCTGGGCCAAAGTCACCCGCTCGGGTCCTTACGATCTGGTGATCATCGACCCGCCGTCATTCCAGAAAGGCAGTTTCATGCTAGACAAGGATTATCAGCGGGTTTTGCGCCGCTTGCCGGAACTGCTGACCGAGGATGGAACGGTACTGGCCTGTATGAACGATCCGGCAGTCGGCACGGACTTTCTGATCCGGCACACAGCGGTTGAAGCTCCGGGACTGCGCTTCGAGCAACGCCTGGAGAATCCGCCCGAATTTCCCGATGCCCGTATCGAGGGTGGTTTGAAAGCTCTGGTGTTCAAGGCTGATGGTGAACCACGGGCAGGATGGGCATAGCGGCGAGGAGTGCATTCCTCAAATGCAATAAGCGGCTGGCGCATACGCACCAGCCGCTTATGGGTTACAGGCATCAGTTTCTACCAGCACACTCAGTTATTGCCTTGTAACTCAGTGTATTGAGATCGCCTTGCGAGTCTTCATAAGTCATGAACTTATAGTTGATCCCGCAATCGCCAGGGGCCGGGGTCTTGATGACCACCTTGGCAACATCCAGCTTCATTCCGTAGGCATAGTTCTGTATAACGGGAACCGGCTTCTGGACCTTGGCCGCATATTCCTCGACCTTGATCTGATGCGCTTTGCTGCGCTCATCACTGCCCCGCAAGTCTGTCGTACTGAAAGCGTACGAAGTCAATGGCGAAGCCAGTGCAAAGGCAAGAACGGACAGCTTTAAAACATTCATCTATTTTCTCCTGTTTAGTGGTAACTCAATGTAGCAATACAATCCCTCGGTAAAAATATGCCACCCGGCATATCCTGAAGCGCCAATTGTTTCTGTATGTTTTTTATTTGTAAAAAGATCGTGATATTTAAAGAAACCTGCTCGCTGGCTTACCGTGACCTGCCGCCGGCCACGACGACAAAGCGAGGCAGCCGGAGCGTCATCAGTTCTTGCCAGCGCAGTCACTCAGCACCTTGTAGCGCAGCGTATTGAGTTCGCCCTGGGAATTTTCATACGTCATCAATTTGGAGTTGACCACGCAACTCTTCGGCGCCGGAGTTCTAACGATCACCTTGGCAATATCCAGGTTCATACCGTAGGCGTAGTTCTGTATTTCAGGAACAGCCTTCTGCGCCCTGGCTGCATACTCCTCAACTTTTAGTTGATGCACCCTGCTCCGCTCCTCGCCTTGAAGATCCACAGAACTGAAAGCGTACGAGGTCAGTGGTGAAACAAGCGCAAAGGCAAGAACAGACAGTTTTAGAACATTCATCTTGCGACTCCTATCAAGTGATGACTCACTGTAGCAATCAGAAACTTTCCAGAACGTTGCGCGAGAATTACCATTTTGTAATCGCTCTGAACGCTTTATAAAACCTAAATAAAAAAGCCCGTGGCAGTTCACCCGCTACGAGCCTTTCAACAACTTTAACTCTTATTCTTCTCGACGATGAGCCCACTGATACAGCGCTGGCAATACCAGCAAAGTCAGAATCGTCGAAGAAAGGATCCCGCCGATCACGACGGTAGCCAGAGGCCTCTGCACTTCAGCACCGGTGCCAGTCGCCAGAGCCATGGGGATGAAGCCCAGAGAAGCAACCAAAGCCGTCATCAGTACCGGACGCAACCTTGTCAAAGCGCCTTCATGGATGGCTTTTTCCAGGCTGAAGCCTTCCTCACGAAGGTTACGAATGAAGGCAATCATCACCAGACCATTCAAGACCGCGACACCGGACAGGGCAATGAACCCGACCCCGGCGGAAATCGACAACGGGATGTCCCGCAGCCATAACGCCAGGATACCGCCCGTCAAGGCAAAGGGAATCCCGGTGAACACCAGCAAGCCATCCTTGAGGTTGTTGAACATCATGAACAGCAGCGCCAGCACCATCAGCAACGCTACGGGCACCACGATTTGCAGGCGCTGGGCCGCCGATTGAAGCTGCTCGAACTGGCCACCCCAACTGGTCCAGTACCCTGGCGGAATCGTCACTTGCTTCTGGATATCCTGCCCTGCCTGCTCCACAAACGAGCCAAGGTCACGGCCCCGTACGTTGGCGCTGACGATGACCAGACGCTTGCCGTTCTCGCGACTGATCTGATTAGGCCCGAGGACCAGATCCAGGCTCGCCACTTGGGACAATGGGATGAAGCCGATCTGCGCATTGCTGCTGCCCGGACTGGCCGGAATGGGAATCAGCAGATTGGAGAGCCCGTTCACGTCGGTGCGCAGCTTCTCGGACAAGCGCACCACCATGTCGAATCGGCGGTCCCCGTCATACAGCGTGCCGGCCTGACGCCCACCGACAGCAATCGCAATGGCATCCTGCACATCGCCCATGTTCAAGCCATAACGGGCAGCCTTGTCGCGATCGATATTGATCGTCAGCACCGGCAGGCCGGTCGTCTGTTCGACCTTGACCTCCGAGGCGCCGCCGACCTTCTGCAGCGTTGCGGCGATCTTGTTCGCTGTCTGATTCAGTACATCCATGTCATCGCCAAACACTTTCACAGCAACATCGCTGCGCACACCTGAAATCAGCTCGTTGAAGCGCAACTGAATCGGCTGGGACAGCTCGTAGTTGCTGCCCGGCACGCTGGCAGCGGCGGCCTGCAACTCGGCAATCAGTGTCTCGCGGGACTTCTTCGGATCAGGCCATTGATCGGCAGGCTTGAGCATCACGTAGCTATCGGAAATATTCGGCGGCATCGGATCGGCGGCGATTTCCGCAGTCCCTGTACGGGCAAAAACGCGCTCCACTTCCGGCATACGCTCGATAATGGCTTTCTCGAGTCGCTGTTGCATGTCCACCGACTGGGTCAGGCTGGTACCCGGAACACGCAAGGCCTGCAAGGCAAAGTCGCCTTCACTCAGACTGGGAATGAACTCACTGCCCATTCGGCTGGCGGCAACACCAGAAACGGCAATGACCGCAAACGCCATGCCGAACGCCAGGGTACGGTGGCCAAGCACCCAATCCAGAATCGGTGCATACCGCTGGCGGGCCGTACGCATGACCACGCCTTCCTCTTCCTTCACCTTGCCAGTGACGAACATGGCAATGGCAGCAGGTACGAAGGTCACAGACAGGATCATCGCACCCAGCAGCGCAATAACCACAGTAAACGCCATCGGGTGGAACATCTTGCCTTCGACACCTGTCAGGGCAAAGATCGGCAGGTACACGACCATGATGATCAACTGACCGAAGATCAACGGGCGTCGGGCCTCACGTGCAGCAGCAAAGACCTCATGGAAACGTTCGGATCGAGTCAGCATCCGGCCATGGCGCTGCTGGGCGTGGGCCAGTCTGCGAATCGAGTTTTCGACGATGACCACCGCACCATCGACAATAATGCCGAAGTCCAGCGCCCCCAGGCTCATCAGGTTGGCACTGACCTTGTTGGCGAACATGCCGGTAAAGGTGAAGAGCATGGCCAGTGGAATCACCATGGCGGTGATCAGGGCCGCACGAATGTTACCCAGGAACAGGAAGAGGACCGCGATGACCAGAATCGCGCCTTCGATCAGGTTCTTCTTGACCGTGGCAATGGCCTTTTCCACCAGATTGGTACGGTCATACACCGTAACCGCAACGACGCCCTTGGGCAGCGAGCGGTTGATCTCGGTCAGCTTTGCAGCCACCGCCTGGGAGACGCTGCGACTGTTTTCGCCGATCAGCATGAAGACTGTACCCAGCACGACTTCACGGCCGTTTTCGGTCGCTGCACCGGAACGCAGTTCCTTGCCGATCACCACATCGGCCACATGACTCACCCGGATCGGCGTGCCCTGCACATTGGCAATCACGATATTGGCGATATCGAGTTCATTGACCAGTTGCCCTGGCGCCCGGATCACCAGTTGCTCACCACCCCGCTCGATATAGCCAGCGCCGACGTTGGAGTTGTTGCGCTCAAGGGCCACGATCAGGTCGTTGAGTGTCAACTTGTAGGCAGCCAGCTTTTTCGGATCGGGCGCTATCTGGTACTGCTTGGCAAAGCCGCCAATGGTATTGATCTCGGCGACACCCGGCACATTGCGCAACTGTGGCTTGATGATCCAGTCCTGAATGACCCGCAGGTCAGTAGGCGTATACGGCGTGCCATCCTCTTTCAGCGCCCCCTCTTTGGCCTCGACCGTCCAGAGGAATATCTCTCCGAGACCGGTTGAGACAGGCCCCATCATGGCATCGATGTTTTCAGGCAACTGCTCCTTGGCGGTCTGCAAACGCTCGCTGACCAGTTGGCGAGCAAAAAACAGGTCCGTGCCATCGGCAAATATCACCGTGACCTGAGACAAGCCCGAGCGCGACAGCGAGCGGGTCTGCTTCAAGCCCGGCAATCCGGCCATGGCAGTTTCGATGGCAAAGGTGATGCGCTGCTCGGTTTCCAGCGGTGAAAAACCCGGTGCAGCAGTATTGATCTGCACCTGGACGTTGGTGATATCAGGCACCGCATCGATGGGCAGCTTCTGGTAGCTGGCAATGCCCAGCCCTACCATCAGCAAGACCGCCAGCATGACGACAATGCGTTGCTCTATGGCAAATTGAATCAGGCGTTCAAACATGGAAGAGTTCTCGTGCGTGGCGGATCAATGGGCATGCTCGGCCGAGCCCTTGCCCAGCTCCGACTTGAGGACGAAACTGCCTGCGGTTGCGACTTGTGTGTTGACTGCCAGCCCCTTGAGCACCTCCACGTATCCGCTGTCGCTGCGCCCGAGCGTGACAGGCTGGACCTGGAAACCCTGTGGCGTACGAACAAAAACCGAAGGCTTGTCTTCAATGGTCTGAATCGCCTCCTCGGGAATGCTGATCGCAACCTCGTTGGCTTGAGCCGCCACCGCAATGGACACAAACAATCCGGGACGCCAGGCCCCTTGAGGGTTGGCGAGTTTCACCCGCACCGTTGCCGCCCTGCTCTGCTCGCCCAGCAGATTGCCGACATAGCTCACCTGACCTTCGACTTCGGCGTTCATGTCCGGGGAACTGACCTTGACCTTGCGCCCTACAACCACCTTGTCCAGATCCTTGGGCGTCACACCGAAGGTGGCCCAGACCCGCGACAGATCCGAGAGCGTGAAAACGTTGCTGCTCTCGCTGACCACTTCACCGAGCCCCAGATGCTTTTCAACAACCACGGAATCGAAAGGCGCAACGAGTTCGTAGCGATTGCCGGTGGCTTTGCCGGCAGCGCCCATGGCACTGACTTTCTGACGGGCATTGCTCAGGGCGATTTCGGCCTCCTGCAAGGCCTGACGCGCCTGCTGGTAATCCTGCTCGGCCGAAATCTTGTCTTCCCAGAGTTTTTTCTCGCGCTGGAATGTCAGGCGGGACAGTTCGACCCGACGCTGCGCCGCGCTCAACTCACTGCGCTGCTCTGAAACCTGCTGGCTGGCAATCACCGCCAGAACCTGGCCTTTTCTGACCTGTTGCCCGAGGTCGGCTTTCACTTCTTCCACGACACCGCTGACTCGTGGCACCACGTGCGAGGTGCGATCCTCATCGAAGCGGATTTCACCGGGGAACGAGACGGACGTGCTCATCTGGCGAGAAGCGGCCACACCCAGCTCAATGCCCGCGGCCTTGATCTGGGCCTCGCTCAACTCCAGCGCGCCCTCTTCTTCATGCCCTTCTTCCCCATGGCCCTCATCGCCATGCTCGTCCTTTTTGGCCGGTTTGCCTTTTGGCTCATCCCCGTGATCGTCATGACCTTCCCCTTCATGGCCTTTCTCCTGGCCGTGAGACGATTCCTTTTCATCGTCATGGGCATGTTCGGAAGAAGCGTTGGAGAAAGACTGACCACCGCCCAGGGTCAGACTGCCCAGGCCAATGAGAACCACCACTGCCGTCGCAGCGGCAATGTTGCGCTTGTTATTCATGAAGACTCCTGATTGGCCACTCAGGGCTTTACGCCCCTGCCGCTGGCCACCGCTGGCTATTGAAGTTGAGTGAGGAAACGGCCCGAGTCGCCGTAAATGCGTTCGATGACGACCCGTGCATCAGCCGCGCGGGCCAACGACTCCAGGTACTGGCTACGTGCAGAAATCAAGGTGCGCTGTGCATCGAGCACTTCCAGGAAACCGAACTTGCCCATCTCGAAACCGCGGGTTGCGGTGTCGACTGCCTGTTGGGCGGCAGGCAGGATTACCCTGGTGAACGCTTCGGCTTCCTGGGCTGCGGTGTCCCACTGATCGACCGCCAGTTGCGTCTGGGTGCGCAGCTTCAACTCCACGGAGTTGCGCAAGTCACGGGATTGATCGGCACGTCGTGCGGCCGCCAGGACATTGCCCTGATTGCGATCGAACAATGGAATCGGCACGGAAAAGCCGACCACATTGACCCGCTCGCGGTCCTCGCGACTGTACTGGCTGCCCACGCTGACGGTGAGGTCTGGAATGCGTTGCGCCTTCTGCGAACCCAGTTGCGCCTCGCCCAGTGCGATGCGGGTTTCGGCCAGACGCAGCTCGGCGGTCTGTTTGATTTGATTCAACAGGGTTGGCCCGTGAGGCGCCTTGCCCGGCGACAGGTTCGGGGACTGCAGACGCTCGAAAGAGTTCTGCGACTGGCCCATGAGTTGAGACAGTTCACGCCAGGCAGCCGATTTGGCGATCTGCGCCTGACGCACCTGCAGACGGGTTTCGGCCAGTTGCACCTGAGCCCGGGTGGCTTCTACAGGCGACGACTTGCCAGCCTGGATACGACCCTCGGCAACCTTGAGTCCTCGCTCGGCCAGTGTCTGGGATTCCAGCGCCAGATCCAGCCCGGCCTGGGCTCGCAAGGCTGCATAAAAGCCTTGGATCACCTCGCCACGCAAGGCATTGCCACGTTGCTCCAGCTCAAGTGCGGCGACATCCTGGCCGCGGCTGGCGACATCGACACGAGCGCCTCTTTTGCCTCCCAGTTCCAGCGCCTGACTGATGGCGATGGTTGTGGTGCTGGTGGACTTGCGGGTGTCTTCCATCTCCCAGGACAGCTCGGGATTGGGTATCAACCCGGCCTGCTGCCGCTCCCCCAGCGCGATGTCGATTTCCCGGCGAGCGGCAGCCAGATCCGGATTCATGGAAAAGGCCGTGTCCAGAGCGTCGGACAGTGTGATGGATTGCGATTGCGCTGCCGTCGCGCTCTGGCTGAAAACCGCCAGGAACAGCACACAGGCAAAGCCCATTTTCATTCTGCCGGGTTTGCTGCCCGGTGAACTGTTCAAGATTCGATAGCCGCGCACGTTGTACTTCCCCACTTGCATGATCCACGCCTGAGCGGCGATTGCACCGGCGAGCATGAGCTGCCGGGGTTGACGCAGGGACTTTAGGGAATGGCAGTTATCAGCGGGGTTGCTGGAAAATTACAATTTCGTTATCTGAAAAAAGTGCGGCGCTTTGGCCTTAAAGTAAGTAACACATCAGCATTGACTCTGTAGTCGCTACAGACTTCAGAATCCCTTCGCTTCAGCATCCACTCACTCAATTCAAACAGGATATTCAACCATGCGAATCCTTGTGGTCGAGGACGAGCCGAAAACTGCCGAATACATGCATCAGGGTCTGACCGAAAGCGGTTATATCGTCGATGTTGCCACGACAGGAATCGATGGCCTTTGCCTGGCCCAGCAACAGATCTATGACGTGGTCATTCTGGACATCAACCTGCCGGGCATGGATGGCTGGGATGTTCTGGCACAACTGCGCAAGACCAGTAACACACGGGTCATGATCGTGACCGCCCGCGGCCGTCTCGATGAAAAGATAAAAGGCCTGGAATCGGGGGCCGACGACTATCTGGTCAAGCCGTTCGAGTTCCCTGAACTGCTGGCGCGGATTCGCACCCTGATGCGCCGCAGCGAGCAGGCCAATGTGCCTCAGGTACTGCAAGTGTCGGACCTGGAGCTCGATCAGGGCAGACACCGGGCATTCCGGGGCAAGCAGCGCATTGACCTGACCACCAAGGAGTTCGCACTCCTGCATTTATTGATGCGCCACAGCGGCGAGGTTCTGTCACGTACCCAGATCATTTCTCTGGTGTGGGACATGAACTTCGATTGCGACACCAACGTGGTGGAGGTGTCCATCAGGCGCCTGCGGGCCAAGATCGATGACCCGTTCGACAACAAGCTGATTCATACCCTGCGCGGCGTGGGTTATGTGCTGGAGTCCCGGGAATGAAGCCCACAAGGCTGTCCATGCAACTGGGGCTGACCGTCAGCCTGATGTGCGCGATTCTGGTAATCGTCATGGCCACGCTGGCCTCACTGGCCATCTCGCGTCAACTGGACCTGCGCGCCGCCAACAGCCTTGACGAAAAGTTCAAGCAGATCGAACACAGTCTGACCGAGACGGCCAGCAGCGCAGACATCATGCTCAACCCGCATAACCTGCGCGACCAGATCATGGGCCATGACGATTTCAGTCTGGCAATCATCGATCCGGCCGAGCCGACACATGTGCTGTTCAGTATGGGCCCTGCGACGGCAGAACAGATTCTGGCCATGAACGCCGACAGCCCGGACACCGGCAAGGTACTGATTGCCTCAAGGCTGGTGCCCTTGCGCGACAAGGAGAAGGTTACCGTCCTGCTGTCTCTCGACCGGCAAAGCGATATTGCCTTGCTCAAGTCTTATATGACCTCGACCCTGATCGCCTTGCCGCTGATTCTGCTATTGGTCGGCGCTGTCGCCTGGTGGGTGGTGCATCGCGGGCTCAAGCCTCTGCGGGCCTTTCGCAAGGTGGCAGAGATGATATCGGCTCGCGACCTGACACACCGGGTCAAGACCAGCGACTTGCCTGATGAACTGAGCAATCTGGCCCATGCGATCAATTTCATGCTGCACCGCCTGGACAGCGATGTTCAACAGTTGACGCAATTCTCGGACGATCTGGCCCATGAGCTTCGCTCGCCCATGAACAACCTGATGGGCAAGGCCCAGGTGACGCTATCCCGGGAAAGACCACCCGACGAGTACAAACAGGTGCTTGAGTCATGCACTGAAGAACTGGAGCGCATGTCACGCATGGTGTCCCAGATGCTGTTTCTGGCCAGTGTCAGTCAGCCACTAGCCCCCATCGCGTTCAGCCGAATCGATCTGGACGAAGAAGTAAGCAAGGTAGTTGAACTCTTTGCCTTGTCAGCCGAGGAAAAGAACATTGTCCTGCAGGTAACCGGCCACGCCCGGATTAACGGCGAACGCCTGATGATTCAGCGCGCCATCTCGAACCTGCTCTCCAATGCCATAAGACACAGCCCTGAAGGCAGTACGATCAGCATCAGCCTTGAACAGCATCAGGGTCAGGTCTCGCTCAGTGTCGGCAACACCGGAGAAGGCATCGAGGCCGAGCACCTGCCACGCCTGTTCGACCGTTTTTACAGAGTGCATGCCAGTCGTTCGCGGCATCAGGGCGGTACCGGGCTGGGGCTGGCAATCGTGCGCTCCATCATGAGCCTGCATGAAGGCCATGTAACCGTACAAAGTACACCGGCTACTTATACTCGCTTCACGATGATTTTCCCTGCTACAGAACAACTAAATTAATTATTGACGGCAAATTAATGACGCCGAATTAATTATTCTCATTCACTTCAAAGTGAAACTTTATAACCCTCCAAAGCGATAGACAGCTAACCTCAAAACTGTCTATCGACCCCTCACGTCTACTTTCCAGAAAACTTGAATTAATAGATTCAATTGATACCGCTTTTACGCAATAAAAGTTTTCTGCACTCACTATATTTTTTTCACATCACAGCACCTACAGTGATATCACGTTGCCATGCGATTGATGTTGGCTGCTGCTCTATGCTGAGCAAAGAGGATCCAAAAATGAAAACAAGAAATATCCGATTGAACACCCGCGCCTTTCTCAGTTTCGGCATTATCTGCCTGCTTCTTGCAGGGTTGGGGGCAACTGTCATTTACAAGATGAACAGCCTGCATGGCGCCGTGAGCAAGTTTCAGACCGACCTGCTGCCCAGCGTAAGGCAGGCAGGCAAGATCGAAAGCGCTGGCCTGCTCTACCGCCTGGATGCCCGGCGGTTCGTGATGGACGAAGAAAGACAGGGCAGCGCTTCCATCGACAAGTTGAAGGCTCTGAAAAACGCATTGATTCAGATAACCGACAGCTATGCTCCCATGGTATCCAGCGATACCGAAGAACAGGCTTATCGTCAGGTCAAAGCCAATGTCCAGGCTTATACCGCCAAGATCGACGAATTGATGGAACTCAGCAAGACCAAGACCAATAACGAACTATTCATCTTTATCCGTGACACCAGCAGTCCACAGGCCAAGGCACTGCAATCGTCCATAGAGGCTTTGATAGAGGTCAATGTCAAAGGCGCTGAAAAATCGAGTGACACGGCAAACAAGGCTTATGAAAACGGACTGACCGTCACCATCGCCTTTATTGTTATCGCCGTTATCCTGACTGTACTGGTCGCAACCGTGTTTACCCGTAGCGTTGCACGCCCCGTCAAGGCTCTGCTTGAAACCACCAAACGCATTGCCGAAGGTGATTTGCGTACCCAAGTAGAAATTACCGGTGCCGATGAACTGACCGAATTGCAAAGTGCAACGGCAACCATGCTCGCCAGCCTGAAAAGTACCATCCAGCATATCTCCGACTCCTCCGGCCTCCTGGCTTCGGCGGCAGAAGAAATGAGCTCGATCACTCAGGAATCGACAAATGGCATCCAGCGTCAGTCCATGGAAACCGAACAGGCAGCCACTGCCGTCAATGAGATGACAGCCGCTATCGAAGAGGTCGCCCGCAATGCGGTGTCCGCCTCGGAATCCACCCAGGCCTCGGAACGCTCGGCCAAGACCGGACAGGAATGCGTCAGCAAGACCATAAATGCACTCGAAAAACTCAGCTCTACAGTCGACCGCACCAGCACAGAAGTCGAAGGGCTGGCCAATCAGGCCCAGAACATCACCAAGGTGCTGGATGTCATTCGCGCCATTGCCGAACAGACCAACCTGCTGGCACTCAATGCGGCCATCGAAGCAGCCCGTGCCGGTGAGCAGGGTCGTGGCTTCGCAGTGGTTGCCGACGAGGTCCGGGCACTGGCTCATCGCACTCAATCCTCGACTCAGGAAATCGAGCAGATGATTCAGAGCATCCAGAAGGACTCGACTCTGGCTGTGCAGTCCATGAAGCAAAGCAGTGAGGAGGCCGATGCCACCTTGCTGATCGCCCAGGAATCCGGAACCGCGATAAAGGAAATCACCACAGCCATTTCCCAGATCAACGAACGCAACCTGCTGATCGCTACGGCTTCCGAAGAACAGGCCCATGTAGCGCGGTCCGTCGATCAGAACCTGGTAAGCATCAGGGACCTGTCGGTGCAAAGCTCTTCGGCTGCCGATCAGACCTCAACTGCAAGCCAGGAGCTTTCAAGACTGGCTGTCGATCTGAACCGACTGGTTTCCCGGTTCTCTGTCTAACTATCGAACTCGTCTGAACACTACAGGGATGAATGTTCTGCTGATTCACGATCAAGCCAAAGCAGGTATTTATCGTGCTGAAACACATTCCCGTCACCGAGCTTCGCCTCGGCATGTATGTCCACGAACTGTGCGGCTTGCGCGCCGACCACTCCTTTTGGACCAGCAGCTTTCTGCTCAAGCATGAAAGCGATCTGCAACGCATCCGCAACTCCAGCATCACCCGACTGTGGATCGATGGCAGCCGGGGGCTTGATATACAACCTGTCAGCCTCTCAGAGGCCCCTTCACTAACCGATGGCCAGGACCAGACTTGCGCGCTGGAAGAAGAAATCGGCTACGCCCGGGAGCTTTGCGCCCGTTCCAAAGCCGCCGTTGTCAGAATCTTCAGCGATGTGCGCATGGGCAGGATCGCGGAACTTGAAGACATGGGTGACCTGATCGACGATATTTCCGACTCCCTGGCCCGTCATCCCGATGCCCTGCTCAGCCTGGCCCGCCTGAAAACGGCGGATGAATACACCTACATGCATTCGGTTGCGGTGGGCGGATTGATGATTGCTCTGGCACGTCAACTGGCACTGCCTGAAAGCCTGGTCAAGGAAGCCGGCATGGCAGGCCTGCTGCACGATGTCGGCAAACTGGCGATACCTGCGGCCATTCTCGGCAAGCCCGGCAAACTCAGCGACGAAGAATTTGCAATCG
This sequence comes from Pseudomonas cichorii, assembly GCF_019719005.1. Lineage (GTDB taxonomy): Bacteria > Pseudomonadota > Gammaproteobacteria > Pseudomonadales > Pseudomonadaceae > Aquipseudomonas > Aquipseudomonas cichorii_E. The sequence continues at coordinate 18,451 of NZ_JAIGPJ010000045.1, forward strand.
TGCGCAAGCACCCGGAAATCGGCTGCCAGTTACTGGGCGAAAGCAAACACTTCAGCCCCCGGGTGCTGGATGTCTGCCTGCACCACCATGAACGCTTCGATGGCAGCGGCTATCCCGACCGGCTCGCCGGTTCACAGATCAGCCTGTTTGCACGTATGGGCGCCATCTGCGACGTCTACGACGCCATTACTTCCGACCGTCCCTACAAAGCCTGCTGGAGCCCGGCAGAGTCCATCAGCCGAATGGCCGAGTGGACCGGGCATTTCGACGAGAAGATATTCCAGGCCTTCGTCAAATGCGTCGGCATCTACCCGGTGGGCTCACTGGTACGCCTGGAAAGCGGCAACCTGGGCATCGTCATGGAGCAGAACAAGGCTTCACTGCTGACACCCAAGGTCAAGGTGTTCTACTCGGCCCTGTGCAAGATGCCCATTGCCCATACCCTGATAGATCTCGCCACCCAGGTGGGCGAGGACAGAATCGTGAGCCGTGAATGCGCGAAAACCTGGGGTTTCAAGGATCTGGACCATTTGTGGGCGGGCTCGCCTGAAAGCGTGGCGCATTGAAGCCTTCCGCAAATAAATGCCCTCTCGATCGCTTCAGAGACTGTGCTCAGAATCCGTGGGAAGGGCCCTGGCCGCGACAGTATGTTGAAGACACTGAAAATGTGTTGCCCTCATTTTGGGTCGTCGCGGCCAAGGCCCCTCCCACAAGTGATATGTATGTCGTAACTGATCGGTATTAACCCTTGGCGGCCATCGCCGTTACTTCAACGCGCATGCCCTCTACCGCCAATGCCGCCACGCCAACCGCAGCACGCACTGGCCAGGGCTTGGCGAAGAAACGCTGGTAGACATCGTTGAATGCAGCACGGTCAGCCATGTCAGTGAGGTAGATGGTCAGGTGCAATACCCGATCCATGGAACTGCCCGCACGCTCCAGCGCGACCTTGAGGGCCTGCAAGGTGCACTCGCTCTGCTCGACGATACCGCCCAGTTCCAGACTGCCATCAGCGCGGGTCGGGATCTGGGTGGATACCAGCAAGCCACCGAAACCGGCAACGTCGGAAGAAATGGATGTGGCGTCGGGATCGGGGGTGAAGGTGATGTCCTGGTTTGCCATGGGAATCTCTTGATCAGTAGTAAGACTGGCGCGTAGTGTCACGCCTTTTCGCGCGGCAGTTTACACGCTTCAAAAAACTGCATGGATACTCTACCCCAGCCCGAACACCTGACTTGGCCGTCTCAGGGAAGGATCAAACGGGTTGATCTTTGCAGTGATGGCGCTGGCTTCGCGCTTGAGCAGTTCGACAACGGTCATGAGCCGGTCCGGCCCCAGCCGGTCGCTGATGGTCGCCACGCTTAACGCTGCTACTGCACGGCCATTTCGGTCGAGGATGGGGACGGCAAGTCCTGCCATACCGGGCAAGGCCCCGGTATTACGGGCGGCATACCCCTGACGCCTGACATTTTCGACTTCCGAGCGCAGGAAGACTTCGTCGTACAGATGGAAATCCTTGAGCCGTGGCAGGTTGTAGCGAATGACAGTGTCGCGCTCTTCTTCTGGCAGGAAGGCCAGGATCGCAAGACTGCCCTGCCCCACACCCAATGCGACACGCCCGCCGATATCGCCGGTGAAGGTACGAATGGGATAGGGTCCTTCGCTGCGGTCCAGACAGATGGCATCAAAACCGCTGCGCGCCAGCAGAAACAGTGAATCCCCAAGGGACGCCGACAGCCTCAACAAGCCAGGCCTCACCAGGTCGCGCAGATTGCCGGCATTACCGGCCTTGGCCGCCAGGGCGAAGAATTCGATGCTCAATCGATAGCGCTTGCTGAGCACATCCTGCTCGACCATCCCTTCCTCCATGAGACTGCGCAATAAGCGATGAGTCGTGGGCTGGGAAAGACCGACTTGCTGAGCAAGCTGCGTGACCCGTTCGCCACCTTCAGGGCATTCGCCCAGACACCGCAGTACCGCAAACAACCGGGAAACAGCGCCTGTACCGACTTCTTTTGATTCTTCATTCCGATCAGTGGAATTCATTGTCCATTTTCCAAGCATTAAATTCATTGGATGAATAAATTCAAAAAAAGATGTTATTCAGTGAAATTCTCCATTGAGTGAATCCTAGCCTTCGTCCTACTCTCAGTCCACAAGGGCGATTTGAACAATCATCGGTAGCCGACACAGAGCGAGCACCACGTCCACGCAACTGCATGATCTCACTTCGCATCTGCCCACGATAAACGCGTGCTTCGGCGCGCACGTAGAACAAGGTGCAAGCAGACATGGCATTTCTCCAGCTTGAAGGACTCTCAAAACGCTACGGCTCCATTGATGCCGTCATCGCTACCCACCTGGCGGTAGAGAAAGGCGAGTTCGTTTCACTGCTTGGCCCCTCAGGCTGCGGCAAGACCACCACCCTGCAAATGATCGCGGGCTTTGTCGAAGTCAGCGCCGGACGCATTGTGCTGGACGGTCGCGACATCACTCATGCCAAGCCCAGCAGCCGAGGCCTGGGCGTGGTGTTCCAGAGCTACGCGCTGTTCCCGCACATGAGCGTTGCCGACAATGTCGCCTTTGGCCTGCGCATGCGCAAAGTGCCCACGTCAGATATCCAGCGCCGGGTAAGCCGGGTCCTGGAGCTGGTGCGCCTGAGTCAGCATGCCGCTCGCTATCCTCGCGAGCTTTCAGGCGGGCAACGTCAGCGTGTCGCACTGGCCCGGGCGCTGGTCATCGAGCCACCCGTGCTGTTACTCGATGAACCGCTGTCCAACCTGGACGCCAATCTGCGCGAAGAAATGCAGTTCGAGATCCGGCGCATCCAGAATGAAGTGGGGATCACCACGCTGATGGTCACCCACGATCAGGCCGAAGCGCTGTCCATCAGCGACCGGGTGGTCGTCATGCAGGCCGGGCGTATTACCCAGATCGACGAGCCTTACAAGCTCTACGAACACCCACGCACGTGCTTCATTTCCGGCTTCGTCGGCAAGGCCAACATGCTGTCGGGGGATCTGGATGAAGGCGGCTTGCCTCAGGTGCGGGTGGCTGGCGGTGATGGTGCCCTGACCCTGAGCCTGCGCCCGGAAAAGATCGACCTGACAGCACCGGGCACAGGCCGCCTGCAAGGTCGGATCATCACCCGTTACTTTCTCGGCAGCCAATGGCTGTATCGCATTGAAACCGGGATTGGCGAACTGACTGTGGTGCGTCGCAACGATGGCCAGCCGCCGTTGCCGGAAGGTTCAGCCGTTGGCATGGACTGGCAGACCGAACTGCTGCGCGTACTCGATACCGATGAGGTACGCCCATGAACCCGCTGAAGGAAATGCGTCAGGGCGGGCGTGGCTACTGGCTGTCAGCGCCCGCACTGGCGCTGTTCATCGGCCTGCTGATTCTGCCTCTTGGCTTGACACTGGTGCTGTCGTTCAACGTCTTCGACTATGAGGTCGGGGTCAAAAGCGATAGCTACACACTGGCCAACTACATCGCCGTCCTGACTGATTCGTACTTCTACGAAATCTTTCTGCGCACCTTCTGGATCAGTGCGCTGGTCACCCTGCTCTGCGTGCTGATCGGTGTGCCGGAAGCCTACATTCTCAGTCGAATGGGTACGCCCTGGCGTTCGATATTCCTGATTCTGATCCTCACTCCCCTGCTGATTTCAGTCGTGGTCCGCGCCTTTGGCTGGAGCCTGCTACTGGGTGCCGACGGTTTGATCAATCAGATGATCCAGGCCATGGGCGGACGCCCGGTCAAGCTGCTCTACACGCCGTTCGCCGTCATCATCGCCCTGGTGCATGTAATGCTGCCGTTCATGATCATCCCGGTCTGGACCTCGCTGCAGAAGCTCGATCCGGCAGCAGAACAGGCAGCCCTGTCGCTGGGTGCAAGCCAGGCCAAAGTCATGCGCCTGGTGGTTCTGCCGCAAGTCATGCCGGGCGTGCTGTCCGGAACCCTGATTGTCTTCGGGCTGGCCGCCAGTTCCTTCGCAATCCCCGGCCTGCTGGGTGGCCGACGCCTGAAAATGGTCGCTACGGTGATCTACGACCAGTACCTCTCGGAGCTGAACTGGCCCATGGGCGCGACCATCGCGGTGGCTCTGCTGCTGGTGAACCTGCTGATCATGCTGTCGTGGAACCGCATGATCGAAGGCCGTTATAAAAAATCCCTGGGGGAATGATTCATGTCCAAGAACGGTCCTCTGGCCCTGTCATTTCATACGCTGGTCGTGGTGTTCATGCTCGCGCCACTGGTGGTTGTATGCCTGGTGGCCTTTACCCCGGAAAACACCCTGAGCCTGCCCACCACCGACTTCTCGCTGCGTTGGTTCAAGGCCGTTTTCGAACGGGCGGACTTCATCGACTCGTTCTATAACAGCCTGATGCTGGCCTTCGTTTCTGCCACGCTGGCCACCCTGATTGCCGTGCCTGCTGCGCTGGCCATCACCCGCCATGAGTTCCCGGGACGCAACTTCCTCAATGCGCTGTTCCTGTCGCCCATCATCATTCCGCATCTGGTCCTGGGTGTGGCAATGCTGCGACTGTTTGCGCTGATGGGAGTCAATGGCAGCTTTACATGGCTGATCCTGGCCCACGTTGTGGTGATTACCCCTTATGTGTTGCGACTGGTGATCGCCGCAGCCATCGGCATCGACCGCAGTGCCGAACAGGCGGCCGAGTCCCTGGGTGCAAGCCGCTTCACGCTGTTCCGCCAGATCACCCTGCCGATGATCCTGCCAGGCGTCGCAGGCGGCTGGTTGCTGGCATTCATCAACAGTTTCGACGAGGTGACCCTGTCGATCTTCGTTACTTCGCCTGCCACACAGACACTGCCGGTTCGCATGTACGTCTACGCCACCGAATCCATTGACCCAATGATGGCCGCCGTCTCGGCACTGGTCATTGCGCTGACCGCCGCCGCCATGATTCTGCTCGACCGGGTCTACGGCCTGGATCGCGTACTGGTCGGCAAACACTAACCTCAGGCCCGGAGCGCATATTCAATGGCATTGCTGAAACGACTGGTCGAACTCGACCGCCCGGTCCTGCCCTTCACCCTCGATGGCCAGCCCGCCAGCGGCTTGCAAGGCGATACATTGCTGACTGCCGTACTGACGGCGAGCGAGCATCTGCGCGGCAGCGATTTCAGTGCAGAACCCCGTGCAGGGTTCTGCATGATGGGCGCCTGCCAGGAGTGCTGGGTACGCCTGGGAGACGGGCAACGAGTCCGGGCCTGTTCGACCCTGTTGCAAGCCGGCCAGATTGTCAGTCGCGAACCGGGGCGCCAGTCATGAACCCGGACACCGCAACCGACCTCGGCAAGGTCGTCATCATCGGTGCCGGCCCGGCCGGAATCCGGGCAGCGCAGACCTTGCTCGAGCATGGCGTAAAACCCTGCCTGATCGACGAGGGCCTGCGCGGCGGCGGGCAGATTTATCGCCGCCAGCCGGAGAACTTCAAGCGCTCACCCAAGGACCTGTACGGCTTTGAAGCGGGCAAGGCGATTGCAATACACAAGGCCATGGACGATCTGGCCGACAGCATCGACTATCGTGCGCAGACACTGGTCTGGAATGCCGAAAACGGTCGGCTCGATACGCTGAGTCAAGGTCATGCCGGGCATATCGACTTCTCTAGAGTGATTGTCGCCACCGGTGCGACGGATCGCATTCTCCCCGTTCCGGGCTGGACACTGCCGGGTGTCTACAGCCTGGGCGCTGCGCAAATCGCCCTGAAGTATCAGGGCTGCGCCATCGGCGAAAATGTTGTGCTGGGTGGCAGTGGTCCTCTGCTTTATCTGGTGGCTTATCAATACGCAAAAGCCGGAGCCAGAGTCGTGGCCGTGCTCGATAGCGCGCCCTTCGCTGCACAATGCCGGGCCTTGCCTGCCCTGCTGCATCAACCCGCAACATTTGCCAAAGGCCTTTATTACCGCGCATGGCTGACGGCTCATGGCATCGCGGTACACCAGGGCGCCACGCTGGAGCGTATCGAAGGTGACAAGCGCGTCAGTGGCGTGCGCTGGCAACACAAGGGCCAGCAAAAGCAACTGGCGTGCGATGCAGTAGCCTTTGCCCATGCCTTGCGCAGCGAAACCCAACTGGCGGATATGCTCGGCTGCACATTCAGCTGGAGCCCGCAGAACCGGGCCTGGCTGCCGAACCGCGACAATGCAGGACGCAGCAGCGTCGCAGGCGTTTATCTGGCGGGTGATGGTGCCGCAATCATGGGCGCCGATGCGGCAGAAATGACCGGGGAGCTGGCAGCGCTGAGCCTGCTTGAAGACAGCGGCCACCGCATAGACCGCAGTCGGATCTCAACCCTGCAAAAAAAGCTGCAGAAGATCGAACACTTTCGTCAGGGGCTGGAGACGGCCTTCCCGTTCCCCGCCGAATGGGCCGCCAACGTACCTGACGAAACCATCGTCTGCCGTTGCGAAGAAGTCAGTGCAGGCGAGATCCGAGCCACAGTGCAAGAAGGCCACTGGGAGATCAATCGGGTCAAGGCCATGTGCAGGGTCGGCATGGGGCGTTGCCAGGGTCGCATGTGTGGCATGGCTGCGGCAGAACTCATTGCCCGGGAAAGCCATCGCAGGCTGGACGACATTGGTCGACTGCGTGGCCAGGCACCGATCAAACCGTTGCCGTTCGGCCTGGAGACTGAAACATGAGCCGCCTCATGGAAACCGATGCATTGATTATTGGCGGCGGTATCGTCGGCGCATCTGCCGCCCTTATGCTGGCACTCAAGGGCAAGCGGGTTGCCCTGCTGGAGCGTGATTTCTGCGGCTCGCATTCCAGCGGAGTCAATTACGGCGGCGTCAGGCGCCAGGGACGGCCATTGTCCCAACTGCCTCTGTCACAGCGGGCCCACGAACTATGGGGTGACCTGCATGAGCTGATCGGCAGTGACGGTGAGTACGTGCGTTCCGGGCACCTGAAACTGGCCCGCAACGAACAGGACATGAATGCCTTGCGCGCCTACGAACAAGCCAGCCGGGCCTATGGCCTGGGCCTGCAACTGCTTGATCGCGCACAGTTACTGGCTCGCTACCCCTGGGCCGGTGATGTCGCCGTAGGCGCCTCACTGTGCCCGGACGACGGGCATGCCAACCCGCGCCTGGTATCGCCAGCCTTCGCCCGCGCGGCACAGAAGGCGGGCGCACAGGTCTTCGAGCAGGCTCAGGTCATGGATGTGGAACATGACGGCCAGGCGTTCATCGTCCGCACTGCCAATGGCCTGCAATTGCGCGCCCCATGGCTGCTCAATTGCGCCGGTGCATGGGCAGGTACGCTGGCTGCGCAATTCGGTGAACCCGTGCCCATGTATTCGGGATATCCCGCCATGCTGGTGACCGAACCCCTGCCCATGTTCATGGATGTCAGCACCGGAGTCGAAGGCGGCGGTATCTATGCAAGACAGGTGGCCAGAGGCAATTGCATCCTGGGCGGCGGTCAGGGATTCGCCCAGGACCCGCTACGCGCGCGACCGGGCCAGGCGGCGATTCTGGACATCCTGCGCAACGCCGTCGAACTCTACCCGCCACTGGCTGGCGCCCACGCTATCCGCACCTGGAGCGGCACCGAGGGTTACCTGCCCGACCGTGAACCGGTGCTCGGCCCCAGCCTGCGCCAACCCGGCCTGCTGCACGGTTTCGGTTTTGCCGGAGCAGGCTTTCAGATTGGTCCGGCAGCAGGAGAAGCCTTGGCCGAATGGGTCTGCCAGGGTCGCTCAACGATTGCCATCGAAGCCTTTTCCATTGGCCGCTTCCAGACTCCGGAAACTCCAGCCATTGCCCCTGCACTTGCCAGCAACGTCATTCCAATACACAGAGGAAGGTCGCCCAAATGAAGATTGCCAAACGTATCGCACTCTCAGGCTTGTCGTGCCTGCCACTCGCCGCCCTGCTCGCTTCGCCGGCTGTACAGGCCGAAAAGACGCTGTACCTGGGCATGAACGGCGGAACCATGGAGCGCCTGTATGCCGATCATGTGCTGCCGGCTTTCGAGAAGGCCAACAACGTCAAGGTCGTGATCGTGCCCGGCACCTCTTCGGACATCCTGGCCAAGGTTCAGGCCAGCAAGGACAATCCGCAGATGCACCTGATCTTTCTGGATGACGGCATCATGTATCGCGCCATTTCCATGGGCTTGTGCGACACCTTGCAACCCAGCGCACCACTAAATGAACTGCCCCCTCAGGCCAGAATCAAGGATCAGGCTGCCGCTGTCAGCCTGGGTGTGACAGGCCTGGCCTACAACACCCGCATGTTCAAGGAAAAAGGCTGGAGTGCCCCAACGTCCTGGATGGATCTGGCCGACAAGCGTTTCAAGGACAAGGTCGTGTTCCAGTCGCTGGCATCCTCGACCTTTGGCCTGCATGGCTTTCTGATGTTCAACCGTATCCAGGGCGGCACCGAGAGCAACGTCGAGCCCGGCTTCAAGGCCTGGCCGAAAACCATTGGCACCAATGTGCTGGAATACATCGCCAGCTCGGCAAAAATCTCCGAGATGGTGCAGACCGACGAGGCTGCCCTCTTTCCCCTGACACCGACTCAGGTCACGGCCCTGAAGATCAAGGGTGTCCCCGTGGAATATGCACAACCCAAGGAAGGTGCCGTGGTATTGAACGTCGCGGAATGCGCCATTGCCAAAAACAACCAGCCGGAACTGACCCAGAAGCTGGCAGCCTACCTGCTGACCGCAGAAGCTCAGGCTCCGGCCCTGGAACTTGGCGACCAGATTCCGTCCAACCCCAATACGCCGACCACCGACAAGACCCGCGACCAGGTCCAGGCCATGAAAAAATATCTGGAGACCGCCGTGACCATCGACTGGGATCAGGTCAACCAGATTCGACCCGAGTGGAATGCACGCTGGAGTCGCAGCATAGAGCGCTGAAACTCAGCGCGAATGAGTGCGCTGGCGTCCCGCACCACTCATTCGCGCCTCCCGCTGTCAGATTCCCTCAACTAACCCGCCACCCCACAGTCACACCCTCATGCGCCCTACTTTAAGGACGATATGGCGATGGGCGTGACTCCATGAGCTTCACTATCTGCATGACCGTGCTCGGCGCGTTGCTGATGCTGCTGGCACTCACATCATCCTTCCTTCGCTGGCTGCCGGTCACGACGTCGGCGGTGTGTCTGGCGTTCGGTTTCGTGATCGGGCCGATGGGGCTGGAGATCCTGAAGCTGGACGTTCAGGAAGCCAGACACTGGCTGGAGCGTCTGACCGAGGTTGCGGTGCTGTTTTCGCTGTTCAATACCGGGATCAAGTTGCGTCAGCCGCTGCGCAGCAAGGCCTGGCATTCGGCATACTGGCTGGCAGGCCCGGTGATGCTCGCCACCATTGCGGGCACTTGTCTGGCTGCACATTACCTGTTCGGTCTGTCATGGGGCATTTCGTTGTTGCTGGGTGCCATGCTTTCGCCCACCGATCCGGTGCTGGCCGGACTGGTTCAGGTGACCAATGCCCAGGATCAGGACCGCCTGCGCTTCGGGCTTTCCGGTGAGGCGGGCATGAACGATGGCACGGCGTTCCCGTTCGTGATCTTTGCCTTGTTGTATATGAACAATGGCGGGCTGGAAGCCGGATGGATTCAGCACTGGGCACTCAAGAGTCTGGTCTGGGGCGTGCCGGCCGGCATGTTGATCGGCTACGGCATGGGCCGTGGCGTCGGGCATCTGATGATCTTCCTGCGGATCAGGAATTCAGACAGCACCACTTCACCCAATGACTTTCTGGCGCTGGCCTTGATTGCCTTGTCTTACGTGGTGGCAGAAGGCGCAGGTGCCTTTGGTTTTCTCTCGGTATTCACTGCAGGATTCGGCTTGAGACAGGCCGAAGCGCGCATCACTCAATCTCATTTACCCTCCGAGCATGTGGCCCAACCGGTCATTGGCCATATGACTGCCAATCAGGAAAAGGCCACAGTGGCCGAAGCCGAGGACCTGACTGAATCACAGCTGGCGGCCGGGATCATGATGGGGGATATGCTGGCATTCGGCAGTCTGATCGAACGCTCCATGGAGGTACTGTTGATTACCCTGCTGGGGGCGGCGCTGGCGTTGTACTGGGACTGGCGGGCCATCGGCCTTGGCCTGGCGCTGTTCTGCATCATTCGTCCGGCCAGCGTCTGGCTGCTGATGGGCAGACGCCTGCTGGACCGTCGGCAAAAGGCGCTAGTGGGCTGGTTCGGCATACGCGGAATCGGCAGTCTGTATTACTTGTGTTTTGCCTTGACCCATGGTTTGCCGCAAGATGCAGTGCATACCGCCATCGGCATGACGCTGTCGGTGGTTGCGTTGAGTATCCTGCTACATGGCATTAGCATCCAGCCTTTGCTGGAGCATTATGAACGCCGCTCGGCAGGCAGTAGCAAGAAGCCATAGATCCAGTCGATCATGTCATCATCACAAGCGATTGGACTGCGGCAATTGGACTCAGCAAGCTTACGGCTACAGCATATTGAGAAGGTGAGATGTCAGATCCCGTCCTGATGGACCGTTTTGCACGCAAAGTCGACTATCTGCGCATGTCGGTGACCGACCGGTGCGATTTTCGCTGCGTGTACTGCATGGCCGAAGAGATGACATTTCTGCCTCGCCAGCAGATCCTGTCCCTGGAAGAAATCCACCAGATTGCCGAACGTTTCGTTGCCCTGGGTACCCGCAAGATCCGCCTGACCGGTGGCGAGCCGCTGGTGCGTGCAGGTATTGTCGACCTGTGCAAGCGCATCGCCGCCCTGCCCGGCCTGCGGGAACTGTGCATGACCACCAATGGCTCGCAACTGGACAGACTGGCCAGACCGCTGTTCGACGCCGGGGTCACTCGCCTCAACATCAGCCTTGACAGTCTGGACCCGCAACGTTTCCGGGAAATGACACGCACCGGCGATCTGAGCAAGGTGATTGCCGGGATCGACGCTGCCAATGCTGCCGGTTTCACCCACACCAAGCTCAATTGCGTAGTGATGCAAGGCCGCAACGATCATGAGATCAATGATCTGCTGGCCTTTGCAATCGACCGCAAGCTGGACGTTTCCTTTATCGAGGAAATGCCCCTGGGCATCATCAGCGAACACAGCCGCGCCGAGTCGTTCTATTCCAGCGATCAGGTCCGCGAGCGCATCGCCGAGCGCTACACACTGGTTTCGTCCACCGACTCGACTCAGGGTCCTTCGCGCTACTGGCGCCTGGCCGAGGCCCCTGATATTCGCATCGGATTCATCTCCCCCCACAGCCATAACTTCTGCGGCACCTGCAACCGCGTGCGCCTGACGGTTGAAGGCCGTTTGCTGCTGTGCCTGGGCAACGAGCATTCGGTTGACCTCAAGGCCGTGCTGCGAGCCAACCCCGGTCAGCCCCACAAGCTGGAAAAGGCCATAGTCGATGCCATGCAGCTCAAGCCATGGAGCCATAACTTCACGCTGGATGACAGCGTGCAAGTCGTGCGTTTCATGAATATGACAGGTGGCTGAGCCTTCACGCCCGACAGGCTGTTTCGATATCGAGACAACCAAGGCACTGGTCAGGCAAGGGGTAAGCAGCAGGAATTAGCCGTCATTTACCCATCAATTGCTCACGTAAATCGGGGTTGCGGGTCTTGGGGTCCAGCCAGATGGAGAAGAACGCCTTTGCGAACTCGCTATCCTGGACCACATGCTGCAGCCTGGGGCCTACATAGAAGCGCGCTTCACGTCCCGGCAGGTAGACACCGGTGATTTTCATGCCCGGCTGAACATCGACGAAAGACTGCTGCATCTGCTGACGCCACACAGACAACTGCTGATCGCTGACGGCCGACCCGGAAATACGCTGGATCTCATCGATGCTGGCATCCACCAGGTCTTCCCGGTCGATGGCGCGATGATAAGTGAGCTCCAGCGCCAGGGGTGCATGCGCCACAAACGGCTTTGCAGGGCTCCACAGACGGGCCGAATAGATACGGAATCCAAACACACTGAAGTCGCCGGAACCGACGACCCGGGAATCAGGCAATGCTTCGCGCCAATCGGCAAATGCGCTGCCGCTGAGCAGAAGCACCAGCCACAACCAGCGCGACGCGATCATGTGGAGCCTCTGGGGTGCCTGCGGGATGACCCTCAGGTAGAAAGATGGAAGAGCCAGCGGCGTGGTCTATACCGTAAACGGCAATGTCAGCGCCACACCAACTGGCTCTGCTGTAAAAGCTATACTACAGCGGTAATTTTGTACAACACTCGGACAAAGTTTTTATCAAAAATGAAACAATTTTTCACACTACTGGATAAAGCGGCTCACCCAGGTTGAGCATCAACCGGTTGGCCCAGGCAAAAATGGAAATGGCGTGGATCAGATCCAGTACCTGTCCATCGTCGAGCCCCTGCTCACGCAACGGCCTGATATGTTCGGCGCCCAGGGCAGCCGGGTCCAGGGTCAGATCAATGGCAAAGCGCACAATGGCCTTTTCCCGTTCCGTGGTTCCCGCCGTCTGTGGGTCGGTAAATATCTGCGCAATCACATCATTGCGCTTGGCCAGTTGCTCGAAACGCTGGGCATGCACCGAAGCGCAATACACACACTGATTGATACGCGACACGACAGTGCTGGCCAGTTCGCGCTCCGCACGGGACAAGCCGCCTGGCGCGTACATGATCGCGTTGAACGCTACGGAGCGCTGACGCAGGATCTGCGGCTGATGGACCAGTGTCAGGTAGTAATCCGACGTCTTGGCCTGGGGGTGACTCTCTTCCAGCACCGCCAGTTGCTCCGGCGTGGCGCTGCCCAGTTGCACCGTGGGCAACCAGGCCTTCCAGCCCAGCACTTCATTGGTAAAACCGTTGCTGCGAATGGGCTCGCTCATTGTGCTTCTCCCAAGGCTGACAAGGCCCCAAGGCCGGCCGCCAGCCGAACCTGATATGACAGGAACGCAATCAACTGCGCCAGCACCACGATTTCAGAGGACGAAAGACCTGCGGCCTGCAGGACCTGCAAGGCGGCACGATCGCCTTCGACCGGCGACTCGATCAAGGTCCGGGTGAACACCAGAATCGCCGACAGGCGCGCATCGCTGAGCGCGTCGATGGAGCCGGAATCAATGGCAGCCACCAGCACCGGATCGACATTCAGCGTCTGCAACTGCTCAAGGTAGTAGCCTGCCAGCAAGGCGTTTGGCGTCAGGTGGCTGGCGTAATAAGCCACCAGCAGACGCTCGACGAGGGACAGATTGTCTTGCAGCGCCGCATCGAAAAACAGCTCATGGCTGCCCTGAGTCGCAGCCACGACTTTGTCACGGGCATGGCGCACCTTGTACAGACCGGTTTCAGGCCCGATGCCCAGCAAGGTATCCAGGACATCGAGGCCCGGTTCTACAGTTGAGGTCATATTCATTCTCATCAAAATCATGAATTAACGGTAGGAGCGAATTTATTCGCGAGAGGCCCGTCATCTAGCGCCTTCAGTGACGTCTCGCGGATGAATCCGCTCCTACGCAAACACTTGCTCCTCCAGACTCAAGGCTGTTCGGTAACCATGCTCGCGGCAGTGCGGTCGCTGACCAGTGGCTCGACTTTCAGGCCTTTGCGCGCAGCCCAGATGTTCTGGTAATGGAACAGCGGGATGATCCCGACATCGTCAGTCACCACCTTGGCAGACTGCTCCAGGATCGCCCGGCGCTTGGCATCGTCGAACTCGGCAGTGGCCTCGACCAGTGCCTGATCCACCAGCGGGTTGCTGTAATGGCCCCAGTTGGAAGCACCGCGCCCCTTGACGCTGTCCACCGTAGTCAGGATGTTGGTCAGTGCATAGGCGGCTTCACCGGTGCCGTTACCCCAGGCAACCACACTGATCGCAAATTCGTTCTTGTTGGCCTTGCCTGCATAAACAGCCCACGGCAGCACTTCCAGTTGCACCTTGACGCCAATCCTCGACCAGAACTGCGCCACGGCTTGCAGGGTTTCCGGCGCTTGGGGGTAACGGTCGCCCGGCACATGGACGGTCAACTGGAAGCCTTCGGGGAAGCCCGCCTGAGCCAGCAGCTCCTTGGCCTGTTTCGGGTCATAAGGAATGTTCTTCAGCTCAGGGTTGTAGCCGAAAGTCTTGGCCGGCATCCACTGATTGGCCTCGGTCACGGTGCCCTGCATGATGCGCTCGACAATCGCCTGACGGTTGATGGCCAGGTTCAAGGCCTTGCGCACACGTACGTCGCGCAGCGGGTTTTCGGCCAGCGGCTTGCCAGCATTGTCACGAATGAACTCGTTCGGACCTTCACGGAAGCTTGGCTGAATCAGCAAGGCACGCAGGCCCGGATAAGCGAAGACACTGACATTCGGGCTTTTCTTCAGGCGCTCGACATCGGTCGGCGACACCTTGTCGATCACGTCCACATCACCGGCCAGCAAGGCCGCCGTACGGCTCGCGGCGTTGGAGATGAAGCGATAATCCACTTTGTCCCACAGCGGTTTCGGCCCCCAATAGTCGGCATTGCGCTCGAAGATCGTGCGATCACCCGGCACAAAGGACACAAAGCGATAAGGCCCGGTACCGACCATCGCCTTGCCGCTGTTGTAGTCGGCGCTTTGCGCGTCGGCACCCACGTGGCGGCTGACGATATAGATCGAGTCAACGTCCGGCAGCAAGTTGGCGTTGGGCGTGGAGGTCTTGATGATCAGGGTGTGATCATCCTTGGCCGTCACCGACTCCACCGTGCGCATGGCACCCGCATAGGAGGCCACGCTGCCCGGCACCTTGCGGGCGCGTTCGAAGGAGAACACGAAGTCATCGGCGGTCAGAGGCTTGCCGTCCTGCCATTTGACGTCCTTGCGCAGGTTGAACTCCCAGGTCTTGTCGTCCAGGACTTTCCAGCTTTGCGCCAGGCCCGGCAGGGTCTTGTCGTCCCGACGATTGACCAGCGACTCGAAGGCATGCAGGGCAACCGAGCGGTCACCGGCATAGTTGTTCAATTGCGGGTCGAGCGAGGAGACCGGATCGGCATAACCGATACGCAGACTCTGCGCCGCTGCGCTGCCGGCGGCCAGGATCAGGGCCGAGGCCAACAGTGAACGGACAAGTGGTTTCATGGGCTATTCCTTGTGCGTAATGGCAATGAGCGCCAGCCATTGCGGCGCTCGTTCGGTGCTATTCATTGAGGTGACAGGCGCTCAGGTGGCCGGGTGCAACCTCCCTGAGCGTTGGAACTTCCTCGCGGCAGCGCGCCGTGGCATGCGGACAGCGAGGATGGAAATGACACCCGGCAGGCGGGTTCAGCGGGCTGGGGATTTCCCCTTTTATCGCGTCATAACGGGCACTGCGGACATCGAAGCGCGGAATCTGCGCCAGCAATGCCTGGGTGTAAGGATGATTGGCCCTGGCGAACAGGTCATCGACACTGGCGCTCTCGACCACTCGGCCCAGATACATCACCACCACCCGGTCACAGAGGTGTTCGACCACACCAAGATCGTGGCTGATGAACAGATAGGTCAGGCCCAGCTCATCGCGCAGGTCCATGAACAGATTGAGGATCTGCGCCTGAATGGAAACGTCCAGCGCCGCCACCGATTCATCGCACACCAAGAGCTGCGGCTGCACCGCCAGCGCCCGGGCAATCCCGATACGCTGGCGCTGACCGCCGCTGAACTGATGCGGATAACGCTGGCGCAGTTGCGGGCTCAGGCCGGCACGCTGCAGTTGCGCGCTGACATAATCGTCAAACCCGGCCTTGTCGGTCAGGCCATGCAGCAAGGCACCCTCGCCCACGATACGGTCGACCCGCAGGCGCGGATTGAGGCTGGAAGACGGGTCCTGGAAAATCATCTGGATCTTCAGGCGCGCCGCAAGACGCTCTTCGGCCGTCAGGTCCTCAAGGCGCTTGCCGTCGATGGAAGCCGTCCCCGAAGACACTGGCAGCAACCCGGCCACCATGCGGCCCAGAGTTGATTTGCCGCAGCCGGATTCACCCACCAGCCCCACGACTTCACCACGGTTGATCCGCAAGTCGACCCGATCCACCGCATGGGTCAAAGACGAAGGCCTGGACCATTTCATGCGTTGCAGCCACTGGTTCAGCGTGCTGTCGTTATTGCGCTTACCGAAGGTTTTACTGACCTGGCTCAATTCGACGATAGGCGTCTGGTTAATACTCATCGGCAGCTCCCGGATGAAAACAACGGACCAGACGACCCGCTTCTATCTCGCGACTTTGTGGCTCCTGCTCGCACTGGTTGCTCGCTCGGGAGCAACGTGCAGCAAAGGCGCAACCGGCAGGCATCGACAACAGGTCCGGCGCCATACCAGGGATCTGACGCAAACGCTGGCCACGCTTGTTGCGGCTCGGAAGGCTGTCGATCAGGCCTTGGGTGTAAGGATGCTGCGGACGATCAAGCACGGCGGACACCGGGCCTTGTTCGACAATACGACCGGCGTACATCACCGCGATGTCATCGGCCAGACCGGCCACCACCGACAGGTCATGGGTAATCCAGATCAGGGAGGCTCCTTGTTGACGCACAAGTTTTTGCACCTCGCTGAGAATCTGCGCCTGAATGGTCACGTCCAGCGCCGTGGTCGGCTCGTCAGCGATAATCAGGTCCGGCGCGTGCAACAAGGCAATGGCAATAGCCACCCGCTGGCGCATGCCGCCGGAAAGCTGATGCGGATAGGCATTCAAGCGCTCGTCCGGGCTGGGAATCCCCATCAGCGCCAGCGTATTGCTGGCATGCTGACGCGCCTCGCGACGCCCCATCGAGCGATGAGCCTGCACCGCCTCGATCATTTGCGTATCGATGCGCAGGACCGGGTTGAGGGTCATCATCGGGTCCTGAAAGATCATCGCAATGCGATTGCCTTGCAGGCTGCGCAACTGCGCGGCAGAGAGCTTGGTCAGGTCACGGCCCTGAAACACCACTTCGCCACCGCTGATACGCCCCGGCGCATCGACCAGCCCGAGAATCGAAAAGCCGGTCACCGACTTGCCGGAACCCGACTCGCCCACCAGCCCGAGAATCCGTCCCGGTTGCAGACGCAGGGAAACATCGCGCACGGCAGGCAGAATGCCCGCTCGGGTATCGAACGACGTACAAAGGTTGCGCACATCCAGAGTCGGTTGCGCCAGAGACACTTCAGGCACGCTCATCGTTGCAACCTCGGGTTCAGGACATCCCGCAAGCGATCACCCACCAGATTGATGGCCACAATGGTGATCAGCAGCGCCAGGCCCGGAAAGAAACTGATCCAGTATTCGTTACTGAGCATGTACTGGAAGCCATTGGCGATCAGCAGCCCAAGGGACGGCTCGGTAATCGGCACGCCAAGGCCCAGGAACGACAAGGTCGCTTCCAGCGTGATGCCCCTGGCAATCTGCAAGGCACCGATGACGATCAACGGCGGCAGGCAGTTGGGCAAGATATGCCGCACGACGATCCGCCACGAACTGATCCCCTGCCCCCGCGCCGCATCGACGTACTCGCGGCGGCTTTCGGTCAGCGCCTGACCCCGTGCGGTACGGGCGTAATAGGCCCATTCGAGCAGCACCAGTGTCAGCATCACATTGCCGACGCCCTTGCCCAGCCAGGCCAGAATCATCAGCGCCATGAGAATCACCGGGAAAGACAGCAGCAGATCCACCAGACGCATCAGCAAGGCATCGAGCCATCCGCCGACATAAGCCGACACCAAGCCCAGCAATGTGCCAACGGCAGCGGCAATCAGTGCTGAGCCTATCCCGACCCACAGGCTGATCCGCAACCCGTAGATAATCGCCGACAACAGATCCCGGCCCTGGCCGTCGGTGCCCAGCCAATAGGTGTAACCACCGTCGAGGTTTTCACTGCCCGGCGGCAGGCGTGCATCCAGCACATTGAGCTGCATCAGGTCATAAGGATTCTGAAACGCGACCCAGGGTGCCAATACCGCCACCAGCATGATCGCCAACAGCACCAGCAGACCGAACATGGCCGTGTATGAACGGGAAAATTCCACAGCACCCAGACGCCATGGCGATTGCACTTGCAGGCGTGCCACCTGTACCTGACTCATCGGCCAGCCTCGATGCGCACACGCGGATCAAGCAGGTAATACAGCGCATCGACGATCAGATTCAGCACCACAAAGATCACGACCACCACCATCAGATAAGCCACCACAACCGGGCGATCCAGCATATTGATACTGTCCAGAATCAGCTTCCCGGCACCTGGCCAGGCAAAGATACTTTCGGTCACCACCGCATAGGCGATAGTCGACCCAAGCTCCATTGCCAGCACCGTCACCAGCGGGATCATGGTGTTGCGCATCACATGCATGCACATCACCCGCACCGGCGACAGACCCTTGGCACGGGCGAACTTGACGAACTCCTGGGGCAGCACTTCCCGCACACCGGCACGGGTCAGGCGCAACACCAGAGAAATCTTGAACAACGCCAGGTTCAGGGCCGGAAGAATCAGGTGCTGCAAGCCATCCAGCGTCAGGAACGACCACTGCACGCCAAGAAACTCGCGGGTTTCACCACGACCACTGGCCGGCAGCCAGCCCAGATGGATCGAGAACAGCATGATCATCATCAGCGCCACCCAGAACGCTGGCAGCGAGAAGCCTACGATACTGGTGGCCATCATCACCCGCGATACCGGGTGATCGGGATAGGTGCCCGCGAACATGCCCAGCGGCACACCCAGCAGCACCGCCAGAAACAAGGCGCAGAACGCCAGCTCGAAGGTGGCAGGCAGACGTTGCAGGATCAGGCGCATGGCGTCTTCGTGATAGACGAAGCTCTGGCCGAGATTGCCGCTCGCAGCGCCCTTGAGGAACAGCAGGTATTGCTGCCACAGCGGCTTGTCCAGCCCAAGGTGCGCGATGGCCGCCAGACGCTCGGCCTGGTTCAGGTCTTCGCCCACCAGAATATCCATCGGGTTGCCGATGGCATTCAGACCGATGAACACCACCAGCGTCATGAGCAGCACGACCAGCAGCGACTGCACCAGACGCCGTACAGCCCAGCCGATCATCCGAGCATCTCTTGGGCTGTGGGCGCACCGGCCACCCATTCGTCACCCAGCAATTCGGGCTCGTCGTAGCTCTGCATGGCGGCAAAATGCAAATCGATGTCCTCGTTGAACAACTGCCCTGCCAACCCATGAGCCAGGCGCTTTGCGCCCTCGCTGATGGCCGGAATATCGCCGGACACCGCACCGTAGCTCAAGGCTGCCGGGTAATTGAAACAGTGAATCTTCTCGATCCCCGGGCATGCGCCGGGGGTTTTCTGCTGGAACTCGAAGCAGGTCCCCAGATCCGGCAGAGAGCAAAGCTCGGCATCGAACTCATCTTCAGGCACCTCGAAGCGATCGCTCCAGACCTGAATATGCTTTGCGAAAGAAGCAAACTCGGGACGCAGGTTGAAGTCCGTCCGAAAACCTGTGGCAAACACCAGAAAATCGTATTCCAGCTTCGCATTGGGCGTGCGCACCACCAGCGCACCAGACTCGTTCTGCCGGACCGAAACAATCGGGCTGTTGAGCAGGAAACGGGAGTCAGGTGAACGGGAAACACGCTGGGTGCTGCCACGGGGCGGCGGTACTTGCTGGGCATTGAGGTAGCGACGGATGCGCCATTTCCAGCTATCCGGCAGGCGCCAGTAACCATGGGTCATCCCAGGATTGCCCGCGCCCTTGCCCTTGTTGACCCGTGGCAACTCTGCGCGACGAATCAGCAAGTCGACCTTCTGCGCGCCCGCTTCCAGGGCCGTAGCGGCACTGTCCATGGCCGAAGCACCGCCACCGATCACCGCCACCCGCTTGCCGACAAACCAGTCATCCTGCAAACCATCCGCCGAGTGCGCCCAGACATGACGCGGCAGCTCATGGGCATAATCCGGCACCCAAGGCCCGCCCAGGCCATCACGCCCGGTCGCCAGCACCACATGCCGGGCCACATAGCGCTGATTGTGGCCAGGGCTGACGATATCCAGCTCGACCAGACCATCGGCACGAGGCTGAACCCGGCTAACCCGATGCTCATTGCGCACATCCAGATCCAGCACCTTGCGATACCAGCGCAGGTAATCGGCCCATTGCAGACGCGGGATCTTGTCCAGCGCATTCCAGGCCTCCAGCCCGAATTGCGCCTCGAACCAGGCACGGAATGTCAGGGCAGGCAAACCCAGCGCCGGGCCGGTCAGTTGCTTGGGCGAACGGAGAGTTTCCATGCGCGCCGTGGTCGCCCACGGGCCTTCGAAACCGGTCGGGGACTGATCGAAAATCGTCGTCACCACACCCAGATGACGCAACTCCGCCGCCAATGCCAGACCTGCCATGCCGCCACCGATGATCGCGACATCCAGTACCGGAGCGTCTTCATGCAAACGCGGCTTGACCCAGGGTGAGGCTGGCAGATCCAGCCACTCCAGATCCTGCTTGAGACGGGCCTGCAAGGCGGCAAGCCCAATCGGTGCGTTTGTATCGGACATTTTCAGTACTCGTGATAACGATCATGGATAGAGCGAATGCATCCAAAAAACGCTCCAAACTCGCATTTTATGAATTCAAAAGGCCCATGAATTCAAAAAACGAATACTAAAAGCTGATATTTATTACTACAACGGCAAAAAATGAATATTGATATAGCTTAAAACGATAAGAAATCAGAAAAGAGGATAAGGCTGACTTTTGCTGCAGAGCCTCAACCGGCGTAAATGCTCTGCAACAGGGCATCATGCTCGCTGGGAGCATGCATGATCACTGAAGGCAGCAAGGCCTGAGCCGAAGCAGCAAGCTCCGTCACTAGCGCTTGCGCCACATCGGACAACGGGCTGGCGAACGCCGAAACCAGACCGAAGAAGAACGGAATATTGAACTCGACCGGCCGCACCACCACCCCATCCACCGGCACGCCCAGCGCAGTGAAAGGATCCACCAGCGCCACACCCAGCCCGACTCGGGCCATCTGCATGGCGATCAGCGAAGTATTGGTATCGAGCATGTGCGGCACAGCACCGCCAGCATCCTGAAAAGCCTTGTCGATACGACGCCGAAACCGATAAGGGTTCGACATGGTGATCAGCGTCTGGCTGGCCAGAACCTGCATCGGCAATACATCAAAACGGGCCAGCGGCGAATCCGCAGCCAGCACAGCCACGCAAGGGGATTCACCGATCCAGTGAATATCCAGCCCGCGATGCTCCAGCGGCAGACTGACCGCGCCCAGGTCCATGGTCTTGGAAAGCACCGCCTGCACGACGTTTTCCGGGGACATGCTGTGCAACTGGATATGCTGCGGGCGCAGATCCTGCGGTAAACGGGACAAGGCCAGCGGCAACAAACCCGCCGCCAGCGCCGGTATCGCCACCAGCTTGATCTGCCGGTTCTCGTCCAGCGCAATGTGCTGCGCGCGCTGGCGAATATTGCGAATCCCGAGCAACGCACTCTCCACCTCGGCATACATCATGAACGCTTTCTGCGAAGGCGTGACCTTCGGCCCACTGCGCTCGAACAAGGCAAAACCCAGCTCCTGCTCCAACTCCTGGATGGCACGAGTCACCGAAGGCTGCGAGCGCCCCAGCATCTTCCCCGCCGCCGTCACACTGCCCGCCGACATGACAGCCGCAAAAGCTTCGAGTTGCCGCAGATCCATATGCACGCCTTGAATCAATGAAGTGGAAACGTCCATCAGGCAAAGACTGCGATGAACAAACGGCAGGCAGTCTACACGCAGACAGGGCAAACAGAAGTATTGATCTGGATCATGGCCTGAAGGTGCCGAAGCGTAAAAGATAGGTAAACCGCCTGCTCAATCGACGCACGGCCCCCAGGGGATAGACATGAACACCGTCACCAGCGACTCGATCAGCGACGACCTCTACGCCCCTGAGCTGCGCTTCATCCACTGGATCGAAGAACTGAGCGACGGCACCCACCTGCTGATCAGACCGATCCAGGAAGACGACCGGCAACGAGCATTCGAATTCATCACACGCCTGTCGCCACAGACACAACACTTCCGCTTCCTCTCCCCCAACAACGAACCAGACCCACTAGCCATCGACCAGATCATGGACGCCGACTATCAACAGCGCATGACCTACGTCGCCCTGATCATGGAAGGCAACAACCAACTGACCGAAATAGGCCTCAGCCGCTACGCCGCGACAGAGGGTGATTACTGCTGCGAATGTGCCGTGGTTGTGGCCGAGAAATGGCAAGGTCTTGGGTTGGGCAGGTTGTTGATGCAGCACCTTATGAATGCTGCGCGGCTGAACGGGTTTTACCGGATGTTTTCGATAGATTCGGTTAGGAATGCAAGGATGTTTGGGCTGGCGCGGGCGTTGGGGTTTGAGTGTCATCCGGATCCGTTGGAGCGGGGGCAGGTTGTTTATAAGGTGGGGTTGTAGTAAAGACAAGTTTGAATTTTAGACATATGATGAACTTCTTCATGAAGAAGGATAGATATTTTCTAAAGCAGCGCATCACACATAATAAAAAATCTACCCACTCCATCTCCACCAACGAACCCAATAAAACGCCTTATCGACATTTCACAAGCAGTCTATACACTTCACTACAAAACCACGCAAACATATACCCCCTTACACGCCCCCAACCAAACACCCCCACCATATATATTTCTAGCCGTCGAAAAATCCACACATTTAGCACATCAATCTTCAATCACCAAAGTATGACCACCCTTATCAAAGTCAGCCTGAATATCCGCAACAACCATGCAAACATCCTCAGCAGACATAGAAAGACTATCCAAACCAGCCCCCAAAATCTTCATAGTTTTCCGGTACAATACAAACCCCATTTTATCGTCACCAGGAAAAAACATCTCACCCTGAACAATAAAAGACTTCCCACCCACTACAACTCTAATATGCCCCCTAGAGACCTCGGAAATCACAACTCACCTCTCACATAAATAACTTTCTGAACCATTGTTACAGGATCAATAGTAACAATCTTATCTACATTAGGATTTTTTATCAACGCAGGTAACTCGGCGGTCTCCCAAACGTTTCCGGGACGCAGGTTCTGACCAATCACTGCGCGCACAGTCCCTGAAGCACCACTTGCATACTGAGCAGATATATCTTGCCATGCTTTTACAGCGATGGGATTTGCAGCATCCCATTGAGGCATTTCTATGCCGCGCTGAACTAGCAATGCCTCTAGAGTTGTCCCTCCATGTTGCTTAGCGATTTGCTCTGCTACATCAGCGCCACCAATACCATCGGTTCGACCAGACCAGAAAAACGCCTCATTAGGATTAGTAAATACTCCTTTAGAAAAACTTCCCACCGTTGCAACACGCTTAGCCAACAAAGCCCTTAATACGGCAGGCCCACCAGTCAAAGCAAGAGCAAGATCAAGATCCCACGTAACCCGGTCAATACCACCGATCAGAACATTTGAGACTCTGCCCACCAGATCATCAAGCTCTCCGGGGCTGGTTGAAACCTTGGAAAGCTCTGTCCAGTATGCTGTCGCATTTTTCTCGCCAAACTGTTGTATCAAGGCAACGGGAACGACATCAACAATACTGTCCGCTGAATTGGTCTGCTTCCCTGAATCCGTACTGAATAGCCCGGAATCCCTGAACTGCCTATCTGTCGCCTGGAATGCATAGACCGGGGCACCGTTGGCGACAATAGGGTTTCCATCGCTCCACATCAGCACCGTGTTTTGAGATGCCAGGCGCTGAATGCTCTCCATGGCAGTCGAGAGTTCCTCCTTGAAACGCGACTGCTCAGGGTTACCTGCTTTGAAACTGGCTAATACGGCCTGCAATCGTGCACTTTCAGCAGCATCCAGTTCGGCACTGGACGCCAAAAGCAGGAAATCTTCCCAAGATATACTGGATGAAGGCTTACCCAGACGCTTTTCAAGCTCATTGGCTTCCTCGTTCAAGGCCTTTCGTTCTGTGGAATGCAACAACCGGTTATAGGACGTGGCATTTGCCGCCACCCATGACCCTGTTTGCAAACTCTTCGCATCACCTTCCTGGACTGAGGCAGTAAGCACACCAATAACCTGGGAGTTCATGACCAGAAGCTTGTCCCTTTGCTCCTTGGGCATATCGGCGTATTGCTTGGCCAGAGTATCAACCAACGCCTCATTCACACCCGCAGCCAGTGCACCGGTCTTGAAGTCACCACCAGCCGCTTCTGCTGCCAGACCTCCCATGACCGCATGAAGGCCAATCTTGGCCAGACTACCGTCGGCCAGTTGATTAGTTTTGCTGAAGCCACCCACCCAGTTGAAGCCAGCTGC
Organism: Pseudomonas cichorii; assembly: GCF_019719005.1. GTDB lineage: Bacteria > Pseudomonadota > Gammaproteobacteria > Pseudomonadales > Pseudomonadaceae > Aquipseudomonas > Aquipseudomonas cichorii_E. The sequence continues at coordinate 42,708 of NZ_JAIGPJ010000045.1, forward strand.
CGCAAAGGTATTGACCAAGCTGCTGCTCAGGGCATCACCGAACTGGCTATCACCTCCCAATGCACGATCAATCAATGTCGAAGTAGTGTTCTGTAGAAGCTGATTAGCAGCAAAGCTTCCTACCCCTCCCCAAGAGGACAGCCCACCACTGCTGATAACTTTTCCGCTGTTCTGCAAGACACCCGAGGTGCCTGTCTGAGTGCTCGTCAGTTTGTCGTAGACACCCGCTGTCAGCCCGGCTGTAACACCAGAAACCACATAGCCACGCAGAGCGTCAGCAGAGGTCACATCCTTGAGCACCGCACCAAGGTTTCCACGGTTATTGATGGTACTGACTGCTGCGCCACTTGCAGCACTGGTAGCCACTGCCGTGAGGGCCACGTTAGCCCAACCGGCACTAACGTAGGAGGCACCAGCAGCCATTGCCTGAGAAGTCGTCGCTGCTGCCATTGCAGTGCCAGAGCCTGACACAGCGCCCGCTCCGATCAAACCACTTGCAGCACCCGCCGTGAAATAAGCCACGATGATCGCAATGATCATCTGTGCGGCTCCACCCAGACTGGAATGGCTGTATTTGAAACTTTCGTGGATTTCCTTGACCTGCCGCCAATCCACATCACCACGCTTTTCGGCCTCTTTGAGCCAGGCCAGTTGCGGATCGGCCTGGACCATGGCGTCAATGGTCTGACTGACGGTTTGTTGATCCACCTGCTTGATATCGATCCTCAGGCCTTCCACGGCCTGGATTGTCAATTCGCCCTTGGCCGCCATCTCGGTCTGACGCAAGGTTTCATCGGTTCGGCCCTTCCCTTTCATCGAGTTCCAGGCAAGGCTGCTTTTGCTCTTGGTATGGCTTTCATCATGAAAGTCCTTCACCCCCTCAAAGGTGATACCACCACCGCTTTCAATGGTCAGGTCATTGCCACTGGTAAGCTTGGCCACCTGGTACAACTGGTCGCCACCGCTCTCCAGAGTCAGGTCGCCACCTGATGTGATTTCGCTGCCGACATTGCGGATGTCGGTCACTTCATCCCGTTTGGTTTTCTTTTTGCCCCAGCTGCCTTTGCTCTTCTTGTCGTAGAGGTAGTAGTCACTGTCCTGTGCGGCCAGGAGGCTGAGGTTTTCGCCTGCGGAGAGGTTGGCGTTTTCGCCTGCGGTGATTCGGCTGGAGATGACGGCCAGGTCCTGGCCGGCGTTCAGGGC
>NZ_JAIGPJ010000046.1:0-33083 GCF_019719005.1 Pseudomonas cichorii
CTTCGCGCCCGTGTCCATTGCACCTTCCTGAAAAGAAGTTAGAAGGTGTAAACCTTATTCAGGACGGGACAGTTTCCACAAAAAAGCCCGGCATGCCGGGCTTTTTGCTGTCTGGCGCTTTTAAAAAATCAGGACCCGGCATCTCTGTTCAAGCGCGCCTTGGCCGCACGCAAGCGCCGCACTTCCATGGGGTCAGCCAGCAGCGGGCGATAGATCTCGATGCGATCACCCGCCTCCAGCACACGAACGGAAGGATCTTTCACGGCCTTGCCAAAAATACCCACAGGGCATTGAGCCAGATCCAGCTCGGGAAACCGGCTCTGCATGCCTGATGCTAAAAGCGCCTGTCGAACCGACGAGCCTGCTGGCACCGAGACGCTGAGCAACACCTGTCGATCGACAGCGCCATAAACCACCTCGATCTGGATCAGTTCGTCAGACATGCAGCTCTTTGGCTCGCTGACAAAAGGCATCCACCAGGGTATTGGCCGCCTGATTGAACAGCGGCCCCAACGTGGCGCGCACAATAGAGCCGGCATAATCGAAGGTGAGGTCCAGGCTGATCTTGCAGGCCTTGTCCCCCAGCGGCTTGAATGTCCAGACACCATGCAATTGACTGAAAGGCCCCTCGACCAGATCCATCACGATGGATTCTCCGGGCACCAGTACATTGCGCGTTACAAACTTCTGGCTCAGGCCACCTTTGGCGACCTCCAGACTTGCACGCATGTGTGTCTCGCTTTCCTCGAGCACCACCGCCGCAGCGCACCAAGGCAAAAACTCGGGATAACGAGCCACATCATTGACCAGGTCGTACAGAAACCGGGCCGGATACGGCAAAAGAGCCGAGCGCTGAATATGCGTAGTCATGTGAGCGTCATTTCCAAAGCTGAGCGGCAAACAAAGAGTCAGTATTGTCCGGGATTCATCCTTCGTGCTCAAGCGCACGCTTTCCCGTAGCCGACATTGAAGCAACTCCCTATAATGCGGCCCCTATGGCTAAGCTCAAGAAACATCCCACAGGGACCATCGCGCAAAATAAAAAGGCGCGTCACGATTACTTCATCGAACACAAGTTCGAGGCCGGTCTGGTCCTGGCTGGCTGGGAAGTAAAAAGCCTGCGTGCCAACAAGGTGCAGCTGGTTGACAGTTATGTGCTGCTCAAGGATGGCGAGGCCTGGCTGATGGGCAGCCATATCACGCCGCTCAAGACCGCCAGCACACACGTCATCGCTGACCCGACACGCACCCGTAAACTGTTGCTGAACCAGCGCGAGCTTGAAAAGCTCACAAGCTCGGTGCAGCAGAAAGGTTATGCCTGCGTAGCCCTTTCCCTTTACTGGAAGCAGCACTTGATCAAGTGCGAGATTGCTCTGGGCAAGGGCAAGAAGGAATACGACAAGCGCCATACCGAGCGAGAGCGCGATTCGGATCGCGAACTGCAACGGGCCGTGCGCAGCAAGGGCAAGGACGACTGATCACCGTAGGAGCGAATTCATTCGCGAATGAATTCGCTCCTACGGTGATGCATTACATATTATTGCGGCGCTCCGCACGCGCTGTGCGCTGGACCTGTTGCCGCACCTCCTCCAGCACTTCCTGCACATAGGTCAGGTGGCGGCTGGACACCTCTCGCGCATCCTCGGCGCGGCCTTCGATAATCGCCAGATACAACTCACGATGCTGCTGGATGAGCATGTCGCGGGTTTCAGCGCGTTGCTGATACATCCCGCCGATATTGATCACCACATTGCGCTTGAGCAGATCGAATAACCCCCGGATCGTATGCAGCAAAACGGTGTTATGGCTGGCCTCGGCAATCGCCAGGTGAAAGCTGGCATCGGCAGCGCCCTCCTCCGCCCGACTCACTTCGTCGGTGCAGGTGTAGCAAGCCTGCAAGGCATCGAAAGCCTCACGCAGACGCTCGCGATCCACATCCGTGGCGCGCAGGGCCGCGTAGTAGGCGCAGGAAGCTTCCAGGGTGTGGCGAAACTCCAGCAGGTCGCGCTGGGCATCGGGGCTGCTTTCCAATAGATGCAGCAGCGGGTCACTGAAGGTCGACCCAAGGTTTTCGACCACATAGTTACCACCGCCCTGACGGCTGACCAGCAACCCCTTGGCGGTCAGTTTCTGGATGGCCTCACGCAGGGAAGGACGGGAAACGCCAAACTGCTCGGCAAGCGCCCGCTCGGCAGGCAGGCGTCCGCCCGACTTGAGCGTGCCCTCAAGAATCATTCGTTCCAGTTGCTCGACAATGTCATCAGACAAACGGCGCTGACGCACCTGATCAAAACCCATAACCCCTCACTCCACACCCGACTCGTTAGCGGGACCGCGCATTCTCGCTGATCGCCGCCCTTCAGGCACCTGCCAGATGCAGCAGGCTAACCGCATTTTCCTGTGCACCCGACCAAAGTCTTGGCGAGACAAATTGACACAACAATAGCAAGGCTTCTAACCTAGCAATCAGATATTGTAAATTGGTATTACCAATTATCCAATGCCAGCGCCGATGGCTGACCTCCATCACGCTGCAAGACCTTCCGATCAGGAAGCCTTGAGCTGGTGAACTGTGCGATTCGTCCATACACATCGGCCATGCACGCACGACACAGAACACCGGGCCTTACCAAAAACAATTAGGGGCCACCTACATGCAGACCTGGCAACAACTCTATACACCCCTGGGCAGCCTGGGCCTTTCCGCCGCCGCTGCGCTCATTCCCATCGTGTTCTTCTTTCTGGCGCTGGCCGTTTTCAGGCTCAAGGGCCATATAGCGGGCAGCATCACCCTGGCGCTGTCGGTGCTGGTGGCGATCTTCGCCTTCCAGATGCCCACAGACATGGCCCTGGCAGCCGCCGGTTACGGGTTCGCTTATGGCTTGTGGCCAATCGCCTGGATCATCGTCGCGGCGGTGTTTCTCTACAAACTGACGGTCAAGAGCGGCCAGTTCGAGATCATCCGCAGCTCGGTCATGTCGATTACCGATGACCAGCGTCTGCAGGTGTTGCTGATCGGCTTCTGCTTCGGTGCATTCCTGGAAGGCGCGGCCGGCTTCGGCGCACCGGTGGCGATTACCGCAGCCTTGCTGGTCGGGCTGGGGCTCAATCCGCTGTACGCCGCAGGCCTGTGCCTGATCGCCAACACCGCCCCCGTGGCGTTTGGTGCGCTGGGCATTCCGATCATTGTGGCCGGGCAGGTTTCGGGGATCGATGCGTTCAAGATCGGCGCCATGGCCGGTCGTCAACTGCCGCTGCTGTCGGTGTTCGTACCGTTCTGGCTGATGTTCATGATGGACGGTGTACGGGGCGTCAAGGAAACCTGGCCTGCCGCGCTGATTGCCGGGCTGAGTTTTGCAATCACCCAGTACCTCACTTCCAACTTCATCGGCCCCGAGCTGCCGGATATCACCTCGGCGCTGGTCAGCATCGTGTCCCTGACACTGTTCCTGAAAGTCTGGCAGCCACAACGTGCTGCGGATTCAGTCGTTGTCAGCGGCTCGGCGGCCATCGCCGGCAACCCTGGCGGCTTTGGCCAGCCACGCACGACCGTCCAATCGCCCTACAGCCTTGGCCAGATCATCAAGGCCTGGTCGCCCTTCCTGATTCTGACCGCCATGGTCACTGTCTGGACGCTCAAACCCTTCAAGGCAATGTTCGCTGCCGGTGGCCCTCTGCAAGCCTGGACCATCAACATCGCGGTGCCATACCTGGACCAGTTGGTGATCAAGGGCACGCCCATCGTTGCCAAGGCCACCGCCATGCCTGCGGTCTACAAGTTCGACCTGATCGCCGCATCGGGTACCGCGATTCTGTTCTCGGCGATTCTGGCCATGATCGTGTTGCGCATCAGCCCCAAGATTGGTCTGACCACCTTCAAGGAGACGCTGATCGAGCTGCGCTGGGCCATCGTATCCATCGGCATGGTACTGGCCTTCGCCTTCGTCATGAACTACTCGGGCATGTCCTCGACCCTCGCGCTGGTGCTGGCCGGAACGGGTGCAGCATTCCCGTTCTTCTCGCCGTTCCTGGGTTGGCTGGGCGTGTTCCTGACCGGCTCCGATACTTCAGCGAACGCACTGTTCGGCTCCCTGCAAGCCACCACGGCACATCAGATCGGCGTCAGCGACGTGCTGATGGTCGCCGCCAACTCCAGCGGCGGCGTGACCGGCAAGATGATCTCGCCGCAATCCATAGCCGTGGCCTGCGCCGCGACCGGACTGGTGGGCAAGGAATCGGATCTGTTCCGCTTCACCCTCAAGCACAGCCTGTTTTTCGCCACCATCGTGGGCTGCATCACTTATGCCCAAGCCTACTGGTTCACCGGCATGATCGTTCACTGATTACAAAAAGACGCGAAGCCCTGACGCCGGCCCCAACCACCGGCGTCAGCCATTCATGCCCCGAACGGATAACCGGGCCCACCCGGAGAAACACCTGATGAGCGAGCTTTTCTACAACGCATCACCCAACGCCACCCGCGTCGCGCCAGCGCGTCATGGGCCACGGCAATACCCCGCGCAAAAACCGCAACGGGTTTACCTGTTCGGCACCTGCGTGGTCGACCTGTTTTTCCCCGAAGCCGGGATGGACGCCATCCACCTGCTGGAACGCGAGGGCATCGCCGTCGAATACCCGCAAGAGCAAAGCTGCTGCGGGCAACCGGCCTACACCAGCGGCTACACCGATCAGGCCCGAGAAGTAGCGCGAGCTCAACTGGCGCTGTTTTCGGGCGACTATCCGGTCATCGTGCCTTCCGGCTCCTGCGCCGGCATGTTTCGCGAGCACTACCCCGACCTGTTCAAGGACGAACCTCACACCCTCGAACAGGTTCGCGCTCTGGCCGAACGCACCTATGAGCTGACTGAATTCCTGCTGTTTGTCTGCAAGGCCCGACTGAACGATCAAGGCCAACCGATCAAGATAGCCCTGCACACTTCCTGTTCGGCAAGACGCGAAATGAACACCCATCTGCATGCTCGCGAACTGCTGTCGCAACTGGGCAATGTCGAGCGTGTAGAGCACGACCATGAAAGCGAGTGCTGCGGCTTCGGCGGGACATTCAGCGTGCGCATGCCGGATATTTCCGGAGCGATGGTAGCCGACAAGACACGCGCCCTGAAGGAATCCGGCGCAGACCAGATTCTTACCGCCGATTGCGGCTGCCTGATGAACATCAACGGCGCACTGGAGAAACAACGCGAATCCCTGCGCGGCCTGCATCTGGCGAGCTTCCTGTGGCAACGCACCGGAGGACAGCGATGAATACGCAAACCCGCATCCCGGCCGTGGAAGTCGAGACAGACTTTCGCTCCCGCGCCCATCAGGCCCTTGGCGATACGCAACTGCGCGGTAACTTCCGGCGCGCCATGGACTCGCTGATGACCAAGCGCGCCGCGGCCTTCAGCGACCCCGAAGAGCGTGAAGACCTGCGCGAACTGGGCAATGCGATTCGCGCACGGGCCTTGTCCAAACTGCCGGATTTGTTGGAGCAGCTTGAACGCAACCTGATCCGCAACGGCGTAAAGGTGCATTGGGCCGAAACCGTCGAGCAGGCCAATGACATCGTGCTGTCCATCGTCAACGCCCACGAAGCCAGGCAAGTGATCAAAGGCAAGTCGATGGTCAGCGAAGAGATGGAGATGAACGACTTCCTGGGCGAGCGCGGCGTCGAGTGCCTGGAAGCGGACATGGGCGAATACATCGTGCAGATGGACCACGAAAAGCCCTCGCACATCATCATGCCGGCCATCCACAAGAACGCCGGTCAGGTAGGCAAACTATTCCATGAAAAACTGGGCGTCGATTACACCACCGACGTCGATCAACTGATCCAGATCGGCCGCCGCGTGCTGCGCCAGAAATTTTTCGAGGCGGATATCGGCGTCTCCGGCGTCAACTTCGCGATCGCCGAAACCGGCACTTTGCTGCTGGTGGAAAACGAAGGCAACGGGCGCATGGTCACCAGCGTGCCGCCCGTGCATATCGCCGTGACCGGCATCGAGAAAGTCGTCGAAAACCTGCGCGACACCATTCCTCTGCTGTCGCTGCTGACCCGTTCGGCGCTGGGCATTCCGATCACCACTTACGTCAACATGATCTCCGGCCCGCGCAAGCCGCATGAACTGGATGGCCCACAGGAAGTGCATCTGGTGCTGCTGGACAATGGCCGCACTCAGGCTTTTGCCGACAGCGAACTGCGCCAGACCCTGAACTGTATCCGCTGTGGCGCGTGCATGAATCATTGCCCGGTCTACACCCGCGTCGGTGGCCACACCTACGGTGAGGTGTATCCCGGCCCCATCGGCAAAATCATCACCCCGCACATGGCGGGCCTGAGCAAAGTGCCGGATCACCCAAGTGCCTCATCGCTCTGTGGTGCCTGCGGCGAAGTGTGCCCGGTCAAGATCCCGATTCCGGCCTTGCTGCGCCGCCTGCGCGAAGAAAACGTCAAGGCACCGGACGCGCCCAATCGCGTGATGCGCGATCAGGGCCGCAAATACTCGCGCAAGGAACGTTTCGTCTGGAATGCCTGGTCGACACTCAATACCTCGCCCGGCCTGTATCGCGCCTTTGCCTTTTTCGCCACACGCCTGCGCAGCCTGATGCCCGGCAAGGTCGGGCCGTGGACACAAAACCACAGCGCCCCGAAACCTGCCGCACGATCCCTGCACGAAATGGCCCGCGAGCATCTGAACAAGCCGTCTGGAGAACGCTGATGAACGCCAAGCAAAATATCCTCGCCAAACTGCGCCAGAGCCTTACGGGAACGACACCGATTGCTGACAACTTCAATGAAGCTCTGGTGACAGAACCCTGGACCTATGCCCCTGCAGAACGGGTCGCCCAGCTACGCAAACTGATGGAAGCCGTGCATACGGAAATCCACTTGTGTACAGAGTCGGACTGGCCTCGAAGGCTGGGCGAACTGGTGCATGACCGGCAACTGCCCAGCCTGCTGATTGCGCCCGGAACCGCTCATGGACAGCGTGTTACCGAACACTGGGCAACCCATTCCGAACTGCCAACGCTCAAGCACTATGACCGCCCCATCGAGCAATGGAAAAAAGAACTGTTCGATGACACACCGGCCAGCTTCACCACCACCGCCGGGGCAATCGCAGCCACCGGCAGCCTGATCATCTGGCCAACCCGGGAAGAGCCACGCCTGATGAGCCTGGTGCCGCCTGTGCATTTCGCCCTGCTCAAGGCCAGCGAGATCTACGACAACCTCTGCGAAGCCCAGCGCAAACAGGACTGGACCGGCGGCATGCCGACCAATGCCCTGCTGGTTTCCGGCCCGTCCAAGACCGCCGATATCGAACAGGTGCTGGCCTACGGCGCCCATGGCCCCAAAGACCTTGTGGTCCTGATCGTGGAAGACGCATGAGCCTGCCAGCAAACTTCATTCGCGAAACCCGTCGCCTGATCCCCGAAAACCGGCGCTTCGACGACCCGCTTTCGACACTGGCCTTCGGCACTGATGCCAGCTTCTATCGCCTGATTCCCAAACTGGTGATCCGGGTTGAGTCCGAAGACGAAGTGGTGGCCCTGCTCAAGCTGGCTCAGAGCGAAAAAGTCCCGATGACCTTTCGTGCTGCTGGCACCAGCCTGTCCGGCCAGGCTATCAGCGATTCGGTATTGCTGGTGCTGGGCGATAACTGGAACGCCCGCGAGGTTCGCGAACAAGGCGCGCAAATTCGCCTGCAACCCGGCGTCATCGGCGCGCAAGCCAATGCCTGGCTGGCACCGTTCGGCCGCAAGATCGGCCCGGACCCGGCGTCGATCAACGCCTGCAAGATCGGCGGCATCGTCGCCAACAACGCCAGCGGCATGTGCTGCGGCACCGCGCAAAACACTTATCACACGCTGGCCGGCATTCGCGTGGTACTGGCCGATGGCACACGTCTGGACACCGAAGACCCGGCCAGCGTGCAAGCCTTTCGCAGCAGCCACACCGACCTGCTGGAACAGCTCGCCCATCTGGGCAGAAAAACCCGCGCCAACACCGAACTGGCCGCCAGAATTCGCTACAAATATCGCCTGAAAAACACCACCGGCCTGTCACTCAACGCCCTGGTGGATTTCGATGAGCCACTGGATATCCTCAGCCATTTGCTGGTCGGCTCCGAAGGCACGCTGGGCTTTATCAGCGCCGTGACCTACAACACCGTGCCCGACCATCCGCACAAAGCCTCGGCACTGATCGTCTTCCCGGACGTGGAAACCTGCTGCAACGCCGTCACCGCACTAAAAAGCCAACCGGTCGCCGCCGTCGAACTGCTGGACCGACGCAGCATGCGCTCGGTGCAGGACAAACCCGGCATGCCAGCCTTTGTCCGCGAACTTTCAGAAAACGCCTGCGCCCTGCTGATCGAAGCACGGGCAGCGTCCCGAGATTTGCTGCATGAACAACTGGCGCAGATCATGGCGTCGCTGGCGTCCTTCCCGGTCGAGAAGCAGGTCGACTTCACCGAAGACCCGCTGGAAAACGCTCGCCTCTGGGCCATTCGCAAAGATACCTTTCCCGCCGTCGGAGCCGTGCGCCAGACCGGCACCACGGTCATCATCGAAGACATCACCTTCCCGGTCGAACAACTGGCCATCGGCGTGCGCCGCCTGATCGCGCTGTTCGACAAGCATCACTATGACGAAGCCATCCTGTTCGGCCATGCACTGGAGGGCAATCTACATTTCGTTTTCACCCAGGGCTTCAACAATCCCGAAGAAGTCGCTCGTTATCAGGCCTTTATGGAGGACGTAGCTGAACTGGTGGCCGTGGAGTTCGGCGGCTCGCTCAAGGCCGAGCACGGAACCGGGCGCAACATGGCACCCTTCGTCGAAAAGGAATGGGGCAGCGACGCCTATCAATTGATGTGGCAACTCAAACGCCTGCTCGACCCCAACGGCATTCTCAACCCCGACGTGGTGCTCAGCACCGATCCGCAGATCCACTTGAAACACCTGAAACCGCTGCCAGCGGCTGACGAAATCGTCGACAAATGCATTGAATGCGGCTTCTGTGAACCAGTCTGCCCGTCCAAGGGACTGACCTTGAGCCCGCGACAACGCATCGTCATCTGGCGCGACATTCAGGCGAAGAAACGGGCCGGTGCCGACACCCGAGAACTGGAACAGGATTTCCACTATCAAGGCATCGACACCTGCGCCGCCACCGGCCTGTGCGCACAACGTTGCCCGGTCGGCATCAACACCGGCGAACTGGTCAAGAAGCTGCGCCATCAGCAAGCGCATAACGACAAGACGGCCAACTGGCTGGCGCACAATTTCAAGGCTGCACTGCAAGGCGCACGTTTTACCCTGCACGCCGCCAACGGTGCACGCATGCTGCTGGGCGCGCCGAGGCTGGCGAAACTGTCAGCAAAACTGCACAAGGCTTCCGCCGGGCGCATCCCGCAATGGACAAAGGCCATGCCACAGCCGGAACAGGCCATCCGCTTCAACCCGCCAGTTGAAGATCAACGCCCCAGAGTGATTTACCTGGCAGCCTGCGTCTCTCGCGTGATGGGACCAGCGGCCAGTGATCGCGAACAGACCTCACTGCTGGATAAAACCCGCAGCCTGCTGGAAAAAGCCGGTTACCAAGTGGTGTTCCCGGACAATCAGGACAGCCTGTGCTGCGGCCAGCCTTTCGCCTCAAAAGGCTATAACGCGCAGGCCGACGAAAAACGCCAGGAGTTGCTGGCCGCGTTGATCAAAGCCAGTCGCGGCGGGCTCGACCCGATCTATTGCGACACCAGCCCTTGCACCCTGCGCCTGGTGCAAGACCTGAAGGACACACGCCTGGATCTCTACGATCCAGTGCGTTTCATCCGCACTCACCTGCTGGACAAACTGACCTTTACCCCGCAACAGGAACCCATTGCCGTGCACGTCACCTGCAGCACCCAACACCTGGGTGAAAGTCAGGCGCTAATCGAACTGGCTCGCCTGTGCAGCGTCAACGTGGTCATTCCGGAAGGCATCCATTGCTGCGGATTCGCCGGAGACAAAGGCTTCACCACCCCCGAACTCAATGCCCACGCCCTGCGCTCGCTCAAGGATGCGGTGCAGCACTGCAACGAAGGCATCTCCACCAGCCGCACCTGTGAAATCGGCCTGTCGCAACATGGCGGCATCGACTACCACGGGCTGGTCTATCTGGTTGACCGGGTGACCCGGGCGAAACCCGTGTAATGGGTCATGAAAATAAATAGAACCCCTGCGTTCTGTCACAGTCCATCCTTTTAACCCCTACACGAACGGGTTTATCCACCTCATGGGCATCCGCCCAAGCAACCGGTAATCAAGGAGAGACATATGAAGCGTACCGCCCTGACTGGACTACTCCTCAGCTCTGTCATGCTGGCTTCCCCGGTGTTCGCCGCCGACGACCTGTGCGGCAGCAACTTGCAGACCATCAAGGACGCCCAGGTTTCCACTAACGCCAACCTGAGCCCCGACCTGAAACAGTCCCTGGCCAAGACCGAAACCGACGCACGCTCCGCCCAGGCCAAAGGCGACAACAAGACCTGCGTCGAACTGACCACCCAGGCCATCACCGAACTGAAAAACATCGGCTCGGGCAGCGAAGGCGGCAGCAAGTAAGAGCCACGCATCGATGCCAGCCATCGCGCTGGCATCGATCGGTAAAACAAGACGCGGGTCGACGCGCCGCCTCAATTGGCGTAGACTCCCGCCCAATGACAGCGAAAGCCGTCACGGGGCCGATTAGGATTCGACGCCGGTGATGAAACTTTAGGTGCATGCCGACTTGGTAACAGAAGTCGTAAATCCACTGTTGCAACTTTCTATAGTTGCCAATGACGAAAACTACGAGGGCTACGCTCTCGCTGCGTAAGCGGCGCGACTAGCTCTTCTGGTAGCTTCGGCTCCAGCAATCATCAGGGGATGCCTGTAAACCCGAAATGATTGTCATATAGAACAGGATCGTCGCTTAGGACGTTGTGGCCGACGCGACTAAAACTTACACAGCTCGCCCAAAGCACCCTGCCCGTCGGGTCGCTGAGGGTTAACTTAATAGACACGGCTAAGCATGTAGTACCGACAGCGGAGTACTGGCGGACGGGGGTTCAAATCCCCCCGGCTCCACCAAATCTGACAAATGAAGACGCCTTAGGGCGTCTTTTTTTTGTGTCTGAGATCCAGTAACCGCGGGGCCTCCAGCGCTTTTAAGGTTTTTGGGCGTCCACCAAATTCTGACCGTTCGGGTATTCCAAGTGGTATTCCAGGCCCTCCGAGGCTAATCTCTGGAATACCCAAAAGCGCCTGAGGTAGATCTCATGCCTGCTACACGTTTCAGGACAGCATTTGTGAACGGCGATTCTGCGCCAGCCTGGGCAGCGACCGGGCGACAGCCTGCACAAGCAACACGGCAAGTTTTCCGGCGCTGAGAAAGTTGCGACGTAATGCTGAAGTAGCGAACGCTAAACCAACTTCCATGCGGTGCACGGTCCCTGAAAAATAACCACCTAACGCCCCTAGTGAGCGAAGCGAACGACTTGAGCCTGTTGTTAGGGGAGGCATACGGGAGTCTCGGACTCTTGTTTTTCTACTTCTAAACTTGCTGCCTTTTGAGCTTGCGTTTTGGGTTTTATGGTTGGCTTTCCTTCAATGGTTTGGTGAATCCACTTATTTCCCCTGGCCTTGTACCATGACCAATGAAATGGCGCCTCAAAGAACTCGCATAAATAAACAAGAGACAGGTAGATATTTGTACCTTTTACAAAATTTTCATCTGCTAGGAATGTTTTGACATACAGGGATGACCAGAGCGCAACTGAAATGTCAAATCTTATCTTTATCGATGGAGAGGCTATTGAATACATTCCTTTATTTTTTGCAGAAATCACTGTGCTAAATAGCTCATTCCCTACCTCGCAAGCGGAAACAAAAAGTCTTCTGTTCTGTAGAAAGCCAGAGAATATCTCAGCGAAACGCTGATAGGAAATACTCCCGAAGGTTGTTGCGATTTCGTTGTGGCTTCCATGGCAGGACAGATGTAGAAATCGATAGCCTGATTTTCTGAACTCCTTTGCTAGTTCAATTAGCTCTTCTTCAGTTCTGAAGTAATAGTATTCGGGGGATTTTCCGCACATCTTTAAGGTTTCAGCAAGAACCTTACCTTCGTATCTCCCTCTGCGCTCATCCTCAAGCGATAACGACTCTAAAATGAATACCTCGGGGAATGTTTCTTGAATTGGAGGGTACATTTTTTGTTTTCCCTAACATTTGGTTAAAGGGCACCCGCTTGCGGGCGTCCCAGTGAGCGAAGCTAATGATTTGAACCATTTATCAGGCGGGGCGCACTGGGTAGCGTTTATTGTTAGTGCGAGGTGAGGCAAGATAATTTACTGCATCTATTGCTGTAATGTGGTTGTCGCAGATATCATTGCACAAAAGCATAAACCACTTTAGCAGGGCGTATTCGGCCTCATCTTGAGTACTGTGGTAAAGACCGGTAGCTTTTCTTGGGTCTGTTACTAGGCCTGAATTTGAATGATAGGAAATAATCCCCTTGTTCAGTACGCAGACGAGATTGGGCCAGAGATGGTTTTCTAATGGAGAAAGTTCGTTAATTAAATTACCTGTTACTACTTCTAGGCTTGGGCTGTCTGAGCAAAATATGAATGTCCAGATTGAATCGCAGTTGTTCGCTTTGGGGGATAGCCGAGACTCATTCTGTTTGTAATGATATCCCATGCGAACTTTATTGCTGCCGTTAGCTGTTCTGTCAAGCTCGCGCACCTTCTTCAGTTTTTTTATTGAGTCTTGCAGCTCCGATTTATCCATGAAACTTTTGACTTCTCCTACGGCAACAACAGATTCGCATGGGTATAAATATTTATTTCCGGATATCTTGAATTTTGGAGCAATAAGGCGATCAAATATAATGATGTCGGCCTGATGAGAGACCGAGCCATTGATGTCTACTACAAAACCAGAGTTAACGCCAAATCTTTCTGGAAGGTATTCCTTTAATAGCTCTTTTATTACTTCTTCACGACCTGCGCCGCGCTCTCCAAAATGGGGAATATTTGAAGCTAGCTCATCGTAGTCTAGCTTTATTTGTTTGGAGATGGATTTAAATATGTCCTTTATATTTACAACATCCATTGCGTTCGTAACTCCTTGACTGCTTAACCATAAATAGATACCAATCGGTACATGACTCCCTAGACGGGCGTGGCGTATAACATACTTTATTCCTTTGGCATCCGTATCTAGGATGAGGCTTTCAGCATGCAGATGAGCGTATAAGGGAGTTATACACCATGTACGGACAGCCACGTTTTCTCGACCAAACGTGGGAGCAAAATCGCCTGCGACACGCGAGTCTATTGCAGGTGGGTTACGCCTTGCGGCAGGAATAGGTCCGCAGAGGTCTAGGCAGCTCATGCGAATTTCGCAAATACGGCCTGCGACCCGATCGGTCAGGGGTCAGTGACGGCGACTGCTCCGCCCGGGATATCAGTCCAGCAGCTGCTGATGTTTTTCTGGTCGCAGGTATTTGCTGTTTTGGGCCCCATTAGCTCACGCGTCTTTTGGAGATTCTGGGGTGTAACGCGTTCGCCTCGTACCTTGTTGTCTCTCCAGCCACAGAAGAATCGCTTGTGCGCATCCTCGACATTTCGGCGGACCTGAGCAACGTGGTGGGGCCCAGCTTTTTGGCTCGGTACAGCGGTTGCTGGGATGTGAGAGTTGAAGTCGGCAAGAAAGCCGCCCGGTGAAAACGAATTGTTCGGGTTCCACTTCAGGCCGAGCAGGCGGCAAAGCGTCGCGTAGTCAGCCTTGTCCAACTGTGGATGCACGACACGGAAGCCGGGCTGCACTTGGAACTCGAAAGATAGGTTGTGCCCTTGGGCGCCAAACAGGAGCGCGTAGAGCGTTTCGTCTATTAGAAACATGACGTCAAAGGTCAAGGGCCCTCGCTGATAGCTGAATCGATACCGGCTAATACTTTGCGCACGCATGCTGTTGAAGAGGTCGCGTAGCCTGTCGAGTACTACCACTGCCATATGCCTGTTCCTCGTGTGTTCGGACGTACCACTCACCTTGTCAGCATTTCACTTGTTATGGAAGCGAGGCAAAGCGCCGCAACGCCACGCATGTAAACTAAGTGCGCGGCGACTTTCCAAACGACTCCCATGGCCAACCATTGAACCGCCCCGGCTACGCCTACAGCAAAGCTGAGGTGCTGCTGACGGATCTGCGACAGCGTGGGGAATTCACCTATTCGCGGCCACACCTGGCGCTAATCGGCTGATGGCCGTGGTCGACCGCATCAGCGCCCGCGAGGGCAGAGTGAAAGTGCGGTTCAGTCGCATCCCCGCCGCCCCTGAGTGGGCGATGCGGCGCGAGATGACTCACTATTTAAAAAATGCATTTCATCGATAGATTCGGAAATACCCTGAAGAAATGCTGAACCGTCAAAGCCCAGCTCTTTGGCACGGACCAATGGAATTCACGTACATATGAATAAACCAATGCTGCATCACTACACCACAGTAAACACATTAGCTTTGATACTTCGGCATCAGACATTGCGCTTCACGCGATTAGATCAATTTGATGACGTAACAGAAGGCCGATCCATTGGTCCCTATCCATTTGGGGCTCGAATGTATGCAAGCTGCTGGTCGGCGGCTGATGAGGAAAGTATTCCACAGTGGGCAATGTATGGAGATGCAATGCGAGGCGTTCGTCTATCCCTTCGTCCCGATCCCTTCAACTGGCGTCCAATCGACATTAGGTGGCATGAGAAATTTCAGTTCATCGACCTAGAAGCCCCCTTTACCATGGAAGAAATGCTTGGAGTAGGCATAACTCTTATTCCCTCAGTTGAAATGAAAAAAACTTTCGGTCAACCAGTCCGCTACGTACCAGACGTACCCACTGCAATTGAGAGGTTTACAGCTATATCCGATGATGGAGGCGTTACATTCTATGGTGAAGGCAATGAGATCGCATTCTTGAAATCTGATGCTTGGGCTTTTCAGAAAGAGCATCGATTTGTGTTGGTTGCCTCACCTGGTCCGATGGAGCCATTCACGGGCGACTCTTCGAGATACCTTGAATCTAGAAAAAACTGGCATAGAAGTGGAGTTGATTTTATGAGAGGTATTCCAAGCCCACTCCACGTTGACTTGGGATTAGATCATACAGCGCTGATCGGCGCGGAAATCCTAGTCGGGCCATTAGCGCCTGCTGGAACCATGGAGATCGTTGAGTCACTTGTAGCTCGCTTCGCAGAAGGTGCATCCGTTCGAGAAAGCAGCCTGAGAGGCTCTATCCGTTCGAAGTAGACAAAATATTGTTAAGCCCCAACCCTATGCACACCATAATGTGTTCTTCACGAAATAATTTACTGTTCTCGCACAACTTCAAGTGACTCACGAGCCCGTTAGATTTTGCTCAAGACTTCCTCACCTTTGCGTTCCAAAGGTAGCGGGTCGGTTGTGCGTTTCGTAATGCCATGAGCGTTGTTATCGAATCGGCCAGCTCGCGCACAAGAACACCAAAAAATGACACCGGGGAGAAAACCGCGCCACATACCCACTCAAAAATGGCGCAGTTCTAAAAACTGCGCCACAATTGCGCCAACAGCAGCTAAACGGTGCCAACTCAGCAATGTCTTCCTCTACTGAAATACTCAGCAGCATCCAGGCAGCGGAAAACGGATTGACACTCAATGAGCTGCTGACGAGGCACCCTGACATTGCCCGAAGAACAGCGCAGAGGCTGATTGCACAGCTGATCGAGAGCAGCCAGATCTCCGCCTACGGTGAGGGTAGAGCACGACGCTATTTCCCAGCAGATACCCAGGCGGAAACAAGCACACTGGTTGCCAGCAGTGATAGCTTCCCGTCCTTTATCCCGCTGTCGGCAGACAGCCGGGACATACTCGCCTATGTCAACCAACCAACAGAAGCGCGCAAGCCCGTCGGCTACCAGCGTGATTTTCTGGACTCTTATCACCCGAACAAAACCAGCTATCTGTCCGAATCCTTGCGTCGCCAACTGCACCGAATGGGAAAAACGACAGATGCCGTGGAGCCAGCAGGCACATACAGTCGCGCAGTGCTAAATCGCCTGCTGATTGATTTATCGTGGGCATCGAGCAATCTGGAAGGGAACACTTACTCGCGGCTCGATACGCGACAGCTCATTGAGCATGGCCAAGCTGCACGAGGCAAGGCTGCTATCGAAACACAAATGATCCTGAACCATAAAACGGCAATCGAGCTGTTGGTCGAGAACATTGAAAGTGCCGAGTTCAACCGCTACACCTTGATGAACCTGCACAGCGCCCTGGCTGAAAACCTGCTTCCCAACCCCGCAGATGAAGGCCGTATTCGTCAGCACGCCGTCGACATTGGGCAAAGCACCTATCGCCCTCTATCCACACCACAACAGATAGAGGGTGCGCTGGACGTTCTGCTCGGCAAGGCAAATCAGATTACTGATCCGTTCGAGCAGTCCTTCTTCATGATGGTCCACCTGCCCTATTTGCAGCCCTTTGCCGACATCAACAAACGCACCTCTCGGCTGGCGGCGAACCTGCCATTGTTTCGCGCCAACCTGTGCCCACTGACATTTCTGGATCTACCCGAGCAGGCCTACAGCAGCGCCACACTAGGCGTCTACGAAATGACCCGGGTAGAGCTACTTCGCGACCTGTATCTCTGGGCTTACGAGCGCTCGACGCAGGAATACCTGGCAATCAAACAAGACCTTGCAGAGCCTGATCCCCTGCGCCTGACTTGGCGGGACTTCATCAAAGCGACCATTCGCGAAGTCGTCAGCCATCCAGAACTTGATCCACTGACCTGTATTCAGAATGCGGTAACCACGCATGTTACAGAGGATGAGCAGCCAGAAGTTCAGGCCCTGATCGTTGAAGAGCTCCGCCGACTGCACGAGGGTGTTCTGGCACGCTACGGATTACGACCATCAGAACTCACGCTCTGGAAATCGCGCCATGGAAGCTGACATTGTCGCGCCAGTGGCGCGACTTTTTCCTCAGAACGGCAGACCTCATATCAACTGCCGCACGCGGAACAGATTGGACGGAGCTTCACTGAATGGACAAAGAGTCAGCCTCCAAAGCCCACAATAGCAAGACGCCTCCCTTTCCCTTGACCGAAATTTCCGAGAAAATCCCAACCGCTTGCGCCCATGAAATCCGGTCACTACTCTGCCTCCGTCGCTGCATATTCAGCGAACGGGTTTAGTCGCCCGGGATGACTGGCGCACTGCGCCACCTTTTGCGAGGCGCTTTTTATGGCCTGCATTTTATGGTGGCCGTGCGTAGGGCACCTTCGGGTGCGCCGGGTACCAGTCTCCGGTCGACTAACCTGCGCATGGCCGCCACCCCTCGTTTAGTCGCGAGCATGGCGGCTCCACTTTTGACTGGAGTTTCATGATGCTCAAGATCACACCGGATCCACCCTGTCATCTCTCCCCTCGCTACCTTGAAGATGCGCTCGTGCGTGCTTCCGAGCTATTGAGCTGCGCCGCAGCAACAGCCTATGAAAGCGGCGACCGTTTGAGTGGTTCGCATCGGCATCTGGCTTTGTCTGTCGTCCATCTGGTGGAGATGGCCAAGGCCGAGGTTGATCGTTCACTGGAAGATCTTTCGGTTCGTTGATGTGTGGATTACAAAACCTGCATTGCGCAGGTTTTGTATTTTCTCTGGGCTCAGACACTTACCTACCTGCGAGTAAAAAGCCCGCCCACCTTGTAAACGAGGCCCCAGGCCATCATTCGTATCCTCGTCGGGAGCGGTTATCATCTTGGACCGAAAAAGTGCCAACCCTGCTAGATAAATGGTTGGGGCTTTACGAAGGAGAAAAAATCAGGAATCAAGGAATGAGTGGATACGTACCCAACCAGCCAAAGAATTATCGCCACGAAGAAGCTAAACCAGTCGATATTCATGCACTGCGCTGGGCCGAATACGAAAAGTACGGAAAAAGCCCCGCACCGCCACCAGAAAAAACAGCGATTGCTCTGCGCATTGGTGTGTTCTTCGATGGCACTGGCAACAACGCAAACAACTCAGCTGCCGGTCTGCTCTGTGGTGCCCATCACCCTATTGCACCCGCAGATATCGATGCCAGTTGTAAACCGTTCATGTCCGACCCTGAAAGCAGCTATGGCAATGACACCAGTAACGTTAAAAAGCTAAGCGAGCTCTATTACGCACCACCGGAAACAGAGGGGAACGGACAGCGAAAAATAGCCTTTCGTATGGCCTATATTGAGGGTATCGGTACTAGTACAGGCGAGAAAGATAGCTTACTGGGCTCCGGCACCGGTCGTGGTGATACCGGGGTAGCCGAGCGGGTAAAACTGGCATTTAGCCGTATCAGCGTGCTTTTTGATGATTTACTTCAAGAGAACCCAGACAGTGAAATCTGCTCATTGACCTTCGATACATTCGGCTTTAGCAGAGGAGCGGCTGCAGCACGGCATTTTGCGAATGAGGTCGTCCGCTGCAAACAAGGACCTCTGGGCAATTTACTACGTAGCAACAGTAAGTCTTTTAGCTCGTCTTTTAGCGGTCAGTACAAGAGCGATATCAACATGGGCTTTATCGGTTTGTTTGATACCGTGCCCTCTATTGCAGGGTTAGCTAACCTGGGTAACGTAAAAAGTGCTGTTGCGCCTGGCCTCAAGCTTTATCTGGACCGCAAATATTTTACGAATGTCATTCACTTGGTTGCTCGTGATGAATGCCGTGCCAACTTTGCACTGAGTCGTGTCAAACCAGACCATCCCGAAATCACTGTGCCCGGTGTTCACTCGGATATCGGAGGTGGATATCTTGAGGAAGCACAAGAATGTGTGTTGGTGAGCCCTATGCAAGCGCTCTCAGTTGGAGCCACAACGGATGTGAGGAGCACATCAATCTATCTCGATGCCCAACAGCAAAAAGCCAAGATGATTAGCAAAGGCTGGCCGGCCACGATGCTTGAAATCACTACACCGCCTCCGACTCTATTGCCAGCAGCCCCACAAGATCGCATGAGTGTGGTACGACAGAAACGTGTGTACGCTGGCTTGCAGCTCAAGCGGTCGGTGAGCGGTAAGTTATCCAGGGTGTACCTGCGTGTGATGTATGAGCTAGCAAAACAAAATGGTGTGCGACTCAATGAGATTGATGAGGGGAATCCTGACTACGCCATTCCATCGGACTTACAGCCTCTCTGTGACAGATTTCTCACGGGAGACTACAGCACGACACCTGAAGAAGATCAGCTACTCAGAGTGCGGTACATTCATACCTCAGCCAACTGGAACCACCCTCTCGGTAAAAGCACAGGAGGAGGCTTGAGTATCGTTTATATCAATGCTCCTACGGCAGATGCCATAAGGGTTCAACACCCTCACGTACCTGACTGGACACTATTCTGATGCGCGTTTTCGTAGCCCTGCTCGGCGTACTTTTAATAGTGGGTTGTCAGGCCTCAGATGCCTTACCGGGAAAAAGCTCTCCAAAAGACGCATGGTGGAGTCTGGATTTCATGGCCCCCACTTATATGCCAGGTTTGGTCGAACACAGTTCTGTGGTGGACATCCAGGACAGGACATTTGAGCGCCCTGGAGGCGGAGCAATAGGTACTGGCAACCCGGGCGATGCCACAGAGGTAGCCAAGGGCTGGGATCGAATAGGGGGAAACATAAAACCTGTAGTTGGGGCCGATCTGCCAAAACGAATTTTCGTACGATGGCAGTCAGTCGTAGAACCCCAGACTTACCGGGCCTGGATTGATATTCCGGAAAGTGCGCGTGAAATCATGCAAGCATCAACCCACCAACGCTGTCCACAGAAGCCAGAACAGACTGCTCGTTTCACAGCATCGGTAATTGTGGGCCTTGCCCCAGGCGGTGTTGTTCAGATGTGGGTACGCGACAGTTGCAACAAAGCAATCAACGTCACCCGAACTCAAGCCGAAGTGGAACCCCTGGGTCCGCATCTTGGCAAGTCAGGTGGTCGTTACTATCAGCAGCCTGATGCCTCCAGACGCTACATTGAAAAATATGGCATTCCTTACGGCAGTTGGTGAGTATTCCCTTTGTTGCTCAATCATTTCGACTATTGCGTTTTTCTCTTTCAAATAAAGCGCTGATCAGCGACCGCAGTTACGTCGTATGAACATGGAAATACTCATGACCACCGTCGACCTCTCTCGCATAGCTCTCCCAAACCAGAAAGAAATCGCTGCGGCTGTGGCGTCAAGCCGTCAGTTAGCCGCATTTCTTTCGACAAAATGTGAAACTCAGTGCATTGAGTTGATTGATGACACGCAGCAACGCAAAGTCGTTGAATTACCCACTTTCGCCCTGCGCTTACTCGGCGAAATCCTGAGTGAGCTTGCGTTGGGCAATGCCGTCAAAGTCGTTCCTATTCATGCAGAACTGACGACTCAGGAAGGCGCAGACATGCTCAACGTTTCTCGACCTCACCTGGTAAAGCTACTGGACCAAGGCGCGTTGCCGCACACAAAAACCGGTCGACATCGCAGGATCAAATTCGCAGACCTGCTGGCCTACAAAGAGCAACGCGACCAGGCAAGCCGAGATGCCATGGATGAACTCGCAGCACAAGCACAGGAGTTGGGGATGGGGTACGAATGAGGCTTCACCGTTCACTGCTTTCTATGACGCGAATGTTCTCTATCCTGCGCCTTTGCGTACCTCGACAAGTTGCTAACCGTAAAATTGCTGTCTGGTTTTGAATTCCTGATTTGACGGCTCTACCGGGGCAAAAAGCCTTGGTGTTGGCCAAGACCTTGCTCATAGCGGTTATTTCAAGAAGTCTGGACACTCACTGCATCTTCATCGTCAGAAGTAACGCCTTCCCGGATAAATCCGGTCCCACAAACAACCCTTCACAAAAACCGCTCCCCCAACTCCCGCCCCAAAAACCGCGTAAACGCCGATATCCGCTGCGGCACATGCTGTCGATGCTGGTAAACCACATACACATCCGCTCTCGGCGCGTGGTATTCGGGCAGTACGGCAATCAGTTCTCCACGGGTCAGATGCTGCTGTGCATCCCAGCGGGAGCGGAGGATCAGGCCGTGGCCGTCCAGGGCCAGGCGCATGGCGATTTCGCCGTCGTTGCTGGACAGGGTGCCGGTGACTTTCTGGCTGTATTCGCGGCCGTCGCGGGTGAAACGCCAGATGGCGTAGTCGCTTCCGTATTGTTTGAGCACGATGCAGTTGTGTTGCGCCAGGTCGTCGACATCTTGGGGTGTGCCTGCGCGTTCGAGGTAGGCAGGTGAGGCGCAGAGGATGCGGGGGTTGTCGAGCAGGTGATGGGCGATCAGGCGTGAGTCGGGCGGCTCACCCACTCGGATATCAATGTCGATTCCGGCATCCAGCAGGTTGACCGGCAGGCTGGAGAGTTGCAGTGACAGTTCCAGGTGTGGGTGTTGGGCGGCGAATTCGGACAGAAGTGGCGCGATATGGCGTCGGCCAAAGCCGAACGAGGCATTGATGCTCAGTTTGCCTCGCAGCACCGGCTGGCGGTTGTCGAGGGCGCTTTCCAGTTCTTCCAGTTGGCGCAGGATTGGTCGAGCACCCTCAAGGTAGATCACGCCTTCAGGTGTCAGGTCCAGCCTGCGGGTGGTGCGCCTTATCAGTTGCACGCCCAGGCGTTGTTCAAGCTGGGTCAGGCGTTTGCTGACGGCGGGCAGAGACAGGCCGAGTTCCCGGGCCACGGCGGTCAGGCTGCCGTGGGTGGCCACGCGATTGAAGAAGCTGAGGTCATCAGTGTTGGTGACCAACTCTTTACTTGAATTCAAGAATGGATTTCCCGTAAGCCAAATTGTGCTTGATAGACGAATCAATACACTGGAGCACACCACCTGACAAGCACGAGAACCGCTGCCATGACTCAATACAATTACAAGATCGCCGTCATTCCCGGAGACGGTATTGGCAAGGAAGTGATGCCCGAAGGCGTCCGCGTCATGGACGCTGTCGCCCAAAAGTTCGGGATCGGTCTGCAATGGGACTGGTTCGACTTCGCCAGCGCGGACTATTACCTTGAGCACGGCAAGATGATGCCGGATGACTGGTTTGAAACCCTCAAGCAATACGACGCGATTTACTTTGGTGCGGTCGGCTGGCCGGACGTGGTGCCGGACCACATCTCGTTGTGGGATTCCTTGCTGAAGTTTCGCCGCGACTTCGATCAGTACGTGAACCTGCGCCCCTGCCGCCTGATGCCCGGCGTGAAAGCGCCGCTGGCCGGACGCAAACCGGGCGATATCGACTTTTATGTGGTGCGGGAAAATACCGAGGGCGAATACTCCAGCGTCGGCGGCACCATGTTTGCCGGCACCGAGCGCGAGGTAGTGATTCAGGAGACGGTGATGACCCGCGTCGGTGTCGACCGCATCCTCAAATACGCTTACGACCTGGCCCAGAGTCGGCCCAAGAAGCACCTGACTTCAGCCACCAAGTCCAACGGCATCGCCATCACCATGCCGTACTGGGATGGGCGCGTCGTGGAAATGGGCAAGAAGTACCCCGAGGTGTTGGTCGACAAATATCACATCGACATTCTGACCGCGCATTTTGTACTGCACCCGGATCGCTTCGATGTCGTTGTCGCGAGCAACCTGTTCGGTGACATTCTTTCCGATCTGGGGCCGGCCTGTACCGGCACCATCGGCATTGCGCCTTCGGCCAATATCAACCCGGACCGGACGTTCCCCAGCCTCTTTGAACCGGTGCATGGTTCAGCACCGGACATTGCGGGCAAAGGCATCGCAAACCCCATCGGGCAGATCTGGTGCGGCGGCATGATGCTGGAGCATTTCGGCCATGCAGAAGCCGGGGCTGCCGTGCTGTCGGCGATTGAAGCCGTGCTGGCCCAAGGGCCGGAGAATGCGCCATTGACGCCGGATCTGGGCGGTACAGGCTCAACGGTTACGCTGGGCAAGGCCATCGAGGAACAGGTGCGCCGGGCAGAGTAGGACAAGCCTTGAATGACCGGCCCGCTCACCCGCAGGTAATATCCTCGATACGGTTCTGTCCGTTGACCTCGATATTCAAACGGAGCGGGCTGTAACTCAGACCCCGGGATCCACCACTTGAAACCACACGAGAGCCACACGATATTGAAAGGAATGACTTTTTCCATAAGGGCAAAACTCCGAAGTGGCCATGAGAGATCGCATTCAGTGATCAGCTCACCGCTGACATCCGCCACTGCGCCCCAAAGAGCAAGTCGAGGTTGATCGTTCGCAGGATTATCTTTCGATACGTTGAAAGGGACTCACAAAACCTGCACAGGGCAGGCTTTGTGTTTTGCGCTATTGCACGGGTTATTGCATTGGGAATTACAGATTACAGCCGTCCGGGATGGGCATTAACTTTCACGACTTGTTCTGTAAGGGTGTTGTAGTCACAGGAATACATGTGGTTCTGAAACGCGCCAAAACCATTTTGAAACTGGATTTTGTCGCCGAAGTAAGTAATCACACCACGGTCCTTGTCCGCCCACTTCTGGCGAGTGAACTTTGGTTCCAGCATCCCGTCGGTCCACTTGAAATCATACTGCGCCATTTTCTCGATAGGGGTCTTGCAGAAAACCGATGCGGCCACAAAATGCTTTTCACCCCAGCAGTTAATATCAAGCCGGCACTTCTCATCGACCTTGTCCTTCGCCTGCTTTTCGGCCTGCTCTTTGGCTGCGGATTCTTTCTTCGCATTTTCAGCAACGGCGTTATCGGCCAGCTCTTTCGCTTGGGCTGCTTTTTTGGCCGCGTCCTCTACCAACGCCTTCCTGGCATGGATACCGTCTTTTATCTTGTCCCACTCTTGCTTGGTGGTAGCGCCATTTTCCTTGGCCTCACGGTACTCGTCCGCCGACACAAAGCCCTTCTCGGCAATGCTTTTCTGCAGTGTTTTCGAGGCCAATATAGAGCCTGTTATCGACAGTACAAAAACGACGCTGGCTATCGCCCAGCCATTTATGACTTTGCCTGTCTTGGCCTGGACTTTTCCTCTGACGACAGGAAGGCATATCACGCCCGAGACCAGAATCAGCAACGCTGCGAATGCGTCTCCGCTAAACGAGGCGAGGCCCATAATGATCAGCAGTACGCCAAAGATCCACCCCAGAAACAGCGAAACGGTGCGCATGTACAACTCCCTTATCTCGATAATGGCTTAATGCCGGTGCGCATGTTCAGTTCCAGGCTTTCAACAAGCAAGTTTTTAGTTGCTGACAAGTTCATGCGTCTTGCACAGTATCGTGCGTCTGCCCCGTGTGAACTCAATCACTCAACTCATGCACCAGAAAATCCAGAAACGCCCGGGTCTTCAGTGGCACACGGCGAGCAGACGGGTAGACCGCATTGATGGAAATCGGCGGAGCCTGCCAGTCACACATCACAGGGATAAGTCGTCCTTGCTCCACGGCTTTTTCGACAATAAAGGCGGGAAGTAGCGCGATGCCCATGCCCGCCTCTGCCGCTTGCGCCAGCAGGTCGCCGTTGTTGGCGTGCAGCGGGCCGGTGACATGGACTTTCTGGGTTTCCTTGCCGTTGCTCAATTGCAGACTGACGCCGCTTTGCAGGTAGCCATAGTTCAGGCATTGGTGCGCAGCCAGGTCGCGGGGGACTTGCGGGGTTCCTGCGCGGGCCAGATAAGCGGGTGACGCCACCAGCATGCGTGGTGCCGGGGCCAGATGGCGGGCGACCATCGAGGAGTCGGCCAGACTGGCGATACGGATGGTCACGTCGAAACCGCCCTTGACCGGATCGACCTGCTGGTCGCTGAACACCAGTTGCAGCTCCACCTTGGGATGCTGTTCATGAAACCTGGGAATCAGCGGCCCCAACCGGCACAACCCGAATGACATGGGCGCGTTGACCCGCAGCACGCCATGCACCTCCCCCAGACCACTGCGCGCCCGCTGTTCGGCCTCGTCCAGCGAGGCCAGCACTTCGCGACAGGCATCGTAGTACTCGGCCCCTGCTTCGGTCAGGTGCAGGCTGCGCGTGGTGCGCAACAGCAATTGCACCCCCAGCGTGTCTTCCAGTGCCTGGATCTGTTTGCTGACTTTGGAGCGTGGGACATCCAGCACTCGAGCGGCAGCGGCAAAGCCATTGGCGTTTACCGTGGCGACAAAAGTACGCATGCACTCGATGCGATCCATGACTGTCCCTTATATGGAAACAATGAGTCTCTATTTTAGGGAATTGTCTCAACAACTGCCAGCCCGTAAATTTACTCCCAAGCCAGCAAGCAAACGCCAAGACAGGCAAAGCGGCTAACCCTTTAACGATTCGCACTGACTCAACTTGAAAGGAAATCATCATGTCCAGACTCGAACTGCTGAACCCGACCAACTCCGCTCTGATCCTGATCGACCACCAGCCACAAATGGCTTTCGGCGTGCAATCGATCGACCGCCAGACACTGAAGAACAACACCGTGGGTCTGGCCAAGGCCGCCAGGCTGTTCAACGTGCCGACCATCCTGACGTCGGTGGAAACCGAAAGCTTCAGCGGTTATATCTGGCCAGAGCTGCTGGGTGTGTTCCCCGATCAGCAGCCCATCGAGCGCACTTCGATGAACTCCTGGGAGGACAAGAAACTGGTGGAAGCGGTCAAGGCCACTGGCCGCAAGAAGCTGATCATTGCCGCACTGTGGACCGAGGTCTGCCTGACGTTCCCGGCGCTGGAAGCCATGGCCGAAGGCTACGAGGTCTACATCGTCACCGACGCCTCGGGCGGCACGACCAAGGAAGCTCACGACATGTCGGTACAGCGCATGGTGCAGGCCGGCGCGATTCCTGTAACCTGGCAACAAGTGTTGCTCGAGTACCAGCGTGACTGGGCGCACAAAGAAACCTACGACGCCGTCATGGCGCTGGTTCTGGAGCACAGTGGTGCTTACGGCATGGGCGTCGACTACGCCTACACCATGGTACACAAGGCACCGCAGCGGACCGTTTCCTGATAACCGATTGCAACAAGGCCGGCACGTCCTCATGACGCGCCGGCCTTTGCCGTTTTGACGTGGCAGCTTGTCGCGTGACGTTAATAAGCCATGAAGCCTTTGAGCAAATATGTCACGATCAGCCCAGCCGCAATGGCACACTGAAAATCAACAGGCTCGATATACCGCTACGCCTTGGAGTACAGCATTTTGAACAGCACATTGACGGCATCAGAACTGGCCGTGATCAGTGAAATAGAAGCGACATCCAGCCTCTTGAAGCTGGTGACGCGGCTGACCGGTTTGAGATTTGCTGCCATCGCCAAGGTGACCGAAACCAACTGGGTCGCCTGCGCGGTCTGCGACGAACTCCAGTTCGGTGTAGAACCCGGCAGCGAGCTTCAGATTGAAACCACCATCTGCAATGAGATCCGCGCCAGCCGCCATATCGTAATGATCGACGAGGTGGCGACGGATCCTGTGTATGCCGACCATCCGGTGCCGAAGCTTTACGGGTTCCAGAGTTACTTCTCCATGCCCATCATTTTTCCCAATGGCGTGTTCTTCGGCACCTTGTGCGGGCTCGATCCGTTGCCGGCCAAGCTTGGCAATCCGGAGACTGTCGATACCCTGAAGGTCTTCTGCACATTGCTGGGCAGCACGCTGTATGCCCATGAGCAGTTGCTGGAAGGTCAGGTGGAGATGAGCTGTTAAGGACGTTGTGGCCCCAATATCTTCATGACACCGTCGCGAGCAGGCTTGCTCGCGACGGGTCAAGACGAATTAACGACGGCCTATAACGCGCAAGAAAAACCATCCCGCGTCCTGCCCGGTCTTCAATTTTTATTCATCAATGCTTTTATTACCGTTCTTCCCACCCTTTTTGCCCGCCTCAGAGGCTTTTTCAGAATCCCTGGCAAAATTGCCGCCGGAAGCCTGGCCTCCTTTCTTGCCGGCTTCGGATGCCCGGTGAGGGTCATTGGCGAAGTTGCCGCCCGATACCTGACCACCTTTTTTACCGGCTTTGGATGCACGCTCAGTGTCATTGGCGAAATTGCCGGGATTGTTCTCTCCAGTGCTAGCCATCTCCCTATCCTCCGGGGTTCATCGACCGCTTTAGTGCGTGTCGTATTTATTGAGAGGGAAGGGAAAACCTGTCGATCCCTGAAAGTCGCTTCTCTTCGACGAGTGGTATGCACTGCGCCCAATGGCTACAGGCCACGGTTCTCAAGGCGTGGAGGCTTAGGGGAGGTAAAAATATTTTTCTTCGGAAAACCTTGTTACTCGGTGATCAAAACAGTGGCACCAGTGTCTGATAGAGTGACCCTGCGTAGTGGCAATTAGTCACCACCCTGCTGATTCGAGAGTTTTATGAGCACCGGCGCCCCCCTTCCGCTGAACGAAACGCAACGTTTGTTACGTATTACCGAACTGTGCGTACTTGAAAACACGGTGGATGAGGTCTTCGAGGAGATCGTGGCGATGACCGCCGAGTTCTTCCAGGCCCCTATCGTGCTGATTTCCATCGTCGACGAACATCGACAGTGGTTCCGCGCACGGGTTGGTCTGAAGGCCCAGGAAACGCCACGTGATGTCTCGTTCTGCGCCTATGCGATTCTCTCGGACTGTTCACTGGAGGTTGTCGACGCAACCCTCGATGAACGCTTCAAGGACAACGGCCTGGTCACCGGTGAGCCGGGCATTCGTTACTACGCTGGCTCACCGCTGATTACCGACGACGGTCTTGGCCTGGGCACGCTCTGCGTGATCGACACCGTACCTCGCGAAGCCATGAGCGAGCGTGAGGCGTTGATGCTCAAGCGTCTGGCCGGGCTGGTGATGAAACGTATCGTCGATCTGCGCCGCAGTTGCTTCGTCGATCAGACCACCGGACTCTACAACCGCCTGCGCCTTGAAGAAGACATTCTTCTGACGCTCAAAGCCGGTAAAGAGATGCGCCTGGTAGCCGTCGACATGATCACTCCCGAATTCCTCAACGATATCGTCAAGGCACTGGGCTACAACTTCGCTCAGGATCTGATCGTGGCGATGAGAAACCGTCTGCAGGCAATGCTCCCGTCAAGCTGCCCGCTGTATAAGGTGAGCCCGACACGCTTCGGTTTTCAGTTGCCGGGCGATATGCCGGATGAATCGATCTATCGCGCCATTCTCGAAGACCTCCAGTCTCCCGTGATATGCCACGGCATTCCGGTGCAGTTGCAGGTCGGCCTTGGGATTGTGCCTCTGCAGGGTGGTCAGGCAGAGGAGCAGGACTGGGTGCGCCTGGTCATCAGTGCCGCCGACGATGCCCGCGCCCGTCAGGTTGGCTGGGCCTTGTACGAACCGCACATGGACGCGACCCAACAACGCTCGTTCCAGCTTCTGGGCTCACTGACCAGTGCCGTGCATGCCCACGATCAGTTGCGCCTGGTTTACCAGCCACGCGTAGAACTGGCCTCAGGTGAGTGCACATCGGTCGAGGCGCTGCTGCGCTGGGTTCATCCGACACTGGGGCCCATCGGGCCTGCCGAGTTCATTCCCCTGGCTGAAAAGACCGCGCTCATGCGTCCCCTGAGCCTGTGGGTGTTACAGACGGCCGTTGAACAGGCTGCCAGCTGGCAGCGCAAAGGTTTCGATATCCGTGTAGCAATCAACGTGACGCCTGACGACCTGACAGGGCCAGTGTTCACTGACCGGGTGATCTGGCTGCTGAAAAAACATGACATTTCTCCTTCACTCTTCGAGCTGGAATTCACCGAAAGCGCGTTGATGCAGAACCCGACAGAAGTCCGCAGCCAACTGGAACGCTTACGCGAACTGGGCATGCATATCGCCATCGATGACTTCGGCACGGGCTACAGCAACTGGAACTACCTGCGGCAGTTACCTGCCACAACCGTGAAGATTGACCAGTCACTGATGCGCAACCTCAACGTTGAAGAGGCGGACCAGCGCCTGGTCAAAGCCTTGATCGGCCTGGCCAAGAAGCTGGGCTATTGCGTGGTGGCCGAAGGTATCGAGACAGAGGCCGCCCGTAAACTGGTCAAGCAATGGGGCTGCGATGAAGGGCAAGGCTATCTGATTGCCAGACCCATGGAAGCAGACGCTCTGCTGAACTGGTTGCAACCCAGTCAGGTCATGCAAATTGGCACAGAAGCCGTGCCTGAAATCCGGATCCTGTAAAAAAGGTTATAACCTTAGATTACATATTCATAACCGCTCAGAACATAAATCGTTATGCTGCCCGCCGGTTTTTACCTGACAACAGGTCTTACAGGGTCATATATGGACGTCGGCGGTCTGGGTTTTGTAGTAGCGGGTTTGGTGGTCGGTTTCATTGTCGGGATGACAGGCGTAGGTGGGGGTTCATTGATGACGCCCATTCTGCTCTGGTTCGGCATCAATCCGGCGACCGCCGTGGGCACAGACCTGCTCTATGCTGCGATCACCAAGTCCGGTGGCGTGCTGGTTCATAAAAAGAACGACAACATCGACTGGAAGATCACCGGCTGGCTGACCCTGGGCAGCGTACCGGCTGTGTTGATGACGTTATGGTTTCTGAGCACTCTGGACTCGGCGCCTGATGCCCTGAATGCAATCATCAAGCAGGCGCTTGGCATCGTCCTTCTTCTGACGGCCATGGCCGTACTGTTCAAGAAAAAACTCCTGGCCTTTGCCCACAGTCGCGGCGACGGAGTTTCGTTCTTCAGCGGCTCTAAACTGAACGTTCTGACGGTGGTGACCGGGCTGATCCTTGGCACCATGGTGGCCTTGACGTCCATTGGCGCTGGCGCACTGGGCACAGTGGCGCTGTTCATTCTTTATCCCTTGCTGGCCACCCGGCGCCTGGTGGGCACGGAAATCGCGCATGCCGTTCCCCTTACGCTGGTCGCAGGCCTCGGGCATGCCAGCATGGGCAATATGAACTGGGAGTTGCTGGCCTGGCTGTTGATGGGCTCATTGCCCGGCATTTACCTGGGCAGCCACATGGCCGGGCGCGTATCCGATGAACTGCTGCGGCCCTTCCTGGCAATCATGCTGGGAATGATCGGCTTCAAGCTGGCGTTCTGATCGAGGCCAGAACGCGGCTGACGGCTTCTGGCACCGTAAGCTCGGAGGTATCGATCGTCACAGTGGCACTGTGCGGTGCTTCATAGACGCTATCGATACCGGTCATGTTCGGGATCAGCCCGCTGCGGGCCTTCTTGTACAGCCCCTTGGGGTCACGTTCTTCGCACACCTGGATTGGCGTGCTCACATAAACCTCTGTGAAGTCGTCCTCACCAATCACCTGCCGGGCCATTTCCCGCTCACGGCGAAAGGGCGAGATAAACGCAGTAATCACGATGAGCCCGGCATCCATCATCAAGCGGGCCACTTCGGCTACCCGGCGAATGTTTTCCACCCGGTCTGTGTCGCTGAACCCAAGGTCCCGGTTCAATCCCTGACGAACGTTGTCGCCATCGAGCACGTAAGTCCGTTTGCCCTCGGCATGCAGAACCTGCTCCAGGGCATTGGCCAGGGTCGATTTGCCGGAGCCCGACAGGCCGGTCAACCAGATGACCTGCCCGGTATGGCCATTGAGACGTTCTCTGCCCTGGCGGGTGATGCTGAGCGTCTGGCGATGGATATGCGGCTGGCTTTCATTGGCCATTATCAGACCTGTCCTTGTGATTTACCCGGTCCAGAACAGTACCGTTTCCGGCACCCTTGCCGCTGGATGTTATCAACAAGTTGATCCCGATCAAGGGAGATGAAACACGCTCATCGGGATATGTAATTTTTTGTAGCCCAATCGGCATTTTCGGCGCAGGATTTCGTGCGTCAACTTTCCGTGCCGGTGACTCGGCATCTGCTCACCTTACAAAATGGAGATGCGTACAATGCTTATCCGAATTGAAGAAGGTAATCACGGGGCAAACTGGGTAGTGAAACTGGACGATTACCCAGTGACCTGCCGGAGCTGGCAAGAAGCCAGGGAGTTCGCCGAGCGAATGAAATCGCGCATTGATGCGCCTCACCCCCTCCCACGCTCTGCCAGACGAGCAACGCCGGAACGAGCTGCTGCAACCTGACACCCTCTCACCAGCCCTCCGGTGCTTGACGGATAAACTCCGGGGGGCCTGCTTTTGCTGCATCGAACCCGCTATTTTCCGTGCATCGCCTACCTAAAAATCCGTTCTCGTTTTGCCAACATTCATTTCACATCCTCTTCACGTTTGGCTCTGTACATTCACATCACTCCTTTGATGAATCCCATTTGGCCCGCCGTGTTGTGGGCCATTTTTTTGCCTGTAAGAAGCTCTATTCACCCTGACTGGCAAATGCGCTTTCCTGAACCGCAACCGATTTGCCACTCACGCCGCCATTCAGCAAAACGCTCTCGCTCAACTGTGCCAGACGATCACTTCCTGAACCGCTGACAATCGTGCTGCTCCATTGCCCCACAACGGTCGCCATCCAGCCGAGCAGAAACAAGGCAACAACCTGCTACGCCCACTTTGCAATTATCGACATGCGTTTTCTCCATAACGGATTCGTGATGGCGAGGATATAAACATCCCTGCATTGCAGAAGAATTGCAGAAAACGGCGTTTTATCCACTCCGGTGGTGGCGAGCGCAAGGGAGGCTCGGGAACGCGCACATCAGCCGGGGCCAAGAGCAACAACAAAGCCGAGGTGGTGCGCAGTGAAAGCATCGAGATAATCGTTGAAAACCAATCCATCTCCCACGCTGATGAGCTATCGCAGCGCCTTCAAGCGTGCCCATTCACTGACTTATCGGCTGGTGGATGGCGCCGACCATGCGCTGAGCAGTGACATCAGCCAGAGCATTTACAGCTCAATGCTGACGAACTGGATCAGCGAAATGGTCATCGGCGCACGGTTGGTCAATGACCCTCACCATTCGGCGAAGTATTCCTGAAGCCGGCATCAATACTTGCTGGCTTCCTGAGCCGGGTTCGCAGGTTTGGAGATATGCCGAGGCCCGGTCAGTACCCACAACAGCACACCGATCACTGGCACGGCAACGATCACGATGAACCACATCAATTTGTTGCTGGAGGACGTATCGCTCTTACGCACCCGCAGGACAGCCCAGATATCGGCCAGCACAATGAGTGCGACCAATGCCGTAAAGAGCCATAAACCACTTTCAGATATCCAAGGCATTTGAAACCTCCCACCTGTTTGAACAGAGGCCACCGAACAGGCGCCCTTGAAATAGAAGAGGTCCCGACAGGCCAGAAAGTTCAGAGAAGTAGGAAAACTCAATGCGTTCATGGCTCCGACCGTCCCATGGGTCGAAACCCTTCAGGCATCAGCCAGTAAAGTCGATGGGGGCTCGCAGGAAACAGGGAAAGTTGCGGGCAGACACTGAGAGGGATTCGCCATGAACGCGCCATTGATCGTCAAACTTTTCATCCAGCCCAGAGACGCCTGGCGAACCATCCGGCACAAGGAGGACCAGGAACCCCGGCACTACCTGCCCCACTTGATACTGCTGGCGCTGATACCGGTCGTCTGCCTGTACATAGGCACCACTCAGGTCGGCTGGAGCCTGGCTGAAGGTGAAAACGTGAAACTCAGCACCAAGAGCGCATTGCAGCTCTGTGCGTTGCTCTACGTGGCTTTTCTGATCGGGACGCTGATTATGGGAAGCTTCATTCGCTGGATGTCTCGAACCTTTGAAGCCCGACCGACCCTCAACCAGAGCATCGGCTTTGCCACCTACACCACGACACCCTTTTTCCTGGCGGGTATTGCAGGCCTGTATCCCAGTCGCTGGCTGGCCATTCTGGTGCTGGGGCTTGCTTCAATCTATTCGACGGCGCTGCTGTTCGTGGGCATAGCCCCTTTCATGCGCCTGCCAGAAGGCAAGGCTCCGCTCTACGCCGCAGCGGTCTGGGCGGTAGGGCTGCTGGTGCTGGTCACGATTCTGGTATCGACGATTCTGCTTTGGTACAACGGCCTGACGCCGGAGTATGTGCGCCATTCGCTGGGAGAAGTGCAGGATTGAGCGTAGATACTCTGTTCACGGTCAAGCTTTTAGCCGGTATTTTTCGCTAAAAAGCTTGGCCGTGTCGAAGTCT
>NZ_JAIGPJ010000047.1:0-33042 GCF_019719005.1 Pseudomonas cichorii
AATAGCTCAGTTGGTAGAGCACGACCTTGCCAAGGTCGGGGTCGCGAGTTCGAGTCTCGTTTCCCGCTCCAGTTTTATACAATTCTGCTCTAGGGCGGGGTTGAGTGAAACCAGAACCAAGTCTTAGGATACGGATCTGGACACTGGAACACACACCATGTGTTCCGGGTAGCGTGTCCCCTTCGTCTAGTGGCCTAGGACACCGCCCTTTCACGGCGGTAACAGGGGTTCGAGTCCCCTAGGGGACGCCATTGCGGGAATAGCTCAGTTGGTAGAGCACGACCTTGCCAAGGTCGGGGTCGCGAGTTCGAGTCTCGTTTCCCGCTCCATATTCTTCAAGAACGCCGCTCATTGAGCGGCGTTTTTGTTTTTGCGTTTTTTCCCTTCGCGAGCCTCCCATTCATCAGGAGGCGCGCTTTTTTCTTTCTATATATAGAAAGAGTCTTCAAGGCATCTGCGGCCGCTCGTTCGGCCGTAAATCGAAAACCAGCACTTCGGCATCGACGCCTTCACTCAAGTGAATCTGCTGTTCGTCACGCAGACGCACACCATCGCCTTCCCCGAGACGCTCACCATTGAGCACGACGCTGCCACGGGCGACATGTACGTAGGCATGGCGATCGGCTGCCACTTCAAGGCTGGCCGTTTCATTACCGTCGAACAGACCGGCATAGACCCGGGCATCCTGACGGACTTTCAAGGAGCCATCGTTCCCTTCGGGGGAGATGATCAGCTGCAGGCGTCCGCGTTTCTGTTCCGGGCTGAAGTGTTCCTGCTGATAGGTCGGTTGCGCACCGGCCACATTCGGCACAATCCAGATCTGCAGGAAATGCACCGGCTCGCTTGCCGAGTGATTGAACTCGCTGTGTGCAACGCCGCTGCCAGCGCTCATCAGCTGCACGTCGCCAGGTCGGATGACCGAGCCGGTCCCCAGTGTGTCCTTGTGCTCCAGGGCACCTTCGAGCACATAGGAGAAAATCTCCATGTCGCGATGGGGGTGCTGGCCGAACCCTTTGCCTGCTGCGACACGATCGTCATTGATCACCAGCAGATCGGAAAACCCCTGTTCCAGCGGGTTGTAGTAGCTGGCAAACGAGAAGGTGTGAAAGGATTTCAGCCAGCCATGGTTGGCTGCGCCACGATCGGAAGCTTTGCGAAGAGTCAGCATGATTCTTTCTCCATTCATATGTCGAGGCTGAAAATTCAGGTATCGACCAAGTGAGAGAAAGGTTACTGGTTATCGAGGCTGGCAATAAGTAGCTGAAAAACGAATGACTGTCCTGCTCTGGTTGACAGTGTCGGGTAGCCAGCAGAGCCGGCCCATCTTGTTCATAATGCGCAGTCTGTCTTCATTCAAGTGATGCGCGACTTATGAAAACCGTGGCGATGGTGTTATTTCCGGACTTTCTCTTGCTCGATATGGCCGGGCCTATCGAGGTTTTTTCCATTGCCAATCGCTATCTGGCGCCCGACAAGCATTACCGGATATCGACCATTGGCACCGAGCAGGGCGCGCTTCGTGCGTCCAGCGGCGTCAACATCGTGGCTGACCGGCATATGGACCAGGCCGTGGAGGATTACGACCTTCTGTTGATACCCGGAGGGCCGGGTGCCTACAACGAAAGGCACCAGCCTTTATTGAACTGGCTCAATGAGGTCGCGCCCCGGTCTTCTTGCTACGGCTCCATCTGCACCGGTGCCTTCATTCTGGGGGATGCCGGGTTGCTCGATGGGCATCGCGTCACGACTCACTGGCATTACACCGACCGGCTCATCAAACGTTTCCCCAAGGCGCAGGTGGAAACCGATCAGATCTACATCCGTGATCGCAACCTCATGACTTCCGGTGGCGTCACTGCCGGTATCGACCTCTCACTTGCGGTCGTTGCCCAGGATCATGGCAAGAAGGTCGCCCAGGATGTGGCCAAAGTGTTGCTGGTATTGATGAGGCGCCAGGGCGGCCAGGCGCAGTTCAGCCCCTTGATGACTGCCATTGCCTTGCAGGAAACCCCCGTTACCCGCGTACAGAACTATGTGCTGGAACATCTGGATGAGGCCTTCAGCGTCGAGCGCATGGCCAGCCTCGCCAATATGAGTGCCCGACACTTCGCTCGCACCTTTGCCCGTGAAGTCGGGATGACGCCCATGGACTTCCTGCAGAGCGCTCGCATCGATCACGCCCGGAACCTGCTGGAAACCACAGAGCTGCCACTCAAGACCGTGGCTTATAAAAGCGGCTTCGGCAGTGTGCGGCACATGCGCTTCCTGTTCAGCGGCAAGATCGGGCTGACGCCAGCCCAGTATCGCGAGCAGTTCAGCTAAGCACGCCCCATTGTCCGTATTGCGCACCGCAATGACCGTATCGCGCCTCCTGTGCCGGTTGTTCCGGTTTTCCTGCCTGCCAAGATGAACACGAATCTTTTGCAAGGGTCGTGCGGTGGTCCGGATAGCCGGGTTTATCGGCGTGTGAACGGATATGGACAGCCTCAAGAATATACACAACGATTCGGTACTGCGTTTCGGGCCCTATGTGCTTGATGTTCGTCAGCGTCAGGTGATGCAGGGCGACAAAACATTGCGCGTGGGGAGCAGGGCGCTCGATATCCTTCAGGTGCTGATCGGGCAGGCGGGCAGCATTGTCAGCAAGAACAGCCTCATTGCTCAGGTCTGGCCCGACTCTATCGTCGAAGATATCAATTTGCGTGTGCAGGTCGCGGCCTTGCGTCGAGCCTTGAAAGACGGGCAGAAAGGTCAACGCTTTATCGAGACGGTTCCCTTGCGAGGTTATTGCTTCGTAGCCAGGGTCGAGCAGGTGGAGGCGAACCCGCAGATCAATGCGCCGAAGCACAATCTGCCTGCGCGCCTGACATCGGTGATCGGTCGCGATGAAGTCGTGGGCAGGATCGTGCGTCAGTTGCCCGGAGTACGCCTCATGACCCTGGTCGGGCCTGGTGGTATCGGCAAGACAACGGTGGCCTGCCGGGTCGCTGAATCACTGCTCAGGCATTATCCGGATGGTGCCTGGCTTATCGACTTTTCTGTTCTGGATGACCCACAGCAGGTGGCCGGCCAAATGGCTTCGGCGCTGGGGCTTGGCAGAGATTCGTCTCTGGCTGATCTGGCCTCGACGCTGGCCGGACGGCGTGCGCTGTTGATCTTCGACGGTTGCGAGCATCAGCTTGAAAACAGTCGACGCTGGGCCGAAACCCTGTTGCCGGCTTGTGCCCATCTGTCGATTCTGGTGACCAGCCGTCAGGCGCTGCAGGCCAGAGGCGAATCCGTGTTGGGGCTGCCGGCGCTGACCATTGCATCCGCAGGTACGCGTGACGCCATGGCCTGTTCGGCCATGCAGCTTTTTGTCCGTCGTGCCCAGGCTTCCAGGCAAGGTTTTGTCTTGCGTAAACAGGATGTAGCGACAGTGGCTGATATCTGTCGACGGCTCGATGGCATTCCTCTGGCTATCGAGCTGGCGGCTGCCAGAATCGACGTCTTTGGATTGGCGGGTTTGCCAGCTCAATTGGACAAGGGGGTTCATTTGCCAGGCTTTGGCCGGCGCACTTCTGTCGTGCGTCACCAGACCTTCAAGGCATCCCTGGACTGGAGTTTCGAGCGACTGAGCCTGCACGAGCAAATCGTACTGCAGCGTATTGCGGTCTTTGGTTCGGCCTTCACGAAGTCGGCTGCCATTGCAGTCTGCAGCTGTGTTTCGTTGCCCGCTGAAGGCATCGCCAAGGCGCTGGAGCAATTGGTGGGCAAATCGCTGCTGTCGATAAGCCAGGGCGGCGGTACCTTGCGTTATGACTTGCTGCGCACCACTCGTTTCTATGCGCTGGAGAAACTGCAAGCCAGTGGTGACGGGCGAGTATACGAGGCTCGTCTTGCACGTTATCTCGGTATGGAGCGCTTCGCAGTAGCGCGCGCTCCGTCACCGCAACTGATCGAGTAATTGCCGGGCCGCGATCAGGTCCGGCGTTGTGAAGCCTTCGGTGAACCGTGCATACACAGGCTCCAGCAAAGCGTATGCCTGCTGCCTGTAGCCCTGACGCTGCTTGAGCCTGGCGAGAGAAGTGGCGCTGCGCAGTTCCCAGGCCAGGGCACCCTGTTTCTGCGCCACGCTCAATGCCTTGAGCAGTATGGCTTCGGCGGTTTCGGCGTCTTCAGGTGGGAGAGTGTCGGCTCTGGCGCGCAGGATTTCCGATGTACACCAGCCTGCTGCTCCGCTTTGCGCCCGCTCGAACAGGGCATCGTCGACCGGACCTGGACGCAGGGTGATCATGATGTCTCTGATGAACCCGGTACTGGCCGCAAAATTGTTCTCGGTGGCTGGGGAGGTCATCAACTGCGCGTAGCGCTGCCCCCAGTCATAAAACAGCAGTGCCGAATGCCTTTGCGAGTGGTCGCGCAGCAGCTTCAACAACTCGCTGGCTGTCTGGGTATCGCCGTTATAGAGGGCGATGGCGCAACCAGCCAGGGAGAGGGTGTGACAGATGGACGTTCCGTGTTTGATCTGCAGGGCAATGTCCAGCGCCTGCCGTGCGGTCTGCCACGCAAGCTCGGGACGTCCTTGCAGCCATAGAATGCGCGCCAGAATGGTCAGGGCCGCAACGCTCTGATCGTATTGCACGCCGAAAACATACGTGAACTGATGAGGATGTCCGCTTTGTGCCATGCGCTGGATGACCTGCTCGGCATTCAGCCGTGCCAGGGTCTGATCGCCGGAAAAGTGCAGCGCCAGAACCCGTAAGCGATGGGTGCTCATGCAGATAAAGGTATCGGTGTTCATGCCCAGCCGATTGAACTGGCGATTCTGTTCAAGGGCTTGCAGGTAATCACCGCGACACACGTCAACGATCATCTTTCCGGAAATGGCCTGCAACTGGCCCGCTAGATCATTGTGATGCTCGGCCAGTACCCGTGCGCTCATGAAAGCGTCCAGCGCTTCGGGCGTGTCGCTACGGGTATGAAAGGAAATGCTGCCCAGTGCCAGCTTCAGGGGGATCAGCAGCTTCGCGGGTGCAAGGGGATCGGTTTCCAGCAGCCTCAGTGCCTTGCGCACATAGAAGTCGTGTTCTTTGAGCAACGATAATTCCTGCCAGAGAGGTGTGCTGTTGGCAACCAGCTCAATGGCCAGCCTCTGCGCGTGAGCGCTGTTGAATCCCCACTCCAATGCTGTCCTTAT
This sequence comes from Pseudomonas cichorii, assembly GCF_019719005.1. Classification (GTDB taxonomy): domain Bacteria; phylum Pseudomonadota; class Gammaproteobacteria; order Pseudomonadales; family Pseudomonadaceae; genus Aquipseudomonas; species Aquipseudomonas cichorii_E. Next base: position 5,180 of record NZ_JAIGPJ010000047.1, read on the forward strand.
GTCTTCCAGGCTGTAGATATAGCGGTCGATCCATTGTTGAGTGGGAATGTGCTCCCAGTCCTGCTGTGCCTGTTGCATGAGCACGAGGCAGCGCCGTGCATGGCGTTCGCGAAGCTCGGGCAGTTGTTCGTGCTGGAGCAGTTTTTCCAGTGCATGACTGCGGGTGGTATCCAGCAAGTGATAGAGGACCTCGTCGTCCACGAACTCGACATTGAGCAGCGACTTGCTGATCAGTTGGGGAATGATGGCCAGGACTTCCTGCGGGCTGATCTGCTGATCCACCACCACCGCCATGACGGACTCCAGGGTGAAGCGGTCCTTGAAGATACTCAGGCGTTGCAGGCACGTCTGCTCGCTGGCGCTCAGCATCTGGAAGCTCCAGTCCAGCGTGGCGCGCAAGGTCTGGTGGCGAGCCAATCCATCCGGATGGCTTTGGCCGTGAAGACGGAAACTGGTTTGCAGGTGTTCGAGCAATTTGCTGAAACCCAGGTTACCCACCTGAGCAGCGGCCAGTTCGATGGCCAGGGGAATACCATCCAGGCGCTGGCATATTTCAATGGCCATGGGCAGGTTGGCTTCGGTCAGTTCAAAGTGTTCCTGACTGGCCGTGGCGCGTTCGACGAACAATTGCAGTGCCGCAAAATTCATGGCTTCGGCGCTGCTCGTCCCCTCGAAAGGCGGGCAGTCCAGAGGTTCCAGGCGCTCGACCCATTCGCCATCGACCTGCAGGCTTTCGCGGCTGGTGATCAGAATGTGTACATCGGGGGCGCTGCGCAGAATGCTTTCGCTCAGCAGGGCAATGGTATCGACCATGTGCTCGCAGTTGTCGATCACCAGCAGCATCCTGCGATCGTGCAGGTAGGCGCCAAGATGGCTCATGGGGTCGTCATCGTGTACAGCGATGTCGAGCAGCAGGGCCAGGTGAGTCGCGACCATTGCCGGATCGGTCAGGGGCGCCAGGTCCATGAGACGAATGCCATCGCGATACTGGCCGATCAACTGCTCCGCAACCCGCAGGGCGACCGTGGTCTTGCCGATGCCGCCGGGGCCGGTCAGGGAAATGAAACGGTGTTGTTGCAGTTGGCCTGCCAGCCGGCTTACCAGTGCATCACGTCCCAGGATGCGCGATTGACGAGTGGGCAGATTGTGGCTGGTCGAGATTTTCATAGGGGCATCTGGCCTGTGTTCGACCCGTTGCAGGGCGATGGGAGCAACAAAGCTGTAACCACGTTGTGCAACTGTAACAATATAACGCTGTCCCGCCTGGCCATCGCCCAGCGCTTTGCGCAGCGCAGCCATATGTACGCGCAGATTGCTGTCCTCGACCACAGTCCTGGGCCAGACATGGGAAATGAGTTGTTGTTTGCTGACCGTATCCCCGGCATGTTCGATAAGGATCAACAGGATATCCAGGGCGCGACTGCCCAGCCGCACGGGACGGTCGGCTTCCAGCACCAGACGTTGCTGCGGGTAGATCCGATAAGGGCCGAAATGCACGGCCGGCTCGGTGAGAAGGGTCAAAGGTTCATTCCTGTTGTGTCGCCTGGGATTCTGTTTTTCGGGCAGACAAGTACGCTCTCGAGCTTGCTCGTGATGCGACTTTCAATCTAGCCCTTATTTCAGAATCCGCTGGCGGCAAACACTTTGCTGTTATCAGTGTTCTTTAGCGCATGACCGCGCCAAGTAAAGGGGTTGATGCCTTCGGTACGGGAAAATATATGCGAGAAGTGCGATTGGTCACAGAATCCGCACTCATGACTTATCTGGGTCAAGGTCATGTCCGTGTGCTGGATCAGGCACTTTGCGCGAGCGATGCGCTGGCAGCGAATCCATTCCTGAGGCGAAAGGCCGGTGCTGCGTTTGAAGGCTCTGGAGAAATAGCTTCTGGACAAGGCACAGGCGCGGGCCAGTTCGGAAACTTCGATGTTTTCACCCAGTTTTTCGAGGATCAACTGTTTGGCCAGACGCTCGCGCCAGAGGGGCAGGCCGCCGCTGACGGCTGTCTGTTGCTTGATGCCGTCCATGGTTTTGCATATCGAGCAGGGGTATTGCGGAACCTGAGTCATGGCAATGTCCATTGTCGCGTGAAGGTGCAAATGAGTTGGCTGTTTTGTCAGCACCTTTCGATGGGCAAAAGTCTGCGCAGAGAGCGCCATTCTTGGGTGCAGGAACAGGGCTGACGAGTTAATCGTTGTTAATTTCGCAGGCGACGATCAGCCGCTATCGGTTTTGCGCAGCGCTCTGGCCTGCGCTTTCCAGTACTTGCTCAGCGAGTTTTCAGCCAACTGAGAAAGCCGCCTTTCTTGACCTGGGCAGGTCTTGCCAGCAGCGCCGAATGACTGTTCTTCTGCCGAACCGCCTGCAACTTGTGCAGCGCGTTATTGACCTGGCCGGATTGCTCCATGCAGGCACGTGCAACGTTCTTGTCGATTCGATAGATGATGCTGGAGGTCATTGCCGTGAATCGCGCTTCGGACGGTGTATCCGCGAGAATGCTTTGCTCGCCCATGACCTCACTCGGCCCCATGCGGCCCGCCTCGACTTGCTCGTTGCCGTTGGCCACCGAGGCACTGACCACCCCTGTGGCAATCACGAACAGGTAATCGGCAACCTCGTCGAAATCCAGCACCACTTGCCCTGCCGAGTACTGCTGCGCGGTCATGTGTTGTGCCAGGCGGTCGCGTTCCGGCTCGCTCAATGAACGGAAGACTTTCACCTCTTCCAGCAGAGTGCGGGCACGGGAAGTCGGTTCGCTGCTGCCGTCAAGCTGACGGACGATGCCAGCGGCCTCCAGATGGCGGTGCGCGAGGTCGAAGAGTTGATTACGCACTTCGCCTTTCTTGCTCAGGTCCGCGATAAAACCGCTGGCCACATATTCGGACATGCTTTCCCCGGCTTCCTTGAGCACTGCTTTCGGGGCTGGGGAGAGCAACAGGCTGCTGCTGCCCTGCAAGGTACGATCCAGAGCATCGAGCACGCGGCGCGGGCGGATATGGTTGGGCACCTGAATGCTGATCGACACGCCATGCATGTGAGTCGGCCTGCTCAGGTTGACGATCTTGGCCTTGGCCGCCACGGAGTTGGGCACGACGGCCGTGCTGCCAGCGCTGGTCAGCAGATGCGTGGCGCGCCAGTCGATATCGGTCACCTTGCCTTCGATGCCGTCGATCGAGACCCAGTCATCGACTTGATAGGGCTTGGTGGTGTTGAGCACGATCCCGGAAAACACATCGCTCAAGGTGCTTTGCAGCGCCAGACCGACAATGATTGCCACGGCCCCCGAAGTTGCCAGAAGCCCTTTGACGGGCAGTTCCAGCACATAACCGGCTGCCGCGACCACAGCGATCAGAAACACCAGCGCACCAATCACGTCCTGCAGCAGGCGTCCGCTATGACCGATGCGATGCATCAGGGCCAGGCCGATCAGCACCGTCAGCACACGGGCTGCGTACACCCACCAGAGAATCGCCAGTGCCGTTGCACCCAGTTGCAGCACGCTGTCATCTGGCCATGCGGGTGCCTGCAACGGGCTGATACCGGCATTGATGATGAGCGTACTGAAGGCCAGAAACAGACCCAGGCGAATACCGACCCGAATCACTCGAAGCTGGACCGGTGACAGATGCCAGATCGACACATCGGCCAGCAACAACAGGGCACTCCACAGCAGGGGATGGCTCAGCAGAAAGGACATGGTGCGACTCCGGCATGACAGGCTGAAACCTGCCCGGTGGGGCAGGTTATGGCGGGCTGGTTATCAGTTGCCGAGGTGGGCTTTGAGCTCGTTGGCCGCCTGACGCATCGCGGCGCGGACTTCAGGGATCTGGTTCAGCGGGTTGAGCAGGCCGAAGTCATGGATCATCCCGTTGTAGCGCACCGCCGTCACCGGTACGCCTGCCGCATCCAGCTTGCGGGCATAGGCTTCGCCTTCGTCACGCAGCACGTCGAACTCGGCGGTCTGTACCAGCGCCGCAGGCAGGCCGCGCAATTGTTCGCTGCTGGCTTGCAGAGGCGAGGCATGGATCTGGGCGCGCTGGCCTGCATCGGTGGTGTAGTTGTCCCAGAACCACTTCATCATGCCTTTGGTCAGGAAGTGACCTTCGGCAAACTGCTGGTAGGAGCCGTTATCGAAGTTCGCATCGGTGACCGGCCACAGCAGCAACTGGAAGCGCAGCGCCGGTGTTTTCTGTTCCTTGGCCATCAGCGCCACGACCGCTGCCATATTGCCGCCGACACTATTGCCTGCTACAGCCAGCCGGCTGCCATCGACGCCGATCTGCTTGCCATGCTCGGCCACCCAGCGGGTTGCGGCGTAGGCCTGATTGATAGCTGTCGGGTACCGGGCTTCAGGTGATGGCGTGTAATCCACATACACGGCTACCGCACCGGAGCCGACCACCAGATCACGGATCAGTCGCTGGTGAGTCGGGAAGTCACCCAAAACCCAGCCGCCGCCGTGGAAGAACATGAACACCGGCAGGTCACCCTTGATCTTGGCAGGACGGACGATCTTGAGGGTGATCTTCTGACCGTTGGCATCAATCGAACGCTCGCTGACTTCCACACCCGACAGATCCACCTTGACCGAGGCCTGGGCGCCGGTCAGGACTGCGCGGGCATCCTTGGGGCTCAGTTGTTCAAGCGGTTTGCCACCACCAGCGGCCAGGGCTTCGAGAAAGGCCTGAGTGTTGTGTTCGACGCCAGGGCTGCCAGCGGCAAAGGCGCTATTGACGGACAGGGCGAGCAGGGTAGTGGTCAGGGCTTTTTGCAGAGTGTTCATGGGGTCAGTCCTTTTGAAAAACGAAAGTGGTTGGCTGATAAGGGCAGTGCTGGCTTCGGGCCTTGTCTGCACCATGGATACAGATTAATAGGGTGCTGAAAGGCGAAAAAGCGGCTATAAAGCGTTTAACTGTCAACCAGGTTGTGACAATGAACCCCTTTGAAGATATGCGCATTTTTTGCCAGGTCATGGAGTCGGGCAGCTTCACGGCGGCCTCCGACAAGCTGGGCCTGTCCAAGCAGTTCGTCAGCCGTCGCCTGATGCAGCTCGAAGAGCGGCTGGGCGTGCGCTTGCTCAATCGCTCGACCCGGCGCCTGGATGTCACCCCGCTGGGGCAGAGCTATTACGAATCGGCCTTGCGCCTGCTGGGCGAAGTCGAGCAGGTCGAGCAGGGCATTTCGGGGCAGAACAGCGAACCACGCGGCACCTTGCGCCTGAGCGCGCCGCTATCATTTGCCGTGGCGCATCTGGGTTGCCTGCTTCCGTTGTTTCTGCAGCGCTACAAGGATGTGGCAGTGGAGGTGGATCTGAGTGATCGGCCAGTGGACCTGCTCAGCGAGGGCTATGATCTGGTGCTGCGTATTGGCGTGCTGGAAGACTCCAGCCTGATTGCCCGGCGTATCGCAACAATTGACCGGGTGTACTGCGCCAGCCCTGCATACCTGGCTGAGCGGGGACGTCCGGAAAAACCTGAAGACCTGCACACCCACGACTGCTTGCCCTATGGTCACAACCGTCAGGTGCAGTGGCGTTTCCAGGGCAATGGCAAACCCGTTAGCCTCAATGTCAGCGGGCGGATGCGTACCAATAACGGCGAGTTGTTGCGCGATGCGGCGATTGCCGGGCTTGGCATCACATACTTGCCGACCTTCATTGTCGGGGCCGCGCTGAGCAGTGGAAGCCTGGTCAGTGTGCTGGACGATCTGCGTCCCGAGCCCCTCACCTTGTCGGCGGTTTATCCACAGCATCGTCAGGCCTCAAGGCCCGTGCAGGCCCTGATCGAGTTCTTGCGCGAGCGATTGGCAACCAGCGACACCCTTTGAGCTGAGGGGGTGATAACTGAGCTGTTTGCATATTAGGCTAGATCGAAAATGAATTTAGATAATGTTTTTTAGAATGATAGGGTTCTAAGAATTCGTTTCAAACATTGAAACCGTTATCAAAAAATCGGCTACCGCACCTGCGGATCCAGACCCCATTTCGATCCAGTGGAGATTGCACGTGCCCGACAACACCCTTGCCCGATGGAAAAAAAGCGTTCTGTCCGGTCTGTTCCTGACGCTTGCGGCTTCGTTGAGTGCTCAGGCCGCTGATCTGGTGGTGGGCGACCAGAGCTATAGCGCCCGTACCGTGATGGAAGCTGCGGGTGTGCTCAACGACCTGCCTTACGAACTGGAATGGAAGCAGTTCACCGCCGGCTCGCCCGTGGCCGAAGCCTTGAACGTCGGCAGTCTGGATGTCGGTTTGCTGGGGGATTCGCCTGCTTTGTTCATGGGCGCTCTGGGCGCACCGATCAAGGTCATCGGCGTGTCGCGGCAGAATCTGGATGGCGTGGCCATCGTGGTACGCAAGGACTCTTCCATCAAGAGCGTTGCGGATCTGGCAGGCAAGAAAGTGGCGATCTGGAAAGGCTCGTTCAGCCAGCAGTTGATGCTCACCGCACTGGACAAGGCGGGCGTGTCTCGTGATGCCGTGGACTATCGTTATCTCAGTGCGCTGGATTCTTCTCACGCTCTGGACGGCGGTTCGGTGGATGCCATTGCGACCTGGGAACCCTACGTCACCCAGCAGGAACGCCAGGGCGCGCGGGTGATTGTCACGGCCAAGGGGTTGATTCCGGCCCAGAGTTTCATTGTTGCCAACGACAAGGCCATCAAGAACAAGCGTGCCCAGATCAACGACTTCCTTCAGCGTTTGCAAGCGGCTCGCGACTGGTCGGTGCGTGATCCGAAAAACAGCGAAACCTACGCCAACGCCTGGTCAGGCCTGACCCGAGCCGATGCAGACGTCGCCCGCCGCTGGTTCTCCCGTTCGCAGATAGTCGTGGTGCCGATTACCCCTGAAGTGATTGCGGGCGCGCAGCAGACCATCGATTTTTTCAACAGCGCCGGGCTGACCAAAAGCTACCCGGCGGCCAGCGTGTTCGATGAGTCGTTCAATTCGGCGCTTAAATTGCAGGAGCAGGTTTCGCGTTGATTCATTCGCACACACCGAACCCCGTAGGAGCGAATTCATTCGCGAAATCTCCAAGCCAAAACCCCTCAGGAGTCCTTCATCATGACGTTCACTTCATTGCACTGGGGCGTCTACCGCCCACACGTCGTGGACGGAAAGCTTGAAGCGCTGGTGCCCGCAGAGTGGGACAAGGACCCTTCGCCCATTGGTGATTCGGTTGCAGGCGCCATTGCATCGCCGACCCGCATCAAGCGTCCCGCTGTGCGCCGCAGTTTTCTTCATGAGCCAGGTGGCCGACCCGAGCTGCGGGGGCAGGAGCCGTTCGTTGAAGTGTCCTGGGACGTTGCACTGGATCTGGTCGCCCGAGAGCTGAAGCGCATCAGGGGCGAGCATGGCAATCAGGCAATCTTCGGCGGCAGTTATGGCTGGGGCAGTGCAGGGCGTTTTCATCATGCCCAGAGCCAGTTGCATCGCTTCCTCAACTGCCTGGGTGGTTATGTGTTCAGCACCGACAGTTACAGCCTCGGCGCAGGTCGTGTGTTGATGCCGCATATCGTCGGCAATATGGATTGGCTGCTGGCGGCGCACACCTCCTGGAAGAACCTGGCCGAGCATTGCGAGCTGTTCGTGGCCTTCGGTGGCTTGCCCGCCAAGAACGCCCAGACAAGCCCCGGCGGTGCCAGCGATCACCTGCTGGCCGATGCCTTGCAGGCGATGTCGAAAGCGGGTGTGGAGTTCGTCAATGTCAGCCCGTTGCGTGATGACCTGGTCGGCCCTGAAAAGAATGAGTGGCTGGCGATTCGTCCCGGCAGCGATACGGCGCTGATGATGGCGTTGTCCTGGGTCTTGATCACCCAAGGGCTGCATGACGAAGCCTTTGTGCAGCGCTATACCGTGGGCTATGAGCGCTTTCGCGAGTATCTGCTGGGGCATGTCGACGGGCAGCCAAAGGACACGCAATGGGCCGAGCAACTGACTGGAATCCCGGCCCGGCAGATCACCGAACTGGCGCAGCGCATGGCCGGCAAGCGGACCATGATCAATGTCGCCTATTCCTTGCAGCGTTCCATTCATGGCGAGCAACCGTTCTGGATGACCGTGACCCTTGCCGCGCTGCTGGGGCAGATCGGTTTGCCGGGAGGCGGTTTTGGTCTGGGCTATGGCTGCATGAACAATACGGGCAGCGGTCGCAAAGCATTCTCGGGGCCACGCTTCGAGCAGGGCAGCAACCCGGTCAAGGATTTCATCCCGGTGGCGCGTGTCGCCGACATGCTGCTCAACCCCGGCGAGCCTTTTGATTACAACGGCCAGCAGCGGCATTATCCCGACATTCGACTGGTGTACTGGGCCGGCGGTAATATCTTCCACCACCATCAGGACCTCAATCGCCTGCTGGATGCCTGGCAGCGGCCGGAAACCATCATCGTTCACGAGCAGTACTGGACCGCCCAGGCCAGGTACGCCGATATCGTCCTGCCCGCGACCACGGCGCTGGAGCGCAATGACATTGGCAGCGCGGCGTCCGACCGCTTCATGATCGCCATGCAGCAAGCCATCGAGCCGGTGGGCGAAGCCCGCGACGACTATTCGATCTTTGCCGACCTTGCGCAGCGCCTGGGCGTTGCCGATGCCTTCACAGAAGGACGTGATGCATCGGCCTGGCTGCGACATATCTATGAGCAGTCTCGCGAGCGGGCCGAAACCTTCGGCGTGCAGTTACCGGACTATGACCGGTTCTGGCGCGACGGCCTGTTCGAGGTGCAATACCCCGAAACCGACATGATTCTGCTCAAGCCTTTTCGCGATGATCCGCAGGCCAACCCTTTGCCCACACCTTCAGGGCGTATCGAAATCTTCTCCGAGCGCATTGCCGGGTTCGGTTACGCGGACTGTCCGGGGCATCCGGTCTGGCTGGACAAGCCTGCGACCTCATTTCCCTTGCACCTGCTGTCCAACCAGCCGCGAACCCGCCTGCACAGCCAGTACGATCATGGTGCCTATAGCCGCGCTTCAAAAATCCACGAACGCGAGCCCTTGACCCTCAATCGCCGTGATGCCCAGGCACGCGGCATTGGCGACGGCGATGTGGTCAAGGTCTTCAATGAGCGCGGTGCTTTTCTGGCCGGTGCGATTGTCTCGGACGACATTCGTCCTGGTGTCGTGCAGATCGCCACGGGAGCCTGGTTCGACCCTCTGATACATGGCCAGAAGGGCAGCCTTGAGAAACATGGCAACCCGAACGTGATCACCCTCGACGCAGGGGCTTCAAGCCTGTCTCAGGGCTGCTCGGCACAAACCGCGTCGGTGGAAGTTGTGAGGTGGGATCAGGCGTTGCCTGAAGTGACGGCCTTTGAGCCGCCACTGCTGACGTCATGCTAATCGTTGACCTGAATGATCCCTTCCCGAACGGCGAAAAGCACCAGACTGGCAAGGTCGTGAATCCCCAGACGATGCATGACCTGGGAGCGATGGGCCTCCACCGTCTTGACGCTCAGGCCAAGACCCAGGGCGATGGAACGGGTCGATTCACCACGGGCGATCAGGCGCAGGATTTCAAGCTGTCGTTCGGTCAGTGAAAAATTTCCGGATCTTGTGGGCGAGGGGGGCGTGAGGCTTTTCTTGACTGCCTCGCTGACCACCAGCGGCACGACCTCCGAAGACAGGTATTGATCGCCATGCTGCAATGCTTGCAGGGCCAGTTCCAGCTCCAGAAAACTGGCGCTCTTGAGCAGATAGCCCTGGGCACCCAGTTGCAGGCACTTCATGACAAAGCCTGAGTCGGTATGTGTCGACAGCATCAGCACCTTGGAGCAGGGCGCATGCACCGACAGTTCTTCCAGTGCATGCACGCTGCATGATCGCTCCATGGACATGTCCAGCAGGACGATGTCCGGTGACAGCAGGCAAGCCAGCTGGATGATGCTGTCTCCATCGCCGGCTTCACCGACGATTTCGTATTCGTGTTGTTTTTCCAGTAGTGCCCGGATACCCGCCCGAAACAATGGGTAGCTATCGGCGAGCAGAATTCGGCAAGGCATATTTCCGGCCTGTGTCGCATGGGAAGGGAATAGCTGGCAACGAGTGAAAGCTACGATTACTGTTCTCCCGCGGGAGTTGATGATAGCCCGCTGATGGCGGACTGCATCCGTGCGAAATACAGCCACGCAAAGGACATCCCTATCCCTGATTGTGGCGCTGGCATTGCGTTAGCCATGCCGTGCGCTGTCACCAAACTGTTGGATCAGTATCGGTACTCTGGACAGCGGTTCTATCGCTTGTGCCGCGCCCATGCGAATGGCTTCCTTGGGCATGCCGAACACAATGCAACTGGCCTCATCCTGAGCGACGGTATGGGCTCCGCTTTCACGCATGGCCAGCAGGCCGCGGGCGCCATCGTCTCCCATGCCGGTCATGATCACGCCCAGGGTATTGGCGCCTGCATGTCTGGCCATGGAGCGAAACAGCACGTCTACCGATGGCTTGTGCCGGTTGACCGGTGGGCCGTCGAGAACCTCGACCTGATAGTGGGCTCCGTTGCGCTTGAGCTGCATGTGCAGACCGCCGGGGGCGATCAAGGCCAGGCCGCTGTGAACGCGGTCCAGGTGCTTGGCTTCGCGGACTTCGATCTGACACAGGCTGTCGAGACGCCTGGCAAAATCGGCCGTGAATTTCTCCGGCATGTGTTGAACGATCACAATGCCCGGGCAGTCACGTGGCAGTTGGCGAAGAATGAATTCCAGTGCCTGGGTGCCGCCGGTCGAACAGCCCAGAGCCACGACCCGGTCTGTGGTTCTGAGCAGCGGGTTTGCCGGTGGCGGCGGTGCCTCCGCGGCCTGGGTACGTGCAGGTGGCCGGAAAGCGCCTGGGCGGGTGCGGGCTGCTTCTTCGATCTTGCGGATCAGATCCCCCGAGATCTGCTCAAGGCTCTGTTTCAGGCCCAGCCGGGCCTTGGTGAAAACACCCACCGCACCGGCCGCCAGGGCTTCGACGGAAACACTGGCACCGGCTTCGGTCAGGGTCGAGCAGATCAGGGTCGGGGTCGGGCGCTCGCTCATGATCTGGCGCAGAAAGGTCAGGCCGTCCATGCGCGGCATTTCCACGTCCAGAATGATGACATCCGGCCAGTCGCGCCGCATCTTGTCGATGGCGTAGATCGGGTCGCTGGCCTGGCCGATCACCTCGATACCGGGGTGGCTTGCCAGGCAATTGGTCAGTACCTGGCGAACCAGGGCCGAGTCGTCGACGATGAATACGCGGATCACAGAATATGTCCACCTGTCCTTGAGTTCTGTGTGATGACGGGCAACGTGACTTCATTGCGCTGGCATTCGATCCTGCCGCTCAGTCCATCGATCTGCAGGCGGCGGTAATGGTCGCCATTGAGATCGTGCAAGTCCACCGACCATTTGCGCAGGTTGAATTCCTTGCGGGCGAAATCGCTGTTGGTGTGGCCGATCTTGCGCAGGCCGTTGCCCTCGAAGCGCGTCATGCAGCCCCCGCCGAAAATGCCTTTGCGGTACTCGCTCGGGTTGGTGCCGTGACGCACCATGTCGGCATGCATGCGCTGGAACACGGCTTCACCGTAGCGAGTGTCGTGATCATTGCAGTTTGCGGTCGGGTCACGGGGCAGCAGGTAGTGCGACACTCCCAGTAACCGCCAGCGTGGATGCCAGAGAATGACTGACACGCAACTGCCCAGCAGCGTCGTGACCGGTCCGTCGTGGCGACCGAAGAAGTAATCACCGGGTCGCAGGAAAAGGGGTTGGTTTATAGACATTCGTACACCGAAGGCCTTACCAGCCGTACAGGTAGATCAAAACCGTGAATGCTTTCGGCATGACCTATGAATAAAAGGCCGCCTGGACGCAACTGACAGACAAGGCGCTGCACGATACGTTTTTTCTCTTCATTGTCGAAGTAAATCAATACATTACGCAGAAAAATCACATCAAACAGGCCCACGTCTTCTGACAGGGGTTGAACGATGTTGACTTCCTGTAACGTGATACGGTCGCGCAGGGCTGCCTTGACCCTGAAGCGTCCGCTCATGTCTTCAATCCCCTTGAGGCAATAACGCTGCATCCAGCCTTCTGGAAAGTACTTGGCCTGCGTCAGGTCATAGATACCCTCGTGGGCTTTTTGCAGCATGCTCAGGCTAAGATCGCTAGCCATGATGGACCAGTCCTGTGTAGTGGCACTTTCACTCAGAACCATGGCCAGAGTGTAAGGTTCCTCGCCCGATGAGCAGGCTGCACTCCACAGTCGTACCGCCCCCCGTTGCCGTGCCAGCCACTGGCCCAGAAACTCGAAGTGCGGGTTTTCGCGGAAAAAATATGTTTCGTTTGTGGTCAGAAGGTCGACCACCAGACGGCGCTCCTGCTTGTACAGGGGTTGTTCAAGCATGTGCAGGTATTCGGTGTAGCTGTCCAGCTGGTAATAGCGAAGACGCTTCATCAGGCGCCCGGCAACCAGCGGGCGCTTGTTCTGCGCCAACTGGATGCCTGAGGCATCAGCCATGAGCTTTTGCAGATGGAGAAACTCGGCGTCGCCGAGTGTCGGCATCTTCAAGGCTTCTGACATTTCAACTTCCCTTGAGCACAGCAAGACTGAGCTGGCGAATGTCATCCAGGGACAACACTTGTGCAATGTTCAGAATGATGGTGAAAGTCTGGTCGCGACGTGCCATGCCCGCGATGAAATCCGTACGGATACCGGCCCCGAACGGCGGTGCGGGCACCACCTGCTGCGGGTCGATATCCAGCACGGCGTCCACGGCATCCACTACCAGGCCGATGCGCTGGTAGAGGTCTTCCAGCGTCAGCTCGATGATCACGATGCAGGTGCGCTTGCCGGGCGTGGTCAGCTCGAAGCCGAAGCGCGCCGCCAGATCGAGCACCGGCACCACGTTGCCGCGCAGGTTGATCACGCCATGGATAAAGGCCGGCATCATCGGTACGGACGTGACTTCGTCGTACTCGATGATCTCGCGCACCAGATCGATAGGCAGCGCATAAGCGGCGTCCCGCACCCGAAACGACAGGTGCTGGATGCTCATCGTGTCGGCGTCGGATAGCCGTTCGACAGTTTGGGGAAGACTCATGATCGTACCTCCCGTTAGTTGAAGCTGACGAACTGGCCTTCATCGACCTGTGACTTGCCTCTGGACCACGGCGGCGTCGGGCTGCTGTAGTTGTCATTGGCGCGTGACTGAGGTTTCGACGAAGACTGTGCCTCGAAGCGGAAGAAGCCGATCAACTCCTGCAACTGGCCGGCCTGGGCATTCATTTCTTCTGCGGTGGCGGCCAGCTCTTCGGAGGCCGAGGCGTTCTGCTGGGTGATCTGGTTCATCTGGCCCATGGCGATATTGATCTGCCCGGCTGCACCGCTCTGCTCCTGGGAGGCTGCTGTGATTTCCTGCACCAGATCAGAAGTCTTCTGGATGTTGGGCACGATCTCGTTGAGCAGGCGCCCGGCCTGTTCGGCCAGTTGTACGCTGCTGGAGGCGACCTGACCGATTTCCTGAGCGGCCACCTGGCTGCGTTCGGCCAGCTTGCGCACTTCGGCTGCGACCACAGCGAAGCCCTTGCCATGATCACCTGCGCGAGCGGCTTCGATGGCGGCGTTCAGGGCCAGCAGGTTGGTCTGGTAGGCGATGTCGTCGATGATGCTGATCTTGTCGGCAATCTGCTTCATGGCCAGAACCGTGTCGCCGACCGCGCCGCCGCCTTGAACGGCGTCATTGGCAGCCTTGCCGGCGATGCCGTCGGTGATCTTGGCGCTTTCTGTGTTCTGGGAAATCGAGGCGGACATCTGCTCCACCGAGGCACTGGTCTGTTCGACACTGGCGGCCTGTTCGTTGGCGGCCTGGCTCAGGGATTGCGAGGTCGAACTGACCTGCTCCGAAGCCGAGGAAAGCGAGTCGGCGGCACTGCGCACATCGCCCAGAATGCTGCGCAGACGCACGGCCATGTTCTGCATGGCCGACAGCAGTTGACCGGTTTCGTCCTTGCTGTTGACTGCAAGGTCCTTGCTCAGATCACCCGCCGCCATGCGGTTGGCAGCTTCCACTGCGCCATTGAGCGGCTTGGTGATGCTGCGGGTGACCAGTACGCCGATCAGCATGCCCAGCAGGGTAGCCACGGCCACCAGCACAATCATCTGCACGCGGGAGCTTTCGGAGATATTGGTGATTTCCTCATTGGACTGTCCGGCGCGGGTTTTCTTGTAATCGACCACTTCCCCCAGCATGTCATCGACGATGTCACCGGTCGATATTGCTTTTGGCATCAGATCTGTGACCGCACTGGCCTCCTGGAGCTGGCCGCTTTGCTGATTCAACTGCAAGAGCAGCCTGGAAACGTTTTCATACTCGGTCAAGGGTGCCAGAAGGGCGTCGACTCTGGCCTGACCTTCTTTGGTCACGAAGCTCGCGCGTGACTTGATGATCAGGGCACGTGTCGTTTCCAGTGTGCTGCGGGTGAGTTCGGCTGCTTTGTCCCGGCTTTCCGAGGTCGTGGAGAGCAAACTCTGGCGCATGGAACGTCCTGCCGCAATCAGCTGGATATTCGCTTCCTGCAACAGGCTCATGCCCTCGACATCGATATCGTACATACGGTCAGAGAGCCTGTTGACCTCATCCAGGTTACGAATGCCCAGCGTGCCGATGGCTGCGGTAAAGGCGACGACGATCAGAAAACCGAATGTCAGCCGGACCCCTATCTTCATATTTCGGATGAACTGCATGCTTACATCTCCTGAAGGCTGCAAAAGTTAGTTGGCGCTGGCGACACTGGTTTGATTGGCGCTTTCGACCTGGGCTTGCAAATGGCGAAACAGGCTGGGGATATCCAGAATCAGTGCAACCTGACCGGACCCCAGGATGGTTGAGCCGCTGATACCGCGAAGGTGCTGGAACATCTTGCCCAGAGGCTTGATGACGGTTTGCAGTTCGCCGTGCAACTGATCGACGATCAGCCCGGCCTGCTGGCGCCCCTGACTGACCACAACAATGTTGCGACGCCGGGATGGCTCGGCCTTGATGCCGAAATGACTGTTCAGTGCAATGCAGGGAAGAGGGTTGCCTCGCAGGTTCAGATAGCCATAGCCGTTTTCCAGAGGAGGCGCGGTGGCCTCCATGCATTCGGTGATCACGTCCAGCGGAATGACAAAGCTGTCCTGGCCCACACTGACCAGAAAACCATCGATGATGGCCAGGGTCAGAGGCAGGCGAATGCGGAAGGTGCAGCCTTCACCGGCAACCGAATCGATTTCGATCGTGCCGCGCAGTTGATCGATGGCGCTGCGCACGACATCCATTCCGACACCGCGTCCCGACAGGTTGGAAACCTGCTCGGCAGTGGAAAAACCGGCCTCGAATATCAGCAGGTGAATATCGCTGTCGCTCAGTTGTGCGTCGGGTTCGACCATGCCTTTGGCGATGGCCTTTTCCAGAATGCGTGCGGTATTCAAGCCACGACCGTCATCGCTGATTTCCAGCACGATCATGCCGGAGTCGTGATAGGCATTGAGGCTCAGGTTGCCCTCGGCCGGTTTGCCGGCCGCCAGACGATCGGTGGCGGACTCGATGCCGTGGTCGATGGCGTTGCGCACCAGGTGGGTCAGCGGATCGGCCACCTTGTCGATCACCGACTTGTCCAGTTCGGTTTCGCCGCCACGAATGGTCAACTGGATCTTCTTGTCCAGTTCCTGGCTGACGTCACGCACCACGCGATGGAAGCGGTTGAAGGTTTCGCCCACTTCGACCATACGCAGTTTCAGCGCGATTTCGCGAATCTGCTCCACGTGATGCAGCACCGCCTGGGTGCTTTCGATGCTGCCATTATGACCGCCCAGGCGGGCCTGCATCTGTGCGCCCGCCGTACTGATGACCAGTTCGCCTACCAGATTGATCAACTCGTCGAGCTTGTTGGCTGCAACCTTGACCATCGTGTTTTCCACGGGGCGACGGTCACGGTTGGGAGTGGGGGTTGGCGAAGGTCTTTCAGGCGCGGCCACAGCCATCGTAGCCAGGGCCTGTACCTGCTGGACCGGAGCCTGATCGACGACCGGGCAATGCTCGACGAGCGTTGTGTCGGATTCGGGCCGGGTCGCCAGTCGCTCGATCTGCAGGGTGCAGAAATCCTGAATGAACTCGAAAACGTCTTCGATCTCGCTGGCCTGAGCGCTGCTGCGCAGAGTCAGTTTCAGTTCCAGATAACAATCTTCAGGATCGAGTTTTCCCAGCTCCGGCAAGGACGGTGTCAGCGTCTGCATGCTCGTGATGGTGCCGAGCTTCTTGAGATAGCGCACGAAGGCTGCCGGGTCGAAACCGTTCTGAAACAGCTCCCTGGCAAATGCGATGGAAACCTGCCAGTCGTGTTCGTCATCGCTGATGGCCGCTTCGTTGCTGTCTGACGTAGCATCTTCGGTTTCGACGGCCTCATGGCCCTGAGCCTTGGCCAGTGCCGCGAGCAGAGGCGCCTGACGGCTTTCGTTGGCTTCCATCACGCCGTTGTCGGGGTCTACGCTTTCGAGCATGGTGCTCAATTCATCCATGCACTTGAGCATGAGTGAGGTAAGGTCCGAGGTCAGCACCCGCTGCCCGTCGCGCACCGACATCAACAGGCTTTCCAGGTGATGGGTGAGGGTGACCAGCGGCGTCAGCGAGAAGATCCCGGCCGAGCCCTTGAGGGTGTGAACGGCGCGGAAAAGACCATTGACCGCGTCATGATCGTCCGGGGTGGTTTCAAGACGCAGCAGGCTGTCTTCGGCATCCTTGAGCAGGTCCCGGCCTTCATCCAGAAAGCCCTGCAATAACTGATTCCACTGTTCACCACTGAGCATCGGTCAATCCTCGGCCTGAGCCACAGGTTGGAGCACATCCAGAGCCAGCAGCCCGGTCATTTCCATCACGCTGGGCGAAGCGGCACTGACAGTGGCTGATGCCCCGCTCAGTGACAGTTCGCGCTGCAACGCCAGCAATAGCTGAACACCAGCGCTGTCGATTTCATCGACGCCGCTGAGGTCCAGCTGCCAGGCCTGGACCTGTGTTGAGATCAAGGGCATCAGCAACTCGTGTGCCTGCCTGACTTCGTAGATGGTCAGGTCGCCCTTTACATGCATCAGCGTGGGTGTGTCTTGCGTCCCTTCGGTTATCGAGAACATGGGCTTACCCCAGCAGTTTCTCGACCGCAGCGAGCAACTGCTGAGGCTGAAAAGGTTTGACGATCCAGGCTTTGGCACCCGCGGCCTGGCCTTCGGCTTTCTTGGACTGTTCGCTTTCGGTGGTGAGCATGATGATGGGGGTGAAGCGGTACTCGGGCCGCGCCTTGACTTCCTTGACCAGGCCGATGCCGTCGAGATTGGGCATGTTCACGTCACTGATGATCAGGTTGACCTTCTGCCCGGTGAGCTTGTTGAGGGCGTCGCGCCCGTCTACAGCCTCGATCACTTGATGCCCTGCGCTGCTCAGGCTCATCTTCACCAGTTGGCGCATCGATGCAGAGTCATCGACGATCAGTACGGTCTTGGCCATGTTCGGAACTCTCGTATAGGGAAAAAGCAGGAATCAGAAAAAAGTGATTTCGCTGGCGGCGGCCTGTGGTCGCCCGTGGCGCTCTTCTTCCGTGGTGAAGCGCTGACGCAGGCGATCCAGCCATGCGTGCGGGTCATCGAGACTCTCGTCCTGGCTGTGCAGGGCACTGAGCAGTTGTTGCTGGTCGGCCTGGACGTGATCGAGCATCTGGTCTGCACGGTCCTGAAACTGCAGGTTGACCATGATCGAATGGATGTCGCGCTGGGTATCGCGGGCATCGCGTTGCAGTGCATGGGACGAGTCGGAGAGTGCGTTGAGGTTCTCTCCAAGGCGTGCCATGACCTGAGTGACCGAGTCGTTGAGGAAGTCCAGATTGCTACGCTCGCTTTCGCCCAGCTCGGCTGCGGCGGTGATGGTGGACTGGATGGCCTTGTTGATCTCTTCGACCTTCGTGTCCATGCCCTGGCCTGTCTCGGCGGATAGCGAAGAAAGCTTGCGCACTTCATCGGCTACCACCGAGAAACCGCGACCATGTTCCCCGGCACGAGCGGCCTCGATGGCGGCATTGAGGGCCAGAAGGTTGGTCTGGCTGGCGATTTCCTGCACGCGCTTGGCCATGAATTGCAGCTGGCTGGCATAGCTGTCGAGCTTGCTGATCGTCGTCGTCAATTCCTGCTGGCGCTGACTGCTGGCGTTGAAGGAGCGAGTCACTTCCTCGAGCCGCTGGTTGGCTTCAAGCAGGCTGGCACCGACACCGCCATTGCCCAGAATGTTTTCAGAGTTGTTGAGGCTGCCTTCCAGGCGGGTCGCAATATTGCTGAAGCTGTTGAACAGTTCGCTGATATTGGTTTGCAGCAGGTCACGGCTCTGGTTGATGCTATCGCTCCAGCTGGGGACGATGGTGTGCAGCAGAGCCGGTACGTCGGGTTGGCCTTGGGGTTGGGACAAATCAGAAGGGGCGTTTTCAGGTGCAATCTGTGAGGCCGGGGATCTGGAACGCAAGTGCAGCGCGACGGTAGTGGCCCCGATAATGGCCAGGCCGATGGCTGACACGGTGCTTTGCCCCAGTATTATTCCAGTGGCACCGAGTACGAGCCCAAGCCAAAAACCAATGTAGATAGCCATGCTCGCATCCATTCGATTGTCTTAAAGATAATCGGATAGTAGCGATGGTAAATTGACGTCAATATCGGGATAACCCCTAATCCTTATTCCATGAGCGGTAGGCTCTACGATGAGTGTTTATGGGTTTTTAGTTGACCGAATCGTCAGGTAAAAGTCTTTTTTCCAATGATTTTTGATCGGGGTTGCGCTGTCTTTGGTGTGAGTGAGTGGTGTGTTTCCTAGGTGAATGGCTTAAGGGTTTGGCTGTTTTAGTGTTTTTCAGGGACAAACTAATATGAGTTTTAGATAGATTTACTATCACGGTGCGGCAACTAGTGGAGGGCGAGTTTCAACGAGGATTTAAAAGGAGGGAGAAGTAAAGTATTAGTTTCTAAAGGATTGATCAGAGGGGGTTTTAATATTGAATGTTGCATTTTTATTTTTGTTGGCGTCCTCACGAAGTTGGTCGTGAAAACGCCTCTCAATTAGAGTGATCATCATCGGAAAAGACGATCGGATGATGTTTCTATAAAGGCGTGCTGCGCGCCGCGAAAACGGACTTGCCCACACCCTGAAGGACCACGTCGTTTTGCGGCGTATGGACCCTCCCACACAGCACGTTGCGGTAATGCCGTTGCAGCGGATTGCTGCGCGACAGGCCGGGATTGCCAGTCGCTTCAATGGCCAGCTCTACAGCGCGAAGGGCATTGCCGGTCACCAGGTATTTGATCTGCGCGGCATTTTTCGGTGGGACCAGGCCCTGGGCGGCAGACTCCAACAGGTTCTGATTGGCGAACAGCAAGGTATCGATATGCCCGACAGCTTCCTGAAAGCGGGGCAGGGTCGACAGTGTGGCTCCAAGGTTGGACGGCTTGCGCTGTTCCAGCCATTGCACCAGCCAGTCTCTGGCCGAGTGGGCGATACCGTCATAGACCGATGACAGCAGCACCGACATCCACAGCAGGCCCGAGGCATCGAGCTCCGGCTGTGGCGCACTCCAGCGGCTGACGCTGACTGCATGTTCCAGCGGCACCAGCACATCCTCGAAAATCACTTCATGGCTGCTGGTGGCACGCATCCCCAGGTGGTCCCAGTCCTCGACTATCCTGATGCCGGGCGTGTCCTTGTGTACCAGCCAGGCACCGACCAGGGGATCTTCATCGTCGCTGCGAGCCCAGACGCTGAACCAGGTCAGGCCATGGCTGCCGGTGGAGTAGATCTTGCTGCCGCTGATCCGCCAGCCTTCTGCCGTGCGGCGGGCGGTAGTCGCGGGCAAGCCGCCGCGAGCCGGGGTTCCGAGATCCGGTTCCACACGCAGGGCATTGATCAGCGCACCATCCTGCACGGCCTGTTTCGCGACCAGCACACGTAAATCCTTTGGCCAGCTTTTGCTTTCCTGTAAACGGGAATGCTGGATGTACTGCATGACCAGAATCAGCGCTGTGGACGGTTCACCCTTGGCAACTGCGCTGACGGCTTGCAATGCCTGAACCAGATCGGCGCCACCGCCGCCCAGGTCAGCGGGCACCGTCAGGCCCAGCAGGCCGTGTTCATGCAGCAGACGAAAGTTGGCGTGAGGAAATTCGCCGCTGACATCGTAGTGCTCTGCGGTTTCGGCCAGTTGGGTGGTGATCTGCGCGAGCCGGGCGGTGAAGGCCTCGGCTGATTCGGCAGTGTGCTGTGGACGAAGCTGGGAAAGGCTCATGCCACGGCTTCCTCTCTGGCGTTGACGGCCTGGGTGTCCGGTGCATGGCGATTGACCGGAACCGACAGACCAAAGTGCTCGCGCAGGGTGGCACCTGTGTATTCGCTGCGGAACAGGCCGCGTTGCTGCAACAGCGGCACAACCAGTTCGGTGAAGTACTGCAGGCCATCCGGCAGCAGCGAGTTGATGATGAAGCCATCGGCTGCGCCTTGCTCGAACCAGGTCTGCACAGCATCGGCGACCTGCTCGGGCGTGCCGACGAAATCGCGACGCGGACGCGAGAAATACAGCGCAACTTCACGCAGGGTCAGGCCTTCGTCCCTGGCCAGTTGCTTGATCCGGTCCGAACCGCCTTTCTGGCTGTTGGAGCCCAGGTCACCCAGCTCGGGGAACGGCTCATCCAGCGGGTACTGGCTGAAATCGTGATCGTTGAACGGACGGCCCAGCGCCACGATGGCATCTTCGATGGACACCAGTTCCACGGCTTGCTGATAGCGGCTTTCGACTTCAGCTTCATCGCGGCCAACGATCGGACGGATACCCGGCAGAATCGACAGCTCGTCCGGGTTGCGGCCAAATCCGGCGGCACGTTTTTTCAGGTCTTGGGAATAGGCTTTGGCATCTTCAAGATTTTCGGCATGAACAAAGATGGCGTCGGAATATTCCGCCGCAAAATTGCGCCCGTCCTCGGAAGTGCCGGCCTGGAACAGTACCGGATGGCCCTGGCGGGAGCGGGAAATATTCAGCGGACCTTTGACCTGAAAGAACTCGCCTTGATGGTTGAGCGCATGCAGCTTGCTCGGGGTAAAGAATTCGCCGGTCTGCTTGTTGCGGGCGAAGGCGTCGTCTTCCCAGGAGTCCCACAGGCCCTTGACCACCGAGACGTGTTCTTTGGCAATGCGATAGCGAACCGCATGGGGAGGGTGCTCGCCCTTGCTGAAGTTGTCGGCAGTGCCGCTGAGCCATGACGTGACCACGTTCCAGCCTGCGCGACCACCGCTGATATGGTCCAGCGAAGCGAACTGCCGGGCGACCTGAAAGGGTTCTGTGTAGCTGACCGTAACAGTCGCTACCAGTCCGATGTTCTGTGTGGTTGCAGCCAGCGCAGAGAGGATGGTCAGCGGTTCGAAACGGTTCAGATAATGCGGACTGGATTTTTCGTGGATATGCAGGCTGTCGGCAATGAATACGAAATCGAATTTCGCGGCTTCAGCCAGTGCAGTCTGCTGTTTGTAGAAACCGAAATTCACACTGGCATCCGCCAGCGCATCCGGATGACGCCATTCACCCCAACCGTGCCCGACGCCGTGAACCATGGCTCCGAGTTTCAAGTGACGTTGTGTGCTCATGTCGAATGCTCCTGAATGGATGTCGTGGGCTGACGGATCTGAAGGTCAGCAGTCCCTGCCTGGGGTGAATGAGATTGAATTTATTCCTATAAGAAACTTATGTGAAGTATCTTTTGGTTATATGCTAATTATGTAATTAACTGATTTTCAGTTTTAATAATATAAATATTATTAATTTTATTGGGGTGGATTCATCCGAGAAATGGGTCGTTTGCAGCATGGTCATTCGCGAATGAATTCCTACTTTTCTGTACAGACTGTGTGAAAACTACTGCGCTCGGCCATGCTGCGTTGAAAACAGGCTCGGAATGCTCATTTACAACACGTAAACTCCGCTTCCTCGCCTGTTTTCGCCTTGCCTGACCTTCGCTCGCTACGTTTTCACACGGTCTGTGTAGGAGCGGATTCATCCGCGAAGAGGCCGTTCAACGCACAATCAGATCACATTGAAACCATGGGTCCCGTCACGGCCCAGTTGCTCGACCAGACCGAACTCCCAGTCCAGATAAGCCTGCATCGCCGCGCGCGGCGCATCGGTGCCTTCATAAGGTCGGCGATAGCGATCGATGCGCGGCGAAGCCAGGTGACTTTCGCCGTGCTCCAGCGGCAGGCCTGCCTTGATCCAGCTGGCCGTACCGCCGTTAAGCAGGAACACCTGCTTGCCGGTCAAGGCTTCCACTTCGGACACCACAAGTCGTGCCAGACGGCTGCTTCCGCAGGTCAGTACATAACGTTCGACGTCTGGCACTTTGGTCAGCGCCTTGGCCAGATCCGCCCGCAATGTCCACCAGGCGCCGGGGATGTGCTGCTTGACGTAGTTGGCGCTGGCAGTGAAGTCGAGTACTGCGACATGACCATCGGCCTGCCATTGAACCAGGGTTTCAGGGCTGATTTCCTCGACCTGAGGCGGTGCAGGGAAGGGCGCATCCCAGTCACCCGTTTCGCTGAAGTCTGCCGCTTGCAGATCATCGATCACAAACACTTCCCAACCCAGTTGGGCCAGCCAGGAAGCCGACATGTTGGCGCGCACGCCGTCATCGTCCACCAGAACCAGACGCGCGCCCCGTACGCTGGCGAAGTGATCGGTTTCCTGCACCAGTTGTCCGCCGGGCGTGGAGCGGGCCGAAGGCAAATGGCCCTTGGCAAATTCTTCCGGGGTGCGCACATCGAACAGATACGTGGTGCGCGAAGCATCGGCTTGCCAGCGTTGCAGGTCGTCGCGGCTAGCGCGCTGTACGCCAGCCTTGTCAGCGACCTTTCGCGCATCGGCACTCGCCACTTCTCGGGTGTCTTCGCTGACTGCCGCGAAGCGACGTGCCTGACCGTGATCCAGTGTCTGACCGGCCAGCAGCCAGCCAATGGTGCCGTTGCGCAATGCATGGATGCGGTTGGGAAGGCCCGCGTTGACCAGCGACTGAGTCCCAATGATGCTGCGGGTGCGTCCGGCGCAATTGACGATGATCCGGGTATCGGGATCGGGCGCCAGTTCTCGTGCGCGCAGCACCAGTTCGGCACCCGGCACGCTGATCCCGCTGGGGATGCTCATGGTCTGGTATTCGTCATAGCGGCGCGCGTCCAGCACCACCACATCAGCCTTGGCATCGAGCAGTGCCTTGACCTCTTCGGCCGACAGGGAAGGAGTGTTGCGATGATGCTCCACCAGTTCGCCAAAGGCCTTGCTGGGCACGTTGACGTCGATAAACAGTTCGCCGCCTGCATCGCGCCAGCCCTGCAGGCCGCCTTCAAGCAGCTTCACATCGCTGTAGCCCAGGCTTTGCAAACGTTGCAGCGCAATCTGCGCCAGGCCTTCGCCATTGTCATAAAGGGTGATGGCTGTGTCGCGGCGCGGAATGCGCGAGAACACCTCCAGCTCCAGCTTCGACAGCGGAATATTGGCTGCAAACAGCGGATGCGCTTCAGCGAACGGTGCTTCTTCGCGCACATCCACCAACGCGGTTTCCCGGCGCTCCAGCAGCGCCTGGCGAATGTCGGCAAAGGATCGGGTCGATTGTGTGGTCATTGGGCTTTGCTCTCTTTTGACAGGTCCCAGATATTCGGGAGAAAGGCGTTGGAATAACCGGAAATGAACAGTTTTTCGCTGCCGTCCGGCTCATAGACGGCACGCTTTACCGCGCCGATGTTGGCGCCGTAGACATGAATGCTGATCGACACCTGATCGCTGAAGGCATTACTGACTTGATGCACGTCGTTGCTGCGTGGCGACAAGGCTTCCACGTGGCCGGGCTCCAGGCGAATCGCCGGGCCTTCACGTTCCAGACGTCCCTCGGGGCTGCGAACAAAACCCTGTGAGTATTCGGCTCCGCGCAACATGCCGATCAGGCCCCAGACCCGATGGTCGTGAATGGGCGTGCTCTGGCCAGGTCCCCAGACGAAACTGACAATCGAGAAGCGTTGCCGGGAATCGGCATGCAACAGGAATTGCTGATAACGGGTCGGGTCGGGGATCGCGAATTCGTCAGGCAGCCAGTCGTCGTGGCTGACCAGTTGTGAAAGCAGCTTGCCGCCACGATGCAAGAGATCGCCCTCGCGGGGGTTACCGTCGATAAGCTCGGCCAGTGCACCGATGAAGGCCCTGAGTCGTTCCGGGTGTCGAGTCTGTGTCATATCCATTCCAGGGCTGGTTGATGCCTGAATGGATGTAAACATAATGTGGAATCTTAATATGCTATTTTTTTATGATTAGGTTATAACGAAAAGCTCTTTAATGCTTTTTTGGGAGTAGCGCGATCTGCAAATGAATTCGCTTCTGTCGCTTGATGGCAGCTATTCAGAATCCTGAAATCCCACTATGCTTTTTGCCTATGTTCTTTTTATATTTTTATGTGCGGTCCGAATGAAAATTGATGATATCGATGCTTTCGTTGCAGTGATCCGTTGCCAGTCGATCAGCCATGCGGCGGATTCGCTGGATCTGACTCAGCCCGCAATTACCCGTCGGGTACAGAATTTCGAGCAGGCGCTGGGTGTCGAGTTGTTCGACCGTAATACCAAGCCGCTCAAACCCACGCCCATAGGCATGCAGGTTTATCAGAAGTGTCTGGCGATACTGCGGGAAATGGATTCACTTCGTGAGCTTGTCGCCAGTGATACTCCGCCTAGCGGTTTGTTGCGCCTGGGCGTGCCCCAGACTATCGGCGATGTGGTGCTGCTCGATGCCCTTAAACAATTGCGTGGCGAATTCCCGGACCTGCGCGCCCAGGTGGTGACCGGCTGGGGCAGCAACCTGATCGGCAAGATCGAGAATGGTGAACTGGATGCTGCTGCAGCGCTGTTTCCGGCAGGCAAGATCTTCCCGGAAAACATCATCGGGCAGTCCATCGGCAAAGTGGAACTGGTGGTGGTATGCGCCAAAAGCGCCGTCACGAAGAAGCCCGGCAAGCTGGCTGACTGTTATGAACAGGGATGGGTACTCAACCCGGACGGCTGCGGATTCCGTGCGGGGCTGCAGCGCACCTTGTCCGATCAGGGCCTGAACCTGAAGGTCAATCTGGAAACCTTCGGCACCGAACTGCAACTGGGTCTGGTTGCCGATGGCATGGGGCTGGGCCTGGTGCCACGTCCCTTGCTGGAGCGCAGTGCGCATCGCGAGCAACTGGCGGTTCTGCCGCTCAAGGACTTCAAGCCGGTGATGGACCTGTGGCTGGTCTACCCGCGCTTCCTTGGCAACCTGCAAGGGCCGGTGGAGTCGTTCGGTGGTCTGGTGGCAAGGTCGTTGAAGCAGGAGCAGGCTGCGGCGTGAGGGCTCGCGAATGACCCCTTCACACAGTCTGTGTGGGAGGGGTCTTGGCCGCGACGGCTATCAGGCAACCCTTTCCCGAGCCTGACGCTCACGCTCTGCAACCAGCTCACGGGTCAGCGGGATCAGTTTCTTGCCGTAATCGATCGCATCGTCCAGAGGGTCGAAACCCCGGATCAGGAACGTGGTGATCCCAAGGTCGTAATAGTCCAGCAGCGCCTCAGCGACCTGCTCCGGTGTCCCGACCAGCGAAGTGGAATTACCCTGGGCCCCTAGAAGGCCTGCAATGCCGGTCCAAAGACGCTTGTCCAGACGCGCACCCTGAGCCGCCGCAGCCAGCAGGCGACGTGAGCCTTCATTCGGCGGTTCGCGGCGCACGAAGCCATTGCTCTGGGCCAGGGCCGTGGCTCTTTCCAGAATACTGTCGGCCCGCGCCCAGGCTTTCTCTTCGGTCTCTGCCAGAATCGGTCGCAATGACAGGCTGAAGCGAATGGTACGGCCATGCTTTGCCGCTTCGGCGCGAACCTGTTTGACGACATCACGCACCTGCTCATAAGTCTCGCCCCACAGCGCATAGACATCGGCATGCTTGCCCGCAACGGCAATGGCGGCGTCCGACGAGCCGCCGAAGTACAGCGGGATATGCGGCTGCTGTGGCGATTTGACCTGCGAATGAGCGCCTTCGAACTGGTAGTAAGTGCCTTGATGATCGAACGGCTTGTCGCTGGTCCACTCCTGGCGCACCACACTCAGGTATTCATCGCTGCGGGCGTAGCGTTCGTCTTTGCCGATATGGCTGCCATCGGCGCGCAGCTCCTTGTCATCCCCGCCGGTGATGATATGCACGGCGGTGCGTCCTCCATTGAAGACATCCAGCGTCGCGAACTGACGTGCAGCCACGGTCGGGGAAATAAAACCCGGACGATGGGCAATCAGGAACTTGAGTCTGGTCGTGACGCTGGCGGCATGAGCTGCGACGAAAGCACTGTCAGGGCTATTGGAGTGATACGCCACCAGCGCCCGGTCGAAGCCTGCCTCTTCATGAGCCCTGGCGACCTTCTCCACGTAATCGGGCTGGATGGTCGGGCCGCTGCGGGGATGGATTTCAGAACCGGGTTGGGTCGCGATATAGCCGATGAATTCGATGCTCATGACAACTCCTGCCAATGGTTGAGGTCCGTTCGACCTTGTCCAGAGCACCTTAAAGTGCGGCAGCATCCTCTGTGAAATTCGATTTTGGTCTAAGTTAATTATAAAAAATATGCATCATTATTCTTTTGAATAATCAGTTGGGTGAAGGTTTCGTCTGAGCGACACGCAACGTAAATCCTTTCACCATTCCCAGTCTTTTTCAGTGAACTCAGCCGTGGGCGGCAGGGCAGAATGCAGGAATTGCAGGTACTGCTCGAACAGGACCTTGGTGGGGAAACGCGCTTCAAATCCCAGTGTGGTGTCCGTGCGATGGGTGATGATCATGGAGCGTTTCCGATCCACCGTGACAAAGTTGTACTCGTTCCAGGGCAGGCTTTCCTCGTTGTGAGTCGGGTTCTCCCAATTCAGCAAAGTACGCGCTGCCCCGATTGAAATGGCGGCTGGGCCGACCAGGAAGAGCAGCGAGCCGGTGGCGAGCGCGACGCCGAGAAAGAGCAGGATGGTGAAAATGGCGATGCCTTTGAAGAGCGGGCCTGCGAAGTTCGGGTAGTAGTCGTAGTACTCGACAGATCCTCCATTGAGTGTGATGTGGTAGTTAAATATAGCCTTCTGCCTGACTGCAAATACAATCAAATAAGTCCCAAATACTATAGGTGCGCAGCCGAAGGCTATAAGCATACCCAGAGCTTCCGGCAAATCATCCCACAGCAACCATATGCAATAAAGGAATGGGAGAACACAGGCCGCTGCTACAGCAAGATAAGCTTTTTTGAGCTCCTTTGGAGAACACTCGATTGTTTTTATGCTCCATATCATTACAGCTACATCGCTGCTGAAGGTTTCGTTCTGTTCTGTACTGCAGGCTGCTATATTTTTCATAAAATCTCTTATTCTGGAAGAGCAAGGATCAGTGCGTTGGCATGGCTTTTTTTACTGACTTCAAGTTGTGTGGGAATTGAGCCATCTACAACCATACTGCCCTCTTGGCTTAGCTCTATCTGGTAAATATAGCTTTGAGATTTTTGCCCTGAAGCACTCATCTCATTCGGATACCAGATTTGCAACTCGATGTAGGTGGCCTCTTCCCTGAGCGGAACCCAGGTCTGCCAGATGACGTCCTCGCCCGCAGGAAAAATCGGGAAATACAGATCCGACGGGCGATAGGGCTTTTGTTCATTGCCGAGCCTGCCGAACTCCTTGAGCGGAGTAAACTTGCCAAACTCTTCAAATTTATCCGCAATGGGTGTATTGGTTTCCTCCGTAGGCAGAAAACCGAAAGGTCGTGTACTGCTGATTACGTTAAGCTG
>NZ_JAIGPJ010000048.1:0-30995 GCF_019719005.1 Pseudomonas cichorii
AGAAAGAAATCGGGAGCACAGCATCCGGGATCACACGGCGGCTTTGAATGTGTGGTTTATGGAGCGGTTACGAATAACTACCAAGGGGCGCGATGGGCAATTCAGAGCGAAGGACACCATCCAACCAGGGAATGACCCTCGTAACATCAAAGGCTGAGGTCCTGCCCCCTGAACTCTTTTACCAAAGCGCCCCCATACGAGGTCCCCTACGGCAGAAGAAACACTCCCCGGCAGCTTCTCAGGCGAAGCCTAGGGCCTCGAATAAGGGGACGTATTTATTTTTCCCAGCATTGCGGGACTAGACAGAGATGGATAGATCCTCTGGTTTGGGTCGAAAGCCGCCGCTTGACAATAACCGATTCTGGCCGATTGCTGTCTTGCGTAGGGTGGAGGCTCACCTCCATCAGCCTGTAGGCGCTGATGCGGAATTGCCCCACCTGCTGGGGCAAGACTGCCCCAACATAAATAGGTAGATACCCAGCACAGATGGCCATAACCTTGAAGGCGGCCTAGGTCAGCGACTTCTCGGCAGCTGGGTCAATTCCGCATCAGCACGTAAAAATAAACGGCTCAACGACTTGGTGGAAGCCAAAAGCTGGCTGGAATCCATCAAGGGCACTAACGTAATTCCAACATTACCTATGCCCAGTCAGCAATAATTCAGCAGCTAGATCAAGATCGGTGCAGATAAGCACCGGCTAAATGGAGCAGCTAGGAAAGAGTCTGTAGTGGTCAACTGATCCCGGACACGACGTTAAGTCTTTTTTCGGACTGAGCTGGTGCCAGTCCGTTATTGAACTGGTGTGGCCGAATCCAGTTATAGCGATGCATCAGATAATGACTGATATCGCGCTGAGCCTCTTGGGCCGTCATATAGCCCACGGTCGGTATCCACTCAGTTTTCAGGCTCCGAAAAACACGTTCCATCGGCGAGTTGTCGTAGCAATTACCTCGACGACTCATGCTCTGATTGATGCGGTATCGCCAGAGTCGCTGGCGAAAGTGGCGACTGCCGTATTGCGAGCCCTGGTCGGAGTGAAACAGCAGGCCTTGAGGCTTGCCCCGTTGCTCATAGGCCATGTCGAGCGCCTTGATCACCAAGTCCGAATCCGGTTTGTTCGACAACGCCCAGCCCACCACCCGGCGCGCGAAGAGATCCATGACCACGGCCAGGTAATGCCATTTCCCTTGTGCCCAGATGTAAGTGATGTCGCCACACCAGACTTGATTGGGCGCGGGCACATCGAACTTTTGATTCAGAATATTCTGAATATCAGGTCGCTCCACCGTTGCCTTTTTATAGGAATGCGAACCCGGTTGTTTGCTGATCAACCCCATCTCTCGCATCAGGCCGCGCACCTTGAACCTGCCGATCTGCTCGCCATCTTCTTGCATCATCGAAACGATGCTGCGACTACCGGCAGCGCTTCGGCTTTGCGTGAACAGCTCGTTGACTCGACTGCGTAATCGAACCCGCTCAACGTCTGGAGTCCGGCGTCTGATGCGATAGTTGTAGTAGCACGAACGAGGCACTTCAAAGGCTTCGCACAACAACTCTACCGACTCACGAGCACTCAGTTGATCAATCAGCGCATGCGCTCGTGTTCTTCCGACATCAAGAGCGCGGTAGCCTTTTTTAAAATGGATTTCTCCCGCTCAAGACGAGCGATCCGAGCTTCCAGCTCTTGGATTTTCTGCTGCTCGGGCGTCAGGGCTTTGCTCTGGGGCGTGACGCCATTGCGCTCTTGCTGAAGCTGGTTGACCCAGCGACGCAGCGCGGATTCGACAACCCCAAGTGAACGGCTGGCTTCGATATGGCTATAGCCTTGATCGAGCACGAGGCCTGCGGCCTCGCGTTTGAATTCAGCGGAAAAGGTACGGCGTTGTTTGGTCATCAGACACCTCTATCTGGCGAGCATTCTCGCCTAAATGGGTGTCCGGTTTCATTAGACCACTACAAGGAGATATCTTGAACATTCTTAAAAACCTCCTGTAACGGATAGTTAGTATGCCTATGAAGCATCTTGTTCAAGCCATAGCAGCCAATCCACCCCTGCATTTCGGCGATTAATAAAATATCCGCTCGTAATGCGCAGTTTTTGGGAAACTTCCGAAAAACCTCTTCGGAAGAATGTTTTCCTTTAATAAAAAGAGTTCTTTCCACAAAGGAACGCACAGTTTCCTCAGGCTGAATAGCTAAGATCATTTTTTCAATAAAACCTAGAGCTGCGTCGAGAGCAATGAGGCACGCAGGAAAACGTCGCTGGCTGCACAACCGGGGGGCAGTAAGGCGCCAGCGACAGACTTTATTTATTTCCGACAGACTTTATTTCGTAGCTTCACACCAGACTCCCCTGTGGATAACTCACTCCACAGTAACGGATTTGGCCAGATTCCGAGGCTGATCCACATCCGTGCCCTTCAACACAGCCACGTAGTACGACAGCAACTGCAGCGGGATGGTGTAGAGAATCGGGGCCAGGGCATCGATGATGTGGGGCATGGCGATGACGTGGGTGCCTTCGCCGTTTTTCATGCCGGCTTGTTCATCAGCGAATACCACCAGTTCACCGCCGCGTGCGCGGACTTCCTGGAGGTTGGATTTGAGTTTTTCCAGCAGTTCGTTGTTTGGTGCAACGGTGACCACCGGCATGTCGTTATCCACAAGCGCCAGCGGGCCGTGCTTGAGTTCGCCGGCCGGGTAGGCTTCGGCGTGGATGTACGAGATTTCCTTGAGCTTGAGGGCTCCTTCCATCGCTACCGGGAATTGCGCGCCACGGCCCAGGAACAGGGTGTGGTGTTTCTCGGCGAACAGCTCGGCGACTTTCTCGACGGTGCTGTCCATGGCCAGCGCTTCACCCAGACGGGTCGGCAGGCGACGAAGTTCTTCGACCAGTTCGGCTTCGACACCCTCTTCCAGTGTGCCTTTGACCTGGCCCAACGACAGGGTCAGTAAGAGCAGGGCAACCAGTTGGGTGGTGAAGGCCTTGGTGGACGCAACGCCGATTTCAGGACCGGCCTGGGTCAGCAGGGTCAGGTCCGACTCGCGCACCAAGGAGCTGATGCCGACGTTGCAGATCGCCAGGCTTGCCAGGAAGCCCAGTTCCTTGGCGTTGCGCAGTGCGGCCAGGGTGTCGGCGGTTTCGCCGGACTGGGAGATGGAGACGAACAGAGTGTCCGGCTGAACCACAACCTTGCGATAGCGGAACTCGCTGGCCACTTCGACCTGGCAAGGGATACCGGCCAGACCTTCGAGCCAGTAACGCGCAACCATGCCGGCGTGATAGCTGGTGCCACAGGCCACGATCTGCACATTGCGAACCTTGGCGAATAGTTCGGCAGCTTGCGGGCCAAAGGCGTGGACCAGCACTTGTTGCTGACCCAGGCGACCTTCAAGCGTGCGCTGCACAACCTTGGGTTGCTCGTGGATTTCCTTGAGCATGAAGTGACGGTATTCGCCTTTGTCGGCGGCTTCAGCACCTTCGTGGTATTGCACGGTTTCGCGAACCACAGGTAAACCATCCACAGACCAGATCTGCACGCTGTCGCGACGGATCTCTGCGATATCGCCTTCTTCCAGGTACATGAAGCGGTCGGTCACCTGACGCAGTGCCAACTGGTCCGAGGCCAGGAAGTTTTCACCAAGACCCAGGCCAATCACCAACGGGCTGCCGCTGCGTGCGGCCAGCAGGCGATCCGGTTGTTTGGCGCTGATGACGGCCAGGCCGTAGGCACCGTGCAATTCCTTGACCGCTGCTTTCAGGGCATTGGCCAGATCCGGAGTGTCCTTGAGCTTGTGGTGCAGCAGGTGGACGATGACTTCGGTGTCGGTATCGGAAGCGAATACGTAACCCAGGCCTTTGAGACGCTCGCGCAGGGCTTCGTGGTTTTCGATGATGCCGTTGTGGACAACTGCCAGCTCATCAGCCGAAAAGTGCGGGTGTGCATTGCGCTCGCAAGGTGCGCCGTGAGTAGCCCAACGGGTGTGAGCGATGCCCAGACGACCGGCCAGAGGCTCGCCCGCCAGCGCTTGCTCCAGTTCGCTGACCTTGCCCGAACGACGACGGCGTTCAAGGGTGCCTTCATTGCTGAAAACCGCTACACCGGCGCTGTCATAGCCACGGTATTCAAGACGTTTGAGCCCTTCCAGCAGAATGGCTGTGATACTACGTTCAGCAACGGCGCCGACAATTCCACACATGGTTCTCTCCTAGCTGACAGCGGCACAAATCAGGGTAATGCCGCGGGCTTTTATCTGTTCGCGTGCCTCATCGGGCAGGCGCTCATCTGTGATAAGGGTATGGATACTGCTCCAGGGCAGTTCCAGGTTGGGAATCTTGCGACCGACTTTGTCGGCTTCGACCATGACCACCACTTCCCGGGCGACTTCAGCCATGACCCGGCTCAGCCCCAGCAACTCATTGAAGGTGGTGGTACCGCGAATCAGATCGATGCCGTCGGCACCAATGAACAACTGATCAAAGTCGTAGGAGCGCAGAACCTGCTCGGCCACCTGTCCCTGGAAGGATTCGGAGTGCGGGTCCCAGGTTCCACCGGTCATCAGCAGCACTGGCTCATGCTCAAGCTCGGCCAGGGCGCGAGCTACATGCAAGGAGTTGGTCATCACCACCAGGCCCGGCTGGGCACCGAGTTCGGGGATCAGCGCAGCGGTGGTGCTGCCACTGTCCACAATGATGCGGGCATGTTCGCGAATTCGCGTCACTGCCGCCCGGGCAATGGCCTGCTTGTATCGAGAAACAGGATGGCTGCTTTCGGCAATCAATTCATGGGGCAAGGTGACCGCACCACCGTAACGGCGTAGCAGCAAGCCATTGCTTTCGAGAGCGGCCAGATCCTTTCGAATCGTAACTTCCGAAGTTTCAAAGCGCTGGGCCAGATCATCGACACTGACTTCGCCCTGCTCATTGAGCAAGGCGAGAATATTGTGGCGACGTTGAGGCGTATTACGTTTCGACATTTTGGCTTTAAGTTTCGATTCAAAAGATAACGAAAGCAATAAAACCTTATTATCGGAACCGGGTCAAGCCGCAGGAGCGAATTCATTCGCGAAACAGCTCTATTCGCTCCTGTGGATAACCTTATGGCTTCTTGATCTTTACCGGACGCTTCCAGCCTTCGATGTTGCGCTGGCGGGCGCGAGCAACGCCCAACTGTTCGGCAGGAATGTTCTGATTGATGGTGGAACCCGCTGCAGTGGTGGCTCCTGAAGAGATATCCACAGGTGCAACCAGCGAGTTGTTGGAGCCGATGAAGACGTCCTCACCCAGGATGGTCTTGTGCTTGTTGGCACCATCGTAGTTGCAGGTGATGGTCCCGGCACCGATGTTGGTACGCGCACCGATTTCGGCATCGCCCAGATAAGTCAGGTGACCGGCTTTTGCGCCATCGCCAAGGTGAGCATTCTTGAGTTCGACAAAGTTACCCACATGGGCCTTGGCCCCCAGAACACTGCCTGGACGCAGGCGAGCGAATGGACCCGCGTCACTGCCCTCGCCCAGAATCGCGCCTTCGATATGGCTGTTGGCCTTGAGCACGACACCTTTGCGCAGGGTGCTGTCCTTGATAACGCAGTTCGGGCCGATGATCACGTCATCTTCAATGATCACGCGACCTTCAAGAATCACGTTGATATCGATCAGCACATCACGGCCAACCGTCACCTCGCCACGCACGTCGAAACGTGACGGGTCACGCAGGGTCACGCCAGCAGCCATCACACGACGGGCTTCACGCAACTGATAATGACGCTCCAGTTCCGCCAATTGCTTGCGGTCATTGGCGCCCTGCACTTCCATTGCGTCGTGAGGCTGTTCGGTGGCGACCACCAGACCGTCACTGACCGCCATTGCGATGACATCCGTCAGGTAATACTCGCCTTGGGCGTTGTTGTTGGACAGACGCCCGAGCCAGTCGGCCAGACGCTTGCCAGGCACGGCAAGAATGCCGGTATTGCCTTCGTTGATCGCCTTCTGGGCTTCGCTGGCATCCTTGTGCTCGACAATGGCACAGACCCGGTTCTCGGCGTCGCGAACGATGCGGCCATAGCCTGTCGGATCGTCCAGCGTCACGGTCA
The DNA here is from genome assembly GCF_019719005.1 of Pseudomonas cichorii. Lineage (GTDB taxonomy): Bacteria > Pseudomonadota > Gammaproteobacteria > Pseudomonadales > Pseudomonadaceae > Aquipseudomonas > Aquipseudomonas cichorii_E. Next base: position 6,095 of record NZ_JAIGPJ010000048.1, read on the forward strand.
GCAGGCCCAACTGCTGCGGGGTGACCAGTGCCATCAGACGCTGCAGGGTCTGAACCTCGATCAGCGGTACATCACCGTAAAGAATCAGCACGGTATCAGCGCTCAGGTGCGGTACTGCCTGGGCAACTGCGTGGCCTGTCCCCAGTTGCTTGTCCTGCATGACGAAATTCAGGTCATCCGCTGCCAGGCGCTCGCGTACGGCATCTGCGCCATGACCGATCACTACATGAATGCCATTTGGGGATAACTGTCGTGCGCTGTGGATAACATGACCAAGCATGGAGTTACCTGCAACAGGGTGCAGGACTTTAGGCAAGGCCGAACGCATCCGGGTACCTTGGCCAGCGGCAAGAATAACGATATCGAGAGACATGAGGACTACCAACTGAGCGACCTGAACGGTCGTGAAGGGACTGACTGATTCTGAAAAAAGAAAAAGGGTAGCCGAGGCTACCCTTTTACTCAATCGCGCATTGAAGCCAGCGGGTTAGCCGCCGAACTTCTTGCGAATTTGCTGAACGGTGCGCAGCTGAGCTGCAGCCTCGGCCAGACGAGCAGTCGCAGATCCGTAATCGAAGTCCGCGCCTTTTTCGTTCAGGGCCTTCTCGGCAGCCTTGACGGCGGCCTGAGCAGAAGCTTCGTCCAGGTCGGCAGCACGTTGCACAGTATCGGCAAGCACCTTGACCATGTTCGGCTGAACCTCGAGGAAACCACCGGAGATGTAGAACACCTCGGCTTCCCCACCCTGCTTGATCAAGCGGATCGGGCCCGGGACCAGATTGGTGATCAGAGGCGCGTGGCCTGGAGCGATACCGAGATCACCCAGGTTACCGTGCGCAATCACCATCTCGACCAGACCGGAGAAGATTTCCCCTTCCGCGCTGACGATGTCGCAATGGACTGTCATAGCCATTTGCTTGCCTCAACCTGATTAGCGCCCGTTGCCGGGCGCCGGGATTACAGTTTCTTGGCTTTCTCGATCGCTTCTTCGATGCCGCCGACCATGTAGAACGCTTGTTCTGGCAGGTGGTCGTAGTCACCGTTGAGGATGCCTTTGAAGCCAGCAATGGTGTCTTTCAGGGAAACGTATTTACCCGATGCACCAGTGAAGACTTCAGCCACGAAGAACGGCTGCGACAGGAAGCGCTGGATCTTACGAGCACGGTTTACCAACTGCTTGTCGGTTTCCGACAGCTCGTCCATACCCAGGATCGCGATGATGTCTTTCAGCTCTTTGTAACGCTGCAACACGTACTGAACGCCGCGAGCGGTGTCGTAGTGTTCCTGGCCGATGACGTTCGGGTCCAGCTGGCGCGAAGTCGAATCCAGTGGATCTACCGCTGGGTAGATACCCAGGGAAGCGATGTCACGGGACAGTACGACAGTTGCGTCCAAGTGGGCGAACGTGGTCGCTGGCGACGGGTCGGTCAAGTCGTCCGCTGGTACGTATACCGCCTGGATCGAGGTGATCGAACCGTTTTTGGTGGAAGTGATGCGCTCTTGCAGAGTACCCATCTCTTCAGCCAGGGTCGGTTGGTAACCTACTGCGGAAGGCATACGGCCCAGCAGTGCGGATACTTCGGTACCGGCCAGGGTGTAACGATAGATGTTGTCGACGAACAGCAGAACGTCGTTACCTTCGTCACGGAACTTCTCGGCCATGGTCAGGCCGGTCAGAGCAACGCGCAGACGGTTTCCCGGTGGCTCGTTCATCTGACCGTAAACCAGTGCCACTTTGTCCAGAACGTTGGAGTCCTTCATCTCGTGGTAGAAGTCGTTACCCTCACGAGTACGCTCACCCACACCGGCGAACACGGAATAACCGCTGTGCTCGATGGCGATGTTACGGATCAGTTCCATCATGTTTACGGTTTTGCCTACACCGGCACCACCGAACAGACCGACTTTACCGCCCTTGGCGAACGGGCAAACCAGGTCGATAACCTTGATGCCTGTTTCCAGCAGATCGTTGCCACCCGCCTGTTCAGCGAAGGACGGCGCAGGACGGTGAATGCCCCAACGCTCTTCTTCACCGATAGGACCGGCTTCGTCGATCGGGTTGCCCAGGACGTCCATGATCCGGCCCAGAGTCGCTTTACCGACCGGTACGGAAATGGCTGCGCCGCTGTCATTGACGTTCAGACCGCGCTTCAAGCCTTCGGTCGAACCCATTGCAATGGTACGAACCACGCCGTCGCCCAGCTGCTGCTGAACTTCAAGAGTGGTTTCCGCGCCTTGTACACTCAGCGCGTTGTAGATACTCGGTACGCTATCGCGTGGGAATTCCACGTCGATCACGGCGCCGATGATTTGAACGATACGTCCGCTACTCATTAGCTGGTTCCTCTAATATTTGAACCGTTAAACCGCGGCAGCGCCGCCGACGATTTCCGAGATCTCTTGGGTGATCGCTGCCTGACGCGCCTTGTTGTAGATCAGCTGCAAATCGCTGATCAAATCACCGGCGTTGTCTGTGGCGTTCTTCATCGCGATCATCCGCGCAGCTTGTTCAGCAGCGTTGTTCTCGACCACCGCCTGGTACACCTGCGACTCAACGTAGCGAACCATCAAGCCGTCAAGCAGCTCTTTGGCATCGGGTTCGTAGAGATAGTCCCAGTGGTGCTTGAGTTTCTGATCCGGGGTTGCCACCAGCGGAATCAATTGCTCCACCGTTGGCTGCTGGGTCATGGTGTTGATGAACTTGTTGGATACCACGGACAGGCGATCAATTCGACCATCCAGGTAGGCATCCAGCATCACCTTGACGCTGCCGATCAGATCATTGATCGACGGCTCTTCGCCCAGGTGGCTGATCGCAGCGACGACGTTACCGCCGAAGTTGCGGAAAAATGCCGCACCTTTGCTGCCGACCACGCACAGATCGATCTCTACGCCGTTTTCACGGTTTACCGCCATGTCCTTGACCAAAGCCTTGAACAGGTTGGTGTTCAGGCCACCGCACAAACCACGGTCACTGCTCACTACGACATAACCGACACGCTTTACTTCGCGCTCGATCATGAACGGGTGGCGATACTCCGGGTTGGCGTTGGCAAGATGACCAATCACCTGGCGGATGCGCTCCGCGTAAGGACGGCTAGCAGCCATGCGCGACTGAGCCTTGCGCATTTTGCTGACCGCCACTTTTTCCATGGCGCTGGTGATCTTTTGCGTGCTTTTGATGCTCGCAATCTTGCTGCGAATCTCTTTTGCGCCTGCCATGTAACACCTATCAGGTTAGCAAGCGGGAACCTTTCGGCTCCCGCTGCGGCTTACCAGGTTTGGGTGGCTTTGAACTTCTCGATACCGGCTTTGAGGCCAGAATCGATTTCGTCATTGAAGTCACCCTTCACGTTGATCTTCGCCATCAAGTCGGCGTGATCGCGGTTGAAGTAAGCAATCAGAGCCTGCTCGAAGCTGCCGATTTTTGGAATCTCGATGTCCACCAGGAAGCCACGTTCAGCGGCATACAGGGACAACGACATATCAGCGATGGACATCGGCGCGTATTGCTTCTGCTTCATCAGCTCGGTAACGCGCTGACCATGCTCAAGCTGCTTGCGGGTCGCTTCGTCCAGGTCAGAAGCAAACTGGGCGAATGCCGCCAGTTCACGATACTGAGCCAGAGCGGTACGGATACCACCGGAAAGCTTCTTGATGATCTTGGTCTGTGCGGCACCACCTACACGGGATACCGAAACACCGGCGTTCACTGCCGGACGGATGCCGGAGTTGAACATGGCCGATTCCAGGAAGATCTGACCGTCGGTGATGGAAATCACGTTGGTCGGAACGAACGCGGAAACGTCACCAGCCTGGGTTTCGATGATCGGCAGTGCAGTCAGGGAACCGGTTTTTCCGGTCACTGCGCCGTTGGTGAACTTCTCTACGTACTCTTCGGAAACACGCGATGCGCGCTCCAGCAGACGGGAGTGGAGATAGAACACGTCACCCGGGTAGGCTTCACGGCCTGGTGGACGGCGCAGCAGCAGGGAAATCTGGCGGTAAGCCACTGCTTGCTTGGACAGATCGTCATAAACGATCAGCGCGTCTTCACCGCGGTCACGGAAGTACTCGCCCATGGTGCAACCCGAGTACGGTGCAAGGAATTGCAGCGCAGCGGATTCGGAAGCACTTGCAGCAACGATGATGGTGTTAGCCAGTGCACCGTTTTCTTCGAGCTTGCGAACAACGTTGGCGATGGTCGATTGCTTCTGACCAACTGCAACGTAGACGCAGAAGATGCCGCTGTTTTTCTGGTTGATGATCGCGTCGATTGCCATGGCGGTTTTACCGATCTGGCGGTCACCGATGATCAGCTCGCGCTGGCCACGGCCGACTGGAATCATTGCGTCGACGGCCTTGTAGCCAGTTTGCACTGGCTGGTCGACCGACTTACGCCAGATCACGCCTGGAGCAACTTTCTCGACCGCATCGGTCTCGGTGTTGTTCAGCGGACCTTTACCGTCAACAGGGTTGCCCAGTGCGTCGACAACGCGACCCAGCAGTTCCTTACCAACCGGAACTTCGAGGATGCGGCCGGTGCACTTGGCGCTCATGCCTTCAGCCAGAGTCGTGTAGGCGCCCAGTACAACGGCACCGACAGAGTCTTGCTCAAGGTTCAGCGCCATACCGAAGACGCCGCCCGGAAACTCGATCATTTCGCCGTACATTACGTCGGCAAGACCGTGAATCCGCACGATACCGTCAGACACGCTGACGACTGTGCCTTCGTTGCGGGCTTGGGAGGTTACATCGAGCTTCTCGATGCGACCCTTGATGATTTCACTTATTTCGGAAGGATTGAGTTGCTGCATTGCTCTGCTGCCCCTTCAAACTCAAGATTTCAATGCTTCGGCTAGTTGCGCGATCTTGCCGCGAACTGAGCCATCGATAACCAGGTCGCCGGCGCGGATAACGACACCACCGATAAGGGTGGCATCCTCCGCAGCATGCAGGCGCACTTCCCGGCCGAGCCGTGCACTGAGAACCTTGGCGAGTTTGTCTTGCTGTTCTTGGTTCAATGCAAAAGCACTGGTGACATCCACATCGACCGATTTTTCCTGCTCGGCCTTGTACAGGTCGAACAGTTCGGCGATCTCCGGCAGAAGCGGGAGACGGTCGTTTTCAGCAACGACGTGGATGAAATTCTGTGCCTTGGCATCGAACTTGTCGCCACACACTTCAATAAAAGTGGTGGCCTTTTGTGCGCTCGTCAGTCGCGGGGCCTTGAGCAGGCTCTGCATGGTGTCGTCTTGCGACACCGCAGCAGCCAGGCCGAGCATGGCTGACCAATTGGCCAGTTGCTGGTGGGCCTGCGCGTGCTCGAAGGCCGCCTTAGCGTAAGGTCGGGCCAACGTGGTCAGTTCTGCCATGATCGCCCTCGCTTAAATTTCAGCTGCCAGTTTGTTAACCAGCTCCGCGTGCGCGTTTTGATCGATTGTGGCACCCAGGATCTTCTCGGCGCCATTGACTGCCAGGCTACCCAACTGGGCGCGCAGAGCGTCTTTGACACTGTTCAGTTCCTGCTCGATCTCGGCCTGAGCCTGAGCCTTCACACGGTCAGCTTCAACGCGAGCCTGTTCACGGGCTTCGTCGACAATCTGTGTACCGCGTTTCTTGGCTTGCTCAATGATCTCGGCTGCTTGAGCTTTAGCTTCGCGCAGTTGTTGACCCACTTTGTCTTGGGCCAGCTCCAGGTCGCGAGCTGCTCGTGTAGCAGCGTCCAGTCCATCCGCGATCTTCTTCTGACGTTCGTGCAAAGCCGCGATGACCGGAGGCCACACGAACTTCATGCAGAACAGCACAAAGATGAAGAACGCAACGGACTGGCCAATCAGGGTTGCATTAATATTCACGCCAACACCTCGCTCGTTCGTTGTCCATCACACCAATCAACTCGAAAATTCGAGCGATTAGCCAGCGAGCTGACCAACGAAGGGGTTCGCGAAGGTGAAGAACAGAGCGATACCAACACCGATCATGGTAACGGCGTCGAGCAGGCCCGCAACGATGAACATTTTAACTTGCAGCATTGGAACCATTTCTGGCTGACGCGCTGCGCCTTCCAGGAACTTACCGCCCAACAGGCCGAAACCGATTGCAGTACCCAGTGCGCCCAGGCCGATCAACAGTGCAACAGCGATAGCGGTTAGACCAACTACAGTTTCCATCTTTCCTCCCGACTTTTACGTCGTATTGGTTAGGTTTTCTTAGATTAAAGCGGTAAAGCAAAATCGTTTGTTACATCAGCCCTTGCGGTTTCCCGCTTGCGGCTCCCTCTCACCAATGGCAAGAGGGTCATCAGATGCGCCGGATGGCGAATCTTAATGGTTATCTTCGTGAGCCATCGACAGGTAAACGATGGTCAGCATCATGAAGATGAACGCTTGCAGGGTGATGATCAGGATGTGGAAGACAGCCCACGCCCATTGCAGAACCACACCCAGGCCACTGAGCCAGAGCAGGCCGCTGCCGAACATGACCGCGATCAGGATGAATACCAGCTCGCCAGCGTACATGTTGCCGAACAGACGCAGTGCCAGCGAAATCGGCTTGGCTACCAGTGTCACGAATTCAAGCAGGAAGTTCACCGGAATCAGCAGAGCCTGAACGAAGATGTTCTTGCTGCCGAACGGGTGAAGGGTCAGTTCGCCGATGAAACCACCGATGCCCTTGACCTTGATGCTGTAGAAAATGATCAGTGCGAAGACCGACAGAGCCATGCCCAGGGTGGCATTCGGGTCAGTGGTCGGAACAGCACGGAAAGGAATGTGCTCGTCGCCCGAGATCAGCATCGCCAACTGAGGAATCCAGTCAACCGGAACCAGGTCGACGGCGTTCATCAGAAATACCCAGACGAAAATGGTCAGGGCCAGGGGAGCGATCACCGCGCTACGACCGTGAAAGCTGTCCCGCACGCTGCCATCGACGAACTCGACCAGAACTTCGACGAAGTTCTGCAGAGCGCCAGGCTGGCCGGAAGTTGCCTTCTTGGCCGCCATACGGAAGATAAGAACGAAAATCAGGCCCAGTGCGACCGACCAGCCGAGAGTATCGACGTGGAAAGCCCAAAAGCCCATTTCCTTTGCTTCTGCTGCGGTATGGGCAAAGCCCCAGCTGCCGTTGGGTAGCTGACCGAATGTCAGGTTCTGCAAGTGGTGCTGGATATAGCCCGAAGCTGTTTGCTCTGCCATTTTTGCCTCAAACGCCCTAAGGTCTCGAAAGTCTTGTTCTCATTAGCAGGGGAGCGAACCAGTTGACCACCTGGATCAACATGAACACGCCGAATACAGCCAGCGGCGCCAATGGCTTCACACCTGCGAACGTCAATGCAAAAAGCACTGCCGTCAAAATCAGTTTGCCTGCCTCGCCGGCATAAAATGACCGGACGATTGCTTGCGCTGCTCTGGCCCCGGAAAACCGGAAAGCCTTGTGAGCAAAGTACAAATTGGGCAGCCACGCTATCAGGCCACCGCACAGCCCTGAATATCCCGCTACGACTCCATTCCACTGCAGGAGCGCCAGAGCGGCCAGCAGCAGGACAATCAATTGAGCCAGCAATACCGGAAAAACCGCCAGCCGATGGAACGGCAAGCGGTCTGGCATGCGTGATTCCATCGCAACTGCTCCTTGAATGTCGGTCGCCACAAGCAATAACTTGGCATAATTTGTGCCGACAAAATGCGCGCAGAGTATAGGGGCGGTTAAGCCCCTATTCAACCGTAAGGTAGTGATTTCCGACTATACGCTACAGAGCAATTGTTTCAGCGAATGTGGGCGAGCACACCTTGCAACTCATCCAGCGAGTTGTAACGGATGACTAATTGCCCTTTTCCCTTCTGCCCATGACGAATCTGGACTGCAGAGCCCAGCCGCTCGGCGAGACGCTGTTCCAGCCGACTGATATCGGGATCAGTCTTTACTGCCTCGACAGGAGCCGGCTTGCCGCTGAGCCACTGCCTGACAAGTGCTTCGGTCTGACGCACAGTAAGGCCACGTGCGACAACATGTCGCGCACCTTCGACCTGCCTTTCTTCGGGCAAACCGAGCAATGCGCGGGCATGACCCATTTCCAGGTCACCGTGAGACAGCATGGTCTTGATCACTTCCGGCAAGGCAATCAGACGCAACAGGTTGGCCACGCTGACGCGCGACTTGCCCACGGCATCGGCGACCTGCTGCTGAGTCAGTTGGAACTCCTGCTGCAAGCGCTGCAACGCCATCGCTTCTTCGATGGGGTTCAGATCTTCGCGCTGGATGTTCTCGATCAGCGCCATGGCGATGGCGTTTTCATCCGAGACTTCGCGGACCATGGCCGGAATTGTCTCTACGCCCGCCTGCTGACTCGCACGCCAGCGACGCTCACCGGCGATGATTTCATAGCGGTTTTCGCCAATCGGACGGATCACGATCGGCTGCATGACGCCCTGGGACTTGATCGACAGGGCAAGCTCTTCCAGCGCCTGGGGATCCATATCGCGGCGCGGCTGGTACTTGCCACGCTGGATCAGATCCAGAGGGACATGCTGCAGCTCGCGCTGATCGATCTTGACGGCCTGTTCTTCCAGCGAACTGACGGTTGGACTGCTCAGAAGTGCGTCCAACCCACGTCCGAGACCTCGTTTCTTGACGGCCATGGGAATTCCTTAGGTTGGCTGCGCGGCTTTCGAGCTGCGACGTTGACGACGTACCAGTTCACCCGCCAGAGCCAGGTAAGCCAGCGCACCGCGAGAAGCCTTGTCATAGGCCAGCACCGGCATGCCGAAGCTCGGTGCCTCGGCGAGCCTGATGTTGCGCGGGATGACCGTGTCGTAGAGCTGATCGCCGAAATGTTCCTTGAGCTGCGCGGAAACATCGTTGATCAGGCTCAGGCGCGGGTCGTACATCGTGCGCAGCAACCCTTCGATTTTCAGTTGAGGGTTGAGCAGTTCAGCTATGCGCTTGATGTTATCCACAAGGTCACTGAGACCTTCCAGCGCAAAGTACTCGCACTGCATGGGGATAATGACCCCATCGGAGGCCACCAGGGCATTGAGGGTCAGCATCGACAGCGACGGCGGGCAGTCGATGAGAATGTAATCGTAGTTTTCCCGGATCGGCGCCAGCGCATTGCGCAAGCGGCTTTCCTTCATCTGCATTTCCAGCAACACCACTTCGGCAGCCGTAAGGTCACGGTTAGCCGGCAGCAGTTGATAACCGCCATGTTCGGAAAACTGTATCGCCTCGGCCAGATCGCATTCACCGATCAGCAAGTCGTATACCGAGTTTTCCAGGGTGTGTTTATCCACACCGCTGCCCATGGTCGCGTTGCCCTGAGGGTCGAGATCGATCAACAGCACGCGGCGCTTGGTTGCAACCAGTGACGCTGCGAGGTTGATACAGGTGGTGGTTTTACCCACACCACCTTTCTGGTTCGCTATCGCGAATACCTTAGCCATTCTTGCTTGTGTTCCCAGTCATGCCGTACGGCGCAGTATCAGCAGATGGCGTTGGCCTTGGCAACCTGGAACGGTCAAGGCTTGTGCGCTATCGAGATGAAAGTCTGCCGGCAATGCTACCAGTTCATCGGTCGGATGCAGCCCTTTCATTGCCAGCCAACGAGTATCGGTGTCGCCCATGTGGCGAGTCCACCCGGTAAAGTCTTCCAGACTGCTGAATGCCCTGGAAACAATCCCCGTGAACGGCGCATCTGGCTGATAAGCTTCTGCACGGCTGTGAATAACTTCGAGGTTGTCGAGTTTCAGCTCAAGTTTGACCTGAGTCTGGAACCGGGTTTTCTTGCCATTGCTGTCCAGAAGCGAAACCTTCATCTCTGGAAACATGATAGCCAACGGAATGCCGGGCATTCCGCCACCGCTACCAACGTCCAGCCAGCGTGGTCCTTCGATGAAGGGTACGACGCTCAGGCTGTCGAGCAAATGCCGCGAAACCATCTCGTCCGGATTGCGCACAGCCGTCAGGTTGTAGGCTTTGTTCCACTTTATCAACAGCTCGAGGTAAGCCAGCAACTGGCCATGCTGTTTTTCACTCAGATCCACACCCAGTTCCCGGGCACCTGTGGATAATTCCTGAGCATGCTGCGCAGTAACCATAGAACTCAAGCGCTTTGCTCCAACTGACGGCCCGCGCCGCGTTTTTTCAAGTGAATCATCAACAGGGAAATCGCCGCCGGCGTTACGCCAGGAATACGCGATGCCTGTCCAAGGGTCTCGGGACGAGTTATCCCCAGCTTGCCTTGAATCTCTTTCGACAGACCGGAAATCGTCGTGTAATCGATGTCTTCCGGCAGTTTTGTATCTTCGCTGGCCCGCAGACGGGCAATTTCATCCTGCTGACGCTCGATGTAACCGGCGTATTTGGTCTTGATCTCGACCTGCTCGGTGACTTGAGGATCGCTGCAACCCTGACCGGTAAGGGAAATCAGGCTCGCATAATCGACTTCAGGACGAGTCAGCAGGTTGAGCAGGTTGTATTCGTGGGTCAGCGGCGTGCCGAAATGTGCGGCAATCGCATCGCCCTGCTCTGTGCCAGGACGGACCCAGGTACTTTTCAGGCGTTGTTCTTCCAGCGCGATGTTCTCACGCTTGGTGCAGAACGCTGCCCAGCGTGCATCGTCGATCAGACCCAGTTCGCGGCCTTTTTCCGTCAGACGCAAATCGGCGTTGTCTTCACGCAGGATCAGCCGGTATTCGGCACGGGATGTGAACATCCGGTACGGCTCTTGGGTCCCGAGGGTAATCAGGTCGTCAACCAGCACGCCGATGTACGCTTCATCACGGCGTGGGCACCAGCTTTCCTTGCCCTGTGCGCGAAGCGCAGCGTTGGTTCCGGCCAGCAGACCTTGTGCACCGGCCTCTTCGTAGCCGGTGGTGCCGTTGATCTGGCCTGCGAAAAACAGACCGCCGATGACTTTGGTTTCCAGGCTGTACTTCAGGTCGCGAGGATCGAAGTAATCGTATTCGATGGCGTAGCCAGGACGAACGATGTGCGCGTTCTCCATGCCACGAATCGAGCGAACGATCTGCAGTTGCACGTCGAATGGCAGCGAAGTCGAAATACCGTTCGGATACAGCTCGTGGGTAGTCAGACCTTCCGGCTCGATGAAGACCTGGTGGCTTTCCTTGTCGGCAAAGCGATGGATCTTGTCTTCGATCGAAGGACAGTAACGCGGCCCGATACCTTCGATGACACCGGAATACATCGGTGAACGATCAAGGTTGGAGGCAATGATTTCGTGGGTCCGCGCGTTGGTATGCGTAATCCAGCAACTGACTTGCTCTGGATGCTGCTCCTTTGAACCCAGGAACGACATGACCGGGATAGGCGTATCGCCCGGTTGTTCTGTCATCACTGAGAAATCCACAGAACGGCCATCGATGCGTGGCGGTGTTCCGGTTTTCAGTCGACCAACGCGCAGCGGCAGTTCACGTAACCGTTTTGCCAGGGCAATCGAAGGCGGATCTCCAGCGCGACCACCGGAATAGTTCTGCATACCGATGTGGATAAGTCCGCCCAGGAACGTGCCTGTGGTCAAAACCACGGAATCTGCCATGAAGCGCAGACCCATTTGCGTGACGACACCGCGAACCTGGTCCTGTTCGACGATCAGGTCGTCACAGGATTGTTGAAATATCCACAGGTTCGGCTGGTTTTCAAGAATTTCGCGAATGGCTGCCTTGTACAGAACACGGTCTGCCTGAGCACGTGTCGCTCGTACTGCTGGCCCTTTGCGGCTGTTCAATACACGGAACTGGATGCCGCCTTTATCGGTAGCCACTGCCATCGCACCGCCAAGGGCGTCGATTTCCTTGACCAGATGACTTTTGCCAATACCGCCAATAGCAGGGTTACAGCTCATCTGACCGAGCGTTTCCACGTTGTGCGTCAGCAATAGGGTTTTGACACCCATGCGTGCCGACGCAAGTGCGGCCTCGGTACCGGCATGACCGCCACCGATGACGATCACTTCAAAACGGGAAGGGAAATCCACCACGCACCTCGTGCCTGTTGTCGATGGGAAATTGGGATAGCTGACAAGTATAGGGAATACACCCACCTGAAAGAAACCCGTTGCACAAAATTTAACCAGCTGTGGAAAACTGGCGAATAAAGAAATTAAAAAGGAAAGAAATCTTATAAAACCTTTTTTTTATGTTTATTCTTACTGAGCCACCTTTCTGTGGATAAAGCTCTACAGGCTATGTATTTCAATGTGTACAGCGTTTCAAAAGTCTGTGTTCATGTGCCAATGAGGCCTTTGGATAACCGTCTTGAGCCTGTGGATTAAATGACCACTTGTCCACAGACGGGTTTATCTTCAGCTTTCGCCCCCAGTTATCAACTGAGCTCAGAAGCAGTTATTCACAGGGCTTAATTCAGATAAATTGCTTCCGGAAGGGACAATTCACAGGCTGAGGGCACACAGGATTGTGTTGCCTGAGTGACTGGCGGTAGCGAGGGAGGCACAGCAAGGCTTCCCTTTGTGGATAAGAGAGGCTGATCGAGGGCTTTGTTGTGAGGTCTGAGACGCAAGCCCGGCATTGCACCGGGCTGTTCGAGCCGTGTGTGCGGGATTATTTACCGATGCAGAAGCTTGAGAAGATCCTGCCAAGCAGATCGTCCGAGCTGAAGGCTCCGGTAATTTCACCCAGCGCCTGCTGAGCCTGGCGCAGGTCTTCGGCCAATAGCTCGCCTGCGCCCGCCAGTGTCAGTTGTGCGCGGCCATGTTCCAGGAAGTCACTGGCATGGCGCAGCGCTTCAAGATGGCGTCGACGTGCGCTGAAGCTGCTTTCAGAGGTCTGTTCATAACCCATGCAGGCTTTGAGGTGTTCACGCAGCAGTTCCAGGCCTTCTCCACCGGCCTTGGCGCTCAGGCTGATCGTTACATGGCCATCGGCACTGGTTTCCAGGACAATCAGGTCGCCGCTGAGGTCGGCTTTGTTACGGATCAGAGTAACCTTGGCTGGATCAGGACGTTGCTCCAGAAATTCAGGCCACAGGGCGAAAGGATCGGATGCCTCCGGTGCAGTAGCGTCGACGACCAGCAAAATGCGATCAGCCTCGCCAATGGCCTTGAGAGCACGTTGTACACCGATGATCTCTACCTGATCGTCGGTATCGCGCAGGCCTGCTGTATCCACGACATGTAGCGGCATGCCGTCTATGTGGATATGTTCGCGCAGTACATCCCGTGTGGTGCCGGCAATCTCGGTGACGATCGCGGCCTCTCGACCCGCCAGGGCGTTGAGCAGGCTGGATTTGCCGGCATTGGGGCGGCCGGCAATCACCACAGTCATGCCGTCCCGCAGCAATGCACCCTGCCCTGCTTCGCGCAGCACTGTGGATAACTCGTCACGCACGTCATCGAGCATGCTCAGCACGTGGCCATCGGCAAGGAAGTCGATTTCTTCCTCGGGAAAGTCGATTGCCGCCTCCACATAGATCCGCAGGCTGATCAGCTTTTCGGTCAAGTTATCCACACGCTGGGAAAAAACACCCTGCAAGGAGCGCAGGGCATTACGTGCAGCCTGTGCAGAACTGGCTTCGATCAGGTCCGCAATGGCTTCGGCCTGTGCCAGATCCAGCTTGTCGTTAAGGAAAGCACGCTCGCTGAATTCTCCCGGGCGCGCCAGACGACTGCCCAGCTGCAGGCAGCGCTGCAGCAACATATCCAGAACAATGGGGCCGCCGTGGCCCTGAAGCTCCAGAACATCTTCACCGGTAAAGGAATTGGGCCCTGGAAAATAAAGCGCGATTCCTTCGTCGATGACCTGGCCTGTTTCATCCTCGAAAGGACCGTAATGGGCAAATCGTGGTTTTGGCGTGCGTCCAATGATTGCCTGGGCAGCCTTGCTCGCCAAAGGCCCGGATATACGCACGATGCCAACACCACCGCGACCTTGAGCGGTGGCGATGGCGGCGATGGTTTCACGAGGGACGTTCATGGTCCGGCTCCTGGGCAACTGACAGATAGCAAAACGCCCCACGAGGGGGCGTTTTGTAAAACTTGTTCACAGGTTAGATCAGGCAGCAGCTTTGTTGGTAGCCGCTTCGATCTTGCGAGTGATGTAGGCCTGCTGTGCAATCGACAGGGTGTTGTTCACAACCCAGTACAGAACCAGACCGGCAGGGAACCACAGGAAGAAGAACGTGAAGATGATTGGCATCATTTTCATGACCTTGGCCTGCATCGGATCCGGCGGAGTCGGGTTCAGACGCTGCTGGATGAACATGGTCGCGCCCATGATGATCGGCAGAATAAAGAACGGGTCTTTGATCGACAGGTCGGTTATCCACAGCATCCATGGAGCCTGACGCATTTCCACGCTTTCCAGGAGTACCCAGTACAGCGCAAGGAAAACCGGCATCTGGACAAGAATCGGCAAGCATCCACCCAGCGGGTTGATCTTTTCTTTCTTGTACAGCTCCATCATTGCCTGAGACATCTTCTGACGATCATCGCCAAACTGTTCTTTCAGCGCGGTCAGCTTCGGACCTACGGCACGCATGCGCGCCATGGATTTGTAGCTGGCAGCCGACAGAGGGAAGAACAGGCCTTTGATCAGCATGGTCAGGAAGATGATCGACCAGCCCCAGTTACCCACAATGGCGTGGATATGCTGCAGCAACCAGAAGATCGGCTGGGCAATGAACCACAGGATGCCGTAATCGACAGTCAGCTCCAGACCTGGGGATAACTCTTTGAGTACCGCCTGGCTTTTCGGACCCGCATACAACGTAGCGCTGGTTTCACCTTTGCCACCGGCAGCAACCGACAGGGTCGGGCCAGTGAAGCCGATGATGTAGTTGCCCTGGCTGTCTTTACGTGTCTGAACGGCATTGCTGTCGCCATGGCTTGGAATCCAGGCCGTCACGAAGTAATGCTGAAGCCATGCAACCCAGCCACCCTGGACTGTTTCTTTCAGCGGAGCCTTGTCGATATCTTTCATCGACACTTTTTTGTACGGCTCTGCAGCTGTCCACAAGGCAGCACCCAGGTAGGTGGCAGTGCCAGTGGCAGTGGTCGAAGACGGATCGGAGCTTGCATCGCGCTTCAGTTGTGCAAACAGATTGCCCGCCCATGGCTGAGCACTCTGGTTATCCACAACGTAGGTGACAACAACATCGTACAGGCCACGTTTGAAGGTGAAGCGCTTGATGTAATTGACGCCGTTATCAGCGAATTTCAGCTCGACGACCAGATCGTTCTGGCCATCGTTCAGTTGATAAGTCTTCTGTGCAGACGAATAAACCGGACGACCGGCAGCACGTGCATCAGGTCCGTTCGTACCGGTCAGGCCACTTTGTGCCAGAAAAGTACGCTCGCCACCGTTGTCGAACAGCTGGAATGGAACATCCGGGCGGTCCTGACGACGTGGATACAGTGGAAGACGAAGTTGAACCACGTCACCACCTACTGGATCGATCGCCAGATCGAGCACGTCGGTCTTGACCTGAATCAGGTCCTTGCTCGGTGCGACTGGAGTTTCCAGAGGCGCTGCGGCATTGGTCGCTGTAGCACTTGGAACATCGGCATTTGCAGAACCATTAGTACCAGCAGCCGTATCCGGTATAGCCGGTGCGGTTGTGCTGGCTGCAACATTCTGGGTCGGCATGGCAGCCTGGCCGTAGTCTTGGTTCCATTTCAGAACCCCGACGTAGGTCACGATTGCCAGGGCGACGATCAGGATCGTGCGTTTAATATCCATGATTACTCGGCCATCGAAGAAGAACGGGAGGTGGGGACAGGTGGAACCGGGTCATAACCACCGGGATTCCACGGATGACAGCGGCCCAAACGACGAAGTGTCAGCCAGCCGCCGCGTAAAAGGCCATGATTATCGATGGCTTCATACGCATAGCAGGAGCAACTGGGGTAGAAACGACAGTGACTGGCCATCAGCGGGCTAATGGCATAGCGGTAAAACTGGATCGGAACGAGTGCCAGTTTACGCATCTGGACTGTCTACCCCTGCAGTTTCGGGTTTTGCTTCTGGAGTGGGTCGGCTACGCGCCAGACGTTTCCAGAGCTTGCCGAAATGCTGAATCAATTCCGGGTTTTCTATGTCACCCAGACCCTTACGCGCGACGATCACGATATCCCAACCGACCAGATTATCCTGGTGTTGGCGAAATGATTCGCGCATGAGGCGTTTCAAGCGGTTTCGCTCAACGGAGAGTTTTACGCTCTTTTTACCTATCACCAGCCCCAGACGGGGATGATCAAGGTCGTTGTTGCGAGCAAGGAGCAGGAGATTTTTCCCCGGAACCTTGCCGGTAGGGGAGTCAAAGACTGCCTTGAAATGCCGGGGAGTCAGCAAACGCTTTTCCCGACTGAAGTCTCGACTCACCACCAGTGCCGATTTATCAAACTGCCAGACGCTTACGGCCTTTGGCGCGACGACGCGACAGGACTGCACGGCCGTTCTTGGTGGCCATACGGGCACGGAAACCGTGGGTGCGGGCGCGCTTGATTGTGCTGGGTTGGAAAGTACGTTTCATGGCGTGTTACCTGGTTCGTCCACTACGGGCCGGAATGGCCCCCGTTTTAAGAGACCGGGGATTCTAGAGAAAGCAAGCGTGCAGGTCAATTTCCAACCAGCTTTTCCTTTATCTACTTCCTTACAGCTCATTACGCATTCCTCACCCGGTTCGAGGGTTACCTGAGAGAAATCAGTTATAGAAATAAAAAGAGGGAATATTTAAAGCTTTTCTGTAGAGCTTATAAAGACTAGGGGCGACGCTATCTGTGGATAACTATGCCAAGGCCTTTAAAATCAATGTGTACAGAAGATCAAAAGACTGTCGAGAAACGGTGCCCTGCCTGTGCGGTGACCTCGGAAAAGCTGTGCATGGAATGCCTTGTTATCCACAGGCTGGTTATCCACAGAGTTTCACCGTGACTTATGCAATGAGCTGAGGCCGGTTTATCCACAGGTCTTATCCCGCTACCGTCTGTCGCCTTTTCAATGAATAAAAGCCGGGTTTCTCCTTGTTTGTGAGCAACCTACATGTGGATAAGTCGGCGTCTGATCGTTACAATGGCGGATGTTTTTGCCTCACCGGCTTTCGACTTAGGGGATATCCGTGTCAGTGGAACTTTGGCAGCAGTGCGTGGAGCTTTTGCGCGATGAGCTGCCTGCCCAGCAATTCAACACCTGGATCCGTCCGCTACAGGTCGAAGCCGAAGGCGACGAGTTGCGTGTATATGCACCGAATCGTTTCGTTCTCGATTGGGTAAACGAAAAGTATCTGAGCCGTCTGCTTGAGCTTCTGGGCGAGCACGGCCAGGGAATGGCGCCTGCCCTTTCCTTATTAATAGGCAGCAAGCGCAGCTCGGCTCCGCGTGCGGCACCCAATGCCCCATTGGCTGCCGCCGCTTCGCAAGCGTTGTCAGCCAATAACGTCAGCAGCGTTTCAACACCTGTTGCCGCTCCGGTGGTGGCTGCTCCTGCGCCGGCTCCTGCAGTTCAGAACGCCGAGACTCATGACGAGCCTTCGCGTGACAGTTTCGATCCGATGGCGGGCGCCAGTTCGCAACAGGCTCCGGCGCGGGCCGAGCAGCGTACTGTCCAGGTTGAAGGTGCGCTAAAGCACACCAGTTACCTGAACCGTACGTTCACCTTTGAAAACTTCGTCGAAGGTAAATCCAACCAGTTGGCCCGTGCTGCGGCCTGGCAGGTTGCGGATAACCCCAAGCATGGCTACAACCCGCTCTTCCTTTATGGTGGCGTTGGCCTGGGTAAGACTCACTTGATGCATGCCGTGGGCAACCACCTGCTCAAGAAGAACCCGAATGCGAAGGTTGTCTACCTGCACTCGGAGCGTTTCGTGGCCGACATGGTCAAGGCGCTGCAACTGAACGCGATCAACGAATTCAAGCGTTTCTATCGCTCGGTCGATGCCTTGCTGATCGATGACATTCAGTTCTTCGCCCGTAAGGAGCGTTCCCAGGAAGAGTTTTTCCACACCTTCAACGCACTGCTCGAAGGCGGACAGCAGGTCATTCTCACCAGTGACCGCTACCCCAAAGAGATCGAAGGCCTGGAAGAGCGTCTGAAATCCAGGTTTGGCTGGGGGCTTACTGTGGCCGTCGAGCCGCCGGAGCTGGAAACCCGCGTTGCGATCCTGATGAAGAAAGCCGATCAGGCCAAGGTCGAATTACCTCATGACGCTGCATTCTTCATTGCGCAGCGCATTCGCTCCAACGTCCGTGAACTCGAAGGCGCACTCAAGCGTGTCATCGCTCACTCGCACTTCATGGGCCGGGATATCACGATCGAACTGATTCGTGAGTCTCTGAAAGATTTGTTGGCGTTGCAGGACAAACTCGTGAGTGTGGATAACATTCAGCGTACTGTCGCCGAGTATTACAAGATCAAAATCTCCGACCTGTTGTCCAAGCGTCGCTCCCGTTCTGTTGCCCGTCCACGTCAGGTGGCGATGGCGCTTTCCAAAGAGCTGACGAACCACAGTCTTCCGGAAATTGGCGATGTATTCGGCGGTCGTGACCATACGACTGTTTTGCATGCATGCCGCAAGATCAACGAACTCAAGGAATCCGACGCGGATATCCGCGAGGACTACAAGAACCTGCTGCGGACTCTGACTACATGATGACGCCAGTGCAGCTTATCAAGGCAAGGGACTAGACCATGCATTTCACCATTCAACGCGAAGCCCTGTTGAAACCTCTGCAATTGGTCGCCGGCGTTGTTGAACGCCGTCAGACCCTGCCGGTGCTATCCAATGTGCTGATGGTCGTCGAAGGCCAGCAACTTTCCCTGACGGGTACCGACCTGGAAGTGGAACTGGTGGGTCGTGTCCAACTCGAAGAGCCGGCCGAACCCGGGGAAATCACTGTTCCGGCGCGCAAGCTGATGGATATCTGCAAAAGCCTGCCGAATGATGTGCTGATCGACATCAAGGTTGATGACTCCAAAGTGGTGGTCAAGGCCGGTCGTAGCCGCTTCACCTTGTCCACATTGCCTGCCAACGACTTCCCTACTGTAGAGGAAGGGCCTGGCTCGCTGACGTTCGATCTGGTGCAGAGCAAGCTTCGCCGCCTGATCGAACGCACCAGTTTTGCGATGGCCCAACAGGATGTCCGTTACTACCTCAACGGCATGCTGCTTGAAGTCAGCGCTGGCATCTTGCGTGCTGTCGCCACCGACGGTCACCGTCTTGCCATGTGCTCCATGTCTGCACAGATCGAACAAGCCGACCGCCACCAAGTGATCGTGCCTCGTAAAGGTATTCTGGAAATGGCGCGTCTGCTCACCGAGCAGGACGGTATTGTCAGCATCGTATTGGGTCAGCACCACATTCGTGCCACGACCGGCGAGTTCACCTTTACCTCCAAACTGGTAGACGGCAAATTCCCGGACTACGAGCGCGTCCTGCCAAAAGGTGGTGACAAGCTGGTATTGGGTGATCGCCAGGCATTGCGTGAAGCGTTCAGCCGTACTGCAATTCTGTCGAACGAAAAATACCGTGGCATCCGTCTGCAACTGGCCAACGGTCAATTGAAGATTCAGGCCAACAACCCTGAGCAGGAAGAAGCGGAAGAAGAGATCAGCGTAGAGTACAGCGGTGATTCCCTGGAAATCGGTTTCAACGTGAGCTACCTGCTTGACGTGCTGGGCGTGATGACTACAGAACAAGTGCGCTTGATTCTGTCCGACTCCAACAGCAGCGCCCTGGTACAAGAATCGGATAACGATGATTCCGCCTACGTTGTCATGCCGATGCGTCTGTAACCTCATGTTCAGCGCTATCTAGATGTCTCTTAGCCGCATCTCGGTCACTGGGGTGCGCAATCTGCACCCGGTGACCTTCTCCCCCTCCCCGCGTATCAACATTCTTTACGGTGCCAACGGAAGTGGCAAAACCAGCGTGCTGGAAGCCATTCACTTGCTGGGCATTGCACGTTCGTTTCGCAGCAGTCGCCTTCTTCCAGTCATTCAATATGAACAGCCAGCCTGCACGGTCTTTGGTCAGGTTCAACTGGCTGAGAATGGCCAAAGCAATCTGGGCATTTCCCGGGACAGACAAGGCGAGTTTCAGATTCGCATTGATGGGCAAAATGCACGCAGTGCTGCTCAACTGGCCGAGATACTTCCACTGCAACTGATCAACCCCGACAGTTTTCGCTTGCTGGAAGGCGCACCGAAAATACGCCGACAGTTTCTGGACTGGGGAGTGTTCCACGTGGAACCTCGTTTCATGTCCACTTGGCAGCGGCTCCAGAAGGCCCTGAGGCAGCGGAACTCATGGCTTCGTCATGGTACACTTGACGCCGCTTCGCAAGCGGCATGGGATCGGGAACTGTGCCTGGCCAGTGATGAAATCGATGAGTTTCGTCGCACTTATATCAAGGCCCTGAAACCCGTCTTTGAACAAACTTTGAGCGAACTTGTTGAGCTTGAAGGTTTGACCCTGAGCTACTACCGAGGCTGGGATAAGGAAAAAGAGCTGAGCACTGTGCTCGCTTCATCCTTGCATCGTGATCAGCAGATGGGCCATACACAGGCCGGACCACAACGAGCTGATTTGCGTCTTAGATTAGGCGCACACAATGCTGCGGATATATTGTCCCGCGGTCAGCAGAAGTTAGTGGTCTGTGCATTGCGCATCGCTCAAGGGCATCTGGTTAGCCAGGCTCGCCGCGGCCAATGTATTTACCTGGTGGACGACTTGCCTTCCGAACTGGACGACAACCACCGCCGCGCACTTTGTCGCTTGCTGGAAGAATTACGCTGCCAGGTATTTATCACCTGTGTAGATCAAGAATTTTTGAGGGAAGGCTGGCAGACGGAAACGCCAGTTGCTTTGTTCCACGTGGAACAAGGCCGTATCACCCAGACCCACGACCATCGGGAGTGATTGCATGAGCGAAAATCAAACGTACGACTCGTCCAGCATTAAAGTGCTGAAAGGACTTGATGCCGTACGCAAGCGTCCCGGAATGTACATCGGTGATACAGACGATGGCAGCGGTCTGCACCACATGGTATTCGAGGTGGTTGATAACTCGATTGACGAAGCTTTGGCTGGCCATTGCGACGACATCAGCATCACCATCCACCTGGACGAATCCATTACCGTACGCGACAACGGCCGCGGTATTCCGGTAGACGTCCACAAAGAAGAAGGCGTTTCGGCTGCAGAGGTCATCATGACCGTGCTCCACGCCGGCGGTAAGTTCGATGACAACTCCTACAAGGTTTCCGGCGGTCTGCACGGTGTAGGTGTTTCTGTGGTTAACGCCCTCTCGGAAGTCCTGCAACTGACTGTACGTCGCAGCGGCAAGATCTGGGAGCAAACCTACGTTCACGGTGTTCCACAGGAACCCATGAAAATCGTTGGTGAGAGCGATAGCACCGGTACTCAGATCCACTTCAAACCCTCCGCTGAAACCTTCAAGAATATCCACTTCAGCTGGGATATCCTGGCCAAGCGGATTCGTGAACTGTCATTCCTGAACTCCGGCGTTGGTATCTTCCTGAAGGACGAACGCAGCGGTAAGGAAGAGCTGTTCAAGTACGAAGGTGGTCTGCGCGCTTTTGTTGAGTACCTCAACACCAACAAGACTGCGGTCAACCAGGTCTTCCACTTCAACGTCCAGCGTGACGATGGTGTGGGTGTCGAGATCGCCTTGCAGTGGAACGACAGCTTCAACGAGAACCTGTTGTGCTTCACCAACAACATTCCGCAGCGTGACGGCGGTACGCACCTTGTTGGTTTCCGTTCTGCGCTGACCCGTAACCTGAACAACTACATCGAACAGGAAGGTCTGGCCAAGAAGCACAAAGTTGCCACGACCGGTGACGATGCGCGTGAAGGTCTGACCGCGATCATTTCGGTCAAGGTGCCGGATCCGAAGTTCAGTTCCCAGACCAAGGACAAGCTGGTTTCGTCTGAAGTCAAAACCGCAGTCGAACAAGAGATGGGTAAATACTTCTCTGATTTCCTGCTGGAGAACCCGAACGAAGCCAAGGCTGTCGTGGGCAAGATGCTCGACGCTGCACGTGCCCGTGAAGCTGCGCGCAAGGCTCGTGAGATGACTCGCCGTAAAGGAGCGCTGGATATTGCTGGTCTGCCGGGCAAGCTTGCCGACTGCCAGGAAAAAGACCCTGCCCTCTCCGAACTGTACCTCGTGGAAGGGGACTCTGCTGGCGGTTCAGCCAAGCAGGGACGTAACCGTAAAACCCAGGCGATCCTGCCTCTGAAGGGTAAGATCCTCAACGTCGAGAAAGCACGTTTCGACAAGATGATCTCCTCCCAGGAAGTAGGCACCTTGATCACTGCCTTGGGCTGTGGCATTGGCCGCGAAGAGTACAACATCGACAAACTGCGTTATCACAACATCATCATCATGACCGATGCTGACGTCGACGGTTCGCACATCCGTACCCTGCTGCTGACCTTCTTCTTTCGTCAGTTGCCGGAGCTGGTCGAGCGTGGCTACATCTATATCGCTCAGCCGCCGCTGTACAAGGTCAAGAAAGGCAAGCAAGAGCAGTACATCAAAGACGACGACGCCATGGAAGAATACATGACCCAGTCGGCTCTGGAAGACGCCAGCCTGCACCTGAACGACTCGGCTCCTGGTATCTCCGGCGAATCTCTGGAGCGCCTGGTCAACGACTTCCGCATGGTCATGAAGACCCTCAAGCGCCTGTCGCGTTTGTATCCTCAGGAACTGACCGAGCACTTCGTTTACCTGCCACCTGTCACGCTCGATCAGCTCTCCGATCATGCCGCCATGCAAGACTGGCTGGCCAAGTTCGATGAGCGTCTGCGTGCCGGCGAGAAGTCGGGTCTGGTCTACAAGGCCAGCCTGCGCGAAGACCGTGAACGTAACGTATGGCTGCCAGAGGTCGAGCTGATCTCCCACGGCCTGTCCAACTACGTCACCTTCAACCGCGACTTCTTCGGCAGCAACGACTACAAGACCGTCACTGCTCTGGGCGCTCAAATCAGCTCCCTGCTGGAAGAAGGCGCCTACGTGCAACGTGGCGAGCGCAAGAAGCCAGTCACCGAGTTCAAGGACGCCCTTGCCTGGCTGATGGCCGAAAGCACCAAGCGCCACACCATCCAGCGCTATAAAGGTCTGGGCGAAATGAACCCGGATCAGCTCTGGGAAACCACCATGGACCCAAGCGTGCGCCGCATGCTGAAGGTCACGATCGAAGACGCAATCGCAGCCGACCAGATCTTCAACACCCTCATGGGTGACGCGGTCGAGCCACGTCGCGACTTCATCGAGAGCAATGCGCTGGCGGTTTCCAACCTGGATTTCTAAGGTTGTTGTAGCTGCAAGTGGACGTGTTTTTATCGTCCTGTAAAAACCCAGCCGAGTGCTGGGTTTTTTTATGACTTACTTTTGATTGTGCGCTTGCTCAATCGAGCAGAACTGGCAGTGCAATCTTTATGTTATGGCCTAAAACTGTGCCAATGCCGCCATCATCGCAATTAGCGAGATGGCGACAAGCGACAGGCCAGGTATAAAGCGGCCACCATGAATGAAATTGCTTTAGCGGATTTTATGGAAAACGGGGCTGTGGTGAGCTACTGACCAGTAGCAAGCTGATACTGGCGAGTTAAGAAAAAATAGGAATAATCGGCTTTTCTTAAAATTTTCTGAGCACAGTAAAGAAAAATGTGCAATCGAAGCAAATGTAAGGATTTTCGCCATGAACTCAGTTGGATATGCCTGGCCGTGTGGGAGCGAATTCATTCGCGAAGACATCAGCGCATCCAGCATTCATGTCTGCTGGTACATCCCACGAAAATGCATCGTTTGAAATACCACCTCGCGAATGTACCGAGCAGGCCAGGCGCACTTCACTGTGCTACAGACGTGGGTGCTCGTTTGAAGGCAACGTTCACAAGGCGCTTTTTATCTTCGCTACTCGCATTTGTGTGGTCATAGATTGAAAGTGAAACAGTTATGCCGCCTATCAGCACTGCGAGGCCAAGACCGAAGGGACGTAGCCATCCTCCCTTGTCCACTCCAGTTTCTTTGCCGTTCCTGATTTCAAAAGCACCGGCAGCGGCTACCATCAATGCTATTGCCAGGAACCAAAGAATCATTCCCCAGCCATAACCGTAAGGTGCAAATATCTGTATGGGGAACGTGAGTGTATTGAGCGATAGCAGTAGTGCCATAACCGCAAGCACTACCGCGCTACGCGAAGCTTGGAGGTATAGAAAACTTATCAGGAAGAGAGGATTTGCAAACCAGGCGAATTGGTAGATTCCTATCCCTAGCCAACCTATAGACAGAGGAATCCAGCCTGATGTGATTTCATTTTTGCTATCAACACCCACCGGCAAGAATAGCGATATTATCCACAGCATCAGCGCCACGATTGAAAGCACTTCACTCGAAAGAATACGCTCTGTCAGAGATTGGTGGAGTATTGTAGATAAGTCTTGCGGGCTTTCATCGCCTACAGGAGCCTTCAACGGGATTTGTTCAGGGAGCATCTTTTCAACGAGATCCCTGATTCTTGATTTCAGTATGAAGGGAATGCTGAGCCCGACATAAAAGCCCATAGTCGAAAGAATACTGTTTCCCATCAGGCTGTGCCTGACATACCCCATGTACAAAGCGACAAATGCGCCTCCTGCAAGAATCCAGAAGGCATAGGTGGAAAACTCCTTGGCGACAGGCGAGTCGTGCAATGCAATCCACTGCTTCACCTGCGTCAGTACGAACACTAAGAAGTATCCGAGTATGAATCCCCACAGCAGACCCAAAGCTGCCACCCCGAATACTCCCGAACCTTCCATTTGCTGTCCTTATCGCTATAGAACTTCCATGTCTAGTCCTGAAATAGGTTTACACCTATTTCACCCTAACGCTCGATGCACCGCATCGGGCGTTTTGTAT
>NZ_JAIGPJ010000049.1:0-26575 GCF_019719005.1 Pseudomonas cichorii
GAATATCTCTGCTCATCCCGGTAGGAGCGAATTCATTCGCGAATAAATTCGCTCCTACACACAATCGTGAGAACACCGCAGAACACGACGTTGGTGAAGGCCTCGTTCCGGCAGTGATCCGGTGGGAACTCTGCAGGGATGCAGAGTTAGCCGCACAGGGCCATGGATGGCCCATTGCGGCGACCGCCGGATGACTGCCGGAGCGAAGCAACCCCGCCGTCAGGCGGGGCCGAACCCGGAGCAATGGCTTTGGTTACTTTGGCCGCAAACACATGGCACATGTTTGCTGCGCGACAGCGCGGCGCCAAGGCGGCGGGTGATCTCCTACGGTGACGTGTGTTGCGCCTGGTTTACCCTCCACGAAAGTCTCGACGAAATACCGTTTATCCGGGCCAATTGTCGAAGCCTGGTTGAACTCCGGTTGAAGTCTGGTCGAACTCGACCCTCCCCCAAAAAGGCCCTTTCCAGCCTTTCCGGCGGGGGGTACAAAGGCACCACGATATGCGATTTGCGTCTGGGGGCAACAACTCAGATGCAGCTCACAGCAAGTTACCAAACCCCGCCTCAGCGGGGTTTTCTGTTTCTACGCAGATCGAAAGATTCAAGGCTTATGTCTATGTTGAAAGATTGCAGATGCAATAAATGCAAAAGACTTCTTGCTCGTCTAGGCGAGTACACCGAACTCCAGATCAAGTGTCCCCGCTGCGGGATGTTGAATCATGTGAAGGCCGCGAGCCTCGAGAGATCGCCACTGAGCGACATGAATGCGGAGTTTTCCGCGCTTAATCATTCGACTCAAGGTGGTAATTATGAACACAGTTAAAATTGGCAAGCATTATCGTGGCGTGGCTCCGCGTGGAATCGTGCAGCTTGTTGCCCCAAGCGATAATACGGACGGTCTGATTATTCAGACGGCTTCGATAAATCCGGCGAATGGGTTCGTCAATCTGTACGCTTCTGCTACAGCTCCAGCGAGTATCGGGGATATGAATACCCCGATGATTTTCAACGGTAATGGAAACTCAGCTACCGGGGTCAACTCTCAAGTTCTGCTTCCTCACCCATTGTTTGTGCCCGCTGGTATGGGGCTGTGGGTAACCAGCGGTCTATGGGCCGCCGGGGGAGGCACTTCGTCGGGCACGCTGGTCATTACATGGGACTTTTTCGCCTGACAGCGAATGCGGATTCGAGTCAGGTATTTCGTCCTGGCTTGTTTGGCATAAAGCGTTTCTGAGTAGTCAATCGTTACGCTCAGCAAACTCTCCCATTTCAACCCTGTTCCCCCTGGCCGCCTTTGTGCGGCCTTTTTATTTCACGGATTTTATTCCCGGAGTACCGATGGACCCTACTGACCTAGGCCCAGGCACAGCTACCTGGCTGGGCGGGACCGGCACCATCCTGCTTGGCGGCTTTTTATGGCTGCGCAAGTTTCTTTCCAGGGACGCCGCAGACAGGGCAATGGATAACGCCGATATCGGCACTGTCCGGCGCCTGAATGAATTGCTCGATTCCGAGCGTGAGGCTCGCAAGGAAGCTGAAGCCCGAGCTGACCAGTTTGCCAGGGAGCGTAACGAGCTGGCGGCTGCGGTGGGCCGGATGGAGGGCAAGGTTGAAGTCCTTACCAGCCAGATTGCCCAGCTCACGGACAAGGTGACAACGCAAAGCGCCGAAATTGCCCGGCTGCGTTCTCAATTAGGAGGCTCCACGGATGGACAGATGCGCAATTAACTTTATCGCCCGCCACTGGTGGCGTCGGGTGGAGATCTGGGTGATTGCCGCCTTGCTGGCGGCGGGCAGTCTGACGCTGGGCTTTCAGGCCGGGCAGTGGTCGGCCAACTCCGAGCACACCAAGCAACTGGCCGAGGTGCGTCAGGCGTACGACGCGGCCATGGGCAAGCGCGATATCAGCCTGGTCAAGTTGGCGCAGAGCGCAACTCAGGCAGTGGACAAGGCCGAAAGCGCCGCATCGGCGGCGACCGAGGCAGCGAACACAGCAAGCCGTGCTGCTGACAAGGCCGATGCTGCACTGAGCAAGGCCAGACAGTAACCCTATCGATCTCCGACACCTCTGGATTCACTCATGAAGATAACCCCGATTGTTGCTCATCTGCAGGCGACATGCCCGACCTTTGCCGGACGAATCAGCGCCGGCATTTACTGGAACGCTGTCATGAACAGCACTGCGCTCGCTTCCCCCTCGGCCTACGTGATTGCCACGGGCGATGCGGCGACGGCCAACGACCTGAATAACGCGATCCGCCAGAACATCACCGACCGGATTGATGTGGTGGTCGTGCTCTCTGGCAGTGATGAACGCGGCCAGGACGCAAGCGAGCAACTGCATGCCATTCGCGCCGAGATATGGCGTGCGCTGGTGGGCTGGAACGCTGGCAGCGATTACGAGCCGCTGGAGTACACAGGTGGCGGGCTGTTGCAGGTCAATGCCTCGCAAGTGGCGTGGCGCTTTGGTTTCTCGGCGCAGTTTCAGCTGGGCCGCAATACATCCGATCAGCCTGCCGAAACCTGGCACGAGGCTTTTCTGGATGGTCTGCCGGGTTTCACCGGCGCGACCTTCGACATGGACTGCATCGATCCGGCAGATCCGAATCTGAAATCTCCCGGACCCGATGGACGTATCGAAATGAAGTTCTCAGGAGACGTAACACCATGACTCAACGCATCACTGTGATCCCGGCCCCTGGCCGTGTTGTACCCGATCCGGAGGCTGGCGATCTGTTGCCGGCCGAAGGGCGTGAAGTCCGATTCAACGCATGGTGGCAGCGCCGTTACAACGACGGCGATGTCACCCCTGCAACCGAGCAACCAACCACCAAAGCCGTCACGGCGTAATCAAGAGGAAGCCTAACAATGGCTATCAGTTTCAATAACATTCCATCCGATGTTCGTGTTCCGCTGTTCTATGCGGAAATGGACAATTCTGCAGCCAACAGCGCGTCGGCCAGCATGCGTCGCCTGATCGTTGCCCAGGTCAACGACGATGCAACCGGTCCAGAAATCGGTTCGCTGGTACTGGTGCCCAGCGTATCGCTGGCCAAGAACATTGGCGGCCAGGGTTCCATGCTGGCCTCGATGTACGAGACCTGGCGCAAGGCCGATCCTACTGGTGAAGTCTGGTGTCTGCCGCTGCTCAACACGGTCGGCTCCAAGGCCAGCGCCACCCTCACGTTTACAGGCACAGCCACCGAGTCCGGTCTGCTGAACCTGTACGTCGGTGGCGTGCGGGTGCAGGCTAGCGTCGTCAATGGCGCGACCGCTGCCCAGGCGGCCACTGCGTTGTCGGTGAAGATCAATGCAACGCCGGACTTGCCGATCAAGGCCGAAGTCGAGGCGGGTGTTGTGACCCTGTCCGTCAAATGGACAGGTGAGAGCGGCAACGACATCCAGCTGGCCTTCAATCGCCTGGGTAAAACTAATGGCGAGGTGACTCCAGCCGGTCTGGCCGTTGTTGCCACTGCCCTGACCGGCGGTGTCGGCACTCCCGATCAAGTGGCTGCACTGGCCGCGCTGGGCGATGAGCCTTTCGAGTTCCTGTGCGTGCCATGGACCGATACCAACACGCTGGATGCCTGGAAGGCAGCAATGGATGACAGCACCGGTCGCTGGAGCTGGGCCAAGCAACTCTATGGCCACGTCTACAGCGCCAAACGCGGCACGGTCGGTACTCTGGTCGCCGCAGGTCAACTGCGCAACGATCAGCATGTCACGATCCAGGGCGTTGAAATCGGTGTTCCACAGCCAGTGTGGGTGCAGGCTGCAGCGCTGGCTGCGCGTACTGCCGTGTTCATCTCGGCCGACGCCAGCCGTCCGACCCAGACCGGCACGCTGCCTGGCCTGGACCCTGCGCCTGCCAGTGCCCGCTTCACGCTCACCGAGCGTGAGTCGCTGCTGCGTTACGGCATCGCCACCGCTTATTACGAAGGCGGTTACGTGCGCATTCAGCGTTCGATCACCACGTACCAGAAGAACGCCTACGGTCAGGCGGACAACTCGTACCTGGACAGCGAAACCCTGCACCAGTCGGCATTCATCATTCGTCGTCTGCAAAGCGTGATCACCAGCAAGTATGGCCGCCACAAGCTGGCCAACGACGGTACCCGTTTCGGTGCCGGCCAGCCGATCGTCACGCCAATCACCATCCGTGGTGAACTGATCGCTCAGTACGCGAAGCTGGAGGAAGAAGGCCATGTGGAAAACGCAGAACTGTTCGCAGAGTACCTGATCGTCGAGCGCGACAGCCAGGACCCGAGCCGTATCAACGTGATGTTCCCACCGGATTACATCAACGGTCTGCGCGTGTTCGCCCTGCTCAATCAGTTCCGCCTGCAGTACGACACTGCGGCTTAAATTCAACCTCAACATTCAAACCCGCCTTGTGCGGGTTTTTTCATTCTGGAGATATAAAACATGGGTCAGAAAGTAGCTGGTACTTGCTACATCAAGGTCGACGGCACTCAATTGACCATCAGCGGCGGTGTTGAAGCCCCTCTGATGAACATCAAGCGCGAGACTGTATTGCCGGGTTATTTCAAGGAAACGGACAAGGCAGCGTGGTTGAAACTCACTGCGCTGCACACCCCGGACTTTCCCTTGAAAGCGCTTACCACCGGTGTGGACATGACCATCACCTGTGAATTCAAGAACGGCAAGGTCTACGTCCTGTCGGGTGCGTACCTGGTCGATGAGCCGGGCAGCAAGGGTGAAGAAGGCACCATCGATCTGAAGTTCGACGGTAACCAGGGGAGCTGGCAATGAGTGAAGTCATCGTACTGGCGAGCCCGGTCGAGGCTCACGGGGAGTCCCTTTCGCAACTGACTTTCCGTCGCCCTACGGCGCAGGAAGCACGAGCGATCAAGGCGCTGCCTTACAAGATCGACAAGCACGAAGAAGTGTCGCTCGACCTTGACGTTGCTGCGAAGTACATCGCGGTCTGCGCAGGCATTCCTCCGTCCTCGGTCGATCAACTGGACCTTTCCGATATCAACAAGCTGAGCTGGAAGGTCGCGAGTTTTTTCATGGCAGCGGCATCAGAGACCTCGAAGGCCTGATAGCCGTCGTCTACGACCTCGCGTACTTCTGGAAAATTGACCCCGAACTGATGATGTCCAGGGATCTGGACATCATCACCGAGTCGATTTTGCAGTCGCAGCGTATCAATCAGATCCTGCAGGGGGAGTGATGGCAAATCCATTCAAGCTTGAAACGCTTTTCAAAGGCGTCGATGAGCTGTCTCCTGCTCTGGCTAACATGCGCAAGAATGTCGATTCTTTCAAAACCGGGCTCGAAGGGTCCGGTCTGGGAAACATCAATCTTGCAGGCGTGATCGAGGGGAATGCCTTTACAGGCCCCTTGATTGCCGGGGTAAAGGCAGCAATCGGTTTTGAAACATCCATGGCCAATGTGAAAAAGGTCGTGGCTTTTGAGACACCGCAGCAATTCCAGCAAATGGGCACCGATATTCTGGACATGAGCGAACGGCTCCCGGAAACCGCCAATGGAATTGCAGCAATCGTGGCAACAGGCGCCAAGGCCAGCGTGCCGCGTGCTGAGTTGCAAGGCTTTGCGGAAGACGCCGTGAAGATGGGAGTCGCTTTCGGCCAGACGGGAGCGGAGTCGGGCGAAATGATGGCCAAGTGGCGATCCTCGCTTGACCTCACGCAGCCTGAAGTCAAAAAGCTTGCCGAGCAGATCAACACGCTTGGCGGCAACGATACTGAAAAAGACATTGCAGCCATGGTCACTGCGATGGCGCCGTTGGGAGCTGTGGCAGGGAAGGCCAGCGGTGAAGTGGCGGCCATGGGTGCCACGCTGGCGGGCATGGATGTGCCGGCTGATGTGGCGACCAAGGGCGTCAAGAGCCTCATGAAAACCCTGACCGAAGGCGGGCCAGCGAAAGCCGGGGCTTTCAAGGACTTGCAGCTCGATATCGATCAACTGAGCAAGGGCATGCAGACAGACCCTTCCGGGACTATCGACAGCGTTCTGAGCGCCATATCCAAGGTTGATCCCGCCAAGCAGGGCGATGTGGTGTCGAGTCTGTTCGGAGCCGAATCGCTGGGTGCCATAACGCCGTTGCTGAAGAACCTTGACGGTCTGAAGGCCAACTTTGCCAAGGTCGCAGAGGGCGCCGGGGCCGCCGGCTCAATCGAGCAGGAATTCGCCGACAACTCGCGTACCACTGCGGTTGCCATTCAACTGATGCAAAACCGCATGGATCGGCTTGGTACCAATATCGGCGGCATTTTCCTGCCTGCGATAAACGATGCAATCGCCGTCATCGGCCCCATGATTTCCATGGTCGCTGCTTTGGCGGCCGAACACCCTGAGGTCATCAAAGGCGTTGTAGGCGCTGCGATTGGTTTTGGCGTGTTGCAAGTGGCCGTGCTGGCCGCGACCAATGCGGCTCGACTGTTCAGCATGGTTATCGGCTTGTCGCCGGTGGGAATCGCTGTGCGCGCTATTGCCCTGGCTGCGGGTGCGCTCATTGCCAACTGGTCTTCTGTCGCTCCGTTTTTTACGGCCATCTGGGCGTCGATCACAGGGGCTGCCAGTGTGGCCTGGGACTGGCTCAAGGCCGCGTTCGACTGGACACCTCTGGGCATGATCGCTGCGAACTGGCAGCCATTGGCCGACGTTTTCTCAGCCCTCTGGGGAGTGATTGTGGCGTTGTCCACGCCTGTCGTGGAGTTCTTCAAGGGCATGTTCGACTGGTCGCCTCAGGAGGTGATCGCGGCGAACTGGCAACCGGTTTCCGAGTTCTTCGGTGCTGTGTGGGAGGGGATCAAGGCCTCTGCACTTGTTATCGGCGATGTGCTGAAAACAATGTTCGACTGGTCGCCCCTGGGCGTGATCGCAACGCACTGGCAGCCGGTTTCCGAGTTCTTCGGTGCTGTGTGGGACGGGATCAAGACCTCTGCACTTGTTATCGGCGATGTGCTGAAAACGATGTTCGACTGGTCGCCTCTGGGGATCATCACTCAGCACTGGGAGCCGATCAGAGGCTGGTTCACTGACCTGTGGGACGATGTGAAGTCGGGCATCAATTCGGCTTTGAGCTTTTTCGGCTTTGGAGAAGAAGGGATTCTCAAAGGCACTAGCAAAAAGCTCAATGAGTTTGCTGAACAGCAAAGGGTGCGTAATGCAGGGCCTGGTGGTGGTACTGGCGCGTTGCTGATGGCAGATGCCGTTAACACCAGTCAGTTGAATCAGCAGCGCCTCAACGCTGCGACTGGCGTGCCATCGACCAGCCAACTGCTGGCTCCTCCAGCCCCGCTTGAACCCGGCAGCCTGCTTCTGCAAGGAGCAGCCGCTAATCGGCGTCTTGAAGGTGAACTCAGCATCCGTTTTGACAATGCACCTGCGGGCATGCGCCCGGGTGAGGTGCGGACCAATCAGCCAGGCTTGACGATCTCGCCAAGTGTTGGCTACCGAACAATCGGAGGCGCAGGATATGACTACATGGCGTGACAGGCTGATGCCCGCTTCTTTCCGGGGCATTGGTTTCTTTGTCGATACGGATTCTGTACCGGTCGGTCGCAAAGGGCAGCTTCACGAGTTTCCACAACGCGACGAGCCTTATTTCGAGTCGCTGGGCAAGGAGTCCCAAATCTATACGATGGAGGCCTTCCTGGTTGGCGATGACTGTTTCGAGCGTCGTGACAGATTGCTGGAAGCTCTTGAAGTCAATGGGGCGGGCGAGCTTGTCCACCCGTGGCTTGGACGCATGCAGGTGCAGGTTGGCGGTTGCATCCTGAAGCACAACCGGACTGAAGGCGGCGTAGTCAGGCTGTCGTTGAAATTTTATCCGGATCAGCCGCTGCGCTTTCCGACTTCAACGGTCAATACCCGGCGACAACTCGTGCAGGCATCAGACGGGTTGCTGGCTTCGGCACTCAAGCGCTATCGGGCGATCATGTCTGTGGTGGACGCCGCGCGCATCAATATCCAGGCGTTGCGCAGTACTCTGTCGGGGATTTTTGCCGTGATTCAGCGGCAGTTTACCCCCTTCATGACGATCTACTCGGATGTGACCAGCCTGGTCCATTCGCTGGTCAATGCGCCTCTGACGTTGAGCACAATGTTTTCCAGTTTCTTTGCCAGCTTTGAGGGGGACAGCAGCAGTAGTAGCAATAGCGGCTCGAGTGCACGCTTCAATGCGAGTACGGACAGCGGTACAAGTACAGGTGCAGGTGCAGGTGCAGGTGCAGGTGCAGGTGCAGGTACAAGTACAGGTGCAGGTACAAGCAGCAACAGTTCGTCCGTCAATTACAGGGCGACGATCTCCGATGCCACGCAGCAGGCCGAGTCCATTGCCAGTATCAATCTGGTCAATCAGGGCGGCGGTCTTGATACCGGCTCTACGGCACAGGCGACTGCCAACCTTGTTCAGGATGCTTTATTGGTCAAGGTTGCCAGGGTGGTGGCGAGCATGCCGGTTGCCAGTGCTGCGGTGCCGATCATTGCTACGCCATCACTGGAGCATCAAGTGGTGATGCCGGTCGATCGTGCGCAGGTGCCTGTTGCCGATGATGTGATCGAGTTGCGTGACACGCTCAGTTCCGCCATCTGGGAGGCTTCGCTGAAAGCTGATCCGGAGCATTATCTGGTGCTCAACACGCTGCGCCAGGCATTGATCCGTCATCTGAACGCCGTGGCTGCTTCCGGGGTGCGTCTGGTCGACATCAAAGTGGCCGAGCCGCTGCCTGCGCTGGTACTGGCTTATCGTCGCTTCGGTGATGCAACCCGCCTGACCGAGGTTGTGCAGCGTAACCGTGTCCAGCATCCAGGATTCCTGCCCCCAGGCACTCTGAAAGTCGCCCAGGAGTAACCCCATGGATAAGGCAAATGCTGTCACCTTGACGGTGGGCGGTATGGATTACGGTGGCTGGAAAACCATCTCGATCTCTGCCGGCATCGAGCGTCAGGCCCGCAGTTTCACGATGGGCATTACCTGGCAGTGGCCTGGGCAGAATTTCACCCGACCGGTCGGTCAAGGTGACAGATGCGAGGTTCGGATCGGGGGTGAGCTGATCCTGACGGGCTGGGTCTTTGCGACGCCCATCAGCTATGACGACAAGACGATCACCCTGAGTATTTCCGGGCGTTCTCTGACGGGCGATCTTGTCGATTGTTCGGCAATCAACAAACCCAGTCAGTGGAAGGAGCAAGGGGCGCTCAGCATCATCCAGGCGCTTGCTGCCCCTTACAACGTGGCTGTGGTGAGTGAAATCGCTGAAACCAGCAAGGTTCCCCTCCATAACATCGATCCTGCTGAAACAGCGTTCAAGTCCATCGACCGGATCCTGACGAAGTTTCGTATTTTCTCTACCGACGATGAGAGAGGTCGTCTGGTGCTGGCCAAGCCAGGCAGCAAGGGACGTGCAGTCGATCGGCTTGAGTTGGGGCAGAACATTCTTTCAGCGTCAGTGCCTCTCGATTTCTCCGGTACTTTTTCCGAGTACCGGGTGATCGGGCAACGTGCTGGTAATGACAAGGCGTTCGGCAAGCAAGCCAGTGAAGTGTCGGCGCAGGCTTTCGATGGCAGGGTCAATCGCAAGCGAGTCCTTGTCATTCATGAGTCGTCACCGGTGACCTCCGAGCTTGCCCAGAGCCGGGCGAACTGGGAACGCAGCAATCGTATGGGCAAAGCGCAACTCACGACCTACAAGGTGCAAGGGTGGCGACAGTCCAATGGCGATCTCTGGCGACACAACACACTGGTGCGAGTCGTGGACCGGGTGATCGGGTTCGATCAGGACATGTTGATCTCGCAAGTCACTTACACCCTCGACGAGAAAGGGACGGTAACGACCCTTGTAGTCGGCCCTCCTGCAATGTTCGACGCCGAACCCGACGACCCGCACAAGACTGCCAAAAAGTAGAGAGCGGCAACGCTACGTTGCCCTCCCCCGAAAAGGAAAAACCTCAATGAGCATACTCAATCGCATGCTGGCGCGTGGCACGGTTGTGCTCGCTAGAGCCACCAGCAAGATGCAGGCGCTGCAAATGCATCTGACCGCAGGTGAAATCAGGGACGATATGGAGCACTTCGAGCCCTATGGTTTCACCAGCAATCCCTTGCCTGGCGCCGAAGGCATTGCAGCGTTTATCGGCGGTGACCGTTCCCACGGGCTGCTGCTGGTTGTCGCCGATCGTCGCTACCGCCTCAAGGCCCTGGAGTCGGGGGAGGTGGCGATCTACACCGACGAGGGAGACAAGATTCACCTCAAGCGCGGCAAGGTCATCGACATCGAAACCAACACGTTGAACATCAAGGCCGCCGTGGCCGTGAACTTTGAAACGCCCCAGATCACCCAGACCGGCAAGATCGTTTCCCAGGGTGATCAGGTCGCTGGCGGTATCAGCCAGATCAGCCATACGCACAGCGGCGTACAAGGCGGCAACGGCCAGAGCGGGCCGCCCGTGGGAGGTGCCTGATGATAATCGCAGGCTCTCTGGAAGCTTCATTGCTGCGCTCGGTCATCATCAGCCTTTTCACCTGGCGTCGAGCCGGGCCGGATGACCAGATCGACGATGACGAGCGTTATGGCTGGTGGGGCGATACCTATCCGGCGGTGACGGATGATCGTATCGGCTCGCGTCTGTGGCTGTTGCGGCGAGTGAAGCTCACCGCGCAGACGCAACGGGATGCCGAGTTCTACGCTCGCGAAGCGCTTCTCTGGCTGATCGAAGACGGCCATGTGCAGGACATCGAAATCCTCACCGAGCGGGTGCAGAACAATCGCTTGAATCTCGGCGTCGTGCTGGTCGTCTCGAATGGCCAGACCGTGCGCTTCAACCCATCCGAACAGTGGCAGGTGATCTATGCCGTTTGAAACTCCTACATTGCCTGCGCTGATCAGCCGTACACAGGTTGACTTGGCTGATGAAGCGCTTCGGCAATCCGATGCTCGCGTGTTATCGCGCGCCCACAGCGGAGCAGCCTATGGGCTTTATGGCTATCAGCGCTGGATCGCCGACCAGATTCTGCCCGACACGGCCGATGACGAAACCCTTGAGCGTCAGGCCATTCTCAGGCTCCGGCAACCCCGCAATGCTGCGCAACCGGCCACCGGCTCGGTGCGTTTCACGGCGGCAGCGGGTGCGGTGCTGGATGCTGACACCGTGCTGCAATTCAGCGATGGCCGTACCTATCGCGTTACCCAGGGCCTGACTACTGCGGCAGGCAATAACGTAACCACCGTTGAGGCGGTGGAAGCGGGCATTCTGGGTAACGCCGATGCCGGTCTGGTCATGACAGCCGTGCAGCCTATCGAAGGGATCGACAGCAGCTTCACTGTGCTGGCTGACGGCCTGACCGGAGGTATCGCCCAGGAAAGCATCGAATCGCTGCGCGCGCGGGTGGTTCGCTCATACCGGGTCATTCCTCATGGCGGTAATCAGGACGATTACGTCACCTGGGCGCTGGAGGTTCCGGGCGTGACCCGCGCCTGGTGCGTGCGCCGTTACATGGGGCCGGGCACCGTGGCGGTTTTCGTCATGCGTGACAATGACGCGACGCCTGTGCCCGATGCCGAACAGCTTGCGCAGGTGGCGGCTTACATCGAACCGCTACGCCCGGTGACGGCTGAAGTGTACGTGCTGGCGCCGGTACAGAAACAAGTCGTCTACAGGATCAAACTGATGCCGGATACCTCTGTCGTGCGTGCTGCCGTGGAGGCGCAACTGATGGACCTGCACAACCGAGAGGCAGGCCTTGGCGAGACGCTGTTGCTGACCCACATCGCCGAGTCCATCAGCGGTGCGGCGGGCGAAACCGATCATGTGCTGACCTCTCCTGTCGCCAATGTGGAGGCCGCTTCCAATGAGCTGCTGATATTCGGGGGGATTCTATGGTCGTCCTGAGAACTGCCAGTCAATACGCCGAGCAACTGCAGGCCCTGTTGCCTTCGGGGCCTGCCTGGGACCCGGAGCGGGTGCCGGAGTTACAGCAGATAATCGCCGGTTTGTCTCAGGAGTTCGCCCGTATTGATGGGCGGGCTTTTGCTTTGCTCAACGAGATGGATCCGGCCAGCGTCAGTGAACTGGTTCCGGACTGGGAGCGGGTCATGAACCTGCCTGACCCATGCCTGGGCCTGAGCCCTTTGTTCGAAGACCGGCGTCTGTCGGTGCGACAGCGGTTGGTGGTCGTAGGAGGACAGAACCCAGCGTTCTACGTCGACATTGCCATCAGCCAGGGCTATCCCAATGCCTCCGTCACTGAATATCGAGCGCCCCGTATGGGGCGTTCTCGTTTCGGCAAGGCGCATTTCGGGACCTGGAATGCGCAGTTCATGTGGGTCCTGAACACAGGTGGCCGCAGAGGGCTTGGGCGCCGGTTCGGGGCGAGTTATTGGGGTGAACGCTTCGGCGTGAACCCGGGGACGGCTATCGAATGTTTGATCCGTCGGGCAGCACCTGCACACACCACAGAGTTTGTTAATTTCAACTGAGGAGTAATACCGTGGACTATCCAAAGAGTGTCCCCAGCGTCGGGCTGGTGAATGGAAAGTTTGTTGATGAAAATACCGTTTCCGGCGCGCCCGGTTCTCTGATTTCCGCCAGTTGGGGGAACGCAGTAACCGATGAATTGCTGGCTGTTATCCGGGCTGCCCAGATCGATCCGAAAGAGGAGGATCTGGATCAGTTGCTGGAGGCCATTCGTTATATCGTTCAGAACGATGCGTATACCAAGAATCGCGTTTACAGCAAGGAAGAAATGGATGCCTTGTTGAAAAGCAACAATGTGGTGCCTATCGGGATGATGGTGCCGTTTCCAAAGGCAGCTATTCCGCCAGGGTATCTTGAAGTCGATGGCAGTTTGCAGAGTATTGCTGCTTATCCTGATCTTGCTGCTTATCTGGGCACCAGCTACAACAAGGCAGGTGATGCTGCGGGTTATTTCCGTCTTCCTGAGTCGCGTGGTGAGTTTCTGCGAGGGTGGGATCATGGGCGAGGTGTGGATGCCAATCGGGCCTTGGGCAGTTCTCAGCTTGACGCCTTACAGAATATCACTGCCGTTCTTGGTCTTCGTGGCGGTACCTCAGCAGGTACCGGGGCTCTGGGAGGGGCTAGCGGAGCGATGTCTGTCTCATTCGGTTGGGGAGGAGAGGCTAATACGATCACTCGTGATGCTAATACTTCAGCTCGAAGCGACACTATTTTCTTTGACGCTTCAACGGTAGCAAGGACATCTACTGAAACACGTCCACGCAACATGGCAGTCATGTGGTGTATCAAAGCCTGGAATGCACCCACTAATCAGGGAAATATCGACATCGCTGCACTCAAGGCGCTGGCAGTTCAGGCCACGGAAATCAATTGGGGATTGGGCAGGATCGCCACTCAGGCCGAGGTGAATGCCGGTGTGGATGACGCCACAGTTGTAACTCCAAAAAAGCTGCGTTTCGGCTTCGCAATGAGCTTCACACCTGCAAGTGGCTATGTCTTGTTTCCGACTTGGCTGGGCGGTTTGCTGATCCAGTATGGCCGGGCGACTTTGGCTCCCGATACCTTTTCTACGCTGACTTGGCCTTTGGCCTGGCCGGATGCATGTTACGGCATTGCCGGTGCTGTGCATTCATCTCTTGAACGCGTTGATGATGATATTACCCCGCAATATCGGAACCTCACTAAAACCAGCGTTATTCTTGATCGACAAGATAATGGTTTGGTTTTTACAACTCTTCGGGACGTCTTCGTTATAGGTATAGGAAAATAATCATGGCTATTTTTTATTGCGCTGAAACTGGCGGGTTCTATCTGTCAGGCATGCAGCCAGTCGGTAAGGATTGCAAAGAAATTACTGATGCGCAGCATGTTGAGCTCCGGGCCGCGAATGCGGCTGGAAAGATCATTGCTGCGGATGTGGATGGCTTCCCTGTTGCAGTTGATCCGCCAGGTTTGACGGCAGAGCAGTTGCAGGAAAGAGAGCGGGCATGGCGGGATCATGTGCTTTTGGCTGCATCTGGTGTAAGGGATCGTCACCGGGATCAGTTGGAGTTGAATCTGCCTACAACGCTGGATGCTGAGCAATTCACCACGCTTCTGGTTTATATCCAGTCATTGCGCAACTGGCCTCAGACCCGGGAGTTTCCCGATATTCTGATGCGCCCAGCCGCCCCGGCCTGGCTCGAAACCAACTGAACGCCCCGCACTGACGGGGCGTTTTCTTTAGTGTTTCTGACATGACTATCCCCCATAAATGCCTTTGTGCGCCGTTCCAATGCGCTAGTGGTTATGGGGGCGTCTTGTTATGGCATCCAGAATGGCTGATGGAGGCAACATGCCCATAACCCAACAACAACTCCTGCAAATCCTCCCCCACGCCGGCCCTAAAGCCGGCGTTTTTGTTTCCGCTCTCAATGCCGCCATGAACCGATACAGCATCCTCACCCGGTTGCAGGTATCGGCCTTCATCGCGCAAATCGGTCACGAATCCGGTCAGTTGCGGTATGTCCGCGAACTGGGAAGTGATGATTACCTGAAACGGTACGACACGGGGCAACTGGCTTTGCGCCTGGGTAATACCCCTGAAGACGATGGTGACGGTCAGTTCTATCGTGGACGGGGGCTTATTCAGGTGACGGGCCGGGCGAACTATGTCGCCTGTGGCGAGGCGCTGGGGCTGGATCTGCTCAATCATCCCGAGCTGCTTGAACAGCCGGAGCATGCAGCCATGTCTGCCGCCTGGTTCTGGGATCGGGCAAGGCTGAATGCTTTGGCTGACAAGGGGGATTTCCTGTTGATCACCAGGCGCATCAATGGCGGCACCAATGGTCTTGCGGATCGCGAAGCCTTGTATCAACGCGCTTTGAAGGTGTTGTCATGAAGCTTCTGGACTTGCGTGCCGTGGCTCTGGCGCTGTTATTGGGTTTGGGGCTTGGCGCCTGGGCTGCGTGGCAATGGCAGGCCAGTAGCTATGGCCTGCAATTGGCCGAACAGGCACAGATTCATCTGCAAGAACGCGAGCTTGCTTCCAGGGCAGTGATTGCCTGGCAGGAAGCTCAACAAAAACTGCGGCGAGACATGGAGGCTCGCCTGCAAACCAACGATGCAACTCACTACAAGGAACTGAGCGATGCACAGAAACTTCAGGCTCGCTTGCGTAGTCGTCTGGCTACTTCTGATTTGCGGTTGTCAGTCCTCCTCGCCGCTCCCGCCAGTGGTCGTGGAGAGCCAGCCGCTGCCACCTCCGGCAGTCTGGTTCATGGAGCCTCGCGAGGCGAACTTGACCCAGCGGCTGCTCAACGAATTGTCGCCATCACCGACGATGGAGACCAGGGATTGATCGCGCTCAAGGCCTGTCAGGCCTATGTTCGCGAAATAGCTCGCTGATTTCCCCCTCACATGTCCCCACCGCCGCGCAAGCGGCACACTCCCTTCCGTACCCGCAGACACTGATCTGCCCCTCCAGAAGTCATCTGATCGGATACATGGTCTGATTTACCCGGCACAATCATATTGCGCCGTGTGATTCGGTAAGTTAATGTCCCGAAACGTATAGATGAGACGCCTCCCGTGACGATTGTCAGCAAACTCTTGATGCGCGTTATCAAGGCCCACGCCCGTTGGCGTTGGCGCGCCTGACTATTTCTTTTCCGGCCTGCCCGGACCTTTACCTGTATGCCTTCGATCCCCCTGATGTATTGCGCCAGGTCACGTGCCGGACCTTTGGTGCATGCGCAAGCGGGCCAGAATTCGGAAGGCTGAATAAAGTCAGTAAATTCAAAAGGTTGATAGCAACATGCTGCTGATGATCGATAACTACGACTCCTTTACCTATAACGTCGTGCAGTACCTCGGTGAACTGGGTGCCGACGTTAAAGTGATTCGTAACGATGAGTTGACCATTGCTCAGATCGAAGCCTTGAACCCGGAGCGCATTGTCGTTTCCCCCGGCCCTTGCACGCCCAACGAAGCCGGCGTCTCGCTTGAGGTGATCACTCACTTCGCGGGCAAACTGCCGATTCTGGGTGTCTGCCTTGGGCATCAGTCCATTGGTCAGGCTTTCGGTGGTGATGTGGTGCGCGCCCGTCAGGTCATGCACGGCAAGACCAGCCCTGTCGTCCATGAGGACAAGGGCGTGTTCAATGGCTTGAACAATCCACTGGTCGTGACCCGTTACCATTCGCTGGTGGTCAAGCTCGACACCTTGCCTGATTGCCTTGAGGTCACCGCCTGGACCGCGCTGGAAGATGATTCGGTGGACGAGATCATGGGGCTTCGCCACAAGACTCTGAATATTGAAGGGGTGCAATTTCACCCCGAATCGATCCTGACAGAGCAGGGGCACGAGCTGTTCGCCAACTTCCTCAGGCAGACCGGCGGCACTCGTCAGGAGAACCTATCGTGAGCTCACCCATGAATATCAAGACGGCGCTCAACCGCGTCGTCAATCATCTGGATCTGAGCACAGACGAGATGCGCGATGTCATGCGTGAAATCATGACAGGCCAATGCAGCGAAGCGCAGATCGGCGCCTTTCTGATGGGCATGCGGATGAAAAGCGAGAGCATCGATGAAATCGTCGGTGCTGTCTCGGTCATGCGCGAGCTGGCAAACAAGGTCGAGTTGCAATCGCTGGACAAGGTTGTGGATATCGTCGGCACTGGTGGTGATGGCGCTAACATTTTCAACGTTTCCACCGCCTCGGCATTCGTGATCTCGGCGGCGGGCTGTACGGTGGCCAAACACGGCAACCGTGCGGTGTCAGGCAAGAGCGGCAGTGCCGACCTGCTGGAAGCAGCGGGTGTGTACCTGAACCTCAATCCGGTCCAGGTTGCGCGTTGCATCGACAGCGTGGGTATCGGCTTCATGTTTGCCCAGTCGCACCACAGCGCCATGAAATATGCCGCCGGCCCTCGGCGCGATCTTGGTCTGCGCACCCTGTTCAATATGCTCGGCCCGCTTACGAATCCGGCTGGCGTTCGCCATCAGGTGGTGGGTGTGTTCAATCAGGCGCTGTGTCGCCCGCTGGCGGAAGTTCTGTCTCGCCTGGGCAGCAAGCATGTGCTGGTGGTGCATTCCCAGGATGGTCTGGACGAGTTCAGCCTTGCGGCACCGACCTTTGTCGCTGAGCTGAAAAATGGCGAAATCACCGAATACTCGGTACAACCCGAAGACCTGGGCATGAAAAGCCAGAGCCTGTATGGTCTGGCGGTTGAAAGCCCGGCAGCCTCTCTTGAGCTGATTCGGGACGCCCTTGGGCGTCGCAAGACTGAACATGGCCAGAAGGCCGCGGAAATGATCGTGCTCAATGCCGGTGCGGCGCTCTACGCTGCTGATCATGCCACCAGCCTCAAAGAAGGCGTAGAACTGGCACACGATTCCCTGCACACCGGCCTGGCCCGGGAGAAGCTGGACGAATTGGGTGCTTTCACGGCGGTATTCAAGCAGGAGAATGAAGGATGAGTGTGCCAACCGTACTGGAAAAAATTCTCGCCCGTAAAGCCGAGGAAGTGGCTGCTCGTCGTGCCATTGTGACTCTGGCAGAGCTGGAGCGACAGGCTGCGGTGGCCGATGCGCCTCGCGGTTTTGCCAATGCCTTGATCGAGCAGGCCAGAAGCAAGCATCCGGCAGTAATTGCCGAGATCAAGAAGGCCTCGCCGAGCAAGGGCGTGATCCGGGAAGACTTTCAGCCTGCCGAGATCGCCAGAAGCTATCAGGCCGGCGGCGCGACCTGCCTGTCGGTCCTGACCGATATCGATTTCTTCCAGGGCGCCGACGCCTACCTGCAAGAAGCCCGTGCGGCCTGCAAGCTGCCGGTGATCCGCAAGGACTTCATGATCGATCCGTATCAGGTCATCGAAGCCCGTGCTCTGGGGGCCGATTGCATCCTGTTGATCGTGGCGGCGCTGGATGACGTGAAAATGGCCGAGCTGGCGGCGGTTGCCAAGGGTGTCGGTCTGGACGTACTGGTTGAAGTTCACGATGGCGATGAGCTGGAGCGCGCGCTCAAAACCCTCGATACACCGCTGGTCGGTGTCAACAACCGCAACCTGCATACCTTCGAAGTGAGCCTGGAAACCACGCTGGATCTGCTGCCGCGCATTCCTCGTGATCGACTGGTCATTACTGAAAGCGGCATCCTCAACCGGGCCGACGTCGAGCTGATGGAAATCAGCGATGTGTACTCGTTCCTGGTGGGCGAGGCCTTCATGCGCGCCGAGCAGCCGGGAGCCGAGCTGCAGCGCCTGTTCTTCCCGGAGCGTGGCGTGCCGGTCAGTGGTTCGGCGCTTGATTGAGCCGTAGACCATGCCGGTAATCGATATCTGCATCGAAAAAGGCCTGCAGGCCGAACAGGACCTGCTGGCTTCGGTGTGTGCCGGTGATGCGGATCATGGGCTGCTGTTCTGGCGTCCCAATGATCAGGCGCTGGTCATGCCACGCCGGATGAGTCGCCTGCCGGGCTTTACCGAAGCCAGTGAAACCCTTGCAGACAGCGGCTGGCCTGTCCTGCTGCGTGAAACGGGCGGTGAACCGGTGCCGCAGTCTTCTGCCACCGTGAACATTGCTCTGGTTTATGCGCAACCCGGTACGGACGCCGATCGGGACAGAATAGAA
This sequence comes from Pseudomonas cichorii, assembly GCF_019719005.1. Taxonomy (GTDB): domain Bacteria; phylum Pseudomonadota; class Gammaproteobacteria; order Pseudomonadales; family Pseudomonadaceae; genus Aquipseudomonas; species Aquipseudomonas cichorii_E. Next base: position 18,583 of record NZ_JAIGPJ010000049.1, read on the forward strand.
ATTGCCTACCGACGCTTGTGCCAGCCGATTCTGGATCTGTTGACTGAATTGGGTGGCCAGGCTTCGCTGGGGGAAGTGGACGGTGCATTCTGCGACGGCCGTTTCAACGTCAACCTCGATGGCCGCAAGATGGTCGGTACTGCCCAGCGCTGGCGTCAAAGCCAGGGTGGAACACGTCCTGTGGTGCTGGCTCATGGCGCCTTGTTGCTGGATAACGAACGCCAGCAGATGGTGGCCGCGGTTAACCGCTTCAACGAATTATGCGAGCTGCAAATGCGGGTTCGTGCCCAAAGTCATATTGCTCTGTACGAAGCTTTTCCCGAGGGCAACCTCGATGTGCTTGAGCGCCTGAACCAGTCTTATCGGCAGATGCTGGCCGGGCTCTGAGCGATACAGGCCTCAACGGGTTCCGAACACCACCATGGTCTTGCCTTTGACGTCGACCAGTTGCTGTTCTTCCAGGGCCTTGAGCACGCGCCCGACCATTTCCCTCGAACAGCCCACGATACGTCCGATTTCCTGGCGGGTCACCTTGATCTGCATGCCGTCGGGATGAGTCATGGCATCCGGTTGCCGACACAGATCCAGCAGCGTGCGGGCCACTCGTCCGGTCACGTCGAGGAAAGCCAGGTCGCCCACCTTGCGTGTCGTATTGCGCAGGCGATCAGCCATCTGGGCACCCAGGGCATAGAGAATTTCCGGCTCCTGGTGCGTCAGCTCGCGGAACTTGCAATAAGAGATCTCGGCCACTTCGCATTCGGTCTTGGCGCGAACCCACGCACTGCGCACGGTTTCATGGCCAGCCTGCTCGAACAGACCCAGTTCACCGAAGAAATCCCCGCTGTTGAGATACGCAACGATCATTTCCCGGCCTTCGTCGTCCTCGATCAGGATCGTTACCGAGCCCTTGAGAATGATGAACAACGACTCGGACTTCTCGCCAGCGCAGATGATATTGCTCTTGGCGGCGCAGCGGCGACGTTGGGCATGGGGGAGAAGCTTTTCGAGACTCTTTATTTTGGGTACCACTGAGATTGCGACCATGCGTGTATTCCGAAAAAAGACTCTTCGCCAAATGGCACTCTCATAGGTATCGGCTGCACTGGCATTCTCGCCAGCTTTTCGACGAGGGTTTGAGACCATTTGGGACCTTTCCTACATCTTGGCCGCAAAAAGCATTTTCAGAGGCTGCTCCAGTGGATTCCCGGGCCTGTGCTAAGCTGGCCACCCTTTTTTTAGCAGTGGAGTCTGGCGATGAAGGCACGCATCCAATGGGCTGGCGAAGCCATGTTCCTCGGCGAGTCCGGTAGCGGTCATGTAGTGGTGATGGACGGCCCGCCTGAAAGCGGCGGTCGCAATCTGGGCGTACGCCCGATGGAGATGGTGCTGATCGGTCTGGGCGGTTGCAGCAACTTCGACGTTGTCAGCATTCTCAAGAAGTCCCGTCAGCCAGTCGAAAGCTGCGAAGCCTTTCTTGAAGCCGAGCGGGCAAGCGAAGACCCCAAGGTTTTCACCAAGATCCACCTGCACTTTGTCGTCAAGGGCCGCGGCCTGAAAGAAGCTCAGGTCAAGCGTGCCATCGAGCTTTCGGCCGAGAAGTATTGTTCCGCATCGATCATGCTGGGTAATGCCGGTGTAGAGATTACCCACGACTATGAAATTGTCGAACTGGGCTGATACAGACATCCAACGATCATAAAAACGGCGCACACTCTGGCAGACGGCTTCCGACGTCTGCATAATGCGCGACTTTTTCAGGCGCGGCATGCATTGGTTTTCTGCTGCTGCGCCAGAACAGACAACCAAAATCGCCAACGCGAAGAGGTGTTAACCGTCCTACGCAGCTGAGCGCCGCTCATCTGACGGGCATGCTTGATCACGCGGCTGGCGCCGCACATATATAGAGAGTTTTTAACGGTGAAAAGCAAACTCAAGCTCCACGGGTTCAATAACCTGACAAAGACCTTGAGCTTCAATATCTATGACATCTGCTATGCGGAAACTCCGCAAGACCAGCAGGCTTACGTCGAGTACATCAACAGTGTGTACGACGCTGAACGCCTGACGCGGATTCTGACCGATGTTGTCGATATCATTGGTGCCAATATCCTGAACATCGCCCGTCAGGATTACGATCCCCAGGGTGCCAGTGTGACCATTCTGATCTCCGAGCAACCGGTAACGCCTACCGAAAGCCAGATCGAAGAGTCGCCAGGCCCATTGCCGGAAACCATTCTGGCCCACCTGGACAAGAGCCACATCACGGTTCATACCTATCCGGAAATTCATCCGGTCGACGGGATCGCGACTTTCCGCGTGGACATCGATGTGTCGACCTGTGGCGTGATTTCACCGCTCAAAGCGCTGAACTACCTGATTCACAAGTTCGAGTCTGACATCGTGACAGTCGACTACCGCGTGCGTGGTTTCACCCGCGATGTAGAAGGCAAGAAGCACTTCATCGATCACGAGATCAACTCGATCCAGAACTACCTCTCCGAAGACACTCGCAACGGTTACCAGATGACCGACGTCAACGTGTATCAGGAAAACCTGTTCCATACCAAAATGCTGCTCAAGGAGTTCGAACTGGATAACTACCTGTTCGGCGACGCGACCAGCAACCTGTCCGCTGAACAGCGTGCACAGGTCACCGCCAAGGTGAAACACGAAATGCTGGAAATCTTCTACGGCCGCAACGTGGCTGTCTGATTTCAGTGCAAACAAGAAAGGCGCCGATCAAGGCGCCTTTTTTGTGTGTGGCTGAAAGTCAGATCCGGTAAGTGCTCTTGGTCATGACCTTGGCCAGGATGCTCATGCCGAACTTGACCGGAGCAGGGAAGCGGAAGCCGCCGGCGTCCAGCGCGGTTTCGGCGTGCTGTTCTTCGTCTACGCGCATCTGCTCCAGAATCGCCCGGGACTTTTCATCCTCGGCGGGTATCTGGTGCAGGTGCTCGTTCAGGTGTTTGCAGACCTGATCTTCAGTCGCCGCCACGAACCCCAGGCTGACCTTATCGCTGATCAGGCCGGCAGCCGCGCCAATGCCGAAGGACAAGCCATAGAACAGCGGGTTGAGCACGCTGGTGTGGCTGCCCAACTGATGAATGCGTTGTTCACACCAGACCAGATGGTCGATTTCCTCTTCGGCGGCGTGCTCCATGGCCTTGCGCACCTTGGGCAGCTTGGCGGTCAGGGCCTGACCCTGATACAGCGCCTGCGCGCAGACTTCGCCGGTGTGGTTGATGCGCATCAGGCCCGCTACATGGCGGGTGTCCGCATCGTTCATCTTGTGTTCGGGGCGCAGGATGGCAGGCGAAGGCCGATGAGAATGCCCGCTGGAAGGCAGCAACGTGCGCATTGCACTGTCGGCCTGCAGCAGAAGACGATCAAGGGGAGAGTAGTGACGTTCGGTAGCCATGGGCACCTCCGGGTAGGTCCATGCTGGCCAGTTTACCCCAATCGGAGCGGCCAGGCTTGAGCTGCATCATCCTGTCGAACCCTTGAATAGAGCACTCGGCGGCCTCGACAGGATGCAAGCCATTGAAAAAACAGACTCAGCCCGGCGGCCAGTTCATCTGGCGCTTGCCCAGAACATGCATGTGAATGTGATAAACGGTCTGTCCACCCAGCTCATTGCAGTTCATGACGACGCGGAAACCCTCTTCGCAGCCCTGTTCCCTTGCCAGGCGCTGGGCTGTGAAAAGGATGTGGCCAGCCAGACCCTTATCTTCTTCGGTCAGGTCATTGAGGGTGCGAATGGGCTTTTTCGGGATGACCAGAAAATGCACGGGCGCCTGAGGGGCGATGTCGTGGAAGGCCAGTACCTGATCGTCTTCGTAGATGATATTGGCCGGGATTTCCCGGTTGATGATCCTGGTAAACAAAGTATCCACAGCCGTTTGCTCCTTTTGGGTGGATGGGGCATGTCGGTCGACAGGCCGGTACCAATGAGTTCGAGTTTACCGAGCGATAATTATTTGTCACTCAGCGTGGGCAGCAGGCCTTGTTGATATAGCCGCTGATTTGACGAACCAGCCAGCGCGACCCCAGTCGCGGGCTGAAGGCCCATAACCGGTTGCGCAGCCTGGGGATGATAACAGCCTTGTTTTTTGCCAGCGCGCGCACGGTATACAGTGCCACCTCTTCAGGGGTCATCATCTTCTCGTCGTTCACGTTGAGCTGAGCCGTACGAAAGAAAGGCGTGCGGGTCGGGCCAGGGCAAAGGACCGACACTTTCACTCCGTTTTTCTTGACCTCTTCGCGCAAGCCTTCGGAAAAATGCAGCACGTAAGCCTTGCTTGCGTAATAAGTGCTCATCCATGGCCCAGGCTGGAAAGCTGCCACCGAGGCCACGTTGAGAATCTGCCCGCCGCCCTGAAGCGCCATCAGGTTGCCAACGGTATGGCACAGGCGAGTGAGGGCGAGGATATTCAGATCGATCAGGTCCTGCTCGGCAGCCCATTCCTGAGCCAGAAACGGGCCGCATGTTCCGATGCCTGCGCAGTTGACCAGCAGATCAATCTGATGGGCACCATCTTCCAGTTCCAGCAGGAAGCCCGAAAGACGCAGCGGCTCACCCAGATCGCACGCACGAAACAGTACTTCCACGCCAAAGCGTTGGGTCAGCTCGATGGCGATGCTTTCCAGGCGGTCGCGATGGCGGGCAACCAGCAGCAGATTGTGCCCGCGACGAGCCAGGGCTTCGGCCATTGCCAGGCCGATACCGCTGGAAGCGCCTGTGATCAGGGCGTAACGGGTCATGCATTTCTCCATTGAACGTATTGCAATCGGCATTTCGGGTGCCGGCTCATGAGCAACGTATTTGCTTAAAGCCTTTGTCCGGACACCGATGGGGCGGGTTGGGCCTGATCGCTGTCCGAGTCGTCATCATAGGGCAGGGACTGTTCGTATTCGCTGGCCGTGGTTTCGAGTTCATTCTTCACGGCATCGAGACCCGTGCTCAGCACGATCGTGAAGACGAGGCTGAGAAAGACAATCCATAGACAGGCCAGGATTTTCACGGCCTTCGAGTTGGGTGGCGCAGGTGGACCATATCTGTTGGGGCCTTTAGTACCCGGGACGAGCACCATCACGAACGGAAAGATACCGCTTATGACGGGCACGAGGTTAATCAGCAACAGCCAGCCCGACCAACCTGCATCGTGCAGGCGTTGTACGCCCATCTGCACGCTGAGGATAAAGAATGCCGCGATGGCTACAGTGCTCAAAAGCGCGCCGCCAACCAATGAAACGCTCATGACCGTCATACAGGCGCCTATTGTCGCAAGGCCAGCGGCTACCAATACCAGACTCCAGGCCAGATAACGCAAGCGACCGATACGGCCTTCCACGCTGAACACCTTGAGCGACGAGTGTGCAGGCAGGTCGGGCGCGAGGGTTGATGACTTGGGTGGCGCGTAGGGCGAGGGCGCTTGTGCGGGTTCCACAGGAGCGCGATAGGGTTTCGGTTCATCGATTTCGTCCAGGCTCAGGCTGATTGCCGGGTCGGGTTCTATACGTGCTTCGACGCCAGCGTCGTTGAGTGCCTGGATGTATCTCTGGGCATCCGCCTGAGACAAACCGCGCTTGAGGGATACAGGATTACCGTTGAACAGTCTCTCGACTGCCGAGGTTTCACTCTTGAACAACCGGGCCAGGTTGAGCTTTGCAGTTTCCAGCTCAACGCCATTACGCAATTGCCCTTCAAACATGATCTTGAAGTGGGTATCGGCCATCAAGGGCTTCCTTGTCTCGGTATAAGGGTGCAGCGCGGGCAGCCACTATGGAGCATGGCGTGGCTGCCCGATATGGATCAGAACGGTTTGACGACTACCAGAATCACAACAGCCAGCAGTATCACTACAGGGACTTCATTGAACCAGCGATAAAACACATGGCTGCGGCCTTTCTCACCACGCGCAAAGCGCTTTACCTGCGCGCCGCACATGTGGTGGTAACCGATCAGCAGGAAAACCAGCGTCAACTTCGCATGCATCCAGCCCTGGCTGAAATAGCCGGACGGGCTGAAGCTGATCAACCAGCCACCGAAAATCAGCGTGGCAATCATGGCAGGCCCCATGATGCTTCGGTACAGCTTGCGCTCCATCACGCTGAAGCGTTCCTTGCTGACAGTGTCTTCGCTCAGTGAGTGGTAGACGAACAGTCTCGGCAGATAGAACAGGCCTGCAAACCAACAGACCATCGAAACGATGTGAAGCGCTTTGACCCATAAAAAGAGCATTTTCAGTTATCCCCAGGTTCACGGTGGACAAATAGTAGTGGGTTGCGCGGCCATACGTCACGTTGTCGGTTGTCGCAGAGGCCATAGGCTCATATCATCGACGGCTTTCCAGTTGTTTCGTTGAGGGCAGGTTATGGTCAAGGTCGGTATCGTCGGCGGCACGGGTTACACCGGGGTCGAGCTGCTGCGTCTGTTGGCACAGCATCCGCAAGCAGAAGTGGTCGTTATTACCTCTCGCTCGGAGGCCGGTCTTGCAGTAGCCGACATGTACCCCAACCTGCGAGGCCATTACGATGGTCTGGCTTTCAGCGTGCCGGACGTCAAGACCCTGGCCGCATGCGATGTCGTGTTCTTCGCTACGCCTCACGGTGTTGCCCATGCGCTGGCTGGCGAACTGCTGGCAGCTGGCACCCGGGTTATCGACCTCTCCGCGGACTTCCGTCTCCAGGATCCGGTCGAGTGGGCCAAATGGTACGGCCAGCCACATGGCGCGCCTGAACTGCTCAAGGATGCCGTATACGGTTTGCCTGAGGTCAATCGCGAGCAGATCAAGAGTGCACGCTTGATCGCCGTGCCGGGTTGCTACCCGACCGCAACCCAGCTGGGCTTCCTGCCTTTGCTGGAAGCGGGCCTTGCGGATAACTCCCGCCTGATTGCCGACTGCAAGTCAGGTGTCAGTGGTGCCGGTCGTGGTCTGAGCCTGGGTTCGCTGTATTCCGAGGCCAACGAAAGCTTCAAAGCCTATGCGGTCAAGGGGCATCGCCATCTGCCGGAAATCAGCCAGGGGCTGCGCCGCGCTGCTGGCGGCGATGTCGGCCTGACCTTCGTGCCGCACCTGACGCCGATGATTCGCGGCATCCACTCCACACTGTACGCAACCGTTGCCGACAAGTCGGTGGATTTGCAGGCTCTGTTCGAGAAGCGTTACGCCGATGAGCCGTTTGTCGATGTCATGCCTGCCGGCAGCCATCCGGAAACCCGCAGTGTGCGCGGCGCAAACGTCTGCCGTATTGCCGTGCATCGTCCGCAGGGCGGCGATCTGGTTGTCGTGCTGTCGGTCATCGACAACCTGGTCAAAGGCGCGTCGGGTCAGGCCGTACAGAACCTGAACATCATGTTCGGTCTGGACGAACGGGCCGGTCTGTCACACGCAGGCATGATGCCTTGAGCTACAAGCTACAAGCTACAAGCTACAAGCACTTGCGGCTTGTAGCTTGACCGCTTGCCGCTGCTCTTCACTTCAATAGTTGACCAGTTTTCTAGGAGAAGCGGATAATGCCCGTCATTACGCATTATGACGGCTTAACGCCGGGAGATATCTGACATGAGCGTCGAATCCTTTACTCCTACAGCTCTGGAGTTCACCCCAGGAGCCGCGCACAAGGTGAAAACCCTGGTCGATGAAGAGGGCAATGATCGCCTGAAATTGCGGGTTTTCGTAACCGGCGGCGGTTGCTCCGGCTTCCAGTACGGCTTCACTTTCGATGAAGATGTGGCAGATGACGATACTGTCGTCGAGCGCGAAGGCGTCAGCCTGGTTGTCGATCCGATGAGCTTCCAGTATCTGGCGGGTGCTGAAGTGGATTACCAGGAAGGTCTGGAAGGTTCGCGTTTCGTGATCAAGAACCCGAACGCTTCGACTACCTGTGGTTGCGGTTCGTCGTTCTCGATCTGATCGCGCTCCATATGAAAACGATGCGGACAATCGCGGGGGTTTTTATTTTTGGGTTAGTGTGGGGGGGTAAAAAAAGG
>NZ_JAIGPJ010000049.1:26585-30651 GCF_019719005.1 Pseudomonas cichorii
AAACCGCCGCATAATCCCGCGGCGTTTTTCATTGTGGCTTCGGTCAGGCGGGATAAATAGCGCCCAGAACCCGCAACCCTCTGGCTCCGGTCACGGTTGGCCGGTTGGCCGGTACGCTTTCAAGGCAGCAATGCGCCAGCCAGGCAAACGCCATGGCTTCGACCCAGTCAGGATCCACACCGAATTTTGCGGTGCTGCTGACTTTCGTCTCAGGCAACAGCGCTGCCAGCCTGTCCATCAGCGCCACGTTATGGGCGCCGCCGCCGCACACCAGAAGCTCTGAAGTGCTTGATTGCGCCGCTTGCAGAGACTCTGTAATCGTCAAAGCCGTCAGCTCAAGCAGTGTCGCCTGTACGTTCTCCGGAGCAACGGTCGGCAACTGGAACAGGTGATGATGCAGCCAGCCGAGGTTGAAGACTTCACGGCCGGTGCTCTTCGGGCCTTTGGTCAGGAAGAACTGATCGCTCAACAATCCCTTGAGCAGCGCAGGGTCAACCTGGCCACTGGCAGCCCATGCGCCATCCTTGTCGAAGCTCTGATGACGCTGCGACTGAATCCAGGCATCCAGCAGCACGTTGCCCGGTCCGCAATCGAAGCCGGAAACCGGACGGTCCGACTCGATGATGCTCAGGTTGCTGAAACCACCGATGTTCAATACTGCGCGGCGGTCCTTGTTGTCATCGAACAGCGCTTCATGGAACGCAGGCACCAGTGGCGCGCCCTGGCCGCCAGCAGCGATATCGCGACGGCGGAAGTCGCTGACGACGGTAATTTCGGTCAGTTCGGCAAGCAGGGCAGGGTTGCCGATCTGGATGCTGAAGCCGCGTCCCGGCTCATGACGGATGGTCTGGCCGTGGCTGCCGATGGCACGTATCTGTCCGGCAACCATGTTCTGCTCTTGCAGCAAGGTGGCTATGCCTTGCGCTACCAGCTTCACCCACTTCTGCTCGGCAATGGCGGCGCGTGCCAATTCATCTGCGCCGCTGGAGCAAAGGCCGAGCAACTCGGTATACAGATCTTCCGGCATCGGAATGTAATGAGTTGCCAGAAGCCTTGGACGGTCATCCTGCTCCAATAGGGCGATATCTATCCCATCGAGGCTGCTGCCGGACATCACACCTATATAGAAGAAGGCCATGGATTACCTTTTATTAGAGGCCAGTGTAGTGGCCTTGTCATGGTCCATGCGCGCCATCAACGGTTGGCTTTGCTGCATGAACCGCTGTTTTTCGGATTTGGCGATCGGGTCCGCCATCGGAAGTTTCTGACCCAGTGGATCGACGTGCACGCCATTGACCTGGAATTCATAGTGCAAGTGCGGGCCTGTCGACAAGCCGGTTGTTCCAATATAGCCGATTACCTGACCCTGCTTGACGCTGCCGCCGGTTTGTACGCCTTTGGCGAAGCCTTGCATGTGTCCGTACAGCGTGCGGTAAGTCTCGCCGTGCTGAATGATGACGGTGTTGCCGTATCCGCCGCGACGTCCGGCGAGAAGCACCTTACCATCGCCAGTTGCCTTGATCGGCGTACCGCGTGGTGCTGCATAGTCGACGCCTTTGTGGGCGCGGATCTTGTTCAGGATAGGGTGCTTGCGGCCCATGGAGAACATAGAGCTGATGCGGGCGAAGTCCACCGGCGTGCGGATGAAGGCTTTGCGCATGCTGTTGCCGTCAGCGGTGTAGTAATTGGTATTGCCTTGCTTGTTGGTGTAGCGAATGGCGGTGTAGGTCTTGCCGCGGTTGGTAAAGCGGGCGGACAGGATATTGCCGGTGCCTACGGTCTTGCCATTGACGACTTTCTGCTCATAAACCACATCGAATTCGTCGCCCTTGCGGATGTCCTGGGCGAAGTCGATGTCGTAGCCAAAGATATTGGCCATGTCCATGGTCATGCTGTGGGACAGGCCGGCGCGCTGTGCCGACAAGGACAGCGAACTGTTGATGACCGCGTGAGCATAAGTCTCGCGGACGGTGGGTTTGCTGACTTCGCGGCTGAACGTGAAACCGGCATCCGTTTTCGAGAGGCTGATGGTTTCCAGTTCGCTGAGCTTGCTGTGCAACTGCTTGAGCTGACCGTCGGAGGAGAGCTCGAACTGTAGAACCTGACCGTTCTGCAGTTTGCTGAACTGTTTGGCCTGTTTGTCGCTGGCCATGACTTCATGCACGGTCGTGGCTGGCAGGCCGACCTTTTCAAACAGTGTGGAAAGGGTATCGCCCTTGGAGACCACAACTTCCTTGTGGTTCGGGCTTTTTATGTCTGTAGCCGGGGTTGGCTGAGCAGAAGCGTTTTCCTGAGACTGATCTTCGCCGTTATCGACCTGGGCAAAGGGTGAAACAGTGCTGTCAGGTGTGGCTTGAGCTGCTTGCTGAGCGTCTTGGTCTTGTGCGTTCTGATCTGTGGGTGCTTCCAGATCCAGAACCAGATTGGTTCGTTTTGCTTCAACTTCGCTGGAAGGGAATACCAGAAGTGCCAGGCTCAGCAGGGCGGCGATGCCGCTGGCAGCGAGCAGGTGACTCTTCGGATAAAGCGGGGGCGCTTTAGGCGGTGGTGTGTCGATCATAGGTAATTTGACTTTGAAAAAGGTGAAATGGAAAAGATGAATGACATGATGAAGATGAAATAACTGTATAAAATATAACCAAATCCAGCACGAAGCAACCCTGCTGACGTATCGGTATCCGATTCGTGGCTGTGTGCTGGGCAAAAACTTGTAATTGGGCTCTGATCTTGTATGGTTGGTTCCCTTTAAATTGGGGGCTGATATGAAGTCGGTTGAAGAGCAGCTTGCGCTTATAAAGCGTGGCGCGGATGAACTCCTGGTCGAGGCCGAACTGGTCGCCAAACTCAAGCGCGGTCAGCCGCTGCGTATCAAGGCAGGGTTCGATCCAACGGCACCTGACCTGCATCTGGGTCACACTGTCCTTATTAATAAGCTTCGCCAGTTCCAGGATCTGGGGCATCAGGTCATTTTCCTGATCGGTGACTTCACCGGGATGATCGGTGATCCGAGCGGCAAGAGTGCTACTCGTCCTCCGCTGACTCGCGAGCAGGTTCTGGATTACGCCGAGACTTACAAGGCTCAGGTTTTCAAGATCCTTGATCCGGCCAAGACCGAAGTTGCGTTCAACTCCACCTGGATGGACAAACTCAGTCCTGCTGACTTCATTCGCCTGTCTTCGCAGTACACCGTTGCGCGGATGCTGGAGCGTGACGACTTCGACAAGCGCTATAAAGGCAGCCAGCCAATCGCCATCCATGAGTTCCTGTATCCGCTGGTGCAAGGCTATGACTCGGTCGCGTTGCGTGCGGATGTCGAGCTTGGCGGTACCGATCAGAAATTCAACCTCCTGATGGGGCGTGAACTCCAGCGTTCATATGGCCAGGAAGCGCAATGCATTCTGACCATGCCTTTGCTGGAAGGGCTGGACGGCGTCAAGAAGATGTCCAAGTCGCTGGGTAACTATGTAGGTATCCAGGAGGCGCCGGGCGTCATCTATAGCAAGCTGGTTTCTATCCCGGATGCTCTGATGTGGCGTTACTTTGAATTGTTGAGCTTCCGCTCCATGGAAGAGATCAATGAGTTCAAGGCTGCATGCGAAGCAGGTGCCAACCCTCGTGACATCAAGATCAAACTCGCTGAAGAGATCGTGGCTCGCTTCCATGGTGAAGAGGCTGCGGCAACTGCGCATCGTTCTGCGGGTAATCGTATGAAGGATGGTGAGTTGCCAGACGATCTGCCGGAAATTTCTGTAGGTGCTACTGAAGATATGCCGGTGGCCGCCGTCCTTAATAAGGCAGGCCTGGTGAAGAACTCTGCTGTCGCTCGTGATCTGCTGGCTTCCGGTGGTGTGCGTATAGATGGTGAGGTTGTTGATCGCAGCTTTGTTTTCAAGGTCGGGACTACCCATGTTTGCCAGGCTGGCAAGAAGGCTTTTGGGCGCATTACCCTGGTTTTGGAATAAAAGTTAAATTAACGGTTGACGGGCGATTTAATCTCTCTATAATTCGCCCCACTTCCGGCGCAGACGGAACTGAAAAAGCCTTGTAAATCAATAGTTTGCAAGTT
>NZ_JAIGPJ010000005.1:0-98179 GCF_019719005.1 Pseudomonas cichorii
AGCAGTGAAACGATGCATCGCCGATGGTAGTGTGGGGTTTCCCCATGTGAGAGTAGGTCATCGTCAAGATTCAAACTCAGAACCCCCATCTGCGAAAGCAGGTGGGGGTTTTGTCTTTCTGGCGATTAAAACATCGCCTCCCCCAAGGAGCGAATTCATTCGCTACGTTGGGACTGAAGTCCGTGTCTGGCGAATGTCGCGTGAAGGTGGCGCGCCGAAGTGGCGGGCGTACTCGCGACTGAATTGTGAAACGCTTTCATAGCCCACTCGCAATGCCGCTGTATTGGCGTCCAGCCGCTCCGTCAGCATCAGGCTACGTGCTGCATGCAGGCGCAGTGTCTTCTGATACTGCAATGGACTGGTGCCGGTGAGTTGGCGGAAGTTATGGTGCAGGGTAGAGCCAGCCATGCCTGCAATTTCAGCGAGTTCGGCTATGCGCAACGGTTTGGCGTAGTTGCGCTTGAGCCAGTCAATGACCCTCACGATTCCCCGTGAGCGATACCCCTCCCGTACGATCCAGCGTAACCAGTCCCCGGCCTCACTGAGTAGCAGCCGCAGGCAGACTTCTCGCTTCACCAATTCTGCCATCAGCGGAATCTCCTGAGGTCGATCCAGCAGGCCGGCCAGACGATTGAACACATCAATCAACTCCTCCGATGCTTGCCCGGCAGCGTAGCAGCGAGTCGGAGTAGCGCGGCCATCGACCACAGGCATGCTCTGGACAACATCGTGAAGAATCGCCATATCGAGTTTCAATACCACTGAGAGGTAAGGACGCTCGGCAGTGGCCTCTATGACTTTTGCGGTGGTGGGAATATCAATCGAGGTGACGAAAAAGTCGCCTGGCACGGACAACAACTCTTCATTGCCGAATACCGTGTGCTTGGTGCCCTGAACAATCAGCGCCATGCAGGGTTCGTAGACGCAATAGGTCGGTAATCCCGGTGCCTCCATGCGGTAGAAGGTCAGGCCTTGAATGGCACTGTGGTGAGCCTCTCTACCGGCAGTATGGGCAAGCAACCGCGAAGTTAGCCGCTTTAGACCATCGCCTTCCCGAACGGGACTGAGGGCAGATAACGCCAACGATTGATTCATGAACGTAACCCTGCAAAGACGAAGATTGCAGTGTGCGTAGAAGATGTCATCTGCTCAAGTGGGGCGGCAGGATTGTGCAAAAAGAGTATCGGATTGTGATCACGCCCCGCAAAACCGCTCGTCTATCGTGAGGCTCTTCCTGTTGTTACCCACGAATTGAGCAAGGAATCTGTGATGGATCGGCGTGATTTTCTCAGGCTTTCGGCAGGCGGCGCACTTGCGGCCACATTGCTGCCCATGACTGGTAATGCCCAGTCTTTGACCAGTGTTCCATTTGGCGAGCGCGGCAGCGTGCTGCCGACTCGTGGCAATGTGGTGCGCACGGCGCTGCAGACAAACCTGGCCCGGCACAACCTTCGTTACATGACGCCTTACCGTTTCGGCATGGGTGGGACGCAAATCGGTAATATCTTTGCCCCCATCAGCGATGAGCAGGCGGCAGCTGTCTTGCAGTCGGCCTGGGATTCGGGCGTTCGATTGTTTGATACATCGCCCTTCTATGGATTCGGCCTCAGCGAATATCGCCTCGGACGTTTCCTGCATAACCGCAACCCGGATGACTATGTCATTTCCACCAAAGTCGGGCGCGTCTTCAAGGCGGCAGGCAAGCCTCGTGGCGATAGCTCGATCTGGACGTCCCCGGCACCTTTTGAATACCACTATGACTACACCGCCGCCGGAGCCAGGCGCTCTGTCGAGGACAGCCTGCAAAGGCTCGGCCTGGCGCGTATAGACGTGGTTTACATCCACGACCTGTCGCCAGACAACACGGAGTTGCAGGGCGGTTGGGAGGCGGCCTATGAGGTTGCTCGCACGGGAGCCATGCGAGAACTGGAAAAGATGCGCGAAGAGGGGCTGATCAAAGCCTGGGGATTCGGAATCAACCGTCCTGACGCCGCTGTTCGTGCTGTAGAGCATGATGATCCTGTGCCGGACATCGTCTTGCTGGCTTGCCAGTATTCCATTGTCGATCACGAACAGGCGCTTGACCGCACTCTGCCCGCATTAGCCAAGAAAGGCACAAGCGTGGTTGTTGGAACTCCGCTCAATGACGGTTTCCTGGGAGGCGGTCGGCGTTTCAACTTTTCGACCGAGTTGCCGCCCCTGGCTGTCGAACGTCGTACCAGACTGGCCGCCATAGCCGGTCGTCACGGCATCGACATGCGTACCGCCGCCTTGCAGTTTGCTGCCGCGCACCCGCTGGTGTCTGCCATCGTGCCTGGATCACGCGTACCGGGACAGATCGCCAGTAATGCCCAGTCCATGAAAGTCGCCATCCCGGCTGACTTCTGGGCCGAACTCAAGCAGGAGCGCCTCATTGCCGGACATGCTCCGGTTCCGACCTGATGCGGGCTGTCAGCCTCAGTTCTTGAACGCGGTCATTTCCTGCAACAGCAGCGTCATGAGCCGGCTGGCACCGACACTGAGCTGACGCCCCAGGCGGCTTATCAGGTGAGTCTGGGGGCTGCTGAACACTTCATGCTGCAAGGGCAGTGCCAGCAGTTTTCCGGCCTTCATTTCCTCTTCGATCACGAAGGTGGGCAGCAGCGTGACGCCGCCATGCATGGCGAAATGCTTGAGCATGGAAAAGGTGTTGCAGGTCAGCACCGGTTTCACTGAAACGCCCAGTTGATGCTCGGCCTCCAGAAGAATCTGGCGGATGCCGTAGGACACGCTTGGCAGAGCCAATTGGTAACGATCCAGGCCCTTGAGTTCGAGAGGGCCTTTTTCCTGAGCCAGTGGGTGAGCAGGACTGGTCACCACGCAGACGGGTTGCCGTTGATGGGCATGAGAGCGGATTTTCGGGTCGGCGGCCGGGTTGAAGACCAGGCCGATATGGGCCTCATCCTCCACCACCTGACGGATCACCTCGTTGCTGCCGCAGACATTCACGATCAGTTCTATCCTGGGATAGAGCGTCGAGAACTTTGCCAGCGGTTGCGCCAGGCTTTCCAGAAAACCTTCCCCCGATACCAGCGTGACCGAACCGCTGTGCAGCCCGCGCAACGCCTGAATGGACTCCAGCAGCACTTCCTGCTGGGTGAGCCGTTGCCGGTAATACGCCAGCACCTTGTCGCCCGCTTCAGTGGGTTTGACGCCACGGCGATGCCTTTCCAGCAGCGGTGATCCCAGCTCCTGTTCCAGTTGGGCGATCTGTCGGCTGACGGCCGAAGGCGCAACGTTCAGGAAATCAGCCGCAGCCCTGACACTGCCCAGGCGCACTGCTTCGAAGAAATAAAGAATCCGCCGATCCTGAACGAGGCTCATGATTTTTCCTGTGTTGCGGTAAAGGCAACATAAATTCAATTTTTTGATTATTGCTGATGGGGGTCAGCGCTGTCCATACTCGATCCATAGGCAAACGGGAGGGTGTATGACAGCTCTTTGGCAACGTCTGCGCCAACAGGCGCAACAGCTTGGTGAACGTAATCCGGTGCTTGCCCTGCATGCACATAACCGGATTCTGGCGCATTCGTCCTTTGAGTCTGCGCTGGCCGCCAACCTGGCTCACCAGCTACAGGACAAAGTGCCTGATGCCGACCTGCAAAGCTGGTTCAAGGCTGTTTTGCAGTCCAATCCGACCATCGCCGAAGCGGCGGCTGTGGACATCAGCCATCTGGTTATCGTCAACCCTGCCTGCCCCGATCACCTGACGGCATTCCTGACCTTTCGCGGCATCCAGGCCGTGCAGGCCTATCGCATTGCCCACTCGCTCTGGAATGACGGCGACATCCAGAGTGCCGTGCTGCTACAGAACTGGGCTGCCAGTGCCTGGAGTATCGATATTCATCCCGCCGCCCGGCTTGGCAAAGCCCTGTTCGTCGATCACGGCATCGGGCTGGTGATTGGCGAGACCGCTGTGGTCGAGGATGAAGTCAGCCTCTGGCATGGCGTCACGCTGGGCAGCACCCTCAATGAAGCAGGGGATCGACACCCCAAGATCCGTCGCGGCGCGCTGATCTGCGCCGGCGCGACCGTGCTGGGCAATATCGAGGTGGGCGAGCGCGCCATCGTGGCCGCCAATTCCGTTGTACTCAAACCCGTGTCTGCGGGCGTCGTGGTGGCCGGTGCGCCCGCCAGACCCGTCGGCACTGCACCGGCTTCACTCGCTACCTTCACGACAAAATCACAAGAATAATGCAGGGATAGTTCATATATGGCAGCCGTCGCTCAGTTTCCACAAGGTATCGATCATCCGCTGGTCACGGTGCGTGACCATGCCCATGTGCTGCAGCTCTATCGGAAAATGGGCTTCATGCCGTCTCCGGTCAGTTATCACCCATGGGGCAGCGTGACCTCGCTGATGATGTTTGAAAGCAACTTCATCGAACTGATCGGGATCGACGATCCGGCAAAGTTCGGCACCAACTCGGTCAACGGTTTCTGCTTTGGTCGCCAGTTGGGCGAGTTTCTGGACCGTGGCGAAGAGGGCGTTTCGCTGGTGGCCTTGCACAGCAAGGATGCGGACGCCGATCACGCACGTCTGGTCGAAGCAGGTCTGCCGAGCCAGGGGCGTATCGATTTTCGCCGCAGCATGACGTTGCCTGACGGTCGTCCCGATGAAGCGGTTGTGTCCCTGGGATTGTTCATCGACCCGGCGCTGCCCGACGCCTCGAACTTTATCTGCCATCAGCACCGCCCCGAACTGATCTGGGTACCGGGCTGGCAGAACCACTGCAATGGAGTGGACGGGATTTTCAGCGTGACCTACCTGGCTGATCCGGCAGAACTGGAGCCACGCTGGAAAGCCCTGTATGGCGATGCCGTCACCTATAACGGCAACATCTTGCAAGCCGATACCCGCTGCGGTCTTCTGCGAGCCATGGATGCCGCCACCGCTGCCCTTCAATACCCCGGCGTCAGGCTGCCTCACGCCGCCAGCGATCGAGCCCATGCCATCGCCATCTGCCTGCATACCAAAAGCCTGGACACGGTGCGTTTCATCCTCGAACACAACGAAGTACCCCACGAACAAGTGCCTGGCCGCGTCATGGTGCAACCCGAAGCGGCGGGCAACGTCATCCTTGAATTTGTACAAAACTTTTAACCGAGATACGGAACATGACTTTGAAAGTAGGTGTGATCGGACTGGGTAACATGGGCGGCGGCATGGCGGCCACCCTGGCGAGCAAAGGCTTCGATGTGAGCGGTTTCGACCTGTCTCAGGCCGCACTGGCGCAAGCCGAAAGCAAAGGCGTCAAGCCGGTTGCCGACCGCAAACAACTGATCCAGGACTCGGACATTCTGATCCTGTCGCTGCCCAAGGCCGAGCACGTCGAGTCGGTCTGCCTGGGCGAGGCTGGCATCATAGAGTTCGGTCGCAAGGGGCTGGTTGTCGTCGACACCACCACCTCTACACCGGAAATGAGCCGCAAGGTCGCTGCTGAACTGTTGAAGACCGGAGTGGCCTTTATCGATGCCCCGGTTTCCGGCGGCCCCAAAGGCGCAGCCACCGGCACCATGTCCATGGTGATTGGTGCTGAGGATGATGACCTGGCTCGCGTCATGCCCATGCTTGAAGGCATGAGCGGCACCCGCGTTCACGTCGGACAGTGTGGTGCTGGCAACGTCGCCAAGATTGCCAACAACATGCTGGCGGCCTGTCACCTGATCAGCACCGCCGAAGCCGTCGCCATGGCCGCCAAGGCCGGTGTCGATCCGGAAAAACTCCTGCAAGGCCTCAACGCCGGTTCCGGTCGCAGTGGCGCAACCCAAGTCATGTTCCCGACCTGGGTGCTCAACAAGGCCTACGACTCCGGTTTCACCATGGGCCTGATGCGCAAGGACGTGGGGCTGGCCAGCGATCTGGCGGACAGCCTGGACATGGAGCTGCCGCTGTCCCGTGTGGTTGCCCAACTGTGGAAAGCCAGCAGCGAAACCCTGGCGGATAACGAAGACTTCTGCGCAATCGTGCAGCGTACCGATGCCCAACTTTACGGCCGTGGAGAGTAACTGATGAGCACTGCAAAAATCCTTGATCTGCTGCGTCCTTACTGGGGCGATCGCAGTGTCATTGCCAGCTACGTCGGCGGTGAATTCGTCGAAGGCCACGGTGCTCCGGTCGAAGTGCGCAACGCCCATGACGACAGCGTCCTGCTGAGTTTCCCCGATGCCGATGAGTCCCTGGTCGAACTGGCCGACAAGGCCGCCAAGACCGCTCAGGCGCAATGGTGGGCACTGACCGCCCAGGCCCGTGGCCGGGCCATGTACCAGATCGGTTCGCTGATTCGTGAAGAGCAGGAAAACCTGGCCCAGATCGAATCCCTGACCGCCAACAAGCCGATTCGCGATGCTCGTGTCGAAGTGCTCAAAGTGGCCGAGATGTTCGAGTACTACGCCGGTTGGGCCGACAAGCTGCATGGCGAGATCATTCCGGTCCCTACCACGCACCTGAACTACGTGACCTACGAGCCGCTGGGCACCGTATTGCAGATCACGCCCTGGAACGCGCCGATCTTCACTTGCGGCTGGCAGATCGCGCCGGCGATTGCTGCCGGTAATGCGGTGATTCTCAAACCGTCCGAACTGACACCCCTCAGCTCGCTGATGATCGGCGTGCTGATCGAGCGTGCCGGTGTGCCGAAAGGCCTGGTTAACGTGATTGCCGGTTTTGGCCACTCCATTGGCCAGGCTTTTATCGCCAGGGCCGATATTCGCAAGGTGGTATTCGTAGGCTCGCCTGCAACCGGTCGCCATATCGCCGTGGCTGCCGCTCAGCGTTGCATTCCGGCGGTGCTGGAACTGGGCGGCAAATCGGCCAATATCGTGTTTGAAGATGCCGATCTGGAAGTTGCCTTGCGCGGTGCTCAGGCGGCGATTTTCTCCGGTGCAGGGCAAAGCTGTGTATCCGGTTCGCGCCTGCTGGTGCAGGAATCGATCTTTGAAAAATTCACCAACGCCCTGGCCGTGGCCGCCACGCAATTCAAGGTCGGTGACCCGAGCGACCCGGAAACCCAGATCGGCCCGATCAACAACGCCAGGCAATACAACCATGTGAAAACCATGGTCGAAGGCGCGTTGAAAGACGGCGCGAAACTGGTGGGCAAAGATGCAGATCCCATCCCGAACAAACCTGGCTACTACGTCAATCCGACCGTACTGGCCGGCACCAACGACCTGTACTGCGCTCAGGAAGAAATCTTCGGGCCTGTGGTCGTGGCGATTCCGTTCAAGGACGAAGAAGATGCCATCCGCATCGCCAACGACAGCCGCTTCGGTCTGGCCGGTGGCGTCTGGACCCGAGATGTCGGTCGTGCCCATCGCGTTGCCAAACAAGTGCGCGCCGGGACCTTCTGGGTCAACGGCTACAAGACCATTCACGTCAGCTCGCCTTTCGGCGGTTACGGCGAAAGCGGTTATGGCCGCTCCTCGGGCCTCGATGCATTGCGTGAGTACAGCGAAGTGAAAAGCGTCTGGGTTGAAACTGCCGCCAAGCCTGCTGCAAGTTTTGGCTATGGCGCGAGTCTGGAGTAACCGTCATGAAGATTTCCAAAGCCCTGATCGATCAGGCCACTGTCTGGCGTCGCACGATCCACGCGGCCCCCGAACTGGGTTTCCAGGAGCTGCAGACCTCCGACAAGGTAGCGAATCTGCTGACCAGCTTTGGCATCGAAGTCCATCGTGGCCTCGGCGGCACGGGAGTCGTCGGCACCCTGCGCAATGGCGATGGCCCGGTGATCGGCATTCGTGCCGACATGGACGCGCTGCCGATCCAGGAACTGGGCGACACCGCCCACAAGTCGGTACACAAGGGCTGCATGCATGCCTGCGGACACGATGGCCATACCGCGATTCTGCTGGCGACTGCGCGGCACTTGTCTGAAACACGCAAATTCCGTGGCACGGTGCATTTTGTCTTCCAGCCAGCCGAGGAAAATCTGGGCGGCGCCCAGCGCATGATCGAAGACGGCCTGTTCGAGCAGTTCCCGATGGACGCCATCTACGGGCTGCACAACTGGCCGGGCGTCCCGGCGGGCAATGTCGTGATCAACCCGGGTCCGATGATGGCTTCGCTGGATACCTTCGAGATCACCCTGACCGGCAAAGGCAGCCACGCCGCGATGCCGGACAAGGGCACTGACCCGATTGTGGCGGCTGCCGAACTGGTACTGGGCCTGCAAACCATCGTATCGCGGCGTCTTTCACCGCTGGATTCGGCGGTGGTCAGCATCACCCAGTTCAATGCCGGGGAGGCGATCAACGTCATCCCGGAAACGGCGGTATTGCGTGGTACGGTGCGTTGCCTGCAGACGCCGGTGCGCGACAAGGTCCAGCAACTGATCGGCGAGTTCGTCGAGCGCTTGCCGGTGGCTTTCGGGGTGCGGGGCGAGTTGGTCTATAACGTCGGCTACCCGGTCACCGAAAACCATGTCGAAGCCGCTGCCACGATTCGTCGTGCGGCTGTTGCGGCGGTGGGCGAGGCCAATGTGCAGTGGGGTTGCAACCCGTCGATGGCATCCGAAGACTTCGCCTTCATGCTGCATGCCTGTCCGGGTGCTTATGTCTGGCTGGGTGTGGACGGCGAGAAACCTTCCGCCGCGCTGCATAACCCGTATTACGACTTCAACGATCAGGTGATCGAGCCCGGCGTTGCCGTGTGGACGGCGCTGGTGGAGCAGTGTCTGCCGGTGAGTTGATATTTTACCGGGTCTTTCGCGAATGAATTCGCTCCTACGGGCAACCCGGTAGGAGCCAATTCATTCCCGAACAGGGTGCAATCAGCACTCCACCAGATTCACCGCCAATCCGCCCCGTGACGTTTCCTTGTACTTGTCGTGCATGTCGGCACCGGTATCGCGCATGGTGCGGATGGCGTGATCCAGAGAGATGAAGTGCTCGCCATCCCCGCGCATGGCCATTTGTGCCGCATTGATCGCCTTCACGGCAGCTATTGCGTTGCGCTCGATGCAAGGCACTTGAACCAGCCCGCCGACCGGGTCGCAGGTCAGGCCAAGGTTGTGTTCCAGGCCGATTTCCGCGGCGTTTTCCACTTGCTCCGGCGAGGCTCCGATAATCTCGGCAAGCCCGGCTGCTGCCATGGCACAGGCCGATCCGACTTCCCCCTGACAGCCCACTTCCGCGCCTGAGATGGAAGCGTTTTTCTTGCACAGAATGCCCACTGCAGCGGCACTGAGAAAGAAACGCACCACGTCGTCGTCATTGGCTGCCGGGTTGAATTTCATGAAGTAATGCAGCACCGCAGGCACGATACCCGCTGCGCCATTGGTAGGCGCTGTCACCATACGGCCACCGGCGGCGTTTTCTTCGTTCACCGCCAGGGCGAAGAGGTTGACCCACTCCATGGCGCTGAGGGTCGAGCCGATCACGTTGGGGTTATCGAGGTTCTGCAGGTTCTGATGCAGGCGATAGGCACGACGACGGACCTTCAGGCCTCCGGGGAGAATCCCGGTTTCGTTCAGGCCCTTGTTCACGCATTCACGCATCGCCTCCCAGATGACCAGAATCTTCGCGCGGATTTCTTCCTCGCTGCGCCAGGCCTTTTCGTTGGCCATCATCAACCCGGAAACGCTCAGGCCATGGGTCTTGCACAGCTTGAGCAGTTCAGCACCGCTGGAAAAGTCATAAGGCAGCACGGTTTCATCGTTATCCAGCACGCCGCTGGCCGCTTGCGCAGCGTCGATCACGAAACCGCCACCCACCGAATAGTAAGTCTGCTCGTGCAGTTCGCCGGTCGCTCCGTAGGCACACAGCGTCATGCCGTTGGGGTGATAGGGCAGGCTTTCGTCCAGCAGGCACATGTCGCGCTGCCAGAGGAACTTGATTTCCCGCTCGCCAGCCAGCATCAACTGGCCGTTTTCCAGCAGGGCGTCGATGCGTTGATTGACCTGGCTGGGGTCGATCTGGTCTGGCCATTCGCCCATTAAACCCATGACAGTCGCACGATCACTGCTGTGACCGATGCCCGTAGCCGACAGAGATCCGTACAATCGCACTTCGATCCGTTCTACGCTATGCAACAGGTTGCGCTCGCGAAGGTCGGTTACAAACAGCGCCCCGGCCCGCATCGGCCCTACGGTGTGCGAGCTGGAAGGGCCAATGCCGATTTTGAACATGTCGAAGACGCTAATAGCCATCACGGAGGTCCTGCAAATGAGTTTCCATGGGAGTCATGGGCTCCCTGTTCATGGCTCTCATAGTTGGCTCAGGGCCATCAAACGACAAACGATTGTTCCTATGCAACGCTTTAGCGGAACTCTTCAATGAGCAGAATTTTCAACGCGCAGATGCACGCCTGGTTACAGGTGTTTGCCTGTGCCGCCCGACATCTTTCTTTCACCCGTTGCGCCGAAGAGCTGCACGTGACGCCGGGTGCCATCAGTCAGCAGATGCGTCAGCTCGAAGAGCGTCTGGGCTTCGCCCTGTTTCACCGGGTCGGGCGCGGGCTTGAACTGACCGCCGAAGGGCAGCGGCTGGCGCTGGTTGCCAACGAAGTGCAGAGCCGTATCAGCGATGAACTGCGCCTGCTGCATTCCGGACGGATCGGCGGCGTGTTCAAGCTGCGCTGCATTCCTTCCTTTCTCGGCAAATGGCTGATGCCACGCTTGCCACGCTTGCAGGAGGCTTTCCCGGATATCCAGTTGCGGATCATTGCCGAAGACAGCAGCGGCTCGTTGCGGGACGACGACTTCGATCTGGCCATCGATCTCAATGACGGCAGCTATCCGGGCCTGATGACTACGCCGCTGCTGGAAGAAGAACTGTTCCCCGTGTGCTCGCCCGCGCTGCTGGAAGGCAAGCCGCTGCTGGATACACCCAGCCAGTTGGTGCATTTCCCGCTGTTGCACGACATCACGGCCTGGCGTGGCAGCTACGAGTATGCCGAGTGGGAGTTCTACCTGGCGGCTATCGGTGCAGCCGGCATCGATGTACGGCGCGGGCATACCTTCAACCGCAATCACCTGACCATTGATGCCGCGAGAATGGGCATGGGTGTGGCCATTGCCCGCAAGGCGCTGATTACCGACGAGCTGGAGCAGGGCTCGCTGATCGTGCCTTTCGGGCATCCGATCAAGGCCAAGAAAAAGTACGTGCTGGCCTATCGTGAAGGTGCGTTGAGTACACCCTCCAGGCGTGCGGTGCATGACTGGCTGGTGAGCGAGGCCGTACCGGATAAATGAAAAAGGCGCGTCAGTCGACGCGCCTCTTCAATGTCCATCAGAGTGGATCAATGGAACAGTTCAGCAATCAGCACGGCACCGATGAAGGTGCCGAAGTTGGCGAGGAAAGAGACCAGTACGATCCTCCAGCCCAGGCGACGGAACGCCGGCAGATCCTTGGCAACCGACAGACCGGCGAAAGCCAGCATCGGGGTAATCACCGCCAGCATGTTGATCGAGCTGGTCAGGCGGGTGATTTCCGCAGCGAACGGGCAGGCAGGCGAGGTCAGGAACATTGCCACCAGCGACACCGTACACACAGCCGGGATCTTGCGACGCAGCAGGCTGCAGAGCATTTCACCCACGAAGGTACAGAAGATCATGATGCCCATGCCGGTGAGGGCATCGGTGGACAGGGTCTTGTAACCGACGTAGTTGGCGATCAGCGCCAGCGTACCGGCTGCCAGCCAGGCACTGACCTTGCCGGCCCAGCTCAGTTCTGGAACATCCAGTGAGACGTCCTTGCTGCTGATGTTTTCGTCGCTGATGGAGGCTTTGGTGGTGCGGCCGATCAGCGGCTCCAGCACCCGATAACCCCAGACCGCCAGCGGCAGGGAAATGAACAGGGTGAAGTAGGTGCCGATGGTGGTGGTGATCAGGTTGGAGGCTGCCGCCAGCGTCATGACTTCCTTGGCGACTTCCGGGGTCTGCTGAGCGGCAATGGCGCCTGCGGCGGCGGCCATCATGCTGCCCGAACCGATGCCCGCGCCCATGGCCAGGGAGTTGGGGTGGAAGATGCCGAGGCTGGCGATGAAGCCGGCCACGATGGCAATGAACAGCGCGCCGAACAGGGTGCCGGTCAGGTATTCGGCCAGTACGCCACGACCTTCGGGGGAATCCATGCCATAGCGCTCACCGATGATCGCCAGGCTCGGCTCACGGCCGACAGAGAAAGTGGCGCCGATGGCTTCACGCTTGATACCCAGCATCAGTGCAACCGGCAGGCCGAGAATCACTGTGCCGACGAAATGGCCAAATTCCTGGAACAGCAGCGCCCAGCCAGAAGCGAATACCACTGGAAGCGAACCGCCGACGACCAGGCCGAGTTTGGCGATGAAAATCAGCAGGGCAGGTTGCAGGATGGACGCTGAGCGCAGTTGCGTGGCGTGGTCGACACCGATGGTGCCTGGCATGCGGCGGCTGGCGATACCGATCACCGCGCCCAGTACCAGTGCCCAGACCATGGGCAGCAAGACAACTTTGCCGGGGCCCAGAGGGATGCTGATGGCACCGATCATTTCGGCGACGATAAGGATGATCGCGGCCCAGATATACAGTTTTACGGTGGCTGAAACAGCCTGCTTGTCGCCCGCCACTGCGGCCTGTGAGTGTTGCATGATGATCCCCTTGCCTGCTGAATGACCTTTTAAGAGGCCTTATCAATCGTTGTTATGCTTTTCAGGAGGGCGCGTTGTGGCGCCCGGGGCAGCTTTAAAAGTCCATGGCGTCCATGGAAGCCCTTGTGGGGCTGAATATTCTTGTAAGACCGCATAGTCATATCGGCCCAGGCTGCTTTGAACCTTTGGCTGGAGTATGCAGAGCAGCATGCTGCACACCAATATTGCGAACTTTATTTATCGTTGCCTTAATCAGAACACAGAAAGTAGGGTTTTCAGGAGAACCCGGTAGGAGCAATTCATTCGCGAAGGCCCGACAGAAATATGTGGTATGCCTTTTTCGCGAATGAATTCGCTCCTACGCCCGGGTATGGGAGAGGTTACAGCCCCAGCGCCTCCAGTGACCGGCGCTGGGTATCGGCATACAGCTTCAGCTCATTGATGGTCTGACGGCCAAGGGCTTTCTGGAACTCTTCCTGACTGGAGCTGGTCGCGTAATGCGACTGCGAGTCGTCACCCAGGTTGGACTGAAAGATGCCCGCCGCGCTGACCGGCAGGAAGTCTTCATACACCAGTGGCTCGAAACGAATATGGCCGTCCTTTATCAACTGCTCAAGATCGCCGTTCTGCGGGACGGTGCCTTTTCCGGTAGAGAAGTAGCGGAAGTAGGCCAGCTCCTGATCGCGCATTTCCTGATAGCTGTCGGGGAACGCCTGGAAGGTTTTTTCCAGCAGTTGTGCATAACGCACCGAGTTGGCTTCGTTGGGGAATTCGCCCAGTTCATCACGGGCAGCATTCAGCAATTGGTCGTACAGCGCCCGGCCTTTGGGCGTGAGCGCTGCGCCGCGTTGTTCTATTTCACCGAAGCGGGCTGAATGGCTGCCGGATTCACCGCTGAAGGTGATGGCTTCGTCCAGCGCCTTGAAGCTGGTCTGGCGCAGCAGGATCGGGCACTGGCGACGGGGTGGGCCTTCCACCACGGCTTTTGGCGTAATGCCTTTGCCGGGCATGCCGGCCTGTACGGCATCGATATCCAGCGTGCGCGGGGTCAGGTGGTTGATATGCGGGCCTCTGAAGGCCACGACATCGGCAATCAGACGATGCTGGGCATTGAGCCGTTTGTAGTCCTGCAACGAAACCGTCGCGCTGTTGTGCCAGCGGAAAGTTTCCAGTGCTTGTTGTACGAACTCTTCAGCGTCCGAATCGCTCAGGCCGCCTTGCTGCTCGTGCTTTTCAATCAGCGCCAATGCTCTGGGCGTGAAGATCATTCGCTGGGCCAGAACCCCGGCGGCAAAGGTGCGCAGCTCATCGTTTTCGATCAGTTCAAGGCGCAGCAGCGAGGTGAAGACCCGGAACGGGCTGACCTGCAACGACTGCTCGTGTACCGCCCGAAACGCCGTGGAGTGAACCGGCACACCGGCAGGCGTCAGGTCGTAATAGCCCACCGGTTCCATGCCCATCACCGCGAACAGGCGGGCGAGGGTAGTCAGTTCCAGTGCAGTGCCGACCCGGATCGCGCCGTGGCGCTCCATGTCCAGGCGCTGGATTTCGCCGGTCTGTTTCAGGCTTTCCAGCACTTTGGGCTGATGGGTCATGACGCTGTCGTTGACCTCGGACACCAGCTCCATCAAGGTGCCGTAGAGCGGCACTTCGGTCTTGTACATCTGCGACATGGCGCGGGAAAAGCTGGCTCGAATCTCATCACGGTTTGCAAAGCTTGCAGTGCTCATCTGGATCGTTTCTCCGCTAACAGGTCGCATTCAGTCGAGGGCCGCGAGACAGCGCTCGAAAATATCCAGCCCTTCATTCAGTACATCTGGCTCGATGGTCAACGGTGCCAGCAGGCGGATAATGTGCCGTGACTTGCCGCTGGGCATCAGCAACAGCCCGGCGTCCCTGGCCAGTTGCAGCAACCGGGCAAGTTGTGCGGTTCCCGGTTTGCCTTCGGGGGTGATCAGTTCGATACCGCGCATGGCCCCGACGCCGGTCAGCCTGCCCAGATAAGGCGAGAGTTTTTTCTCCTGCCAGGAACGGTAGCGGCTGACGATGATGTTTTCCTGGGTTTCGCCCCACAGCGACAGGTTTTCATCGCTCATTTGCGCGAGCGACGCCAGCCCGGCCGCGCAGGCGATGGGGTTGCCGGAATAGGTGCCGCCCAGTCCGCCTTTGGGCAAGGTGTCGAGCAGTTGCTTGCGGCCCACCACCGCGCCCAGTGGTATGCCGCCTGCGATGCTTTTGCCGAGCAGAATCAGGTCCGGCTCGATCCCCAGTCGGCTGAAGGCAAATCGCTGGCCGGTACGACCGAAGCCGGACTGGATCTCGTCGGCAATCAACACAATGCCCTTGTCATCGCAGAATGTGCGCAGCGCCTGGGCGAACTCGGGCTCCATGGGCAGGAACCCGCCTTCGCCCTGAACCGCTTCAAAGATAAAGCAGGCCACGTCACTGACATCGAGTTCGACGCTGAACAGACGATCCATCGCCTTCAACGCTTCGGCAGTGGTGACGCCCGTGTCCTTGCTCGGAAACGGGATGTGATAGACGGTGCCTGGCAGTACGCCGATACGCTGTTTGTAGGGCGCGACCTTGCCGTTGAGGTTCAGGGTCGCCAGGGTACGGCCATGAAAGGCGCCATCGAAGGCAATCACCGCCGTGCGACCGGTGGCACTGCGCACGATCTTCAAGGCGTTTTCTGCCGCTTCCGCGCCGCTGTTGGTCAGCATGCCGCTGAGCGGGTAGCTGACCGGCATGAACTGCTCCAGGGTGTTCATGAACTGGATATACGGATCATGGGGCGTGGCGTTGAAAGCGTAATGGGTCAGCTTTTCGGCCTGTTCCTGAATGGCCTTGACCACCAGCGGGTTGCAGTGGCCCAGGTTCAGCACGCCAATGCCGCCCACAAAGTCGATATAACGCTTGCCGGTCGTGTCCCAGACCTCGGCGTTTCTGCCGTGGGAAAGGGTGACAGGGTGAACGAATGAAATGGACGCGCTGATATTTTCGTTGCTCACTGGAAACGCTCCAGCAACGAATCGCGACGGGTTCTGAAGGTGTTCGGCGAAGACATGGGGGCATCCTGCTGTGTTGAACGTCGGGTCTATCTAAACGAACAACGGACATGCCCCGCAAACGAAATAAAATCGTCGAGTCATTCCAATAATTCTGAATGTCGGGCTTTTACCCGCTGTTTTATCCACTCCACGAATGCTTTGACCTTGGGGACCTGGGCCGCGTGTTCGGCATGGGCCAGAAAGTGCGAGCCATCGCTCTGCATCGGGTGATCCCAGGCAATCACCAGTTTGCCTTCAGCCAGTTCTTCACTGACCAGATAACGAGGAATCAGGGCAATGCCGCAACCGGCCTGGGCGGCCCGGATGCACATATAGAACGTGTCGAAACGCGGGCCGTGATAGCTGTTTTGCGAGTGCAGGTTCTGCTCCAGAAACCATTCATGCCAGGCTTCCGGGCGCGAGGTGCATTGCAGCAGGGTGTGGCCGGTCAGGGCCTGGGCGCTGGTGATGCCGCTGCCGCTGTGGGCCAGCAGGTCCGGTGCGCAGACCGGGACCACTTCCTCCTTGAACAGCTCGATACAGGTGGCGCCGGGCCAGGTGCCCTGACCGAAAAAGAACGCGACATCGGCCTTGGCCCTGACCAGATCGAAGGGTTCCAGCTCGCTGCGGATGTCCAGGTGAATGCCGGGGTTCTGGCTGCCGAAACCCTTGAGGTTAGGCACCAGCCAGCGGTCGCCGAACGTCGGTTGGGTGGCGATTTTCAGTACCTCTGTCTCGCCGCCATAGGTCAGGATATAGCGGCTCGACATGTCGACCTGAATGAGGATCTTGTTCACCTCGGCCATGTACAACTCGCCCGCAGGCGTCAGGTGCAGACGGCGGCGGATACGCTGGAAAAGCGGGTGGCAGAGCATCTCTTCCAGTTGCGCGACCTGTTTGCTCACGGCGCTCTGGGTGAGGTGCAACTCCTGGGCTGCGCGAGTGAAGCTCAAATGACGGGCCGACGCTTCGAAACACTGCAAGGCGGTCGTCGAGGGCATCAAACGCTTGGACATTCATGGTTACCTGTTGACGTGCGGGATGGTTCATTCCAAAACGGAATCATGTTTTTCTAAATGGTCGTTTGTGACAAGGACTGTTGCGGGTCAATACTGATCCACATCAATGATTTCAACCAGTGTCATGTACAGGAGAATCAATGTGGTTGCCAATTTGTTAGAAAGCCTGGGCGTAGCGAAAAGTGCTTACACAGAAGGGAACTACCCTGTCTACACCCCAATCGATGGCAGCCAGATTGCCTCCGTCAACCTGGAAGGCAAGGCGCAGGTCGTGGCCCGCATCGACCGCGCCCACAACGCGTTTCTGAAATGGCGCACGGTTCCGGCGCCACGTCGTGGCGAGCTGGTGCGCATCTTTGGTGAAGTGCTGCGCGAACATAAAGCTGCGCTGGGCGAACTGGTGTCCATCGAAGCCGGCAAGATCACTCAGGAAGGTCTGGGTGAAGTGCAGGAAATGATCGACATCTGCGACTTCGCCGTCGGCCTTTCCCGTCAGTTGTACGGCTTGACCATCGCTTCCGAGCGTCCTGGTCACCATATGCGTGAAACCTGGCATCCGCTGGGCGTGGTGGGTGTTATCAGCGCCTTCAACTTCCCGGTGGCGGTCTGGGCCTGGAACACCACGCTGGCACTGGTGTGCGGCAACCCGGTGATCTGGAAACCTTCCGAGAAAACCCCGCTGACCGCTCTGGCCAGCCAGGCCTTGTTTGATAAAGCCCTGAAAATCTTCGGCGATGCGCCCGAAGGTCTGGCGCAACTGGTCATCGGTGACCGTGAAGCCGGTGAAGCGCTGGTCGATGACTCGCGTGTGCCGCTGGTGAGCGCCACTGGCAGCACCCGCATGGGCCGTGAAGTGGGTCCGCGTGTCGCGGCTCGTTTCGGTCGCAGCATTCTGGAACTGGGCGGCAACAACGCCATGATCCTGGCCCCGAGTGCCGATCTGGATCTGGCTGTGCGCGGCATTCTTTTCAGCGCGGTCGGTACTGCCGGTCAGCGCTGTACCACGTTGCGTCGCCTGATCGTCCATCGCTCCATCAAGGACGAAGTGGTTGCGCGTGTGAAAGCGGCCTACGCCAAGGTGCGTGTCGGCGATCCGCGTGCCGGCAACCTGATTGGCCCGCTGATCGACAAGCAGGCTTTTGCAGCCATGCAGGATGCGCTGGGCAAGGCCCGTGATGAGGGCGGCCAGGTCTTCGGCGGCGAGCGCCAGTTGCAGGACAAATACCCCAATGGCTACTACGTGACTCCGGCCATTGCCGAGATGCCGGCCCAGAGTGAGGTCGTGCGTCACGAAACCTTTGCGCCGATTCTCTACGTGCTGGCCTACGACGAATTCGAGGAAGCACTGCGCCTCAACAACGAAGTGCCACAAGGCCTGTCGTCCTGCATCTTCACCACCGACCTTCGTGAAGCCGAGGCTTTCCAGAGTGCGGCGGGCAGTGACTGCGGCATTGCCAACGTCAACATTGGCACCAGCGGGGCAGAGATCGGTGGGGCATTTGGCGGCGAGAAGGAAACTGGCGGCGGGCGTGAGTCCGGTTCCGATTCCTGGAAGGCCTACATGCGTCGTCAGACCAATACCGTCAACTATTCCCGCGAACTGCCGCTCGCTCAGGGCATCGTGTTCGACTGACAGACAGGGCATCAGGCTCGCACTGCGAGCCTGAAACTTCATGGGGCTGGAGTGTTGCAATGACGCAATTTCGTCAAGAGTGCCTGTGGGAGCAACTGACGCCGCAAAGGCCCAGCCATCTGCCATTGAGCGGTGAGCGAACGGCTGACGTTTGCGTGATCGGTGGTGGTTATACCGGCCTGTCCGCCGCTCTTCAGTTGATTGAAGGCGGCAAGTCGGTGTGCATCGTTGAAGCCCATCAGGTGGGCCACGGTGGTTCGGGTCGCAACGTGGGGCTGGTCAACGCCGGGACCTGGGTGGCGCCGGACGATCTGGAAAAAGTTCTGGGCAGCGCCGAGGCCAATCGCCTCAATGGCGCATTGGGCGCGGCACCGGCTCTGGTGTTTTCCACCATCGACAAATACAGGATCGATTGTCAGGACACCCGTACCGGCACCCTGCACATGGCGCATAACGCCAGTGGCCTGGCTGACCTGCGCAGCCGCGCCGAGCAATGGCAGCGCCGTGGTGCCAATGTCGAACTGCTGACCGGCAAGGTCTGCGAAGATGCCTGCGGGACAACCAGGATATCCGGTGCTCTGCTGGATTATCGGGCCGGGACCGTCAACCCCATGGCTTATGTCTCAGGCATGGCGAACAGTGTGGTTACGCGGGGCGGGGTGATCTTCGGTGACTCCCCGGTAACCGGGCTGCAGCGCACCGATGATGGCTGGAAGGTCAGCACCGGTCAGGGCAGCGTGCGGGCCGAAAAGGTCATCATCGCTTCCAATGCCTACACCGAAGGCGAATGGACCGATGTGAAGAGTCATATCTTTGCCGGTTACTACTATCAGGTGGCCTCGCAGCCGCTCACGGGTCCCGAGCAGGAAGGCATTCTTCACGGCGGGCAGGGCTCCTGGGACACCCGCAAGGTATTGAGCAGTATTCGCCGCGACGCGCACGGGCGCCTGGTGCTTGGCAGTCTGGGCAATGCGGGCAATTATCCGCTGTGGTTTATCCGCCAGTGGGCGGACCGCATCCAGCAGCACTACTTTCCGCAACTGGGCAAGGTCGAGTGGGAAGGCACCTGGACGGGCCGTATCGGCTTTACGCCAGACCACTTGCTGCGTCTGTTCGAGCCGGCTCCCGGTCTGTTGGCCGCTACCGGTTTCAATGGCCGTGGCGTGACGACCGGAACGCTGGTGGGCAAATGCTTTGCGGATTACCTGCTGACCAACGATGCCAAGGCTCTGCCAGTAAGCTTTTCGAAGAGCAAGGCGGTCGTGGGCAGTTCATTGCGCACACTGGCCTACGATGCCGGTTTTACGCTGTATCACGCCGGGCAGTGTCTGCGGGTCGTACTCTGATTTTCTACAACGAATAAAACGCCATACAACAAAAGTTCTCGTTCAATTTCTGCTGCCGTACGAAATCGACTCAAGGAAATACACATGGCAAGTTTCATACCTCGCCCGGCTTTGCCGTGGCGGTCTTTCGGCATCCGGTCTATCTGAATTCCGTTTGAAAGTAAGCCCATAAAAGCAGTGACAACACTGCGCCAACAAGAATGCTTATTCAAAAACAGGTTGCGCCGTCGGGCTGCCTTTTCGTGGGCCGCCCTGTGCAACCTCAACGTTGAGGGTAGAACATGGTTTCCCATAAAAAGAACGAGCACCGTTCCCTGAAACACGGGCTGACATCCCGGCAGGTTTCGATGATTTCCATTGCCGGCATCATCGGTGCCGGCCTGTTCATCGGCTCATCCAAGGCCATCGCCACGGCTGGGCCAGCGATTCTGATTTCCTACGGTATTGCCGGCCTGTTGGTGTTGCTGGTGATGCGCATGCTGGGTGAAATGGCGATTGCCAATCCCAATAGCGGTTCGTTCTCCACCTATGCCGGACAAGCCATCGGGCCATGGGCCGGGTTCACCATCGGCTGGCTTTACTGGTGGTTCTGGGTGCTGATCATTCCGGTCGAAGCCATTGCCGGTGCCGACATCCTGCACGCCTGGATGCCCTCGGTGCCGTCCTGGCTGTTCGCCTTCCTGATCATGATCACGCTGTCGTGTACCAACCTGGTGAGCGTGAAGAATTTCGGTGAGTTCGAGTACTGGTTCGCGCTGGTGAAGGTGATTGCGATTCTGGCGTTCATCGGTGTCTGCACCCTGGCCGTACTGGGCTTCTGGCCACTGGCCGAAACCTCCGGCATCTCGCAGATCTGGCAGAACGGCGGCTTCATGCCCAACGGATTCGGCGCGGTACTGGGCGGGGTACTGATCACGATCTTTTCGTTTTTCGGCGCAGAAATCGTCACCATCGCCGCCGACGAAACGGCCAACCCCAAAGAGAAGATTCGCAGGGCCACCAATCTTGTGGTGTACCGCATCGCGATTTTCTACATCTTCTCGATCTTCTTCATTGTCTCGCTGGTGGCCTGGAACGATCCGCGCCTGCTGCAAGTAGGTTCATTCCAGCGGGCGCTGGAAATCATCAATGTGCCGGGCGCCAAGATGGTGGTGGATATCGTGGTGTTCGTGGCGGTCACCAGTTGCATGAACTCCGGCCTCTACACGGCTTCGCGGATGCTGTATTCCCTGGGCGCACGCGGCGAAGCTCCGGTACAGATCAAGCGGGTTTCCGGCAGCGGTGTGCCGACCGTGGCGGTGATCGCTTCCACCCTGGCAGGTTTTGTCGGTTGCTTTGTGAACTACGCGTTTCCGGGCAAGGTGTTCGGCTTCCTGCTGTCCACCACGGGCGCCATTGCGCTGCTGGTGTATCTGGTGATTGCCGTTTCCCAGTTGCGGATGCGCAAAAGGCTGGAGAGGGAAGGGCAGGAGCCAGCCTTCAAAATGTGGCTGTTCCCCTGGCTGACCTGGCTGGTGATCGGGCTGATCACTCTGGTGCTGGGCTACATGCTCATCAGCCCCAACTACCGCTATGAAACCCTGATGACCGCAGCGGTTACCGGGACGATTCTGTTGATTGCCCTGGTGCGACGCAAGACAGTGACAGGGGCGTATGCGGCCGGGGTTTGATCCTGTCTAGTACAGACTGTGTGAAAACTACTGCGCTTGATCATGCTGCGTTTTCACACGGTCTGAGTAGGAGCGGATTTATCCGCGAGACGTCCGTGAGGCCGATACATTTTCTTCAGATGTACGGTCCCTCGCGAATGAGCGGAGCGCCGCCCGATTCGCTCCTACGGGCGCGCAAGCGCACTGTTAAGCCGTAACTCCGCCCGCAACCCGCCCTGAGGCGAATTGTGCAGATGCAGGCTGCTTTGAAGCTTGCGCACGATCATGTCGACAATCGCCAGCCCCAATCCCGCGCCATTGCTGTTGCCCTGGCTGTAGAAGCGTTCCAGCAGCCGTGCCTTGTGGTGTTCATCGATACCGGGACCTGCATCTTCGACACACAAATGGGCGCTGCCATCGTCCTGACGCTGCAACACCACCCGGATTTCGCTGGCGGCAGGGGCGAAGTTGAGGGCGTTGGTCAGCAGGTTCTGCAAGGCGATGGTGATGGCGCCCGGATCGCTGTGGATCACGCACACCTCATCGGCTTCCAGCACCAGCTCCACACGTTTCTCCAGCGCCAGCGGCGTGAGTTCGGCCATTTCTTCCTGGACCAGCGTATTGAGCTCAAAGGTCTTCAATTGCTCTGGACTCAAGTGCGGTTCAAGCCTTGCCATGGTCAACAACTGGCTGGCGAGACGGGCTGCCCGGTCGACGCCGCTGACCAGAAAATCCAGCGCTTCCAGACGTTGTTCGGGGAGTTCGGCCTGACGGGCGTTCTGCGCGTGAATGCGCAGCACGGTCAAGGGCGTGCGCAGTTCATGGGCGGCATCTGCAATAAAGCGTCGCTCGCGTTCCAGCAGATTGTCGATCTGGGTCAGCAGACGGTTGAGAGCGGTCTGCATGGGCTCCAGCTCCTTGGGCAATGGCGACAGCGCCAGAGGCTCCAGGCTCTCTGCATCACGCTTGCGGATCACTTGCGCCATGGATTGCAACGGGCGCAGGCCCCAGCCGATGACCAGCCAGATGGACAGGATCAGCAGCGGAACACCAATCACGGTGGGCCAGACGGTATGGCTGACAATGATCTGGATCAGACCCTGACGCACATCGTCGCGCTCGCCGACCCAGATAATGAAACCCTGCTGCGGATCGGCCAGCAGGAAGCCACACCATTCCCGGCCATTCTCCACCAGATCGTGGGAGCCTTCTTCTCTTGGCGGCTCAGTGAGCACCGGGGCTTCGGCCGAGCGCACCAGCAACTCTCCCGAAGTACGCCAGACCTGAAAAGTCAGGCGGGTTTCGTAAGGATGCGCCACGCCGCTGGTTCCGACCCGGCTCATGGCTTCATCAAACGCCTCATACAGCTTGTTCAGGTCCTTTTCACCCTCGGCTCGCTGGCGCAGCACCCCTTGCAGCAAGCGGGCACTTTGCGCCAGCTGGGCGTCGTAGACTTCTTCGATTTCATGGTGACTGTCGCGCAGCACCAGCAGGCCGATGATCAGATCGCCCAGCAGCAACAGCAGCAATACCGGGCCAAGGATTCGTGCGCGTACCGAGGTCATGCCTTGAGCTCCAGCAGGTAACCGACGCCGCGAACGGTGCGGATCAGGTCGGTGGACAGTTTCTTGCGCAGGTTGTGAATCAGCACTTCCAGGGTGTTGCTTTCGACTTTCTCCTGCCAGCCGTACAGCGTGGTGGACAGGCGCTCGCGAGTGACGACCTTGCCGGGACGGATCATCAACTGGTGCAGCAATTGATACTCCATCGGCGTCATGGGGACTTCGTTACCCTGAAAGCTGACCTGCTGCGAGGCCGGGTCCAGGCTGATGCCCGCGTGCTCCAGCAGCGGTTGCGCCCGACCCTGACTGCGGCGCAGCAGGGCGCGCACCCTGGCTTTCAGTTCGTTGACGTCGAAAGGCTTGATCAGATAATCGTCGGCTCCGGCATCCAGCCCGGCGATACGGTCCTGAGTGCCGTCACGGGCCGTCAGGATCAGCACCGGCAGCGATTGCTGTTCGGCGCGCAACTGGCGCAGCAGGTCGAAGCCGTCCAGACGCGGCAGACCGAGGTCCAGCAGCAACAGGTCGAAGCGTTCGCTGCGCAGGGCATGCAGGGCACTGAGCCCGTCCTCGATCCAGTCAAGCGTATAGCCCTCGGTGTTCAAGGCGACTTTGATGCCTTGGCCGATGGCACGATCATCTTCCACCAGAAGCAGACGCATAAGAGGTTCCGGGCAATGGATTGGGGGCAGGACGGGGCGCCATGATGCCGTTATGGCCGTGGCTCGCGTAGAGCCATATGTCGAGAAGATGTAACGACCTGTTACACCTTAAGCTTTTCCTAAGATTGCTTTCGCACAGTAGCGACTCCTTAACTGCTGCGAGTATCCAACATGCGTAAAGTCCTGCTGATTTCCTTGCTGATGGCCAGCCCTCTGGCACTTGCCGGTCCGCAATGCACCACCGCCGACAAATCCCAGTGGCAGGACCAGGCCAAGTTCCAGGAGCAACTCAAGGCTCAGGGTTACCAGATCAGCAAGTTCAAGGTCACCGACGGCAACTGCTACGAGATCTACGGTTTCGACAAGGACAAGCGCAAAGTAGAAATCTACCATGACCCTGTGTCCGGCAAGGCCGTGAAGACCGAGATCAAGGGCTGATGAGCCGCGTTTCCCTGCGCCTGTGGGACCCGTTGGTCAGACTGTTTCATCTTTCTGTCGCGGGCGTCTTCATTGCCAACTACTTCTTTAATGAAGCAGGCGGCGACTGGCATGTCTGGCTGGGCTATTACGCTGTTGCCTGGCTGTGCGTGCGAGTGGTGTGGGGATTCATCGGGCCGCGCAGTGCCCGCTGGAGTGACTTCTGGCCGAGCCCGAGCCGTTTGCGGGCTCATGTGCAGTCGCTGATCGACAGGCGACCTATTCACCGGCTCGGTCATTCGCCTCTGGGGGCGCTGGTCATGGTCCTGATGATGGTGCTGATTTTCTCCATCGGCCTGACCGGCTGGATGATGGAAGAAGTGGATGCCCTGTGGGGCGCCGACTGGCCGCTGCAGATTCACGAAACCCTGGCCGACGCGCTTTGCGCACTGGTGGTGCTGCACATGGCCGCCGCGATATTCGAGAGCTTTCAGGTGCGTGACAACCTGCCGCTGTCGATGCTGACCGGCAAGCGGCGCTCATTGCCCGAGCAAACCGACAACTGAACAGACCCGTAACTCCCTTCGCTAAGGTGCTGGATTTTCATGCCCGTTATTTCCCGAAACCTGGCTGCATGGAGCGCAGGCCTTGCTGTTGTCTTGATTTTTCTCAGCGCCTGGCTCAGCCATCCGCTGCACAAACTTTCACCTTTCGCGGTCAGCGAGACGCCGATCAGTGCCGAGGGCGCTGTCGCTACAGCGGCGACTTATAGTTCGCGTTTCGCATCCTCCGACCTCGACGATTTCGTGCATTCGTCTGCGGTTACCGCCTTGCCCGGCGGCGACCTGATGTCGGTGTGGTTCGCCGGTTCTCGCGAAGGTGCTGGGGATGTGGAGATTCGTGCCTCCAGATTCGATGCCAGCGCCGGTGAATGGGGCAATGAGCAGGTGCTCGCGACCCGTGAGTCCACCCAGAACGGCACAGGCAAATACATTCGCAAACTGGGTAATCCGGTGGTCGCACTGGCTCCCGACCAACGCCTCTGGCTGTTTTATGTGTCGGTGTCGGTGGGCGGCTGGGCCGGGAGTTCGGTGAATGCCATGGTGTCTCAGGACATGGGCGCCACCTGGTCGCAGCCTCGTCAGTTGATCACTTCGCCTTTCCTGAACATCAGCACCCTGGTTCGTGCGGCGCCGGTGTTTCATGCTGATGGCTCCATCGGCCTGCCGGTCTATCACGAGTTTCTGGGCAAGTTTGCCGAGTACCTTTACCTGAGCCCAAGCGGTGACGTGATCGACAAGTTCCGCATCAGCCGTGGCACCAATTCCCTGCAACCCACGGTCGTACCGCTGGACGGGCAGCGGGCAGTGGCCTTGCTGCGCTATGCGGGAAATACCTATCACCGCGTACTGGCCAGCCGCACCGAAGATGGCGGCCAGACCTGGAGCGAGCCGCACCCGCTGGAGCCGAGCAACCCCAACTCGTCGCTGGCGGCAGTCGGTGTGCCGGGGCGCGGTTTGCTGGTGGCCTTGAATGACCTGCGTGACGGTCGCTTCAAACTGAGCCTGTACGGCACCGATGAGCAGATGAACCAGTGGCGTCCGGTGATCGACCTGGATAAATCCCCCGATCCGCTGGGTCATCCGTTCTCGCTGGAAGCCTATCGGGAAATCCTCGGTGAAGGTTTCCGGGCCTCCAGTGGTGCTCGGCGCCAGCCTCTTGAGGCCGAGTTCCTGAGCAATCTGGACCAGCGAGTCTGCTCGCCTCAAGGGTGCGATTTTGAATACGAATACCCGTATTTCATTCGTAGCCCGGACGGCATGTATCACCTTGTCTACTCCTGGAATAACACCTTCATCAAGCATGTCAGCTTCAACGAAGCCTGGCTGGCGGAGCACTTGCTATGATCGCGCAATGGCTGACACATCTGGCGTTTGCGCTGGTGCTGTTTCTGATCCTGTCTTCCTGGACATCCTCCCAGCGCTGGCGTCTGGCGATACTGGCCGGTGCTTCGCTGGCGAGTGTGGTGTCCATCGATGGCTTGTCTCTGGCGTCTTACGTGCGCAGCTTGAGCGATGACCTGGCGATCCCGAGCCTTGTCGGCCTGGTCTGGCTGACCGCCCAGCGCCTGGGGCTCATCCAGCCTCTGGAGAGTCGCCAGCGTTTTCTGGTGTTGTCGGTGCTCGCGGCCCTTGCGGTGGTGCTCTATCCGGCCACACTGGGCATCACCTATTTCGATCCTTACCGCTGGGGCTTCAACCCACGGCCAATGATTATTGTTGTCGGAATCATCACCCTTGGCCTGTTGTACCTGCGCAGCCATCTGGGGGCCTTGATGCTGGCGCTGGCCACACTGGCCTTCACCTTCCGCATCAAGCCTTCGGAAAACTATTGGGATTACCTGATCGACCCGTTTCTGGCGTTGTACGGCTGCATTGCGTTGCTGGTATTCATTGCACGACGCCTGTCTTGCAGCCGCTCACAGAACCTGTAGGTACGGTGTTTCAAACGATACATATCTGTCGGATGTACCTGCTCTTCGCGGATGAATCCGCTCCTACAGGCATATCACCCGTAGGAGCGAATTCATTCGCGAATGGGGCATTAGTCGAGGAATAAAAATGAGTTGGCTGCAATCACGGCGCCTGCAGTATTGGGCAGGCACAATCGTGCTGTTTTTCCTGCTGTCAGCCTTGTTGAGGGGCGTGTTCTTCTGGAGTTTTTCCGGGGTTGAGCACGAGAAGCTGTTCAGCGACCCGACCGTGCTGCAAACCCTGAGCATAGGTTTTCGCTTCGACCTGCGTCTGGCGCTGCTGGTGTCGCTGCCGATGGCATTCCTGCTGTGGCTGCCGCGCTGGAACATGGTCAGCGTCCGTGCGTTGCGCTGGTTCGCCCGCTCATACCTGATGTTGGCATTGCTGGCGCTGACGGTGATTCATGTCATCGACTTCGGCCATTACGCCTACCTCGGTGTAAGGCTCAACGCCAGTGTCCTGCGCTATCTGGACGATGCCCAGATATCCCGGGACATGCTGTGGCAAACCTATCCGGTGGTATGGATCAGCCTCGGCTGGTTACTGACCTTGCTGGTGCTGGGCCGCGTCCTGCTCTGGCTGGAACGCATCACGCTTGATCGCACGCCGCGCCCGGTCAAACGCTGGTCGGTGGCCTGGGGTGCGGCAGTGATTGTCTGCGCGACTTTCCTGGGGTTACTGGGCCGTGTGGAAAACCTCAACCTGGAAAACCCGGTGCCATTGCGCTGGAGCGATGCGTTTTTCTCCGGCAATAACCAGGTGGCAGCTCTGGGGCTCAACCCTGCGCTGTTTCTGTATGACACCCTCAAGGTTTCCCAATCCCGCTACGACGAAGATCAGGTGCGTCAGCACTATGACGTGGTCGCCAGATACCTGAGTGTCCAGCAGCCCGATGCCCAGACCCTGAACTTCAAGCGTCAGCAAGCCGTGCAGCCTTACCGGATCGACGGCGAGCGTGCGCCGAACGTGATGTTCGTGATGCTCGAATCCCTGGGCACCAGCGCCGTGGGGGCTTATGGCAACCCGCTCAACCCGACGCCGAACCTGGACCGTCTGGCGACCCAAAGCTGGTTCTTCAGGCATTTCTATGTACCGGTGACCGGCACCGCCAAGACCGTCTGGGCCAGCATCACCGGGGTTCCGGATGTCACCCGTCAGGAAACCGCGACGCGCCATCCGTTGCTGACCCGCCAGAACACGATCATCAATGACCTCAAGGATTACCAGAAGCTGTACATGATCGGCGGCAACTCGGGCTGGGCCAACATGAATGCCCTGATTCGTCGCAGCATCGATGACGTGCGCCTCTATGACGAGCGTGACTGGAAGTCGCCGCAGGTGGATGTGTGGGGCATTTCCGATCTGGACCTCTTCAAGGAAAGCGACAAGATCCTGCGCGAGCTGCCCAAGGACCGGCCGTTCTTCGCGTACGTGCAGACTGCGGGCAATCACCGGCCTTTCACCATTCCCAAGGAGAACGACGGCTTCGAGGTCAGCAACCTGACGCTGGAGCAGGTGCAGGCGGCGGGTTCGCGCAGCGTCGAGCAGTACAACGCCGTGCGTCTGCTGGACTTCAACATCGGTCGGCTGATGGAAATGGCCAAGGCGGGCGGTTACTACGAGAACACCATCTTCGTGATGTTTGGTGACCACAACACCCGCATCAGCCAGATCCCTCACATGGCACCGGCTTTCGAGCAACTGGGGCTGGAGAGCAATAACGTTCCGCTGCTGATTCACGCGCCTGCACTGCTGGGCTCGCGGGTCATTGAAGAAGCGGTCGGGCTGGCAGACCTGTTGCCTACGGTCGCGGGCATGGCGGGCGTCGAGTTCAGCAACGGCGCGATGGGGCGTGACATTCAGCAACCGGCACCGGAAGGCGAGCGCGTGGTACCGCTGGTATTGCGTGAAGGCACCTTCCCGCTGATCGGCGCTGTCACCCGGCATTACCTGCTGCAAATGGAACACGATGGCAGTTCGCCGACCCTGCACGACCTGTCGTCCCGCACCCCGCTGGACAACGTTGCCGAGCAGAACCCTGAAGAGTTCGAGCGGCTACGCGACCTCACTCGCGGGCTACACGAGAGTTCGCGCTTGATGCTGTATCGCAACGTGCGCTGATTCACGCCACTCACATGCCCCTTGCAAAAGGGGCATGCCTTTATCTGTAACGCTCTCCTGATTTATCCCTTCGTCGCGGTCTGTGCGGACTGAATTTTCTGTGGCTGTGATCCAGAAACGCTTGCATGACGTAAACACTCTTTCGCGTCTGGCGGTGGATCACCGGATAGTGTGAAGTGTGTATCGAGTATTCCTGTCAGTCTGCTACGCTGGGAATTGTCTCTAAGGTAAAATTTCGCACGTCATCAACAGGCTTTTTCCGACGCTTAACCTTCTGTTATTCATCGGTAATTCTTGTAAAGCTCTGTCAGATATCGTCGGCAGTCTGTATGTTGGGGCCCTATTTCGCCTGGATGCGGTTTTTGTCGTTCCCACCCTTGAGAGCATTAGTGGATGTTGGCACCGTTTAACCAGGCTTCCCCGGCCCGATTGCTTGA
Source organism: Pseudomonas cichorii (assembly GCF_019719005.1). Classification (GTDB taxonomy): domain Bacteria; phylum Pseudomonadota; class Gammaproteobacteria; order Pseudomonadales; family Pseudomonadaceae; genus Aquipseudomonas; species Aquipseudomonas cichorii_E. Next base: position 29,041 of record NZ_JAIGPJ010000005.1, read on the forward strand.
TGCTCTTCGTTCTGAAACGAATCAGTTACATGTCGGTCTGGAAAAGCGCCTGCCGTTTTTCTCCCCTGTCTTGAACAGCGCTTATTACCTTCGTTTGATCAAGGCCTACCACGGTTTTTACAGGCCGCTGGAGTCCGCGTTGCTGGCCAGTGGCCTCGTTCCGGCTGAACTGGCTGTGCCCGAGCGGGTCAAAACACCTGCATTGCTTCAGGATCTGCGTGCACTGGGCATGACAGATCAAGCGATGGATTCACTTGCACAATGCAGGCACTTGCCGGTGATCGACTCACCGGGCGCTTGCCTTGGCGTGCTGTACGTTCTGGAGGGCGCCACCTTGGGCGGCCAGATCCTGCGCCGTGAAATCCACAAGCGACTGGGGCTGGACGAGTACACTGGCGCAGCGTTTCTGAATGTCTACGGCAGCGCCACCGGCATGCACTGGAAAGCGTTTCTGGCCTTTATGGACAGCGTGCCGGCCGATGCGGCAACCACAGAAGCTGCCGTGCTGGCGGCCCAATCCACATTTGCATGTTTCGAGCACTGGCTCGATGGTCAAGAGGTACTGTTATGAGCCAACTCGACAAAGACGCTTTTGAAGCTCTTTTGGCCAATTGTGCCAACGAGCCGATCCAGTATCCGGGCGCCATTCAGCCTCACGGCGTGCTCTTTACCCTGGCCGAGCCGGACTTCGTGGTGCTGCAAGTCAGCGCCAACGTGCAGGAACTGCTCGGCAAGAACCCCGATCATGTGGTGGGACAGCCGCTGGAGTTCGCGGTGGGTGACGGCTGGGCCACTGTGCTCAAAAGCGCCAGCACCCAGGAATCGTTCAACGACATCCCGCAACTGATCGTTACCGTCAATGGCCGTGAATTCGAGGCTCTGCTGCATCGGCATCAGGGCGTTCTGGTGCTGGAACTCGAAATCCAGGACAAGGAAGCGCAAGTCGCCAACAGTGAGCGAATCGCCAACCTTGGGCGCATGCTGCGTCAGTTGCAGGCGGCCAAGACACTTCAGGCGCTGTATGAGATCAGCGTTCGCGAAATCCAGAAGCTGACCGGCTATGACCGTGTGCTGATCTACCGTTTCGAGGAAGAAGGGCATGGTCAGGTCATTGCCGAGGCTTCTTCGCCTGGCATGGAGCTGTTCAGCGGCCTGTTCTTTCCTGCTTCGGACATTCCCGAGCAGGCTCGCGAACTCTATCGTCGCAACTGGCTGCGCATCATTCCCGATGCCGATTACACGCCGGTTCCGCTGATTCCACAGCTGCGCCCTGATACCAGGCAGTCACTGGACCTGAGTTTTTCGACCTTGCGCAGCGTCTCGCCAATCCACTGCGAGTACATGAAGAACATGGGCGTGTTGTCTTCCATGAGTGTTTCTCTGCTCAAGGACGACAAACTCTGGGGCCTTATCAGTTGCGGGCACCGCACGCCGCTGTACGTTTCCCATGAACTGCGCGGTGCATGTCAGGCCATCGGTCAGGTCTTGTCCTTGCAGATCCGTGCGATGGAGGCTCTGGAAGTCAGTCGCCAGCGCGAGGCAAAGCTGCAGATGCTGCAAAGCCTGAATGACTCCATGGTGTCGGCGTCGGAAAACGTCTTCGACGGCCTTGAGCAGCAACCGCAAATCCTTATGGATCTGGTGGGCGCCTCGGGTGTGGCGATCATCGACGACAGGCAACTGCATACCTTTGGTCTGTGCCCCGAGCCTGATGAAATCAAGGCTCTGCATAAATGGCTGATGGCAACAGGGCAGCAGGTTTTCTCCAGCCATCATCTGTCGAGCGTCTACCCGGCGGCCGAGGCTTATCAACAGCACGCCAGCGGTGTTCTGGCCATGAGCCTGCCAAAACCGGTCGACAACGGCGTGTTGTGGTTCCGTCCCGAGGTCAAGGAAAGCATTCAGTGGAGCGGCAACCCGGACAAGCCACTGGACACGGAAGGCTCCGGCGCGGGCCTGCGCCTGAGGCCGCGCACCTCGTTCGAGATCTGGAAAGTCGAGATGGCGGGCATTTCCAACAAATGGACCCACGGCGATATCTTCGCTGCCAACGACCTGCGCCGCTCGGCGCTGGAAGATGACCTGGCCCGTCAGGTACGCCGCGAGCAACAGGCCGTACGCGCCCGTGACGAACTGGTTGCCGTTGTGTCCCACGACCTGCGCAACCCCATGACCGTCATCTCGATGCTCTGCGGCATGATGCAAAAAGCCTTCAGCTCCGATGGCCCGCACACCTCGCGCCGTATCTCTTCCGCCATCGACACCATGCAACAGGCTGCCAGCCGCATGAACGTCCTGCTGGAAGACCTGCTCGACACCTCGAAAATCGAAGCAGGCCGCTACATCATTTCCCCTCAGCCGCTGGAAGTGGGCCATATATTCGAAGAGGCCTATTCATTGCTGGCACCGCTGGCCATGGATAAATCCATCGATCTCTTCTTCCATTCCGAGCCGGACCTGAGAGTCAGCGCCGACCCGGAGCGCCTGTTCCAGGTACTGTCGAACCTGATCGGCAACGCCATCAAGTTCACGCCCAAACAAGGCCGGATCGACGTGGCCGCAGTGCCCAACGGCAATGAAATCGTCTTCACCGTGCGCGACTCCGGCGAAGGCATCCAGCCGGAACAACTGCCACACATCTTCGAGCGCTACTGGACCATCAAGGAAGGTAACCCGACCGGTACCGGCCTTGGGCTCTACATTTCCCAAGGCATCATCAAGGCCCACGGCGGCGTGCTGACTGCAGACAGTCAGGTGGGGCAGGGCAGCGAGTTCAGGTTTACGGTGCCGGTGGCGGGGTGATTGAGGTCTTGTGCCGACTAATGTGGGAGGGGCCTTGGCCAGAACAACACATTTTCGGCACTGAATGATTGGCACTACTGCGTAGCGAATTCATTCGCGAGATGTCATTTCAAACGACATATCTCTGTCGGATGTACCAACATCATTTCCGTGCACGACGAAAACCCTCTTGCCCATGGCTTTCAACCGGCTTGAAAAGGAAAGTATCGTGATTGCTCGGCGTCAGTTCAGTGACAACATGCAGGGCAAGAATCTGCGTTTTCTGCAGGCGGCCCAACCCCAGCCTATAAGACAGAGCCGCGCCGGGTTTCTGCTGCTGGAGCATTTTTCACTGCCGGCATTCACTCAAGTCCTGGACACCATCGTTACGGCGAATCTACTGCGGCCTGGGCTGTTTACTTCCATCACGTTGGGATTGGGCGACAGCGAGATCGTCAGCGATCTTGGGCTGGTTATCCGGCCTGACCAGCGATTGAGCAAAGAAAGCATCCGCGATTTGGACTTGTTGGTTATCTGCGGTGGCTATCGCACAGCTTTGGCCTCCAGCGATGATCTGATCGAGTTGCTGCAGGGGGCCGCTGCGCGTGGCGTTACCTTGGCGGGATTGTGGAATGGTGCCTGGTTTTTGGGGGCGGCGGGGCTGCTCGAGGGATACCGTTGTGCAATCCATCCAGAACATCGCCCTGCCTTGGCAGAAATTGCGCGCGAGGCGTCGGTGACCAGCGAGCCCTTTGTTATCGAGCGCGACCGGCTGACGGCTTCCAGTCCCGCAGGTGCGTTCCAGATGGCCCTGCACTGGATCAGGAGTCTGCACGACAAAGCCCTGGTCGAAGGGATCGAGGACATCCTGTCTTTCGAGGAGTCACGGTACCGACGCATCAAAGCCTCGCCGCGGCTATCGATAAGTACCCCGCTGCGGGAAGTCATCAAATTGATGGATGCCAATCTCGAAGAGCCCCTGGAGATGGATGAGTTGGCGATGCACGCAGGGCGTTCCCGTCGCCAGCTCGAACGCCTTTTCAAGGAGCAGCTCGGCACGACGCCTCAGCGCTATTATCTGGAGCTACGTATCACCGAGGCGCGGCGATTATTGCAGCACACTGAGTTGTCCCAGCTAGAAGTGCTGTTGGCTTGTGGTTTTGTTTCTCCCAGCCATTTCAGCAAGTGCTACAGCTCGTATTTTGGCTATCGACCTTCCATGGAAAAGCGTCGAGTCAAATAGAGCAGCTTTTTTCAGCGAACATAGAGGTGGCGTGGTGGCAGAAGTTTTCAGCAAGGACGCGGGGAAAGGCCTGATTGCTGCCCATCAGGGGCATCTCGTCGGCATGTGGTTGATGGCCTGTGTCGCGCTGGTGTTCGCCAGCCATGATGCGCTGTCCAAGACGCTCATTTTTTCGCTGCCGGTCATCTTTGTTGCCTGGGTGCGGTACTTCGTTCATACGGGGCTGGTGACGACGGTCATAGCATTGGGCAAGCGATCCGGAAGCTATCGGACGCGGCGGCCGTGGTTGCACCTGCTGCGGGCACTTTGCTTGTTGGCAGACAGCCTGACATTTCTGTTCGGGCTCAAGTATGTGCCGATTGCCGAGTCCACGGCCCTGGTTTTTCTGGCTCCCGCATTTGTCACGATACTTTCGCCTTTGCTGTTTGGCATCAAGGCGAACCGGTATCAGTGGTTGTCGGTTGTTATCGGCTTTTGCGGTGTGCTGGTCATCATCAATCCGGCGAGCGAAGCATTCACCCCTTATATGCTGTTCCCACTGGCGACCGCTTTCTTTTTCGCGCTCTACCAGATGCTGACGCAATTGGCGGGTGAGGTGGATAGCCCCGCAGTCTGCAGTTTCTACGTCGGCGTCTTTTGCACTGCGATCCTGACGATTGCGGTGCCTTTCTTTTGGGTGCAGCCCACACTTCTTGAATGGATGCTTCTTTCAGGGCTCGGCTGCCTGGGCTTGTGCGCACATTTTCTAATGGCCAAATCCTATGCCTATGCATCCTCTGCTGATCTGGCTCCATTGGGATACCTGCAAATCATTTTCGCCGCGCTGTATGGGGTCGTGCTGTTTGGGACGACTCCCAGTCCTTGGTCGATAGCCGGAATGGGGCTCATCTTTGCCAGCGGTCTGTTGGTTTATATAAAGCGCCCAAGAGCTGATCTCCCAGGATCATGAGAAAGGAGGCTTGATGAGCTATCAATCCGGCCGGGAAGCCTTCATGCAAGGTGTCCGCGCGCTGCTGCCCTTGACGCCCGGAGTCATTCCCTTCGGTCTGGTCACGGGGATCATGGCGATCAAGCTCGGCATGACACCATTCCCCGCAATGGGCATGACACTGTTGTTTTATTCCGGATCTGCGCAGATGGTTGCCTTGCAACTGCTTGGCAGCGGCGTGGTGCCTGTCGCGATTGTCGCCACCGCCCTGGTGATCAACCTGCGCTTCGTCATGTACAGCGCCTCCTTGGCTCCCCATCAGCACCGCATTCCCCGACGTCGTCTGTGGCCATTGACCTACATGCTCTCTGACCAGTCCTACGCGCTCTGCACCCTTGGCTATTCGTCCGGTGAACTGGGGCGTTTTGCACATTACTACTACACAGGCACTGCCTTTACGATGTGGTTGAGCTGGCAGCTATCAGTGTTGGCGGGTATATGGTGAGCGATCAGATCAAATTCAAATGGGTGTCAGTAGCTCAAGTCAAACAGGTATATGTCGTTTGAAACACCGTCTTCGCGAATGAATTCGCTCCTACGCGGCTGATGTGTATTCGTTACTTCTCCTAACGAAAACCCCACCCGCGCAGGACCTTTCCCGCAGGCTTTGCCTTTTCTTCTGTGTGAACTTTCCTAGAAAATCTCAAGCCCTTGCGCCTGTGAAATCCCGACACCTGGCTGCGTCGGTTGCTGAAAATCGGCGGTCGGGTTTAGCAGCCTGAATCAGTTTTTCCGACGCAAGTTCCGCTATGGCGGCTTTGCGTGGGGCACTTTCGAGTGCGCCGGAATTGGGAAAACTGCCTGTCTGCTAACCCGCGTCAAAGCTGCCACCCTTGTTCGTTTAGCAGCAAACATCCGGTGGCTTTATCGGAGTTTTCCCAATGATCGATTCAACACCGTCACCACCCCTTCCATCACTGGAAGAGTCCCTGCTGCATGTCAGTGACCTGCTACGTTGCGCCGCCGCAACAGCCTATAAAACCGGCGACACCCTCAATGGCCCCAAACGTGATCTGGCTTTTTCGGTCGTGCATTTGATCGGCATGGCAAAGGCCGAGCTGGATCGTTCGCTGGCGCGTGTCGAGGTGTGTAGAGCCTGACCGTAGGAGCGAATTCATTCGCGAAGGGCATGAAACGAAGAACATAGACCTATACTCTTCGTTCTGGTTGATACATCACCGAAACCATTATCATCAGCCCGCTATTCGGCAGTCCCCAGCAACAGAATCAGGGAGAGATAGATGTACCTCAATCAAAAGTCCAGCCGCTGTATCTTGCTGGCCGGCGTGTTGGTAATCAGCGGTTGCACTTCGTTTTTGCAGGGCAAGCAGTATGTCGTTCCCGGCCCCGATGAACCCTCTGCAACGGTTCGCCTCAAGGCTGGAAATGGTGCGAGACTGGATGCCATGACGTTCAGTGAAAATGGATGCTATGCGGGTTACACCATCCTGCCCTCTGACGGCGACTACATCGAATCCCGGGTCGCCGTGAACAAGGAGTTGATCCTGACCTATGGGCAGATCGCAGGAAGCAGTGTTTGTCAGATACCGTTCTCCTTCACGCCACAGAACGGCGCCACCTACACCTTGATCCAGGGCTCCTGGAGTGAGCCCAAGGCAGGCATTCTTCCGATCTTCAACCGCAACGAACAATTCTGCGGTGTAGGCGTCATCAAGAAAGTCGGCGATCAGGAGAGCATCGAACCCATTCAACAGCTGAAAATCAAGACTGGGTTCGCATGTTTGAGGTTTGTTAAATAGAGGCATTGCATGGTATTCGCTGCGGGTTGGTTGAAACATGTCGGGGGGATAGCGCCTTTCTCAGGCAACGATACCAATGACCGAGCACTGTGCTGAAGGGGTAGCTTTCGGCCTGCTCTGTTGAAAAAGTCGATTTTCTTAAGCAGCCAGAAGATTAACAGGAGAGAGTGCCTTTTCAGTATGCTGCTACGTGAAGTCTGAGCCCGCTAACCTCTGCCGAAAGTGAAGACTTCAATTTCAAGCGCATTTTTCTGCTTCAGAAAAATTGGCCGACTTTTTCAACAGCATCAGCCACAAGTGGATATCCAGAAATAGTTGCTTTGAGCCCAAATGGTCGTCATCGCTATCTCGTACAATTATGTTGATTTGCTATCATTTCGTCATACTCAGGATGCATTAACGACTAAGGGTCTATTGAGGATCTGAAAAATGGAAATTCACCACTACACGCGAGCATCCACCCTTCCATTAATCTTACAAAGCGGCAAGCTCCGGTTTACAAGAGCTGATCACTTGGATGACCTTATGGAGCTGCCTTTTGAGACTTTTCACCTGTCGCGGCAGGCTTACTTTGTAAACTCCTGGGTCAAATCAGCTGTTGAGAAATCAGGACAATGGTACCGGTACGCGGATCAGCACCGAGGCGTTCGCTTGAGCTTCAAAAGCTCCCCATTTCCGGTGACAAAGCTGCGATGTGATCTTAGTCGTTCATACACAGCCAAGGACGGCGAGTTAAAGACGGTGGGACTTGAACTAAATGATGTGCCAGCACCATTTACAAAAGGAACAATGTTCGGTAAGGGCTTCGTGCTTATGCCATGGGCAGACGAGGAGTCCTTCGGGGGCGACGTTCTATATGTCGAAGATCCTGCTGCCTATGTGAGGCAGTTCGTTCGCTCAGATCCAGAGATGACAGAGATTGCTGGAGGCTCTAGGTTAGCCCGAATAAAGGCCGCTCATTGGGAAGATCAATCTGAATTTCGGTTTGCGCTAATGGCTATTCAAGGGCCAGAGTTAACCTATGAAGACAATCCTGATGAATATGAGAATGAGTTTCTTAATCTTATGGAGAAGTGGTATTCCTTGGGAACAGGAGTACCACCACCAGAGCTTCCTTTTATAGATCTACCAATAGACACCTTGATGCTTGACCGCATGACAGTAACGTTGGGATCAGGTATTAGTGAGGAAGATCGTGAGGCTGTTTTTCAGGCCATCCAGCGCTATGCCCCTAATGTCATAGTTTTAGAAAGCGCTATACAGGCACGGTGAGTTCTTACACGCCGCACATAAATGACGGGCAGCTTTGGTTCGTTTTCTGCCGCTCGCCCGGATGCTCTAAATCGAGATTTGTCGATCACCACTATATGCAGCGGCCAATTACCATGCAAATGACTGATCAGGCCATATGCAAACAGCTAGCTACCCAAGTCGTTCCAATCACGCAACAGGTATATGTCGTCTTCAACACCATCTTCGCGAATAAATTCGCTCCTACGCGGCTGATGTGCATCCGTTACTCCCCCTAACGAAAACCCCACCCGCGCAGGCCCTTTCCTGCAGTCTTTACCATTTCTTCTATGCGAACTTTCCTGGAAAATCTCAAGCCCTTGCACCTGTGAAACCCCGACACAAGGCTGCGTCGGTCGCTGAGCATCCGCAGTCGGGCTTAGCAGCCTGTTTGTGGATGACAAGTGCTTATGGCGGCTTTGCGTGGGGCATCTTCGGGTGCGCCGGTTAATTGCGCTTGTTCCTCACCGGTCTGCTAACCCGCGTCAAAGCCGCCACCCTTGTTCGGTCGTGCATCTGATCGGCATGGCCAAGGCCGAGCTGGAGCGTTCACTGGCACATGTTGAGGTGAGTAGAACCTGATCGCAGGAGCGAAGGGCAGTTACATCCGATAGAGATGTGCCGTGCAAAACACTGCCGTCGCGAGCAAGCTCCCTCCCACGAATAATGTGGATCTACACGACCCTATCCAACTGATACTCGCGCGGCGTACACCCAAACTCCCGCTTGAACACCGTATGCAGATACTGCGCAGACTTGAATCCGCAATTACGCGCCGTATCTGCAATCGTTGAATCCGTATTCTTCAACCCATTGGCAGCCGCCGCCAGTTTGAAGCGCAGGATTTCGTCGTGGACGCTGCAACCGCGCACGGTGCGGAAGTGCGATTCCAGCGATGAGCGCGATACGCCGACATAAGCCGCCACTTGTGCAGTCTTGATGCCCTGGCAGGCGTATTGGCGGATGAACAGCAGGGCTTGCATGACGTAGGGGTCGCCCAAGGGTTGATGCAGGCTCGATACCTGTACGTTGATCGATTCCGGCGGGATCAGGATTTGTGTACCTTTGGCCGGCATGCCGTGCAGCATCTGGTGGAGCAGGCGTGCTGCGGTTCGGCCCATGGTTTCGGTGCCCTGGATGACCGAACTCAGCGGTACTCGGGTCAGGCTGCGGGTCAGCGGGTCGTTGTCGATGCCGATCAGGGCCACTTGTTCCGGCACGGCAATCCCGGCGGTCAGGCAGGCTTGTAGCAATTGTCGGGCGCGTGCGTCGCTGACGGCGATGATGCCGATGGGTTTGGGCAGGCTTTGCAGCCAGGCGATCTGTTGTTCGACGGCGCTGTCCCACAGCGGCGCGCTGGTGCCCATGCCGCGATAGACCTCGGCATGCAGGCCATCGCGCTGCATCAGCCAGCGAAAGGCCTTTTCCCGTTCCTGTGCCCAGCGATTGGCCTGGGCTTCGGGCAGGCTGAAGCAGGCGAAGCGCGTCAATCCGGCTTCGATCAGGTGCTCGTAGGCCAAGGTCATCATGGCTTTGTTGTCGGTGGCGACGTAGGGGATGCCTTGCGGGTAGGCGCGCTCATCCTGGTACGAGCCGCCCACAGCCACTACAGGCAGTTTGCTTCCAGCCAGCGCCTCGCCGATCAGCGGGTCGTCGAAGTCGGCAATGATCCCGTCGCCTTGCCAGCGTTCGATGCCTTTCAACCGGCACAGGAAATCTTCCTCAAGAAACAGGTCCCAGGAGGCGCGGGTGCTGCTCAGGTAATTGCCGATGCCGCTGATGATGCCGCGGTCGTAGATCTTGCTGCCGTTGAACAACAGTGCAACGCGGTGAACGGGCGGTACGGTTTTCATTGTTATTGTCCCGGGTCTGCCAACACCAAGGTGGTCGTCACAGCCTAGGCGCGCTTGGGGTGAATCTCAATACTCAAAATCGCACTCTGTCTTGGTGACTTTCATAATTTTCGGGCACAGCGCCGTTGCTAGTATCGAGGCACCGACAAGAACAACAAAAGGACACGCCCCATGCCGTACTTCCCCGATATCGACAGGATTCGCTACGAAGGCCCGGCCAGCGATTCTCCCTTGGCTTTCCGCCACTACGACGCCAACAAGGTCATCCTCGGCAAACCCATGCGCGAGCACTTGCGTATGGCTGCTTGTTATTGGCACACCTTCGTCTGGCCGGGCTCCGATGTGTTCGGGGCGGGGACATTCAAGCGTCCGTGGCAGCGTGCGGGCGACCCGCTGGAAGTGGCCATTGGCAAAGCGGAGGCGGCCTTTGAGTTTTTCACCAAACTCGGGATCGACTATTACTGTTTCCACGATACCGATGTGGCCCCGGAAGGCAGTTCGCTGAAGGAGTATCGCAACCACTTTGCGCAGATGGTCGATCATCTGGAGCAGCATCAGGAACAGAGCGGCATCAAGTTGTTGTGGGGCACCGCCAACTGTTTCAGCAATCCGCGTTTTGCCGCAGGTGCCGCCAGCAACCCGGACCCTGAAGTGTTCGCCTGCGCAGCCGCTCAGGTGTTCAGCGCCATGAACGCCACCCAGCGCCTCAAAGGCTCCAACTACGTGTTGTGGGGTGGGCGTGAAGGCTATGAAACCCTGCTCAATACCGACCTGAAGCGCGAACGCGAGCAAATGGGCCGCTTCATGCAGATGGTGGTCGAGCACAAGCACAAGATCGGTTTCAAGGGCGACCTGTTGATCGAGCCCAAGCCGCAGGAGCCCACCAAGCACCAGTACGATTACGACAGCGCCACGGTCTTCGGCTTCTTGCAGCAGTTCGGTCTGGAAAACGAAATCAAGGTCAATATCGAGGCCAACCACGCGACGCTGGCGGGGCATAGCTTCCATCACGAGATTGCCACCGCCGCTTCGTTGGGGATCTTTGGCAGCATCGATGCCAACCGTGGCGATCCGCAGAACGGCTGGGACACCGACCAGTTTCCCAACAGCGTCGAAGAGATGACCCTGGCCACCTACGAAATTCTCAAGGCCGGTGGTTTCAAGAATGGCGGCTTCAACTTCGACTCCAAGGTGCGCCGCCAGAGTCTCGATGAAGTGGACCTGTTCCATGGCCATGTGGCCGCGATGGATGTCCTCGCCCTGTCCCTGGAGCGTGCCGCGGCCATGCTGCAGAACGACCGGCTTCAGCAGTTCAAGGATCAACGTTACGCAGGCTGGCAGCAGCCGTTGGGGCAAAAGGTGCTGGCGGGTGGCTTCAGCCTGGAATCACTGGCCGAACATGCCTTCGCCCAGGAACTGAACCCGCAGGCCGTGAGCGGCAGGCAGGAAATGCTCGAAAACGTCGTCAACCGGTTCATTTACAGCTGACGGTCAGCCCCGTTCGTCGGTTTGGCGCGGTTGTTACATTCCCACGACAAATCTGTACGGGTCCGGCTTCACGACGCTCTACAGTTGTACCAGCACGATACTCATCGTCAGGCAGTGTCTTTCAAACAACAATAAAAGGACGCACCACCATGAATAAAGTCAAACGCACCTTATTGGCCAGTGCTCTGGCCCTGCTGTCCATCCCGGCCATGGCCGATTCTGCCAACCCGAAAATCGGTTTCTCCATTGATGACCTGCGCCTTGAGCGTTGGTCGCGGGACCGGGATTACTTCGTCGCGGCGGCCGAAAAACTCAATGCCAAGGTCTTTGTCCAGTCAGCGGATGCCAACGAGCAGAAGCAGATTTCCCAGATCGAAAACCTGATCTCCCGTGGCGTCGATGTGATCGTCATCGTGCCGTTCAACGCCACCGTGCTGACCAACGCCGTCGCCGAAGCCAAGAAAGCCGGGATCAAGGTAGTGTCCTATGACCGCCTGATTCTCAACGCCGATATCGACGCCTATATTTCCTTCGATAACGAAAAGGTCGGCGAGATGCAGGCCAGTGGTGTGCTGCAAGCTGCGCCCAAGGGCAATTACTTTCTGCTGGGCGGCGCGCCCACCGACAACAACGCCAAGATCCTGCGCGAAGGCCAGTTGAAAGTGCTGCAACCGGCCATCGACAAGGGAGACATCAAGATCGTCGGCCAACAGTGGGTCAAGGAGTGGAACCCCACCGAAGCGCTGAGCATTGTCGAAAATGCCCTGACGCGTAATAACAACAAGATCGATGGCATCGTCGCCTCCAACGACGCCACCGCAGGCGGTGCGATTCAGGCACTGGCCGCGCAGAAACTGGCCGGCAAGGTGCCGATTTCGGGGCAGGATGCAGACCTGGCAGCAGTCAAGCGGGTGATCGATGGCACCCAGACCATGACCGTTTACAAGCCTCTGAAGCTGATCGCTTCCGAAGCCGCAAAGCTGTCGGTACAACTGGCGCGTAACGAGAAACCCACCTACAGCTCGCAGTACGACAATGGCAGCAAGAAGGTCGACACCATCCTGCTCACCCCGACGCCGTTGACCAAGGACAACATCGACCTGCTGGAAAAGGACGGCTTCTATACCAAGGCGCAGATAGCCGGGCAGTGATCTGACTGACCCGAGTACAACCCCCGGCGATGCCGGGGAGTGGACCCCTTGTGTGAGCCTTTGCCATGTCCGAGTACCTGCTGCAAATGAACGGCATCGTCAAAACCTTTGACGGTGTCAAAGCCCTCAATGGCATCGACATCAGGATCAGGCCGGGAGAGTGCGTCGGGCTGTGCGGCGAAAACGGTGCCGGTAAATCCACCCTGATGAAAGTGCTGTCGGCGGTCTATCCCCATGGCACCTGGGACGGTGAAATTCTCTGGGACGGCCAGCCGCTCAAGGCCCAGTCGATCAGCGAAACCGAAGCCGCCGGCATCGTCATCATTCATCAGGAACTGACCCTGGTTCCCGACCTGTCGGTGACCGAAAACATTTTCATGGGCCATGAGCTGACATTGTTCGGCGGACGCATGAATTACCCGGCCATGACCCGCCGCGCCGAAGCCCTGATGCGTGAGCTGAAAGTGCCGGACATGAACGTCTCGCTGCCGGTTTCCCAGTACGGCGGTGGCTACCAGCAACTGGTGGAAATCGCCAAGGCGCTGAACAAGCAGGCGCGTCTGCTGATCCTCGATGAGCCGTCCTCGGCCCTGACCCGTTCGGAAATCGAGGTGCTGCTGGACATCATCCGCGACCTCAAGGCCAAGGGGGTTGCGTGCGTCTATATCTCCCACAAGCTTGATGAAGTGGCCGCCGTGTGCGACACCATTTCGGTGATCCGTGATGGCAAGCACATCGCCACGACCGACATGGCGGACATGGACATTCCCCGGATCATCACCCAGATGGTCGGGAGGGAAATGAGCAACCTGTATCCCACCGAACCCCACAGCATTGGCGAGGTGATTTTCGAGGCACGCCACATCACCTGCTATGACGTCGACACCCCCAAACGCAAGCGGGTCGACGGCATTTCCTTCGTCCTCAAGCGCGGCGAAATCCTCGGTATCGCCGGGCTGGTGGGAGCGGGGCGCACAGAGCTGGTTTCGGCGCTGTTCGGCGCGTATCCCGGTCGTTATGAAGGCGAAGTCTGGCTGGAGGGTCAGCGAGTCGATACCAGCACGCCGCTCAAATCCATCCGTGCCGGCCTGTGCATGGTCCCCGAAGACCGCAAGCGCCAGGGCATCATTCCGGATCTGGACGTCGGTCAGAACATCACCCTGGCCGTGCTGGAGAACTACTCGCGGCTGAGCCGTATCGACGCCGAAGCCGAGCTGCATGGCATCGATCAGGAAATCTCGCGCATGCACCTCAAGACCGCGAGCCCGTCGCTGCCGATCACCAGCCTGTCTGGCGGCAATCAGCAAAAGGCCGTGCTGGCGAAGATGCTGCTGACCAAGCCCAAAGTGCTGATTCTCGATGAGCCCACCCGTGGCGTGGATGTCGGTGCCAAGTACGAAATCTACAAGTTGATGGGCGCGCTGGCGGCTGAAGGCGTGTCGATCATCATGGTGTCCTCGGAGCTGGCCGAAGTGCTCGGCGTGTCGGATCGGGTGCTGGTAATCGGCGAAGGTCAGTTGCGCGGCGACTTCATCAACCGCGATCTCACTCAGGAACAGGTGCTCGCCGCTGCCCTCAGCCAGTCCGCTGGCCATAACAATAATGATCGGAAGTCTGCGTAGATGAACCAGGTCAAACAGCTCTTCACCCGCTACAAAATGCTCGCACTGGTCATCGCCGTGGCGATTATCTGGCTGTTTTTCAGTTGGCAGACCGAAGGCGGGTTCCTTACCCCGCGCAATCTTTCCAACCTGTTGCGCCAGATGTCCATCACCGGGATTCTGGCCTGCGGTATGGTGCTGGTGATCATCAGTGGCGAGATCGATCTGTCGGTGGGCTCATTGCTGGGCCTGCTCGGTGGACTGGCGGCGATTCTCGACGTGATCTACCACGTACCGCTGCTGGCGAACCTGAGCATTGTGGTGCTGTGCGGGCTGATGATCGGCATCGCCAACGGCTACATGACCGCCTACCTGCGCATCCCGTCATTCATTGTCGGGTTGGGCGGCATGCTGGCGTTTCGCGGCATCCTGCTGGGCATCACCGGCGGCACCACCATCGCCCCGGTTTCGCCGGAGCTTGTTTACGTGGGGCAGGGCTATCTGCCGCATGCGGTGGGAACGGGCCTTGGGATTGTGCTGTTTGCACTGACGCTGTTCCTGACCTGGAAACAACGCCGCAATCGCGCCCTCCACGGGCTGGCGGCGCACTCACTGGTGCGCGACATCCTGCGGGTGGTGTTGATTGGCGCGGTGCTGGCCGGGTTCGTTCATACCCTCAATAGCTACGACGGCATTCCCGTGCCGGTGCTGCTCTTGCTGGTTCTGCTGGGCGTATTCAGCTACGTGACCAGCCAGACCGTCTTCGGACGTCGCGTCTATTCCGTGGGCAGCAATATGGAAGCCACTAGGCTGTCCGGCATCAACGTGCAGGCCGTGAAGCTGTGGATCTTCGGCATCATGGGCGTGATGTGCGCGCTTGCCGGCATGGTCAACACCGCACGCCTGGCCGCAGGCTCGCCCTCGGCTGGCAGCATGGGCGAACTCGACGCCATTGCTGCCTGCTTTATCGGCGGCACCTCCATGCGCGGCGGCTCCGGCACGGTGTATGGCGCGTTGCTCGGAGCACTGGTCATCACCAGCCTGGACAACGGCATGTCCATGCTCGACGTAGACAGCTACTGGCAGATGATCGTCAAGGGCAGCATTCTGGTACTGGCCGTGTGGGTCGATGTGAGCACCCGCAGCGGGCGACGCTGATCTGTGAAAACGAATGACAACGCCTTGCCCCACGCTGGCGGCAAGGCGATCACTCTTCCTCAGTTCGCCTTCACGCTATACGACGGCCCCCACACCGACTTGCCGCTGGTTTCACGCGCCTTGATAGTGATCGGTCGATAGGTCAGCTCTTTGAGGACTTCAGCCATTTTCGGCAAACCCCAGTCCGCCGGGTTCTGACTTTTCCTGACTTCCTCGACTTCCCCCAGCAGTTGCACCAGGGTCAGTTGCTTCAGCTCACAGCGCATCTGTTCCTGATCGGCCTGCTTGCAACTGTTTTCCCGCAGTTCGGCGGCAGGTGGTTCGGCAAAGAAGCCATCGATCAGGATCACTTCACCCGAGGCAATATCGAAGCTCGCGAACTCCTTGTTGATCTTGGCCGTCACGCTGCGGGCTTCAATGGTTCGCTGCTTTATGCTTTCCGTCCAGCCTGCTGGCGAGCTCTCTCGTTTGACGTCGTAGGAGCTCTTCCCCCAGCTCGTGCATTCGTTATTGACCACGCGCACGGAGGTGCAGTAATCCTCCTGCACGGTTTCGTTGCGGTAGCTGGCGTCTTGCCATTTCTTGCCCCGCTCGAACTCATCGAATGTTATCGACTTGAGCATGGCGTAACCCAGCGACGAAGGCTGAATGTTGCGTCCGCCAGGCGGCTCGAATGCGGCTGTGCGGGGCAAGTTGTAGCTCACGCCACTGATGCTGTAATGGCCGGGATCGACCAGGTAGATCTTGTAGAGCGTTCTGCCGAATACCAGCTGGAAGTATGAGTTTTCCCTGTTGTTTTCATCGGTGTTGTTACTGGTGTCGTAACCGACCTTGATCCTGGAAGACGGGCGAGAAGTGTTGGTCCATTCGGTAACGCCAGAGCGCAGTCGCAGGAACAGGGCGATGTCATCGTTGTTCCCGAAGTCTGTCTTGAGGCTGTCCAGACTGGCGCTTGGCACGACCAGAATGGCTTTGCCTGAGGTCTTGAACCGGGCAAACATCTCGTCATGAGCCTTGCGTGCTTCCAGCATCGAAGTTGGCTGCGAAACCGGCTGGGCCGACATGGCGTTGAACCCTTGACCGGGCGGCGCTATCGGCACGCAACCACTCAGTGTCAGGCTGCCCAGCGTCAGCGTGAACAGCGCGCTAACGGCGCCTTTCATGATCCGCAGCGCCCGGCTGCTTTCAGCAGCGCATTGCAGTTGGCTGGGGCCGCAGTGTCGGACGGTGTCTGTTTACCGGAACCTTCCACCGGGCCCGAGCAAAGCGTGTCTGAATCCAGAGCTACGAGGGTTGTGTAGTAGCAGTTATAAACACCTTTGCTGCTTTGTGCCTTGAACTTCACCGAGTCCAGTTCACCGCGCTTGTCGAAAATCCTGACTTTCTCTGGCGTGGTGTTGAGGGTCACAGCTGCCTTTTCCTGCAAACTCGTATCACTGACGGTTTTGGATGCCACGATCCCGCAACCCTGAAGCAACGAAACCGCCGCGCCGGCCATGAGTAGTTGAATAACAGTTTTATTCAGGGTCATTTTTCGTATCCACGTGATGTACAGGTAGGTAGTGCAGGGCCTGATAAGCGGCAACACTGTTCAACAAGACATTCTCCACGCGGGCTCGATAAAACCTATAGCTCAGGCAGTCTATTGAAACCTCTTCAGGGGTGTGCTAGTTCGGCTTGTCTTTACGTTATTGGCCAAACATTTGAAATCCCCGCCATTACTCGACAGAATCCCGCCCCGATCGGCCAACAGTGCGGGTCGTTCGTGTTGAAAAGGGGCGGCAGTTGAACGAACAGACATTGTCCATGCGCCTGGAGCGTGTAGCTGCACATGTACCAGCAGGTGCGCGTCTGGCCGATATCGGCTCGGACCACGCTTACCTGCCCGTGGCCCTGATGCGCCGTGGCGCCATCGTGTCAGCGGTGGCGGGGGAGGTGGCCTTGACGCCGTTCCATGCGGCGCAACGTACCGTGCGTGAGAACGACCTTGAGCAATCGATTACCGTGCGCCAGGCCAATGGCTTGGCGGCGATCAGACCGGAAGACGGAATCACCGCGATCAGCCTGTGCGGCATGGGCGGCGAGACGATTCGTGACATCCTCGACAGCGGCAACGTGTATCTGAGCGGTCAGGAACGTCTGGTCCTGCAACCCAACGGCGGCGAGCAACCGCTGCGCCACTGGCTGATGGAAAATGGCTACCGCATCCTCTGCGAAGAAGTGCTGCGGGAAAACCGTTTCGACTACGAAATCATTGTTGCCGACCGCTCCGGGCCGGTGGTCTACTCTGCCGAAGAGCTGTTCTTCGGCCCGCTGCAGATGCAGGCCCGCAGCCCGGCTTTCTTGCTCAAATGGCAGCGCTTGCTACTCAAGAGGCAGAAGACCTTGACCAGTTTCGCCCAGGCACGACAGGTCGTGCCCGAAGAGAAGATGCAGGAAATTAACCGGCAGATTTGCTGGATTACCGAGTTGTTGGGGGCTTAGGCCCCAAGTCAGCGCTTGCTTATCTGCCTGACGTTACAGCAAGCTGCTCCCCATCGAACAAGGCATCTCAGCGTGAACTCCCCAGACGACATGGCTAATGGAAGTGACCTCGGCAACCGCATGATGAAGGTTGACCATGCAGGCGAGCATGGCGCGATTTGCATCTACAGCGGCCAGCTGTTCATGGCCCGGTTGTTCGCGCCGGGCATGGTGGATGAACTCAAGGAATTTCTCTCCCACGAACGCCGCCATCGAACCGTCTTTCAGGCAGAACTGCAACGCCGCAACTATCCCCGCTGCCGCAGTTACTGGCTATGCGGTATCGGCGGCCTGGCGCTGGGCCTGATCACCGGCCTCTGTGGCCGCAAAGCCATTGTCGCAACCACCGTCGCGGTTGAAAGTGTGGTGCTTAAACACCTTGCCCATCAACTGCATGAGCTACGCGATATCGATCCTCATGCAGTAACGGCCATTACCTCGATCGTGGAAGAAGAGCAGCACCATCATGACCACTCAGCCGCGCAGATCGATGTTCGCGATCCCTGGTTCAGGGCGCTGACACCGGTTGTGACGGCCTGGACTGAAGCGGTGATCTGGATGGGGATGCGGTCTTGAGTCTGGTCAGGTAAAGGGCAGGTCGCAGCTCACGCCACCTGCTCAGAGCAGATGTTGCTCAATCCACTGACCAACAGTGATGGTATCGATCTGCCGTTCGGCGTTGTAACTGTGCGCCTTGGGCCAGGCGACGCCTTTGCCTTCAGCGAACACCGCCCGGTACTTGCGCAGCGAATCGTCGGGTGCCGCTGCCAGATCGGCCTTGAGCGCAGGCACCGTCCACTCCACACGTTCAACCGTGCGATTGAGCAACTGATCAACCGTGTCCGCCAATTGCCGGTAGGTGAGGGTGTCGCCCGCCGTGAAGACCACTTCATTGATCAGAGCGGGCTCAAAGAGGATGGACGCGGTCAGGCGGCCGATATCTTCCGGCGTGGTGACCGTCACGGCAGTGTCCCAACTGCCCAAGGCACGTACGATGTTCTGGCTGAGATCGACCACACCAAACGCAGGTTCAAACAGAAAGCTGGTGAACATGCCGGTGGAAATGATCAGCCATTGCACACGCGACTGGCCGCGCAGCAATTGACGCACGTCCAGTTGCTCGTCAAACAGGGTTTGAGGGCTGCCATAGCCGATCACGTCGTAATCCACACCGAATTGCCACGGCACATAACGTTTCGCGTCGGACTGCAACACGGCGCGGGTCAGCTTGAGTTGTGTCCCGGCACCGCCCGCAAAACCCAGGCAACTGACCACCGTGTCGAATCCGCTGAACAGCGCAGCCAGGCTTTCCTCGGAGTCGTTTGCAGCATCGGCAGACACCACCTCAATGCCTAGAGCGTTCAGCTCGTCGAGAGTTTGGCGTTTAGGTTCAGACGTCGTGTCCAGAGCCGATGGCCGCAGCATGACAGTGACGCGCGCAGCCGGCTGCGCTGCCAGTTCGCGAAGCACCGCCATGCCCAGCTCGCCCGCGCCCAGGACCAGAATAGTGTCGGTTTTTGCAGAGTCGTGTGAGTGCATCAGGAATTCCCGGTGAATGATCAGCGATGTTTTATCCTGTCATCCTTGACGAACATTCAGAAGAAGGCACACGAGTGATACCGCATGAAAGCAATGAGTGAAGATGAGGTCATCCGCCTTTCCCAAGCCACCTGCGACGCGCTCAGCGCCGAGGATGACGGCCTCAAACGCGAAGTCCTGACCCATGCAGGCAATCGCTGGTCACTGGGGATCGTCCATACGCTGGGAGTAGAGGGCAAACTGCGCCACGCCGAAATCGGCCGCCGCTTGCAAGGCATCACCCAACGCATGCTGACCCGCAGCTTGCGGCAACTCGAACGAGACGGCCTGATCTCGCGTTGCGATTACGGCGAGGTCCCGCCGCGGGTTGATTATGAGCTGACTCCGCTGGGGCGGAGTTTTCTGGCGCATATGGTGCCGTTGTGGACGTGGTTGCTGGAGAATGCGGAGGAGTTTCGGGCGGCGCGGGGGCGGTTTGATGGGGGGCGTAGAAGGTTGGTGACAGGGATTGCTTTCGGCCCAAGGCAGCGCTTTGCAGACGACTGCTAACGACCAGAATAGGTCTACCGGATTGCTGTTTGGTTAATATGCGAGAACCCTATACTGATTTGTCAGCCGAAAACCTACCAAACTTCGTGGTTGCCTTGGTCAGCACTGTAGCTGTAGCTTCGATCTTCAGCTAGCGAGGGCATCTCATTGAACAACTCTGAACATCTGAAAGAACTGTGCGCCCGTTTCAACTCAGGAGAGCACCTGAGCTTTTTGTTTTTCTGGGGGCACCAGCGCAGCAAAGCTGTCGTCACAGCTTCGTGCTTCAGCCAATGGTTCGAGGCCGGGTTTACTGTCGAGGGTCAACATTACCCAACGGCCGAACACTTCATGATGGCCGAGAAAGCGGCCTTGTTCGACGATCAGGAAATTCGTGCGCAGGTGCTCCAAGCGTCTACTCCCAATGCTGCCAAAGCACTTGGTCGTAACGTGCGCGGGTTTGATGATAAGGTTTGGCTACAACACCGATACGACATCGTCGTTCGAGCGAACCAGGCCAAGTTTTCTCAGAATCCGCAGTTAAAGGAATATCTTCTACAAACAGGTTCGCGCGTTATTGTCGAAGCCAGCCCGGTTGATAACATCTGGGGTATAGGGCTCGCACAGGACAACGCGGATGCGAACAATCCAAATCTGTGGAAAGGCTTGAATCTACTGGGGTTTGCGCTGATGCAGGTGCGGGACGGGGTCAGTATGCCAGCCGCAAGGTAGTGACCTTGCTCACGAAAAACGCAGAAACCTTGGCCAACGGCAAGGCTTCTTCCATGCGGCCTTATTAAGCCATCGCGTCAATCAACAAAAGCTGAGCTCCCGACTTTTCGTCGATGCCTTAGAGTGGCAGTTTTCGGCCGATTGTGTTGAAAAAGTTGGCTGCGACTTATGAGGGAAAAAGGTACGCGTCGGAGATTGAAATCTTGAATCTCCGCAGAGCCTTTCGGACTCAGATTTTACGCAGAAGCGCGCTAAAAAGAGGCGCTTTCATCAACCCATGATTTGGAATTCCGAAAAAATCGCTTTTTTCAACACAATCGGCCAAAAGCAGTCATTGAGCCAGGATGGGTTTGAAGGGAGCAGCTAATGCAACGTGGGTTCAAACCTCTCGTTCACTGCCAAATTTTAAATGACTAACCCGACGAAGATGTTAAAGGTTTCACGTTTTTTTAAGGGGGGGCAAAAAAGACCCAGATAGGATCACCCTGGGAATACTTGAGGACTTTCTTCAAGTGCGACATATACCCGCCTCCACTTTCGGCACTGCGTTAGCGAGCGACCACTACAAGCTTTGTCTTGTAAGAGGCGCAATCAGTTGGGCGGTGGAGCGTCCGCTCTTGGCCGGGACTCGCCTGTCGCACCAGACAGGCACTGGCCAGACGCGGTCGCCCTATGCCTACGAAAGCTGGTACGACTCAATTGGGTGATTAATGTTTGATAGACTTAAAAAACCCAAGCGGCCAGAGACTGGCGGCTTGGGTTTCGTCCCACCCCATACCCTTTAGGCTGATGGCGTTTCGGCTAATCAGTTTCCCTTTCGCCTAGCCTGCAAAGGCCGCAATCTACCGTCCTAAAAAGGCCTGAATCGCGCCGTGAAAGCGACAGGCTTTTCACGGGGCTAACCCCAAAGGGTGTACAGGCCAACGCGGATATACCGCAGTGAGGGCATTACGGTGCCCTCGTTCCGATTAGTGTTCGATCAACCTACCATACAGTCGGATAGTCAACAACACCCTCTACTGGAAAGCCATGATTCATTAGTGCCTGCCGAAGCAAAAATGGCAGAGTAAGCCCAATGTGCGGGTGTTTCTCGCTTAAGCTATTGGCGTAGCCATCTAACCAGGCAATGAGCTCAGCGCTACTTTTCTGATCCGATACTTCGGATGACCACACCGCATCCTCCGCACTGCTTAGAGTGAGCGTGATAGGTGAATCTAATTCAATTCTGCGCTGAACCACACTTCTGAAACTATCGGCACCCTGATGGTGAATTATCAATTTCATCACGGGTATTTTTTTGGTTGCCTTTCCGCTGGACTCTTTAAGCTCAAACACCACTTCGGCAAGCACCACCTTTCCTTCAATCCGGAAGAACGTCTTGGCTTGCGTGTTCGAGTCGAACGCCCAATACACACGGAATGTATGTCTTCTTAACTTGTGCCCGTAGATCTCAAGCAACGGCATTAACTGTACCTCAGTCGCGCACTTGGCCCCCTTGCTCCAGGCACTTACAATGGATTGCTGAACTCGACACTTTTCTGCAATTTCTCTCTGCGCCCAGCCATCATTGAGCGCGAGACGAATCAGCTGTCGCGTCAGCTTAAAAGGCTTTTTCTTAGCACTTTTCCCTTTACTTCTTTCGGACTGATCTTCCATGTATCTCCCGCTTAAAAAAATAAGGGGAGCAAAGCTCCCCCTAACACGTTATGACTTTTTCACCTGATTCTGTGGGTTCTCAGGGTTCTTTTGCCAGCCAGTGTGACCGTGGTTTTTGTCCCAGGTCTTGTTGGTGCCGTTGGTGCCAGGGTTACGATTGTGGGCGTTTGCCTTGTCATCGTTCTGCTTGGTCATGTTGGTGCTCCTTAGCTATGTGAGTAGAGAGCTCAGCCTACCAACTGGGAAAAACGCCACCACTGATCGTTTGGTGATGAACCGTGATAATTAGTGATATTTCACCATCGCGTGGTTTTGCACAAGCTGAAGCCAGCACTTGATGCAGGACAGTGGCGTGGCTGCGCGGACTACAAGTGAGAGTTTTACCCAAGAGGTAAGTGACCGCTTTTGGCCGTTTTCTGCCTGATGCAACGGGTAACTTTGGGTCGATTTCTGACTTCCGCGACTGACCGAATCGACCCGGAAAAGCCTTTCATAAAGGGTCGGAAGCGGCGACCAGGCTCCTGAGCCAAGCAGTCAAATCACGAAACGGTTTTCGCCATCTCAAAGGTAGCCGACCAGCCCAGTCTCATACACCGATTTGCCGGCCTTGGTCGCGTGTAGTACAGCAAAACTTATTCCGCGTTGGGCGAACTCGGCTTCAGCCAACTTCATCAGGG
Source organism: Pseudomonas cichorii (assembly GCF_019719005.1). Lineage (GTDB taxonomy): Bacteria > Pseudomonadota > Gammaproteobacteria > Pseudomonadales > Pseudomonadaceae > Aquipseudomonas > Aquipseudomonas cichorii_E. The sequence goes on from NZ_JAIGPJ010000005.1 coordinate 52,009, forward strand.
TTGAGGCCAGGCCCCGGCACCGGTAAGCGGGTTCGACGAAAACGTTCAGTACATAGCCGCGCTGGTCTAAGGTCGGATGGGACGGATGAGGTGGCCAGTCGATGCTCATCAGTCCTATCGCCGCCACAGGCTGCTCTGTGTCCATCAGCGCAAAACCGTAGTAGCGGCCATCGATTAAGCGCTGGTGCAATCAAGGCCGAAAGTGCTCAGTCATTACCTGCAACTCCGATGGGTCTCCTCCCGCTTCAAGGAACATCGTTTCGCGGTGCACACAAATGATTTCACGGTCATTTGGCTCTAATCGACGGGCCGTCAAGCCTGAAAAATCAAGGTTGCCGGGGATATCTTTCATTGCATGCACCTGGACGGAGCGGCCGATGCTAGGGCGGTCAAGAGGAAAATGTTAGACACAGATTGAGCGAAAGCGCGCCATACAGAGCAGCTAAGCACTCCGGCCGGCCTGTACGGCGCACATACCGCAACGTTTTTCATCCCCAAAGGCGTTCCGGTGCCGAAAGGGCAGCCCGGTCATTCAGCGGTATATGACTTCAATTCAATTCGGTAGAGCAGAATTCGGATAAGGCTCGCCATGGTCCCAGCGTGACTGCCAGTGCGCAACGTACTGGCGCGTAACTTCTGGCATGTCGCGAATGACGACCACGTTCTCGGAGTTGGCCGTTTCGGCGGATGACGCAAAGTTGAAGGAGCCTGTTTCGACGGTATTGCCGTCGACGATGATCGTCTTGTCGTGATGGATATGGAAGCGGTCGTTGGTCCGCAGTTCCACAGCGTTCGAGGTCACAAAGTCCATGGCGGCCTTGCTGGTTTTATTCTGGTTTCGTTTCTTGTCGATCACGATGCGTACATCGACTCCACGATTTTTTGCATCGACCAGAGCCTGCATGATGTCGGGGGCCTGGAATGAGTAGGCAAGCATCTGGATACTGTGCTGCGCACTGGCGATGGTTTGCAAGACCAGCGTTCGCGCCGAACCTTCCGGAGAGAATCCGACCTGAATGTTCGGTTCAGCATGAGAAAGGGCTGGAATGCTTAAAAGGGTTGCCAGCGCGATGTTTCGATATAGGGCCATGATTGAAGACCTTAATTCTGCAGACATCGAATTGCCCACATTCTCACCGAATCTCATACGAAACAGCAGGAGGCATCAGTCAGTCTGGCATCTTCTGCCAGTTCTCATCTTCATGGCCATATTTCCCGCCCCAGACTACATCCTTCTGACGCTGGAGTTTCCACTGTCCCTGCTCATTTTTGATCAGTTCATACGGTAAACCGCGACACTGGCGCAGGCGCACATCGACTTGCAGGCCGAACTGGTAATAGTGACCCTTCTGCGGCACAAAGGTCATGTGGCTGCTGCACAGGTTATCAGGGCCGTGATAGGCGAGGCCGATGCTTGTTTTCCGGCCTGCAATCACAGGCGTTTCGTAATAATCGCTCCAGGTCGATTTGTCCTGTTCGCTGTCCACAGGCATCCCGAGATCCTGGGTTCGTGTGAGTATGAATTCACTGCTGCGCACCAGGCCGCCAGTGCGTTGGCCATTGAGTTCCTGCTCGATAGAGGCCAGTTCGGTGCCGCCCACAATACGCACCCGCGCCGTATCCGGGCCAGCGGCGGGCGGGGTGAAAAAACTATTGTGGGGAAACTGGCTACAGCCGCTGGATAACATCAGCAACAGGGCGACGGCGGTTTTGCGATACATGCACTCTTCTCCGTGAATCAGCGATCAGGCAATCAACGTCAGCAGTTCAGCCGCCAACTCACGTGCGCCCTGCTGATAGGTGTTGCGCCAGGCTGCTGACCAGTCGGCAGGCCGCCCTTGTTCTTCCCACTCGGCCAGCGCCAGGCCATTGAGGATCTCCAGCTCAAACCACTGGCGTTGCCAGGCTTCGGCATCTTCAATCAGTGTGTTGTCCTGCCACAGAAACTCGGTGTGTGCGACAAAGTCGGCCCAGGTAAACAGAGTCTCGGATGCCTGTTTTGCCTGCTCGATCAACTGCGCCTTATCTGCCATATTTCACCGCCATCACTTTTCCAGAACATTGACTGTCGCGTGCCCCTGGTGTCGGGTTCGACACCTTTGGTCTGCGCTTGCACAAACCTTTGAATGTGGTCATGAATTGCCGAGAAACTTCGCCAGTGCACAAGCACTGAGACGCTATTCCAGACGACCAGTATTTGTCGGGTGTAGCGACCTTTCGCGAATAAATTCGCTCCCACACAAGAAGATTCATCCGTTTCCTCTCAGCAATCACCAGCCCCTGTTTGCTGCACGACCGCGCTGCATGTGACCTTTTGTGAAAATTTAACTGCGTCACAATGCCGCATTCCGGTATGGTTCTGAAAAATTGAGACAAATTGTTTCAATTCTTTCGTGATGAAACCATGCCGAGAAGGGGTTTACGTTGGATCTGTCGTCTGCTGCGTGGGTGTTGCATGACACCCGCCTGATCATCTGCTGCCTGATTGCGATTGCCACGATCATCGTGCTGATCAGCGCCACCAAACTCCCGCCGTTTTTGTCGATTCTGGTGGGGACTTTCATTGCCGGTATCGGCGCGGGGTTGCCGCCTGAGGCCGTTGCAAAAGCGTTCAGTAAAGGCGCGGGCGGTATTCTGGGCGAGGCGGGGATCATCATTGCCCTGGGCGCGATGCTTGGTGCGTTGATGGCCGAATCGGGGGCGGCGGACCGGATTGCTTCCACCTTGCTCGGGCTGGGCAAAGGCAAGACGTTGCCTTGGGTCATGGCGCTGGTGGCAATGGTTATCGGCCTGCCGCTGTTCTTTGAGGTCGGGCTGGTGATGATGGTGCCGATCATTTTTGTCATGGCGCGTCAGTCCAATCAGCCGCTGCTGAAAATCGCCATTCCGGCACTGGCGGGCATGACCACGCTGCATGCCTTGATGCCTCCGCATCCCGGGCCGCTGATTGCGGTCAGTGCCTTGCACGCCGATCTGGGGCTGACCATGTTGCTGGGGCTGTGTATTGCGGTGCCTGCGGTGATTCTTGCGGGGCCTCTTTATGGCAACTGGCTGTCGAAACGCATGCACATTGAAGAGCCAGCGGAGCTGGGCGAACTGTTCAGTGCCAAGCCCGATGTCCGCCGCCAGCCGAGTTTTGGCATTTCGTTGCTGATCATTCTTTTGCCGGTGATTCTGATGCTCGGCAGCACCCTGGCCAAGGTGCTCATGGAGCCTGAAAGCAGCGTCGCGCTGACCTTGAAGTTTCTCGGCGAGCCGCTGGTTGCCCTGGGTATCGCGGTGTTGGTTGCAACGGTGTGTCTGGGCTGGGCCAACGGTCTTTCCCGTGAGCATGTAGGCGGGACCTTGCGTAAAAGCCTGGCACCAATCGCCGTGCTGTTGCTGACCATCGGTGCCGGTGGCGGCTTGAAGCAGACACTGCTGGATGCCGGTGTCAGCCAGACCATCAGCAAAGTGGCGGAGGGCGCACACATGCCGTATCTGCTGCTGGCCTGGCTGATTGCCGTGGCGCTGCGACAGGCAACCGGTTCGGCCACCGTGGCAACCACCACGACCGCGGGCATCCTGGCACCGATGATGGCTGGTCTTGCACCGGTCGAGGCATCGCTGGTGGCCTTGGTGATCGGTGCGGGCTCGGTGTTTTTCTGCCACGTCAACGATGCCGGTTTCTGGATGGTCCGCGAATACTTCGGGCTGCAACTGAAGCAGACGATTTGGGTCTGGTCCGTGCTGCAGACCATCGTTTCGGTCGTCGGGCTGATCGGCACGCTGCTGTTATGGCACTGGTTGACGTGACGCCGTAGCCTCGGGAATGCGCCGCAAGACATCGTCATAAGGCGCAAGGTCGAGAAAGGCAGTGACTTCCACTGCCTTGCCGTTGCGCATATGAAAGATCCAGGCATAGCTGTTGTTATAGGCCTGCCCGTCACGCGCCATACCGGCACCCTCCCACTGGATGATGACGTGATCGCCATCCGCCCATACCTGCTTGCTGACGGGCCTTACCGGTCTGGACAGCCGGGATACAAATGGCCGGATGGCCTGCTCGATAAACGGGTCGAGGCCTCGGTAGACTCCGGCACTCGGCCCCGAGCCCTTGATCGTCCAGACGATGTCCGGTGTCAGCATTTCACTGAAAAAACTGTTGCCACCCGCGGCCCAGCGATCAAATGCCTCGCTGACGATTTGCTTGTTGCGTGCAGCAACGTCTGGCTCCGAAGCTGCAGTAACCATGCTCGACATGATCAGCACAACGAACGCCAGGGCTTTTCCAGGGTTTGATAGGGCCATGTCAAAGACTCCTTTCCAGGCCAGGCCCACGAGAGCCACCAAATATCAGTTGCTGCACCATCGGCCTTGATACGAAACGGGCCGGGAAGATCGGTTCGGGCGCACTGGCCTGATCCAGGCGCGCAATATGTTCGTCGTCCAGTTGCAGGCTGAGCGCGGCCAGGTTGTCCAGCGCCTGAGCCAGGGTTCTGGCACCCATGACTGGCGCGACGACGGCGGGGTTCAGCAGTGTCCAGGCCAGCGCTACCCGGGAAGGCGTCGCATTGGTCTCTTTGGCGATCTCGCTGACCACACTGGCGATTTCCAGAGAGCGTTCATTCATATGGCCGGATGAGCTGATCACGCCCTTGCGGGTCGGGGAAACATTCGCTTCGCTGGCCTGGCTCAGATCGTCACGGCTGTATTTGCCGGACAGGATGCCGCCACCCAGCGGCGACCACGGCAGCACGCCAAGGCCCATTGCCTGTGCCATCGGGATCAACTCGTGTTCGACGCTGCGTTCGACCAGGCTGTATTCGATCTGCAAGGCCACCAGAGGCGACCAGCCGCGAAGGTCGGCAAGGGTTTGCAACTGCGCGACCTTCCACGCCGGGGTGTTGCAGATACCGAGGTAGAGCACCTTGCCGCTGCGCACCAGATCATCCAGTGCCCGCATCACTTCGTCGGCAGAGGTAGTGAAGTCCCAGGCATGCAGATACAGCAATTCGATGCGATCCGTGTCGAGTTGCCTGAGGCTGGTTTCCACCGAACGAACCAGATTCATGCGATGGTTGCCGCCGGAATTGGGGTCGCCAGGGTCGCGGGCCATGGTGTATTTGGTCGAGACTACCAGGCGGTCACGCTTGCCCTTGAGGAACTGGCCCAGGATTCGCTCCGAGGCTCCATTGGTGTAATTGACAGCGGTATCGATGAAATTGCCGCCATTATCGACGTACGTGTCGAAGATCTGCCGGGCCTGGGCTTCATCCGCGCCCCAGCCCCAGTCAGAGCCGAAGGTCATGGTGCCAAGGGCGAGTGGCGAAACGCGCATGCCTGATCGTCCGAGCAGGCGGTAATGGTCGAGTGCTGAAAGAGTGGACATACTGAACTCCTGACAGAAAGTGGAACCTGAAATCCGTAGGCGTCAGTCTGCATTCAGTAGTGCGCCTGCCTGTAGCCGGATCGTCCTGTGTCCTTGCACGATTATCCGGGTGCGCAACAGGCCTGACCCTCAAAGGAGCAAACATGGGCTCTCTGGAAACGCTGGTCGATCTCATCCGCCGTCACACTCCGACTGACGGCATACACCCGACACCGATTGCCGGTGTCAGCCTGGTTCGCTCGGATTCGCCGACCGTTCCGATGCCTGTGGTCTATGAACCGACTCTTTGTCTTATCGCCCAGGGTCGCAAGCAGGTCATGGTCGGAACTACGTCTTATATCTACGACGCGGCCAAATACCTGGTGGCGTCCGTGGACATTCCCGTGACCGGCTCTGTGATCGAAGCGAGCGAGGCAGAGCCTTATCTGTGCCTTGTGCTCGACCTGGATATGGCCGTGTTGAGCGAGCTTGTCCTGCGGTATCCGGCCCCGGACGAAACGAATGGCTTGCCCGCTGCCGGCATCGAACTCAACGACACGACCCCCGAACTGCTGGACGCCGCTGCAAGGCTGGCCCGGCTGCTGGATACGCCGAACGATATCGAAGCACTGGCTCCGCTGACGGTTCGCGAGATTCTCTACCGGCTGCTGATCAGTAGCGGCAACGGCGTGGTGCGGCAAATGGCCAAGGCCGACAGTCGCCTGAGCCAGATCGCCAAGGCGATTGCCTGGCTGCGCAGTCATTACAGCGAAACCTGCCGCATCGATGATATTGCCGATATTGCAGGCATGAGCCGTTCCACCTTTCATGCGCACTTCAAGGCCGTCACCTCCATGAGCCCACTGGAATTTCGCAGTCAGTTGCGATTGCAGGAAGCCCGTCGGTTGATGGTGGCCGAAGCGCTGGATGCGGCAGGTGCCGGTTATCGGGTGGGCTACGAAAGTCCTTCACAGTTCAGCCGGGACTATGTGCGCATGTTCGGGTTGTCACCGGCCAGGGATGCCAGTCGGTTGCGTGGAACTGTTCAGAAGGGAGCTGCGGCCATGCTTCTTTTTCCTGCTTAGCCCGGTACTCGATGGATGCTTTTTATCCGTTATAGTGAACTCTTTATGAGTGCTTTATCAGGTATCAAGGAGGAACGATGTCGGTAAATGCTTTGGATTTGATGCGTCCCAACGAGCTTTGTTACATCTCAACAATAATAAAAGCCGCTGCAGCGACAAGAGACTGGAATGCGGTGTTGGGATCCAGGGCAGCAGGCAAGGTACAGGAAGTACAATGTATGCGAATCAAGGATAAATTATTTATTGCCGGTAACTTCGACCGTATTGATGAGGGCGAGTTGATAAAGTCTTATCTGGCCTCCTTCGGAGTCAGTAACCGCGCAGAGTTTGAGTCGTGCATGCGTTACAGTCATGAGTTACTGTCGATGGACAGCACACTCTGGATAGCAGTTGATAAACACAAGGTGACAAACGATCCCGGATACACGGCTCGCAAAGTAGCGGTAGATTCACACCGCATGCCAAAGTACAGCCCTCAAGATAATTCGGTTATTCAGGGGTTTGCTGAGGTAAAGCCGATATTTCTCGCGAGCCCGCCCACTAATGAGCACGTGGGTGCAATGATGGATTTGATCGCAACACCAAAATCGACGGACCTGAGCAGAAACCAGAAGCTTTCATGGTTCCTGCGTCATTTTCTGGGCGTTTCAGAGGCCTCGGGAGCAACAAAGGCAACAGGTCAACCAAATGCTTTTACAAGTAGCTACGCGGCCAGTGGTGAAATCAATATTGTGAAAAGCATCAAGGATGTTCATGCAGAACTGGTTCTGCTTTCTTTTTTGACCAGGGAGGTTTTGGCAAATCCTGTCAAGTTTAGTGGCCAAACTGTTTATCTGGGCGGTTCTAAGAATGCATGCCTTTGGTGCAAGGCATGGATAGACAACTATCGGAAGTGGATCAAGGAGTGGTTCAATGTAAAGATCCTGCTCCCTAGCGAATATACCAGTGAAATAGAGGCGTTCAAGCGCCCGAATGGCAGTGGTGCCGGCAAACGTCCCATGTTGGATGGCATGCCTTACTCGGGTGAGTTTGCGAAGGCATTATTCAATGGAGGAGGTGGTGGCAGTTGTGCCGACCTGGCGGCATTGGGGGATACGCCAAACAAGCTCTTGGCGTGGGTGGAGTAATTAGCCAGAGGACTTCCCACTAACAGCGTTCAGTGACCAAGTCGCAGGAATGGGTTGTCTGAGGCCGTCGGCACAGCCGTGAAAGCGCAAGACTTCCCGCTGAAAAACCGGATAATGGCCGCCAATCGTTTGCTCGCTATTCTGGTAATCCCGCATGGAAATCAAGGTCAACTTTCTCGACAACCTCCGACTTGAAGCCAGGTTCGATGACTTCACGGTGGTTGCCGATCAACCTATCCGCTACAAGGGCGATGGTTCGGCACCGGGTCCGTTCGACTATTTCCTGGCCTCATCGGCCTTGTGCGCGGCTTACTTTGTGAAGTTGTACTGCGAAACCCGCAACATCCCCACCGACAACATTCGCCTGTCGCAGAACAACATCGTCGATCCGGAAAACCGCTACAACCAGATCTTCAAGATCCAGGTCGAGCTGCCTGCGGATATCTCCGCCAAGGACCGTCAGGGCATCCTGCGCTCCATCGACCGCTGCACGGTCAAAAAGGTGGTGCAGGCCGGGCCTGAGTTTGTGATCGAAGAAGTCGAGAACCTGGACGCCGACGCTCAGGCGTTGCTGATGCCGAGTCTGTCTTCGGGAGCGGGCACCTGCATCGCAGGCAAGGACCTGCCGCTGGAACAGACCATCGCCAACATGTCGGGCATCCTGGCGGGCCTTGGCATGAAGATTGAAATCGCCTCGTGGCGCAATATCGTGCCCAATGTCTGGTCGCTGCATATCCGCGATGCGCAATCGCCGATGTGCTTTACCAATGGCAAGGGCGCGACCAAGGAAGGCGCGCTGGCGTCGGCGTTGGGGGAGTTCATCGAACGGCTCAACTGCAACTTCTTCTACAACGATCAGTTCTGGGGCGAAGACATCGCCAATGCCGAGTTTGTGCATTACCCGGACGAGCGCTGGTTCAAGCCGGGCCGTAAAGATGCGCTGCCGGAAGAAATCCTCGACGAGTACTGCCTGGAAATCTACAACCCCGACGGCGAACTGCGCGGCTCGCACCTGTACGACACCAACTCCGGCAATGTCGAGCGTGGCATCTGCTCGCTGCCATATGTGCGTCAGTCGGATGGCGAGGTGGTGTACTTCCCGTCCAACCTGATCGAAAACCTGTTCCTCAGCAACGGCATGAGTGCCGGTAACACGCTGGTCGAAGCGCAGGTTCAATGTCTGTCGGAAATCTTCGAGCGGGCAGTAAAGCGTGAAATTCTGGAAGGTGAAATTGCACTGCCGGATGTGCCGCAGGACGTGCTGGCGAAATACCCCGGCATTCTGGCCGGCATCCAGGGCCTGGAAGAGCAGGGCTTCCCCGTTCTGGTGAAGGATGCGTCCCTGGGCGGCGAATTCCCGGTGATGTGCGTCACCTTGATGAACCCGCGTACCGGTGGCGTCTTTGCCTCGTTCGGCGCGCACCCAAGCTTTGAAGTGGCGCTCGAGCGCAGCCTGACGGAATTGCTGCAGGGCCGCAGTTTTGAAGGCTTGAACGACTTGCCGCAGCCGACTTTTGAAAGCCATGCGGTGACCGAGCCCAATAACTTCGTCGAGCACTTTATCGACTCCAGCGGCGTGGTGTCGTGGCGCTTTTTCAGTGCCAAGTCCGACTTCGAGTTTATCGAGTGGGATTTCTCCGGCCAGGGCGAAAACTCGAATGCCGAAGAAGCCGCGACGCTGTTCGGCATTCTCGAAGACATGGGCAAAGAAGTGTACATGGCGGTGTACGAGCACCTGGGCGCTTCGGCCTGCCGCATTCTGGTGCCGGGTTATTCAGAGATCTATCCGCTGGAAGACCTGATCTGGGATAACACCAACAAGGCGTTGCTGTTCCGCGCCGACATCCTGAACCTGCACAGCCTGAACGCTGCCAGCCTGAAAAAACTGGTCAAGCGCCTGGAAGACAGCGAGCTGGATGACTACACCGACATCACCACCTTGATCGGCATCGAGTTCGACGACAACACGGCCTGGGGTCAGTTGACGATTCTGGAACTGAAACTGCTGATCTACATCGCCTTGCAGAAGTTTGAAGAGGCGAAGGAGTTGGTGGAAGCCTTTCTGCAGTTCAACGACAACACCGTCGAGCGCGGCTTGTTCTATCAGGCCTTGAACGTGGTGCTGGAAGTTGAACTGGACGAAGAGCTGGCGCTTGAAGACTACGAAGTCAACTTCCGCCGCATGTTCGGCAACGAGCGAATGGACGCGGTCCTGGGCTCAATGGACGGCAGCGTCCGCTTCTACGGCCTGACGCCCACCAGCATGAAGCTCGAAGGCCTCGACAGACACCTGCGCCTGATTGACAGCTACAAGAAACTGCACGCGGCGCGGGCAAAATAAACCGAGTAGGAGCGAATTCATTCGCGAAGGCGGCATTTAAAACGATGCATCTCTGCCGGATGGCCGAGTACCTAGCCCGATGTTCGGGAGTAAAGGGCGATATTGCTTGGCCGTCAGGTACCTTTATATGGGGTGTATTCTCGCCTAAATCGGTATTAGGAATGATTAGACACTACGCTCGATATCTCATGAAGAGCTTGGCGGGCGCAGTGTTTTTCTTGTGTTGATGGCCAAAAGCCATCTTGGCGAGGTAGAATTAAGCTAGGTTAATTATCATACGGAAATGACATGCCCCCGTCCCTACCTATCCCTGATCACGACTCTGCTGATGACTTGTGGCTAAAAGATCCTGGTACAATTAAACGATTTCTTCACAATAAAGTGCAGTACGAACAACTATGTAGTGAAGTTGAGTACATACTAAAAAAGAAGATACTCGAAGAAAAAATACAGACATCCTTCATCGGATCTAGAGCAAAAACATTAAGTAGTTTCATAGAAAAAGTGAGTCGAAAAAAATATTCATCGCCCTTTGATGAGATTAAGGATTTCGCCGGTGCACGAATTGTGTGCCTCTACCACCAAGACCTTGAGCTCGTGCGAGAGCTAATAATTAACGAATTTGATATTTTAGAGGAGGTCGATAAAGTTGAAGAGCTTGGCTCTAATAGATTTGGCTATGGGGCTACCCACTTCGTTGTAGCGCTTGCAGAAAAATACTCAGGAGCTCGCTACGATGATCTTCGTAATCTTAACTGTGAAATACAGGTAAGAACTGTTGTGCAGGATGCTTGGGCGATAATTCAGCACCACATGATATATAAAAAAGAGTCTGAAATTCCTACTCATATTCTTAGAAAGCTCAACAGTCTGGCAGGGCTTTTTGAGGTTGTTGACGACCAATTTCAGCGGATAAGAGAGCAGAGAGACTCTTACCTAACTTGGGTTAGAAGTAACTTAGCAGAAGAGTCAGATACCTCTAAAACAGAGCTAAATACAGATAGCTTAATTGAGTACCTGAAGTGGAAGTTTCCTAAGTTGCTCCCTGATTCTTGGGATGGTCAAGTCAGTCTCGTCGTCAATTGCCTGCAGCAACATGAATACAAGACGCTTGGTGATATAGAGCGTGCCTTCAAAAAGTTTGATGTGTCCATAGAGAAAATTATCGCCACGCTTGAAAAGGCTGAAAAGATTAAGAGGACGGAAAATAATGGTGTCCCTTCGATAATTTATGTGGTGATTGCCGCCTCTTTAGAGAATGAAGGAGTAATGAGCGACTTAGGGGTTCCAGAGTACTGGGTGGAAATGATATCAAGCTATAAAAAATAAAGTTATGCATTTATTTAATGCTTGTAATATGGGGTTATGGAGCGCCTAGAAGGCATAGCAGTGCCCAATTCGTTTGACGACGTCCGGCAGCTATTATTGTCATAAGGAGCTTTGACACAATGGACCTCCCATACCCCTCACCACTCTGCACCGACCACTTTGAGCTCACCATCTTCATCCGCCATCACCGCAGAAAATGTATTACCTTCAAGTAGGTCGTCGCGGCCAAGGCCCCTCCCACAAAGTGACATGTATGCCTTGGTCGTGCTTACAGCAACTGCCCGCCCGAAATATCAAACGTCGTGCCGTTGGCCCAGGCCATGTCATCGGACAGGATGGCGGCGACGGCACCGCCGATATCGTCCGGCAGGCCGACACGGCCCAGCGCGATGCCTTGTGCCACATAGGCGTTCACGTCCTTGTTATCGCGCACCACGCCACCTCCGAAATCGGTCGCGATGGCACCAGGCGCAATGGCATTCACCCGGATCTGTCGTGAACCAAGCTCGACAGCCATGTAGCGGGTCAGCACTTCGACTGCGGCTTTTACCGCCGCATAAATGCTGTAGCCCGGCAAGGTGAAGCGCACGAACCCGGACGAAACGTTCAGGATACGACCGCCGTCTTCCACGAGTGGCAGCAGCTTCTGAGTCAGGAAAACAGGACCGCGCAGGTGCGTGGCAACCAGTGAAGCAAACTGGTCTTCGGTCGCGTCAACGAAATTTGAAAAGAGGCCATTGCCGGCATTGTTGACGAGAAAGTCGAAGCACTCGCGGCCGAAGTCGTGCTTCAGCGTATCTGTCACGGCGTTCGTAAAAGCCGGATAGCTGGCGGTATCAGTGATGTCGAGCGGCAGCATCGCGGCCTTGCCGCCCAGCGCCGCAATCTCCTGCTTCAGTGTTTCGGCTTCTGCTGCACCGCTGCGGTAGGTGCCGATGATGTGGACGCCGCGCTTGGCGAGGTGAAGGGCCATGTTGCGGCCAAGGCCGCGGCTGGCACCGGTGATGAGTGCGATCTGTTGGGTCATGGACTGTCTCTGCTGGGTTAGGTGCACATTTGCGTGCGTTCTTGACCCGCTCAAGATAGGCAATGGCCTGTTTATAACCCACGCCCAATAAGCTCAATTCATTGCCTGATTGTCTCAATCGTCTTGCGCAGTGACGGGGCAGTGGCATACTCGCCCCATGAACAACGACCTTGCACCGCATCTTGATATAGCCCTGCGCCATGCGCCACCGGGCTTGACGATTACACCGATCCCGCGTGTAGATATCTGCGTCGGTCAAGGCACTACAGACAAGGCTCCCTGCCTGTATCGATCCATGATCTGCTTCATCCTGCAAGGCTCGAAGCGGGTTTCGATCAATGACAATCTGCTGAGCTACGACAGTGAGCAATACCTTGTCAGCGCCCTGGATCTGCCCTTGAGCGGGCAGATTCTCGATGCCGAAGGAGGGCAGCCCTACGTTGCGGTATCGCTTGTGCTGGACCCGGCCATACTGGCGGAATTGGCAGCGACCATGCCTGCGGTTCGCGAGAGCGAGCAGAAGGGAATTGGCGTCATGATCAACCCCATGACTGCTGCGCTGCGCGACACCTTGCTGCGCTTGTTGTCGTTGCTCGACACGCCGGACGATATCCCGGTGCTTGGCCCCATGGTCGAACGGGAATTGCTCTATCGTCTCCTGCAAGGTCCCCAAGGTCGGCTGTTGCGTCAGATTGCCCAGCCCAATGGCGCACTGGGTAGCATCCGCCGGGCCGTTGCCTGGATCCGGGACAATTACAATACCCGGCTTCGTATCGAGGCACTGTGCGATGCCAGCGGCATGAGCCGTGCGAGCCTGCATCGCCATTTTCAGTCAATGACCGGCTTCAGCCCGATTCAGTATCAGAAACAGCTCAGATTGCAGGAAGCCCGCCAGCTTTTGCTTGCCGGCGAACATCGCGCCTCTGACGTGGCGTTCGCTGTCGGCTATGAAAGCGCATCCCAGTTCAGCCGCGAATATCTCCGACAATTCGGCGCACCGCCTGCACGGGATGTGCGCGAGATACGGCAGGGGATTGGTGCTTCAACAGGCGCGTAGAGTCAGGGCTCTTTATTCTTCGTCTTTGACAGTGTCGGGCTGGCCTTGCGCCCGCGTGCGACGGGCTTGACCGGCACGCTTCCCCCATACTCGTTCCACCAGGCAACGAGCGCTTCCATTGTTGGTCCCAGGCCCCGAGCCTTCTGGGTGATTTCATATTCGACGCGCGGCGGTACCTCCGCAAAGATGGTGCGTGACACCAGGCCGTCGGCCTCCAGTTCTCGCAGTTGTGCTGTCAGCATGTGTTGGGTAATACCGGGAATGGCTTTGCGCAACGCGCCAAAGCGATAGATCCGCTGATTGAGCAGCCACATGATTTCCAGTTTCCATTTACCGGAAAGCAAAGCAAATGCACGACGCATTTCCTCATGCATATTGACTGTAGTTTCCTCAATAGTCTGGTTTTCCATACTAGCCACCATTAATTCATCCTACTTGTTGAAGTTGATGTTAGACGACATCCTTACTCCATATTCAACTTACTTCAAGTCAGAGAAAAAACATGACCACTTTCTACCTCTACTGGATCAGCACCGTTTTGTTGTCGTTGCTGTATTTCGTTTCTGCAAGCCTGTATATCGCCAAGGGCGAATTTGTGCGAAAGGCACAAGCGGACCTGGGATATTCGGCCCCGACTCTTGTGCCGTTCATGATCGTCGTCAAGGTGCTCGGCCCCATCGCCATTCTCTGGCACTTCAATGTAGCGCTGAGCGATCTCGCCTATGCCGGTATCTTCTATCACCTGGTGCTGTCCGGCATGGCTCATCTGGGCGTCCGCAACCCCAAAGGCGCATTGCCTGCGGCGTTGGGCATGATTTTTCTGATCGCTTCCTTCTCAACGCAAAACGCTGCTCGCGAACTGCAATCGCCTTATGCACCTGCGGCTGCAGTGCTTGAAGCAACTGTAGTCCTTGGGAAATCAAGAGCGATTGACTCTGTGGCCGAATCGCTCCCTTTAGTCGGCAGATACAGAGCGTGCTGACCAATAATCACCACGAAAGTGGAGCTTGGGGTTTATTCAACACCTTTTGCAGGAGCTCGGTGACTCCCTCAATGAGCTGACGTTTGTGCTCATTAACCAGGCCTCCCGCTTGCTCCTTTAGCTCATATCAATTTTCAAACGTCACAACATTTTGACGGCGCCGGTCAACGACAAGTCGCGTAACGTCTGGCCGCGAATAATGCCCGGCCTGATCAAGGTTCTGCCGCTCACGGCGCACTTCATTGCGGTCGAGCGTCGCGACCAGCAGGCACTCTTCACCGACGGCTGGCGGAAGGACCCAGTCGCCATTTGGCGCAGCAATACATGAGCCGCCGTTTGCCAGGATCTCTGGGCAATTTGCGAGTATCAAGTCCAGGTGCGGCGTATCGGATGGAAAGTCTTCACGCCGCATCAGCGCTGATACCGAGATAGTGAAGCAACGTCCCTCTTTGGCGATGAAGCGCGTGATGTCGTCGGTGTTGCGCAGATTGCCGGGCCATAGAGCGACATGCAGATCTTCGCCTTGGGCATACAGTGCGGCACGCGACAAGGGCATCCAGTTTTCAAAACAGTTGAGACCGCCGACAGTAAATGATCCGACGGGGTGAACTTGCAAACCATGCCCGTCACCCGGCGACCATGTCAGGCGTTCTTCGTAGGTCGGCATCAACTTGCGATGCACCGAACCAATCACGCCATCCGCCCCGATATGAACCCGTGAACAATACACACTGTAGCCGCCACGATCCGCTGCCCGCTCGATACAACCGAGCATGACAGCGATGTTGTGTTTGGCAGCGGCAGCACAAACGGCATCCAGATGCCCTGCCTCGATCTGTACTGCCTGCTTAACGTAGTAGGCGTGGATGTCTTTTTGTATCGAGCAATTGAAGCGCGCTCCATCGGTCAGTTCCAGCCAGAAAGGGTAGCCGGGCAACAGGGCTTCACCGAATGTAACGAATTGGCACTGTTGCTCTGCTGCGCGGCCGATGTAATCGACTATTTTCTCAAGAGTCGCTTCGCGGTCAAGCCAGATGGGTGCAATCTGTGCCAGCCCGACAGTTAATAGATCCGGATTTTGAGTGTGGCTGGATGACATCGCTTTATTTCCTGAATGGATTGAAGTGACTCGCACTCGGGAAGGATTAGTTTGATAAATAATCCGCCCGGATGAGGTAGTTGTTAAAATCAAGGCAATACCATGGCGCTCAGGGAAGTTATCTTCGCCTGTTCAGAAAGCAGATATAGATTGCTCAGAATGCCGAGTGGGCATCGACTAGATATGAATAAACTGTTGGATACCTGAATGCACGATAGTTGCCACGGAGTTCCTCTTTACGAGTCACATCCTACCCGCTGAAGTCTTAGCTGCCAGCCCCTCGCAAATCAAATGCGCAAGATTATGCAAGTGACCGGTATGCGTCCTGCCAAGGCCCCTCCCACTTCATGATGTGTACGTTTTGACTGAACGGTATAGCTCAGCCACATGGTTTATTCCCTTTCCCTTGAGTGAAATTTCCTAGAAAATCCCGACCGCTTGTATGTGTCGATTCGGGGATTTAAGGTGCGGCGTCGCTGCAAAATCAGCGGCCGGGTTTGACGACCCGATCCTGCACTCGCAATCGCGCTCCATGCTGCCTCATGCCATTTCATGCATGAGGTTGCTTCATGGCGGCTGTGCGTCGGAGACCTTAGGGTCTGCCGGTGTGCGCGAGTGAAGGCCGGTTCGTCAACCTTCGCACAGCTGCCACCCAATTCGTTTGACGACGTTAGGCAGCTCTTTTTCTCACAAGGAGCTTTGACACAATGGACCTTCCATACCCCTCACCACCCTGCACCGACCACCTCGAACCCACCATCTTCATCCGCCACCACCGCATGCTGCGCGCCGTGATGCTGGATGCTCAGGTCTGGTTTCCCTTGCAGGATCTTGCCCGGCTGATGGGCAAACAACTGGACGAACGCGCCACCCTCAAACTCGATATCGACCAACGCCGCACCGTCTGGCTGCTGACCCACGGGAGCTGGGAAAAATGCCTGATGATCAGCGAATCGGGTGCCTTCGCGATGTTGGTGCATCACTACGTCCCGGAAAACCGCGCACTGCGCCGCTGGCTGGCGCAGGAAGTCTTGCCTGCTCTGGATGCCCGCCAGACGGATGCAACCGACCAACCTCTGCTGTACCAGATGCGCTGGCAGGGCAATGTCCTGAGTTCGCTGCAATGGCATGGAGAGCTTTGGGTCAAGTTGCGGGATTTGCCGGAGCTGGTTCAGGTGCAGCCCGAGGTCGTGACCGAGTCCTGGTGGCGGCGGTTGCTGGGGTGGCGCTGGTCGTTTTTTGCTTGATGTGATGGCGCTGATCGGGAGCTTCCAAGCGGGTTCAGCTCTCAGCCCCGGTCAGTTGGTTTTAGGGGGCATTAGCGGTGTGGCCCCGAAGCAATAAGCGCGATGAGACGCACAAGAGGGGACAAAATGGCATAGGTCAGCAGGACGCCTGTGATCCACGCCATGACGTTGCGAAACCGTCTGTAAACATGGGCGTTGGGTCGTTCGTCCCGGTGACCGGCCACGACGGATAGGCAGATCAATACAAGGCAAATATAAAGGCTGGCAAACGGTATGATTTCGGTCCCGCTTACATGGAATGAGCCTCGCTTGCTCACGACCACCAGATCATTGGTTGCGATCCCGTGAATGACAACTGCGGTAGCAACCAAAGCAATGGCTGAGGTATACACCAGAGCAAATACCGTCTGCCGGTCATTGGGTTGAGGCAAGGGCAGTTTTGCGAGAGTCACCACTGCCAGGGCGCGTGCTGGCATTGATCGCCACTGCCATTTGCGTCGGGGCGAGGGCGCCGGGCGGGGCGGTTGCCATGTTTGCGATTGACGCACCAGTATCCACATATAGCTGCAAGCCAGGATCGGCCCACCCAACAGAAGCGTGCTGGAGTTCACAGGTGCTGAGGACGCAAATACGCCAATCATCAAGAGTGCGCCGTGAGCGATGGCCGGTATCGTGAGTGTTCTGAGCCAGACTTTGCGATTGCCGGAATTTATCCGATAAGACCGAATGCCAAACGCGGATACCCAGATAATTCCCTGCGCCATTAGCAAAGCTGCCATTGCGAGCATCATGCCGTTACCAAGGCCAAGTCGCTGCCAGAACAATCCCCACGTCACGATGCTGGCGGGAAAAAGTGTTGCCAGCACAATCAGCCACAGGCAGACAGGATGATAAAACAAGCGTTGGTACGACATCCCGGTCATCCATGTTGGGGAAACGGCACTTGACTGGTTAGCCTAGCAGCCTGGTCTGCGGGCTTCATTCTTGTGATGAAAATAAGGTTTCTGTGCCTGTTCAGAGCCGGAATATATTCGGCTGGGAAGCAAGGCGAGAGGCCGTTACATCCCAAGAAATGCATCGCCTGGAATGCTGTCTCGCGGATAAATCCGCTCCTACTGTCCAAAGCGCTGCTCGGTCCCTCTATGAAACGCGGCATCCAGCGCCCCGGCGATCTGCGCCAGCAGTTCGGTGGTTTGCGGGATCAGGCGGCTCATGGTGATAAACCCGTGGATCTGCCCTGCAAAGTGGCTGTCGGTCACCGTGACCCCCGCTTCATGCAGACGTTTGCTATAGGCCCGGCCTTCGTCTTCGAGAGGGTCGCAGCCACAGGTCACTATAAAGGCCGGGGCCAGGCCGCTGAGATCTTCGGCCAATAACGGGGACGCGCGCCAGTCCAGGCGGTCGGCATCGTTGCGCAGGTATTGAGCTTTGGTCCAGTTCAATGTGGCGGCTGTCAGCGGCGGTTCCAGGGCCAATTGTTGCTGGGAGCGATGAACGCCATGGAAGTCGGTTGCCGGGTAGATCAGGGCTTGCAATGCCAGCGGCGGGTAGCCTGCATCCCGCGCCATCAAGGCGAGCACGGCGGCCAGGTTGCCTCCGGCGCTGTCGCCGCCGACGGCAATGCGCTGGGCATCGATGCCCAGTTGCGTGGCCTGTGCCCGGACGAAATCCAGAGCAGCCAAGGCATCTTCAGTGGCTGCCGGGAATTTATGTTCCGGGGCCAGACGGTAATCCACTGCAATCACGATGCAGCGAGCCAAAAGGGCCAGTTGCCGACAGACGCCGTCGTGGGTGTCCAGATCACCGACGACCCAGCCACCCGAGTGAAAGAACAGCAAGGCTGGCAGGGTTTCGTCTTCGGCGGTTTCGATCCCGCGATAGAGACGCAAAGGTATCTCGCCGCCCGGGCCCGGTGCGCTCAGGTTTTCAACCGCTGCGATGTCCACAGGCGCTGCTGCAAGGGCCTGGCGGCTGGTGCGAAAGGCGGCTCGTGCCTGCTCGGGTGTCGGTTCGCCAGTGGCAACAGGAGCCTGACGCATCAGTGCAATCACGCGCGCGGCACCGGGGTCCAGCTTTCTGGCACGCAGGGTAGGCTCGGGGTGAGGTGCAGTCATGGCAGTGTCCTTGTGCGATGAGTGAAGAGCGGATTATTCAAAGTGCCAGCTGTAACCGTCGCCCTGGCGTTTGACCCGCCCGGCCGAGGTGCCAGCGAAATGAGAGCTGAAATACAGGGCGTCGTGTTCAACCAGAAACGCCAGCAGCCATTGGCGTGAGCGATTGGCGGCCTCTGGCAGGCTGCAGAAGCATGAAGACCAGAGCGGCTGCGAAACCTGTATAGGGTGATGCATGACGTCGCCGCCAAACATGGCCGTCTTGCCAGCGTGCTGATAGCTGATGGACATATGGCCCACGCTATGGCCTTGAGTCGGATGGAAGTGGAAGTCTTCAAGAAACGGCCCGCCCTCGGCACCGATCATCAGCGCCTGACCGGCTTCGACCACCGGCAGCACGCTGTCGACAAAAGCCTGATAACCCATGGCCTGGCGTCCGGGGCCATTGACGAAATGCTGATACTCAACCTCTGGAAACACATACTTGGCATTGGGAAAAGTCGGCACCCATTGGCCATCCACCAGATGAGTGTTCCAGCCAATATGGTCGGTGTGTAAATGAGTGAGCAGCACGTAGTCGACCTCTTCTGGCGTTACCCCGGCAGCCGCCAGGCGTTCCAGCCAGGGCTCGTTCAACTGGTGAAAAATGGGCAGGCCGGGACGATGCTTGGCATTGCCGACGCCGGTATCGACCAGCACCGTATGCTGCGGCGTTTTGATGACCCAGGTATGCACGCTGATGATCACCTTCTGGCCTGTGGCGGTGAGGCTATCGGGCACCAGCCATGAGCGCTGCGGCTCAATGGCGTTGTTGTCCCAGTCCGGCAGCAGTGCATCGGGCGCAAAGGCGTCGAACAGTTTTTCGCTGACGCGGGTGATGTGGGTCGAGCCGAAGGTGTACTGCCGGGTGTTCATGCTAATATCTCGCGCTGATACTGATCGGTATCATGTTGATACCAGTCGGTATCATCGTCAAGGGTGACGTATGAAGAGAGACAGTCAGGCATTGCCGCTACGGGAGAGAATTCTGCTCGCCGCCGATGAGCTTTTTTATCGGGACGGGATTCGTGGCGTCGGCGTAGAGGCCATCGCCGCCCATGCCGGCACCACCAAAATGGGGATCTACCGGCACTTTGCGAACAAGGACGCGCTGGTTGCTGAATGGCTGCGACTGGAATCTTTGGCCTATGCCGATGTGCTGGACCAGCTCAAGGTGCAACACCCCGATGACCCCAAGGCCCAGTTGCTGGGTTGGGCGCGGTTCATTGCCAGCCGTTTGGCCACCGATGCCGATAGAGGCTGCTGTTTCGCCAACTCGGTCGCCGAGTTGCCGGACAAGGAGCATCCGGCGCGAGCAGTGATCGAGGCCCACTCCCGCGACCTCAACGAGCGCTTGATTGCGCTGTGTACCGAGGCTGGTCTGGAGGACCCGGAAGGCACCGCCAGCGAAATCCTGTTTGTGCTCAATGGTGCGCAGTTGGCAGCGCAAAGCCGGGGTGATGCCCAGAAGGTTGGCGAGCGGTTGGTAAGCATCGTCCAGCGTCTGGTCGGGTAAGCAAAGCATCATCAGCAGGAGCAGAAAATGAGGCAAAACCGAATCAGGATGATCATGCCAGCCAGCGCGGCTGAGGCCTTTGAGGCCTTTCATGATCATGATGTGCGCATGCGCTGGGACAGTTTGCTGTCGCGGGCTGAAGTGGAGGGCGGTGGCAGTCATCCGTATGTCGGGGCAATTACTTTCAATCAGGGACGTGGCTGGAAGCGCTTTTTCGCCATGCGCACCCGATTTGTGAATTATCAGCCGGGCAGGGTTGCGGCTGCCGTGCTGGTCGAGCCGGCGGGCTGGTTCGAGGGTTGGGCCGCATCGATGCAGCACCGTGACATTGACGATTCTCGCTCGGAGCTGATTTACACCTTTCGTATCCAGATGCGTCCACGCTGGTTGGGGCGAGTGCTCGACCCTCTGGTCAACCGCCTGTTCGAGTATGAAACCCGGCGACGCTTTGCTGCGATGGCGGAGTATTTGCGTTGCAGGGATTGAAAACCGGTGGATGTTGATCGTGCCTGTCTGCTGGAGATGGAACGATCAACTGGCGCTGAGCAGGTTGCGAGTTTAGAAGATGTGCCTGGAGATGATTTTTGAAATCTCGACAATCTCGGTCTTGCCGGTGAATTCGAATTTCACTTTGCCCAGTGCCGAGAAGTAAACCTCGAGTTCGGAGTCCAGGTCGAAAGTCCCGGAGGTTTCCACGGAGTAAGCGACGATGTTCTTGTAGGGCAGGGACGTGAAGTCTTTCTTGCTGCCGGTGATGCCCTGTACGTTGACCGCAATGATTCGCTTGCTGGTGAACACCACGCCATCGCGCAACGATTTATAGGAGTCGATGATCTGTTCGCCTTCCAGCAGAAGCTCAGTGACGCGCTCGGCGTATTCGCTGTTCTGTTTAAGCTTGAAGAAGCCCTTGTTGCTGAAGTCAATCATCCCTTTATCCCTGTCTTCAAAGTATTTTGCCTGCCGGCTGTGCGTAGCGCGCCGAGAATAGCACTCGGCCACAGTCAGTGTCGGACGTTTAACGACGGGCCATGAAACGAAAGCCTGCAAATAGGCTTAACTAACCCGGCGAGGGTGCCGATAACCAGTCTGGGACTGGGTTTTGCTCTATCTGAAGGACCACAAGAGGGCGGCAGGGTGTCTATAAAACTACGTTTGCTTCTGCTTATGGGGACCGGCGTAATTGCCATCCTGATCACCAGTCTGGTGAGTTATGTGGGCAATGCCCGGATGTCCGATGCGATGGAGGACAACGAGGTCAGCATGACCGCGCTGCGCAACCATCTTGAGGCCGACATGATGCACGACGCCCTGCGCGCGGATGTGCTCTCTGCGATTCTGGTCGGCCTTGGCCAAAGCGACAGCAGCAAAGACGAGGTGCGTAGCTCCATTGCCGAGCATGCGGCGCTCTTTCGTAAAGTCCTCGGCGAAAACCTCAACCTGCCTGTGAATGACGCCATCAAGGCGGGGCTGAACAAGGTCAAGCCCAGCCTGGAAACCTACATTGCCGCTGGCGAAAGAATCGTCGGGCTGGCTCTCGACAAACCCGAGAGTGCGCATCAGGAACTGGGCGTCTTCAACAAGGCGTTCATTCAGTTGGAAGACGAAATGGGCAGCCTGAGCGAGCTCATCGAAAGCAGCACGCAACAGGCCAGCGAAGAAACCCGACAAGCCAGCAGCAACGCCAACCTCACCCTCGGAGCGGTATTGATTGCCAGCTTGATATTGCTGATTGTTCAAGGGCTCTGGGTCATCCGCAGTATCATGGGGCCGTTGTCGTCCGCCAGCCGTATTGCCGAAAGCATCGCCCATGGCAACCTGAGCGAGTCCATTGTCGAACCCCGGCAAAAAGATGAAGCGGGCATGTTGATCCGCAGCCTGGCGATCATGCAGCGCGACTTGCGGAGCATGATCGAGGTGGTACGCAGCAATGCCCATGGTGTCACTGGGATGAGCCAGCAATTGAGCAGCGGCTGCCATG
Organism: Pseudomonas cichorii; assembly: GCF_019719005.1. GTDB lineage: Bacteria > Pseudomonadota > Gammaproteobacteria > Pseudomonadales > Pseudomonadaceae > Aquipseudomonas > Aquipseudomonas cichorii_E. The sequence goes on from NZ_JAIGPJ010000005.1 coordinate 74,297, forward strand.
AAGTGGCGGACAGCAGCCAGCAGCAAAGCTCGGCGGCCAGCACCATGTCCGCAGCAGCCAGTGAAATGACGGCCAGCATCGAAGAAATCACCCGGCACGCCGAGCGCGCTCTGGACATGGCCAACAAGGCCGAAGCGCTGGCCAGAAATGGCGGTCGCGTGATCCATCAGGTGGTCAGCGACATGGAAAGCATTGCCCGTTCTTCGCAGCAGTCTGCCCAGGTGATCCGCAATCTGGATGAAGAGTCCGAGGGTATTTTCAATATCATTCAGGTGATCAAAGGCATCGCCGATCAAACCAATCTGCTCGCACTCAACGCCGCCATCGAAGCCGCCCGCGCCGGAGAGCAGGGGCGTGGCTTTGCCGTGGTAGCCGACGAAGTCAGAAGCCTGGCCGGACGCACCAGCGCCTCCACCCAGGAAATTGCCAGCATGGTTTCCCGCATCCAGCAAAACACCCGCGAAGCCGTGACCAGCATGGAAACGGGCGTTGCCCAGGTCGACAAAGGCATGGCCGTTACCGCCGAAGTCGAAACCGCCATCAAGGAAATTCTCGAAGCCACCCTGAGCACCACCCAACTGGTCAACGACATCAGCCGCACCATCAGCGAACAAAGCCTGGCCAGCAACGAAATCGCCCATCAAGTGGAAATGATCGCCAACATGTCCGAAGGCAATAGCAGAGTCATTGGCCAGACGGCGGGGACGACTGATGAATTGTCGGCGCTGGCGGGGCAGTTATCGCAGTCGGTGGATCGGTTCAGGCTTTGAGGTAAAGGAAGTGGCACGACGCAGATATTAAAAGAGCGTTGATTGCCGGGTTTGTGATGGATGGCAAACCTGGCACAGAGAGCAACAGTGCCCGCCGAAGCTCGCCACGATGTTTATGTGGTGAGCTTCTATCCCTGACTGTCGCCTCAATAGAATATGTTGAATTAAAACAGAGAGGCTCCATTGTATTTTGAACAGGGGATAGCCTGTTTTTGGAGTTTTTAGAAGCATCTGTTCTGACACGGCGCTCAATGAATAGCCAAACGGGAGGGAAGAGGTTTTTTCATCTTTTATCTCTTCCAGGCACTGCTAAAGTAAAAAATAAACAGGGAGGTGTCTGCAATGCTTATAAAGGAAATAGTTAAACAGGTGCTGTCTGATAACTTGGATGTCAGTGTCGAGGAGTTAGCAGATGAAGCGCGATTCTCCGATTTTGCTGATGATTTGGATACGGTGGATGTTGTTGTAGCGCTTGAAAAAGTGTTCAATATCAGTTTGCCCGATGAAGAAGACTTCAGCTGGGTCACGATTATCGATATTGTCGATTGTGTAAGGTACAAGGTTCAAAGTGCAGGGGGTGTTAAGGATTATGATGCTGTGCTGAGCAAGATCAATAATCTGTTTGGCGTGAGTATCAGCAGGAAGGTGGCGGGAAACTTTAAAAGCTTTCAGGCGTTAGTGAATTACATTTATAACGCTCGTGCGTGATGTTTGATATCGAACCGATGTCAATGTGTGCTGCTTCAAGGCAGCACACACGCAGGAAATATGAGTATCGCCTTGTCTTGATGTCGAAAAAGCTACTTTTGCCCTATCATTCGCCCTTTTACAAAGGCCGATGACCCCTCATGACAACCACACCCACCACCCTGCTCGCCGCCCTGCAAGCTTCCACGATGCTGGAAATCGATGGGCTTCACGCTTGGGAGTTCTCTCTGGGCGATGATCTGAATATCGAGTGCATGGATGGCCGTGAGCGCAAGGTATGGCGTTTCAGCCTCGCTCAGATTCAGGCCGCGACCTTTGATGAAAGCCTGCAAAGCTGGGTCGTCAACGATGGCAATGCCGATCACCGTATTGTCTGCCTCGATGCCTTCACCCCGAACGATGAGGATGAAAGCGAGCAGGATTGATTCTCCTGTAAAACTAGATGAGCGATAGCCTGTCATAGCCCTGACTGTCGCGAAGCCGGCACCCATAATTTAAACAAGAAAGGAATGCCCCCATGACTCCTGCGTTTTTGCCGTGGCTGGCGCTTGCCAGTGCAATCAGCGTTTTCCCCGTACAGGCCCAAACCATGTCCGACACCGATTTGCTGGTGGGTTCCTATACCCAGGGCAAGAGCGAAGGCATCTACCGTTTCGGTTTCAATAGCCAGACGGGCAAGATCGATCCCGCGCCGCGTCAGGTGATCCGTGCTGAAAATCCTTCCTGGCTGACTCTGTCAAAGGACGGGCGTTATTTGTACGCAGTCAACGAGAACGGGCCAGGGCAGAGTGATGTGGAGGGCAAGGTCAGCAGTTTTGCCATCGCTCCCAAGACTCGCCAGGTGACGCCTCTCAATCAGGTCAAGAGCAAGGGCGACGAGCCTACGCATTCGAGCCTGAGCCCTGATGGGCGTTATCTGTTTGTTTCCAACTATGCCGTGCAGCCTGATCCTGGCGGGTCGTTGGCGGTGTTGCCGGTGGGCAAGGACGGTAAGCTTCAAGATGTCGTGCAGTCCGCCGGGCCGAATACGGCCAGCCAGGTCAACCCGGAACGTCAGATGTCTTCCCATGTCCATGCAGCGGTGCCGACGCCCGATGGTAAGTATGTGGTTGCCGCCGACCTGGGAGCCGACAAACTGTTTGTGTACCGCTACGACGCCAGTCAGGCCAGACCTTTGCAGCCGGCCAGCACGGCTTCGGTGCAGTTGCCGGGCGGTAGCGGGCCGCGGCATATCCTGTTCAGTCGCGAAGGCAAACATGCCTGGCTGGTGCTGGAAATGTCGGCTCAGGTCGCGGTGTTCGATTATCTGGATGGCGAGTTCAAGCAGACCCAACTGGTCGACCTGAAAAACCAGGGTGTGCAGCAACGCAATGGTGCCGGTGGTTTGCATGCGTCGCCCGATGGCCGTTTTCTGTATGTCGCCAACCGTGGCGAAGCCAATCAACTGCTGGTTTTTCGGATCGATCCGACCACTGGCCAGCTTGAAGAGCTGCAACGTCGCTCGGTGGAAGGTACGGAGCCACGGGAATTCAGCTTCGACCCCAGCGGAAAATTTGTGTTGATAGCCAACCAGAAGAGCAATCAGATCGTCACGGTTCGCCGCGACCCTCAAACTGGAATGCTGGGTGAGACGGTGCAGAAAATCGATTTCGATTCACCTTCGGATCTGCATTTCCTGACTGACAATTGATCGTTGCCAAGGCTCAAGCCCGCGGTTTACGTGGGCTTGATCAACTATTAATCCAGATGATATGAGTTAGTGGCATAAAAGATTTTTGAATGAGCAGCCTCGGGCGTAAGTTTGAGTCACGGCCAGAACGGCCACCACTTGAATCCAAGCGTGCATATATAAAAGACCACCGAGGGTTAATGACATGAACTTCAATATCTTTTCCATCATTGCAGCATCGGCTATTTCGGCATCCGTTGTTCTCCCTGCCAGCGCCAGTGTTGAAGTCACCGATAAAAAAGCCCACGCTACCCAGACTTACACGCCAAAGTACCTGCAACAAAGTGCCAACTTCTACGCCGCGCTGGACCACAAAACCGCGCAGTAAGCACTGACACACCACGGTTTCACTGGCTCACACAGGTTTTTGCGACCACTGCCCATTGCGTGGCAGACCATGCATTTACTGTGGACTGGGCTGACCCCGAATCCCCCGTTACTTCATGAGTGACGGGGGATTTTTTATGCCTGATTAGGTGTCAGGCGTTGATGATTGATACTGCACTCATCAAAAAAACGGATAGCGGCTATGCATAACCATGGTTTTTCAATACAACGGATATCGACGATCCTGTTGGCCATGCAAAACATTATGGAGCAGTAAACATGGCCACTGCCATTCTGGGTTCAATCAAACAAGGCGCATACATCGCGATTTCGCTTTATGTAGTTTTCATTGCCGTAGTGACAATCACAAGCCTGCATCCACAACTTAAAACCCGTGCTTATGAGTCGGCTGCGCCTTCGGTGGTCGTGGCTGCGGCCCCACAGGAACGAGCTTCGTGATTGGGGTTGTTCGCGAATAAATTCGCTCCCACACGGTTTGGGAGCGAATTCATTCGCGAAGAATTTTGCACATTAGCCTGCTTTCAAGACAGAATCACTTAGCCATCACGCCTAAGGGATTTCTGTGACTCACGACGCCTATGCAAGGGTTTGCCGCTGCCTCGCTCTCTTGCCCCTGTTCTTCTTTCTTGCCGCCTGCAACAAGGAAGCTCCCAAAATCAATACCCCCGAGTACCTTGCTGCCCACGGTATTACCAAGGGTGAAGCGAATACGATCCAGGTCGCAAGCTCGACTTTCCGAGTACCTGCGGATGTTGTGTTCGATGTGTATACGGCTGGCACCATTCAAGCCGCAAAGGCTGACATGCTGACCTTGCACCTCAACATGGGATTCCTCTTTACCCCACCCAGAACGGGGCCGGCAGGCAAAGGGGAACAGCACATGATCAGGACAGAGATATCCACGCGGGGAAACCCTGCCCGGATAGAGAGCATGTTGTCTTTTAAAAAGACAGACACGCCAGTCGAGCGCACAGACCTGGACTTGATCGAATACCCTGTAAATGCCCCGTCTTCTACAGACTTCTCCCGAAATTATATTTACCAATCCCGGGAATCAGACAACACCACGCCCCCGACAGAGTTCTTCTGCTGGGTTGTCTGGTTAAACGACCCTTCCAGAAAAAACGGCACGTGCAGGACGTCTTTCTACAGTCACTCAGGGCTGCTCATTCAATCTTTTTTCTCCTATGACCTCCTGAAGGATTGGAAGTCCATCACGAAAGAAGTGCGTAACAAGATTGATGTATATGAAGTGAAGTAAATAAAAATCAAAGCCAATGTAGGAGTAGTGCTGATCAGTTAAGGCACACATGTTATTCCGTGAGAGGGGCCTTGGCCGCGACGACTTGCTTACAGGCAACACATTTTCAGCGCTTCAAACTGGCTGTCGCGGCCAAGGCCCCTTCCACGGATCAATCCCCAACCTCTATCGTACTCAACCCGTTCCCCTGTCGACGTACCTTGATCTGCACCGGAATCCGCTCATGCATTTCCTGGACGTGAGAGATCACGCCGACCTTGCGTCCCTGGGCTTGCAGGCCGTCAAGGGCGTCCATGGCCAGTTGCAGGGATTCGGGGTCCAGGCTGCCGAAGCCTTCGTCGATGAACAGCGATTCGATACGCAAGGTGCTTGACGCCATCGAAGCCAGTCCCAATGCCAGGGCCAGGGAGACGAGGAAGGTTTCGCCGCCCGATAACGAATGCACCGAGCGCAGTTCGTCGCCCATTTCCGTATCCAGCACCAGCAGGCCCAGCATGCTGCCGCCGCGCTTGAGGCGATAGCGGCGCACCAGTTGCCTGAGTTGGGCGTTGGCGTGATGGACCAGCAGGTCGAGGTTGTAGGCCTGGGCGATCTTGCGGAATTTGTCGCCTTCCGCCGAACCGATCAGTGCCGCCAGACGCGCCCAGCGTTGGTACTCGCCTGTGGCCAGCGCGATGCGTTCCTGCAATTCGCTATTGGCGTTACGCCGTTGTTCGTCTTCGCTCAGCCGGGCGCGCAGGTCGGCGCAGTGTTGTTCGCTGACGTCACATTCAGTCTGAATCTGGAGCAGGGCAGCGGCCAGTTGTTCGTTATCGGTGATGTCGCTGTGTTGCGCCTGATGCTGTTGCAGGCGCTGTTCGCGCTCATGCAGTCGCACCTTGGCTTGCTCCAGGGCCTTTTCGCTGAGATTCAATTGCTGGCGCAACTGATCGATGCGGGCATCGTCGTAAGTCAGCAGGCTTTCAAGCGAAGCGTCATCCAGTTCCTGATGGGTGCTGCGCCATTCGTTGATCTGGCCGTCGAGTTCGCGGGACTCCTGCTCCAGAGCCAGCAACTGCTGTTGATCGGCCTTGAGTTCGGCGCCGAGCTGAATCAGTTGATTGTGGACATCCTGCAACGTCTGGCCTGCCGAAGCTTCGGCTTGTCGGGCCTGTTCGATGGCCTGCTCCAGTGCTTGCTGCCACTGTTGGGCATCGGCATGGGAGCCCAGCAATTCAGTGAGCACCTGCTGGCTGGCCTGTTGCTGCTGACTCAGGGTCTGAACCTGTTCAGCCAGTTCAGCCTGGCGCTGGACCCGGTTCTGTTGCGCATCCTGTTCCTTTTCGATGCGCTGCTGGCGTTCGCGCTGTTCCTCTTGCTCTTCGCCTTGCTGTTCGAGCTGGTCCAGGCGCTGGGTCACGCGTTGTTCAAGCTGCATGACGGTGGCCGAAGCGTCGTTGCGCAGGTTGTCCAGCAGCTCGGGTGATACCAGTGTGGCAAGCGCTGTCAGTTCTTCTTCCAGGCGCTCGCGATCTGCTTCCAGTTGCTTGATCTGGTCAGTGACATGCCGTGCGGCGGTCTGGCTGGCTTCATGGGCAGCCTGAACTTGCTGTTGCAGGCGCGCAGCGTCTTTTTGCAGCGTGAGCAATGCAGCCTGACGCTGCTCGTCGCGGCTGATGACTTCGTTCAACTGGCTGAGCTGCTGCTTCAGCCAGCTGTCGCGCTGTGCGGCATCACGGTCCAGCAGTTGTGCGCCGAGTGGATGGGCTTGCAGGTCCGGGGCGAGTTCCTGCTGCTGGAGGGCGAGTCTTTCCTGCTGGCGAATGAGTTCTTTTTGCCGGGCAATGACGCCGCCCACCTGCTCGCGCAACTGGTTGTACTTTTCCTTTAACTCATCCACCGCTTTCTGGGCGCCGGCCTGTTCGGTTTCGTCGTGGCGGGTCAGGCTTTGCAGCAATGCTTCGGGCTGATGCCAGGGATGTTCGACGCTGCCGCACACCGGGCACGGCTGGTCGTCCTGCAACTGTTCGCGCAGTTCTTCGACACTGGCGCTGCGGGCCAGACGCTGACGTTCCAGCAGTTGCTGAGTGACGCTCAGGGTCTGCTCGGCAACTTTCAGATCGTCTCGGGTCTGGATGCCTTCGGCATTGAGCTGGTCGCGTTCCTGCTGGGCGTCTTGTTGCTGCTGTGCGAGAGCCTGCAGTTGTTTATCGATCTCTTGCTGGCTGGCCCACAGGCGGGCCAGTTCCTCAAAGGCGCGTTGCTGCTTGCGGTTGTCCTGCAACAGGCTGCCCAGAATCTGGGTCTGTTCGGTGACAGCGTCTGCTTCGCAATCGGCCTCCCGGTACAGCACTTCCAGGTCGCTGCGCTGCTGGATCAATTGCTCATCGGCATCGGCGGCGCGTTGTTGCAGGGCAGGCAACTCGCCTTGTCCGTGTTTCAGGCGATTGGCGGTCAGCGTCAGGGATTTGAGCCGGTCGCGCCAGGCGCTCCAGGCTTGCGCCAGCGGGGCGAGTTCAGTGCTGTGCTCCAGTTGCCGGGCGATACGTTCCAGGCGCACAGAGACCTGTTGCTGTTGATCGCGCAAACTGTCCAGTTGGCTCTGGCCCTCTGCGCAACTCTGGTCAGCCTGTTGCTGGAGCGCGACGATTTTGGCCAGTTCCTGAGTCAGATGGTTCAGGGTGTTCTGGCTGTCAAAGGCCTTTTGCAGCAGCGGTCTGGCATCGTTTTGTTGTTGCTGAGCTTCTAGCAGCCGGGCGTGGGCGTTGCTGCGGGCGCTTTCCAGTTGCTGCTGTTGCGTCTGCAGTGTGGTTTCTTGAGCCTGATGCTGACCAATGCGCTCGGCCAACGGGGTTAGCTGGGCATTAAGAACGGTGCGGCGGGCAAAGCGATGGCGTTGCGGCCCCAGACGTTCCAGTTGGCCGAGGGTCTGGCGCTGACCCTGCTGGTTGTCCCAATCCTGTTGCGCGCTGTTCAGGCTTTCGCTGGCGCTGAGCTGTTCATCGCGCAGGCGATGCAGTTCGGTCAGCCATTGCTGCTTGAGTTCCAGTTGGCGCAGTTGAGACTGATGGGCTTTGTGCTGCTGCTGGGCTTCGCTCAGGTTCTGTTCGAGTTCGGCGCGTTGCTCGGGCTCAAGCGGGGTGATGTTGCCAGCCTGGGCGGTCAGGGTTTTGAGTGCTTCTTCGGCTTCCTTGCTCTTGCTGTAGGCGCGACGCCCTAGCTGGCTGTAGATGGCGGTGTTGGTCAGCTTTTCCAGCAGTTCGCTGCGTTCCTTGTCATCGGCCTTGAGGAAGGCGCTGAACTCGCTTTGCGCCAGCATCACGGCGCGGGTGAACTGCTCGAAGTTGAGACCCAGGCGCTGTTCGATCAGTTGCTCGAACTCGCGCTTGCTCTGGTTGCTGAGGATTTGCTCGCTGTCCAGATCGGTGAGGGTCTGGCGGCTGGCTTGCAGCTTTTTCGCAGCGTTGTCACGGGCGCGGTTGGTTTCCCAGCGGGCGCGATAACGACGCTGGTCGATGCCGACGAAATCCACTTCGGCGTAGCCGCTGCCGGTGCCTCGGCGCAGCAGGGTGCGCGGGTCGCTGGTGGTGATTTCACCTTCCACGTCCGGGACCTTGGACTGGCCGATATTGCTCAGGCGCGGAATCGCCCCGAACAGCGCGAGGCACAGGGCATCGAGCAAGGTGCTCTTGCCCGCGCCGGTGGGGCCGGTAATAGCGAACAGACCGGCACTGGCAAGCGGCTCGGCGGTGAAATCCAGTTCGAACGGCCCGGCTAGTGAAGCGAGGTTTTTCAGGCGAATGGCGAGGATTTTCATGGCTGTTCGCTCTCCTGCTGAACTTCACGCAGCAGCGTGGCGAAATCGGTGAGGGTCTGTTCGTCCACCGCGTTGCCGAAGCTTTCTTCCCAGGCGCGGCTGAACAGTTCTTGCGGGCTCAGTTGGCCCAGTTCGATCAGGGTCGATTCCTCATCGCTGCCGTCGCGCTTGCCTGTCCCGGCATATTCGGCACCGATACGTACCAGACGCACGGCCTTGCCTTGCAGGGCGGTTTCTATCTGGTTGCGCAGGTCCGGTTGCGGCTCGTCCAGGCGCACGCGCACTTCCAGCCAGGGCTGGCGGTCGATGTCGGCCAGCAGGTCAATGTCCGGCAGTTCCTTGAGTTTCAGCAACAGCTCGGCCAGCGGTGCAGGGCCGAGGCGTTGCAGGTTGACGGCGCGGGGGATCAGGCGTGGCTCGACACTGACCAGTTGCTCGCCGTCGCAGTTAATTTCCAGAATCTGGTGTTTGTAGTCGATTTCCGAGAATGACAACGGAATGGGCGAACCGCTGTAGCGAATGCGATCTTCGCCATTGACCCGTTGCGGCTTGTGCAGGTGGCCGAGGGCAACGTAGGTGATACTCGGTCCGAACAGGCTGGCGGGCAGGGCTTCGGCATTGCCGATGATCAGGCTGCGCTCGGAGTCTTCGGACACCGAGCCGCCGGCCATATGCGCATGGCTGACGGCGATCAGGGCCTGGCCCGGCTGGCGTTTTTCATTGGCGGCGTCGATCAGCAATTCATGGACCTTGGCAATGCCGCGCAGGTAGTCGTCGCCCAGTGTCGCGCCTGTGACTTCGGCCGGGCGCAGAAACGGCAAGGCCAGGCACCATGCCTTGATGTCACCTTTTGCATCCGGCAGTGGCAGCAACAGGCGCTCTGCATCCAGCGAGCCATCATCCAGCCACAACACCCGACCCAGCGCGTGAGTGCGCAAGCGGCGCATCAGTGGGGCAGGCAATTCGATACGTGAACCGGAGTCGTGGTTGCCGGCAATCATGACGATGGTCAGCAGCGGCTGTTGCTCATGGGCGTTGACGATAAAGTCGTACAGACGCTCCTGGGCTTTGACCGGCGGGTTGACCGTGTCGAAGATATCGCCTGCGATCAGCAGCACATCAGGTTGGCGTTCGGCCAGACGGGCCAGCAGCCAGCTCAGAAAGCTGGCGTGTTCGAAGTCCCGCTCCTGACCATGGAGGTTCTGACCCAGATGCCAGTCGGAGGTGTGAAACAAACGCATTGATTGACCTGTAAGCGGTATTTTTGGGGCGGACTTTTTCGCGAATGAATTCGCTCCTACAGCCTGTGTGGAGCGAATTCATTCGCGAAGATCTCATTTCGGATAAAGCGGCGGCAACCCTGCATCGCCTGTCGGGTCCTGTATCCGCTCGGCTGCGGGCAGGGTGCGGATGGCGCGCCACAGGTCTTCGCCCATCCAGAACTTGCCGGTTTCGCTGTACAGCGCGCCGTTCAAGCCATCCAGCGCATCGGACAACGGTACGAAGCGGGCGGCCATGTCGGCCAGGGTTTCAGGCTGCTGGCGTGCCCAGGCATCCAGTGCCTGACGGGTTGCATGGGGATCGTTGGCGGCACATGCACGCTTGAGATCGTCCAGTACGGTGCGCGGACTTGGGCCGGTCTGCACCGAACGGGTCACCGCTGGCTGGCCACGTGCCCGCCACCAGAGAATCAGGCTCAGCAGGGTGGTCAGGGCGAACAGCACGGTACTCAGTTGCCACGGCCAGACCGGCGGCCCGAGGACCGTCAGGCCACCTTGTTCGTTATTGACCGGCGTATCCACCGCGAGCCCTGGGTTATTGTTGATCTGCAGGGTGCGTGCAGGGAGGCTGCTGTGTTCCAGATGATCTTCCCGGGTGTTCCACCAGGTCACGTCCACGGTGGGCAGGTCGATGGCGCCCGGACGACTGGGGACCAGCGCTTCACGTTCTTCCCGGGTGCCGATCAGGCCGCGCTCACTGACCAGATTGCCCAGTTGTGGTTGATCCGGGTAATGCCTCAGGCCCGCTACCTGTGTGGCGGGCAAGGGCGGCAATTGCGAGCCGGACAGGCCTTCGGCCTTGAGAATGATGGTGCGGGTCAGGGAGTCGCCCACCTGGCTGTTGCCAGGTTCCGGGTTCCAGCTTTCTTCCAGTGTCACGCTGCGGGCCGGCAACCAGGGCACATCGGCCGGGTAGTCGGCAGGCTTGGGTTTGACGTTCAGGGGAACCTTGGCAGAACTGACCCGCATCAGCCGACCCGGTTGCGGACCGAACGGACTGGCCTCCTGATTCGGTGAGCCGGTCTGCACCAGAGTGGCACTGAAGACCAGTGCCGGAACCTCCAGGGTGCCGCTCTGCTGGGGGTAGATTGCATAGCGCGTTTCGATCACGCCATGGCGTACGCCATTGATCAGCTTCTCATAGGTGCGTGAGTCACCGAGCTTGTCGACTCGCGCCTCGGCAATCTGCAAGGGGCTCAGGCTGCTGTCGTCGAACAGCGATACCGAGTGATAGATGCGCAGGGTCAGCACCGCCTGGGCCTGCACATAGACGCTTTCCTGATCCAGGCTCGTCTCGATGAAGATCGGCGCCAGCTGGCTGCCTTTCTCCCGGGTATCGCTCTGCATGACCTGCAGGCTCACGGGCTGGCTTTTCAGCTCGCCCAGTTGCAACGAAGGAATCACGACAATGCCCGACTGGCGGGGCAGCAGGGTGATGATCCAGCGGGTGGTGGCCTGGTTGCCGCCATCCAGCGTGGTCAGCCGGTTGATCTGGCGGGTGCCGCGCACATCGAAGTTGGCGTCCAGAGCGCTCAGGTCAGGTTTGCCGAACAGCGTGACATCGGTGGTTTCCAGAGTCAGTTCCACCGTCTCGCCGGAGTTGAGGCGCGTGCGATCGACCTTGGCGATCAGCTCCGCTGCCTGTGACGACAAGACGACCAGCGCCAGGAGCAGGCCGGTCAAAAGGGGATACACACGACTCATCGGGTCTTTTCCTGATGTTGCTGTTCGTAGCGAAACTTGCGCCGCAGCAGTTCGCCGGGATCGTCCGGGATCTGCCTCAGCCATTGATCCAGCGCCTGACGTCGTTCGACGGTGATCTGGCTCTCGGCCGGCTGGATCGGTGGGCGAGTGGTCTGTTCATCGTCTTGCGTCGAGCCTGTATTGTCGGTGCCTGCCGATTCGGGGGGCTGGCTGTCGGTGTTGCTGTCTTCCTCGGATTGAGGCTGATTCTGTTCCGTTTCGGGCGTGTTGCTGGCCTGCTGGTGCGGCGTCTCGTGGCCTTCTTCGACTTGCTCGCTCTTGTCCTGCTCCGTTTCTGAAGCGCCTGGGTTGTTGGCCTGATCCAGCAAACGCTGGATCAATGCCTTGTTGAATTGCGCCGCCGGGAAGTCCGGTTGGCGTTCCAGGGCCTGTTCATAAGCGTCCAGTGCCGCTTCCAGTTCGCCGCTATGGGCCAGGGCATTGCCGCGATTGTAATGGTCGGCAGCCGTGTTGCCCTCGGCGAAGCGCTGGGCCGCCGTGGCGTAGTCTCCCGCTTCATAAAAGGCCATGCCTTTCCATTGCGGGTTTTCAAAGTGTTGTGCGGCTTCGGCGGGTCGGCGTTGTTCCAGCAGGCGCTGGCCTTGCTGATCCGGGCGTAGCCACAGGTCCTGGAACTCGAACGCCTGACTGTTCTGCGGCAGCATGAACAGCAACGGCAGACAGAACAGCCAGCCCCGTCGTCCGGCGCAGGCTGCCAGCAGCAACAGCGGCAACAGGAACAAGTAGCCCTGATCGGCCCAGGTATCCAGTTGCAGGACCTGCCCGTCGCTGCGCAGATTCTGCGGGCCGGCGAACAGGCCCAGGCTGCGCAGGTCTTCATCGTCCATTCTGGCTTGACGATAGCTGCCGCCCATATTGTTGGCGAAATCATTGAGGCTGGCGCTGTCCAGGCGCGGCACCATGATCGCGCCCTGAGCGTCCTTGAGCAGGCTGCCGTTTTCCAGGGTCACCGGAGCCCCTTCGGCGGTACCGATGCCCAGGATCAGCAGCGGTGGCGATTGGCCTTTGAGCAGTTGCTCGATCCCCTGACGTTCCTGTTCGTTCAACGACGAGCCGATCAACAGAATCCGGCCCTGACCCAGCGCACCTTGCTTGAGCAGGTCGAGGGCTTTCCTGACGGCCAGATCGGCACGTTGACCGGCCTGGGGCATGATCGAGGGTTTGATGGCATCCAGCAGGTTATGACTGGTCACCTGATCGTCGGACAGTGGCACAAGCGTGTGAGCGCTGCCGGCGTAAACGATGATGGCGGTCTGCGAGTCGCTGCGGGCCTGCAACAGGTCCAGCAGTTTGCGCTTGGCCTGCTCCAGGCGGGTCGGTGAACTGTCGGTGGCGAGCATTTGCGGCGTCAGCTCCAAAACCACCACCAGTGGGTCGACCGGCTTCTGGCTGATCTGCTCGACACGCTGCCAGCCGGGACCGAGCAAGGCCAGCACGGCCAGAGCCCAGCAGATGCCCAGAATGACCCACGGCAATTTATTGTTGCGTCCGCGTCCGCCGTTGAGCAGCGCAGAGTGGAACGCCGCGGGCATGATCATCTGCCAGCGCCCGGCGCGTTTCTGCCGGTGCCAGAGGTGCCAGATCAACACACCCAGCAATGGCAGGATCAGCAGCCACCAGGGCCTTAGCCAGTGAGGCCAGAGCGCGATCATCGTGGCCTCCGGATACGTGCCAGGCGCTTGCGCAGACCTGCAAGTCGTTGTTGGTTGAGCAGGCGTTGCAGGGCGTTGTTGGCCCACAGATCGACGAAGACCAGCAACACACTCCCCAGCAGTGCCGCCGCCAGCGGCCACTGATAAAGCGCCATGGCCGGACGTGCCTGGGTGGGTTGCTGGGCCACCGGCTCCAGAGCGTCGAGGGTCAGGCGGATCTTTCGCAGTTCTTCGCCGTCATGGGCGCGGAAGTACTGGCCACCGCTGATGGCGGCGATTTCCTTGAGGGTGGGCTCATCCAGATCCAGGCTCGGGTTCAGACCAAGCATGCTCTGCACGCCGCTGCTGTCGGGGTCTGAGCCGATGCCGATGGGGTAGATTTTCACGCCTTCTTCGGCAGCCAGTCGTGCGGCGGTTACCGGGTCGATCTGTCCACCGTTGTTGGCGCCGTCGGTCACCAGCACCAGCACACGGCTGTTGGCCGGACGCAGACGCAAGCGCTTGAGGGCCAGGCCGATGGCGTCACCGATGGCGGTGTTTTTGCCGGCGATGCCGATCCTGGCTTCATCCAGCCAGACGCGGACGGTGCGGCGGTCGAAGGTCAGGGGCGCTTGCAGAAATGCCTGGCTGCCAAACAGGATCAGACCGACGCGATCACCCTGGCGGTTTTCGAGAAAGTCGCCCAGCAGATTCTGGACCAGTACCAGACGGCTGACGTCTTCGCCTTTCCATTGCATGTCGGGATAGTCCATGGAGCCGGATACATCCACGGCCACCAGCAGATCCCGGCCGCTGGCGGCGATGGGCAGCGGTTCGCCCAGCCATTGCGGGCGTGCGGCAGCGATCAGCAGCAACAGCCAGATCAACAGCAGCGGCAAGCGTTGCCGCCAGACGGGCAGGTTGGCTTTGGCCCGGCGTCCGCTGAGTTCTTCGAGTTCGCTGAGAAAACTGACCTTGAGCGCGGCCTCACCGCTGTCGGCAATCGGCAGCAAAAAACGCATCAGCCAGGGTAATGGCAGCAGGGCGAAGACCCAGGGCCAGGCGAACTCAAACATGTTTGCGAATCCAGGTTTCGACCGATTGGGTCAGGCCGATAATGGCCTTGTCGTCGAGTTTGCATTCGGGTTTATAGCCACCTTCGACCAGGATCATCCAGCGGGTCAGGCCGGCAGCCGGGCAACGGTTGTCCAGGAAGGCCAGCCATTTGCGACCATTGAGGGTGTGGCTCTGGCTGTGAGGGTAGTGGTTGCGGCACACGCGCTTGAGCAGCCCGTTGATCTGTTGCAGCCAGGCTCCGGCCGGTGCGCCGTCATAGGGTTTGGGCAGGCTGGCCAGTTCGGCCAGTGCCGCAAGCCGTACCGGGTCCAGAGGTTGTTCGCTGCGACGCTGGCTGGCCTTGACCGGCAGCAGCACACGCAGTCGCCAGAATCCCCAGGCCACGGCGGGTATCAGCAGCATCAGCAGCCACCAGCCCGGTGCCGGTGGCCAGAAGCCGATGGGCGCGGGCGTGATCAAGGGTTGCAACTGATCCAGAGGGTTCATTTGTTCTTTACCGGACGCCGGGCATCCAGATAGTCACGCAACTGCTCGACCATGGCAGTTTGGGTGCTCAGGGGCATGAGCAACACCCGCAGCTTTTTCGCCAGCAGTTCCCAACGGTCGGAGCGCGCCTCGCCCTGGGCGCGATAGGCCTTGCGCAGCTCCGGGTCCAGGGTGTCGAGTTCCAGCTGGGCGCCGCGCTCGGCAAAGCGCAGCAGGCCGGCGGCGGGCAGGGCACGGTCCAGAGGATCGGAGACCGGCAGCAACAGCAGGTCGCAATGCCGTGACAGCAGGCTCAATTGCTGTTCGGCCGCATCGGACAGGGCGCGTTCGTCACAGAGCACGATGACCAGACTGCCCGGACGCAAGACTTCCCGGGCGCGACGCAAGGCGATGCCGAATGCATCCCGGTCGGCGGCGATTTCTGTATGCAGTGACTGATTGACCCGCACCAGCCGGTTCAGCAGTTGCAGCAGGCACTGCTTGCTTCGCCGGGGTTTTATTTCGTAATGCTCGTTGTCGCCGAACACCAGCCCGCCGATCCGGTCGTTGTGTTCCAGTGCGGCCCAGCCGATCAAGGCCGCCGCCTGAGCTGCCAGCACCGATTTGAACATCAATCCTGAACCAAAGAACAGGCGACGGCTTTGCTCCACCATGATGAAGATCGGGCGTTCGCGCTCTTCATGGAACAGCTTGGTATGCGGCTCCTGAGTCCGGGCCGTGACACGCCAGTCGATGCTGCGCACATCGTCACCTGCCTGATAGACCCGCACCTGATCGAAGTCCACACCACGTCCGCGCAATTTGGAGTGATGCAGGCCGATCAATGGGCTGCGTCTGCTCGGCGTGGAGAACAGTTGCACTTCTCGCACGCGATGACGCATTTCGATCAGCTCGCTGAGGCTGACACGAATGCCCGGTTGTGAGATCAGGTAGGGTTGCATGGCATCAGGCAACGGCGACGACGTCGAGGATCCGCTGGATGACACGGTCCTGATCGATACCGGCAGCCTCGGCCTCAAACGACAGAATGATGCGATGGCGCAACACGTCGAACAGCACCGCCTGAATGTCTTCGGGGCTGACGAAGTCACGTCCGGCCAGCCAGGCGTGTGCGCGAGCACAACGGTCCAGAGAAATGGAGCCGCGCGGGCTGGCACCATAGCCGATCCACTCGGCCAGTTCCTGATCGAACTTGGCCGGAGTGCGGGTGGCCATGACCAGTTGCACCAGATATTCCTCTACGGCGTCGGCCATGTACAGACCGAGGATTTCCTTGCGGGCAGCAAATATCGCCTGCTGGCTGATCCGGCGTTCGGGCTTGGTTTCACCATTCAGGGCTTCACCACGGGCCTGTTGCAGGATCTTGCGTTCTACGGCTGCGTCGGGGAAACCGATCTTGACGTGCATCAGGAAGCGATCCAGCTGCGCTTCGGGCAGCGGATAGGTGCCTTCCTGTTCGATGGGGTTCTGCGTGGCCATGACCAGGAACAGCGGCGACAGGTCATAGGTGCTGCGCCCGACGCTGACCTGACGTTCGGCCATGGCTTCGAGCAGGGCCGATTGCACCTTGGCCGGAGCACGGTTGATTTCGTCGGCCAGCACCAGATTGTGGAAGATCGGCCCTTGCTGGAAGACGAAGCTGCCGGTTTCCGGGCGGTAGATCTCGGTGCCTGTGATGTCGGCCGGCAGCAGGTCAGGGGTGAACTGAATACGATGGAACTGCGCTTCGACGCCTTCTGCCAGTTCCTTGATGGCCTTGGTCTTGGCCAGGCCAGGAGCGCCTTCGACCAGCATGTGGCCGTCGGCAAGCAAGGCGATCAGCAAGCGTTCGATCAGCTTTTCCTGGCCGAGGATCTGCGTTGAAAGAAATGTTCGCAGCGCAATCAGCGCTTCACGATGTTCCATCGGTGAGTGTTCCTGGCAAGGTAATCAGCGGCGTCACATGACACCGAAGCTGGGGGCGATACTTTAATCCATCCCGGTAGGGATCGACTAACCGCTACAAGGTTTTTTATACGCTTTCAGGAACTGGGTGGCGTTTATTTGGGAATAGTCCCACATGTTTTGTCAAAGATGCGTGTAAGCAATGTGAAGTGGGCGGGGCCTTGGCCGCGGCGACGCTTTTCTGTCAACGCATTTTCAGCGCCTTGAAGTGATGCTGTCGCGGCCAAGGCCCCTCCCACAATTGCCCTGCATGTGTGTCGCAAGAGGCTATCTGTTGTATGTCGTTCGAGCGACTTTTATAGCCGATAGAAGTCCGCCGCGTTCTCCCACAGAACCTTGTGTGCGGCCTTTTCACCCAGTGACTCCATGACCAGCTCTATATCGCTCGCCTGGAAAGGACGAGGTGCCCGGGTCGAGGGCAGGTCGGTGCCGAACATCAGGGCGTGAGGGTTGGCCGAGTAAATATCCTTGAGCGCCTGTGCAACCGGAAAGTCGACGCGCCCGAAACCGCAGGCCTTTACCCGCACTCCGCGTTCTGCAAGGCGCAGTACGGTGGGCAGGCCTTCGCGACTCAGGCCCAGATGATCGATGCTGATGGCGGGTAATTGCAGCAGTCGGGTTTCGATTTCGGCCAGTTCCCGTGAGTCGATATAAAGCTCTGAATGCCAGCCCACTTGCCTGTGGACGCGTCTGGCCAGTGTCTCCAGTTGATCAAGTTGCTCTGAACCGCCGCGCTTGAGGTTGAAGCGCAGGGCGCGCACGCCGAAGCCGTTGAGGGTTTCGAGCTCGGCATCGGTGACGGTGGCGGGCAACTGGGTCACGCCGACGAAGTCAGGCCCCAGCCGACGCAGCGCCTCCAGCAGATAGCCCTGATCGACCCCCTGAAACGACCCGGAAACCACCGCGCCGCCCGCGACACCCAGCGGGGAAGTGATTGCCCGATAGTCGGCGACACCGAAAGGGTCGGGCAAATAGCCGTTGTTGGCCTTGAGCGGGAAGTGCGGATCGATGATGTGGCAGTGGGCGTCGAAGATAGGCTGCATGACAGGCTCCAGATAGCGAAGCCCTCACCTTACTCCTTTATGTCAGTTGATTTCGTTGACGTATGTACCGACATTTTCAAGAATGATCTGCACTGTCTGTTGCACCTCGCTCAGATCATCAGCCGAAGTGTTGTGCAGAATCTCGTATCGGGTATCGCCACCCAGGGCTTCTGCATCCTCGGCTGAAATCTCTACCACCAGATGCGTGGCATTCAAGGAAACCTTCAGGTCGGTTATATACACCGTGTCGTCGCAGACGGTGATCTCGACTTCGTCTTCATCCGGAAAACGTGCCAGGGAAAATAACTCGTTCTTTTCGTCATGGCAGCAAAGCAGCGCCATGTCGTCGTTCTCGTCGTCGCAAGGGTTGGCGAGTAAAAGGGCGGTCTTGATTTGCATGTCGAGGTCCTGGCTGGGCTAGCGGACGAGTGTGCCAGCCCCGGACAGAATTTGCTGGGTAATTCTCCGGGTAGGACCGGATTTATCCGGGAAAGGGCCTGTACATCCGCCGCATCTTTATCTGAAGAAAAATGCCTTCCCGAATGAATTCGGTCCTACGGATTTGCCAAGGTAGGACCGGATTTATCCGGGAAAGGGCCTGTACATCCGCCGCATCTTTATCTGAAGAAAAATGCCTTCCCGAATGAATTCGGTCCTACGGATTTGCCAAGGTAGGACCGGATTTATCCGGGAAGGGGTCTGTACAGCCGCCGCATCTTTATCTGGAGAAAAATGCCTTCCCGAATGAATTTGGTCCTACGGATTTGGCATACAGGGTTTATGTTCACCGATGTCCGAATATGTCGCAGCCCTGTAAGTATCCGCCCGCGTGCTCTCGTTAAGCTGCAATCAGATGAGCGGTCAAAGAGCCGCTCCGTTACGTGTCGATCCTGTTTGTGAAATGGAATGTGACGACTCGTTCGCGGCAAGCGTTATTTCTTTAGCTTTACACTCTGCCATGCTGTGCCTCTGCCCGTTACATCCCGGTGCAGTCTGGTACGAGACACTTCCATCAAGCTTCCTCCTTATAAAAGCAAAGCGGAGTACCACAGATGGCGTTCTTCACCGCAGCCAGCAAGTCCGACTTCCAGCATCAACTGAAATCGGCACTGGCTCAGCACATCAACGAACAGGCATTGCCACAAGTAGCGCTGTTCGCTGAGCAATTCTTCGGCATCATTTCCCTGGATGAACTGACCCAGCGTCGCCTTTCCGACCTGGCAGGCTGCACCTTGTCCGCCTGGCGTCTGCTGGAGCGTTTCGAGCACGGCAAACCTCAGGTGCGGGTCTACAACCCCGATTACGAGCGTCATGGATGGCAGTCGACTCACAGTGCCGTCGAAGTGCTGCATCATGACCTGCCGTTTCTGGTCGACTCGGTACGTACCGAGCTTAATCGTCGCGGTTACAGCATCCATACCCTGCAAACCACCGTACTGAGCGTGCGTCGCGGGGCTGCGGGCGAGTTGCTGGAGTTGCTGCCCAAGGGCACGACGGGCGAAGGTGTGCTGCAAGAATCGCTGATGTATCTGGAGATCGACCGCTGCGCCAACGCCAACGAGCTGAGCGTGCTGGCCCGTGAGCTTGAACAGGTGCTGAGTGAAGTCCGCGCTGCGGTAGAAGATTTCGAGCCGATGAAGGCCCGCCTGCACGAGTTGCTGGCAAGCATCGATGCCAACGAATACAACACGGATGAACCAGAGAAGGCCGAAATCAAGGTCTTCCTGCAATGGCTGGTGGATAACCACTTC
This sequence comes from Pseudomonas cichorii, assembly GCF_019719005.1. Classification (GTDB taxonomy): domain Bacteria; phylum Pseudomonadota; class Gammaproteobacteria; order Pseudomonadales; family Pseudomonadaceae; genus Aquipseudomonas; species Aquipseudomonas cichorii_E. Next base: position 93,885 of record NZ_JAIGPJ010000005.1, read on the forward strand.
ACCTTCCTGGGTTATGAAGAGTTTGAAGTTCGTGGTGAAGGCGATGGCGGTCAACTGATCTACGACGAGTCGTCCCTGCTGGGCCTGGCCAAGCTGCTGCGTCCGGGGCTTTCCAGCGAAGACCTGCATATCGAAGGCTATGCGGTGAATTACCTGCGCGAGCCGACACTGCTGTCGTTCGCCAAGGCTGCGCACCCGAGCCGTGTACATCGTCCGGCTTACCCTGATTACGTTTCGATCCGCCAGATCGATGCGTCGGGCAAAGTCATCAAGGAATGCCGCTTCATGGGCCTGTACACCTCGTCGGTGTATGGCGAAAGCGTGCGGCAGATTCCGTACATCCGTCGCAAGGTCGCGGAAGTCGAGCGTCGTTCCGGCTTCGATGCCAAGGCTCACCTGGGCAAGGAGCTGGCGCAGGTCGTTGAAGTGCTGCCACGCGACGATCTGTTCCAGACGCCGGTGGACGAGCTGTTCAGCACTGTGATGTCCATCGTGCAGATCCAGGAGCGCAACAAGATTCGCGTGTTCTTGCGCAAAGACCCGTATGGCCGTTTCTGCTACTGCCTGGCCTACGTGCCACGCGACGTGTATTCCACCGAAGTGCGCCAGAAGATCCAGCAGGTGCTGATGGAGCGCCTGAAGGCCAGCGACTGCGAGTTCTGGACCTTCTTCTCCGAATCGGTCCTGGCCCGTGTGCAGTTGATCCTGCGCGTGGACCCGAAGGTCAATCTGGATATCGATCCGGTACAACTGGAAAACGAAGTCATCCAGGCCTGCCGTTCGTGGAAAGACGATTATTCGAGTCTGGTGGTCGAAAGTTTCGGCGAAGCCCAGGGCACCAATGTGCTGGCCGACTTCCCCAAAGGCTTCCCGGCAGGCTACCGCGAGCGTTTCGCCGCGCATTCGGCTGTCGTGGACATGCAGCATGTCCTGAGCCTGAGCGAAACCAATCCGCTGGTCATGAGCTTCTATCAGCCGCTGGCCGGTGGTCGTCAGCAACTGCATTGCAAGCTGTACCATGCCGACACGCCGCTGGCGCTTTCGGATGTGCTGCCGATTCTGGAGAACCTCGGTCTGCGCGTGCTGGGCGAGTTCCCGTATCGCCTGCAACACGCCAATGGCCGCGAGTTCTGGATTCACGACTTTGCCTTTACCTATGGCGAAGGCCTGAACCTCGACATCCAGCAGCTCAACGATACGTTGCAGGACGCCTTCGTCCACATCGTGAGCGGCGATGCCGAGAACGATGCCTTCAACCGTCTGGTGCTGACCGCCGGTCTGCCATGGCGTGACGTGGCGCTGCTGCGCGCCTACGCCCGTTATCTGAAGCAGATTCGTCTGGGCTTCGACCTGGGTTATATCGCCAGCACCCTGAATAACCACACCGACATCGCCCGTGAACTGACGCGCCTGTTCAAGACCCGTTTCTATCTGGCGCGCAAGCTGGGTTCCGACGATCTGGACGACAAACAATTGCGTCTGGAGCAGGCGATTCTCACGGCGCTGGACAATGTTCAGGTGCTCAACGAAGACCGCATCCTGCGTCGCTACCTTGACCTGATCAAGGCGACCCTGCGGACCAACTTCTATCAGACTGACGCCAACGGCCAGAACAAGAGCTACTTCAGCTTCAAGTTCAACCCGCGTCTGATTCCCGAGCTGCCAAAGCCGGTGCCGAAGTTCGAGATCTTCGTCTACTCGCCGCGTGTGGAGGGTGTTCACCTTCGTTTCGGCAACGTGGCCCGTGGCGGTCTGCGCTGGTCGGATCGTGAAGAAGACTTCCGTACCGAAGTGCTGGGTCTGGTAAAAGCCCAGCAGGTGAAGAACTCGGTCATCGTGCCGGTGGGTGCCAAAGGTGGTTTCCTGCCGCGTCGCCTGCCGCTGGGTGGCAGCCGCGATGACATCCAGGCTGAAGGCATCGCGTGCTATCGCATCTTCATCTCGGGTCTGCTGGATATCACCGACAACCTGAAGGAAGGCGTGCTGGTGCCGCCTGCCAACGTGGTTCGTCATGATGACGACGACCCTTACCTGGTCGTTGCCGCCGACAAAGGCACCGCGACCTTCTCCGACATCGCCAACGGCATTGCCATCGATTACGGCTTCTGGCTGGGCGATGCCTTTGCTTCCGGTGGTTCGGCCGGTTACGACCACAAGAAGATGGGTATCACCGCCAAGGGCGCGTGGGTGGGTGTGCAGCGTCACTTCCGTGAACGCGACATCAATGTCCAGCAGGACAGCATCAGTGTGATCGGTATTGGCGACATGGCCGGTGACGTGTTCGGCAACGGCTTGCTGATGTCCGACAAGCTGCAACTGGTCGCCGCCTTCAACCACCTGCATATCTTCATCGATCCGAACCCGGACCCGGCCACCAGCTTCGTCGAGCGTCAGCGCCTGTTCAACCTGCCGCGTTCGGCCTGGACCGACTACGACACCAGCATCATGTCCGCTGGCGGCGGTATCTTCCCGCGCAGCGCGAAGAGCATCGCGATCACCGAGCAGATGAAAGCACGCTTCGACATCAAGGCCGACAAGCTGACCCCGACCGAACTGCTGCACGCGCTGCTCAAGGCGCCGGTGGATCTGCTGTGGAACGGCGGTATCGGAACTTACGTCAAGTCCAGCGAAGAGTCCCATGCCGATGTGGGCGACAAGGCCAACGATGCATTGCGCGTCGATGGCAACGAGTTGCGCTGCAAGGTGGTGGGCGAGGGCGGTAACCTGGGCATGACCCAGCTGGGCCGTGTCGAGTTCGGCCTCAATGGCGGCGCGACCAACACCGACTTCATCGACAACGCCGGTGGTGTGGACTGCTCCGACCACGAAGTAAACATCAAGATCCTGCTCAACGAAGTGGTGCAGGCCGGGGACATGACCGAGAAGCAACGTAACCAGTTGCTCGAAAGCATGACCGATGAAGTCGGCAACCTGGTGCTTGGCAACAACTACAAGCAGACTCAGGCTTTGTCCCTGGCGGCACGTCGCGCCTACGACCGGATCGCTGAATACAAGCGCTTGATGAACGACCTCGAAGGTCGCGGCAAGCTGGATCGCGCCATCGAGTTCCTGCCGGCCGAAGACCAGATCGCCGAGCGTGTTGCAGCCGGTCAGGGCTTGAGCCGTGCCGAGCTGTCGGTCTTGATCTCCTACAGCAAGATTGACCTCAAGGAAGCCTTGCTGGAATCCCGTGTGCCGGATGACGATTACCTGACTCGCGACATGGAGACGGCTTTCCCACCGTCTTTGGGTGCCAGGTTCTCGACCGCCATGCGGGCTCACCGTCTCAAACGCGAGATCGTCAGCACCCAGATCGCCAACGATCTGGTCAACCACATGGGTATCACCTTTGTGCAGCGGCTCAAGGAGTCCACCGGCATGAGCGCGGCCAACGTGGCGGCTGCTTACGTGACCGTTCGTGACATCTTCCACCTGCCGCACTGGTTCCGCCAGATCGAGGCGCTGGACTACAAGGTTCCGGCTGAAATCCAGTTGTCGCTGATGGATGAGCTGATGCGTCTGGGCCGTCGTGCCACACGCTGGTTCCTGCGCAGCCGTCGCAACGAACTGGACGCCGGTCGTGACGTGGCTCACTTCGGTCCTCATCTGGCGGCCTTGGGCCTCAAGCTCGATGAGTTGCTGGAAGGACCGACCCGTGAAGTCTGGCAGGCGCGTTACAAGGCTTACGTGGAAGCCGGTGTGCCTGAGCTGCTGGCCCGCATGGTTGCAGGCACCAGCCACCTGTACACCCTGTTGCCGATCATCGAAGCTTCCGACGTCACCGGGCACAATGCTGCCGACGTGGCCAAGGTGTATTTCGCGGTAGGCAGCGCACTGGACGTGACCTGGTACCTGCAACAGATCAGCAATCTGCCGGTGGAAAACAACTGGCAGGCGCTGGCCCGTGAAGCGTTCCGTGATGATATCGACTGGCAGCAGCGAGCGATCACCATCTCTGTGCTGCAGATCCCGGAAGGTCCTGAGGATCTGGAAGAGCGTCTGGCCCTGTGGCTGGAGCAACACGCCCCGATGGTCGAGCGCTGGCGCGCCATGCTGGTCGAGTTGCGTGCGGCCAGCGGTACTGACTACGCCATGTATGCAGTCGCCAACCGTGAGTTGCTGGATCTGGCAATGAGTGGGCAAGCCGTCGCGGTTTGATGGTTTAGCCCGGTTGTAACAAAAAGCCCTGCATCGTCGTGATGCGGGGCTTTTTGTTTTCAGGGCGCAGGATTTGAAGACAACATATTTTCGCGAATGAATTCGCTCCTGCCGTAGGAGCGAATTCATTCGCGAAA
>NZ_JAIGPJ010000005.1:98189-144319 GCF_019719005.1 Pseudomonas cichorii
CAGCTCCCCCCCCGGGGGAGGAGGGTATTCATGTCCCGAAAGCTCGCAAAATCACTGCCGCGTGCGAGACATGGAGAGCGCATGCAAGCCATCGTCTGTCGCGGCGGCTCCACCTGCCGACAGCGGCACGCCGGGTATTGGTTCTTGCACGGTGACCAATCCGTCTTCGTAGCCTTCGGGGCTTGTACATTGCCAATGCCAGGCATCGCGCAGCATGGTTTCCAGGCCATACCGGGCGACCCAGCCCAGTTCGCTGCGCGCCCGTGACGGGTCGGCCCAGCATTGCGCGACATCGCCGGGGCGTCGCTCGCACATCTGCACCGGCACCTTCACGCCCGTGACCCGCTCGAACGTCTTCACCACTTGCAGCACCGAATGATCGATGCCGGTTCCCAGATTCCAGGCGCGGATTCCGCTGTGGGTGCGCAGGTAGTGCAAGGCATCGAGATGCCCGGCGACCAGATCCTGGACGTGGATGTAGTCCCGCACGCCGCTGCCGTCCACCGTCGGGTAATCCCCGCCATACACCGGCAGCACCGGCAACTTTCCGTCAGCCACCCGCAGCAGATAGGGCAGCAGGTTGTTGGGGATTGTGTTGGGCGATTCGCCGATCAGGCCTGAAGGATGAGCGCCCACCGGATTGAAATAGCGCAGCAGCGCAATGCGCCAGCGTTGATCGGCCCGAGCCAGACTGCCCAGCACCTGTTCGGCCATGAGCTTCGATTGCCCGTAGGGATTGGTGGGCCGGCCACTGCGGGCCTGTTCGGCGATGGGCATCTTGCGGCAACTGCCATAGACGGTGGCTGATGAACTGAACACCAGCGTGAAAACACCGGCGGCAGCCATCGCCTGGCACAGGTTGATGGTGCCGCTGACATTGGTGTCGTAGTAATGCAGCGGCTTGCGCACGCTTTCTCCTACGGCCTTGAGGCCGGCAAAGTGCAGCACTGCCCGGATCGGGTAGCGTGAAAACAGCTTGGCAAGCACTCCGCGGTTACGTACATCGCCCTGTACCAGAACAGGACGACGGCCACAGATCTGTTCGATCCGTGTCAGGGCATGGGGGCTGCTGTTGCAGAAATTGTCCAGAACCAACACATCTTCGCCTACCTCCAGAAGGGCGAGAACCGCGTGGGCTCCGATGTAACCAGCACCACCGGTCACAAGGATCATAGAGTCACCTTCGCATGAAATAAGTGGGATGCGATCGTTGTTGCGCTATAGCGAAGGTCTGCGCGAATGAATGGATCGCTTACTTCATAACGAAAGGCAGTTCCGATCCCCGGTTCCGGGAATTGGCCGGGCGGTCATGTCACTGGTCGGCCATCGAGGTGTGCCGACTGAACGCTCAGCGCAGCGAACTCGTCCATAACTCTGTGTCGGGCGTCTTGCTCATCGCCACGACATCACTTGCTCTGGAGAGAACCTCATGATTCCAACCCCGGCTGCATATCCCGTCGCAGAGCATTTGGCCGAAGGCCATGAAGTTGTTGTCAACATGCGCCCCTTGCTTGTCTGCCTTTCCCATTTACGCTGGGGATTTGTCTACCAGCGTCCTCAACACCTGATGACGCGCATGGCGCGGCGCTACGATGTACTGTTTTTCGAGGAGCCACTGACAGCCGAGGGTCAGCAGGCTCATCTGCAACTGTTTCTTCAGGCCAACGGTGTGACGGTGGCGACGCCGTATCTGCCTGCCGGGCTGAATGCCGAGCAGACCGAACAGCAACTTCGCGAACTGCTCGATGATTACCTGCTGCGCAATCCACGCAAGGTTTTGCTGCGCTGGTATTTCACACCCATGAGCCTTGGCTTCAGCGAGCATCTGTCGGCCCGTGGCACTGTCTATGACTGCATGGACGAACTCTCGGCATTCAAGGGGGCGCCGCCACAGTTGCTTGAACGCGAGCAGCGTCTGCTGGCGCTGGCGGATGTGGTGTTCACAGGTGGCGTCAGCCTGTGGGAGGCCAAGCGTGCCCAGCACGGCAATGTCCATGCTATGCCCAGCAGTGTCGATATCGAACATTTCGCCAGTGCCCGACAGGCATTGCCCGAGCCCGCCGACCAGGCCGGTATCGCTCATCCGCGACTGGGTTTTTTCGGGGTCGTGGACGAGCGTCTCGATCTCTCCTTGCTGGAAGGACTGGCCCGGCAGCGACCGGACTGGCAACTGGTGGTCCTTGGCCCTGTGGTCAAGATCGATCCGGCAAGTCTGCCGAGTCTGCCCAACATTCATTATCCGGGCGCCAGGGCCTACAGCGAATTGCCCGCTTACCTGAGTGGGTGGGACGTGGCGCTGATGCCCTTTGCGCTCAATGAAGCCACGCGTTTCATCAGCCCGACCAAGACACCTGAATACCTTGCAGGTGGCTGCCCGGTGGTGAGTACGCCGATTCGCGATGTGGTGCGCACTTATGGCGCTTGCCCGGTGGTGCATATTGCCGAGGATGTGCCCGGTTTCGTCGCGGCCATCGAAGCCGCACTGATCCAGTGTCAGGACCGTGATGCGTTGTTTCATCTGGCCGATCAGGCCCTGGCCGGTATGAGCTGGGACTCCACCTGGAACGCCATGATGGAGCACATCGCATGCCTCGCCTGACACTTGAACAGGCCCGCTACCGTGCCGGGCAATTGCAAGGGGAGGGCGGCGCGCCCTTCTACGACTACCTCATCGTCGGCGCCGGTTTTGCGGGCAGCGTGCTGGCCGAGCGGCTGGCCTGCGGGCTTGGGCTGAAAGTATTGCTGATAGACCGTCGTGGGCATATCGGCGGCAATGCCTACGATCATCTGGACGAAGCCGGGATTCTGGTGCATCGCTATGGGCCGCATATCTTCCACACCAATGCGCAACGGATTGTCGATTACCTGTCGCGTTTCACCGAATGGCGACCCTATGAACATCGGGTGCTGGCCAGGGTGCTCGGTCAGCAGGTGCCTGTGCCGATCAACCTGACCACGCTCAATCGACTCTATGGCCTGGAGCTGGACGAGGCCGGTGCCGAGCGCTTTCTTGCCGAGCGCGCCGAGCCGGTCGATCCGATACGCAGTGCCGAGGACGTGGTGGTCGGTCAGGTCGGGCGCGAGCTGTACGAGCTGTTTTTTCGCGGCTACACCCGCAAGCAATGGGGGCTCGATCCGGCGCAACTCGATCGCTCGGTCACTGCCCGTGTTCCGGCGAGAACCAACGCCGATGACCGTTATTTCACCGACAGCTTTCAGATGATGCCGCAACAGGGCTACACCGCCATGTTCGAGCGAATGCTCGACCATCCGGGCATCGACATTCTGCTGGGCGTGGATTTCGCCGAGATCGACCAGATGCTGCCCCGCGGCCATCTGGTGTATTGCGGGCCGGTGGACGAGTACTTCGGCTATTCCCTTGGGCGTCTGCCTTATCGCTCCCTGCGTTTCGAGCACCGGACCCTGGCGCAGGAGCGTTTTCAAGAGGTGGCGGTGGTCAACTATCCCGACGAGACGGTGCCCCATACCCGCATCACCGAGTACAAGCACCTGACCGGCCAGGAGCATGCGCACACCAGTGTGACCTATGAATACCCCTGCGCCGAAGGTGATCCTTATTACCCGGTGCCGGCTGCGGAAAATGCCGCGTTGTATCAACGCTACAAGGATCTGGGGGATGCCACCGAAGGCGTGACCTTCCTCGGCCGGCTGGGCACCTACAAGTACTACAACATGGATCAGGTGGTGGGGCAGGCGTTGGCGCTTTACCAACGTATTGCCCAGACCCGCGGCGCAACGGCCGAGGGCACGTCCCATGAGTGGGCTTGAACCGTTCGCCAGTTTTCTCATGGGAGGTTTTGAATGCACCAGCAGCCGTCGCGGTGACGGGAAGCGTCTGGACCTGATCGCCTCAACCGGGCATGACCGTTGGGCCGAGCAGGATTATCGGCGCCTGGCCGGGTATGGAATGCGCACGGTGCGCGACGGGGTGCGCTGGCACCTGATCGAGCCGCGTCCCGGCCATTACGACTTCAGCAGTCTGGAGCGGTTGTTGATGGCGGCCATAAGAACCGGCACTCAGGTGATCTGGGACCTGGGGCATTACGGATACCCGGATGATATGGATATCTGGCGGCCGGTCTTCGTCGAGCGTTTTGCCCGCATGGCTCAGGCCGTGGCCAGACGGGTGCGCGACTTCAGCGATGACGTGCCGTTTTACTGTCCGATCAACGAGCCGTCTTTCTGGGCCTGGGGCGGTGGTGAGGTGGGCTATTTCTATCCGCTGGGCCATAAGCGCGGCACCGAACTCAAACACCAGTTGGTGCGGGCGAGCATTGCCGCCATGACCGCCATTCGCGAGGTCGATCCCCGGGCGCGTTTCATTCATGCCGATCCGCTGATTCATGTTCGTGCCGTCCGGCAACGGGCGGGTGATGTCGAGGCAGCCGAAGCTTATCGTCTGGCCCAGTACGAAAGCTGGGACCTGATCAGTGGCCGAAGCTGGCCGGGCCTGGGCGGGCAGGAGGATTTTCTGGATATCCTCGGTGTGAACTTCTATCCCCATAACCAGTGGTATCACGGCGGACCGACGATCCTGCTGGGTGATCCACACTTTCGACCGTTGGCGGGCATGCTGGTGGAGGTGCATGCCCGTTATGGCCGCCCGCTGGTGATCAGCGAAACCGGTACCGAGGGTGCTGCGCGAGGGCCGTGGCTGGATTATGTCGGTGAGCAGGCCATTCTGGCGCTGAGCAAAGGTGTCGACCTGCGCGGCCTGTGTCTGTACCCGGTGCTCGACTATCCTGGCTGGGATGACGACCGACACTGTGACAGCGGCTTGCTTGGTTATGCCGATGCCAGTGGCTTGCGTCCCGAAGATCCGCCGACCCGTGAAGCCCTGGCCCGGTTTGCGTTACGTCTGGCCGATGCCCAAGTGCGTATTGCCAAGAGGCCGACAGCATGAACATTGCGCAGAGTTTGCCGCCCAATTCCCATGCCGGACGCTTTCTGTGGGGCTATGTCAGGCGTCGGCCATGGGCCTATGGCGGTATGGCAACGCTGGTGATTGCCGCCGCCAGTTGCGCAGTGGCCGTGCAGTACGGCATGAAGCTGCTGGTCGACAGCATGGGCGGCGAGGGGAATCGTTCCGGGGTCTGGTTCGCCTTCGGGTTGTTCATTTTCCTGATCGCCGTCGAAAACCTGTTCTGGCGTCTGGGTGGCTGGCTGGGCTGTCGTACGGTGGTTGCCAGTTGCGCGGACATTCGGGTGGACCTGTTCAGCCATCTGACCGGGCACCCGATGCGCTATTTTGCCGAGCACTACGCCGGAGCCCTGGGCAGCCGCATTTCGGCAACCGGAGCGGCGGCGGGGCAGATCTACAGTGCGCTGCTGTGGAAAATCATTCCGCCCTGTGTCGATTTTCTGGGGGCTGTGGTGGTGCTGGCCACGGTGCGTATCCAGATGGCGCTGGCGCTGGTGGCTTTCGTGGTGCTGGTGGCGGCGATCATCACTTTCTTCGGCATTCGCGGGCGCAGTCGTCATCAGTTGTATGCGGCGCAAGCGGCCAGTGTGGGCGGTGAGCTTGTGGATCTGGTCAACAACGTCTGGACGATCAAGGCTTTCACGGCGCGTGATCGAGAGCGCCTGCGTCTGGATGCGAAAATCCGCACCGAGGCGCGGGCTCAGAGCCGCAGCTGGATGTACGTTGAAAAGGCGAGGGTGCTCCATGATTTGTGTCTGGCGAGCATGGCGGGAACCATGCTCGCCTGGTCCATTCTGCTCTGGACGCGCGGTGCCGTGAGCGTCGGCGACGTGGTGATGGTCAGCGCGTTGACGTTTCGCATCCTGCATGGCTCACGGGATCTGGCGCTGGCGTTGGTCGAAACCAGCCAGCATATGGGGGCCATCGGCGATACGCTGGCCGTTATCGCCAAGCCCTACGAACTCAGCGATACCGAACAGGAATGGGCCGTGCCATCCGGTGCCATCGAACTGCAGGAGGTCGGCTATGCCTATCCGGGCGGCAGGCAGGTGTTGTGCGGGCTGACCTTGCGCATTGAGCCTGGGCAAAGAGTGGGCATCGTCGGTCCGTCCGGCGCAGGCAAGACCACGTTGCTGGGTTTGCTGCAACGCCTGGACGACGTCAGTACGGGGAGCATTCGCATCGATGGCCGCGACCTTCGGCAGATCAGCCAGGACAGCCTGCGCCGACAGATAGCCGTGGTGCCTCAGGAGCCAACCCTGTTCAACCGCAGCATCTACGAAAACATTGCTTACGGTCGACCAGAAGCCACCCGCGAGGAAGTGATCGCAGCCGCCCGCAATGCTTATTGCCACGAGTTCATCGACCAGTTGCCCCAAGGCTATGAAGCGCTGGTGGGCGAGCGGGGCGTGATGCTCTCTGGCGGTCAGCGCCAGCGCCTCGGTATCGCTCGGGCCTTTCTCAAGAATGCCCCGATCCTGTTACTCGACGAAGCCACTGCTGCCCTGGATTCAAGCTCCGAAGCCATCATCCAGTCAGCGCTCAGCAGCCTGATGCGCGGCCGCACGGTCCTCGCCATCGCCCATCGACTGACCACACTGACCGGGTTCGATCGGGTGCTGGTGATTCAGCAAGGCCGTATCGTCGAAGACGGCCCACCCGAGCAACTGCGCAGCGCGGGCGGGCTGTTTCAAACGCTCTGGCAGGCCCAGGAAATGGGCCGCCAGGATTGATGGCAATGGCTCAAGGCGAAATCGGATCGCTGGCGGGGAAAGTTTCCTCGATGGCGTGATCGATTTTCTCCTCGTTCGGCTCCTCAGGCTCGTTCTGAGTGGGTTCGTTGTCCAGATCGCCTTCGGTTCCGGATTGATCGGGCGCGCTTGGGGTGTTGGGCAGGGACGTTTTCATCGGTTCACCTCGGGTTGGGTTCTACCTGAGTTGAGGGTGCTGCCGGGGGGAATGTTCAGTGGGAATGACGGGTGGAGGCTTGTTTAATCGGTTGAGCTGATAGTGACTATCACAAACCAGGGATTCTATTCCCTGTAATAAATATGGAAAATGCGCGCATTGGACATACGGCTCGATGAGCCGTTTTTTTATTTCAGGATCTTCACATGCGCCTTTTAACTGTCCCGGTCACTGCCGTCGTTTTTGCGTTGTTGAGTGGCTGCGCTTCTGCACCGAATCAACCGACGCTTATCTTGCAAACCAGTAAGGCTCCCGATGAATACGTGCAGTGTGTAATGCCCAAACTGCAAGAACATTCATTGAACCCGGTGTTGTCGCAATCCCAACGGCACTTCAGGATTGTCGTCTCCAGCCCGGTCGCGGCTGACAACGTCATTGAGGCCTACAAGGCTCCGGCAGGCGGAAAAGTGTTTTTGTATGAGCGCCAGTTATTGGCATCGACGCTCACCACCTCCCGATTCGAGCGAGCGGCGCAGGAGTGTTTGTGACTGCGAGGCCACAAACCTTGCTACGCCTATCCCTCAACGCACTGACGTTGAATCAATGAAAGCCGACAGGTCGCGATTGAACCGTTCTGTTTCCTCAAGGAAAGGAGCATGGCCAGAGTTTTCGTAAAGCGTGCTCTTCACTCCTGGATTCAGTTGCGTAGCGCGTTCAATCGAAGGCTTGGCTTGTACCAGTGCGTCGCGTGCGCCATACAGCAATAGCACCGGCACCTTTGCATTGCCCAGGCCCTTGGTGGCTTCGACGGTCATGGACTGAACAGCTTTTTGCATGTCCCAGGACGCCATCGCGGCATTGGCAAACAATCGCTCGAAGGTCTGGGTGTCGGGCTGGGTGTGGAAGCACAGGGCAAGGAATGTGCGCACGGTATCGAGGTGGGTCTTCAGGTCGGTGGAGTTCAGGTCCCGGTAAACCTCGAGATGCGCCACGATCTGCTCGGGCTTCAGTTCGATGACGCCGTTGACATACAGCGCGCCTGCAATCCGGCTGTCACCATATCGGGCCAGATAGTTGGAGATGACTACACCACCCAACGACCATCCCGCCAACACTGTTTTGTCAGCGTGTGCAGCCTTGATGACTGCGGCGAGGTCGTCTGCCCAGCGGTTTCCGTCGGCATACGCCTGTGCATCCGAAGGCTTGCCTGAAAGACCATGGCCGCGCAGGTCATAGGTGATCATCCGATAGCGTTGCAGCAGCGGGCTATTTATCTGTGCGTCCCAGTTCAGACGGCTGCCTAGCAGGCCATGAATGAAAACGATGGCCGGACCATTCGGGTTGCCGGCCTCCTGGACCGCCAGAGTGACGCCGTCGGGCGCGGTGACCGTATAGCTTTTCGTTTCGGCGTGGGCGAGTGCCGAGGCGGCCAATAGCGTTGCTGAGACAAGCAGTGTGTAGAAACGATGCAAAGCAGGTTGAAGGGACACGATATGACTCCGGGTTCAAGGGTTGCCCGCAGTCTCAACCCTCACGCAGGTGTGAGGGTCAAGCAAAAGAACGTGCTATCTTTTCTGCCCGGCCTCAGGTCTGCATTCATGACAAATTCCACTCCCAAAAGCACCATGAGCATTGGCGAACTTGCCCGGGAAACCGGTGCCAGTGTTCGCTCGATCCGTCATTACGATGAACATGGACTGCTCAAATCCATGCGTGCCGACAATGGCTATCGCACATTTCCCGCGATAGCCGTTACGCAAGTCAGACAGATTCAGAGGATGATCGCGACAGGGTTCAGCCTGGTCGAGATCCGCAGTTTTCCCGACTGCATGCGCATGATAGAAGGCGCTGCGGCGTGCCCGGATACCACCGCTGCCCAGCGTGAACGACTGGCCTCCATCGAACAGCAGATCAACGACCTTGAACGTCGTCGGGCACGATTGCTCAAGATGCTGTCGGAAGGTGTGGTGCCCCCTCTGGATGCTGTGCAGGAGCGAATTTATTCGCGAAAACAGTGATTCGTGAATAAATTTGCCTCTGCATGAAGGTATGACTCGATGTTCGAGCTGACAAGTTATCTGGGGCTTTTTGCCGTGGCGTTTGGCGCTGCCACGCTGTTACCGCTGCAATCCGAAGCCGTGCTGGTCGGCATGCTGCTTTCGGAGCGCTATACGACGATTCTGCTCTTGCTGGTTGCCACGTCAGGCAATGTTCTGGGCTCAGCCGTGAACTGGTATCTGGGCCGCTCTATCGAACGCTTTCGGCATCGGCGCTGGTTTCCGGTCAGCGAGCGTCATCTGGACAAGGCCCAGCACACTTACAAGCGCTACGGACGCTGGGCGCTGTTGTTCAGTTGGGTGCCGATCATCGGCGACCCCATCACCATGATCGCGGGCGTCATGCGCGAGCCGTTCTGGAGTTTTCTGCTTATCGTCACGCTTGCCAAAGGGCTGCGTTATCTGGTGCTGACAGCGATTACTCTCGGGTGGATGGCCTAAAGGGCCAGACCCGATGATCTGCATGGCGAGCCAGATCATCATGGTGGCTTAACCCTCAACAGCATCCGGAATCCTGGCAATCACCTTGATCTCGAAATCAAAGCCATAAAGCCAGGTGACGCCCACTGCCGTCAGTGTCGGGTGCGGTGCCTGGCCCCAGAACTCCGGGAACACTGTCCAGATTTTCTCGAACTTCGATTCGGGGTCGACCATGAAGACGGTGACATCAACCACGTCATCGAAGGTGCAACCCGCTTCTTTCAGGATGGCGTTCAGATTGTTGAAGGCTGTCCTGACCTGTACCACCAGATCCTGCTCTGGCGAGCCATCCTCCTTGCTGCCGACCTGGCCCGAAACGAACAGAAAGCCATTGGAGCGGATCGCGGGCGAATAGCGATTGCGCTCGTAAAGTTCGAGGCGTCCGGCTGGGAAAACTGCATCACGCTTTGTCATGGTTGATCTCCATCGAGGCAGGTCAAGGCGACCCGTCATTAACGATGGGAGAACTCTAAGAGCTTGTATCCGGGCGATAAACGAGCAACTGTAGCCAGCACTGTTTGTAAAATCCAAACAATCCAGCCGTTATCCGGAGTAGAAATGGACCGTTTCGATGCGATGCAGGCATTTGCGCGGGTGGTAGAGGCGGGCAGTTTTACCAAGGCGGCCGAAACCCTGCACATGAGCAAGACCACTGTGACGCAACTGGTGCAGCAACTGGAAGCCCGCTTGCGGGTCAAGTTGCTCAACCGAACGACGCGCAAGGTCAATGTCACGGCTGATGGCGCGGCTTATTACGAGCGCGTTGTCAGGCTGCTGGCTGATCTGGATGATGCCGAGACCAGCCTGTCCAGCGCCTCGGCCTTGCCCAGAGGGCGGCTGCGGGTGGATGTGCCCAGCCCGTTTGCCAGCACGATTCTGATGCCGGCCCTGCCTGAGTTTCATGCGCGATACCCGGATATCCAGATCGATATGGGCGTTAGCGACCGTATCGTGGATGTGATCGGCGAGAATGTGGATTGCGTGGTTCGCGGTGGCGAGTTGACGGACCAATCCCTGATGGCCCGGCGTGTGGGTGATCTCAGGCTTGGGGTGTATGCGGCACCGAGTTACCTGGAAAGGGTCGGCACACCTGCGCATCCGCGAGAGCTGGAAGATTCCCACCACCGCATCGTCGGTTTCCTGTGGGCGCGTACCGGCAAGGCCCTGCCTTATGCCATGCACCGCGACGGTGAGAGTCTTCACGTCCATGGGCGTTACGTGCTGGCGGTGGACGATGGCAATGCCTACCTCGCCGCAGGCCTGGCCGGCATGGGTGTTCTGTGGGTGCCGGATTACATGGCCAAAGCACCTCTTGAACGAGGTGACCTGGTGCCGCTGTTCAGGGATTGGCGCATGGACTCGATGCCGATGTACGTGGCATTTCCGCCCAACCGGCATATTAGCCTCAAGCTTCGGGTATTCATCGATTGGGTTGCTGAACTGATGACGCAACATGCGCCTGTCATTGACCGGCGCGGAATCTGAATCAGGCCGTCACTGGCTGCGATCCCTGACTGCTGCGAGCCATCTGGAAACAACCTCCATTTCCTCATCGCTGAACGCCTGGGTCAGTTTTTCATTCAGCGGTGCCAGTTCCGATGTGGCCTGCAAGGTCGCTGTCCGGCCTGCATCTGTCAGCCACAAACGAAAGCTGCGCTTGTCGTGTTCATCGACGCGGCGCTCGATCAGCCCTGACTTGACCATCCGGTCGGCCAGCCCGGTCATGGCGGAAGGCGCGATATCCAGCGCCAGCGCGACTTCGCCACTGAGGGCTCCATCCTGCCCATTGAGTACAAAGAGTGCGCCGGCCTGAGTGGCGCTGATGCCGGCTCGATTAGAGATATGCCGTTCGATGTATCGGGACAGGCTTTTTTGAGCCGCATTCAATAAATAGACGTAGCGACGATCATGCGCCATTTGGATTACCCGGTAACTGAGCTTCCAGCCATCTTGTCACTACTGGCCATAGGGTGTCGGCATGTTGTTGGCGGAAAAAGCCCAGATGCCCGATGGGCGAACCGTGACTGTCCGCCGGGGCAAACTGGCGTCGCTCTACAGCGCAACCGGTCAGATGCTCTGTCATCAGGTCGATGGCTTCGGCGGGTGCCCAGGGATCGTCATCGACACCGATGGCCAGTACCGGCAGCGTGGGCCTGGCAAAACGGGCAGCGGCATTGACTGCCGGATCGTCAAAAAAGTACTGGCGAAGGCTTGTCCAGCGTGACCACTCGCGCATGACATCGGCTGGCAGGTCTTCACCAATTCCCAGCCTGCGCCCCGGAAAATAGCCCAGGAATTTGGCGCTGAGCGGGCCAAGGACTTTGAGCTGAATCGCCACTTTCAAGCGTTCCTGCCAAGGCCTTATGAACCGCAGACAGCCCGCATGGGCGCACAGAGTCACCGCAGCGCTGAGTTTGCTGCTGCTCTCGCATAACCCAATGGCATGCCCACCGAAGCTGTGGCCCACTGCGAGATGAGGAACCCCGCTGTACTGCCCCGAAACCCAGTGAGTGACGGCTTCGACATCGTTGTCAGCCCACGAAACAAAACCCGCCTGAACGGTTTTCGGATGAGGACCTTTCCTGCTGACACCCCGATAGTTGTAGGTGATGACGGTAAAGCCATTGGCGACCAGATACTGGGCGAACGGCAAGTACATGCGCTCGGTGACGCCCGTCGCCGGGTTTATCTGAACCACTGCTTTCACAGGTCCTGCGCCGGTATGGGTCGTGACCTCGACGCTGTGACCATTGGTGCAGGTGATCGAATAGGTTGTCGTTCGCATGGGAGTTATTTCGTATGTGAAGTAAATTATTTAACATACGAAATAAATAGCGGCAAGCATTTTCCATGACGATTGGATAGTTTGGAAAAACGCACAGCCAATAAAAAACCCCATCACAAGGATGGGGTTCTTTTAACGCGGCGTTTCGTGATTACGCTTGAACGACCGGGATATTGGCGTTTGCAGCGGCTTCGCGGAACTCTGCGATCTGATCGAAGCTCAGGTAGCGGTACACGTCCGCTGCCATGGTGTCGATCTGGTTCGCGTAGCTCATGTACTCCTCGACGGTCGGCAGGCGACCCAGGATCGAAGCGACGGATGCCAGCTCGGCCGAAGCCAGGTAGACGTTCGCGCCGTCACCCAGACGGTTCGGGAAGTTACGGGTCGAAGTCGAAACCACGGTGGAGTTCGGTTCTACGCGAGCCTGGTTACCCATGCACAGCGAGCAGCCCGGCATTTCCATGCGCGCGCCAGCCTTGCCGTAGATGCCGTAGTAGCCTTCTTCGGTCAGCTGGTGAGCGTCCATCTTGGTCGGAGGCGACAGCCACAGACGAGTTGGCAACTGGCCTTTGACCTGATCCAGCAACTTGCCCGCAGCGCGGAAGTGGCCGATGTTGGTCATGCAGGAACCGATGAACACTTCGTCGATCTTCTCGCCTTGTACCGAAGACAGCAGGCGTGCATCGTCCGGGTCGTTCGGCGCGCAGAGCACAGGCTCCTTGACGTCGGCCAGATCGATTTCGATGATTTCGGCGTACTCGGCGTCCTTGTCGGCTTCCAGCAGCTCAGGGTTGGCAATCCAGGCTTCCATCGCCTTGGCGCGGCGCTCCAGAGTGCGTGGATCACCGTAGCCTTGCTCGATCATCCAGCGCAGCAGGGTGATGTTGGAGTTCAGGTACTCGATGATCGGTTCTTTTGCCAGCTTGATGGTGCAACCGGCAGCCGAACGTTCGGCCGAGGCGTCGGACAGCTCGAAAGCCTGTTCGATGCTGAGGTTTTCCAGACCTTCGATCTCCAGGATGCGGCCGGAGAAGGCGTTCTTCTTGCCTTTCTTCTCTACGGTCAGCAGGCCAGCCTGGATCGCGTAGTAAGGAATGGCGTGAACCAGGTCGCGCAGGGTGATGCCAGGTTGCAGCTTGCCCTTGAAGCGGACCAGGATCGACTCAGGCATGTCCAGTGGCATGACGCCAGTAGCAGCAGCGAACGCGACCAGACCGGAACCGGCCGGGAAGGAAATGCCGATCGGGAAGCGGGTGTGAGAGTCACCACCGGTGCCGACGGTGTCCGGCAGCAGCATGCGGTTCAGCCAGCTGTGGATGATGCCGTCGCCTGGACGCAGGGAAACACCACCACGGGTCATGATGAAATCAGGCAGCGTGTGGTGAGTCTTGACGTCGATCGGCTTTGGATAAGCAGCAGTGTGGCAGAAGGACTGCATGACCAGATCGGTGGAGAAGCCCAGGCAAGCCAGGTCTTTCAGCTCGTCGCGGGTCATCGGGCCAGTGGTGTCCTGGGAACCGACGGTGGTCATCTTCGGTTCGCAGTAGGTGCCCGGACGGATACCTTCTACGCCGCATGCCTTGCCGACCATTTTCTGCGCCAGGGTGAAACCCTTGGTGCTGGCAGCCGGTTGATCCGGTGTCTTGAACAGATCCGATGGTGGCAGACCCAGCTCGGCACGTGCCTTGCCGGTCAGACCGCGACCGATGATCAGCGGGATACGGCCACCG
This sequence comes from Pseudomonas cichorii, assembly GCF_019719005.1. Classification (GTDB taxonomy): domain Bacteria; phylum Pseudomonadota; class Gammaproteobacteria; order Pseudomonadales; family Pseudomonadaceae; genus Aquipseudomonas; species Aquipseudomonas cichorii_E. Next base: position 112,092 of record NZ_JAIGPJ010000005.1, read on the forward strand.
GCACGTACTTCGTCGAGCAGGACCGGAGTCTTCATTTCGAAGGTGGTCAGGACTTCGTCGCTGTTGTGCTTGGTGACTTTGCCTTCATGCGGGTACAGGTCGATCACGTCGCCCATGTGCATGTTGGAAACGTCGAATTCGATTGGCAGTGCGCCAGCATCTTCCATGGTGTTGTAGAAGATCGGGGCGATCTTGCTGCCGAAGCAGAAACCACCGGCACGCTTGTTCGGAACATAAGGAACGTCGTCGCCGAAGAACCACAGAACCGAGTTGGTTGCCGATTTACGCGAGGAACCGGTACCGACCACGTCACCGACGTAGGCGATAGGGAAACCCTGGCCGCGCATTTCTTCGATCTGCTTCATCGGACCGATGGAGCCTTGCACGTCAGGCACGATGCCTTCACGGGCCATTTTCAGCATGGCCAAGGCGTGCAGCGGGATATCCGGACGGGACCAGGCATCAGGTGCCGGGGACAGGTCGTCGGTGTTGGTTTCGCCGGTGACCTTGAAGACGCGCAGGCTGATCTTGTCAGCCAGTACAGGACGCTTCTTGAACCACTCGCCGTCAGCCCAGGATTGCAGGACTGCTTGAGCGTGCGCATTGCCGCTCTTGGCTTTTTCAGCAACGTCGTGGAACGCATCGAACATCAGCAGCGTGTGCTTGAGCTGTTCGGCAGCGACCGGTGCCAGCTCGGCATCGTCGAGCAGGGCAACCAGAGTCACAATGTTGTAGCCACCTTGCATGGTGCCCAACAGTTCGGTAGCGCGTTTTTTGTCGATCAGCGGGGAAGTGGCTTCGCCCTTGGCCAGAGCAGACAGGAAGCCGGCCTTGACGTACGCCGCTTCGTCCACGCCTGGTGGAATGCGGTTGGTGATCAGGTCGACAAGGAAATCTTCTTCGCCAGCGGGAGGATTCTTCAGCAGCTCAATAAGGTCTGCAGTTTGTTCGGCGTTAAGCGGCTGGGGCACGATACCCTGGGCGGCACGCTCTTCGATGTGTTTGCGGTAGGCTTCAAGCACAGTATTACCCTCATCAGTGGTCCCAAATGGGTGTCCGGGACGCTCATCCAGAAATTGTCTGCACCCACGCAAGGCTTTCGAGCCTTGTTGGCAGGGTATCGGCAATTCCTAACGAAGCTGTTTTCAAAGTTTTACGCCTGCAGGACGGGGGGATGTCAGGTCGACACGGCCATTCGTGATGAGGGAACGGCCTGTCGACACCGGACTGCGGGATTAACTTGACTGTGCTCGTGACGCTTTGAAAACAGCTTCTAACGGACATTGGCGCCATCTAAGGCCCGATGATTCTACGGCAAAACTTCGCTAAAGGTAAGTTAGACCCTACATCTTCGGGGGTGACCCCTGTTAGACAAAGGGCTAACATGGCCGCTCGTTTCGCCTGCCCTTGTCCTGCCAGCCATGCCTGATCAAATCATCAAAACGCCTTGCGTCGGCCTTTGCTCCACTGTTTATGGGGACTTGGTTTGCCGTGGCTGCAAGCGTTTCCACCATGAAGTGGTCAACTGGAATGGCTACAACGAAGACGAGAAAAGAGCAGTCTGGCTGCGCCTGGAACAACTGCTGGTCCAGGTAATGGCGGCCAAGCTCGAAATCTTCGATGTCGAGAAGCTGCGCATGCAGCTCGTCCAGCGCAAGATCCGCTTTGTGGCTCACCAGTCCGAATACTGCTGGGCCTACCAGTTGATCGCTCGCGGAGCGCGGGTCATCAATCAGGTGGAGGCCTATGGTTTCGTATTGCTGCCAGAGTTTCGCGACTGGGGGCTGCCTGAGTTGCGCGATGCCATCGACCGAGAGTTTTTCCTGCTGTCAGAAGCCCATTACCAGCGATATATCGCGCCGGGCTTTCTCAAGGATGCGTTCGGTTTGTAGGAGCGAATTCATTCGCGAAGATCCGGTGAATTCAAAGAAAATTCATCGGATTCAATGCCGTCTCGCGAATGAATTCGCTCCTACGCATCAAATCTCTCCTCCAGATGCCGGATGATTTCCTCGGTCTTGAGCACCAGCACATCGCTTTCCAGCGAGTCGAGCACCACTTCAGCCGTATTGCCGATCAAAGCCCCTGAAAGCCCGGTGCGCGCCACGGTGCCGATAATGGTGACGGCTGCGTCGAGCCGGTGAGCGGTAAAGGGAATCAGCACATCCGCCGGGCCTTCGGCGATATGCAGGTGGCTGTCGTCGATATCGAATTCGGACTGGAACGCCTGGCACTGCTCCCGGTAGCGGGCTTCGATGCTTTCCTTGAGCTGATAGATCGGATCGGCAGCCGACAGCATGGGCGAAGGGTGAGCGGTTATGACGTGCAACTGCCCTTTGGCCAACGCCGCAATATCATAGCCGTGATCGACGATGCTGAAATGCAGTGCCTTGTGTTCTCCGTCCGCATTGCCGACATCCACGGCGGCAAGAATCACGCCGCCGGTCCAGGGCCGTGAGGTCTTGACCATCAACACCGGGCTTGGGCAGTAGCGCAGCAGTTTCCAGTCGTCGGGCGTGAGCAGGGCCTTTTTCAGCGGGTTGTCCGGCAGATGCTGTTTGATGACCAGGCCGCAGCCTTCGGTTTGCTGCACCTTACAGATGGTCTTGTGGGTGGACTCTTCCCAGTGCTGCTCCGCGCTGGCGGTGAAACCTTCTTCCTGGAGGTTTCTTTTCAGCTCGTGGAGTTGCTGCGTGTGAGGATGATCCTTGTCACAGATCAGCAGATGCAGATGCGCCTGAGTGACCCCGGCAATCAGTTTCGCGCGCTTGAGGGCCAGGCTATCGGCGTGGTTGGGATCGATGACCACCAGGATGCTGCGAATAGACTGCATGGGGCTAATCTCCACAAGGCGAATTGTGCTCCACAACTATAGTTGCAGTGCATGGGGTCGTCGCTTGATCTGGATCACAGCATTTCTATCGCCGCAGACGCACGCCCCTCGTATAATGCGCGGCCTTGCAAACCTGCTATCTGTGAGCCTATGTACCCGATCCCCGAAATCGAAGCCTTCCTGCTTTGCCGCACGCCCGACAGCTGGGTTCAGGCCGCTTTGCGCAATCTGGACATTCTGTTGATCGATCATGCGAACAACGAGAAAAAGGCGGCCGGGGCGGCGTTTCAGTTCATGTTCCAGTACAACGACAAGTTCGACCTGCTGAGCAAGATGTCGCGTCTGGCCCGTGAAGAACTGCGGCACTTCGAGCAGGTGTTGAGCATCATCCGCAAGCGCGAAATCCCCATGGCCAACGTCAGTTCGGCGCGGTATGCAGGGGCATTGCGCAAGCTGGTGCGCAACCATAATCCCTACCGGCTGACCGACGCCCTGATCGTGGGCGCGATTGTCGAAGCCCGTTCCTGCGAGCGTTTTGCCGCACTGGTGCCGCATCTGGACGAAGAACTCGCCAAGTTCTATGGCGGGCTGCTGAAGTCCGAAGCGCGGCATTTCCAGGATTACCTGAAGCTGGCTTACACCTATGGTGACAAGGCTGATGTCGACGCCAAGATCGAGGAAATCCGCCACGCCGAGCGCGAATTGATCGAAAGCCCGGACGAGGAATTCCGCTTCCATAGTGGTGTGCCTGTCGCGGCCTGATTTTTCGCCTGTTCCCCAAAAACGACCGACTCTTGCCAGCGGTCGTTTTTTTATGAAGATATTGTTAGCCAGCTAACAAATGTTTTGACATTAGCTGCCTAGGCAGTAATATCGCCATATCACTGCCTAAGCAGCTTTTATGGTGACTTCTTGAAACATTTCACGTCCGAGAATTTCGATTCCAGCCTGATAGGTCTGTTGGTCGGTCGCACCAATGCCCTCAAAGACCGTATGCTGGACAAGTATTTACTGCCCTATGACGTCACCTTCTCGCAGTTCAAGGTGCTGATCATCATTTCCCAGTTCGCCCTCGATACCCCCGTCGAATTGTGTCGGCACCTGTCTCTGGACAGCGGTTCCATGACGCGCATGCTCGATCGTCTGGAACAAAAGGGGCTGATCGTGCGCACCCGTTCGGCCGCCGACCGGCGTCAGGTGCATGTGGCCTTGACCGAGCAGGGGCAGAAACTTTCGGACTTGCTGCCGCAGATCGGTGCCGACGCGATGAACGACACCTTTGCCGCGCTGGACAAGGAAGAAGTCGCAACCCTTGAGCGAATCCTGACCAAGGTGCTGGTGGCCGCCGACGACCACATCACTCTTACGCGCCTGAGCTTCAAGTCCACCGGAACGAAATGAACGGTCCCGGTAAAACCTCGATATTCCGCAATTACTGCTTCACCGACTACAGGTAATCGTCATGGCCACTGCCGCTACTGAAAAACCATCTGCCAGCTCGCCCGAAGATACAAATCCGGGCAAGCGCAAATTCATGCTGTTGGTGCTCGCCATGATCGTCATCCTTGGCGGTGCGGCTGTCTGGGCCTGGCATGAGTTTTATGGGCGTTGGAGCGAAAGTACCGATGATGCCTATGTGAATGGCAACGTCGTGGAAATCACGCCGCTGACCACCGGCACGGTGATCAGTATCGGCGCCGATGACGGTGATCTGGTGCGTGAAGGCCAGGTCCTGATCAAGTTCGACCCCAGCGACGCCGAAGTCAGCCTGCAAAGCGCCGAGGCCAATCTGGCCAAGGTTGTGCGCCAGGTACGCGGGCTTTACAGCAATGTCGATGGCATGAAGGCGCAACTGGCTGCGCAGCGTGCCGAAGTGCAAAAGGCTCAGGACAACTACAACCGTCGTCGCAGCCTGGCGGCGAGCGGGGCGATTTCCCAGGAAGAGCTGTCCCACGCCAAGGATGACCTGACCAGCGCGCAAAGTTCGTTGAGCAATGTTCAGCAGCAACTGGCCAGCAGCGTTGCGCTGGTGGATGACACCGTCGTTTCTTCTCACCCCGACGTGAAAGCTGCCGCCGCGCAATTGCGTCAGGCGTATCTGGCCGATGCCCGCACCACTGTGGTGTCGCCGGTGACCGGCTATGTGGCCAAACGCACCGTGCAACTGGGGCAACGCATCCAGCCGGGTACTGCAACCATGGCGGTGATCCCGCTGGATCAGTTGTGGATTGACGCCAATTTCAAGGAAACCCAACTGGGCAAGATGCGCATCGGTCAGCCGGTCGAGATTACCTCGGACCTGTACGGCAGCCATGTGAAATACAGCGGCACCATCGACAGCCTGGGTGCAGGCACCGGCAGCGCCTTCGCTCTGTTGCCAGCCCAGAACGCCACCGGCAACTGGATCAAGATCGTCCAGCGTGTGCCGGTGCGTATTCACATCAACCCCGATGAGCTGGCGAACAACCCGCTGCGCATCGGCCTGTCCACTACGGTTGATGTCAATCTGCATGACCAGAGTGGTCCGGTACTGGCTCAGCAACCGCCGAAGAAGGCGAGCTTCAGCACCAACATCTATGCCGAGCAACTGGCCGATGCTGACGCCATGATCGCGCGTCTGATCCATGACAACAGCGCCGCCAACAGCAAAGCCACTGCGCAGCGCTGATCCGCCAATCCGTACGCCCCGTCCTTCAGGTCGGGGCAGCATTTCAGTTTCAAGGGATTTGCGATGAGTAACAACGCCCCGGCCTCATTTACGCCGCCCAGCCTGTTGATGTGTACCATCGGCCTGTCCCTGGCGACCTTCATGCAGGTCCTCGATACCACCATTGCCAACGTTGCCTTGCCGACCATTTCCGGGAATCTGGGCGTGAGTTCGGAGCAGGGCACCTGGGTGATCACCTCGTTTGCCGTCAGCAACGCGATTGCCTTGCCGCTGACCGGCTGGCTCAGCCGCCGCTTCGGGGAGGTCAAGCTGTTCCTGTGGGCGACCCTGTTGTTCGTACTGGCTTCGTTTCTGTGCGGGATTTCCCAATCGATGCCGGAGCTTGTGGGCTTCCGGGTTCTGCAGGGCGTGGTGGCCGGGCCGCTTTATCCCATGACCCAGACCCTGTTGATCGCGGTGTATCCGCCCGCCAAAAGGGGGATGGCCTTGGCGCTGCTGGCCATGGTTACGGTGGTTGCGCCGATTGCCGGGCCGATTCTGGGCGGCTGGATCACCGACAGTTACAGTTGGCCGTGGATTTTCTTCATCAACGTGCCTATCGGTCTGTTTGCGGCATGGGTGGTGCGTACGCAAATGGCCAAACGCCCGGTGAGCACCAGCCGTCAGCCCATGGATTACGTCGGGCTGCTGACCCTGATCATTGGGGTTGGGGCATTGCAGATCGTCCTGGACAAGGGCAATGACATGGACTGGTTCGAGTCGAACTTCATTGTGATCGGCTCGGTGATTTCCATTGTTGCGTTGTCGGTGTTCGTGATCTGGGAAATGACCGACAAACATCCCATCGTCAACTTGCGGCTGTTTGCCTACCGCAACTTCCGCATCGGCACTCTGGTGCTGGTCGGCGGCTATTCCGGTTTCTTCGGTATCAACCTGCTGCTGCCTCAATGGTTGCAGACCCAGATGGGCTACACCGCAACCTGGGCCGGGCTGGCGGTGGCGCCTATCGGTATCCTGCCGGTGCTGATGTCGCCTTTCGTTGGTAAATATGCCCACAAGTTCGACCTGCGCCTGCTGGCCGGCCTGGCATTTCTGGCCATGGGCTTGAGTTGCTTCATGCGGGCTGAGTTCACCAACGAGGTGGACTTCGAGCATGTGGCGCTGGTGCAGTTGTTCATGGGGATCGGCGTGGCGCTGTTTTTCATGCCGACCTTGAGCATCCTGCTCTCGGACTTGCCACCTCAGCAGATCGCCGACGGTTCGGGTCTTGCGACATTCCTGCGGACTCTGGGCGGCAGCTTTGCCGCGTCCCTCACGACCTGGATATGGATTCGTCGCGCCGATCAGCATCACGCCTACTTGAGTGAAAACATCAGCACCTTCGACCCGGCTACACGTGATGCGCTCAACAGCCTGGGCGGCGCGAGCCCACAGGCTTATGCGCAACTGGAGCAGACCCTCAACAGCCAGGCCTACATGATGTCCACGGTGGATTATTTCTACATGCTGGGCTGGGTGTTTGCGGGGTTGATTCTGCTGGTCTGGCTGGCCAAACCGCCGTTTGCCGCCAAGGCCGGGCCGGGCGGGCATTAGTCGCGCCCGACAAGTCCGTAGGAGCGAATTCATTCGCGAGAGTCCCGTACATCCGATAAATATTTATCGTCTGGAATGTGGCTTCGCGAATGAATTCGCTCCTACGGAGGCTTCAGTTCAGCAGTGTCATCTGCTCAGGCGGGAAGTCGAAGGCATTCAGGGAAAAGCCCTGTTCGTCCACCTGCAAGGCCCAGCCCTGACGATCCCAGTCACCCAGCACGATACGCTGCGCGGTCTGGTCGCCGATCTGTAGCTTGTGAATCGCCGGGCGATGTGTGTGCCCGTGAATCAGGGTGCGGACGCCATATTGCTCCATCACCTGAGGAATGAATTCGGGGGTGACATCAACGATGTCATTGGCTTTCATGCGGGTCTGCGCACGGCTTTCATTGCGCAGCTTGCGGGCCAGCTTGTGGCGGGTATTCAACGGCAGATGCCGCAATATCCACAAGGTCAGCGGATTGCGCAGGTAGCGGCGCATCTTTATGTAGCCTTCGTCGCGAGTACACAGGCTGTCGCCATGCATCAACAGCACCGGCTCACCGTTTAACGGAACCACGCTTGGATCGTTCAGAAAGGTACAGCCAGCCGCCTTGCAGAACGCCTTGCCGATCATGAAATCCCGGTTGCCGTGCATCAGGAAAACCTGAGTGCCGCTGTCGCTCAGTTCGCGCAGGGCCTGGCAGATCGAACTCTGGAACGGCGACATGGCGTCGTCGCCGATCCAGACCTCGAAGAAGTCCCCGAGGATATACAGCGCCTTGGCCTGGCGAGCCCGGCCAGAGAGTAGATCCAGAAACGCCCGGGTGATATCCGGGCGCTTTTCCTCAAGATGCAGGTCGGAGATCAGCAGTATCACTCAACGATCTCTGCTTTCTCGATGATCACGTCTTCGGACGGAACGTCCTGATGACCAGCCTTGCCGGTGGTTGCAACGCCTTTGATCTTGTCGACCACTTCGGTGCCTTCGATCACTTCGCCGAACACTGCATAGCCCCAGCCTTGAACGGTCGGTGCGCTGTGGTTCAGGAAGCTGTTGTCAGCCACGTTGATGAAGAACTGGGCGGAAGCCGAATGCGGCTCCATGGTACGGGCCATGGCAACGCTGTATTTCTTGTTCGGCAGGCCGTTGTTGGCTTCGTTCTGAATGCTCGGGCGCTTGTCTTTCTTCTCTTTCATGCCTGGCTCGAAACCGCCGCCCTGGATCATGAAGTTAGAGATGACACGGTGAAAGATGGTATTGCTGTAATGGCCAGCATTCACGTATTCGATAAAGTTGGCAACGGTGACTGGAGCCTTTTCTGCGTTCAGTTGCAGAACGATATCGCCGTGGTTGGTGGTCAATTTTACTTTGGACATACTTGCTCGCTCTCTTGGCATTCATGAATGGGCGCAGTATCACCCTGACGCGCAGTTTACAGGGGAGGTTACATATTTCAGGTATTTTGCTGCTTTTATCGCCCTCAAACACGCACTCTGTTGTCAGGGGCTTGACAGCTTCGGCTATGATAAGCGCTTTGATTTAGTCGGCCTACCCTGGCCGCGCACTTGTATGTCCAAGGATCCTATGAGCAAGCCCACTCCAGAACCCGCTGCGAATTCAAAGGCAGGCCCTGTCGTCCCTACCAATTTCCTGCGTCCGATCGTGCAGGCAGACCTGGATTCAGGCAAGCACACTAAAATCGTGACCCGCTTCCCGCCGGAGCCTAATGGCTATCTGCACATCGGTCACGCCAAGTCGATCTGTGTGAACTTCGGTCTGGCCAACGAGTTCGGTGGCGCGACGCACCTGCGTTTCGATGACACCAACCCGGCCAAGGAAGACCAGGAATACATCGACGCCATCATGAGTGACGTCAAGTGGCTGGGCTTCGAGTGGGCAGGCGAAGTGCGCTATGCCTCGCAGTATTTCGACCAGTTGCACGACTGGGCTGTCGAGCTGATCAAGTTGGGCAAGGCCTATGTTGATGACCTTACACCCGAGCAGGCTCGCGAATACCGTGGCAGCCTGACCGAGCCGGGCAAGAACAGCCCGTTCCGTGAGCGCAGCGTCGAGGAAAACCTGGACCTGTTCGCCCGCATGAAAGCCGGTGAGTTCGAAGACGGTGCCCGTGTGCTGCGCGCCAAGATCGACATGGCTTCGCCGAACATGAACCTGCGCGACCCGATCCTGTATCGCATCCGTCATGCTCATCACCACCAGACCGGCGACAAGTGGTGCATCTACCCCAACTATGACTTCACCCATGGTCAGTCCGATGCCCTCGAAGGCATCACACACTCGATCTGTACCCTGGAATTCGAAGGTCATCGTCCGCTGTACGACTGGTTCCTGGACAACCTGCCGGTACCGTGCAAGCCACGTCAGTACGAGTTTTCGCGTCTGAACCTGAGCTACACCGTCACCAGCAAGCGCAAACTCAAGCAACTGGTCGACGAAAAGCACGTCAGTGGCTGGGACGATCCGCGCATGTCGACGCTGTCGGGTTTCCGTCGTCGTGGTTACACCCCGGCTTCGATCCGCAACTTCTGCGAAATGGTCGGCACCAACCGTTCCGACGGCGTGGTGGACTTCGCGATGCTGGAATTCAGCATCCGTGACGATCTGGACCGCAACGCGCCACGCGCCATGTGCGTGCTGCGCCCGTTGAAAGTCGTGATCACCAACTATCCGGAAGGTCAGGTCGAGAAACTTGAACTGCCACGTCACCCCAAGGAAGACCTGGGCGTGCGTGAGCTGCCATTCGCTCGCGAGATCTACATCGACCGCGACGATTACATGGAAGAGCCGCCCAAAGGCTACAAGCGCCTGGAGCCAGCCGGTGAAGTGCGCCTGCGCGGCAGCTATGTAATCCGTGCCGACGAAGCCATCAAGGATGCCGACGGCAATATCGTCGAGCTGCGTTGCTCCTACGACCCTGACACCCTGGGCAAGAACCCTGAAGGCCGCAAGGTCAAGGGCGTGATTCACTGGGTTCCGGCAGAGGCGAGCGTCGAGTGCGAAGTGCGTCTGTATGACCGCCTGTTCCGCTCTCCGACGCCAGACAAGGCCGAAGATGGCGCCACCTTCCTGGAAAACATCAATCCAGACTCTCTGCAAGTACTGACGGGTTGTCGTGCTGAACCTTCATTGGGGCAAGCGCAACCGGAAGACCGTTTCCAGTTTGAACGCGAAGGCTATTTCTGCGCGGACATCAAGGACTCGAAACCAGGTCGTCCGGTATTCAACCGCACAGTGACATTGCGGGATTCCTGGAGCTGAGGTTAGGACAGTGCTTTCAATCTACAACACGCTCACCAAGAGCAAAGAAGTCTTCAAGCCGCTGGATGGCAACAAGGTGCGGATGTACGTCTGCGGGATGACCGTGTACGACTTCTGCCACCTTGGCCATGGCCGCAGCATGGTGGCCTTCGATCTGGTCACCCGCTGGTTGCGATTCAGCGGCTACGACCTGACGTATGTGCGCAACATCACCGATATCGATGACAAGATCATCAATCGTGCCCGTGACAACGGCGAATCGTTCGACGCGCTGACGGCGCGCATGATCGACGCCATGCATGAGGACGAAGCGCGTCTGAACATCCTCAAGCCGGACATGGAGCCGCGTGCCACCGATCATATCGACGGCATGCACGCCATGATCCAGACCCTGATCGACAAGGGTTATGCCTACGCGCCAGGCAATGGCGACGTGTACTACCGCGTCGGCAAGTTCCTGGGCTACGGCAAGCTGTCGCGCAAGAAGATCGAAGACCTGCGCATCGGTGCGCGGATCGAAGTTGACGAGTCCAAGGACGATCCGCTGGACTTCGTGCTCTGGAAAGGCGTCAAGCCCGGCGAGCCGAGCTGGGAATCTCCGTGGGGGCCGGGGCGTCCGGGCTGGCACATCGAATGCTCGGTGATGTCCACCTGCTGCCTGGGTGAGACGTTCGATATTCATGGTGGCGGCAGCGACCTGGAGTTTCCGCACCATGAAAACGAAATCGCCCAGAGCGAGGCTGCGACCGGCAAGACCTACGCCAATGCCTGGATGCACTGCGGCATGATTCGCATCAATGGCGAGAAGATGTCCAAGTCCTTGAACAACTTCTTCACCATTCGCGACGTGCTGGCCAAATATCATCCGGAAGTGGTGCGTTACCTGCTGGTATCCAGCCACTATCGCAGCGCGATCAACTACTCCGAAGACAGCCTGAAAGAGTCCAAGAGCGCGCTGGAGCGTTTCTATCACGCGCTCAAGGGCTTGCCGGTGGCCGAGCCTGCGGGTGGCGAGGCGTTCGTCGAGCGTTTCACCGCGGCCATGAACGACGACTTCGGCACGCCTGAAGCCTGCGCCGTGCTGTTCGAGATGGTGCGCGAGATCAACCGTCTGCGTGACACCGATCAGGTGGCTGCTGCCGGTCTGGCCGCACGTCTCAAGCAACTGGCCAGTGTGCTGGGTGTGTTGCAGCTCGAAGCGGACGATTTCCTGCGCGCCGGTGCCGAAGGGCGCGTGGATGCCGCTGAAGTTGAAGCGCTGATCCAGGCTCGCCTGGATGCTCGCGGTGCCAAGAACTGGGCCGAATCCGACCGCATCCGCGACCAGCTCACCGCCATGGGCGTGGTGCTGGAAGACGGTAAAGGCGCAACGACCTGGCGTCTGGCTGACTGACCTGTCTGTTCTTTCGCGAATGAATTCGCTCCTGCCGTAGGAGCGAATTTATTCGCGAAGAGCTTATTCACGAACCTCCCGCAACCGCTTGTAAAGCGTATTACGGCTGACCCCCAACCGCTTGGCCAGCTGTGAAATGTTGCCTCCGGCCGCCTGCAACAGGTGGTTCAGGTCTTCGGCACACGGAAAACTCCCCTTTATCTGCAAGACCGCCACAGGCTCGTCTCTGTCCTCATCCAGTTGCGCATCCAGAAAGAAGTCTTCCGGCAAATGCTCGAAGGTGATTTTCTGCTCGTCTGCCAACGCCAAGGCCACCTGAATCACGCTATTGAGCTGGCGAAGATTGCCCGGCCACGGATGATGCTCGAACAGATCAAGTACCTCGCTGGAAAAACCCGCCCGTTGCTGAGGTTCGCGATGCCGTTCCCAGATGCGCTGGATCAGCGCCTGTTTATCGGTGCGTTCGCGCAGTGGCGGCAGCTCTATGTTCAGTCCGCTGATCCGGTAATACAGGTCCTGACGGAAATGCCCGGTCTGCACCCGTTCGCGCAGGCTGTGGTTGGTGGCCGAGATCAGACGGATATCCACCGGATATAGCTCGCTGCTGCCCAGCGGTTGAACGCAGCGCTCCTGCAATACCCGCAACAGGCGTGCCTGCACCGCCATTGGCATGTCGCCGATTTCATCAAGAAACAGGGTGCCTTTATCGGCCTTGCGGATCAGGCCGATGCTGCCTTTCTGGTGAGCACCAGTGAACGCACCCTTGGTGTAGCCAAACAGCTCCGACTCCACCAGTTCGGCCGGAATCGCCGCGCAGTTGACGGCGATCATCGGTTGGCTGGCGCGAGAGCTGCCCAGATGCAGGGCTTTGACGAACACTTCCTTGCCGACCCCTGTCTCGCCGTGGATCAACAGCGGGATGTCTTTTTCCAGCAGCCGCTGGGCCTGGCTTACCGCTTTTTCGACTTTTGCATCGCCCAGATTGATGGCGTTCAGGTCGAGGGGGTGTTGTGGGGCGACCGGTTGCTCAGGCCGCACCGGCTGCAATAGCTGGATCGGTTTGCGCCGTGGACGCTTGAGCAGGCACTGGAAGCGGTTATTGCCAAAGGCATGCAGCGCGAAAGGGCGTGCTTCGGTTTCGCTGAGCAGTTGCAGGATCGGGCATTTGAACAGGTCCTCGATACTGACGCCGGTCAGCCGCACGCCCAGCAGGTTGTCGGCCCGCCGATTGGCGCAGAGGATTCTGCCGCTTTCGTCGAAAATCAGTAGACCCGCCCATTGGCTGTCCAGATTGTTCAGGCCGGTATTGAAGATCAGCTGGAAATGAGTGTCGCGAAACTGGTCGAGAATCAGCCGGTTTTCCACCGACTGACTCATCATCTTTACCATGCCCAGGGTGTGAGAGGGCGGCAGGAAGCTGTCGCTGGAAACGTCGAGTATCGCAATCATGCGCCGGTCTGCATCGAAGATCGGGGAGGCGGAGCCCGTCATGAAACGATTTGCCTTGAGAAAGTGCTCGTCGGGCTCGATATGCACCGCCTGTTCGCAGGCCAGCGCCGTACCGATGGCGTTGGTCCCCGCACCGCGCTCGCTCCAGCTTGCCCCGGCCATGAAACCCTGGGTCTGCGCAGCATCGATGAAGCGTTGGGTGCCCCATGACTTGAGCAACTGGCCGTGATTGTCGGCCAGCAGGATCAGGCAGTTGGAGTTGCTGAGGATGTTTTCATAGACCGGCAGCACTTCCTGATGGGTGGTCTGCACCAGGGCGTTATGGCGTTCCAGCAGTTGTGAAACCTGCGCGCCCGGCAGCCCGCCGAACGAGGGGCGCGACTGATGACTGAGACCGAAGTCCCGGCAGCGCGTCCATGAATCCTGAATGATGATGTCGTGAGCAAGTGACGCACTGGAATTGGCCATTAGCATGGATCCTGCGAGTGCCTTGTTGTTTTTGTTTTAGGTCTTGCATGGAGCGTCCGTGCCCGAAGTGTTCATCCAGTGTCGTTCACTGCTGTTCAAAGTCAATGTTCAATTTGTTCAGGTGTTCAGCTTTTTTTGTTCACTTTTGTTCAGCTCTGAAGGTGCGTTTACGGTGTGATGAATGCCAGGCGCTCTAGCTCGGGCCTTTGAAGAAAATGCAGCGATCTGGCACGAATGTCGCTGTATGTAACCTGTATTGAGCTGCACCCCCGACAAGAAAAAATAACAAAGGGCACGCCATGTCACTTACGTTGGAACACGTCAGTCGCGCAGTCGATGGCCAGATATGGATCGACGACGCATCCCTGAGTTTTGAGCCCGGGTCCTTCAATGTGTTGTTGGGCCGAACGCTGTCTGGCAAGACCAGCCTGATGCGTCTGATGGCGGGTCTGGACAAGCCCGACACGGGGCGGGTGTTGATGAACGGGGTCGATGTCACCCGGCGGCCGGTACGCCAGCGCAATGTGTCGATGGTCTATCAGCAGTTCATCAATTACCCCAGCATGACCGTCTTCGAGAATATCGCTTCGCCACTGCGGCAGGCCGGTATGTCCAGGGAGGTTATCCAGGAGCGCGTGCTGGAAACCGCGAAGATGCTGCGCATCGAAAAATTCCTCCAGCGCCATCCTCTGGAGCTGTCCGGCGGGCAGCAGCAGCGTACGGCCATGGCCAGGGCGCTGGTCAAGGATGCGGAGCTGATCCTGTTCGATGAGCCGCTGGTCAACCTTGACTACAAACTGCGCGAAGAGCTGCGTCAGGAAATGCGCGAGCTATTCGCGGCCCGCCATACCATCGCCATCTATGCCACCACCGAGCCCAACGAAGCGCTGGCCCTGGGTGGCACGACCACCATTCTCCACGAAGGGCGGGTGGTGCAGACCGGCAAGGCGGCCGAGGTCTACCAGAGGCCAAGTACCGTGCTGGCGGCTGAACTGTTCTCCGAGCCACCCATCAACCTGATGCCCGGCCGCATCGAGGGTAATGAAGTCAGTTTCGCCAACTTCGTGCATTTCCCCCTCAATGCCGACCTGCGCAAGATCGGTGACGGTGAATACCGCTTCGGGGTGCGGCCCAGCCATTTGAGCCTGGTGCCGTCCAACGATGACGATCTGGAGCTGGCGGTGACTGTCGAGCTGGCGGAAATCAGCGGTTCCGAAACCTTTCTGCATGTGCGCAACGAGCTGTTTGCTCTGGTGCTGCATTTGCCCGGCGTGCATGGCTATGACGTCGATGCCGCAATCCGGGTCTATATCCCGACCCATAAACTCTTTGTGTTCGATCAGATGGGGCTCCTGATTCAGGCGCCCGGTCTGCGCATGGCGAGGGTTGCCTGATGGCCGAGATCCGTTTGCTGAACCTGGCCCACAGTTACAGCGCCAATCCGGGGCCGGACGATTACGCCATCCGGGAAATGACCCATATCTGGGAGCAGGGCGGCGCTTATGCGCTGCTCGGGCCTTCCGGGTGCGGCAAGTCGACCTTGCTCAATATCATTTCCGGCCTGCTGAGCCCGTCTCAGGGGCAAGTGCTGTTTGACTCCAAAGAGGTCAATGACCTGAGCCCCGAGCGCCGCAACATCGCTCAGGTTTTCCAGTTCCCCGTGGTCTACGACACCATGACCGTGTTCGATAATCTTGCCTTCCCGCTGCGCAATCAGGGGCTGGACGAGAAGCGGGTGCAGGCCAAGGTGCAGGAAATCGCCGAAGTCCTGGATTTGCAGCTTTTGCTGAAAAAGAAGGCGCGCAACCTGACGGCTGACGAAAAGCAGAAGGTTTCAATGGGGCGCGGGCTGGTTCGCGATGACGTCTCGGCCATCCTGTTCGATGAGCCGCTGACGGTGATCGACCCGCACCTGAAGTGGAAGCTGCGCCGCAAGCTCAAGCAGATTCACGAGCAGTTCAATATCACCATGGTCTACGTCACCCACGATCAACTGGAGGCCTCGACCTTCGCCGACAAGATCGCGGTGATGTACGGCGGGCAGATCGTGCAGTTCGGTACGCCGCGTGAGCTGTTCGAGAAGCCGCGACACACTTTTGTCGGTTATTTCATTGGCAGTCCGGGCATGAACCTGATCGAGGTCCGGCCGCAGGGCGATGGTGTGGTGTTTGGTGATGTGCAGGTGCCGCTCTCCGGCCCCTTGCAGCAGGTGATTGCCCACACGCCTTTTACCAGCCTGAAGATCGGCATTCGCCCGGAGTTCATTCATGTCTGGGATGGCCCTTACGATGAGGCGATGTGTGCTGAGGTTGTACAGGTGGCGGACCTTGGCACCTACAAGATCGTGACCCTTTCCCTGGCCGGGCAAACCCTGAAGGCGCGCCTGCCTGAAGACAAGCCTGTGCCACAAGGCCAGGCCTGGATCAGTTTCCCGGCGCAATGGCTGATGCTGTATGCCGATGATTTCTTGCTTGAGTCCGGTCCTGAGCGGGGTGCGCCATGAACAAGGTCTATAACAACAAGGCCTGGTGGCTTGTGTTGCCGGTTTTCCTGCTTGTGGCCTTCAGTGCCATCGTGCCGATGATGACCGTGGTCAACTACTCGGTGCAGGACATTTTCGATCAGACCAACCGCTATTTCGTGGGCGCTGACTGGTATCGACAGGTCCTGCAGGACCCGCGCCTGCACGATTCGCTGCTGCGCCAGTTCATTTATTCGGGCTGTGTGCTGCTGATCGAAATCCCCTTGGGTATTGCCATCGCCCTGACCATGCCCACCAAGGGGCGCTGGTCGACGCTGTGCCTGATCGTGATGACCATACCGTTGCTGATTCCCTGGAACGTGGTGGGCACCATCTGGCAGATCTTTGGCCGGGCCGATATCGGTCTGCTGGGCTGGAGCCTCAATCAGCTGGGCATCAGCTACAACTATGCCGCCAACACCATGGATGCCTGGGTGACGGTGCTGGTCATGGACGTCTGGCACTGGACGTCACTGGTCGCGCTGCTGTGTTACTCGGGGTTGCGGGCCATTCCGGACGTGTACTACCAGGCGGCGCGAATCGATCGGGCATCGAGCTGGGCCGTGTTCCGGCATATCCAGTTGCCGAAGATGAAAAGCGTGCTGCTGATCGCGGTGATGTTGCGCTTCATGGACAGCTTCATGATCTATACCGAGCCGTTTGTCCTCACCGGCGGCGGGCCGGGCAATGCCACGACCTTCCTGAGCCAGACCCTGACGCAAATGGCTATCGGCCAGTTCGACCTTGGCCCGGCTGCAGCGTTCTCGCTGGTGTACTTCCTGATCATCCTGCTGGTTTCGTGGCTGTTCTATACCGCCATGACCCATAGCGACAAGAACTGAGGATCGGCCATGAATGCACGCAAGGCTGTGCCGTTATTGATCTACATCCTGTTCCTGCTGGTGCCGATCTATTGGCTGTTGAACATGTCGTTCAAGAGCAACACCGAGATTCTCGGTGGCCTGACGCTCTGGCCGCAGGATTTCACGCTGGCCAATTACCGGGTGATTTTCACCGACCCCAGTTGGTACAACGGTTATCTCAACTCGCTGTATTACGTGTGCCTGAACACCGTCATTTCCCTGGCTGTGGCATTGCCAGCGGCTTATGCGTTCTCGCGCTACCGGTTTCTGGGCGACAAGCATCTGTTCTTCTGGCTGCTGACCAATCGCATGGCACCACCGGCGGTGTTCTTGCTGCCGTTCTTCCAGCTCTATTCCTCGATCGGCCTGTTCGACACCCATATTGCCGTGGCGCTGGCGCACTGCCTGTTCAACGTACCGCTGGCGGTGTGGATTCTGGAAGGCTTCATGTCGGGCGTCCCCAAGGAAATCGACGAGACGGCTTATATCGACGGCTATAGTTTTCCTCGCTTCTTCGTGAAGATCTTCGTGCCGCTGATTGGCTCCGGCATCGGCGTGACGGCGTTCTTCTGCTTCATGTTTTCCTGGGTTGAGCTGCTGCTGGCGCGCACCCTGACGTCGGTCAACGCCAAGCCCATCGCGGCAGTCATGACCCGCACCGTATCGGCATCGGGTATCGATTGGGGTGTGCTGGCGGCGGCAGGCGTGCTGACCATTCTGCCGGGCATGCTGGTGATCTGGTTTGTTCGCAATCACGTGGTCAAGGGCTTTGCCCTGGGCCGGGTCTGAGGAGTCGAGATATGGAGTGGATGGCCTGGACTTCACTGACGGCGGGTTTCTTCGGTTCTATCGCTATGCTGCTGGTGGGCATGACGGTGTGGGAGCTGAGTTCGCCCTGTGTCGAGCGGCGCGGTTTTCTGCCGATCGAAACCAGCCGTGGTGATCGTTTGTTTATCGGACTGCTGGCAAGTGCCTACCTGCATTTGCTGGTCATCGGCGTGACGGACTGGAGTATCTGGGTCGCCTCGCTGGTATCGCTGGTGTGGTTGTTTGTCGTAATGCGTTGGGGGTAGCCGGGCAACTGTTCGTGCCGGGACTGTCCGGGAGGCGGCAACGTGCCCTGGGTAATAATCATCTGGAGGTGTCTATGTTCTACAAAAACAACAAGCTGAGACATAGCGTGGCGCTGGCTTCGATGCTGGCATGCAGTGGATTGAGCGTGACGGCGTGGGCGGATGCCTATGAGGATGCCGCGAAAAAATGGATCGGCTCCGAATTCAAGCCTTCGACCCTGACCCCCGAGCAGCAACTGGCGGAGCTGGAATGGTTCATCAAGGCCGCTGAACCGTTTCGCGGGATGGAAATCAAGGTGGTGTCGGAAACCCTGACCACCCACGAATATGAATCCAAGACCCTGGCCAAGGCGTTTACCGAAATCACCGGGATCAAGCTCACCCATGACCTGGTGCAGGAAGGGGATGTGATCGAGAAGATCCAGACCCAGATGCAGTCGGACAAGAACATCTATGACGGCTGGGTCAACGATTCGGACCTGATCGGCACTCACTTCCGCTACGGAAAGGCGCAATCGCTGACCGAGCTGATGGCCAGCGATGCCGGCAAAAAGGTGACTTCTCCGACCCTGGACCTGAAAGACTTTATCGGTCTGTCTTTCACGACTGCGCCGGACGGCAAGGTCTATCAGTTGCCTGACCAGCAGTTCGCGAACCTTTACTGGTTCCGTGCCGACTGGTTCGAGCGTGCGGACCTCAAGGCGAAGTTCCAGGCCAAGTACGGCTATGAGCTGGGTGTGCCGGTCAACTGGTCTGCCTACGAGGACATTGCCAAGTTCTTCAGCGAAGACGTCAAGGAAATCGACGGCAAACGCATTTATGGGCACATGGACTACGGCAAGAAAGACCCGTCCCTGGGCTGGCGCTTCACCGATGCCTGGTTCTCCATGGCCGGTGGCGGCGACAAGGGCTTGCCCAACGGTTTGCCGGTGGACGAGTGGGGGATTCGTGTAGAGAACTGCCGTCCGGTGGGCTCCAGCATCACTCGCGGTGGCGACACCAACGGCCCGGCCGCAGTGTTCGCGACTCAGAAATACATCGACTGGCTCAAGGCTTATGCGCCACCGGAAGCGGCAGGCATGACGTTCTCCGAGTCTGGCCCGGTGCCTTCTCAGGGTAACGTCGCGCAGCAGATCTTCTGGTACACCGCCTTTACAGCAGACATGACCAAACCCGGTTTGCCGGTGATGAATGCCGATGGCACGCCCAAGTGGCGCATGGCCCCTTCACCCAAGGGGCCGTACTGGAAAGACGGCATGAAGCTGGGCTATCAGGATGTGGGTTCGTGGACCTTCCTGTACTCGACACCCGAGAAACAGCGCTTGGCAGCCTGGCTGTACGCGCAGTTCGTGACCTCGAAAACCGTTTCCCTGAAGAAAACCATCGTGGGCCTGACGCCGATTCGTGAGTCGGACATCAACTCCAGGGAAATGACCGAACTGGCGCCCAAGCTGGGTGGTCTGGTGGAGTTCTATCGCAGCCCGGCCCGTGTGCAATGGTCGCCAACCGGCACCAACGTCCCTGATTATCCGAAGCTGGCGCAACTGTGGTGGAGTCACGTAGCGGAAGCGGTCACCGGCGAGAAAACCGCACAGCAGGCTCTGGACGGTCTGGCCAAGGATCAGGATTCGATCCTGATGCGTCTTGAACGCTCCAAGGCTCAGGAGAAGAGTGGTTGTGCGCCGAAGCTGAACCCGGAAACCACGGCTGAAGAGTGGTACAAGAAGGGTGAGGCGTCCCCGGATGGCTGGGCTGCTCCGCAACGCAAACTGGCCAACGAGAAACCGAAAGGCGAAACCGTGTCGTACTCCGAACTGCTCAAGAGCTGGGAGGCGGCACGCAAGTAATCGGTGACAGAAATGAAAACGGCACCTCATGAGGTGCCGTTTTTCATGGTGGAAACACTCAGTCGTGCAGGGTTTCTGCAGCGTACAGGGTGTTTTCCAGCAGGCAGGCGCGAGTCATCGGGCCGACACCGCCAGGGACCGGAGTGATCCAGCCAGCGCGGGGCAGGGCGGTTTCGTACACGACGTCACCCACAAGCTTGCCGTCTTCCTGGCGGTTGATACCCACGTCGATGACGATGGCACCGGGCTTGATCCACTCGCCCTTGACCAGACCGGGTTTGCCAGCGGCCACCACCACCAGATCGGCGCGGCCCACATGGCCTGCCAGATCCTTGGTGAAACGGTGGGTCACGGTGACGGTGCAGCCGGCCAGCAACAGTTCCATCGCCATCGGACGGCCGACGATATTGGAAGCGCCGACAACCACTGCGTCCAGCCCGTACAGATCGACACCGGTGCTTTCCAGCAGAGTCATGATCCCTTTCGGGGTGCAGGGGCGCAGCAGCGGGATGCGCTGGGCCAGACGACCGACGTTATAAGGGTGGAAGCCATCAACATCCTTGTCCGGGCGAATGCGCTCAAGCAGCAGGGATGCGTCCAGATGCTCGGGCAATGGCAGTTGCAGCAGAATGCCGTCGACATCGGCGTCGCCGTTGAGGCGATCGATCAGCTCTGTCAGCGCAACCTGTGTGGTCTCGGCGGGCAGGTCGTAGGCCTGGGAAATGAAGCCGACTTCCTCGCAGTCCTTGCGCTTGTGAGAGACATAAACCTGGGAAGCGGGGTCGCTGCCCACCAGAATCACCGCGAGGCCTGGCGTGCGCAGGCCTTGCTCGCGACGTTCGGCGACACGTTTGGCGATCTGCTGGCGCAGGCTGGCGGCGATCGCTTTGCCGTCGATAAGTTGTGCAGTCATGACGCGTGATTAACCATCGAGAGGGAAAAAATGAGCGCGCATTCTCGCATGACATGGCGCAAGGGCAAAGGCGCTTGGTCTGTATATTCAGCTAACTCCTTTATCTAACTGAATTTTTTTCAAAAAAGAGTTGACGACCCTGGGGGGCGTCTATAAGATTCGTCGCACTTGCCGGGCAGCACCCAGCACTGCTGAAGAAGCTGGCGTTGGTTGATGTGAGTCAGGTGGGGTTGAAGTTCAACTCGACGTGATTGAAAGCCTTCTGATTTGTACTCGATAAGAATGCAGATTATATAAGTGCCCGTAGCTCAGCTGGATAGAGCATCCGCCTTCTAAGCGGATGGTCGCAGGTTCGAGTCCTGCCGGGTGCGCCATTTAATGGCGGCTTTGGCACGGTAGGTAAGTTGTAAGAGTTGCATGCAATATGGTGGGCGTAGCTCAGTTGGTAGAGCACAGGATTGTGACTCCTGTTGTCGTGGGTTCGATCCCCATCGTCCACCCCATATTCAGAGAGGCGCCAGATTTATTACATATAAACTGGCGCCTTTGCTTTAAAAGCTTGTAACGCGGATGTGGTGGAATTGGTAGACACACTGGATTTAGGTTCCAGCGCCGCAAGGTGTGAGAGTTCGAGTCTCTCCGTCCGCACCATACAAGGTTTCGCAGTCATTCAGTGACATGCGCGAAACACAGGAATAAAGCCGCCTTGAGCGGCTTTTTTCTTTTCTGGCTGTTTTTATCTTCTTTCGCTCTATTTATGTACGCTGGCGCGTCCCTTTTCGTCATAGAGCGCTGCTAAGGGTTTGTTGCGCTAAAGCTGACTTCAATCTCGGTAATGCCGTTGGAGATGAGTGCTTCCGAGAAATCGCTGCCTGCCTTCAGGGGTAGGCCCTCAATGATGCATATGGTGCGACAGGCAAAGTAGAGGGCGGACTCGCTTTCGGGTCTGTGAGCCTTTGCTGCGGTTGGTACCTCGCGCTTCTCGCCGCGAGAATTCAGGTACGAGATCTTTCTGACAGACATGGAATCTCCTTTCAGTTGTAGAGCTCTCAATGCTGTTTCAGCCAGGAAGGTGGATCTGCTTTTCAGGTTGTGAGTCTCGACATACTTGTCGATCTGCTGAATCACGGAGCCGGGCAACGTGACGTTCACCTTCTCGGTCTTGCCCAGATAAGGGGTGATATCAATCTCAAGCATTCCCCATCCCATGCCTGCGAAATCAGGATTCTTGACGTGCCCAGCCATAGCGGTTGGCGTTGGAATGTCTCCGCCGCCTGCTGCGATCTCCTGCAGCATGATGTGAGCAATTTCGACTGCCGCTGTGTGCGCCTCATCAAAAGTGTCGCCTGCGGTAATAGCTCCTGGAATGTCGGGGATCTGAATGCCGAAGGCGGTGTTCTCGTCACCCCATTCGATGCACATTGGATATTTCATGTGGTTCTCCTGCAAAGGTGAAGCTGGGTTACAGCAGTCCGGCTAGTTTCTTGATTGCCCTTACCGTTCCAATTGGTAGGTCTTTCCTGGGGTGGGGTACTGGAACTGTCTGGGTTTTGTCTGGGTGTTTGAACATGTGGTGGCTTCCGGTGACGCGATCCAGAATCCATCCATCTGCTTCAAGCTCCTTGAAGAGTTGCCTGCTTTGCACCTCCGCCTCCTTGGGTGGTTGATGTGAAAGGTATGACTCTGGGGTTATGTTTGTCAATTTAAAAAAGGTGTGTCTGGGGTTATTTTTTTTGTGTGGTTGAGCCTCAGCTAGTGGTGTGCTGATGACTGCTGGTCACGACGATAAGGTGGATGTCTGTAATCAGGAGCTCGCCCCGCCGAGCCCTGACGCCATTTGAAGTGGCGCTGTATATGCCTTGCGGCGATGGATATGTGGGCAAGGGCAGAGGATATGATGCGTGCTGCCATGAAGTGGGATATCTATATATATAGCGGTGGCGGGGATCGACTTGGATAACAAGGTGCAGTTGCGCGGAACCGTAAGTGGTGGTGCTGTTGGGGTGCTGGCGACACTTCCATCTGAGGCTCGTCCGCAAAGCGACCTGTTTTTCCCGGTGGGTACGGGAGTCAGCCCTGCCATTGTACAAGTTGATCTGTCCGGGATCTCGTTCAATCTCGGGGTATAGCGCCTGGTGTCTGGATGTTGGCATTACATCGATCTGGAGTGTGTGCTGGATATTTCCAATAAAATCAGTGACATGAACGGATAAATGTGGTTTCCTCCGTCCGCACCCAGATATAGGGTAGTGAGTTTCTTGAAAAACTCACTATTTGAAGGAGCCGCCCAGTGCGGCTTCTTTTGTTTCAGCGTGTTGGTTTTATCGTCTCGCTGGTCGGTTGGCGCATTGCCGCCGGTCGAGCGGGGCGCGCTACGTGGATGGAATCGGTAGCGGTCCGGCGCACGTGCTTCCTTTATATAGCCCGTGCCAGACGCGTTGCCGGTGCAGTAACGGCCTTGTTGCCCTTGCTCGCCAGCAGTCCGATTCCATCCTCTTAAATCTGCCCTTTTTCAGTAGGGTGACTTCTTGAGTTTGACCCACTAGAATGCATGCCCTTGATTCTGGGGTCGGAAACGGCCGGCTAACGTCTGTGCAACGAGGAATATCCATGCAAGTTTCTGTTGAAAATACTTCCGCTCTTGAGCGCCGCATGACCATTGGCGTGCCTGCCGAACGCATCGAGACTGAAGTCAACAAGCGTCTGCAGCAGACCGCACGTAAAGCCAAGATCCCGGGCTTCCGCCCTGGCAAAGTGCCTATGAGCGTGATCCGTCAGCGTTATGAAGATGGCGCACGTCAGGAAGCGCTGGGCGATCTGATTCAGGCTACCTTCTACGAAGCAGTGGTCGAGCAGAAGCTGAACCCGGCTGGCGCACCTGCTGTAGAGCCAAAGTCCTTCGAGAAAGGCAAGGACCTGGAATACATCGCTACTTTCGAAGTGTTCCCTGAGTTCACCGTCGCAGGTTTCGAGTCCATCTCCGTCGAGCGCCTGTCCGCTGACGTGGCTGACAGCGACCTGGACAACATGCTGGAAATCCTGCGCAAGCAGAACGTTCGTTTTGAAGTGGCCGATCGTGCTGCCCAGAACGAAGACCAGCTGAACATCGATTTTGTTGGCAAGGTTGATGGCGAAGTCTTCGCTGGCGGTTCTGCCACTGGCACCCAGCTGGTTCTGGGTTCCGGCCGCATGATCCCTGGTTTCGAAGATGGTCTGGTTGGCGCCAAGGCGGGTGAAGAGCGCGTTCTGAACGTCACCTTCCCTGAGGACTACCAGAACCTGGAGCTGGCTGGCAAAGCTGCTGAGTTCACCGTTACCGTCAACAGTGTTTCCGCACCAACGCTGCCTGAGCTGAACGAAGAGTTCTTCAAGCAGTTCGGTATCAAGGAAACCGGTATCGAAGGTTTCCGCACCGAAGTTCGCAAGAACATGGAGCGTGAGCTGCGTCAGGCCATCAAGTCCAAGGTCAAGAACCAGGTCATGGACGGTCTGCTGGCTGCCAACCCGATCGAAGTGCCAAAAGCGCTGCTGGAAAACGAAGTCAACCGTCTGCGCGTCCAGGCTGTTCAACAGTTCGGTGGCAACATCAAGCCTGACCAACTGCCGGCCGAGCTGTTCGAAGAGCAAGCCAAGCGTCGTGTCGAGCTGGGCCTGATCGTTGCTGAAGTGGTCAAGCAGTTCGAGCTCAAGCCAGACGACGCTCGCGTTCGTGATCTGATCCAGGAAATGGCCTCTGCCTATCAAGAGCCTGAGCAGGTTGTTGCCTGGTACTACAAGAACGAGCAGCAAATGAACGAAGTACGTTCTGTTGTGCTTGAAGAGCAAGTTGTAGATACTGTTTTGCAGAAAGCTAGCGTGACCGACAAATCGGTCTCCTACGAAGAAGCGGTCAAGCCGGTGGAAGCTCCAAAAGCCGACTGATTTCTCCTTTCGTTCGAAAACACCCACAAGCCAGCCTTCGCGCTGGCTTGTGCGTATTCAAGACTCGACTATTTGGGAGTGAATGCAGGACATGTCCCGCAATTCTTATATTCAGCAGAACTCTGACATCCAGGCCGCTGGCGGCCTGGTCCCGATGGTTATCGAGCAGTCCGCCCGTGGCGAACGCGCCTATGACATCTACTCGCGCCTTCTCAAGGAGCGTGTGATCTTTATGGTTGGTCCGGTAGAGGACTACATGGCCAACCTTATTGCGGCGCAACTGCTGTTCCTTGAAGCGGAAAACCCGGACAAGGATATCCATCTCTACATCAACTCACCTGGCGGTTCGGTGACAGCAGGCATGTCGATCTACGACACCATGCAGTTCATCAAGCCGGACGTATCGACCATCTGTATCGGTCAGGCCTGCAGCATGGGTGCTTTCCTGCTGGCTGGCGGTGCCGAGGGCAAGCGTCATTGCCTGCCTAACTCGCGGATGATGATTCACCAGCCGTTGGGCGGTTTCCAGGGGCAGGCGTCGGATATCGACATCCATGCCAAGGAAATCCTGCACATTCGTCATCGCCTGAACTCGCTGCTGGCCCACCACACCGGTCAAAGCCTTGAAACCATTGAGCGCGATACCGAGCGCGACAATTTCATGAGCGCTGATCGCGCGGCGGAATACGGCCTGATCGACTCTGTGATCAACAAACGTCAAATGCCTGCCTAAGTAACTCAAAATGTAGGTGGTTGGACCAACCGACCACCTGCGGACTTGAAAAAGCCCGCAATAGCCTTCATCTTGTGTTGCAAGCCTACCGGATTGGATCGATCGAATGACTGACACCCGCAACGGCGAGGACAACGGCAAACTGCTCTATTGCTCCTTCTGTGGCAAAAGCCAGCATGAAGTGCGCAAATTGATTGCCGGCCCCTCGGTCTTTATCTGCGACGAGTGCGTCGACCTGTGCAATGACATCATCCGCGAGGAGGTGCAGGAAGCACAGGCAGAAAGCAGCGCGCATAAATTGCCTTCGCCTAAAGAAATCAGCGGCATCCTTGATCAGTATGTAATTGGTCAGGAACGTGCCAAAAAGGTTCTCGCAGTAGCGGTGTACAACCACTACAAACGCCTGAACCAGCGCGACAAGAAAAACGATGATGTTGAACTCGGCAAAAGCAACATCCTGCTGATCGGCCCTACAGGCTCCGGCAAGACCTTGCTCGCTGAAACACTGGCACGTCTGCTCAATGTACCGTTCACCATCGCCGATGCCACGACCCTGACCGAAGCCGGTTATGTCGGTGAGGACGTGGAAAACATCATTCAGAAGCTGTTGCAGAAATGCGATTACGACGTAGAAAAGGCCCAGATGGGTATTGTCTACATCGACGAAATCGACAAGATTTCCCGCAAATCCGACAACCCTTCGATTACTCGTGACGTTTCCGGTGAAGGCGTGCAGCAAGCCTTGCTGAAACTGATCGAGGGCACCGTGGCTTCCGTTCCTCCTCAAGGCGGACGCAAGCACCCACAGCAGGAATTCCTGCAGGTGGACACGCGCAATATCCTGTTTATCTGCGGTGGCGCTTTCTCGGGCCTGGAAAAAGTCATCCAGAACCGTTCGACCCGTGGCGGCATCGGCTTCAACGCCGAAGTGCGCAGCAAGGAAGAAGGCAAGAAGGTTGGCGAATCCCTGCGTGAAGTCGAGCCTGACGATCTGGTCAAGTTCGGTCTGATCCCCGAGTTCGTGGGCCGTCTGCCAGTGCTGGCGACGCTGGACGAGCTGGATGAGGCTGCGCTGATGCAGATCCTCACAGAGCCGAAAAACGCCCTTACCAAGCAGTATGCCAAGCTGTTCGAGATGGAAGGTGTGGACCTCGAGTTCCGTACCGACGCACTGAAATCGGTTGCTCGTCGTGCGCTGGAGCGCAAGACAGGTGCCCGCGGTCTGCGTTCCATCCTGGAAGGCGTATTGCTCGACACCATGTATGAAATCCCGTCGCAGACTGACGTGAGCAAAGTGGTGATCGACGAGAGCGTTATCGATGGCTCGTCCAAGCCGTTGCTGATCTACGAAAACAGCGAGCCGCCTGCCAAGGTTGCTCCTGACGCGTAAAGCGCAGCAAGAGACGTACAGAAGGGGGCCTGCGGGCCTCCTTCTGCATTTATGCATCGCCGCTTTTTGTATTCCCAGGGAACGTTTTCCCTCCGCGGGCCACTAGTATCCTGTCCAGTGAGTCATTTTGCTCTTTTGACAGCGCCTGTAACCGCCTGATTGTGTTGCCATTCCTCGTTATGAGCGGATGCGGCGGCCTGTCCGTCAGCTGCGCTCGTTCGTCAAAAAGAGAGCGTATTTTCAAAACAGGCCACTAAAGCTTGTTTTTTTTGAACGCTACCCCCATCTTGACTTCAAGCTACTTCCACCTGTCCACGGCCAATTGGCCGCCGTAGAGGCGAAATCATGAAGACCACAATCGAATTGCCTCTCTTGCCATTGCGTGATGTTGTGGTTTATCCGCACATGGTTATCCCGCTGTTCGTGGGGCGCGAGAAGTCTATCGAAGCTCTAGAAGCAGCGATGACCGGCGACAAGCAAATCCTGTTGCTGGCGCAAAGAAATCCGGCTGACGACGATCCCGATGAGAAAGCCCTTTATAGCGTAGGCACCATTGCAACCGTATTGCAGTTGCTCAAGTTGCCTGACGGTACCGTCAAGGTGCTGGTCGAAGGCGAGCAGCGTGGCTCTGTCGAGCGTTTCATCGAGGTCGAAGGCCATTGCCGCGCAGAAGTCGCGCTGATCGATGAGACCGAAGCGCCGGACCGTGAGTCCGAAGTTTTCGTACGCAGCCTGCTGTCGCAGTTCGAGCAGTATGTCCAGCTTGGCAAGAAAGTCCCTGCCGAAGTCCTGTCATCGCTCAACAGCATCGATGAGCCGGGTCGTCTGGTAGATACCATGGCAGCGCATATGGCGCTGAAAATCGAGCAGAAGCAGGAAATCCTCGAAATCATCGACCTGCCAGCCCGTGTCGAACACGTACTGGCCTTGCTGGATGCCGAAATCGACCTGCTGCAGGTTGAAAAGCGCATTCGCGGTCGCGTCAAGAAGCAGATGGAGCGCAGCCAGCGCGAGTACTACCTGAATGAGCAGATGAAGGCCATTCAGAAAGAACTGGGCGATGGCGATGAAGGCCACAACGAAATTGAAGAGCTGAAAAAGCGCATCGAAGCCGCCGGCTTGCCCAAAGATGCTCTGGCCAAGGCGACCGCCGAGCTGAACAAGCTCAAGCAAATGTCTCCGATGTCGGCTGAAGCCACTGTGGTGCGTTCCTACATCGACTGGCTGGTTCAGGTGCCGTGGAAGGCTCAGAGCAAGGTTCGCCTCGATCTGGGGCGCGCTGAGGCCATTCTCGACTCCGACCACTACGGTCTGGAAGAGGTCAAGGAACGCATCCTTGAATACCTCGCCGTGCAAAAGCGCGTGAAGAAGATTCGTGGGCCTGTACTGTGCCTCGTAGGGCCACCGGGCGTGGGTAAAACCTCCCTGGCCGAGTCCATCGCCAGCGCCACCAACCGCAAGTTCGTGCGCATGGCTCTGGGTGGCGTGCGTGACGAGGCCGAGATTCGTGGTCATCGCCGGACTTACATCGGGTCGATGCCAGGTCGTCTGATCCAGAAAATGACCAAGGTTGGCGTGCGCAACCCGCTGTTTCTTCTCGATGAAATCGACAAGATGGGCAGTGACATGCGTGGCGACCCTGCGTCGGCACTGCTTGAGGTGCTGGATCCCGAGCAGAACCACAACTTCAACGACCACTACCTGGAAGTCGATTACGACCTCTCGGATGTGATGTTCCTGTGTACCTCGAACTCGATGAACATCCCGCCAGCGTTGCTGGACCGGATGGAGGTCATCCGTCTGCCGGGCTACACCGAGGACGAGAAGGTCAACATTGCCGTCAAATACCTCTCGCCAAAACAGATTCAGGCCAATGGCCTGAAAAAAGGCGAAATCGAGTTCGACGATGATGCGATCCGCGACATCATTCGCTATTACACCCGTGAAGCGGGCGTGCGGGGTCTTGAACGTCAGATTGCCAAGGTCTGCCGCAAGGCGGTCAAAGAGCATGCGCTGGAAAAACGTTTTGCAATTCGTGTCACGACCGAGATGCTCGAACACTTCCTGGGCGTGCGCAAATTCCGCTACGGTCTGGCCGAGCAGCAGGACCAGATCGGTCAGGTTACCGGTCTTGCCTGGACTCAGGTCGGTGGCGAGTTGCTGACCATCGAAGCCGCTGTCATACCGGGCAAGGGGCAGTTGATCAAGACCGGTTCGCTGGGCGATGTCATGGTCGAATCGATCACTGCGGCGCAGACCGTCGTGCGCAGCCGGGCCAAGAGCCTGGGCATTGCGCCGGACTTCCACGAGAAGCACGACACCCACATTCACATGCCGGAAGGGGCCACTCCGAAGGATGGTCCTAGCGCTGGCGTAGGCATGTGCACGGCGCTGGTATCGGCCCTGACGCAGATTCCGGTACGTGCCGATGTGGCCATGACCGGTGAAATTACCCTTCGCGGACAGGTGCTGGCGATTGGTGGTCTGAAGGAAAAATTGCTGGCGGCGCATCGCGGTGGAATCAAGACCGTGATCATCCCGGAAGAGAATGTGCGCGATTTGAAGGAAATTCCTGACAATATCAAGCAGGATTTGCAGATCAAGCCCGTTAAATGGATTGACGAAGTCCTGCAAATTGCGCTGCAATACGCGCCGGAGCCCTTGCCGGATGTGGCTCCCGATATTGTTGCAAAGGATGAAAAACGCGAGTCTGACTCTAAGGAAAGAATTAGCACGCATTAAGTCTGTGTGGGCTTCCTTGACAGCTTTTTAAGGCCCTTGTTATAAAGCGGCTCTTTAAAGCAAGTGCCAGCAAGCCCACCAGTGCTCGTTTTGCTTACCACCAAAAACTTAGAAACATACTCAATATAGAGATAAGGGGACTTAGAGTGAACAAGTCGGAACTGATTGATGCTATCGCTGCATCTGCTGATATCCCGAAAGCTGCTGCTGGCCGTGCGCTGGATGCAGTGATCGAATCCGTCACTGGCGCTCTGAAGGCTGGCGACTCTGTTGTTCTGGTTGGCTTTGGTACTTTCTCCGTTACAGATCGTCCTGCTCGTATCGGTCGCAACCCACAGACTGGTAAGACGCTGGAAATCGCTGCTGCTAAAAAACCAGGTTTCAAAGCCGGTAAAGCCCTGAAAGAAGCGGTCAACTAAGCCTCTTCAAGCCTTTGCCCGCCGGGCCGGAGTCAATCCGGGCCGGTAGCGGAGCGGTGGTGCAGCCGGTTGCAACGCCGGAGGGTTCGAGCCCTTCCGCTTCGTCAGTTACGAGAAGGCGCATCCTCGGATGCGCCTTTCTTCTATCCGCTTTCTACCCACGCTCTGCGGTTGGTTAGTCGGTTCAACCGTTTTGGGGGACGCAATGCTGCAGAATATCAGGGACAATTCACAAGGCTGGATTGCCAAGACAATTATCGGGATCATCATCGCGTTGATGGCCCTGACGGGCATCGAGGCGCTGTTCACCGCCAGTGGCAACGGGCAGAACGCTGCCGAGGTCAACGGCGAGAAGGTGTCTCAGAACGAACTGAGCCAGGCCGTCGACATGCAACGTCGCCAACTGGCTCAGCAGCTGACTCAACAGTTGGGCAAGGATTTCGATCCTGCGATGCTGGATGAAAAGCTGTTGCGTGAATCGGCTCTCAAGGGCCTGATCGATCGCAAGCTGCTGCTTCAGGGCGCAGCCGATGCCAAGTTCGCCTTTTCCGAGGCCGCGCTGGATCAGCAACTGCTGATGACGCCTGAATTCCAGGTCGACGGCAAGTTCAACGCTGACCGCTTTGATCAGGTCATCCGCCAGCTGGGCTACAGCCGCATGCAGTTCCGCCAGTTGCTGGGTCAGGAAATGCTCATCGGTCAGGTTCGCGCCGGTATCGCTGGCAGTGCTTTCGTGACTGACAAAGAGGTCGAGGCTTTTGCCAGTCTGGAAAAACAGACCCGCGATTTTGCCAGCCTGACCCTGCCCGTCGATCTGTCTGCCGCGAAAGTGACCGATGACGAAGTCAAGGCTCACTACGACCAGCATGCCAAGGAGTTCATGAGTCCTGAGCAGGTCGTGCTTGATTACATCGAATTGAAGAAGTCGACCTTCTTCGACAAGGTGCAGGTCAAGGACGAAGACTTGCAGGCGGCTTACCAGAGTGAAATCGCCAATCTGGCCGAGCAGCGTCGTGCTGCGCACATCCTGATTGAAGTCAACGACAAGCTCAATGAAACCCAGGCCAAGGCCAGGCTGGAAGAAATCCAGCAGCGTCTGGCCAAGGGCGAGAGTTTTGCCGCGCTGGCCAAGGAGTTCTCGCAGGATCCGGGCTCGTCGAACAAGGGTGGCGATCTGGGCTATGCCGGCAAGGGTGTCTACGATCCGGCCTTTGAAGAGGCGCTGTATGCCTTGAACAAGGATCAGGTTTCGCAGCCAGTGCGCACTGACTTCGGCTGGCACCTCATCAAGCTGTTGGGCGTTGAAGCACCTTCGGTGCCGAGCTTTGCCAGCCTGAAAGAGAAGCTGACCCATGATCTGAAGGCTCAGCAGGTCGAGCAGAAGTTTGTGGAAGTCACCAAGCAGCTCGAAGACTCTGCTTTCGAGTCGTCCGATCTGACTCAGCCGGCTCAGGATCTTGGCCTCAAGGTTCAGACCACCGCGCCGTTCGGTCGTGAAGGCGGCGAAGGCCTGACAGCCAATCGTGCAGTGATCCAGGCCGCATTCAGCCCGGAAGTGCTCGAAGAAGGCTCCAACAGCAACACGCTGGAACTGGATCCCGAGACTGTCGTGGTCGTGCGCTCCAAGGAACATCTGCAACCCAAGCAGTTGCCGCTTGAAAGCGTCGCGGGTTCCATTCGTGCCCAGTTGCTCAAGGAGCACGCCAGTGCTGCAGCCAAGGCCAAGGGCGAAGCCCTGCTGGCAGGTCTGCGCGATGGCAAGATTCCTTTGGCCGCCAAGCAGGACGGTCGTGCCTGGACAGTACTGGAAGCGGCCAGCCGCAGCCAGGACAGCGTAGATCCACAAGTGCTGCAAACGGTGTTCCGCATGCCCAAGCCAACTGGCAAGGACAAGCCGGAGTTTGCCAGCCTGACCGCAGCAGACGGCAGCTTCGTGATTGTGCGCCTCAATGGCGTGAATCAGGCTGCAGCGCCGAGCGATGCGGAAAAAACGCAATACCGCCGTTTCCTGGCTTCACGTGCCGGTCAGCAGGATTTCGCTGCCTACCGCTCGGAGCTGGAAAGCAAGGCGAAGATCGAGCGCTTCTAAGCTCTGTCTGATGTGATGCACCCAGAACGCCCGGTCCATAGACCGGGCGTT
>NZ_JAIGPJ010000005.1:144329-237387 GCF_019719005.1 Pseudomonas cichorii
CCCTTTTGGTGTCGCGCCCACCCCGCCCCCCTGGCACTGCCCCGATGCGTTCTGCTTTCCGGGGTTCGCGATTTTCTGTTCAGAAGCTCAGCATCAGTGGCTAGAGCTTGAAGCGCACGCGTATGCTGCTGAACTCGGTGGAAGGGTTCACGGTAATGGCTTGGTCACCGTAACCCGAATAGCTTTTGACCAGCCGCATGCCCAGCCCGGTCCCGCTGGGTTTCGGGTAGGATTTCGGAAAGCCTTCTCCCTCGTCTGTCACTACAATCGCCGCGTCTTTTCCGTCGCTCGTCACTTTGACAGTGATCGTGCCTCTGCCGTACTTCAGCGCGTTGGTGACGAGCTCCGAAACCACCAATCCCAATGGGGCCATCCTTTCCGAAGGCAGCAAGAAAGAGTCTGCCTCAAGTTCGATTTCGCGCTCACCGAAGACGTTACCGATATCAGCAAGCAATGCGCCCAGATACTGAGGAGCGCTGACATTGCTGGTGTCGGTATCCTGATAAAGCCGCTCGTGTACGCTCGCAATGGTCAGAACCCGATTGGCTGCCGTTTGCAGTTGAATCCTGACCGCATCTTCGACAGCGAGGTTGGCTTGTAGCAGCAACAGGGTATTGACCAGATGCAGGCTGTTCTTGACCCGATGATGGATCTCCTCCATGTGCAGGCCGCTTTCAGTGAGCTTTGTATTTTGCGCATCAACCAGGGCTGCGAGTTTGACCTCCTGATCATGACGCTCGGTGATATCCCGAGACACGGCAATGATCTTGTCGACCTGCCCTTGCCTGTCGAAAATGGGGGCTGCGGTTACATCCCACCACTTTGGCTCGCCCTTGGCCGTTGGGCAGAACGACTCGAATCGGACCGATTCTCCCGCGACGACTCGAAAGACGGCATCGTGGATCAAGTGTCTGGAGCTTTCAGGCCATAGCGCTGCCCAGGGCTGACCCGTGACCATGTCCAGGCTGTCGAGCTGCATTCGGCATAACCCGGCCTCGTTGAAAAACTCGACAAGGCCCTGGCGGGAAATGATTTTCACGCAATCGGGACTGGCATTGAGGACGCTTTGCGAATAAGCGTGAGGGCTGTCAGCTTCCAGCTTGACCGTGAGCCGTTCAATCGCCAGAGAGATGATATTGGCCAGCCCTTCCAGAAACACGATATCGCTTTCGATGAAGTCGTCGCCGTCACGGCTGTCGACTTCAAGTATTGCGTAAGTCGCCGCTGTACCTCGCACGGGTACGTTGATGGCCCGTTCGATCCCATAGTCCCTGAGCAGGGTAGGGGTGCGAAATCTCATCTCCTGGCCCAGATGATTCGAGATCACTGGCCGGTTGGTTGTAAAGGCATACCCCGCCGGACTGGCTTCATCAGCCCCGACTGTCGCCGTTCCGATATCCGAGGACTTCCAGCCGACGCCATGTGAAAGGAGAAACAGCGGTTCGTCAGGAACCGGCAGGAGCACCTTTGCGAACTGCGTATTCATTCCCGACGCGGCGGTCATGCAGGCCTGTGTCAGGAAGTCATCGAGATCTGTCATTTGTAGCGACTTCACACCAAACCCGACGACCAGCTCATGCTGTCTGCGTAACCTGGTATGCGAAATTTGCAGGGCGGCACGAACAACTTCGTCTGGTGACAATTCGGGCATATAAGCATCCGGCGTGAGCGATTGATAAGGGTGAGGGCACAGCTATGAACAGCCGCTCTCGCTCAGCGCCGCACGTGGCGTGATCGGAGAAATCGCGTCGCAATTTACACTCATAACTGCACAAGTAATAGCTGCCCCTCTGTATCACCGACCAAACGCAGGCCAGCTCACGACGGGAATGGACGAACGGTCATATTCTTTTTTGCCGCCATGGAACCGTTTCTGCGCGCTGGCCACTCAGTCGAGCATGTAGATCCTTGTTTCGTGTCCGAGGGAGATAACCCGCATGAGCGATCCCATTTCAAGTACCGGTCGTGGCCCAAGTGGTTTTGGGAGCTTTCCGGTTCCGGAAAACCTTACTGAAGTCCCCTTTACCCTGACCTCGGGCGAATTCCACAAAGCTGCCGGTGGCCTTGGCAGTGTCGAGTATGGTCAGGCTGGCACGACGACAAGGACTGCATCGCAATCCCCTCAGGCTGCCGAAGACTCGATTCTTCAGCGTCTGCTGCGCGCCTTGAGCAGCCAGCTATCAGGCAAGGCCCAGCCTCCTGTGCGGGAAAATCATCAGTACCTCGATGAGTCGAAATACAGCTCGCCCGAAGAGCTGGCCAAATGGGACGGTTTGCTGGGTGATATGCCGGCCTCCAAGCGTGAACAGGCCGCCAAGGAGCTGAATCGCCCGATTGCCGCCGCCAGAATGATTGCCGCCAATGACCCGGATGCGGACAAGGCATGGGCCTTTCTGGATGAGAACCCGACCTTGAAAACTGCCATGGACACAGCCCAGGGCGGCAAGGCGGACGGCAAGATTACCAGGAAGGACGCCAAGACCTTCGCCAAAAACATGGAGAAGCAGGTCGACAAGGGCACAGACAGCCTCAATGACTTTCGCAAGGACAATCCGGATGCCGATGCGCAATCGGTACAACTGGTGCGTTCTGCTGCCGTGCTGCTGGCTCATGAGCCCATAACTGAAGCCGGTGATCCGTCCAACGCTCAGGGTGTAGAAGGGCAGACCAAGGTCAACGGGCGTACCACCATCGCGGGGCTTGAGTCGGTGAGCTCGAATAACCCGGGGCTTTCCAGTGTGCTGCAGGACTCTGCCGCGACCTGGGCGCAGCCGGGCATGTTCGAGATGATGGACCAGGGCAACATGCGCGGCAAAAAGCTGGCGATGCGTGCTCCTGACGGCGTGATGATCAAACGGGATATCAGCACCTGGATCAAGCACAAGGCGCCTGCCAATGAAGACGACTTCTCCAGAGTCCTCACGGATGCGGCGACTGTCGGTGCGGTTTCCAAGGTGGATATCAGCCAGTTGAATGGCGATGTCTTTAGCAACCCGCAGGCCTACAGCGGCGAACAGAAGGCGGCCGTGCTGGTGGAGTTGCAGCAGATTTCCGAGCAGGTCGTTGCAGGGCGCTCCATCCGCAATACCTCGGCCACCGAAACCGCTCTGGATGAAAAGATCACTCAGTTGCAGAACGATCCTTCCGTGCAGGACTTTCTAGGCAAGAATACCGATCGGCAGGCAGAGCTGATCATCAACAGCGACCCGGCACTGGCTCAGGTGGTGAATGAAACCACGACCAAAAAAGCAGCGGCGGGTGCCACCGGAATGAGCACCGCATTTACCCCTGGTGGCACTGGCAAGGATACGAATCAGGCCAAGGATGATCTGAAGCAGGCTGCCAGCACTATTCACGACGTGATCGACTTTGGGGACAAGGTGGGGGTGCGCAGGGCCGGTGCAAACGCAGCGGTAGGGATCGGTGGGCGTGTAGCCGCGGCTGTTGGCGGGCGCATTGTCGGTGCGGTTGCCGGTCAGG
Source organism: Pseudomonas cichorii (assembly GCF_019719005.1). Classification (GTDB taxonomy): domain Bacteria; phylum Pseudomonadota; class Gammaproteobacteria; order Pseudomonadales; family Pseudomonadaceae; genus Aquipseudomonas; species Aquipseudomonas cichorii_E. The sequence goes on from NZ_JAIGPJ010000005.1 coordinate 147,810, forward strand.
CCGCAGGTGCAGCGGCGGCTTCGGCAATCGGTGCGGCCGCAGGACCGGTGGGTTGGGTGGTCAGCGGTGCCATCAGCATCGGTATGGGCATTTCGGAGATCGTCAATGCGGTGAAGGAGCGTAAAGAGCGCAAGGCCTTCAGCCGTACCGTCAACCCGACTCTGGAGCAGTTCGGCATACCCAAGCCTAAATAGGCGTGGGGGCAGAAACAGAAAATCCGGATCCCTGGCGGGCGTCCGGATTTTCTGTTTTCAGGGCCGACGTCAGACGCCGGCCCCTATCGAAGATCACTCTTCGATGTTGCCCATCGCGGTGGTGTTGAAACCGCCGTCGACGTACATGATTTCACCGCTGATGCCGGACGCCAGGTCCGAGCACAGGAAGGCGCCGGCGTTGCCGACTTCTTCGATGGTGACGTTGCGGCGCAGCGGGGTCTGCGCTTCGTTGGCTGCCAGCATCTTGCGGAAGTTCTTGATGCCGGAAGCTGCCAGAGTACGGATCGGGCCAGCCGATACGGCGTTGACGCGAGTGCCTTCCGGGCCGAGGCTGCCTGCCAGGTAACGAACACCGGCTTCCAGGCTGGCCTTGGCCATGCCCATCACGTTGTAGTTAGGCATGGTGCGCTCTGCGCCCAGGTACGACAGGGTCAGCAGGCTGCCATTGCGGCCTTTCATCAGTTCGCGACCGGCCTTGGCCAGGGCAACGAAGCTGTAGGCGCTGATGTCGTGAGCGATGCGGAAGCCATCACGGGTGGTGGCTTCAGTGAAGTCGCCATCGAGCTGGTCGCCCGGAGCGAAGCCTACGGAGTGAACGATGACGTCCAGGCCGTCCCACTTCTTGCTCAGCTCTTCAAAGACCTTGTTGATCTCTTCGTCGCTGGCTACGTCGCAAGGGAAGCACAGCTCAGGGCCCGAGCCCCAGCCTGCTGCGAACTCTTCGACACGGCCCTTGAGTTTGTCGTTCTGGTAGGTGAACGCAAGCTCGGCGCCTTCACGATGCATGGCGGCAGCGATGCCGGATGCGATGGACAGTTTGCTTGCGACACCGACGATCAGGACGCGCTTACCGGCGAGAAAACCCATGTGTTGTTCCTCTTCAGGTTAATCGACAGCTACCGGCGCCAGAAAGGCGGCTTCCAGTAGCTGCTGTGTATAAGGATGTTGCGGTGCGGCGAAGATATCCTGCGCCACACCCTGTTCGACCACTTTGCCTTGCTTGACCACCATCAACTGGTGGCTCAGCGCTTTGACGACAGCCAGGTCATGGCTGATGAACAAATACGTCAGGTTGTACTTGGTTTGCAGCGAGCGCAGTAACTCGACTACCTGGCGCTGCACTGTCCGGTCGAGGGCCGAGGTCGGCTCGTCCAGCAGAATCAGCGCCGGTTTTAACACCAATGCACGGGCTATGGCGATTCGCTGCCTTTGCCCACCCGAGAACTCGTGGGGGTAGCGGTGCCGGGTTTCCGGGTCCAGACCTACTTCCCTGAGTGCCTCGATAATAGCCGTTTCCTGCTCGGCCTCCGTCCCCATGCCATGAATGCGCAGGCCTTCGCCCACGATATCGCTCACTGACATGCGCGGGCTCAGACTGCCGAACGGGTCCTGGAACACCACCTGGATCTGTCTGCGCAGCGGACGAATCTGCTGTTGCGACAGGCCATTGAGCGGTTTGCCCTGGAACCGTATGGCGCCCTCGCTGCCGATGAGCCTGAGTATTGCCAGGCCCAGCGTCGATTTGCCCGATCCACTTTCACCGACAATCCCCAGTGTCTGGCCTTGAGGCAGGCTGAAGCGAATACCATCCACCGCCTTGACGTGATCGACGGTTCGCTTGAGCAGGCCTTTCTTGATCGGGAACCAGACTTTCAGGTCCTCGACTTCAAGCAGTGGAGCGCCAGCCGGGTTGGTCGAAGGACCGCCGCTGGGCTCTGCACTGAGCAACACCTGGGTGTACGGATGCTGTGGTGAACGGAACAGTTCTTCGCACAATGCTTGTTCGACGATGCAACCGCGCTGCATGACACATACGCGGTTGGCTATTTGCCTCACAACGTTCAAATCGTGGCTGATCAACAGCAATGCCATACCCAGACGAGCCTGTAATTGCTTGAGCAATTCAAGGATTTTCAGCTGTACCGTGACGTCCAGCGCAGTGGTGGGTTCGTCGGCAATCAGCAGCTCGGGTTCGTTTGCCAGGGCCATGGCGATCATGACGCGCTGGCGCTGGCCGCCCGACAACTCGTGGGGCAGGGCCTTGAGGCGCTTGTGCGGTTCGGGGATGCCGACCATTTCCAGCAGTTCCAGCGTGCGCGCCGTGGCGGCCTTGCCGGTGAGCCCTTTGTGCAGGCCGAGCACTTCGTTGATCTGCTTTTCCACCGAATGCAGCGGATTGAGCGAGGTCATGGGCTCCTGGAAAATCATGGCAATGCGATTGCCACGAATGGAGCGCAGTTTTTTCTCGTCCATCTTCAACAGGTCATCGCCCGCATAGCGGATGGTGCCGGCAGGATGGGTGGCAATGGGGTAGGGCAGCAGGCGAAGGATCGAGTGCGCAGTGACCGACTTGCCGGAGCCGCTTTCGCCGACCAGAGCCAGGGTTTCGCCGCGGCGGATATCGAAGCTGATGTTTTCGACCACGCGCTGGCGCGACTCGCCTGTCACGAACTCGACCGCCAGATCGCGGATTTCGATCAGATTGTCATTGTTCATTTCATTTCCTTGGGTCGAAAGCATCGCGGGCGGATTCGCCGATGAACACCAGCAGGCTCAGCATCAGTGCCAGTACGGCAAAGGCGCTGATCCCGAGCCAGGGAGCCTGCAGATTGGATTTGCCCTGCGCAACCAGTTCGCCCAGGGAAGGCGAGCCAGCGGGCAGGCCGAAGCCCAGGAAGTCAAGCGCCGTCAGGGTGCCGATGGCACCGGTCAGAATGAACGGCATGAAGGTCATGGTCGACACCATGGCATTGGGCAGGATGTGGCGGAACATGATTGCGCCGTTCTCCATACCCAGCGCCCGGGCGGCGCGCACGTATTCCAGATTGCGGCCGCGCAGGAACTCGGCGCGTACCACGTCCACCAGACTCATCCAGGAAAACAGCAGCATGATGCCCAGCAGCCACCAGAAATTGGGTTGCACGAAGCTGGCCAGAATAATCAGCAGGTACAGCACCGGCAGGCCTGACCAGACTTCCAGGAAGCGCTGGCCCAGGAGGTCCACCCAGCCGCCATAGAAACCCTGCAATGCCCCGGCAATCACCCCGATGACGGAGCTGAGCACTGTCAGGATCAGGGCGAACAGCACCGAGATGCGGAAACCGTAGATGACCCTGGCCAGAACATCGCGTCCCTGATCGTCGGTGCCCAGCAGGTTTTCCCGTGAGGGCGGCGCGGGGGCCGGGACTTTCAGGTCATAGTTGATGCTCTGATAGCTGAACGGAATGGGCGCCCACAGGGTCCAGCCGTTCTTCTGCGCCAGCAATTCCTTGATGTACGGGCTTTTGTAGTTGGCTTCCAGCGGGAATTCACCACCAAAGGTGGTTTCCGGGTAGCGCTTGACTACAGGGAAGAACCATTCGCCGTCATAGCGCACGGCCAGCGGCTTGTCGTTGGCGATCAGTTCGGCGCCCATGCTCAGGCCGAACAGGATCAGAAACAGCCACAGCGACCACCAGCCGCGCTTGTTGGCCTTGAAACGCTCGAAGCGGCGGCGATTGAGAGGAGACAGCTTCATATCAATGCTTCCTGCTTTCAAAGTCGATGCGCGGATCCACGAGGGTGTAAGTGAGGTCGCCGATCAGTTTCACCAGAAGCCCCAGCAGGGTAAAGATGAACAGGGTGCCGAAGACCACCGGGTAGTCGCGGTTTATGGCTGCCTCGAAGCTCATCAGGCCCAGGCCGTCGAGAGAGAAGATCACTTCCACCAGCAACGATCCGGTAAAGAAGATGCCCATGAAGGCGGACGGGAAACCGGCGATCACCAGCAACATGGCGTTGCGGAACACATGGCCGTACAGCACGCGGTTATTGCTCAGGCCCTTGGCCTTTGCGGTCACGACGTACTGCTTGCTGATTTCGTCCAGGAAGCTGTTCTTGGTCAGCAGGGTCATGGTGGCGAAGTTACCGATCACCAGCGCTGTCACCGGCAGCACCAGGTGCCAGAAGTAGTCGCCGATCTTGCCCAGGGTGCTCATCTCGTCGAAGCCGTTGGACGTCAGGCCGCGCAACGGGAACCAGTTGAAGTAACTGCCGCCGGCAAACAGCACGATCAGCAGGATCGCGAACAGAAAGGCAGGAATGGCATAGCCGACGATGATGGCCGAGCTGGTCCAGACATCGAAATGGCTGCCATGGCGCGTGGCCTTGGCGATGCCCAGCGGGATCGACACCAGATACATGATCAGGGTGCTCCACAGCCCGAGGGATATGGACACCGGCATCTTCTCGACAATCAGGTCGATCACCTTCGCATCGCGAAAGAAGCTGTCACCGAAATCCAGCGTCGCGTAGTTCTTGATCATGATCCACAAGCGCTCCGGTGCCGACTTGTCGAAGCCGTACATGCGCTCGATTTCCTTGACCAGCGCCGGGTCCAGGCCCTGTGCGCCGCGATAGTTGGAGCCGGCCACCGAGACTTCCGAACCGCCACCGGCGATGCGACTGGTGGCACCGTCGAAGCCTTCGATCTTGGCGATCATCTGCTCCACAGGTCCACCGGGAGCGGCCTGGATGATGATGAAGTTGATGATCAGAATGCCGAACAGGGTCGGGATAATCAGCAGCAGGCGCCGGAGAATATAAGCCAGCATGTTATTGCTCCGTACTCGCAGGTTCAGCCTGCCCGTTAGCAGGTTGCTCGGGGACTGCCGGTTTTGCGTCCGGTTTCACCCACCAGGTCATCACGCCGATATCCGACAGTGCCTTTGCCTTGGGGTGGGCGATATGGTCCCAGTAGGCCACGCGCCAGGTCTTGATGTGCCAGTTGGGCACCACATAGAAACCCCAGAGCAGCACGCGATCCATGGCCTGTGTATGGGCGATCAGGTTCTGGCGCGAGTCGGCATTGATCAGGCCATCTACCAGCGTGTCGACTGCCGGGTCCTTGAGGCCCATGAAGTTGCGGCTGCCAGGGTTGTCGGCGCTGGAGGAATGGAAGTAGATCCGCTGTTCGTTGCCCGGTGAGCTGGATTGCGGATAGCTGCTGACAATCATCTCGTAGTCCCGCGAGCGCAGGCGATTGATGTACTCCGAGACGTCCACACGGCGAATGCTCAGTTCGATCCCCAGGTCATTCAGGTTGCGCTTGTAGGGCAGCAGGACCCGCTCGAACTCGGTCTGGGCCAGCAGGAACTCCAGTTTGACCGGGTTGCCCTGGGTATCCACCATCTTGTCATTGACGATTTTCCAGCCTGCTTCCTGCAACAGATGGAAGGCCCGGCGCAGTTGTGGACGGATCATGCCGCTGCCGTCGTTGACTGGCAGTTTGTATTCTTCACTGAAGACCCGGTCAGGAATCTTGCCGCGCAATGGCTCCAGAATGGCCAGTTCCTGTGGCGATGGCAGGCCGCGGGAGCCCATCTCGGAATTGTCGAAATAGCTTTTGGTCCGGCTGTAGGAGCCGTTGAACAGTTGCTTGTTGGTCCACTCGAAATCCAGCAGCAGGGTCAGGGCCTCGCGCACCCGTATGTCCTGGAACACTGGTTTGCGCAGATTGAAGACGAAACCTTGCATGCCGGTCGGGTTGCCGTTGGGCAGCTCTTCCTTGATCAGGCGGCCATCGCGCACGGCTGGGGTGTTGTAAGCCGTGGCCCAGTTCTTGGCGCTGGTTTCCAGCCAGTAATCGAACTGCCCGGCCTTGCCTGCTTCCAGCGCGACGGTGTTGTCACGGTAGTAATCGGTGGTCAGGAAGTCGAAGTTATAGAGCCCTTTGTTGATCGCCAGATCCTTGGCCCAGTAGTCCTTGACCCGCTCGTAGCGCACCGAGCGTCCGGCCTTGACCTCGGCCACCTTGTAGGGGCCGCTGCCCAGCGGGACGTCCAGATTGCTCTTGCTGAAGTCGCGAGTGGCCCAGAAATGCTTGGGCAGCACCGGCAACTGGCCAATGATCAACGGCATTTCGCGGTTGTTCTTGTGCTTGAACTTGAACAGCACGCGCAAAGGGTCTTCGGCAATCACCTGATCCACATCGGCGTAGTAGCCGCGGTACATGGGCGAGCCATGTTTCATCAGGGTTTCAAAGCTGAACACCACATCTTCGGCACGTATCGGATGCCCGTCATGGAAGCGTGCTTCAGGGCGCAGGTAGAAGCGCACCCAGTCATTGTCCGGCGACTTTTCGATCTTGCCGGCAACCAGCCCGTACTCGGTGAAGGGTTCATCCAGGCTGCGGCTGGTGAGGGTGTCGTAGATCAGGCTGACATCGTCAGCGGCCACGCCCTTGTTGATGAACGGGTTGAGGCTGTCGAAACTGCCGAAGCCTGCCTGACGGAACGTCCCGCCCTTGGGTGCGTCGGGGTTCACGTAATCGAAATGCTTGAAGTTGGCCGGATATTTCGGGGCTTCGTCATACAGCGTCACGGCGTGCTGGGGAGCAGCCTGGGCGGTGCAGACGATACCGGCCAGGAATGCCTGTATGAACAGGGAGCGCAGTAGGGTCATCGGGTCTTCTCCGGAGTCTTGAGCCACCACGCACGCAGCCCCAGGGTATAGGGCGGGGTGGTGACCATGGCGAATCGATTGCGATAGGCCAGGCGATGATTGTTCAGGTACCAGTTCGGGATGCTGTAATGCTGGGAGAGCAACACACGATCAAGTGCGCGTGCCGTTGCGACTTGTTCATCATGAGTCTGTGCGGCCAGCAACTTGTTGAGCAGGCCGTCGACCACTGGGTTGGCGACACCTGCGTAGTTCTTGCTGCCATTGACCGAGGCCTGGCTGGAGTGGAAATACTGCCACTGCTCAAGGCCAGGGCTGAGTGTCTGTTGCAGGGTCATGAGGATCATGTCGAAGTCGAAGTGATCCAGCCGCTGCTTGTATTGGGCGCGGTCCACGGTCCTCAGGCTGGCTTCGATACCGATGCGGCGCAGATCTTCTATATAAGGCTGCAGAATGCGTTCGAGGTTGGGGTTCACCAGCAGGATTTCAAAGCGCAGCGGCTGTTTGTCCGCATTGAGCAGGCCTTGCTCGGAAAGCTTCCAGCCTGCCTGGGTCAGCAGGCCCAGTGCCTGGCGCAGGGTTTCCCGCGGGATGCCCCGAGCATCGGTCTTCGAGGGGCTGAAAGGCCCGGTGAACAGGCTGGCTGGCAACTGGTCCCGGTAAGGCTCCAGCAGTTCCAGTTCGCGACCGGTGGGCTGGCCTGTCGCAGAAAACTCGCTGTTGGGGTAATAGCTGGTGGAACGTGAGTAGGCATCACTGAACAGTGCCCGGTTGGTCCACTCGAAATTGAACATCAGCCCCAATGCTTCACGAACCCTGATATCGGCAAAGGTGCCGCGCCGGGTGTTCATGAACAGTCCCTGAGTCTGAGTCGGAATCCTGTGAGGGATCTGCGCCTTGATCACCTGCCCATTGGCGACCGCCGGGAAGTTGTAGCCATTGGCCCAGTTCTTGGCCTGATGTTCGATATAAATGTCGAATTCACCGGCCTTGAAGGCTTCAAACGCCACATCGCTGTCGCGGTAGAACTCCACTTCTACCCGGTCGAAATTGTATTTGCCGCGATTGACCGGCAAGTCCTTGCCCCAGTAGTCCTTCACCCGCTCGAATACCAGTTGGCGTCCGGGCTGCACGCGGGTGATGCGGTAGGGGCCGCTGCCCAGGGGCGGTTCGAACGTCGTGGCCTTGAAGTCGCGGTCTTTCCAGTAATGCTGCGGCAGTACCGCCAGCTCACCCAGGCGCAGGATCAGCAGCGGATTGCCGGAGCGCTTGAAAACAAAGCGGATGCGATGGCGGTTGAGAATGTCGACCCGTTGCACTTCCTGCAAGGCCGTGCGGTATTGCGGATGACCGTCCTTGAGCAACGTGCGGTAGGAGAAGGCCACGTCATAGGCGGTAATCGGCTTGCCATCATGGAAGCGCGCCTGAGGACGAAGGTTGAACACCACCCAGCTACGGTCCTCGCTGAACTCCACCGACTGGGCGATCAGCCCATAGCTCGAAGTCGGCTCATCGCCGGACGGGTCGTATTGGCCGGTGCCGACCATCAAGGGCTCGTTCAGCTCGTTGACGCCATATTGCAGGAAGTTACCGGTGGAAACCGGGCTGGTGCCTTTGAAGGTGTAAGGGTTGAGGGTATCGAACGTGCCGAAGGCCATCATTCGCAAGGTGCCACCCTTCGGCGCCTCGGGATTGACCCAGTCGAAATGAGTGAAGCTGGCCGGGTACTTGAGAACGCCAAATTGCGCATAGCCATTGCTTTCGCTGATGGCTGCGTTGGCACAGAAGCTCAAGACCAGACAGATAAACAGCAGGAAGGGACGTATCACGATCCAGACGGCTTGGGCTTTCGGGTCGCTAACAGTAACAGCTTGTCCCGGCTGGAAAAAGACCGCAGGCAATGCAGGTGGAATGGTCTGAACGACCACTTGCCCCGAGGTTGCTCCAGGGCAGGTGGCCGACGTCATCAATGAGGCAGGTAGACAGTCAGGGTCTGGCCGGGTTTGAGGGCCTGACCGGTACGCGGGTTCCAGCGCTTGAGATGCTTCATGTCGACATTGAAGCGCTTGGCGACCAGATACATCGAGTCGCCTTTCTGGATCTTGTACTGCATGGATTTCTTGTCGCCGGGCTCGGCGCTGGCGGTTGCCGTGTTATTGGCCTTGCCGCCCTGTACGACCAGCGTCTGGCCGATCTGGAGCTTGTTGCCGGAAAGCTTGTTCCAGCGTTGCAGCTCTACGACATCAACCTTGTGTGCCTGAGCGATGCTCGACAGGTTGTCGCCACTCCTGACCTTGTAGCTGCGGCCGGTGGCCGGCTTGTCGTTGCTGGCCAGCTCTTCGAACACAGGCTGCGAAGACTTCGTACCGGGCTGGACCGGAATGTTCAGGGATTGACCTGCCTTCAGCCTGTTGCCTTCCAGTCTGTTGTTGCTCTTGATCGAGCTGACCGTCACCTGATAACGACCGGCAAGGCTTTCCAGCGTATCGCCACGGCGCACGCGGTAGGGTTGCCATGCGGTCAGCTCTTCGGGCTTCATGGCCGACAGGCTTGCCGTCAACAGTTGTGCCTTGGAGGTCGGCACCAGCAAATGCTGAGGGCCGTCGATGGTCAGGCGCTTCTTGAAGGCCGGGTTGAGCTGGATGAGCTCGTCTTCGTCGATATTGGCCAGGCTCGCGACCTTGGACAGGTCGACACGCTTGTTGAGCTCGACGACTTCAAAATAGGGTTCGTTGGCAATCGGGTTCAGGTTGACGCCATAGGCATCCGGCGACAGAACCACCTGGGACAAGGCCAGCAACTTGGGCACGTAGTCACGTGTTTCCTGGGGCAGCGGCAGGTTCCAGTAGTCCGTAGGCAGGCCGAGCTTCTCGTTGCGCTCGATGGCGCGGCTGACCGTGCCTTCGCCGGCATTGTAGGCGGCCAGTGCCAGCAGCCAGTCGCCGTTGAACATGTCATGCAGTTTGGTCAGGTAATCCATCGCCGCCACGGTGGACGCCTGGATATCGCGTCGACCGTCATAGAAACTGGTCTGGCGCAGATTGAAGTAACGCCCGGTGGACGGGATGAACTGCCACAGGCCGACAGCCTGGCTGCGGGAAATGGCCATCGGGTTGTAGGCGCTTTCGATCACTGGCAGCAGGGCTAGTTCGAGGGGCATGTTGCGTTCTTCAAGGCGTTCGACGATGTAATGCATGTAGAGGCTGCCACGCTCGCCTGCGCCTTCCAGAAACGAGGGGTTGTTGGCGAACCACAGACGCTGCTGGTCGATGCGCGGGTTCTGGTCGTTGTTCTGTTGCAGCTGGAAGCCCTGGCGCATCCGGTCCCAGATATCCTGGGGTGGGGCCGAAGGGTTTGGCGTCTGGGTGATGAAGATGGGTTTTTGCTTGATATGGGTAGCGAGGTTGGACGTGCGGTAAGTGCTGCTGGGCTCGACGTGACTGGTGGTCTGACAGCCTGCCAGCAGGGCGCTCGCGGCTACAGCCACAGCCTGCGCGAGCCGAGTCAATGCGTCCGGATTAAGGTGTTTGTGTGTGAGTGACGACATTGGCTGGGGGGGACTTCCAGGCGAAAATGTCGGGCGATTCTAGAAAGCGTCCCCCCAGCGGTCAACCTTTCAGAATTTTTGTGCCGATCACTCGGGCTTTAGAACGTATCTTTCCATGCCCTCAAGCTAGCAAAAACCTCGCTCGGCGAGCGGTTTTCGTGGCCGCTCCGTTCGTCCGCTTTTTCTTTAACAGATGTTTCCCCGACCCTCAGGAAGGGGTTGGTGCGTCGTTCCAGAGCTAGATTGGAAGGCAGACTGATGCGATTTTCGCTGCGCCACTGGCTGACTTGCGCCAGACGTTCGGCAATGTCCCGATTGTCCGGTTCAACGGCCTGGGCGAAACGCAGATTGCTCAGGGTGTACTCGTGGGCGCAGTAGATCAGTGTGCTGTCGGGCAATGCCGCCAGTCGGCTCAGGGATTCATGCATCTGCTGAGGCGTCCCTTCGAACAGACGACCGCAGCCTGCGGCGAACAGGGTGTCGCCACTGAACAGCACGGGAGTGGTGGTGTCATGGTGATAGAAGGCGATATGGCCCAGGGTATGGCCCGGTACGGCATGGACCACGAAGTCCTGGCCCAGAACCGATACCCGGTCATTGTCGGTCAGCGCGACATCACGGGCCGGAATGTTCTCCGTGGCCGGGCCGAGCACGCGGGAACCTGTGGCCTGCTTGAGACGCACGACACCACCGACATGGTCGTTGTGATGGTGAGTGATCAGGATGTCGGTCAGTTGCCAGCCAGGATTGTGCTCCAGCCAGTCGAGGACCGGCTGTGCGTCACCCGGATCGACCACTGCGCAGCGCTGAGTGGAAAGGTCTTGTAACAACCAGATGTAGTTATCGTTGAAAGCGTGCAGAGCGTGAATCTGTATCATGGCGCAGTTCGCACATCAGGAAACAATGGTGCATCTTAGTCTTTGATGCGGTTGCAAGCGAACCCAAGGAGACCCCACATGACCGATGAAGCGTTCGCCCAGGCCGATCCTGAATGGCTGGCCCTGATGCAGGCCGCACGCACCTGGCTGTCCGGGCCGTTGGGGCAACTGCTGCTCGAAGAGGAGCGCCGGGTGCTCGAAGATGAGTTGGGGCGCTATTTCGGTGGTTATCTGGTGCATTACGGGCCATCTGCCGAAAACCCGCCCGTAGCGAAGCAGGTGCAGCGCAATGTCCGGCTCGGGGCTCCCTTGCCGGGCGTCGAGATCGTTTGCGAAGAAGAGGCCTGGCCCTTGAGCGAGCATGCCGCTGACGTGGTGGTCCTGCAGCACGGCCTGGATTTCTGCCTTTCGCCCCATGGCCTGCTACGCGAGGCCGCCAGCAGCGTCAGGCCGGGCGGGCATCTGTTGATTATCGGTATCAATCCATGGAGCACCTGGGGTTTGCGGCATGTCTTCGCCCGTGATGGTTTGCGCAAGGCGCGCTGTATTTCGCCGTCACGTGTCGCCGACTGGCTGAACCTGCTGGGGTTCGCGCTGGAGAAGCGGCGCTTCGGATGCTATCGTCCGCCTCTTTCTTCGGCAGCATGGCAGGCACGCCTTGGCGGTCTGGAAAGCCTGGGCGAAGGTCGGCAAAGCCCCGGCGGCGGCTTCTATCTATTGGTGGCGCGCAAACTGGTGGTGGGCCTGCGTCCGTTGCGTCAGGTTCGTCGCGAGCCGATGGGCAAGCTGATTCCGCTGCCGATGGCCAAGGTCAATCGCAACACGCTGGAGCCTTGAGCGCCAGGCCTGCCGTCCTGCCGAATAATCCCTTTGATTCTGGAACGGTTGTAATGAGCGAAAGCGTTGAACTCTTCACTGATGGCGCCTGCAAGGGCAACCCCGGCCCTGGCGGCTGGGGTGCATTGCTTGTCTACAAGGGCGTCGAAAAGGAATTGTGGGGCGGTGAAGCCAATACCACCAACAACCGCATGGAGCTGACAGGTGCCATTCGCGGCCTGGAAGAGCTCAAGCGTCCTTGCGAAGTGACCCTGGTGACGGACTCGCAATACGTCATGAAAGGCATTACCGAGTGGATGACCAACTGGAAGAAGCGCGGCTGGAAGACCGCTGCCAAGGAGCCGGTCAAGAATGCCGACCTCTGGCAACTGCTGGACGAGCAGGTCAGCCGCCATACCGTGAAGTGGCAATGGGTGCGCGGCCATATCGGCCACCCCGGCAACGAGCGCGCCGACCAGTTGGCCAACCGTGGCGTGGATGAGGTGCGCGGCATCAAGCAGGGCTGACCGCTTGCCCGATGAGCTGAACGGCTCATCGGGCTTTGCAGCATGCTAATATCGCGGCCTGTAGACGAGGCAACAGTCAATGGCAGTGCAAAACACAGATAACAGGTCCGTAGTACTCGATACCGAAACTACCGGTATGCCCGTCACCGACGGCCACCGCATCATCGAGATCGGTTGCGTCGAGTTGATCGGCCGCCGCCTGACCGGGCGGCATTTTCACGTTTATCTGCAACCTGATCGCGAGAGCGATGAAGGTGCGATTGGCGTTCACGGCATCACCAACGAATTTCTGGTGGGCAAGCCGCGTTTCAATGAAGTCGCCGAGGAGTTCTTCGATTTCATCAAGGGCGCGCGGCTGATCATCCATAACGCGGCGTTCGACGTTGGTTTCATCAACAACGAATTCGCGTTGATGGGTGCCCACGACAAGACCGACATCACCCAGCATTGCTCGGTGCTCGATACGCTGTTGATGGCCCGTGAGCGTCATCCCGGCCAGCGCAACAGCCTCGATGCCTTGTGCAAACGCTATGGCGTAGACAACTCGGGTCGTGAACTGCACGGCGCGTTGCTCGACTCCGAGATCCTGGCGGATGTCTATCTGGCCATGACCGGCGGGCAGACCAGCCTGTCTCTGGCTGGCAACGCGAGCGATGACAACGGTTCCAGCGGTGGGAGTGCCAATCGCGGCAGCGAGATTCGCCGCCTGTCCGGCCGTCAGCCGTCGCGCATCATCCGGGCGACTGAAAGTGAGCTGGCAGAGCACGAGGCACGCATGGCCATTATCGCCAAGGCAGCAGGTGCGCCGCCGTTATGGGTTCAGTTGGAAGAGGCCAAGGCTCAGGCTTCGTCCTGACCGGGCAAAGGTTTGCACCCATACAGACTGTGTGAAAACGCAGCATGACCGAGCGGAGTAGTGTTCACATCGTCTGAACAGGGCAGCGGTGAAATGACGGTAGCAAACCCTTCTCTGAGCATTCGGGTTGCAGACGAATGCTTCGAGGATTACATCCTCAACAGCGAATTCACCTTCACGGTCCGTGGCTATGCCCGGGTGGTCGTGGGGCAGAGTGTCGAATCCTGGGTGGTCGATTCCGTAGAGCCCTATCTCAAGAACTACGGCATCGACTCACAGGAGTTCTGTGATTACCGCGATGCCGCCGACAGTACGATACTGGTCGCCTGGCTGGGCGAACAGGCGGTCGGGCATATCGTGCTCAGCACCCACTGGAATGGTTTTGCCCATATCGATGAACTGGCGGTGGATGAATCGGCCCGTCGCTGCGGGGTTGCCCGGTCATTGCTGGAGGTGGCGCAGTTCTGGAGCCGCCAGCGCAATCTGCCGGGGATCATGCTCGAAACCCAGAACAACAACCTTGCGGCCTGCAGGCTGTATGAGCGCTGTGGGTATGTGGTGAGTGGTTTCGATCAGATGCGCTATCGCGCCATAGATCCGAAAACCCGTGAAACAGCGATTTTCTGGTATCTGATCTTTCCTGAACCATGAGGTAGATACCCTGACGGGATTCGGGTCATTACCTGCGCCAGTCTCTGATTGTCGATTGCCATATGTACAGCAGTTGCCCGGCAATCTTTCTTTAGGCTCCTTTTTCACTTTTTCTGCCGCCGTTGCCCTGTGTGCCCGGTGGCGTTTTGTGCAAAAGGAATCTTGTCGTGCCCACCACTCCGTATTTTCAAAGCGAAGCGCTTCACCGGCGCTTCACACAGCATCTGCAGGACGCCTACGCCAAGGGGCTTATCGTTGCCGATGAAATGCAAGACCTGCAGCGTCTGTTCACTGCCGAACAAACGCCTTCGGCAAGCCAGACGCAGCACACACTTTATCGTCTAATCCTGGAGGATGGTTCACCCGTGCCTCTCGGGCTTGCCTCGGCTCTGCTGATCGTGCGTCGCCATGGTGAGACTGAAACGCTGTACCTAGACACTTTGGCTCAAGGTTTCAAGCGTTTTACCGATCACTCACAGCTCGCGGCGTACGCCAAAAAACTGTTCGCCGTGCGTGCCGATCTGGAGCCTGCCTATGAGTTTCAGGTCCTGGAAGAATCGCCGTTCGAGGCCTGCATGTGGCGGATCGTCGATCACCAGGCCCAGAACCTGCGTTGGTTGGCCAATGACCTGCAGCAATTGCCAACGTTGCCTCAGGCGCTGCCGCAGCGGCTGGCCTCGAAGCTCATCGCTATCTGGCCCGATGGCCATCCCGATCTTCATGCTCCGCTGGTGCAACTGGTCGAAAGATCTCATGAGCCATCCGGTGAGGTCCGGGATGAGGTTTTACTGGTCACCCACTTCGAGCGATTCATTCTGGACGCTCTGACGGGTGAAATCCTGCCAGAGAATCAGTGGTTTCGATTTCTTGACCTCAATGGTCAGCCGCTGAATTCGCTTGACCTCAATGGTCAGCCGCTGAATTCGCTTGACCTCAATGACTTCAATTTACGTCCTGTAGACTTGACGGGTGATCTGGAGCAATTGCTGGATAACCACTGGACTGCACGTGACCGTCAAGGCGTGAGCCGACGCGAGCGCGTGGCTCAGGTGCTGTCCGATACTTTCAGCCATCAGGTCTTGATGCAGGAACAGGTTCTGGCTGCCGCAGCGCCCGCTTTGATCAGGATTGCCGGAGCGGCCCTGTACGAACTGTCGCCGGTCCCCATCAACCGTCTGTCTCTGATGATCGGTGGGCAGGGGACGTTCAAGCTGGTCAGCCTGTATCTGATTCAACTGGAACTGGGAGCCTACGTTCTGTACTCGCCGCGGCGGGGGCTCCGTTACCTGAGCGACTGGAATGCCCTGACCCGTCTGATCGACAGCCCGGAGGGACGCAGCGAGCTTCATGAGTATCTGTCCCTTGATGACCTGCTTGTCGTGGAGGCTGCGCAGAGCTGGCAACTGCGTGCATACCCACTGGACAAACCGTTGTTTCTGGATTGCCTTGACGCGATCATCGGGCTGCAGCAGCGCAACATCAACGTCGCTCTGCAGCGCTGCTGCGAAGAAGTGGGCGAGTTGCTGGCCATGTTCGATGATGCGCTGGATATTCGCGCCTTTTTCGATGCCCGTCTGCCTTACATTGGAACCAAGGGGCGCTGGCTGGCGCAACCGACGAATTTCATGGCCAACTGGCCTCCATCCTACGGAATTGGCATGCGGACACCGCCGACAACTTATGCCGGTGTATGGATGGAGCAGGTGAGACTGGCCGACGCGGTGCTGAGCGAGCTCAAGGATCAGCGCCCCTCACTTGAAAGACTGGCCTGTCAGGCCATCAGTCCTTATCTGGCGGCGCTTGGTTATCCAAGGCCTCATGAGGGGGCGAAAGTCCTGCTCAGCTGGTCCCGTCAGGGGGGGGCTGCCGGTGTCGGCACCGATGTGCAGACACAGGTACCAGGCATTCAGATCCAGAGTCTGGCCGATCTGTTACTGGAGCGGGTGAGCGGCCAATCGACCACTCCGATTGCGCCTGATAGTCATTTGAATCTGCCACGGGAAGTACATGGCGTCGAAGGCGCATCGCTGACCATTCCGTTGCTCGACTATGTCGTGAAGCGCGGCGGTGCCGATCTGGAGGCCCTCTGCGCAGGCAGTGTCGACGCATTTTACAACCGTCCCAACCGCACCCCCAAGCGCCAATGGCAGTTAGACCGGGTCATGCATGGCATGCGTGACAACCTGTTGCGTCTGGAGCTGTCTGTCGCACGTCGCCTGAACGTCATCGCGGCACCGTTGCTCGATCAATTGCAGCAGGTGCTGGACTTCCCCCTGAGCAGGGGGCGCTGCAATGTGGCCCAGGCGTATGCCCTGTGGATCGAGATCGGAGGCAGGCGTTTGCCGCTTGGACTCAATACGGCCTGGGTTATTCAGCAGCCGCAGCACCCGGAAAGTGCCCTGTTGTTCTGGTCGATGTTCAGCGGACTGCAGGAGCTCCGCTCCAGAGCGAGTCTTCAGGATATGTTGTCGCAACGGTTGCAGGATACGGCCTGGCGCGGCAGATGGCTGCTGCTGTTCGCCAGCGAAGACCGGCAATGGCTGGATCAGGCGCTGGCGGCCTCTCAGACGCTGACTCTGTCGCTGGTGTGTGTAGACGGAAACTTTATTCGTCGGATGCAACAGGATGAACAACATTGTCAGGAGCAGGAGCTCTCCAGCGCCTTGCGTCATGGCAAAGAAAGTCGTCTGGCGGCGATACCGTTCAGTCGTTACGTGGATCTGGCCATAAGAGACGAGAGACTTTATTTCTGGATCGATGCGCTGGCGATTCGCATCCAGAACCAGTTGTTTTCGAGCTCACTGCCGGACTGGCTTGGCAACGCCTCGCTGGCGGATCTGGAGCGCTATGCCGATGTGCTGGCCGAGTACTTTCATTACAGCGATCCCGCCCAGGACTTCCTGAGCGATATTCCAACGTTACAGTCATTTGCCAATCAGCAACTGCTGGAGGCGCTGCAGCGGGATTTTCCCGGTCATGTGCTGGACCCAAAGCAGATTATCGTGACCATGCGCCAGAACATCATTGCCCCGGTACCTCCTGGTGAGGTGCCATTGTCCATACCGGCAGCCGTGTTGGAGCGCAGCGAGAACCTGGTGGCCTATTCGCTCAATCATTTTTCCACGACTCAGGGTGGCAGCCTGCTACTGAACGCATCACCCGATACCCCGATGCCAGCAGGTCTGACAGCCCGGTACCTGGCTGAACTGGTGCGCACCCTGGATGTGGGTCTGCGCTACCAGAACCTGTTGATCGAACGTTTCGACTCTCGACGAACCGATTACATGAAGCGGCGTGAGCGTTTCATGCTTCAGGCCCCGGCACGTTTGTTGGCCCCGGCACTGGAAATGAAGTTACAAGGTGAAATCAGCCAGGAGGCCTACGATTTCATCGAATGTGTGGTGACCATGCCCGATGGCAAGGCCCGGGCTCCCACGCACGGCAAGAACATCGTGCTGCGCCCTCTGGCCCTGGTGCCGCGCAGGGATATGGCCGCTGACCCTGTTGAAGGCCTGTTCCTGATAGGCCCGCAGGATCCGGCTCAAGGGCCGGTGGTGCTGCATAGCCTGTTCAGCGAGTCGTTCAGCTTCAAGGAATTTCGCAACCTGCGCGATGTGCTGGAGAACATGCGTCTTGAAGGCCCCTTGCAGCAACTGGTGCTTGACCGGGTCGATCCGCTGTTGCGTCAGCGTTACGCCAACAATGGGCTGATCGAGGCGCACATCCCCTGGAGTACCGAAGACATCGTGGACGTGCCGTTCGGCCAGCCTGGCGAGGTCAGTCTGGGTACCCGGATCATAGAGGGCAACGCCTTGCGTCATCTGTTCGAGAGCAGTCTGCAACTGATGAAGATGCTCAGCCGCCAGCAGTCAGTGACGACTGCCCAGGCCGACTGGGCGTCGTTCCTGCATCTGATGACATTGAGTGCCGAGCAGATTCTGGTATTTGCGCCTGGCAAGCTGGGTTTTCTGATTGCGCTGTGGCAGAGCCAGTCGTTGTTGCGCGCGTCGGCCAGTTCGGTGTCCGAGCAGCGTTGGGGACGGGCCTTGTCGGAGTTTTCGGCGGCTCTGGCCATGCTGGTGACCTCTCGGACCCAGGAGGAGCATGAGGTGTCGCGTGGCCGGCCAATCAACCGCGTGTCGGTGTTTTCCTGGGCCGGTTCGTCCCTGACCCCAGAGCTGGCGGAGCGACTGAGAGAGTTCGAAAAGCATGACGTCGAACTGGCGAGTCTGCAATACGATAGCCTGTACAACCTGTATCGGGACCCGGTCACTCAGGCCAGATACGCTCCCGTGGACGGTAAGGTCTATCAGGTCCTCGAGCAGGGAGGAGACTGGCGTATCCAGGGCAATGGCAAGAACGGACCGAAGGTGAAACTGAGCCAGAACCAGCGCTGGGAACTGAAACTGGATCTTGGGCTGTTTGGCGGCGGTCCCCCGATGTTCGCCCGTCGGGAGCGTAACCTGCAACTGGAGATCCAGAGTTACATGGATGTCTTTGCGCAGGGGATGACGGACATTCGTGCTTATTCCCGCGAGCAGGCCCGGGGGATCAGTATCGCGGTCCATCAGGGGCAGAGGTATCTGCAGACGGTATTGTTCAACCTGCGGGTACCGTTCGCCCAAGGGTTGGCCGAGCCGGTGAAAGTCATACTGAGGGATTTTTTCGGTGTACAGACAATCGAGCCGGAATTGATCGACGCTGTCAGGCAGCGTGTCATCGAGCTGTTCAATGGCCTGTCGGCCCCTTCATTATCAGTCTTGGACTCCAATCGTTTCGTGGTCGGTGCAGTCAAGCCTGGCCATGAGGGACTGGCAGCTTTCGTGTTTCAGAATGATCCGCAGCAACGTGTATTTCTTTGTGACATGTTTTTCTCGCCACCGATCTACAATCTCAAAAGCCCGTTGCCCGACAGTCGGGCTTTCAATGCCAACGATCATTTCCGGGTCATGGCGCTGTTGCATGAGCTGTCGCACTTGTACAACGGTACCGATGACATCGCCTATCTCGATGCCTGTGCCCCCCCTGCGTATCTGCTCGATGACAGCCAGCCGCAGAGGGCCTGGTACAAGCAGGCCCTGCAGAACATGCGCACACTCACGTTGTCGCACAGAACCCCGTCTACCGAGTTGTTTGTTACCGGAGGCAATGGTAACTGGCGGGATTTCACTCCCGGTGACGGCGACCTCTTCACGAAGATTCTCACCTTGACCGGCCAGTCGAGTCTGGCCAGCGCCCGCTGGTCCTTTCTGATCGACCCTGTTGTCCGACGCCGGGTGATCCTGAGCAATGCCGACTCTATAGCGATGCTGATCTCCTTGCTGGGGCGCGAGCGGTTCCTCTGACAGGGGGGATGTGACGTCAATGTGGCCGCGCCGGAAAGTTATCGGTGTTGATATATGTACGATAATTATCGAGCGGTCACTGGTTACGCTTCTTTGCACTGTATCCGCCACAGGAGCTTTTGTGTCCTGTGGCATTTTGTGCAAAAGGAAAGTTTGCCATGTCTGTCACCCCTTATTTTCATAGCGAGGCGCTGCGCCAGCGCTTCCAGCGCAACCTGAGAATCGCTCAGACTGAAAGACGGATCACTGACGAAGAGTTCAGATACCTGCAGCATCTCTGCGACACGGAACAGCCGAGTGTCGAGCAGCAAGGATCCGTTGGACTGTATCGCCCACTTCTGGAGGATGGCTCGCCCGAGTCTCTCGCAATGGTTTCCACGCTGGTGATCGAGTGCCGGATTGCCAGTGGCCGGTTCCTGTACGTCGATACCCTGACCGATGGCCTGATGTGCGTTGCTGATCGCAAGCAACTCAGCGACTACGTCAAAGAGGCATTTTCCGTTGAGGTCGATCAAAGCCCCACCTTCGAGCTCCAGCGGGTGGAAGGGGCCCTGTTCGAGCAACGCATGTGGCAGGTCATCGGCCATCAGGCGCAGAGCCTGCGATGGTTGGCGGCTGATCTGCAGGAGTTGCCGTCGCTGAGTCAGGTTCTGGGCAGGCTGTTGCCCTCTAAGCTCGGCGACGTCTGGTCCGATGCTGGTCTTGATCTTCATGCTCCGCTGGTTCAGATCGTGGAGCAGATCGGTGGCAGGCATATCGCAAACCGCGAAAATTGCATCAGGGTCCAGAGCTATGAGCAACTGGCGATGGGCATATTGACCGGCAAGGTTTTGCCCAACGGGCAAAGGTACCGCTTCATGGGCTCCAAAGGGCAACTGCTGGAGAGTATCGGCATGTCCGACCTCGACCTGCACATGGAAGATCTGGGAGACGACTATGAAGACCTGATCGGGCATTACTGGAACCATGCAGACGCACACGGTCTGACGCGCCGCCACCGGTTCGCGCAGGCACTGGCCGACGCTTTCAGTCACCGGGTCTGGATACTGCAACAGAACGCGACATCCACCAACGCTCTGACACGTATTGCCGCGTCACCGCTGTATAAGGTATCCCCCGTGCCTGTCAGCCGACTGTCGCTGACCGTCGATGGTCGCGGGCCTTATAAGCTGGCAAGTCTTTATCTGATTCATCTGGAGCGGGGAGCCTATGCGCTTTACTCCCCTCTCAAGGGAGTGCGACTCCTGAAGAGTCGCAAGGCGCTGACCGATTTGGCCAACAGCCCGACAGGTCGCAAGGAACTGCTCTGTTACCTCTCGCTGAACGACCGGGACGAACTGCCGGTCCCGGGAACTGTCGTGACCCTGAAAGTGGATGCCTATCCGCTGGACAAGCCTCTGTTCTATGACTGCATCGATGCCATCATCGGTTTGCAGGAGCGCAGTCTGGTCGCAGCGCTCAAGCGCCATGGCCGGGATGAAGGCGAACTGAGCACGCTGCTTGACGATGCCATTGATATACGGGCGCTGATCGACGGGCGTCTGCCCTATATTGGTACCGGTGGCCGCTGGCTGAACAAGCCGACGGACTTCACGACCACCTGGCAGTCTGCGTCAGGTCCCCAATCTTCGCCCGGCCCTGTCGTCACCCCCCTACAGTCATGGGGTGAGCAATTGATCCGGGTCGAGAATACCCTGCGCGATATCAATGCTCAGCGCATACCTGTTGAGGTTTTTGCCAGGCAGGCTTTGAGTCCCTACTTGGGTGCGCTCGGCTATCCCATGCCTCATGAAGGCCAGAATATCCGGTTGGAATGGGGCGGGCAGAGTATCTGCCTGACGGACTGTGTGCTCGAAAGCATCAGTGGCTCGCGTCGCACGCCGATCCCTCCAGACTGCAAGGTGCAAGTGCCGACCGAGTATCAAGGGGCAGAGGGGGTGGGCGCCATCACTGCCGGGTTGCTGGAACCTGTCGTGAGCAGGGTTGCCACGGCGTTGCAGGCTTCTGGCCCGGCCCGTTTCGAGGCGTTCTACAACCTGCCGTTGCGCATCGACAGGACGCAGAAGCAGGTCAGCCAGACGTTACGCGGCATCCGCGAGCATCTGTTGCGTCTGGAACTGAGTGTGGCGCGTCGCAAGAATGGTATTCCATCATCACTGCTCGATCTGCTGCAGAGTGCCCTGGATCGTCCCTTGAGCGACACACGTTCAGGATCGGCCGATGTCTATGCCATCAGGATAAAACTGAGCGGCAAACAGTTTCTTCTGGGACTTGACGTTGCCTGGGCCCTTCAGCCACCGGATTGGTCGTTAAAGAACCTGTTGTTCTGGTCGCCGTACATCGGGCTCAAGCTGATGGATTCCAGAGAACAGTTGCAGACCTGGCTGCAGGGACGCTTGTCTGACGCCGAATGGCGTTTCAAGTGGTTGAAGATATTTTCCGGCGAAGACCGTCAGTGGCTGGACAAGAGTCTGGCGGCGAGCGCGACTGTGACGGTGCAACTGGAAAGGGTCGACGGGGATTTCCTGTACCGCATGCAGCAGGATTACCAACAAGGGCAGGGCGCAGATTTTTCTGCTGCGTTGCGAGATGCCAGCCACTATCGTCTGGCTGCCGAGCCTTTCAAAAACAGCGTGAACCTTGCAGATAACAACGACTGGCTCCTGATCTGGATGGATTTCATGTCCATCCGTGTCCAGAACATGCTGTTCACCAGCACGATGCCGGGCTGGCTGACCATGGCCTCGCTGTATGATCTGGAGCGCTATACCGATCTGTTGAAGGAGTACTTTCGCAATAACGATCCGGCCAATGACTTCCTGGCCGGTGTGCCGACTTTGCAGCACTTTGCCCGAGAGCGGGTTCTGGAGGCGCTGACACGCGATTTTCCTGGCCTGGGCCTGGACCCGGACACCATAAAGGTGACCATGACCCACTATGTCGCAGCTTCGGTGGCGACCGGTGAAATCCCGATCTCCATTCCGGGGGCCACGATAGTCCAGAGCGAAAATCTGGTGGATTTTTCCCTCAATCACTTTTCTCAGGTTCAGGATGGTGTGCTCAGTGTCAGCATGTCGTCTGGCAAGCCAGTACCGGTGGGGTTGAACGCCCGTTATGTTTCAAAGCTGATCCACGATCTGGATGTCGGTCTGCATTACCAGACATTGCTGGCCGAACGTTTTGATCCCGCAAAGCCTGAGTACGCCAGTCGCCGAGAGCGCTTCATGCGCCAGATTCCCCCGCGGCTGCTGGTCACGGCCATGGAGCTGAAATTGCAGGGGATCATCAGCCAGACAGCTTTCGATTACCTCGAAAGTGTGCTCGACATGCCGGATAACACGGTCCGCCAGCCAGTCCATGGGCGGTACATCGTGCTGCGTCCCCTGACTCTGGTGCCGCGTCAGGGCATGTCCGCCGATAAGGTAGAGGGCTTTTACCTGATCGGTCCGAAGGATCAGAAACAGGGACCGGTGCTGCTGCATATCCATTTCAGCGAGCAATTCACTTTCAGAGAGTTCCGCGACCATGATCACCTGTTGGCTGAGCTGCGTATCAAGGGGCCTTTGCAGGAGCTGCTGCTGAACCGGCTTGAACCAAGATTGCGCGACCGCTATGACAATGGTGGTCTGAACGAGGCGCACATTCCCTTCATGGCTCAAGGAAGCCAATGGATTTTCGATACGACGCTGGACAGGCCCGAAAAGGTCCGTCTTGGCACTGTGATCATCGAAGGTAATGCATTGCGTCACCTGTTCGAAGCCATCGTGCAACTGTTGCGTAACCTTAGTCGCAAGCAGTCGGTGACCAGTGCCGAGGCTGAGTGGTCGCAGTTCGTGCGCGGGATGGCTCTGCTGTCCGATGTGACGCTGCTTTTCGTGCCGGGCAGGCTGGGAGCGCTGATCGCGATGTGGCAAAGCGGGAGTCTGATGCGCGAATCGATTGACGCCGCGATCGAAAGGCAATGGGCGCAGGCGCTGTCCGATTTCACCATGGCGCTGGGTATGATGGTCTCGACCCGGCGATCCGAAGTCGAGTCGATGCACACCCGGTTCCAGCTTCGGCCGGAAACACTTTCCTGGCGCAATTCAGCCTTGTCCGCTGCGCTGAGGTTGCGCCTGAGCGATTTCGAAGTACTGGATATCGAACTGTCGTCCCTGCAATACGATGGCTTGTACAACCTCTACAAGGATTCGAAGACTCAGACCTTTTACGCCGCAATTGAAGGCAAGGCTTACAGGGTTCAGCAGTTCGAGGGTGCCTGGCGTATCACTACCGATACCGCTCAAGGCCCCAAGATCTGGCTTGATGGTGAGCAGAAATGGCAACTGGATCTGGAGCTGGAGCTGGGGTTGCGCGGTGGCTCGCCCTTGCCAATCCCGAGCGAGCAGGCGATGCAAAAGCGGATCGACATGCTCATTACCGTGCGCGCCGAGGGCATGAAGAACATTCGCCTCTATTCCCGTGAAGAGGCCCACAAGATCAACATGGCCCGCTTCCAGGCACTGAGTTACCTGAAAAACGCCTTGTTCAATGTCAATACACCGACCATACACGGCATGGCGAAGCCGGCACAAGCCTTGCTGAAAGAGTTCTTCGGCGTGGATGAGCCTACACCGCAGATGGTCGACGACGTCAGGACACGGCTCACCAAATTGTACGTCGGCTTGTCGGAGCCCTCATTGGCACCGCTGAGCTCCAGTCGTTTCGTCATTGGTGAGAGCAAGAGCGGGCATGAGTCAGTAGCCGCTTTTGTGCTTGTGGGCGACCCGGGCAGGCGTCTCTTTCTCAACGACATGTTTTTCTTTCCGCCTGCCTATCCCCTCAGGGATGTGCTACCCGATAACCGTGCTTTCAGTCCCAATGAGCATTTCCGGGCTGCGACCATGATCCATGAGATATCTCATCAGGTCTGCGATACCGTGGACTTCGCTTATCTGGATTCCGGCGCGCCGCCGGTGAATATGCTCGATGAGCGCTTGCCGGAATGGTCTTCGTACAAGGCGCAATTGCAGACCTTGCGTGAGCAGGCGCTGTCGCATCGAACGCCCAAGCCCTGGTTGTTCCGCGTTGCCACTGGCAGAGGCTGGCGAGGCTTGCAGCCCGGCGATGGCCGAATATTTGACAGTATGGTCCGGTTGACCGGCAAACAGACTCTGGAAGAGGCGCGTGAGGTCTTTATCACCGATCCTGCGGTACGCAGCCGGGTGCTCCTTCACAATGCCGACTCGGTCGCCATGCTGGCAAGTCAGTTGGGGCGTGAACGTTTTTCCTGAGCGGCGTCTGGATTCATGCACTGCGTCTGGAGCGTTGTCATATGTAGTGCAATGTCAAGGCATGTGCTGGTTAGGATCCCTTGTACGTTATTTGCCATGGGCGTTTCGATGCCTGTGGCACTTTGTGCAAAAGGAAGCTTGCCATGCCTGCTACACCCTATTTTCAGACCGAGGCGCTGCGTCAGCGTTTTCAACGTAATCTCAGACTCGCCAAGGCCCGGAAGCGGATCTCGGACGAAGAGTTCGGCTATCTGCAGTATCTGGCCGACACCGAGCAACCGGGGCATCTGGAAGTTTATCGTCCTATCCTGGAAGACGGCTCGCCCGAACCTCTTGCCATGGTCACTACGTGGGTGATTCAGCGCTGGAACTCTGGCACCTCCGTGGTTTATGTCGATACGCTGGCCGATGGCCTGATGCGTTTTTCCGACCGCCAGCAGCTCACTGCTTACGCGACGCAGGCGTTTTCCGTGAAAGCCGACAAGCACCCCGGTTTTCATCTCCAGTTGGTAGAGGGGGCATTGTTCGAGCAGCGCATGTGGCAGGTCATCGACCATCAGGCGCAGACCTTGCGTTGGCTGGCGGATGACTTGCAGACGCTGCCGTCCCTCGATCATGTTCTGGGTCGGCTGCTGGCATCGAGGCATGCTGACCTCTGGTCCACCGGCGATCTTGATCTTCATGGGCCACGGGTGCAGATCGTGCAGCAGACGGCCGCTGAGCATGGTACCTTCCGGGAAATCCTCGTTCGGACTCAGAGCCTTGAACAGTTGGCCCTGGACACATTGACTGGCAAGGTTTTACCCGCAGGTCAGCGCTGCCGTTTCATTGGTCGCAGAGGTCAACCGCTGGAGTCGGCAGGGGTGTCGGATTTCAACCTGCGTCTGGCGGATATCAAGGACGAATATGAACGGCAGGTCGCAGATTACTGGCGCAATCCCGACAGGTACGGCCTGACGCGCCGCCATCGATTCGCGCAGGCGCTGGCCGATGCGTTCAGCCACAGGGTCTGGATGCTGCAACAGTCTGAGCCTTCCTCCACAACCATCCTGGCACGGATTGCTGCGCTACCTCTTTACAAGCATTCGGCCTTACCCATAAACCGGCTGTCGCTGACCGTCGCAGGGCAGGGGCCGTACAAGCTGGTCAGCCTCTACCTGATTCCACTGGAACAGGGTGCGTATGCGCTCTATTCCCCTCTCAAGGGTGTGCGCCAGCTCAAGAGCCGCCAGGCGTTGGTCGATCTGTTCAACAGCCCGGCAGGCCGTAGCGAATTGCGCCATTACCTGTCGCTGAATGATCAGGCCGAACTGGCGACCCTGGAAACCGCAGTGGGTCTGCAAGTGAATGATTACCGGGTGGACAAACCCCTGTTCTACGACTGCATCGACGGCATCATCGGTCTGCAGGAGCGCAGTCTGGCCGAAGCGCTCAAGCGCCATTGCCGGGACGAGGGCGAGCTGCGTGCAATGCTCGACGATGC
This sequence comes from Pseudomonas cichorii, assembly GCF_019719005.1. Classification (GTDB taxonomy): domain Bacteria; phylum Pseudomonadota; class Gammaproteobacteria; order Pseudomonadales; family Pseudomonadaceae; genus Aquipseudomonas; species Aquipseudomonas cichorii_E. The sequence continues at coordinate 173,839 of NZ_JAIGPJ010000005.1, forward strand.
TCTGGATGTACGGGCGCTGCTCGATGAGCGTCTGCCGCACATCGGCATCGGTGGCCGCTGGCTGAACGAGCCGACGCACTTTCTGGTGTCCTGGCCGCCCATGGAAGGTGCCAGGTCGGCACCTTCCAGCCCGACTGTCGTCCCGGCTCTGTCGTGGGGAGAGCAACTGAGCCGGATCGAAGATACGCTGCGTGAGATCGGTGACCTGCGGCCGTCCATGGAGATGTTTGTCCGGCAGGCCTTGAGTCCTTACCTGGCAGCGCTCGACTATCCCGTACCTCACGAGGGACAGAACATCCGCCTGATCTGGAGCGAGCAGGGCGTTTGTGGGGGAAGCGATGTGCGAGTGCATTGTGAAAGCCCTCAGACTCATGGCCTGGCGGACCTTGTGATCGAACGCTTCAGTGGTGCGCGCAGCAGGCCTATACCGCCGAACAGCAGGATTCAGCTACCAGCAGAGCATAGGGGAGACGATGGATCGGCAGCGCTTCCTGTCCCGTTGCTCGAAACGATCGTGGATCGGGTGGCCAATGCCCAGCAGGCGTCATGTCTTGCCGGTTTCAAGGCCTTCTACGACCGGCCATTGCGAATTGCCAATACACAGAGGCAGGTCAGCCAGATGTTACGTAACTCTCGCGAGCAGATGTTACGCCTGGAATTGGCGTTGGCACGACGCCATAAGGTTATTGCTGCGTCGCTGCTTGACCTGCTGCAGGCTGTTCTGGACCGCCCTTTGAGCGAGACTCGTCGTGGATCGGCTGATGTCCAGAGGATTACCCTCATGCTGAGCGGTCGGCGATTTCCCTTGGGGCTCAACGTCGTCTGGGCCTTGCAGATGCCCGGTCAGGCTCGGCAGCGGCTGTTGTTCTGGTCGCCTTTCATGGGGCTTCTGGAGATGGATTCCAGGGTGGAGCTGGAGGCGTGGCTACAGATGCGTCTGGCTGATCCCGAGTGGCGTTCCAAATGGCTGGCGGTATTCCCCGATCAGGATCGCCAATGGGTGGATGAAACCCTTGCAGCCAGGGCGATCATGACGCTGAGCCTGGAGCGGGTCGATGGGGATTTTCTGCATCTGATGCAACAGGATGCCCAGCAAGGGCAGAGCAGCGAATTTGCCACTGCGCTGCACGATGTCCGGCAACACCGGTTGGCCGCCATGTCGTTCAAGGGGGGCGTGGATCTGTCAGGCAACAACGACTGGCTCCTGACCTGGCTCGATTGTCTGTCCATCCGTGTCCAGGGGCTGTTGTTCATGAGCTCGATGCCGAACTGGCTCAGGAATGCCTCGCTGGAGGATCTGGAGCGCTACCTTGAATTGGCAAAGAACTATTTTCGTACTCTCGACCCGGCCACGGACTTTCTGGCCGGTGTGCCGCCCATGCAGCTTTTTGCCCGGCCACGGTTGTTGGAGGCACTGCAACGCGATTTTCCCGGATATGCCCTGGACCCGGACAAGATAACGGTGACCATGACCATCTATGACCCCTGGAACGTCATGGTCGGTACCGGTAATCTGCCGCCGTCCTTTCCAGCGGGGACCCGGGTCTACAGTGAGAGTCTGGTGGACTATTCCCTGAATCACTTTTCCGGGATCCAGGAGGGTGTAAGCAGCGTCGGTCTACCGGCCGGAATGCCGCTCCCGGCAGGGCTGGACGCCCATTACGTAGCCCGACTGATTCACGAGCTGGATGTCGGTCGGCACTACCGGACATTGCTGTCCGAACGCTTTGATCCCTCAACGCCTGAGTACGCCAGTCGCCGCGAAAGCTTCATGCAGCAGATTCCCTCGCTGCTGATGGTGGCGGCAATCGAACTGAAAATGCAGGGAATCATCAGCCAGAAAGCCTTCGATTACCTCGAGAGCGTGCTCGACATGCCGGATGGCATGGCGCGCGAGCCGCTTGATGGCCAGCAGATCGTGATGCGTCCTCTGACCCTTGTGCCGCGCCAGGGCATGGCCGCCGATGCGGTCGATGGCTTTTACCTGTTCGGCCCGAAGGACCCGGAACAGGGGCCGTTGCTGCTGCATGTTCAATTCAGCGAGCAGTTCACCTTGAAGGAGTTTCGCGATCGTGACCATCTGCTGGCCGAGTTGCGCACCAAGGGGGCCTTGCAGGACCTGCTGTTGAGCCGTCTCAAGCCCCGGCTGCGCAATCGCTACGACAATGGCGGCCTGAATCAGGCGCATATCGTCCTGCCTCTCCAGGGACCTGACTCGATCTTCGATACGACGCTGGAGAGGCCCGAAAAGGTCAGTCTCGGCACGATGGTCGTCGAGGGGAACGCGATGCGTCATCAGTTCGAAGCCGTTGTGAAAGTGATGCATGGCCTCAGTCGTACCCAGGCTGTGACCAGCGCCGAAGCCGATTGGGCGCATTTCGTACACCTGACCGAACTGTTTTCCAATGCCGTCATGTTCTTCATGCCTGCGAGGCTGGGAGCGTTGATTGCGATATGGCAGGGCGAGGAACTGCTGACCCGTTCGGTCAGCGCTGTGATGGAGCAGCAATGGTGGGTGGCATTGAGCGATTTCACCATGATGCTGGGGACGCTCGTATCGAACCGACGTGTAGAAGTCCAGCCGATGCGCATGTGGTTTCTGGCTCGTAAATCCAGGTTTCTCTGGCGTAGTTCGGCCTCTCCTGTCGTGCTGCAGCGGCATCTGAGCACGTTCGAAGAGCTTGATGTCGATATGGCGACCCTCCGGCACGATGCATTGCGCAACGTTTATGAGGACACCAGAACCCGGCGTCTCTACGCCGCGCTGGAGGGCAAGGTTTATCAGGTGGAGCATGTCGATGGCGTCTGGCGTATCAAGGGCAAGGCCGGTCCAGGACCTGATCTGCGGCTTGACGCCCAACAGAAATGGCAACTGGATCTGGACCCTGGCCTGGGCGGTAGCCTGCGCTCTTCAAATCCGATAGACCGGGAAATCGACGGGGTGATCGAAGAGTTCGTGAGCGTGCGTGCCGACGGCATGAAGAACATCCGGCTGTATTCCCGTGAAGAGGCACGCAAGATCACGATGGCGCGTGTTCATGCGTTGGGCTACCTGAAAAATGCCTTGTTCAACCTCAATGCCCCGACAGTCGAAGGCCTGTCCGAACCGGTGCAGCTCGTGCTGAAATCGTTCTTCGGTGTAGACAAGGCCACGCCGTCGATGATCGACAACGTCAGGCAACGGTTCACCGAGTTATACGATGGCTTGCTGCAGCCTTCACTGGCACCGCTGAGTTCCGGACGTTTCGTCCTGGGCAGGACCCGGAGCGGGCATGAATCCGTGAGCGCTTTTGTGGTTGTTGGCGATCTGCGCAAGCGCATCATTCTCACCGAAGATTTCTTTTCGCCGCCGAGCTATTCCCTCAAGGCGGTTTTGCCCGGTAACCGGGCGTTCAATGCCGACGATCATTACCGGGCATCGACTCTGATTCATGAGATGTCCCACCAGGCTTGTGATGCCGTGGATTTCGCTTATCTCAAGGCCGCTGCACCACCCACCGAGATGATCGATGTCGGCCAGCCGGCATGGAGTTTCTACCACAGGCAATTGCAGGTCGTGCGTGACCGCTCGTTATCACACCTGACTCCCAAGGGGCGGTTGTTTCGTATCCCGAGCGGTAACGTCATGCGCGACTTGCGGCCTCAAGATGGCCGGCTGTTCAGTAAGATGAACAGTCTGACCGGCCAGGCGACCGCGAAAGAAGCGCGAGAGATATTTCTCAGCGACCCGGAGGTGCGCAGCCGGGTGATTCTCAGTAACGCCGACTCGATCACCATGCTGGTGAGTCTGCTGGGACGTGAGCGGTTTTCCTGAGACCGGTCTGAGGTAATCCAAAGGCTTCGGGCTGATTGCTATATATACGGCAGGGCCTGAGTGCAGTCTGGTTACGTTCCTTTTTCACTTTACCTGCCGTGCTGTGTGCCAGTCCGGCAGGCCTTGAAGGAAGGATCCTTTTGATGAGCCAGATCACAATACCCTGGTATTACCAGGACACCCTCAAACAGCATTTTTCCGATGACCTTGACGCGGCTGTCGAGAGCTCCAGGATCAGCGTCGCTCAGAAGCAATGGTTGCAGCGTCTGATCGATGAGCCGGAGTCTCAATCGCACTCGCCACCGCTGCCGCGGGTCGATCGTCTGCTCAGCAATACCGGCACCCCCCTGAGCGGTGCCTTGTCCAGTGCCTGGATGATCAGTGACGCGGAAGACAGCTCGGCCCCGGTATTTCTCTGTACCGTGCTGGATGGCATCCAGCGTTTCGTTGACCGTCAAAGCCTGCTTCAGGCCCTCAATCAGCGCTTTCAGGTTCATGCTACCCAGGCTCCATTGCTGGAGGCCGAGTTGATCACGGGCAACCTGTTCACCCAGCGTATGTGGGGCATTGTCGAACAGCAGGCAGGACATCTGGAGCGTCTGCATGCCGAGCTCGACCGTTTGCCGTCATTGACACAGGCCATTGGCTACAACCTGCAGCGTGAACTCGATCAGCGCTTGTTGCGGGGGCGTGTCGATGTGTTCGAGCATCGTCTGCAACTGTTAGCCGACAACGATAAAGTGGCAGGTACCCTGACACTGGCCGATGCCGCATTTCTGGATCATGCCACCGGTACGGCGAATCTCGATCCGGGGCAACGCCGTCGCTTCCTGGATTCCAGAGGCGCGGTGCTGGATGAACAACAGGCCGAGCCTTGGGTGAGTTCCCTGGCTCATGCGAATAAGGGATTGCTTTCTGCTTACGAAAGGTTGCTGGACGACTACTGGAACGTGCATCTGCCCGACGGGATCTCGTTACGCGAATACATGTCCCAGGCGTTGGTCGAGTCCTTTGCTCATGAATTGATGCACAACAAGGTTTCAGAGACGCTGAGCACCGATGCATGGCGTCTGCTGTCGGGCTTGCTGCACAAGCCGCACATTGCTCCCGACTCTCTCGTCTGCAGCATCTGGCAGCCATCGCTCGTGTTCAATGACTTGAGTGTCTGCAAGCTGGCTGGCTCGTTTGTGGTGCACTTCAAGGACGCGCCAGACTGGTTTTACCTGTATTCGACGGCTCACGGTTTCAGTCGATTCTCAGGTATACAGGCGCTCAACGAGCATTTCAAAAGCGTGGCGGTGCTTGCCGAATGGCTGCCCTTGACTTCGATCGATGTGCATCGTGCCTTGCACGATCATTCGGTCCAGAGCGTCGAGCTCGGCCGGCTCAGATCCCCGTTATTCCCTGCCATGCTGCAGACCATCATTGATCTTCAGTGGCGAAACCTGGCCCATGTATTGAGCATGCAGCCCATTCATTATCAGCGCGCCGCCGTGCGTGTGGATGATGCGCTGGACATACGTCAGTGTATCGATCGGCGTCTGCCGATGTTGCAACATACCTGGCGCTGGTCTGCCAGCAAGAGCAAGTTTGCACAGCGTTGGGCTGACATGGAAACCACTGCCGAGTTTACTGCCGAAGATCTGGACCGCGTGCTTTACGAGCCCCGCCACACCTGGGGATCACAGCTGGAATCGCTGTATCAGTCCATTGACGCCGAGTGTCAACTGCACGGAAAGGTGGTGGGCTGCGTGACCCAAACGCTTAATCTCTATCTGGCCGTACAGGGCAGCATGTATATGGATGTCGCCGATCTGGCGGTGCAGATCGACAGCCAGACCAACGTGCGGCTGATTTCTCTGGCCCTGGAGCGGGTTTGCGGACGTGCCACTGGCCCGTTGCCTGATAGTGCTCGAGTTGTGGCAAGCGACCCGGCTGTGCGGGTGGATGCGCCAAACCTGCCCATCGATCTGCTGGAGTGGATGCTGGAGCGTGTGGGCAAGGAGTTCGTTCGGCGTTACGAACACAGGCTGCGCAGCTTTTTCTCAAGACCCTTGCGCTGGTTCGACAATCAGGTAAATCCGTTGAAGCTGGATTCGCATATACGTGAATGCGCCTTGCGTCAGGTGTTGGCTATTGCACGGACCAAAAAGCATCTGGATGTGCAGAGTCTGGACATGTTCCAGCAGGTGCTCGACCACCCATCCTTCAAACTGCGCGAAGCGATGGGCATTCAGTTGGTAGACGTCTATACCATGGACCTGATCGTTTCTCCGAACCTTGCGCCCAGGACTCTGGCAAACACCCTGGTACTGATCCAGCCGGAGATGCCCGACACCTGTGTGATGTGGTCCATGGTCGATGGCATGAGTCGTTACGAGTCCATCCAGGCTCTGGAAGAAAGCCTGACCACCAGCATGCATTCGCCCTCTCTGCGTCTGGCCTGGCTTGCTCAACTGCCAACTGCGGACCGTGCCTACGTGAAGGAATACCTCAACGGCCTTGAAGGTCCTCCGAGGGTTAAGGTGAACCTCTCCCGTGTGGTCGAGCCTGTCATCCAGACCTTGCAGCGCATCGATATCGAGCGCCATTACCAGGACAGCATACGGGTCTGCGAGCAGTCGTTGCGCCGCAAACTGCCCTGGAATACCTTGCGCGATGCCCTCAGGGAAAGTGAGTGCGACAGCCACAACAGGTTTCTGCTGGATCGTATTGGCGGCGTCATGAACATGATGGCTTCCGAGGTCCTGCTGCCCGGCTGGCTCAAGAGTGTGCCCTTGGAGCAATTGCGCGTCCTGTCATGGCTGGTCGAACGCTGGTTCGTGGCCAGCATGTCGGGGGAGAATTACCTGTTTGATCTCCCGGATCCTGCGGAGTATTCCCGCTCAAGGCTTCTACCCCGTCTGCAGGCCGATTTCGCGGACCGTGATCTTGACCCGGACATGATCACGGTCACTGTAACGCATTACATTACCGAATCTGTGCCTGTCGGCCAGACGCCTTATGGGGCTGGAGCGGTGAGAAGTCGTCAGAGCTCCAGCCTCACGGATTACGCTGTCGGTCGCTTTCCCTTCTATCTCGATGGTGTGTTGACGGTCAGCCTTCCCGGCGTGGAAAAAGCCGACAACCCGCTCACGATGAATTATGTACGCGATCTGGTCGAAGACCTGGATCTGGGAGCCGGATACCGCGCCTTGCTCGCCCTGAAGTTCAAACCCGGCACTGAGGAATATATAAAGCGCCGCACCTGCTACGTTGAGCAGGTAACGCCGCTGGAGATATTCAGAAACTACACCATGTTGCTCAAGGATGAGGTAAGCCCTGAGGCCTTCCTTTTACTTCAGTCTGTGCTGAGCATGCCCGATGGTATTGCACGTCAGCCGGTGAAGGGGCGGGATATCATCATCAGCCCGCTGCAACTTCGGGTGTCGCCCAACTGGACGCCGCACACGGTGCTCGGGGCCTTCATCATTGCGCCACGTGCGCCAGCATCCGGTCGCTGGGTGATCTACACATTGTTCAACTCCGGTTACCAGGTGCGGGAGTTCGAGGACGAAGCCGCATTATTGGCCGCGATCCACACTGACTCCGATTTTCAGAAAATGCTTCTTGAGCGTCTTCCTGCGCCAGCGCGTTATCTCTATGAACACGGCGGTTTCAGAGAGCCGCATCTACCGGTCATATACGGGTCTGATTTCGAGATGCCTGCACGGCCTGAACCGGTCAGGATCGTCGTCGAGCCGATCATGGGCAACGCCCTGCACGCGATGTTCGACAGCACCGCACTGTTGTTGCAATGGTGGTTTTCCCGGTTGAGCGTAACCAACGTTGAAGCGCGTAGTGCCGATACCCGTTTTCTCTGGGGCATGGGGGCGCAGTTGTTGATGACATTGCTTCCGGGGCGGCTGGGCATGCTGCTTGGAGCATGGCAGAGCGTCAGTCTGCTGGAAAGCTCGATCAGGGATGTCAGGAAAATGGAGTGGAGCCAGGCCGCTGCGGAGTTGCTGTCGGCGATAGGTTCACTGATTCTTGTCCGGCAGACCCGAGAGGAAGAAGTGGTTCTGACCGAGTCTGAGGAGTCAGAATCCCCTACGGGAGCCGTTGCTGGCGTCAAGCTTGAATCCAGGGCTGTACCTGCACCGGAATGGGCGATCGAAACGCAGATCTTCACGTGGGGCAACAAAAGCCTGACACCGGAGTTGTGGGCGCGATTACGTACGTTGCAGGTCACTGATGTGGCACTGAACAGCATGGTCAAGGACCCGATGTTGAACTATTACCGGGACACCGCCAGCGGCAATATCTATATCGTGCTGTCGGGAGCGGTCTTTCATATCGAAAAGGATGCGAACGGCTGGTTCATTGTCGGTGGGCCCAGAGTCAGCCTTCATGCCGATGGATGGCGGCTGAACCTGAACCAGGGACTCAGTGGCGGCGGTGGTACCGTGTCGTACTTGAGAAGCAGCGTCGTTGACATGAGCGCCGATGACCTCATGGTGTTTCAGTCCAGCAGCATGGCTGAAATACGACGCCAATGGCCCGAGCGTGCGGAAAAGATTCGCGAGGCCCATGCGCTTGCCCGTGAATACCTGGAAAACTGCATTGATAACCTGCAGAACCGCAATCCCGATGGAACCGCTGCGCTCACTGGTGTCCGGACCATCCTGGCGGATTTCTTCGATGCGCCCGTCGTTTCCGTTCAGCTTCACGAGATGGTCCTGAGTGCGGTCAGAAAACTCTACAGTGCGCTCACGGACGCCACGTTCTCGCCGTTCAACTCTGAGCGTTACGTGATAGGGCAGCGCAAGTCGATCATGGAGGATATTTCAGCCTTCGTTTATCCCAGAGATCCGAAAAAACGCCTCTATATGACCGAACGATTCTTCAGGGATCCTCCCGTGTCTCTCAGGGCCAGTGTGGTTCAGGCGAATACGTTTCATCCGGGCATTCATTCCCGGGCGGCGGTCATGCTCCACGAACTGACGCACCTGTTCTGCGGAGCCGAAGACATCACTTATCTCGATGCCACGATGCCCTTTACCGACCTGCTGGCAAGCACGTCGTCTTATTACAGCGGGGTCAAGAACGACATTATTCGCCATCAGCATGGCCTGTCCTATCGCACGCCACGCAATGAGTTGTTCCGCATCCAGCGCGATGACGGTAACTGGTATGACGTATCCGACAAGACAGCCAGGAAACTGATTTTCAAGGTCACGGGTGTAAGCAAGCTGGAGAAAGCGCGTGAGATCTTCTACGCCGATGTACACAAGCGAGCGAAGATCATTCTTGGCAATGCCGACTCATTGGCCCTGCTGGTGACGTTGCTGGGGCGCGAAGCGATGGTTGGATAGTCCCGAGATACGTTATCGACGTTTTGACCCGTCGCGAGCGAACTTCTTCCCACGAGTGTTTGGGGAGGAGTGCTCGCGAGGGCCCCAGGCCTTGATACCGTGCCGGTATCCACAAGGCTTGCATTCAGGGAATACGAGTCATCTTCACGCCTGACTGAATCACCTCAAAATCATCTCCACCCAAATGGTTGACCCTGTCGCCGATAGCCAGGCGATACGTTTTGACAGGCTCCTTGCCGTCAGCCTCATCTGGCTGTGATTCCTGGAATTCATGCACCGGATAGATACGACCATCCGCATCTCTTGCATGAAACTGTCCGACGAGAACTGAAGCCATCTGCTTTGTAACCTCTGAAAAACCACTGATTTTGCATGCCATTCACATGGCCGGTGCAGGTGTTCTGCATCCGTCATGTAGCGTTGTAGACCTTCGTTTGGAGAGTGAGTTTGCCGTTCACGAAAAAATAGTCATGAGCCAGCTTTTAAACATCGCGGGTTATGACACAGGCGTTTTTTGAATTGCCATATGTACAGCAGTCGCTGATCAGCCCTTCTATAAGCTCGTTTTCCTTTATTCCCGTTGCAAACCTTTGAAGCGGGGGAACGCGAACAAGGAGAATGGCTTATGCCTGCATCAACAGCTCCGTATTTCTATAGCGATTCGCTCAAACGCCGATTCACCCAGAGCCTGACTGAGGCCGTCAGTGACAGTCGGATCAGTATTGGCGAATGCCAGTGGCTCAAGCGTCTGGTCGAGATATCCAACAACATTCTGGAGACTTCGCCTCATCCGCGGGTCGACAGGTTGATCATGGAAGACGATACGCCGATTCATGCGGAACTGGCCTCTGCGTTATTGATCAGTGATCCGACCCGCACCGATGCACCTGTATTTCTGAGCACCCTGCTTTTTGGGGTCGAGCGTTTCCAGAACCGACAGGCACTGCTCAACCTGCTGAATGAACGTTATGCCCACAGTACGAGCCAACCGCTTCGTCTGGATGCCGAGCTGATCGAAGGCTCTTTGTTCGAGCGCCAGATGGAGCTGATTCTTCAGCAGCAGATGGAGCATCTGAATGCCTTGTCCGAGTGTCTGCATCAGTTGCCTTCCTTGCAGACGGTGCTGGCGCAGGCACTGCAGGAGAACCTGCGCGAGCAACTGCCTCAATCGTCCATCAACGTGTATCGCGACATGTCACAGACCCTCAGTGACTTTGTTCCAGCTACCCAGGGTTCTGCGGCTCCTGCGGTCCTTTATGCGCAGTATCTGTCCAGCACTGTACTGGATGAGTACGACGCCCAGTCCACTTCCTCGAAGCCGGCGCAGCGTTTTCTCGGAGCCTATGGCCAGGTGCTTTCTGACGATCAGGCACTTCCCTACGTTCAGTCCCTTGCCCGAACCGTGCAAGCGCTACCCGCCAGCTATGAAAGGTCCCTGGTCGATTATTGGGGGCAGGAGCTTGAGTGTGGGCTGACGATGACGGCCTTTGCGGGGTATGCGCTGGCCGAGTCATTTCGTCAGAAACTGTTGTCCTCCAGGGAGGAGGGGGTTCTGACCTCGTTCGAGTTCCGTCGTTTGCGATCTCTCCTGCCATCGCCCAGCACTACTCCCGGCAGTGATTGGGTTCATGTACACAGGATTGCGGCCAGTGTTGAAGGGCAAGGGCCGGTCAAGATTCTCGGTGTGCTGCTGATCCAGTTTGCGGCGGGCTCGTTACCGGGTTTTTACATGTTTTCAATGGTGGAGGGCTTTCGCCGTTTTGCTGATGAACAGGCGGTGGCCACGCATTTCGAAACCGAGGCAGGGCGTCTCGAACTGTTGCGTTATTCCTCCTTGAACGACCATGGGGTGCTGGGTGCTTCTGGTCGTGTACAGATACAAATGAGCCTGATCGAGCACTCATTGTTCAGTGAGCATGCCGGATCTGTCATCGCCCTGCAGAAGAGAAATCTGGAGTACGTGCTGGGGTTGCCTTCTGTTTCCCATCGTCTGGCGACTGTTCGGATCGACGATGCGCTGGATATTCGGGGGCTGCTGGATAGTCGGCTGTATGGGCTTCATGACTCCGGACGATGGCGCTCGGGTGTTTTTCTCCCTGAGTATTCGTTGAGTCTGGAGCAGGTTCCGAAGAGCCTGTTCGCTGAAAAGAAATTCGAAAGTGACTTTCTGGCCTCCTGGGGCGAGCAACTGCATGAGATGGATGATGTGGTCCGGCTTTTGGGGCAGTTGTACGCGGGGGTTGCCAGTTGCATGCGCCATGCTCTGAACCGGTATCTGGCAGTCATCGGCAATCACCTTCTCGATGCGCGCAGGCTTTGGGGGCATATTCCGGGCAAAGAAGCCAAAAGCCTTGTTTCTATGGCGTTTGAAGAGGTCGTCAAGGAAGGCTCGGGTATCTGGTCTGAAAGCTGGAAACTGAGCGATTCATCGGACCCGGCCCTGGCCAGTTCCATGAATCTGTTACCGCCCCGGTTGGCAGGGAAAATCGTTTCTCTGGTGCAGCGCGATTTTGCCCGCAGGTATGAGTTACAGCTCAAGAGTCTTTACCGCAAACCGGTGCGGCTGCTCGATACCCGGATTTATCCAGACAGGCTGTCGGAGCTTGTTCGTGAGCAAACGCTACGCCTTGAACTGGAGATCGAGCGACGTCGCGGCACGATCGACGCGGATGCGCTGGACATGCTCCAACAGGTTCTGGACAGGCCTTTGCGTAGTTTGAGAGCCGTTTTTGGCAGCCAGCGTGTCGAGGCTTTTGCGCTGGCCCTCAAGCTTGATGGCATAGCGCGCCACATTCCCCTGACCAATACCTTCGTGTTGTTTGATTCGACGCGCGATGCTCAATACCTCATGTGGTCCTTGCACATGGGGTTCAAGGTGCTTGAGCCCGGTCAGGATATCGATAGCCTCGTCAGCTCCTGGCTCGTTCGTCTTGACCATCGCAGTTATGTGCTGGACCTCTTGAATGAGTCGGACAAGCCTGTGGTGCGTCAGTATTGCGAGGCCAATGAACTGCCGACTGTTCATCTTGAACTGACACGTATCGAGGAGCATTTCATTCGGTTTCTGGAAGATGCCGAAAACGGGCGTCAGCGGCAAGGGGACCTGCTTCAGTACGAGCGGGTGCGCACATGGAAACTCAAACCCGAACTGTTTCGCAATGCACTTGATCTGGCTGAGCATGATGACAGCAAGCGGCGGATAGTCGGACGCCTGGGCACCCGGTTGCAAATGATGCAAGGCGATGTGCTGCTTTCCAAGTGGATCAAAGCCGCCTCCATTGATGACCAGATAATGTTATTGGGGATATGGCAGCGCTTCTATGCAACCCACGACCGTAAAAAGGATTTTCTGTTCGAAATTCCTGATATTCACGAGTATGCACAACGCAAGTTGTCCGAAAGGCTGGAGGCAGATTTTCCGGGGCAGGACCTCACGCCTGAACAAGTGAGCGTTACCCTGACGCGTTACACCCCTGCACCAGTCGCACCGGGAGAGGTTCCACAGTCATTACCTGTCGCCACTACACGGGTCAGTGAAAGCCTCACCGACTTTGCCATTGACCGATTCTTTTCAGCCCAGGATGGTGTCGTGTCCATCTCGTTGAAAGAGGGCTTTCAGCCGGTTTCCTCACTGACGGCAGGGTACATTCGCCAGATGGTTCGCTCACTGGATATCGCAGCAAACTACCGATTGATGGTGGCGCAGAAGCTCGATGAAAAGTCCGCGGATTACGCCGTCCGGGAAAACAACTACATCGATCAGGTACCGTCTTATGAATTGTTGAAGGCTTTCCAGCTCAAGCTCATGGGGCTTATGACCATGGAAGGCTATGACGCCCTCGAAAGTGTCATGACCATGCCTGACGGTGTTGCGCGAGTACCTTTCAAGGGACGCGATATCACCATCAGCCCCTTGCAACTGTTACGTGCCGATACCGGTTGGGCGCCCGACAACGTCATGGGTGTCTATGTGATTGCACCCGGTACGCCTCAGGAAGGTCCATGGGTGCTGTATTCGGTACTCGGCGGTGCATTGTCGATCAAGGAATATGCCAACAGGAATGCGCTGCTGGCCGATATCCGGACTTCCAGCAGTTTGCAGGATTTCATCCTGGGACGCCTTGATCCGGCAACTCGGCATGTTTATGCCAATGGCGGTTTTCTGGAGCCGCATCTTTCGTTCAGTGTCGAGTCTTCCCTTGATGTTCCCTGGACACGTCCGGCGCCTGTGGATATCAGAACGACGCCTTACAAGGGGAATGCCCTGCAATTACTGTTCAAGGGGACCCTGGAGACCTTCAAGCAGCTCATTGAGGATGACAGCGTTACCAATACAGAGAATGATCGGGCCGCTTCCAAATATCTATGGGGCCTGCTGGGCGAGCAGATCTTGTCGTTCCTGCCGGGCAGGCTGGGTGCGCTTGTGGGTGTCTGGCAAAGCCGGACCCTGTTTCAGGCTTCTATTCACGCTGTTGCAGACAAGCACTGGGGCAAGGCCGCCTCGGAGTTCACGGCGGCGCTGAGCATGGTGATATCTTCCCGGAAAAAATCCAAGGAGGAGTTTGCCGAACAGCTTGAAGAGCCTGAAGAGGTGCTGGCACCTGAAGACACGTCTTTCAGGTTTCGCTGGGGCAACAATGTTCTCTCGTCGCAGTTGCAAGGGCGGTTGCGCCAGCTTGAAGTCCGGGATGTGGCCTTGAACGAGTTGTACAAGGACAACCTGCTCAATACCTACCGCGACAAGCGTACCCAAAAAGAGTATGTCGCGATTCAAGGAAAGGTTTATCAGGTCCAGTTGAGTGAAAACAATTGGCGCATTGTCGGTAAGGATCAGCCGGGGCCAGGGATCAGGCTCAACATAAAACAGCAATGGGAACTGGACCTTGCAGGGCTCAAGGGCGGCGGCCCGGTCGTGAGCCGCTTTCAAAATAGAATGGTCAACCTGGATGTCGACAGGTATATGGTGATCGAGGCCAGGGGGATGTCTGAAATTCGCCAGGTATTCCGCGACCGGACGGAGTTGATCGCCGATGCCCACAACCAGGCCCGGAAATACCTGGAGAACGCCCTGGATAATCTCAAGGGGCACTCGGAAAACCTTCATCCTCGATGTATGCAAATCCTCTCGGAGTTTTTCAGTTATTCACACCCCGATGCGCGTCTGATCGATTCTGTCAGAGACTCTCTCACCACCTTGTATGGTGCCCTGATGGACCCTTCGCTTTCGCCCCATGACTCGGATCGTTATGTCGTCGGGATCAACAGGCCTGCCCATCATGACTCCACGGCATTTGTATTCGTTTACGATCCGATGAAGCGGATCTTCCTGACCGACAAGTTCTTTCGTCTGCCTTACTATCGCCTCAAGGTTTCAGCCATTCGTACGGGCGAGTTCAATATGGGGTCGCATCATCGTGGCACGATCCTGCTTCATGAGGTTTCCCATCTGTGCCTGAATACGGAAGACATTGCTTATGTCGACTCTAATGCACCGTTCTATGATCTCATGGAGGACACGGCTGAGTTCAGGAAGCGTCTCAAGGACGAGGTGGTGGCTGCGCAGAGGGACACGTTGTCCTATTACACCGATCGCAGCAAACTGTTTGCACAACTGAACGACGGGACGTTCAAGGATCTGAAACATCGCGAGGGGGGCGCAAAGGCTGCGGTTTTACGTATCACCGGCAAGAACAACCTGTCGCAAGCGCGGGATGTCTTTTATGCCGATCCTCGCGTGCGCAGTGAAATCATGTTGAATAATGCCGATTCACTGGCCTTGTTGACGTCCTTGCTCGGGCGGGTGAGTTTCCCTCATGTGTCTTGAAGGCCCGGTCACTGTGCTGTCATGCATCTGCTGCTAAAGCACAGGGCTTTTCAGTTGTGGGGTAATGCGACATCACGCTAGTCACCACTTGCCCTGAACGCGACTTGGGCTATACCTCATGATTCCTTGAATCAGATGACGGATAGCCCCATGAGCCAGATTCACTCCATCGCCGTATTGGTTGGCAGCCTGAGAAAAGACTCCATCAACCGCAAGATCGCGCTCGCATTGGCTGATCTGGCCCCTGACACACTGAAGTTGAATATTGTCGAGATCGGTGACCTGCCGCTGTACAACGAAGACATTGATGGCGCTTCGGCTCCGCAGGCTTACACGAGATTTCGCGAGCAGCTTGCAGCCGCAGATGGCCTGTTGTTCGTTACCCCCGAATACAACCGCTCGGTGCCGGGCGCGCTGAAAAACGCCATCGATGTGGGCTCGCGTCCTTATGGCAAAAGTGCTTTCAGTGGCAAGCCGGGCGCGGTGATCAGTGCGTCTCCCGGCGCGATCGGCGGCTTCGGTGCCAATCACCACTTGCGTCAGTCGCTGGTCTTTCTGGATGTGCCTTGCCTGCAGCAGCCCGAAGCCTATCTGGGCAATGCCGGCACCTTTTTCGACGAGGCCGGTACGCTGTCGGAGAAGACTCGCCCGTTCCTGCAAACCTTCATCAATGCCTACGCTGTGTGGGTCGAGAAAAACCGCAAGGCTGGCTGAGGCGAGCGGTCCGGCCCTGCTGGCAATCAATTGCTTTATGTAACGCAGCCAATTCTGAACCCTCAATAAGCTGTTTCCTTCTTATTGGCCCACGCCAGGTCATCCGGCGTGGGCTGAGGCTTCATGAAAAGGAAATCGCAGATGTCATCACCGCCGTATTTTTTCAGTGCATCACTCAAGGCGCGGTTCTCGCAAAGCATCCAAGAGGCAGTCAGCAGCTCTCGTATCAGCGCTGGCGAAGGCAGATGGCTGCAAAGTCTGGTTGACGATACCAACGACCTGAGCAGCCCAAGGCCTTCCCCGCGGGTCGACAGACTGGTGATGGATGACGGCTCCACGCCCAATGCCGAACTGGCGGGTGCGTTACTGCTGAGCAATCCCCGGGACCGAGAGGCCCCGGTGTTCCTGAGTACCCTGATATTCGGTATCGAGCGCTTCAAGAGCCGGGCTGCATTACTCGTCAGACTCAAGAAAAGGTTCGACGAGATCCGGGACATGTCCCTTGAGATCGAGGCGCAGTTGGTCAATGACCCGCTGTTCGAGGTACAGATGGAGTCCGTCGTCCAGCAACAGGTTCAGCATCTTGATCAACTGTCCGAGGGACTGCACCGACTTCCGTCCTTGCACACTGTGTTGGGGAAAGCCCTGGCTGTCAGGCTTTCACAGCTTCTGCCCGGCAACTCTCTTGATGTCTTCAATCACCCGGTACAAATCATCGAAGAGCGGTTGTCCGATGATGGCGCGTTGATAAGCAGGGTGGTGGGCTCCCAGACACTGGTTGAGGTCGCGGCCCATAAATATGGGGGTGAAGAGCCAGAAAGCGGGCTCACCCTGCGGTTTCTGGATGTGCAAGGCCGTATCCTGACGGCTATCCAGGCGCAGCCATACGTCCAGGCCCTCAATGAACTGAGCGCTATCGTTACCGACACTTACGAACAATTGCTGGATGATTACTGGAATCAGATCACCAGGGATGGCCGCACCATGCGCGACGTGGCGGCTCATGCTCTGGCCGAATCCCTGCGTCAGACCTTGTTGACCAGTGTCGCGCAGGGTTCGCTGACGGAGCACGAATGCCGTCAGTTGCGAGCCCTGTTGCCGTACCCCGGTGTGCCTGCCGATCTGAAGTCGATGCTGGTCAGCAGGCTGTCTGTCGGCATTGGTGATCAGGAGCCCGTCAAGCTGGTCGGTGTCTTCCTGATCGAGTTTCGGGTCGATCAGTTGCCGGTGTCGTACCTGTTTTCATCGCAGCAAGGGTTCAGGCGTTTCACTGACAGGACGCAGGTCAGCGAGCATTTTTCCAGCGTTCAGGGGCGAGCCGAACTGCTGCGCTTTACCTCCCTGGACGACCATGCATTGCTTGGCATGCAAGGTGCGCTCAAGCTGCGGGTAGATGCATTCACTGTTTCATGGTTCCCGGAGTTCATCAGGTCGATCATCGCCTTGCAGAAGCGAAACGTTCGTTATGCGTTGAGCCTGCCAGCCATCGGTTATCAAAAGGCACCTGTGCGGATCGACGATGCGCTCGATGTGCGTGGTCTGCTGGATGCCCGGCTGTTGCGCCTGCGCGATTCGGGCCGCTGGCAGGCCGGGCAGACCGAGTTTGAAGCGCTCTGGGGGCGCCCGCTTTCAGCATCGGCTGTCGAACAGGGTGACCACGATTATCCTGCACTCAAAGCCTGGGCGGACAGAATGCTCGACCTGGATGCCCGAATGGAGCGTCTGGCGACGCTGCATGCCGGTGTCGAGGAATGCATGCATCGTGCGCTAGACCGCTATCTCGCCCTTATCGGTGGTGATCCTCTGGATGTCCGTGCTCTTTGGGTGATGAGGTCCGGTCCAGACAAACGGGCTATCCAGCTGCTTTCCCTGGCCCTTGAGAGAGTCAGCAAGAGCGGCCAGGCTCCCTTGCTCGATGGCACGGTGCTAAAGGGACAGGTCACTGCTCTTGAGAGTCAGCCTGAACACCGATTACCGCTGGTGTTGCTTGAATCGATACTCAAATGGGTCCTGCACGATTTTGCAGAGCGCTACGATCGTCAGCAGCGAGACTTCTATTTACTGCCGATTCGCCGTGGCAATGCACAAGTAAACCCGGGAGTATGGGCGGCGCATTCCCGAGAGGATGCTTTGCGGCTGGAACTGTCGCTGGAGCGGTATCTGGAAGTGTTTGATGCGAGCATCATCGATATGCTTCAACAAGTACTGGATTGGCCGCTTCCAGCCTTGCGCGAGGCATTGGGCGAAGACCGGGTCGAGGTCGCCATGTTGTCGCTGATTTGTGCTCCTGATCAGCCGCCGCTCCCGTTGGCCAATGCATTCGTTCTCTACAATGCCAGTCAACCTGACCGTCATGTTCTGTGGACAATGCTGAACGGCCTGACGACCTTCAGCTCTCTTCAGGAACTGGAAGGCAATCTGCTGGGCTGCCTGACCCGTATGGACAGGATCGACAATGTTCTCGAACTTTTATCCGGTACGGACAGGCATCTGTTGCTTGAGCACCTTGGGCGCACTGAAACACTTGATATCAGTATCGTGCTGCGGGTGATTGATGGAAATCTGATCCGTGCCTTGCAGGAGGTTGAAAACCAGCGACAGCAACAAACCGTGGCTTTTATCTACAAACGAGCCTTGACCTGGAATCTGGCCCCCGATCTGTTTGACAAAGTGCTCGCGGTCACTGAACGCGACGACGGCAACCGTCAGGCAGTGAATGATCTGGGAGCGGCATTGCAGGTCATGATCTACAAAGCCATCGCGCCCGTCTGGGTGACCGAAGCCTCGCTTGAGGATCTGATCACGCTGACCAACATGGTGCAGCGCTTTTATATCTCCAGTAATACCTACGATGATTTCCTGTTCGATGTTCCCGACATTCGTGACTATGCAAAGGAAAAACTGAGCGCCAGGCTCACGCTTGATTTTCCCGGAGATGAGCTGGACCCCGACAAGTTGCTTGTAACCATGACCCACTATGTCGCTGCGCCTGTTGCGATAGGCCAGACACCTCAAGGTTTGCCAGCGGCCACCCAGAAAATCAGCGAAACGCTCACCGATTTTGCCATCAATCGTTTTTCTTCCATCCAGGATGGGGTCATTTCGGTTGCGCATGAGGATGGCAGGAAACTGAGCGCGTCACTGACCCCCGCTTATATTCGTGACCTGCTGGAGTCACTGGATGTCGCCGCCAGCTACCGGCAACTGGTGGACTCGGCGCTCGACCTTCAAGGGCCTTCTTATCAGGAGCGCAAGAAAAACTTTGCCGAGCAGATTCCGGTCACGGAAGTGTTGAAGGCGTTTGTGCTCAAGCTCAGGAAAAAACTGTCGGCTGAGGGATATGACTTCATCGAGTCGGTCTTCAACATGCCGGACGGTATTGCCCGCTTGCCGGTCCGTGGCTGGAACGTGGTGCTGAGTCCCTTATTGATTCTGCCGGCTCCCAAAGGCTGGGAGCCTACGCCGGTGCTCGGCGTCTACGTGATTACCTCACAGGATTTGCAGTCAGGCCCCTGGGTGGTTTATGCGCCGCTCTATGAGGAATGGACGTTCAAGGAGTATGCGGATCAGGCTGCTCTGGTGACCGATCTGTGCACCTCGGAGACGTTTCAGGCATTTATCCTTGATCGTATTGACCCGTCCATGCGCCATGTCTATGACAATGGCGGCTTTCACGAGCCACATTTGCCTTTCAGTACCGAAGACTCCATGAGCCTGCCTTTTGAGCGACCGCTGCCGGTGACGCTCATGCTGGAACCCTGCCGGGGGAATGCGCTGGAGTATCTGTTACCGGGGGTTCTGGAGGGGTTCAAGTTTGATATACGCCAGCAAAGCGTCACCAATGCCGAGCACCGGCATCGTTCGTCAAAGTACCTGTTCGGCCTTGCAGTTGAACAGATACTGTCACTGGCACCGGGACGTCTCGGCGCACTGGTCGGGCTATGGCAGAGTCGTGATCTGTTTCATTCCTCTGTCGTTTCCATCGGCGAACAGAGATGGGGCAAGGCGATCTCGGAACTGGCAGCAGGGTTGAGTGTACTGATCGCAGCCCGGCAGGAACCTCATAAAGGCCTCTTGGCAGCAGAGGAGGTGACCACCAGCGTTGATGAAGAGAGCACAGCCTTTCCGGAGTTCTCCTGGAGCAACAATGCGCTGAGCGAAGAATTGCGCAGTCGTCTGAGTGAGTTCGAGGTGCATGATATTGCGTTGAACGGGCTGCGCAAGGATGAGGTGTTCAACGTTTCCAGGGATGACAAGACGGGGAACCTGTACGCTGCGGTCGATGGCAAGGTTTATCAGGTCATGTCCAACAAGGACAACTGGTTTATTGTCAAAAAGGACAAGGTCGGACCTTCTATCAAGCTTGATACGAACCAGCACTGGAAGCTTCAGTTGCAAGGTGGCCTCAAGGGCGGCGGCGGTATTGTTACCCGCATAAAAAACAATATGGTGGAAACGGAGGTCAATGAAAATCTGGTGGTCGATGCCAAAGGCATGCGCGAGATTCGTCAGGTCTACCGGGACAGGGCGCAGTGCATCGAGCAGGCGCATGCTCAGGCTCGCCGCTATCTGGAAAACTGCCTTGATAATCTGAACCTGCAATCGGCGCATGGCACGCCCGATCCTCGGGTTGAACAGATTGTTGCCCACTTCTTTGATGAGCGGTATCCGAATCCGCACACCTACAAGTCCATCAAGCAGATCGTGACAAGCATCTATGAAGAGCTGATTTCTCCGTCGCTGTCGCCTATCGATTCGGAGCGTTACGTGGTCGGCTTCAATAAAAGAGGGAATGAGACATCCAGTGCATTTGTCTTTGCCAAAGACCCCTTGAAAAGGATTTTCCTGACCGAGCAGTATTTTCGGGTGCCTCGCTATCGCTTCAAGGTCAAGGTCGTCCGGTCTGGCAGTTTCAATTATGGGGACCATTATCGTTCGACGATTCTGATCCATGAACTGTCCCATCTGGTTGCCGGTACCGAAGATATCGCTTACGTCGATTCCTACGCGCCCTTTATCGACCTGCTGGAGGATGCACCGGGCTATCGGTTACGGATCAAGAACGAGCAGATCATCCAGCAACAGAAATCTCTTTCCTACCAGACTGATCGTGACAAGTTGTTCAAGCAGGCTGAAGATTATGAATGGCATGACTTGAGGCAAAGTGATGCAAAGAAACTGATCCTGCGTATCACGGGCACGAGTCATCTGGACGCGGCCAGGGACGTGTTCTATGCCGATCCCCACAAGCGCACCGATATCATGCTGGGCAATGCCGACTCGGTTGCCTTGCTGATTACTTTGCTGGGGCGACAGAGGTTTACCTGATCGCCGAGCCTAAACCAGATAATGGCGCAATTCCCGGGCGATCAACAGGCGCTGGATTTCGCTGGAGCCTTCATAAATCTGGGTAATGCGGGCGTCCCGGTAATAACGCTCCACGGGGTAGTCCTCCAGATAGCCATAGCCACCATGAATCTGTATCGCCTTGGAACAGACCCACTCGGCCATTTCCGAGGCGAACAGCTTGGCTTGGGAGGCTTCTGACAGACAAGGCTGGCTGGCGCTGCGCAAACGGGCGGCATGCAGGATCAGCAAGCGTGCGGCGTTGATTCGGGTGTGCATGTCGGCCAGCAGGTTGGAAATACTCTGGTGCTCGATGATCGGCTTGTCGAACTGCACCCGTTCCCGTGCATAGCCCAGTGCAGCCTCGAAAGCTGCGCGGGCGATGCCCAGTGCCTGAGCGGCAATCCCGATGCGACCGCCTTCCAGATTCGACAGGGCAATGGCCAGCCCCTTGCCGCGTTCGCCCAGCAGGTTGGCGGCGGGAATACGGCACGCATTGAGCGTCACGGCGCAGGTGTCGGAAGCGCGAATGCCCATCTTGTGTTCACTGCGATCGACCACGAAACCGGGGTTGTCAGTGGGGACCAGGAAGGCTGACAGGCCTTTCTTGCCGAGTTCGGGATCGGTTACGGCAAACACGATGGCCAGTTGCGCACGCTTGCCGTTGCTGACGAACTGTTTGGCACCGTTGATGACCCAATGATCACCCTGCAACTCGGCCCGTGTGCGCAGGTTATGCGCTTCGGAGCCGGCGTGGGGTTCGGTCAGGCAGAAACAGCCGATGGCCTTGCCGCTGGCCAGTTTTGCCAGCCAGGTCTGTTTCTGTTCTTCATTGCCGTACTTGAGAACAGGACCGCAGCCCACCGAACTGTGAACACTCATCAGCGTGCCGGTGGCGGCATCGGCGGCGGAGATTTCTTCGACCGCAAGGGCATAAGCCACGTAATCGATGTAAGTCCCGCCCCATTGTTCAGGCACGATCATGCCCAGCAAACCCAGCTCTCCAAGCTTGTCGACCAGGGCGTCGTCTATCCAGCCGGCCTTTTCCCAGGCTTGTGCATGGGGCGCGATTTCATTGCGGGCGAAATCACGCGCCATGTCGCGGATCATCACCTGCTCTTCGCTCAGTTCGATATCGTGCATGACTCACACCTCCAGACTGCTGAAGAAACGCTGCACATGCCCGGCGTTCAACGCTTTCACGCTGGGAGGGTTCCACTGCGGCAGGCGGTCCTTGTCGATGATCAGGGCGCGTACGCCTTCGATCAGGTCGCCATGCTCGAACCACAGACGATCCAGATGCAGTTCCATGTCAAAGCAGGCCTGCAAGGACATGTGCCGACCGCGCCGGATCATTTCCAGCGTCACCGCCATGGCCAGGGGCGAATGTCTGTGCATCAGGTCGGCGGTGTTCAAGGCCCATTGATGGGTGTCGGCAATCGTCACTTGCTGCAACTGTTCGATGATGCCCGGCAAGTCCGACAAACCGAAGAAGTGGTCGATGGCCGGTCGCAGGGCTTCCAGCGGGGGAGAGGGCAGGCGCTGGGTACCCAGTCTGGCCATGGCACCCTGCAGATCCTTGAGGGGCGTGGATTTCCATTTCAGGTGATCGAGCATGTGATCCAGTCGAGGCAGCATATTGCTGTTCATGGACCAGTCGGCAAGGCCGCAATACAAGGCATCGGCTGCCTCGATCTGCACGCCGGTGATGCCCAGGTAAGTCCCCAGTTCGCCGGGTATACGGGGCAGGAAATAACTGCCGCCTACATCCGGGAAATAACCGATGGCCACTTCCGGCATGCCCAACCGGCTGCGCTCGGTCACCACTCGCAGATCAGCACCCTGCACGAGCCCCATGCCACCGCCCAGCACCAGGCCATCCATCAGGGCCAGCACCGGTTTGCGGTAGCCGTGGATCGTCAGATCCAGTGCATACTCTTCGATGAAGAATGTCTGGTGCTGGCTCTGGCCGCTTTTGTAGGTTTCATACAGGGAGCGGATATCACCGCCGGCACAGAATGCCTTGTCGCCTGCACCGCGCAATACCACGGCATACACCTTGGGATCTTCGGCCCAGGCATCGAGCTGGCGCTGCAGGGTACGGATCATGTCCAGATCGATGGCGTTCAGGCTGGCGGGGCGATTCAGGGTGAGATGGCCGATATGATTGCGGACCTCAACCAGAATCGGCTTCTGGCCGGGTTTGCGAACCGAGAGAGCGGGTGACACCTGTGAACTCATTCTGAACTCCTTGTTCGTTTGCTCTTCTTCTACTTATTATTTTTAGCGTGAACAGATCCTAACAGCGCCAATGAGCAAAACAAAATTGCGCTTAAGCATAGACGCAGTGACTATTTTTCAGCGCTTATCTGGATCTTTCGCGAATAAATTCGCTCCTACAACCCCAGTAGGAGCGAATTCATTCGCGAAAAAAACAGAAAGGAATCCATGAACGACAAATACGCTCCCCGCCAGTGGCAACCCCACGAGCGGCCCACCATGCCGGGCTCGCCGTCTACGCCTCTGCACTCCACGCGCAGGCGCTGGGCCTTTGCGCTGGTGGGCGTTATCGTTGCCCTTACCGGCGGCCTGGGCAATGCGTTGGTGGTGGCCAATCTGCCTTACCTGCAAGGCGCACTGGGTGCGACTTCGGCGGACATCGCCTGGCTGCCTGCGGCCTACGTCATGACCAACGTGTCGATGAACCTGCTGCTGGTGAAGTTTCGCCAGCAGTATGGCTTGCGTGCCTTCACCGAATTGTTTCTGGTGCTCTATTCCCTGGTGACGCTGGCTCACTTGTTCGTCAATGACATCGATTCGGCGATTGCCGTGCGTGCAGCCCACGGCATGGTGGGCGCTGCGCTCAGCACCCTTGGGTTGTATTACATGATTCAGGCCTTCCCCCAGAAGTGGCGGCTCAAGGCACTGGTGCTCGGGCTCGGTACAGCGCAACTGGCGACGCCGCTGGCGCGACTGGTGTCCGAAGACCTGTTACAGATTGCCGAATGGCGCGGCCTGTACCTGTTCGAGCTGGGCATGGCGTTGTTGTCGCTGGGTTGCGTGCTGATGCTCAAGCTGCCGCCCGGTGATCGCTTCAAGGCATTTGAAAAGCTCGACTTCCTGACCTTCAGCCTGCTGGCCAGCGGTTTTGCCCTGTTGTGCGCGGTGCTGTCGCTGGGACGTATCGAATGGTGGCTGGAAGCGCCCTGGATAGGCATCGCTTCGGCGGCTTCCATCGCCTTGATCTGTGCGGGCCTGGCCATCGAGCATAACCGCAGCAACCCTTTGCTGATTACCCGCTGGCTGGGGAGTGGCGCGATCCTGCGCCTGGGGTTGGCGGTGATCCTGTTTCGCATTGTGCTGTCGGAACAGTCAACGGGAGCCGTGGGTTTTCTGCAGACCCTGAACATGGGCAGCGAGCAGCTTCATACTCTTTATATGGTCATGCTGCTGGGCAGTATTGCCGGTCTGGCGGTCAGCGCCCTGACCATCAATCCCGCGCACCTGATCAAGCCGCTGCTGATTTCCCTGGCCATGATGGCGGTCGGGGCCTGGATGGACAGCGGCTCCACCAGCCTGACCCGGCAATCGAACATGTACCTCAGCCAGTTTCTGCTGGCATTCGGCGGGACGTTTTTCCTGGGGCCGACCCTGGTGCTGGGCATCAGTGGCGTCATCGCCAACCCGCGCAACATGGTGAGTTTTTCCGTCCTGTTCGGGATCACCCAGAACATTGGCGGGCTGATCGGGGCTGCTGTGCTGGGCACTTTCCAGATCGTGCGCGAGAAATTCCATTCCAGCCATCTGGTCGAACACCTGACCCTGATCGATCCTATGGTGCAATCGCGTCTGCAAAGCGCTGCTGCCGGTTACGCCTCGAGCATTGCTGACCCCGCGTTGCGCACGACCCAGGGGATTCGCTCGCTGTCGACCCTGGCAACACGCGAAGCCAATGTCCTGGCC
Source organism: Pseudomonas cichorii (assembly GCF_019719005.1). Taxonomy (GTDB): domain Bacteria; phylum Pseudomonadota; class Gammaproteobacteria; order Pseudomonadales; family Pseudomonadaceae; genus Aquipseudomonas; species Aquipseudomonas cichorii_E. The sequence goes on from NZ_JAIGPJ010000005.1 coordinate 198,854, forward strand.
TATAACGATGTCTTCATGTTGATTGCCGTGATCGCCGTACTGACGATGATCTGGATTTCAGCCCGCATGATCTGGCTGAAGATGACCACACGCCCGCTTTCAGCCGTTAATCCACCTTCCGTCCCCAGCAGTGGCGCTACCTCTTCATGAACGAACCGAACCAGCCTGACAAAGCGTCATCCCGAACTGAAAACAACGATGAGTCCATTCAGGCCCCCGACACGCCACCGCCACCACCGGTGACCACGCCGCCCACCAGCGAGCCACGTTCAAGGCGCAAGCGCATCATCTCGTCGGCGATCTTTGCCGGTATTGCCCTGGCGGGTGTGCTGATCGTGCTGTATGCGTGGGAACTGCCACCGTTCACCAGCCCGATCCAGAGCACCGAAAATGCTCAGGTGCGTGGCCAGACAACCATCATCGGCCCGCAGTTGAGCGGCTATGTGCATGAAGTGCCGGTGCAGGATTTTCAGTTCGTGAAGGCGGGCGACCTGCTGGTGCGTCTGGATGACCGCATCTATCGGCGTAATCTGGAACAGGCCATGGCGCAACTGGCGGTGCAGAAAGCCGCACTGGCCAATAACCTGCAACAACGGCGCAGTGCCGAAGCGACCATTGGCCAGCGTCAGGCGGCCTTGCAGAGCAGCATCGCCCAGAGCAGCAAGAGCGCAGCAGACCTGCGCCGTAATCAGGCATTGGTGACTGACGGCTCGGTATCGCGCAGCGAACTGGACGTGACCCGCGCTGCCGATGCCCAGGCCATTGCCGCAGTGGCCGAAGCCAAGGCCGCGTTGCAGATCGCCCGGGAAGACCTGCAGACCGTGATCATCAATCGCGACTCGCTGCAGGCCTCGGTGGAAAACGCTCAGGCTGCCATCGAACTGGCACGCATCGACCTGGACAATACCCGCATCCTGGCGCCCCGCGACGGGCAACTGGGGCAGATAGGCGTGCGCCTGGGGGCTTACGTGAACTCGGGTGCGCAATTGATGGCGCTGGTGCCGAACCGGTTGTGGGTCATCGCCAACATGAAGGAAACCCAGATGGCCAATGTACGCCTCGGCCAGTCGGTGAGCTTTACCGTCGATGCCCTGGACAACGCTCGGCTCACGGGGCGTGTTCAGCGTATTTCGCCTGCCGCTGGCTCGGAGTTCAGCCTGCTGCCCGCCGATAACGCCACAGGCAACTTCGTGAAAATCTCCCAGCGCATACCGGTACGCATCATCGTCGATGCCTATCAGCCAGCGGCCGAACGCCTGAGGCCGGGGATGTCAGTGGTGGTCAGGATCGACACCCAATCGCAAGGTGAGGTGCCGCCTGATCCTCAGTAATCCCCGCGCTTGCGAAACGCCCAGCGTCCGGCAATCAGGGTAAAGGTCGCAACCAGTGCCACCAGTATCCAGAAGCCTTCCGGGTCGGATGCCAGCGGTATGCCGCCCACGTTCATGCCGAAGAAACCGGCGACGATGTTGATGGGCAAGGCCAGAACCGTGACCACGGTCAGGGTGAAGAGGGTGCGGCTGCTTTGTTCGTTGAGGTTGGCGGCGATTTCTTCCTGCAACAGTTTGATGCGCTCGCCCAAGGCTGTCAGGTCACTGATGACCAGGGCCGACTCCTCCGTGGATTGACGCAAGGCCTGCATGTCTTCTTCGCGCAGCCAGTGCGGCGGGCGATGCAGCAGGCGCATCAGCGAACCGGGCTCCAGCGCCAGCAGTCGTTGCAGACGCACCAGCACCCTGCGCATGGCTCCGAGTTCCGAGCGGTTGTTGCTCAGGCGCTGGGACAGCAACTGGTCTTCGATCCTGTCGACGCTGAGGCTGGTCTTGCGCAGGAACTGGGTCAGCACTTCGCCCTGATCGCTCAGCAAATGAGCCAGCAACTCCAACGGCGAGTGGAACTGTTCGCCACGCTTGACTGCCGAGCGCAGCTTGTCGACCGAGCGCAAGGGTTGCAGGCGTGCCGTGATCATCATGTGACTGCGGGTGCAGACCCACAGGGTCGAGATATCGGTCGACAGCATGTTGAAGTCGAACACCACATCGTTGACCACGGCCAGCAGGGCCGAGTCGATGTGTTCGATCCGTGTCGAGCGCGAGCCTTCGTTGAGCGCTTCAAAAAACTCTTCCGGCAGTTCCAGATGAGTCTTCATCCAGCGCTCGCAGGCCGCGTGGGAGAGGTTCAGGTGCAGCCAGATGAAATCGTCGTTGTCCGGGGCGTTGTGCAGGTAATCCATGACGGCGGCAGAGTCGATTTCCCGACCCCGCTCACCCGGACAGAAGCGAAATCCATACAGCAGGCCGAAAAGGTCTGAATCCTGATGCCGCGCAATGCTGTGGTTCATGGCTTTCCACGTGCAAGCCTGCCCGGAACGGGGAGGTCAAGCGCGCATCATGACAAGCCGTCATTACATATTTGTGACGAATATTGCGGGTTGTTTCCAGGCCCGACGCCTAGACCATTGCCAATGGCCGCTTGCGGGTCGGAACTGGCCAGGCACGGTCCAGATCGGCCAGATCCTGCGCTGTCAGGACGATTTTTTCGGCCTCGACATTCAGGCGAATGTGCTCAGGATTCGTCGCCTTGGGAATGGCGATCATGTTCGGCTGGCGCAGCACCCAGGCCAGACTGATCTGTGCCGGCGTGGCGCTGTGACGATTGGCGATTTCGTGCAGGGCAGGGTGATAGAGCAGGTCGCCCGCCTGACCGATCGGGCAGTACGCCATGATCGGCAAGTGCCGGTCATTGGCCCAGGGCAACAGGTCGAACTCGATGCCTCGCTGTTCGGGGTTGTACAGCACCTGATTGGTGGCGCAGCGCGGGTTGTCCAGCTCCATCATGTCCGACACATCGAAATTGGAGACGCCCCAACTGCCGATCTTGCCAGCCTCGCGCAGACGCTCGAAAGCCTCGACTGTTTCCCCCAGCGGGTACTCGCCCGGCCAATGCAGCAGGTAAAGATCGATGTAGTCGGTGTTCATCCGTCGCAGACTGGCTTCGCAGGCCTTGGGGATGCCTTGGCGGCTGGCGTTGAACGGGTAGACCTTGCTGACCACGAACACTTTGTCGCGCTGCCCGGCAATGGCTTGCCTGACCACTTCTTCGGCGCCGCCGTCGGCATACATCTCGGCGGTGTCGATCAGGGTCATGCCCTGCTCGATGCCCATGCACAGCGCAGCGATTTCCGTCGAGCGCTGATGGCTGACTTCACCCATGTGCCAGGTGCCCTGACCCAGCACCGGGACGCTTTGACCTGCCAGTTCCAGTGTGCGCATACGACCCCCTGCAATAAATGGACAGGCCTCAGGCAACAAAGGCTGCACGAGGTTCCGTGCAGCCTGTCGAACACAGCGAGTTAAACGCGGAATTGTTTCAGCAAGCCATTCAACTGCTCGCTCAATCCTCTCAGATGCTGGCTGGCCGCAGTGGACTGCTCGGCGGCAAGGGCCGTGCCCTGGGAGAGTTGCGCAGCCTGGGTGACGTTCTGATTGATGTCGTCGACCACATGGGATTGCTGCAGGGTGGCGCTGGCGATCGAAGCGTTGAGGCTGTTGAGGTTGCGCAAGGCCTGGCTGATGGACGTCAGGCTCTGGCCGGCCTGATTGGCCTGTTCGATGGTCAGTTGCGAGGAACGGCTGCTGTCGCCGATCACCTTGACCGCTGCGTCGGAGTGACGTTGCAGGCGTTCGATCATGCCCTGAATCTCGGCCGTGGACTTCTGGGTCCGCTGGGCCAGCAGACGCACTTCGTCGGCCACCACGGCAAAACCGCGGCCCTGTTCCCCGGCCCGCGCGGCTTCAATGGCGGCGTTGAGGGCCAGCAGGTTGGTCTGCTCGGCAATCGAGCTGATGACTTCCAGTACGCCACCAATCTGCGTGCTTTCGCTGGCCAGGGTCTGCATCACTTCCACGGCCTGGCCGATGGTGCCGGACAGGTGATCGATCTGGCGCAGGCTGTTATCGATGTTGACCTGGCCCTGTTGCGCCTGGGATTCGGCATCGCGCATTTCGCTGGCGGCGTGCTCGGCGTTCTTGGCCACGTCCTGCACGCCATATGTCACCTCATTGACGGCGGTGGCCACCAGATCCATCTGCTGGGACTGCTGCTGGCTGCGCGCCTGGGCCTGCTCGGCACTGTTGCCCAGGTCGGTAGAGGCCTGGCCCAGATCGACCGCCGAAGACTGCAACTGCATGACCACAGTGCGCAGCTTGGCGGTAAAGGCATTGAAGTGCTTGCCCAGTTGAGTGATTTCATCGTCGCCTTGGGTTTCCAGAGTGCGGGTCAGGTCGCTTTCCCCGCTGGCGATATTGGCCATGGCGCTGACAGTCAGGCGCAAGGGCAGGACGATGCTGCGCAGAATCAGCGTCACCAGCAGTGTCAGGACCAGCACAATGCCTGCGCTGAACAGAATCGCATTCCACATTTGCTGCTTGAACTCGGCAGCCACGTCATCGACATAGACACCCGAGCCGATGATCCAGCCCCATGGCTGAAACAGTTGCACGTAAGACGTCTTCTTCACCGGCTCACTGGCGCCCGGTTTTGGCCAGCGATAGTGAATCAGCCCGGCGCCCTTGCTCTTGGCGACGGCCACCATTTCATTGAATAGTGCAAAACCGTCCGGGTCCTTCACGCTCGAGAGATCCTGGCCATCGAGCTTGGGGTTGGCAGGGTGCATGACCATTACCGGGCGCAGATCGTTGATCCAGAAGTAGTCGTTCTGGCCATAGCGCAGGGCTTTGATGGTATTGAGAGCCTGCTGTTGCGCGGCTTCGCGGGTGAGGGTGCCAGCGGCTTCCAGCCCTTGGTAGTAATTCAGAATACCGCTGGCTGTCTGGACCACATGGGTGGTTTTCTCGGCCTTGGCCAGATAAAGGTCATCATGAATCTGCTTGAGCATGACGGCCGCGAGCACAAAGAGCATCAGCACAGAAACAATGAGAATCAGCCATAGACGGCGGCTGATAGATAAACTGCGCATATTCATGATCTTCACCCTAATTCGTTGTTTTTTCTTTTTTTATGAGTCATCAGGCAGATCCTTGCACTGACTCTCAACGTTATCTTCATGATGTCGGCTTAACATGACTAAATCTGAGGCAACAGTCACGCTTTTTTAGACGTCGGCTGCATATAGCCAAAGGCTTACACGAACAGGCGCAATTGGCTCTATCCCAGCCATCATGGCAAAGGTAGGATCCAATTCAACAACTGCAGCGAAGGATCGATGCAGCGATAAGGGAAGATCGGCCATTGCCAGGAGGCTACTGACAGGATGTCGGGATGGTGTTGTGTGCAAAACGACCCGCTTCGGCGGGTTTCTTGCTTTCTGGAGAACGGTATTTATTCAATCCGGCTCACACCCCTTGAGCACCAGCCTCAGAATGGTCTGGGTCGCCGCTTCATAGTCCGCATCCTCAAGCTTCTCCTTGCCGGTGACCGTTGAGATCTGCCAGTCAAAGTCGGCATACGTCTGGGTCGCGGCCCAGATGGTGAACATCAGGTGATGAGGGTCCAGAGGCGCAATCTGTCCGCTGTCGATCCAGGCCTGAATACATTCGATATTGTGGCGGGCCTGGCCATTTAGCTGTTCGATCTGTTCGGGTGTCAGATGGGGGGCGCCGTGCATGATCTCGCTGGCGAACACTTTCGAGGCGAAGGGAAGGTCGCGGGATATGTGCATTTTCGAGCGGATATAGCTGCTCAGAACCTCAGTGGGAACGCCCTGGGGATTGAAAGGTGTCGAGGCCTGAAGGATCGGCCCGATGATGCTTTCCAGCACCTCGCGATAGAGGTTTTCCTTGGACTTGAAGTAGTAATAGACGTTGGGCTTGGGCAGCCCGGCCCTGGCGGCAATATCGCCGGTCTTGGTCGCGGCAAAGCCTTTGTCGGCGAACTCTTCGCTGGCGGCGCGCAGGATCAGTTCTTTGTTGCGCTCGCGAATGCTGCTCATGGCCCAGATTCCTGCACGGCGGGCGCGCATGGTAGCACCGGGCTCGCGCAAGGCTCAATGCTGAGCCTTGCGCGTTGAAGAGGGCGGCGTAGGAGCGAATTTACTCGCGAATGAATTCGCTCCTACCGCAATCAACCATCCTTGAACAGGAAACTGTAGGCATTGAGTGCCGGTACGCCGCCCAGGTGGGCGTAAAGCACTTTCGAGCCATCGGGGAACTCGCCGTTACGGACCATATCGATCATGCCGTGCATGGATTTTCCTTCGTAGACGGGGTCTGTCAGCACGCCTTCCAGGCGGGCGCAGGTGCGGATTGCATCCAGAGTGCCTTCGTTGGGCAGGCCGTATTCCGGGTAGGCGTAACGGGTATCGAGCACTACGTCATCAGCAGTGATTTCACGGCCCAGGCCCACCAGCTTGGCGGTGTTCTGGGCGATGCGCAGGACCTGCTCGCGGGTCTGATCCGGTTTGGCCGAAGCATCGATACCGATCACTCGTTGCGCACGGCCATCAGCGGCAAAACCCACCACCATCCCCGCATGAGTACTGCCGGTCACCGAGCAGACGACGATGTAGTCGAACTTGAAGCCCAGTTCTTCTTCCTGTTGGCGCACTTCATCGGCAAAACGCACGAAACCCAGGCCGCCATAAGGGTGTTCCGAGCAGCCTGCCGGAATCGGGAACGGCTTGCCGCCACTCTCGACCACATCGGCCATTGCCTTTTCCCAGCTCGGGCGAATGCCGATATCGAAGCCAGCCGAATCCAGGCGCACGTCAGCTCCCATGATCCGCGACATCTCGATATTGCCCACACGGTCGTACACCGCATCGGAGTAGTTCACCCAGTTTTCCTGAACCAGCACGCACTTCATGCCCAGGTGAGCGGCAACGGCTGCGACCTGACGGGTCTGGTTGGACTGGATACCGCCGATGGACACCAGTGTGTCATAACCGCCTTCGATGGCTTCCGGGATGAGGTATTCAAGCTTGCGTGTCTTGTTCCCGCCGAATGCCAGGCCACTGTTGCAGTCTTCACGCTTGGCATACAGCTCGACCTTGCCACCCAGATGCTCGCTGAGGCGCTTGAGCGGAGTGATGGGCGAAGGGCCAAAGGTCAGGGGATAGCGCTTGAATTTGCTCAGGTTCATATCGAGTCTCCAATGAGAGGAATCATTAATGTGCTGCGATGGATTCATCATAGAAAATCGACCGATAATCGTGGTTGCAAAGAATTGTCTATTTAGGAAATGAAAGTTAGTCTCTTCAAATTGAAAATTAATTTTATTTCTTGAAAGTACATATGAAAGCAATAAATGAACGCAGCAAAAAGCCGGACACCGCGCTCGCGCCGCTGCTGGACAGGATTGACCGGGCCATCCTCAAGACGTTGCAGCGCGATGCGTCCATTTCCAACGTGGCCCTGGCCGAAAAGGTCAAATTGAGCGCGCCGGCCTGCCTGAGGCGTGTCGAACGGCTCAAGGAAGCGGGCGTCATAAAAGGCGTGGTTGCGCTGCTCAACAGCGAAGCGCTGGACGCCGGGATGGTGGTCTTGATCGGCGTGGTGCTGGATCGCTCGACCCCTGAGTCATTTGCCCAGTTCGAGGCGGCAGCGCAGAAGGTGTCCGGCTGCATGGAGTTTCATGTGGTGACGGGGGAGTTCGACTACTTCATGTTGCTGCGCACCAAAGACAGCCAGAGCTTCAACCGGCTGCACGCCGAGCAGTTGCTGTATCTGCCGGGCGTCAGGCAGATCCGCTCTTTCATGGGCTTGCGTCAGGTGCTGTCCACCACTCAGATCCCGATGTAGGCAGGCTCAGTAGGGCGACAGGAAATGATCCTGCAGGTAGTTCTTCACCAGATGTCGGGTCGCGGCCAGGATCTCTTCTACCTGTGAGTCCATCGAGGCTTTGGACGGAGCCTGTTCCTCAAGCTTCTCCAGCTCAAAGAAGTGCAGCTTGTGCCCGCACACCGAACCCAGCCACGACAGATGCGCCCGATGGCTGGCTTCCACATCCAGCAGATGACACGTCTTGGGGATTGAACCCAGCAAGCCATTGGCTTCGCAGCTCGAAGGCTTTTGCGCACGGAAGGCGCGGTTTTCAGCGTCGAGCCATTCTTCTTCCAGTTGGGTCGACTGCCTGATGACCAGATAAGCCACCTGTTCCCAGTCACTGATTTCGGTATTGAGCGTGTCGATGATGTATTGAGGCAGGTCTGCATTGGAAACGATGATGACGCCCGTCTCTTGAGAGGTCGGTTTCAACCATTGTGCTCGTTGCGAATCGATATGCATGACAGCCCCTTGTTGTAGGTACAGCGATCAAAAGCCCGGCTTGGCGATGCAACACTTGCGCCACACGCTCTGGTCAGGTCATTGATTGCTTGAGCGACTGCATAAAACGTTAGCGCATTGTGCCGGTCAGACACTGATATCGACGTACACACGCCATGTCTTGCGGTTATCGCTGTGATTCAATAGGCGCCGTTTTTGTTTCCCATTTTGTTCAAGGATATTGATTGTGGCTGCTGGAAGCTTGCTGACCCTGCTCGATGACATCGCAACCCTGCTCGACGATGTGGCACTGGCCACTAAAAAGACGGCAGGTGTGCTGGGTGATGACCTGGCCCTCAATGCGCAACAGGTGACGGGTGTTTCGGCCGATCGTGAGTTGCCGGTGGTATGGGCGGTGGCCAAGGGTTCTTTGCTCAACAAGGCGATTCTGGTGCCGGCGGCCTTGCTGATCAGCGCCTTTGCGCCTTGGGCGATCCTGCCTTTGCTGATGATTGGCGGTGCTTATCTGTGTTTCGAGGGGGCCGAAAAGATTGCCCACAAATGGCTGCATTCCGATGCCGGGCAAGAGCACGAAGAGCGCAGACAGGCTGCGGGCAATGCTTCCACGGACATGGTGGTGTTCGAGAAGGAGCGGATCAAAGGTGCGATTCGTACTGACTTCATCCTGTCGGCGGAAATCATTGTCCTGGCACTGGGCGTGGTTTCAAGCCGTCCGTTTCTGGATCAGGTGGGCGTACTGGTGATCGTGGCCGTGCTGATTACCGTCGGCGTCTATGGTCTGGTGGCAGGTATCGTCAAGCTTGATGACCTGGGCCTGCATCTGAAAAAGAGCGCCAGTTCCGCCTCGCAAAGCATCGGCAACGGGTTGCTCTGGCTGGCTCCGGTCCTGATGAAAGCGCTGTCGATCCTCGGCACCGCCGCCATGTTCATGGTCGGCGGTGGCATTCTGGTGCATGGCCTGCCGTTCGCCCATCACTGGGTTGAAGGCATCACCGAAAGTGCAGCCAGCGCTGTCGGCGGTTTCTCCATCGTGGTACCGACTCTGCTGGATGCCGTTGCTGGCATCATTGCCGGTGCAGCACTGGTGGTAGTGGTAACTCTGGTGGGCAAAGTGTGGAAGTCGGCTCGGGGCTGAGCAGGTTCTTGCCCGGCTCAAGTGATGTCTGAAGTGCTGGTCGCCCATAGAAAAACAGGGCGGTCAGCAGCATCGTGAGCCAGACCAGAATGCCCGACCACAAGGTGTGGGACATGAAATGCCAGCCTTGCAGGACCCGCGTCGTGCCATAAACCATGCCCAGCAGCAGAACCCAGCCCAGCAGCTTGCGAGCATGTCGCCAGCGGTAGCGACGGGCGACGAAGTACAGCGCCAACAGAGTAAAACCGCTCGAGGCGTGACCACCGGGCCAGCAACGACCTTTGCCGGCTTCATGCAACAGGTTGAAGTTCTCGAACCATTCCCTCTTTTCCTGAATACCGCCATACAGGGTTGTTTCAACCGGGCAGTAAACACTGGTGTGGCTCTTGAAGTAGTGAACCATGGCCGTAGTGATCGCGAAGGCAACCACCACGAAGATGAAGTCACGGCGGTGACGTGCAAGAAACTTGAGCCCAGCGGCAATACGAAACCTCTCCAGCACTGCAATCAGGCGCTGATGCTTATCGGGTTTGAACAGTGGCCAGACAAATGAAAGCACGGCACCGATGATTGCCAGCTCGCCTGTCCAGTCCGGAATGATCCGCGGCCAGCGATGGGTCAGGTTTTCAAACAACCGGTCGTGCTGAAACGGGAATACCTGGGTGACAGGGTCGTAAAGCAGATTGCTGAGGATGACATCCAGTCCGGTCAGGTCGAAGACGACAAAGACCAGCACTGCCAGCAACAGAGGCAGGCCGACATTGATCAAGTAGAAGCGCTTTCTGGAAGTATTCACGTGCCGGATTTCCTGGTGGCTTATGGATGTTGCGGTATGACGGACTTCCAGTCCTGAGCATCGAGAAAGCCCAGAACCCTGGCGCTTCTATCCTTGGGATCAATGGCCACGAACAGAGCGCTGCCATAATCGGGCACGGTGCGTGCCGAGACTTTCAGCGACTTCTCCAACTGGTTGAAGCATTCGCTGTGGGTGACCAGCACCATGTTTCGCTGATCGACTTTGTGTTGCTGCATGTCTTCCAGCATGGTGTGGCGGCAATTGCCCAGCCAGTCCTGAGGGATGCTTGCGCCTTTGAACGCAAAGCTTGCGGTCTGGGCTGTGCGCAGCAGGGGGCTGTTGAAAATGTCCGTGTGGCTCATATCAAACGCCCTGAACGAATTGCCCAGTTCCTGAGCGACGAGCTGGCCTTTGCGGGTAATGCCGTCCGGTGGGCCAAGGCAGGGATTGGTCGAGTGATCGCAACGCTCGGCATGGCGCACCAGAATCACCAGATCACCTTTGGCCCAGTGAGCCAGGATGCCCGCTTTGCGCAGGTTGTGGCCCTGTGCAAGGTCGACCGGCCCTGAGGGTTTCAACAGCCAGGTACTCAGCCCGACAGCCATCAGCATCAATGGCAATAACCAGAGCGCTTTTTGGTAGTGGATAAGGTTTCTGTAGCCAGCGTGACCGGCAATGGCCAGCGGGTTGTATCGGGGTGGGGTATTCAAGGCGGGTCGCCGTCACAAGGGGAGGACAGGACCGCAGATTAGGGCGCGACAGGTCAATGACCGGTCAACGATATGTGAAAAAACAATTGAGCAAGACGTTGTGCGCGCTGGCGAAGCTGCACCGCAGTGCAACCTCGCTGATGGCTGCGTTGTATCAGAAGAACACTTTGACCAGCAGGCTGGCGGTGTTCTGGTCGGTATCGAAGGAAGACGTGTCCTTGATGCCGTACTTGTTGCTCCAGTAGTCGTACTCGATACCGACGTAGAGTTGTTTCTCCGGGAAGTTCAGCGCCTTGCCCAGGTCGTACTTGATCTGCGGGTTGATGTGCAGGTTGGCGTGGTAGGTGCCACGGGCGTTCTTGTCGTTATCCACGACCCAGTCGATGAAGCCGTCGATGACCACATCGGACTTGCCCGCTGGAATGGTGTAGGACCATACCGGCGTGATCTGCCAGACGCCGTCACCCGGGCGATTGCCTTCGGTCTGGCGCTGATAGAAGTTCAGCTGGAAGTAATCGAAGCCCGGGATGTTCAGGTCAAAGCCCGGACCGATCAGGTACGACTCGTTATCGCCTTCACCGAACTCGTAGGTAGCCGCCAGCAGCACGTCCGAGATAGGGCCCAGTTCAAACTTCTGGCCGAAGATCTTGCCCATCGACAGGCGTGGCGAGAACTCACCGTAGTAAGTGTTCGGGCCGCTGTTCGCGTCTTTCTTGCCGTTGTAGAAGATCTTGTCGACGAAGAAGAAGTTGTCGCCGTATTTCCAGCCGTCCGCATGTTCGAAGGTGAAGGTCTGTTGTATTTCCGGGTTGACCGTGAAGTCCCGACCGTTGAGGTAGGTCAGGCTGTTGGTCTGCCATTGCAACAGATCGCCGGCCGTGGCCGAGCCTGCAGCCAGCAGACTACCGGCCAGTAACAGGCTGGAAAAAGTACGGTTCATGCGGGTGCTCCCTTGAGATCGATAGTGGTTTTCGAGGTCGGCGTTCTGTGTGTGACGCCGTTTCTCTGGTTGTAATAAATTGTCTGCGTGGTCAGCTTCGTGATTTAGCAAAAGCTGAGCCAACCTCGTGAAAAAGCCACGCGGCTACCTGAAACACTCGGCAATGGCCGGTTTCCGATGATTTTTACGGGATGCAGGACCTGACTGAACGGACAATTTCAGTTCAGGCTTGGCAATTGGCGGCTTTTAAAGCGGCGGCGGAGAATACTGGGTGGCGAGTGCCAGCTCAAGTGCTCCAGAGCGGAGCATGAGCGGCGAAAGTGGGGCGTTAATTGCGTAGGAACAAATTTATTCGCGAGAGGCCAGTACATCCGATAGAGATAGGCCATTTGAAATACCTTCGCGAATGAATTCGCTCCTACGGGGTTTGGGCAATCAACGAACACTGGCCCCTTGATCGATCCAGGCACCCACCAGGTCCCGTTCTTCCTGGGTCATCTGGGTGATGTTGCCCAAAGGCATGATCGGGGCGGTAATGGCCTGGGCCTTGATGCGCGGGGCCATTTGCTGGATCTGCTCTGGCGTATCGAACATCACGCCCGCCGGCGCGGCGCTGAACAGGTTGCTGGTGGGGGTGGCCGAATGGCAAACGGTGCAGCGCTGCTTGATGACCTCGTGAACCTTGGCGAACTCTATCCCCGCAACCTTGGGCGTTTCAGCCGGTGCGGGCGCAGCAACCGGTTCCGGGCGTTTTTCGTCGGCCCTGTAACCGCCCACGGCGGTGCCGGGTAATGGCTGATACTCGATTTTTGCCGCCGCGTCGTGGGGCTTTTGCGGTTGCGCGGGGCCTGTGACGTAAGCCAGGCAAATCATGCCCAGCGCCGCGAACGGCAAGGTCCAGAAGAACCGGTGGCTGTCATGCCGGGTATTGAAATAGTGACGCACCAGCACCGCCAGCAAGGCAATCACCGCCAGGATCAACCAGTTGTACTGACTGCCATAGGTGCTGGGAAAGTGGTTGCTGATCATGATGAACAGCACCGGCAAGGTGAAGTAGTTATTGTGCCGTGAACGCAGCAGGCCTTTTGCGGGCAGAGCCGGGTCCGGCGTGCGGTTCTCGGCGATGGCGGCTACCAGTGCGCGCTGGGCGGGCATGATGATGCGGAACACGTTGCCGACCATGATGGTGCCCATGATGGCGCCCACATGCAGATAAGCCCCACGGCCGCTGAACACCTGGCTCAAGGCGTAGGCCGCCGCTACCAGCAACACAAACAGGATCACACCCAATAGCGCGGGGCGTTTGCCCAGTGCCGAGTCGCACAGAACGCTGTACACGAACCAGCCGACAAACAGGGAACCCAGGCCGATATGCACACCCGCGGCAGGCGAAAGGCTGCTGCCCGGCGCCAGCAGATAAAGGGTCGGGTTGGCGTAAAACACCACACACAACAGCGCGACCCCGGATAGCCAGGTCGAATAGGCTTCCCATTTGAACCAGTGCAGGTTCTCGGGCATGGTCGGCGGCGCGAGCTTGTACTTTTCCAGGTGATAGATACCGCCACCGTGGATGGCCCACAAGTCACCCGACAAACCGTCACGCGGATTGGAGCGGTTGAGGTTGTTTTCCAGCCAGACAAAATAGAAAGACGCACCGATCCACGCCACGCCCACAATCATGTGAATCCAGCGCACGCCCAGATTCAGCCATTCCATCAGATGTGCCAGCACAGTATTTCCTTTTGCCTGGGGGCCAGGCCTTCCTATTGGTTTGGATCGAGCACCATCAACTGGCGCTCTTCAAAAAAATGCTCATCGCAGTTGTTGCCGGTTCCACTGCGATCAACCACCAGGAAGTCATCCCGCTTTTCGATCGTCAGCACCGGATGGTGCCAGACGCCGCGATGGTAATTGATACCCTGCCTGCCATTGGAAACGAAGGCGCGGGTCAGCTCTGGATCAGGCGCATCGCCAAGTGGCGCGACCACGATCAGAAAAGGGTTGCCGAGCAGCGGTATGAACGCCTGACTGCCCAGCGGGTGACGCTCCAGCATGGCAATGGTCAACGGCATGTCCAGCGCCTCGGCGCGGAAGATGCTGATGATTGCCTTGTCGTCAGGCGTGGCGGTTTCCACCTCGGCCAGACGATGAAAGCGCTGTGTCGAGCCATTGTTGATCATGAAGTGAGCGCTGCCATCGGTTTCGATCACATCACCGAACGGGGCAAAGGCTTCTTTGGTCAACGGCTCGATAATCAGTTTGCGCATTACAGTCTCTCTGGACCGTAGGAGCGACTTCAGTCGCGAAGGGCCATCGCCGATTCGCGAATGAGTTCGCTCCTACGGGAGGGTGTGTTTATTTGGTTATTTTGCCCAATACGCGCAAGCGACTCACGCCGCCATCCGGGAATACGTTCAGGCGGATATGGGTGATCGGGCCGATGGCCTTGATCTGCTCGGCGAAGTCATGTTCGGCGTGCATGCTCAGTTTCTGGCTGGGCAGCAGTTCGCGCCAGAACAGGCTCTGGGTTTCGATCTGGCTGTCGGTGCCGCCTTTGACGAAGGCGCCCTGGATCGAGCAACTGTCCGGGTAGTTGCCCTTGAAGTGCAGCGTATCGACGATGACGCGTTCCACTTCCCCCGGATGCCCCAGCGCGACGATTACCCAGTCATTGCCCGGTGTGCGGCGGCGGGCGGTTTCCCAGCCGTCGCCCATGTTTACGCCACGGCCCGGATTGAGAAGGTTGCTCATGCTGCCGTAATGCTCGTCGGAGCAGGCAATCGCACGGCCGCCATTAAGGGCTGCGACCAGATCGATCTGCTCGCTGTCGCTGACTTCGGACCAGTCACGGAAAGGAATGCCGTGCACACGCAGACGCGCCACGCCGCCATCGGGGTAAATATTGAAACGCAGGTGGCTGAACGCCTGATCGTTGCTGATGGCGTGGTAGTGATGGCTGTTGCCTTGCAGCTCGACCGAAGGCAGCACCTCGACCCATTGCGTGTTTTCGTCTGGCTCGCCCGAAGCCAGGAAGCAGGCTTCCAGCGAGGCCGAAGGCGGGAAGTTGCCGGTAAAGAACGAGGTGTCGATATCCACGCCCTTGATGGTGCCCGCCACGCCCAGGCGGATCACCGCGCTGTCATAGCCTTCAAAGCGTTTGCGCCGCGATTCCCAGCCGTCCATCCATTTGCCGTTGTCATCGAACACGCCTTCTTTCCAGACCGCAGGCGTCGGCTGGAACAGGCGGTTGGCATCGGCGAACCAGTCATCGGTGACGGACAGGACCTTGGTCCCCAGGCGTGCGTCGGCCAGATTGACGAACTTCTCGAACGGTGCGGCGTAAACTTTCATTCTTTTTATCTGCCTTTCTCGATGGGCTTGGAAGGAATGGGCTTGGTGTTGTCTACAGGGTCAGCAAGCGAAACAGGGCAATCTTGTTGATCTCGGCCAGTGCGCAGGCGAACTCGGTTTCTGCCGAGTGATGAATACGCTGCTCGAAGGCCGCCAGGATCTTGTGTCGGTCGCTTCCCTTGACCGCCATGATGAACGGGAAGCCGAACCTGGCCTTGTAAGCCTGATTCAACTCGGTAAAACGCTGAAACTCTTCGGCTGTGCATTGATGAATACCGGCACCGGCCTGTTCACTGGTGCTGGCTTCGGTCAGTTCACCCTGAATGGCCGCCTTGCCGGCCAGATCCGGGTGAGCGTTGATCAATGCCAGTTGCCGCTCATGATCAGCCTTGAGCAGGATCTCGCTCATGCGCGCATGCAGGTTTTCGACCTGATCCAGCTCAGAGTTGATGCCCAGGTCATACGCCTTTTCAGCGACCCACGGCGAGTGCTCGTAGATATCGGCAAAGGCCGCAATGAAGGCTTCGCGGCTCAGGGACGAGGGCGTCAGCGTCTGGAAGTGGCTCATTGCGCGGCCTTGAACGGGTGTTGAGTGTGCCAGTGGCGGGCGATATCGACACGGCGGGTGAACCAGACCTGCTCATGGCTCCTGGCGTATTCGATAAAACGCTTGAGCGCGGCGAGGCGGGCAGGGCGGCCGATCAGGCGGCAGTGCAGGCCGATGGAGAGCATTTTCGGTGCTTCTGCACCTTCGGCGTAAAGGACGTCGAACGCATCCTTGAGGTACTGGAAAAACTGCTCGCCATTGTTGAAGCCCTGCACCTGGGTGAAGCGCATGTCGTTGGTGTCCAGGGTGTAGGGAATCACCAGATGCGGCTTGCTTGTGGGGTTGTTTGGCTCCCAGTAGGGCAGGTCGTCGTCGTAGGTGTCGCAGTCGTAGAGAAAGCCGCCTTCCTCCATCACCAGACGCCGGGTATTGGGGCCGGTGCGACCTGTGTACCAGCCCAGCGGGCGTTCGCCGGTGATTTCGGTGAGGATGCGGATGGCCTGGAGCATATGCTCGCGCTCCTGGGCTTCATCCATGTTCTGGTAGTCGATCCAGCGATAGCCGTGGCTGCAGATTTCATGACCGTCAGCGACCATGGCGCGGATCACGTCCGGGTGGCGCTGGGCAGCCATGGCCACGGCAAAGATGGTCAGCGGGATATCGAACTGCTTGAACAACTTGAGAATGCGCCACACGCCAGCACGGCTGCCGTATTCGTACAGCGACTCCATGCTCATGTTGCGCTGGCCTTGCAGCGGTTGCGCCGCGACCATCTCGGACAGGAAGGCTTCGGACTCCTTGTCGCCATGCAGAATGTTACGCTCGCCGCCTTCCTCGTAATTGAGCACGAAAGACAGGGCGATGCGGGCATTGCCCGGCCAATGCGGATGGGGTGGATTGCTGCCGTAACCGATCAGGTCCCGTGGATAGTCAGCGCTCACTGCAGGCTTCCTTATGTGCGTGAAGTCAGGTGCGGTACAAGCCGGACGGCAGAAAACCGCGCTGCGCCGATTGTATACAAAATAATATTCAACTTGTAACCCATAAAATTTCGCACGTTAGCGCTTTAAACCATGCAATAAACTTGCCTGAGTGGTCAGCTTAAAGGTAAAAACCTCAATGCTTTCCTTTGCTTCAGTGTTTTCGGTATTAAAGCTGCGCTTGCGCATTTTGCGAGCTGCGGTGGCCGGTTTTATTGTGTACAAGTTTTTTGAAAAGTGTCTTAATCGATCACGGCTCAAGGCTGGCAAGCACCTCGATGGTGCATCATGCCCGCCATCCAACCACTCAACGAGGCGCAGAATCAATGGGACGGTTAACTACGCATGTGCTGGACGCCGCGCACGGTTGCCCTGGCAGCGGCATCCATGTCGAACTGTATCGGGTTGAAGGCGAGCGCCTGGAGCTTGTCGCCACGGCGGTGACCAATAGTGATGGTCGTTGCGATACGCCCTTGCTGCAAGGCGAAGATTACCGCTCGGGTGTCTACCAGCTGCAGTTTCAGGCGGGCGATTACTATCGCGGGCGTGGCGTGACGCTGCCTGAACCGGCCTTTCTCGATGTGGTGGTATTGCGCTTCGGGATTGATGCAGGCCAGGAGCACTATCACGTGCCGTTGCTGGTTTCGCCTTACAGCTACTCGACCTATCGTGGCAGTTGATTGCACAGCGCGAGGCGCGCCCTTGTGTTGGCGCACTGTGTACAATGCGTCCGTCCTACGCCGTAAACCACTTGCACACGAGTGCCCATGAACGAACAGTCCCTGCCCCTGAAGAAACAGCCACGCGCGGTCAAATCAGCCCGTAATGCAACCCAGGACGATATTGTCTATGCGCATATTTTCGAGGCGATCCTTGAGCAGCGTCTGGCGCCGGGTACCAAGCTGAGCGAAGAGGCACTGGGCGAAATCTTTGGCGTGAGTCGCACCATCATCCGTCGCGCCCTGTCGCGGCTGGCCCATGAAGGTGTCGTGCTGTTGCGGCCCAATCGCGGTGCAGTGGTCGCCAGTCCGAGTGTTGAAGAGGCGCGTCAGGTGTTCTTTGCTCGCCGCATGGTGGAAAAGGCCATTACCGAACTGGCGGTCGAACATGCGACTGCCGAGCAACTGGCCGAGTTGCGGCAGATGGTCAGCGACGAGCGCGACAGCTTTGCCAGAGGGGATCGTGGCGCAGGGATTCGTCTGTCTGGCGAGTTCCACCTGCAACTGGCAGTGGCCGCGAAGAACGCCCCGCTGATCAGCTTTCAGCGCAGCCTGGTGTCGCAGACCTCATTGATCATCGCCCAATACGAAAACGGCAATCGCACCCATTGTTCCTACGATGAACACACCCAGTTGATCGACGCCATCGAAGCCCGGGATGCCGCATTGGCTGTCGAGCTGATGATGCATCACATGGACCACATCGACAGCAAGCTCAACCTCGACGACGACGGCGCGTCCGATGATTTGCATGCGGTGTTTTCGCACCTGATGGGCAAAAAGAAACCGGGCAAGGCTCAATGAAGTTTCGCGACTGAAGTCGCTCCTACGCGGTTTGTAGGAGCGAATTTATTCGCGAATGAATCCCCTCAACCATCACGCTCATGCACCAATTCTCCGGCCGCCCAGGTCTGCCGCACCGTGCGGTCATCGCCTAATGTCATCAGCACAAACAGAATCTCTGCAATGTCCCTGGCCTGTTTCAGGCGATAGGACAGCAGTGGCGTGGCGTTGTAATCCAGCACCACAAAATCCGCTTCATTACCGGGTTTCAGGCTGCCGATCCGGTCGTCCAGCCGCAGCGCCCGTGCGCCGCCCAATGTCGCCAGATACAGCGATTTGAACGGGCTGAGCCTCGCGCCCTGCATCTGCATGACTTTGTAGGCTTCGTTCAGGGTTTGCAGGATCGAGAAGCTGGTGCCGCCGCCCACATCGGTGCCCAGCCCGACATTGATGCCGTGTTTTTCAGCCTTCGGTAGATTGAACAGGCCGCTGCCCAGAAACAGGTTGGACGTCGGGCAGAAGGCGATGGCCGATCCGGTTTCTGCCAGCCGCGCGCACTGCTCGTCGCACAGGTGTACGCCATGGGCAAACACCGAGCGCTCGCCCAGCAACTGGAAATGGTCGTACACGTCCAGGTAGTTTTTGCGCTCCGGGAACAGGGCCTTGACCCATTCGATTTCCTGCAGGTTTTCGCTGATATGCGTCTGCATATACAGGCCGGGATACTCGCCCAGCAGTTTGCCTGCCAGGGTCAATTGCTCCGGCGTGCTGGTGGGCGCAAAGCGTGGGGTCACGGCGTAGCTCAAGCGGCCCTGGCCATGCCAGCGCTCGATCAGCGCCTTGCTGTCTGCATAGCTGGATTCGGCGGTGTCCACCAGATAGTCCGGGGCATTGCGGTCCATCATCACCTTGCCAGCAATCATGCGCAGGTTCAGTTGCCGAGCCGCGCTGAACAGCGCGTCTACCGACGCCTTGTGTACGCTGCCGAACACCAGCGCCGTGGTGGTGCCGTTGCGCAGCAGTTCCTTGAGGAAGATATCCGCCACTTCCGAGGCATGGGCCGGGTCGGCGAACTGGCTTTCGCACGGGAAGGTGTACGTATCGAGCCAGTCCAGCAACTGCTCGCCATACGAGCCGATCATGCCGGTCTGCGGCAGGTGAATATGGGTGTCGATAAAGCCGGGGGTAATCAGCGCGTCGTGATACTCGATCAGCTCGACATCGCTGCCCAGGCTATCCAGCAGATCGGCGGCATGGCCCACTGCCGTGATCCTGCCGTCTTCGACCAGTAGCAGGCCGTCGGCGAAATATTCAAAGGACGCCTCGACCGCCACCTGGGCGGGGTCGGCAATGCTGTGCACGATGCTGGCGCGGTAGGCTTTCTTGTTGCTTGAAACGAGGGTCATGGGCATCTCATTGCGACTGGCTGCGCCGCGAGGCGGGCAGCAGTTTGGCGACAGGTTCGGCGCTGGCGCTGTGTTGGCCAAAGCTGGCGTTGTAGGTGGCGATCACTTCGGCGGCGATGGAAATGGCGATCTCCACCGGCAGTTTGCCTTTGACTTGCGCCAACCCCATGGGGCAGCGCATGCGTTGCAGCAGAGCGGGCTCAAAGCCGCGCTCCTTGAGGCGATGCTCGAACTTGACGCGCTTGGTCTTTGAGCCGATCAGCCCGAAATAGCCAAAGTCTCCACGCTTGAGGATCGCAGCCGTCAGCTCCAGATCCAGTTGATGGTTATGGGTCATGACGATGCAGTAGCTGCCTTTGGGCAGTTGCGCGATCTCATCCACAGGCTCTTCGCTGACGATTTTCAGCACGCCTTCGGGCATGGGCTGCGGGAATTCCTGCTCACGGGAGTCGATCCAGCGCACCCGACAGGGCAGGCTGGCCAGCAGCGGCACCAGCGCCCGGCCCACATGACCGGCACCGAACACCGCAATCTGCGCCTGTGGCTGGCCCATGGGCTCGAACAGCAGAACATTCACGCCGCCGCAACACTGGCCAAGGCTGGCACCGAGGTTGAAGCGCTCCAGGCGCGTCTGCTGAGTGCCGCTGGTCAGCATGTCACGGGCGATTTCCATGGCCTTGTATTCCAGATGGCCACCGCCGATGGTGTCGTGGATCCCCTGGGCCGTGACCACCATCTTGGAACCGGCATTGCGAGGCGTCGAACCCAGTTCTTCGATGATGGTGACCAGAATGCCTGGCTCACCTTGGGCCTGTAGCCTGGCCAGGGCGCTGATCCAGTCGTTCATAGGTGCCTCGCGTCCATCGCTGTAGGAGCGAATTCATTCGCGAAGCGGTATATGTCTTCGCGAATAAATTCGCTCCTACAGGTCATTTGTGTGTTCACAATCATCTGTTCAGCCGCCGCATCTGTTCACACCCCCACAAAACCCGCTCTGGCGTTGCGGGCGCATCGATGTCGGGCTGTTGCCGATAATCTCCCAGGCTCGCCACGGCATCCTTGATCGCGCACCACGCGGCAATCCCCAGCATGAAGGGCGGTTCGCCTACGGCCTTGGAGTGGAATACGGTGTCTTCCGGGTTCTTGCGGTTTTCCACCAGGGTGACCCGCAAGTCCAGCGGCAAATCGGCCACCGCCGGGATCTTGTAGGAAGCAGGCCCGCTGGTCATCAGTTTGCCCTTGGCATTCCACACCAGCTCTTCGGTGGTCAGCCAGCCCGCGCCCTGAATGTAGCCGCCTTCGACCTGACCGATATCGATGGCCGGGTTCAGTGATGCGCCGACGTCATGCAGGATGTCGGTGCGCAGCATTTTGTATTCGCCGGTCAGGGTATCGACGAGCACCTCGGCGCAGGCCGCGCCAAAGGCGAAATAGTAGAAAGGCCGACCTCGCGCCTGACTGCGGTCGTAGAAAATCTTTGGCGTTTTGTAATAGCCCGTGCTGGACAGCGACACCTGACCCATCCACGCCTGTTGTGCCAGCTCGGCAAAGGACAACACCTGCTCGCCGATACGTACATGCCCATTGCGAAACACCACGTCGGCCTCGGCCACCTGATACTTCTGCGCCGCAAACTCCACCAGCCGCTGCTTGAGAATTTCAGCCGCATTCTGCGCGGCCTTGCCATTGAGATCTGTGCCGCTGGAGGCCGCAGTGGGTGAGGTATTCGGCACCTTGTCGGTATTGGTCGCGGTGATCTGAATGCGCTCGATATCCACCTGAAACACTTCGGCCACCACCTGGGCGACCTTGACGTTCAAACCCTGGCCCATCTCCGTGCCGCCGTGGTTCAGGTGGATGCTGCCATCGGTGTAGATATGGATCAGCGCGCCAGCCTGATTGAGAAAACTGGCGGTAAAGGAAATTCCGAATTTGACCGGTG
Source organism: Pseudomonas cichorii (assembly GCF_019719005.1). Classification (GTDB taxonomy): domain Bacteria; phylum Pseudomonadota; class Gammaproteobacteria; order Pseudomonadales; family Pseudomonadaceae; genus Aquipseudomonas; species Aquipseudomonas cichorii_E. Next base: position 220,406 of record NZ_JAIGPJ010000005.1, read on the forward strand.
TCAGCGCCAGGCCCTTTTTCAGGATCGGGCTGCTGGCGTTGAAGGCCTTGATGGCTTCGCGCCGCTCGGTGTACTGGCTGCTCTGCTCCAGGTCGGCGGTCATTTCTTCCAGCAGGTTGTGCTCGACGGTCTGGTAGTAATGGGTGACGTTGCGCTCGGTCTTGCCGTAGTAATTGGCCTTGCGCACCGCCAGCGGGTCCTGGCCCAGATAGCGGGCGATGCGGTCCATCACTTCCTCGATGGCCACCATGCCTTGCGGGCCGCCAAAGCCGCGATAGGCGGTGTTGGACGCCGTGTTGGTCTTGCAGCGATGGCCGTTGATGGTGGCATCGCCCAGGTAATAGGCGTTGTCGGCATGGAACATCGCCCGGTCGACAATGGAGGCCGACAGGTCCGGCGAATAACCGCAGTTGCCCGCCAGTTCCAGCTCGATGCCCTGAAGGCGTCCGTTGTCGTCAAAGCCCACGTCGTATTCGATATAGAAGGGGTGACGCTTGCCGGTCATCAGCATGTCTTCGACCCGAGGCAGGCGCATCTTGGTCGGTTGCCCGGTGAGGTGGGCAATCACCGCGCACAGGCACGCCGGGCTTGCAGCCTGGGTTTCCTTGCCGCCAAAACCGCCGCCCATGCGGCGCATATCGACCACGATGCGGTTCATCGAAACACCCAGCACCTCGGCCACCAGCTTCTGGATTTCCGTGGGGTTCTGGGTCGAGCAATAGACAATCATTCCGCCATCTTCGGTGGGCATCACCGACGAAACCTGAGTCTCCAGATAGAAGTGTTCCTGCCCGCCGATATGCAGCTTGCCCTGCAAACGATGGGGTGCGTTTTGCAGGGCACTGGCCGAATCGCCCCGCTTGTGGGTGTGGCTGCCGACCACGAAATGCTTCTGGCGCAAGGCCTGCACCACATCCAGCACCGGCTCCAGGTCTTCATATTCGATTACCGCCGCCATCGCCGCCTTGCGTGCGGTTTCCAGGTCGCGAGCAGCCACCGCCAATACCGGCTGGCCGACAAACTCCACCTTGTCGATGGCCAGCAGCGGGTCGCCGGGCAGCAACGGGCCGATGTCCTTCAGGCCGGGAATGTCTTCGTGGGTGATGACGAGCCGCACCCCGTCGAAGGCCAGGCAAGGCGAGATATCGACGCTGATGATGCGCGCATGGGCGCGGTCCGACAGGCGTGCATACACATGCAGTTGATTGGGGAACTCCAGGCGGTCGTCGATATAGATCGCCTCGCCGCTGACGTGCTTGTCGGCGCTGTCATGCTTGACGCTGCGGCCTACGCCGGTGGTCAGATCTTGCTGGAAAAGCGCGACCAGCTCGGCCTGGGTCTTGGGCGGAAGATGATTAGACATAGTCGGTCACCCGCGTCACAAGAGTGGGTGTTTGCAGCTCGATGAAGTATTTGCGCAACAGGTTCTGCGCGCTGAGCAGGCGGTATTCCTTGCTGGCGCGGAAGTCCGACAGCGGCGTGAAATCTTCAGCCAGTGCGGCGCAGGCCTGCTCGACGGAGGCCGAGTTCCAGGGCTGGCCGATCAAGGCCCGTTCGCAAGCCGCAGCGCGCTTGGGAATGGCCGCCATGCCGCCGAACGCGATGCGTGCCTCGACAACCCGGTCGTCTTCGACATGCAGGCAAAAAGCCGCGCAGACGGCGGAGATATCGTCATCCAGCCGCTTGGACACCTTGTAGGCACGAAACACATGGCCCGCCTTGGCGGTCGGCACGATGATCTTCTCGATGAACTCGCTTTCCTGACGCGCCGTCACCCGGTAATCGATGAAGTAATCCTCCAGCGCCAGGGTGCGCCGGGTTTCGCCTTTGCGCAGCACTATCTGCGCGCCCAGAGCGATCAGCAGCGGTGGGGCGTCGCCAATGGGCGAGGCATTGCCGATATTGCCGCCCAGCGTGCCTTGGTTGCGGATCTGTAACGAGGCGAAGCGTTGCAGCAGCTCGCCGAAGTCCGGGTATTCAGCCTTGAGGGCGGCATGGCAGTCGGTCAGCGAGGTGGCCGCGCCAATCTCCAGTCGATCGTCGAAACGCTCGATACGCTTCATCTCGGCGATATGGCCCACATGAATCATCACCGGCAACGGTTTGTGCAACTGAGTGACTTCCAGCGCCAGATCGGTCCCGCCTGCCAGCAGTCTGGCTTGAGGATGTGCGCTGTACAGGTCGGCCAGATCGGCCACGGTCAGCGGCACCAGTGAGCGCTTGTTGCCGTCGTTGAGTTCGCCGGTTGTCTTGGGCGCGATGCTGCGCAGGCGGGCGATGGTCTGGGCCTGACGCTGGTCGAACTGGTCGGGTTGTCGCTGGCCGCAGGCCTGTGCGGCAGCGTCCAGAATCGGGCGATAACCGGTGCAGCGGCACAGGTTGCCTGCCAGGGCTTCGTGGGTCTTGTGGGCGTCGGCTTGCGTGCTGTTCTTCTGCAAGGCAAACAGCGACATCACAAAGCCCGGTGTGCAGAAGCCGCATTGCGAGCCGTGGCAATCGACCATGGCCTTCTGCACGCTGTGCAGTTGCCCCTGATGCTTGAGGTCTTCGACGCTGATCAATTGCTTGCCATGCAGCGAGGCCACGAAGGTCAGGCAAGCGTTGAGGCTGCGATAACGCAATTGCTCGTTGCCATGGCTGTCGGTTTCCAGCTCGCTGAGCACAACGGTACAAGCGCCGCAGTCACCACTGGCGCAGCCTTCCTTGGTGCCTGTCCTGTGCAGGTGCCCGCGCAGGTAATCGAGCACGGTGAGGTTCGGGTCCAGGGTGTGCTCGGTTTTGAGCTCCTGGTTCAAAAGGAACTGGATCACGGCACTGCACCCTCGATTTCTTGTAATCGGATATGTCGATGAATTTATCAGCTTTGCCTATCGGGTCAATTTTTTTCTGACTATCGAGTCAGGAAATTACCTTTCCACTGGCCCAGACCGGTGTAATGCAGGCCTTGTGGCATAAGCCTGTTGCTGGTTATTACGGTCGTCTGCTTAATTCGTGCCAGTTTCATGACTATGGCCCTGCGCCATGCCCAAATGTTGCGATACACTCCCTCTCTTAATAATCAGAACTGCTTCTGAAAGGAAAGACATGACGTTCAAGGCATCGGACAGCCTCGCCGAGCAAGTCGCTCAGCATCTTGCCGAGCGGATCATCCGTGGTGAGCTGAAACCTGGAGAGCGAATCCAGGAACAAAAGGTTACGCAAGCGTTGAGTGTCAGTCGCGGAACCGTTCGCGAAGCGCTGTTGATTCTGGAGCGCAGGCATCTGGTAGTGATCCTGCCGCGCCGTGGCGCGCAAGTGACCGTGATGGATGCCCACAACGTCGTCGGCCTGTGTTCGATGATGGCCGAGCTTTATATCCTGCTGGCCACCGCCGTTGCCGAACGCTGGCAGCGTGAGTCGGACCTGACACCTTTCGTACAGATCCAGCAGCGCCTCAAAGCCAGCTGCGAGCGCGGAGATGTCACGGTATTCGTCGAGGAAAGCTTCAACGTCATGCGCTCGGCCTATCCGTTTGCCGACAACCCGTACCTGCAGGAAACCGTCGAAAACCTGCAACCTTCCATGAGTCGCAGTTATTATCTGGCCCTCGAGCAGCGCCAGGCGGAACTGGGCGATTACCTGTTGCTGTTTTCACAACTGCTCGAAGCCGTTGTAGCCCGTGATCTGCCAAGGATTCGCGAGGTCCTGACCCAATATTGCCAACGCAGCTGCAGGCTGGTGCTGGCCGCTTTGTCCACAGGCTGAAACCATGCGTCTGAAGTGCATCAAGCTGGCGGGGTTCAAATCCTTCGTCGACCCCACCACGGTGAACTTCCCCAGTAACATGGCGGCCGTTGTCGGGCCCAATGGTTGTGGCAAGTCCAACATCATCGACGCCGTGCGCTGGGTGATGGGCGAAAGCTCGGCCAAGAACCTGCGCGGCGAATCGATGACCGACGTCATCTTCAACGGCTCCACCAGCCGCAAGCCCGTCAGCCAGGCGAGCATCGAACTGGTGTTCGACAACTCTGACAGCACGCTGGTGGGCGAATACGCCAGCTATGCGGAAATCTCCATCCGCCGCAAAGTCACCCGCGACAGCCAGAACACTTATTACCTCAACGGCGCCAAATGCCGTCGACGCGATATCACCGATATCTTCCTGGGCACCGGCCTGGGGCCGCGCAGCTACTCGATCATCGAACAGGGCATGATCTCCAAGCTGATCGAAGCCAAGCCCGAAGACCTGCGCAACTTCATCGAAGAAGCCGCCGGCATCTCCAAATACAAGGAGCGCCGCCGGGAAACCGAAAACCGCATCCGGCGCACCCACGAAAATCTTGCGCGTCTGACCGACCTGCGCGAAGAGCTCGAACGCCAGCTTGAGCGCCTGCATCGTCAGGCCCAGGCCGCCGAGAAGTATCAGGAATACAAGGCCGAAGAGCGTCAGCTCAAGGCCCAGTTGTCGGCCTTGCGCTGGCAGGCCCTGAACGAACAGGTCGGCCAGCGCGAGGCGGTGATCGGCAATCAGGAAATCGGCTTTGAAGCCCTGGTGGCCGACCAGCGCAGTGCCGATGCCAGCATCGAGCGACTGCGTGACGGGCACCATGATCTGTCAGAACGCTTCAATGTGGTGCAGGGCCGCTTCTATTCCGTGGGCGGCGACATCGCCCGTGTCGAGCAAAGCATTCAACATGGCCAGCAGCGCCTGCGCCAGTTGCAGGACGACCTCCGCGAAGCCGAGCGTGCCCGCCAGGAAACCGAATCGCACCTGGGCCACGACACCACCTTGCTGGCGACCCTGAACGAAGAGCTGGAAATGCTCGAGCCGGAACAGGAAATGACCAGCGCCGCCGCCGAAGAGTCGGCCATCGCCCTGGAAGACGCCGAAGCCACCATGCAGGGCTGGCAGGAAAAATGGGACGCCTTCAACCAGCAGTCGGCCGAGCCGCAGCGTCAGGCTCAGGTGCAGCAGTCGCGCATTCAGCAACTGGAACAAAGCATCGAGCGACTGGCCGAGCGTCAGCGTCGCCTCAACGAAGAGCGCCAGTTGCTGGCCGCTGACCCCGAAGACGCAGCCATTCTTGAGCTGAGCGAAGACCTGGCCACCCGGGAAATGACCATCGACGACCTGCACCTGAACGAAGGGCAGGTGGTCGAGCAACTGGAGCAGTTGCGCGATCAATTGCAGCAGGCCAATCAGGCGCAACAGCAGGCCCAGGGCGAGCTGCAACGTTTGAACGGTCGCCTGGCTTCGCTTGAGGCCTTGCAACAGGCAGCTCTCGACCCGGACACCGGCACCGCCGAGTGGCTGCGCGACCAGCAACTGGCCGAGCGTCCGCGATTGGCCGAAGGGCTGAGCGTTGAAGCCGGCTGGGAGCTGGCGGTGGAAACCGTGCTGGGTGCCGACCTGCAAGCCGTGTTGGTGGACGATTTTGTCGGCCTCGATCTGGCCGGTTTCCAGCAGGGCGACCTGCGCCTGCTGAGCCCGGGAGCCGATACCAGTCGCCTTCCGGGCAGCCTGCTGGACAAGGTCGAAAGCCCGGTGGACCTGTCGGCGTGGCTGGGGCAGGTCATGCCTGTGCAAACCCTCGACGAAGCCCTGGCGCGACGTGGGCAATTGAGTGCCGGGCAAAGTTTTATCAGCCGCGACGGTTACTGGGTCGGGCGGCACTTCTTGCGCGTGCGCCGCGCCAGTGAAGCCCAAAGCGGCGTCTTGGCCCGTGGCCAGGAGCTGCAACGGCTTGGGCTAGAGCGTGACGAACTCGAAGCGGCGCTGGCGGCTCGGGAAGAACAATTGCTGTCGCTGCGCGAGCAACAGACGCAACAGGAAGACACCCGCGAGCAACTGCGCCGTCGCTTGCAGGACGAAACCCGTCAGCAAGGCGAACTCAAGGCTCAGCTATCGGCGGCCAAGGCCAAAGTCGAACAGCTGACCCTGCGCCGCACTCGTCTGGACGAAGAACTCACCGAAGTGGGCGAACAGCGCGCCATGGAGCATGAGCACCTGGGCGAGTCCCGCTTGCAACTGCAGGATGCGCTGGACGCCATGGCTCAGGACACCGAGCAGCGCGAGATCCTGCAAGCCCAGCGCGACAGCCTGCGCGAGCGTCTGGACCGGATTCGTCAGGAAGCCCGCCAGCACAAGGACCGCAGCCATCAATTGGCGGTGCGCCTGGGCTCGATCAAGGCCCAGCACGACTCCACGCGCCAGGCCCTTGAGCGCCTGAAAATGCAGTCCGAGCGCTTGTCCGAAAAAAGCGAGCAACTGGGCCTGAACCTGGAAGAAGGGCAGGCTCCGCTGGAAGAGCTGCGCCTCAAGCTCGAAGAGTTGCTGGAAAAACGCATGGTCGTCGACGACGAAATGCGCATCGCCAAAATCGCCCTGGAAGACGCCGACCGCGAACTGCGCGATGCCGAGAAGCGCCGCAGCCAGGCCGAGCAGCAATCGCAACTGCTGCGCGGCCAACTGGAGCAGCAACGTCTGGAGTGGCAAGCCCTGACCGTGCGGCGCAAGGCCTTGCAGGATCAGTTGCACGAAGATGGCTATGACCTTCACGGCGTTCTGGCCACCTTGAGCCCCGAAGCCAGCGAGGCGAGTGCCGAGCAGCAGCTTGAAAGCATCGCGGCGCGTATCCAGCGCCTGGGCGCCATCAACCTCGCGGCCATCGACGAGTACCAGCAACAGTCCGAGCGCAAGCGTTACCTCGATGCCCAGAACGCCGATCTGGTGGAAGCACTGGAGACGCTGGAAAACGTAATCCGCAAGATCGACAAGGAAACCCGCAATCGTTTCAAGGAGACCTTCGATCAGATAAACAGCGGAATTCAGGCGCTGTTTCCGAAAGTTTTCGGTGGCGGCTCCGCTTATTTGGAACTGACGGGCGAAGATTTACTCGATACAGGGGTGACAATCATGGCGCGCCCTCCCGGCAAGAAGAACAGCACGATTCATTTGCTGTCCGGTGGGGAAAAAGCCCTGACGGCATTGGCACTGGTTTTTGCGATTTTCAAACTCAACCCGGCGCCGTTCTGCATGCTCGATGAGGTCGATGCACCACTGGATGACGCCAACGTAGGACGTTATGCCCGCTTGGTGAAAGAAATGTCACAAACGGTGCAGTTCATCTACATCACCCACAACAAGATCGCCATGGAAATGGCCGATCAACTGATGGGTGTGACCATGCACGAACCCGGCTGTTCGCGGCTTGTGGCGGTGGATGTGGAGGAGGCGATGGCCCTTGTGGATGCGTGATCTGTCATGGTATTTCGCTGGGAAATGGCCTTTTAATGGCCCAAATATGTGAAACGATAGCGATAGATACCACCCTTAGCGCCATACAGGTGCAACAGACGGTGTAAAGTTACCTTTGGTCGTGCTAGTTTAGTGACCACTTTTTTATTTCGGCGTGGGCAAAATGCCAGTTAGAACATAGACTTGGCACCACGTATTAAAGGGGTTTAGGCCCTTATTTTGAAAATTCTTCATTAGAGGCACTGGATTACATGGAAATCGGTCTGCGCGAGTGGCTGATCGTCATCGGCATAATTGTCATTGCCGGTATTCTCTTCGATGGCTGGCGCCGTATGCGCGGCGGCAAGGGGAAACTGAAATTCAGGCTCGACCGCAGCTTCTCCAATCTGCCGGACGACGATGAAACCACGTCCGCCGAATTGCTCGGTCCATCCCGTGTGCTGGATAACCACAAGGAACCTCAGCTGGACGAGCAGGACCTGCCGTCGCTGAGCGCGACCCCGCGTGAGAGCAAGCGCAGCGAAAAGAAACGCAAGGACGAGCCGCAGCAGGGCGACCTGAACCTGGACATGGACGGCCCGAGCCTGTTCACCGACCGCAACGACGACTTCCCGGACGACAAGCCTGCCCAGCGCATCACCGAAGACAAGGACCTGCCGCCTGTCGAAGAAGTGCTGGTCATCAGCGTGATCTGCCGTGACGAAAGCGGTTTCAAAGGGCCTGCATTGCTGCAGAACATCCTGGAAAGCGGCCTGCGTTTCGGCGAAATGGACATCTTCCACCGTCACGAAAGCATGGCCGGCAATGGCGAAGTCCTGTTCTCCATGGCCAACGCCGTCAAGCCGGGTGTGTTTGATCTGGACGATATCGACCACTTCAGCACCCGCGCCGTCAGCTTCTTCCTGGGCTTGCCTGGGCCGCGTCATCCGAAGCAGGCCTTTGACGTCATGGTCGCCGCAGCCCGCAAACTGGCACATGAGCTAAACGGCGAGCTGAAAGACGACCAGCGTAGCGTCATGACCGCGCAGACGATTGAGCATTATCGCCAGCGCATTGTCGAATTCGAGCGCCGCGCACTAACACAGCGCCGCTGATCGTAGGAGCGGATCGGGCGGCGCTCCGCTCATTCGCGAGACGCCCTTGAAGACGATAGATCTTCTTCGGATGTGCGGCCCTCTCGCGAATGAATTCGCTCCCACGGAAATGCCACATCAAGCAGCCCAGGCTGCTTTTTTGCTTTTTGAGAGAACATTGTATGAAGGCCGTCGAAACCCGAATCCTGGAACTGCGCGCAGAACTGGATCAACACAACTACCGCTACCACGTGCTGGACGAACCCAGCATCCCGGATGCCGAGTACGACCGCCTGTTTCACGAACTCAAGGCCCTCGAAGCTGAAAACCCGCATCTGGTCACCCCGGATTCCCCGACCCAGCGTGTGGGCAGCGCCGCGCTGTCGGCCTTCACTCAGGTGCGTCATGAAGTCCCCATGCTCAGCCTGGGCAACGCCTTTGAAGAAACCGACATGCGCGAGTTCGACCGCCGCGTGAACGAAGGCCTCGACCTGCCCGCGGGCGACCTGTTCGGTGGCGGCGCCAAGGTGCAATACAGCTGCGAACCCAAGCTGGACGGCCTGGCGGTGAGCCTGCTGTATCGCGACGGCGCGCTGGTGCGCGGTGCCACCCGTGGTGATGGCACCACTGGCGAAGACATCAGCATCAACGTGCGCACCGTGCGCAATATCCCCCTCAAGTTGCACGGCACAGGCTGGCCCGAAGTGCTGGAAGTGCGGGGCGAAGTCTTCATGTCCAAGGCCGGTTTCGAGCGGCTCAATGCCAGCCAGATGGAAGCCGGCGGCAAGACCTTCGCCAACCCGCGCAACGCCGCAGCGGGCAGCCTGCGCCAGCTAGACTCGAAAATCACCGCCAACCGCCCGCTGGAATTCTGCTGCTACGGCCTGGGCCAGGTGTCTACCGAAATTTCCGACACCCATGTAGGCATGCTGAACCAGCTCAAGAAATGGGGCATGCCGATCAGCTCTGAGCTGAAACTGGCGGACGGTATTGAAGAGTGTCTGGCCTATTACCACGACATTGGCGAGCGCCGCCTCCAGTTGAAGTATGAAATCGACGGCGTGGTGTTCAAGGTCAACAACCTGGCCTCCCAGCGTGAACTGGGTTTCCGCGCCCGTGAGCCGCGCTGGGCCATCGCCCATAAATTCCCGGCCATGGAAGAGCTGACCGAACTGCTGGACGTTGAATTCCAGGTCGGGCGCACGGGCGCTGTCACGCCAGTGGCACGCCTCAAGCCGGTCAAGGTCGCGGGCGTCATCGTGTCCAACGCCACCTTGCACAACATGGACGAAGTGGCGCGCCTGGGCGTGATGATCGGCGACACCGTCATCATCCGCCGCGCCGGTGACGTCATCCCGCAAGTGGTGCAAGTGGTGGCCGAACGCCGCCCGGAAAACGCCCGTGCCGTGGACGTCCCTAAAGAGTGCCCGGTGTGCGGCTCCCACGTGGAACGCACGCAACTGATCAAGCGCAGCAAAGGCAAGGAAACTGTCAGCGAAGGCGCGGTGTATCGCTGCGTCGGCCGTCTGGCCTGTGGCGCGCAACTCAAGCAGGCGATCATCCACTACGTCTCGCGTCGGGCCATGGACATCGAAGGCCTGGGCGACAAGACCATCGAGCAACTGGTGGACGAAAAGCTCATCGGCTCGCCCGCTGACCTCTACAAGCTGCAATACGAACAGATCATCGACCTGGAAGGCTTTGCCGAAGTCTCCAGCAACAAACTGCTCAAGGCCATTGCCAACAGCCGCAAGCCGACCCTGGCGCGCTTTATCTACGCGCTGGGCATTCCCGATGTGGGCGAAGAAACCGCCAAGGTGCTGGCCCGCTCGCTGGCATCCTTGGCGCGGGTTCGCCAAGCCTTGCCGGAAGTGCTCACCTACCTGCCGGACATCGGCCTGGAAGTGGCTCACGAGATCCACAGCTTCTTCGAGGACAGCCACAACCGCGAAGTCATCGATGCCTTGCTGGGCGAAAGCGGCCTGCAATTGCAGGATGAAGGCGAACTGGGTGCCGAATTTGCGGCCAGCACCACCCTGGGCAGCCTGATCGACAAACTGCACATCTTCTCGGTAGGGCCGGGCGGCGCGCAGAAACTGGCTGACAAGTTCGGCACTCTGGAAAACATCATCAGCGCCGACTGGCTGGACATGCGTCAGGCGCTGCCGGAGAAACAGGCCAAAGCTGTGCGCGAGTTCTTCGATATCAGCGCAAACGCCGAGCGAGCGCGGGCCATCGAAGCCCAGCTCAAGGAATTCGGCATGCACTGGCGCAGCGAGAAGAAAACCGTCGAAGGCCTGCCACTGGCTGGCCAGACCTGGGTCCTGACCGGCTCGCTGGAGCGCATGAGCCGCGACATCGCCAAGGAAAAACTCGAAAGCCTCGGTGCCAAGGTCTCCGGCTCCGTCTCCGCCAAAACCCACACCGTCGTCGCTGGCCCCGGCGCAGGCTCCAAACTCGCCAAAGCCAACGAACTGGGCCTGGAAGTGCTGGATGAAGAAGCCTTTGTGGCGTTTTTGACGCAGAACGGCATTGCAGTGGATTGATGACCTTCGCGAATGAATTCGCTCCTACGGAGGCCCGCGTAGGAGCGAATTCATTCGCGAAAACCCCCACCCGAGAAAATCCATGGAACCCCTGCACCTTGCCCATGATCTAGTCTGTTCACGGACCCCAGGGAAACCACCATGTACCGCTTTTTCGAACAATTGAGTTCAAGGATCGCTGCCCCCTTCATCAGCGAAACAAAGCGCAACAGCAAGGTCTGGCAATGCCGCTGCGGCCAGTCGGTGTTCTTTCCCAACTCCCAGTGCCTGGCCTGCTCGGCGGCCTTGGGCTACCTGCCGGAGCAGGAGCGCATCGCTGCCCTCGAACCGGGCGGCGAACCCGACACCTGGCGCCTGAGCGAAGACCCCGGCGCAGGCCTCTACCGACGCTGTGCCAACCTGCACACGCCCGCCGCCTGCAACTGGCTGTTTCCGGCCACCAACGTCGGTGAATTCTGCATCGCCTGTAGCCTGAACCGCACCATCCCCGACCTTTCCGTGCCGGAAAACCCCGAACGCTGGCGCAAGGTCGAAACCGCCAAACGGCGCTTGGTGGCGCAACTGATTTCCCTGGGGCTGGAAGTCATCCCCAAGACCAGCGACGAAGACACCGGGTTGGCCTTCGACTTTGTCGGCATCGACCTGGAAGGCAAACCGCCGACCACCGGCCACGCCAACGGCCTGATTACTCTCAACATCGAAGAAGCCGACGACGCCCACCGCGAAGCCGTGCGCGTACAGATGCACGAACCGTATCGAACCCTGTTGGGGCATTTTCGCCATGAAGTCGGCCACTATTACTGGGACCGGCTGATTGCCGACACCTACTGGCTGCACGGCTTTCGCAACCTGTTCGGCGACGAACGCGCCAGCTATGCCGACGCGCTGGAACACCACTACCAGAACGGCGCGCCGGAGGGCTGGCAACAACAGTTCGTCAGCGCTTACGCGACCATGCACCCGTGGGAAGACTGGGCGGAAACCTGGGCTCACTACCTGCACATGATGGATGCCGTCGACACCGCGCTGGGCCTTGGCATGAGCGCCCGGGAAATGGAGCTGGACTACCAGCCATTCCCGCTGGAGGCTCTTTACGACCCCCAACACCCCGACGGCCCGGCCTTCCTCTCGTTCGTCAACGCCTGGATAGAACTGGCCAGCATGCTCAACGAACTGTCACGCAGCATGGGCCAACCCGACTTCTACCCCTTCGTCCTGCCCGCACCGGCCATCGCCAAACTGCACTTCATCCATCTCGTCATCCAAGGCAAAACCCAGTAGGAGATCACCCGCCGCCTTGGTGCCGCGCTGTCGCGCAGCAAACAGAGGACGGTAGGAGCGCGCTTGCCCGCGATCGGCTGCGTAGCAGTCGTAGATTTTGCGAGCGCTTCGCACTCGATCGTCGGAGTGCCGCCCAGGGCAAGCACGCTCCTACAGAAAAGCGTTTTAATTCATGATGTTGCGTTTATGTTTGATAGGAGCGAATTCATTCGCGAACAAGCTCAACCCCCATTCCGAGATCAGTTGAGATTCTCGTGGGAGGGAGCTTGCTCGCGACAAGCTCCCAAACCCACACAACCTGGATCAGTGCCTGACCACAGCCCTGTCCAACCCAGGCCGAAACACCTGCTTCTCCACCAGATCCAGCACATCACAGCCATCGCTCAACAACACCAGCGCCGCATTGGCCATATAACGCACATCAGCGTCATCGGCACCGTCCAGGCATTCCAGTAAGCGACAAGCCATCCGGATACGCCGATCGGCACTGGCAAACAGAAAATCCAGCGGCGCCTGACTGTCTATGTGCATCACAGGGTTGTTGGTGTTATTGCTTTTGAGAGGGACAAAGCGCGTCATGCTGCACCTCCGCAAGGCGTGAGGGCAGGGGGATTGGGTGTGATTTTGAACATGGCTAAACTTCCTTTGTTTCATTAAAAGGACTGCCAAGGCTCACTTCCACATGAGTTGGGTGGCAGCTGTGCGTGGGTGTGGAAGACCGGTCAAAGGAACCCGGTGCACCCGAAGGTGCCCCAGCACACAGCCGCCATAGCGCAGCTATCCGAAACATTTAGAGTCTCAGATTGCTGATATAGCTTCTGTGTCCTTCGAACAGCCGGGCTTCCACCCCCGATCACTGACATGCAGCGACGGCGCGACTATAAGCCCCGAACCCGCTCCCTGCAACCCGCCGAGCCCTTGTGACACAAGTGCTTGAGCAATCTCGAATTTTTATCCTGGATTACGGGTTGTAACTTCGCGCCAGACCGGTACAATGGCGCGGCTCGCCGACTGGCGAGTGTCGTTATGGTGACCCCATCGGTCCCCCCGCAACGATTACCCGTCAACCTGGTCAGGCCCGGAAGGGAGCAGCCATAGCGGGAACATTGTGTGCCGGGGTGTGGCTGGTGGGGTTGCCACCTTTCTTTGAATCCTTGTTGTTTCCAAGGTTTTTTCAGTCAAATAGAAGTATTCCCTATATTACATCGATATAGCGTTCATCAGGTGCTATCTCTCTGTGCCGTACTTCTTTACCTGTCAGTGAAAATTCGTGCTGTGGCAAGAAAATTTTATATTCTGCTGGGCTGATCACCTCCCTTCTTCAGCGGACAGCCACCTAGGCTTAGCTATTTACCCTGTGATCTTTTCTTGTGATGGCGTAGTGCTATTTTTCGAGCTATGCTGTTGAAAATGGTCTGCGTCTTTTCAGACCAAACTTGATTTCATACAGGGAAGTAATATGAACCCAATTAGAATATTTATCAGTTACAGCTGGGATGGTGAAGATCATCAATCTTGGGTTCAGCGTTTAGCTAATGATCTGGATGAGTATAAAGAGTTTCATGTTACTTTTGATATGTTCGATATGGACAGCTTTTCCGATAAAAACCAATTTATGGAAGAGGCAGTACGAGATTCAGATGTAATAATTGTTGTATGTACTGAGAAATATAGAATTAAGGCTGAAGCTCGAGATGGTGGCGTCGGAATAGAAACTTGTTTGACTGCTATTAGACATTGGGAAGAGTCGGAAAAAGGAAGTTCAAGTAATATCTTGGTTGTTTCACGAGAGAAATTTAGTACGCCATTTTATTTGAGGGGTAAATTTCGAGTTGATTTTTATGATGATGATCTTTATGCAAAAAGTCTAAGTTTTCTTGTTAAAAATTTGAGCCGAAGGTCTAAGCAAAGCCGGCCGGAGAAGCGGAAAAGCATAGAGGGTGGGGTTGCGCACTATGATTTTACACGTGTAGAAGATATTCTAAAGTTAAAGTATTCAAAGCGCACTGCTATTATTGATAGTGTTGCTGGAACTGACAGGTCTGGGAATAATAGAATAAAATTTGAATTATGGGAGGTTCGCACACCTTTCCCATCGTATTTTCTAATACTTTATCCTAATATCACGATAACCCAAACTATCAACAGGTTCTGTCAGCAGCTTGTTTTGAAAGGTTTGGATATCAGTAATTTAACAATATTAAGGCCTGCCAAGGGGGACGATGTTCTAATTCAGCGTATTCTTGCTGAAAATAAACTTAATATTGAGGTTGCTGATTTAACTTATTCAGAGTTTATTTGGGAATATTGTATTGATGAAGGTTTGCGTATTTCAACTGCCGTAAGAGAAAATAAGTTTTATACAGATCAGGCTTTGTCGCATCTTGGTCTTGAAGGAGGGAAATCTGAGTCTGCAAATAAATATCTTGCTGATAAGTTAAACTCTGATACTGCTTCATCAGGGCAGTTAATTACGGCCACCGGGGGGATGGGTAAAAGTACGCTGTGTCATGAGTTGGCAATTTCACTGCAGAAAAATTCTGCAGGGCAAAGTTCAGTTATTTTAATTAAAGCTGAGTCGCTCAGAAATAATTTTTCAAATGAGTTTTTGGGGAATGTTGAAATAAGGTCTGTGTATGATCTTTACGATTTGCATTCTCAGATTAATAAAATAGAATATGTTTATGATCGAAATCAGTTTGAGCTTTGTTTGTTGTGCGGAAGGGTTGTAGTTATAGTAGATGGATTGGACGAGTTTGTTTCTATTCTACAGGATAGATTCAATTTGCAATTATTTTTATCATCTATTAGCGAAGCGCACCAGCAAATGGGACGAAGTCAAGTAATTTTGACTTCTAGAAATATGTCGTTTTTAGAGAATACAGCCTTAGATGAGTTTGGGATCGAGTGTCATGAGCTTTTAGGCTTTGATGAGGCATCTCGTGCGAAGTATATAAGAAAACGATTTTCTAAATACAGTAAAAGCGAGGAGGTAAATGATCTTTTTGAAAAGTATTTGTCTCAATTAGAGCAGTTTGGTGATCACGCCAAGCGAATTATTCCATTCTTTATAGATATGGTTTCGACTATATTTGAAGAACAGATGGGGCGGTGTGAGCAAATTGCATTTGAAATATCTTCTGACGAATGTGATTATGCATGTAATTCGAATCTGACTGATTTAATAATTTACTCTGTGTTGCGAAGGGAAAAAACCCGTCATGATATTGAGCTTGATACGCGCTCTTTTATTGAGTTTTTTTCTGAGTTGGCTGTTGAGTGTGGAGAGGTTATAGCTGTTGAGGATTTGAAAGAAAGATTGTCTATCTATTATGGCAGTCAAGCTAACGAGCTCTATTCTAAAATTGAAATAAATCCTTTGCTTGTAAAAGAAGGTAGTTATCTTCGGTTTAGATATCAATTTCTAAATGACTATTTCAAGTCGTTGTTTGTGATCGATGGGGTTCTTCGTCGCTCGACGGGCAGTGAGCTATTGAAATGCTTAGCCAGTACACAAGTGGCTGATAAGCAGTCATTGTCTGATGTGGTTCTTTACTTTTCAAAACAAAGCCCGAACGTTTTGCATGATTCTGTAAGAGCAATGCTCAAAGATATAAGAACTTTACTCGGCAATGGAAAAGCCGATTTGCGAGAGTCGGAGACTATTAAAAAAGCTATAGGTGCACTATTGTCAATTTATTCAAAGTGCACTACTTACAGTCGAAATGAACTTTCTAGAAAGATTCGAGACTTATATCAGGTTGCACCTGATCTGGAAGTTGATTCTAAAATCGAATATATTTTTATTTATGGGGATTACCCATCGTTGGATTTTTCAAATCTTAAAATTTGGAATAGTGGGTTTTATAACTATGATAACTTTACAGCTTCGCGTTTTTTTGGGGCTAAATTTTATTATTCGGAGTTTTTAAATACGGGCGGTAATTATGCATCTGAAACCTTTGATTCCTCAATGTTTGATAGTACTTGCAAGCTTGGCGATTTGACAGATACATTGGCTTTGATTGAAAGCACTACCAAAAGTAATAGGATGTTGTGTGAGTCTGAGCTTAAAAAATTCTTTAGAAGTTTTTATAAGGGGGCTTCTTTTGTAGATCAAAAATTAATGTATGTTCAGTGTTCTGTGAAGTTGGAAAAACTTAGTGCAAGAAATTTCGACTCCTTTATAAAGATGGGGGTTTTAGATTTGGCCGTAGTAAAAAATGTTGATAAGTTTTACGTTGTTTCAGGTAAGTATCAAGGAAGTGTTTTTAAGTTTTTGAATGATAACTTTATGGATGAAAAGATACGTTCTATTATCAATTATATTATGGAGTGATTTTTGTGTTGCTGGCTTTAGGGCTTAAAAGCAATTTTTATTGTGAAGGGCTTAGTGTGCGCTTCTCAGAAGTCTAATATTATATTTGGTCTTCAAGCTAATGCGGCGAGGGTAGTAATTAATAGCCTTGGTATTAGTCGAGCTTGATGAGTAGAATGTCGTTAAGTTTTGCTAGTGCTGGAGGTTAAGTCGGCAGCATAAGGCCGTCAGGTTTTTTCAAAAGGATAAAAGACCAAGATAGGCTTCTGCTTGTTATTCAACAGCCGCCTTCAATCCTCCACAAACACTTTGACGCTTTCAGCCACATTCGATCTCACCCTATGTGTAAATCCCTGAGCATCGCTGACGCCTTGTTCTATGCTGCCGTCGGCGCGCTGGATGGCGTAAGCCTGGTTGGGCATAGGTTCGCCGGTGGTTTCGTTGATGAGTTGGAACGTAACCGCTCCATAAACCACACATTCAAAGCCGCCGTGTGATCCCGGATGCTGTGCTCCCGATTTCTTTCT